>VHBB01000001.1 GCA_016872155.1 Sphingomonadales bacterium
AAGCATCTTCGCGACCCGTGGCGTTGCGACCGGTTTGAAAGCGGTTTCTTTCTACAACCAAAAAGATCACCAACCCCGAATTGATGAGCAGCAATACAATTACCGCAACCGAGAGCAGACGAGGAGAAAGTTTTTGCATAACGATGGGGTTTATTTTTGAAAGGGGTCGTTTGCCATTTCGTATTCGGTAACCGAATGTTCGGCCGAACGCTCTTCGAAGGCAAGAATGTGCAATTCGTCTTCCGATTCGGATTTGACGGTAGTACCCGCAGCAGAAGATGTTGCCATCGGTGTATTGATCAACCAAAAATTAAGCAGCAGCAATACGATCAATAGACTCACCACCGGAATCGGGCGCAGCCACAGCATCAGCCCTTGCTCCGAGGCCTTTGAAGAGTCTAAACGAGCAAGAAGCCTCGTATAAAAATAAGGAGGCGCAGGTACGCGTTGTACCTTGTCGAGGCTGGTTAAGATCCGTTCAATACGGTCTGACGGTGGGGTTTGCATGCGAGATTGTTTTGACGAATTAAGGGGGTAAAACTTTCGGATTTTTAAGGTGAAATCTCTTTTTCCAATATCTTTTTTAAATTAAGCCGGGCCCGGTGCATCAGGGACTCCACGGCCGGTAAACTATTGCCCATGATCTCACTGATCGCTTGGTAAGAAAGACCCTCCAGCTTATGTAACGAAAAAGCAACACGCTGGTTTTCAGGAAGCTTTGCAATTGCACGCCAGAGTTTTCCTGCATCCTCCTTTTGTTCGAGGGCAACCCCGGGGTGATGGGTATCGGGAATGTCGAGTGCCACCTCTTCGTCGCTAGCCCACAAGCGCTGGATAATGCCAAAGCGCTTCTTGCTCTTTTTGGATCGGATCAGGTCGAGTGCCCGGCTGGTCGTAATACGGTATAGCCAGGTAGAGAGCTTGGCCTCTGATTTAAAGCTATGGATGGAACGGAATACTTGTAAAAAAACTTCTTGGGCCACATCTTCTGCATCCTGCGCTTGCTGCAACAATCCATAGGCCGTGTTATAGACAAGGTCTTGGTAGGTGCTCACGAGGTACTTAAAACTAGACTCATCCCCTCTCTTTAAACCGGCTATGAGTTCTTGTTCTGTCAAGTGAGCATTTGTTTGAACGCCTAATTTACGAAAACAGGGGCTTTTGATGTTGTATATTTGCCTCCTTCAAGGGCAGTTCTTTTGCCTACGATGCTCTTTTTTCTTCTTGCGCGAAACAGTGTAACTGGGTTCGCCCGGTCCCGTAGTTCAATGGATAGAATAGAAGTTTCCTAAACTTTTGATCCCAGTTCGATTCTGGGCGGGACTACATTACATTTGTAGCCCAGCATGAACAGACTTATTTTGCTTTTCTTCTTTTGGCTGGCTACAGCCGTTGCTGCCATTGCACAACAAACATCTTTCAACGAGATAAAGGATAGATTGGATACCGGCTATCGTGCCAAAAAAACGATCGATCCTATAAAGATCGATGGCCTTATTATTGAACAAACCTGGAAAGAGGCCCAGAAGACCATCTACTTTGTCCAGAACTTTCCGACCGATACCCTTCTTAGTAAGGCGATGCAAGAAATTAGGGTGGCCTACGATGAAAGATTTTTATATGTCGCTGCAAAGATCTACAAGAGCATAAAAGACCAACCATTTACCACGCCCTCGTTGAAAAGGGATTTTCGAGGCGAAGCTTTTGATGCCTTTGTTGTCAGCATTGACCCGTTTATGGATCGGATGAATGCCTTTTCGTTCGGCATCAACCCCTATGGCGTACAACGAGAGGGGCTAGTTGTAAACGGCGGACTCGTAGGTGAAGACCTTAGTTTATCGTGGGATAATAAATGGTATAGTGAGGCCAAGATCGAAGAAGATTATTGGGCTACCGAAATGGCCATTCCATTAAATACGATCCGCTATAGAAAGGGTACCAACAAATGGCTGATCAATTTTTATAAGTTAGACAGCTACAACGCAGAACGTTCTAGCTGGTCTAGAATACCCAACCAGTTCTCTCCCATCTCACTCGCCTACTCAAAACCCATTGTTTTTGAAACCCCGATAGAAAAAAAGGGATTAAACATGTCGCTTATTCCTTACGTCTCTCCCGGCAGTTTCATAAAACCAAAGCCAGGAGGAACGAACGGCTTTACGGCATCTTCTACGATTATGTTTGGAGGGGATGCCAAAATCGGGATCGGCTCCTCACTAAATCTTGACCTTACCGTTAACCCCGACTTTTCGCAAGTGGAGGTAGACAACCAGGTGACCAACCTGGACAGATTTGAGATCTTATTTCCGGAGAAAAGGCAATTCTATTTAGAAAATGCAGACCTCTTTGCCAATTTTGGTATGGACGGTCTGCGTCCTTTCTTTTCGAGGAGAATTGGCGTAACAAGAGACGCAAGTACCGGACAAAACATTCAAAATAAGATTGACGCCGGTTTCAGGCTCAGCGGAAAGATAAATGACAACCTAAGAATTGGTTTGCTCGAGATGAAGTCTGCGGCCATCCCGGAAATAAATGAACCGGCCTACAATTATTCTGTTCTGAGTCTGCAACAACGGGTATTCGGCCGGTCGAACCTAAGTTTTATTTTTACCAATAAGGACGGGATCGGAATAAAGGACTTTAACAGAGTAGCGGGGTTAGACTATAATCTTGCCTCGAGGAGCAACGTTTGGAATGGCAAGTTCTTTTTTATGAAATCGTTCGATCCTGTCAAAACCAGCGATAATGCCGTTTTGGGAACCACCCTATTTTTTAATAAGCGTTTTTTTGATGCCAGGCAGACCGCTTATTATATAGGAGAGAATTTCAACCCCGAAGTAGGCTTTCTACGAAGAGCGGGTCTTTACAGATTGGCGGGTCAGGTACAGCCGAAATTCTATCCAAAAAAAGGGCGCATCAATAGATGGGGCCCCATGTTCGACTATGATCTGACCGTGTTTCCGGCCAGGGGGGTTACAGACTATGATGTGAATATTATCTTTAACCTTCAGTATAAAAATTATGCTACGCTTTTACTGCGCATTAGAAATGATTACACTAAACTTACCAGTGACTTTGACCCGACCAACTCGGGAGGAGAAAAGTTAAAAGAAAACAGCTCGTATAATTATACATCCTTTATCTGCAACTTTATTACCGATCAACGGAAAAAGCTCTCGGCCAGACTCAATTCCAGAGTAGGCCAGTACTTTAATGGAACAAGAGTGAATCTGGACGCAGAGATAAATTATCGGGTTCAACCCTATGGCAGCCTATCCTCTGTATTTTCGTATAACCGATTGCGATTTCCACAACCCTATGCAAGCCGGGATTTGATCTTGTTTGGGCCAAAGGTCGATCTCACTTTTACCCGGTCGTTATTTTTTTCTGCGCTTCTTCAATACAATAACCAGATCAACAACATCAATATGAACGTTCGCTTTCAATGGCGATTCGCTCCGGCTTCTGATCTTTTTATTGTATACACCGACAATTATTTTGCTGATCTACTTAGATCTAAAGGGAGTGCTGTCGTTTTAAAAGCGACGTATTGGTTTAACTTATGATCGATTTTTGCCCCCGCGCGAAGAAAAATTTCTCCTGGTTTCGTCAGCGCCAACCCCAATAAGCTCTATTTCTTCGAATAAAGAAAACTGGTCGATAACGTAGCAGCAGAACTGCCCCCAACGTAAAAATCGAACCAGCCGGGTTCGAGCAGTAGCGTACCCGTTTCGTTGTAATAGCCCAATAAGGAAACGGGGAGCTCAAAGGTAATAGTGGTGCTTACACCTGGCGCTAGTTGTACTTTTTTAAACCCTTTTAACTCCCGAATGGGGCGGACGATAGAAGAAAAACGGTCATGGATGTAGAGCTGTGCGACCTCCTCGCCAACAACCGACCCGGTGTTGGTGAGATTAACTTGTACGACAACTGTATCGCCACGAGAAGCAAGTTGAAGATCGGAATAACTAAAGTGGGTATAGCTTTTTCCGAAGCCGAACTCATATAGAGGTGCATGCGATTCGTCTATATAATGAGACCAAAAAACTTCTTTTTTAGGCCCGGGCCGCCCCGTAGAGAAATGATTATAATAAATAGGCAATTGGCTGTCACTACGAGGAAAGGTCATGGGAAGCTTGCCAGATGGATTATACTTGCCAAGTAGTACATCTGTAATGGCGTGTCCGCTTTGCGAACCAGGTTGCCAGGCCAATAATATGGCAGGAATATGTTCGGCAGCCCAGGTAATGGCGAGTGGGCGCCCAGTCGTAAGGACTAAGACAACATTGGGATTAACCGCATATACGGCCTCGAGCACTTGCTGCTGGAGTCCGGGCAGGTTGAGTTGCGCGCGGCTTCTGCCTTCTCCAGATTGTAGCCCGTGTTCGCCCAACATCATGACCACAATATCGGCGGTCCTTGCAATAGAAATAGCATACGCCATTCCGCTGGTATCAGTAGTATTAATTGCCAATTCTTGTACAAAATGAACGGGATCGCCCGCTACCAGTTTTACACCGGGAGCATATTGATACGAAATACTCGCTGCATCGAATCCTTCGAGAAGCGAAACGGCGCTGCTGTCTTTCGCGGCCAAGCGCCAATTGCCGAGCGGACTATTCTTATCGGCCGCCAGGGCTCCTATCACGGCTATCTTTTTCCCTTTTTCAACAAGTGGTAATAATTGCTTTTCATTTTTTAATAAGACCATGGAGCGTTTAGCCATATCTCTGGCTACTTGGGAGTGCTCAGGATGCATGGAATACACGCGCTCGCGAGTGCTATCGCAATATTTATAGGGATCCTTAAAAAGTCCAAGCATAAACTTTAACCGTAACACCCGACGCACAGATTGATCGATCGTTGCAATAGATACATTTCCTTTACGCACCTCTTCGCTTAAATGATTTACATAGGCATAGCTTTCCATGTCTACGTCCGAACCGGCATTGGCCGCTAACGATGCGACCTGGCTAAGATTCTCAGCAAATCCATGATCGATCATCTCTATGCCCGATCCCCAATCGGACACCACAACGCCCTTAAACTTCCAGTTTCTCTTAAGAATATCTTGCACCAAGAAATGACTAGCCGTGGCGGGAACACCATTAAATATATTGAACGAGTTCATGACCGAAGCCACTCCCCCATTAACAGCAGCATAAAAGGGCGGCAAAATGGTATTGTGTAGTGTAAGGGCGTTTACATCGACCGTATTGTAATCGCGGCCGCCCTCTGCAAAACCATACCCGGCAAAATGCTTGGCCGTAGCCAAGATGTTGAAAGGAGACGAAAAGTCGTTTCCCTGAAACCCCTTTACTCGTGCCACTGCGATCTTAGCGCCTAAAAAAGGATCCTCTCCGGCTCCCTCCATAACCCGGCCCCAGCGGGCATCGCGAGAAATATCGACCATGGGAGCAAACGTCCAGTTGATTCCAGAGGCAGCGGCTTCTGTTGCGCTAACACGTGCAGAGCGTTCTATTGCTGGCAAATCCCAACTGGCAGCCTCGGCAAGTGGAATAGGAAGAACAGTATTGTAACCATGAACGGCATCGAATCCGAACAAGAGTGGAATACCCAATCTGGATTGCTTCACGACAAGTTCTTGCAAGGCGCGAACCTGTGTTACACCCCGCACATTGAGCACCGACCCCACCAACCCTTGCTTAAAATGATCGTACTTGAATTTATCAGCACCCGCCTTGGGGGCAGGACCGGTAACATCCCAGAAACCATTGTATTGATTCATTTGTCCAATCTTCTCTTCGAGCGTCATGGCAGCCAAGAGACGATCGATGGCTCGTTCGGTAGAATCCGATAAAGGCCACTGTGCAAATAGGTACTGAGCACCCGACAAGTACAAAAAGAGAAACAATACGATGCGCTGAAAAAGAAACATGAAAAATAAATTATTGAGTATTTATTGATAGACTCTTACATAGTCAACTTTTAGCTGGCGCGGAAAAACCTTTTCATCAACCCCCTTTTTTCCTCCAAAATCGCCACCAACGGCAACATTG
The DNA here is from genome assembly GCA_016872155.1 of Sphingomonadales bacterium. Classification (GTDB taxonomy): domain Bacteria; phylum Bacteroidota; class Bacteroidia; order Chitinophagales; family Chitinophagaceae; genus JJ008. Next base: position 6,021 of record VHBB01000001.1, read on the forward strand.
AGTACTAAATGAAAGAGTTGATCGAAGGGCCACTTATCGCTGTCTTGTGGGGTGCGCTTGAATAACTGATGACCGACCCCGTCTATCATAAAGAGAATATAATCCGCTGTCCACTCAATGGAGTAGGTATGAAACGAGCTATACAATTTGGGGACGGGAATTAAGGAAGCTTTCTGTGTTCCCAGCATGCCGTTGTAAGAGCCGGTATGAATGGTCTGGTACACCGAATCGGGCGTGTAGCCAACGGTCTCGGCAATATCGATCTCGCCGCTCTTTGGCCATATACCATACTTCTTTTCGGTTGGTAACATCCAGATGGCCGGCCAGAGCCCCATTCCATCCGGAAGTTGTGCCCTGACCTCGATACGACCATACTTCCAGTCACCCTTATTACGTGACACTAATCTGGCTGATGTAAAATTTGCATCCCCAAAAGACTCCTTTCTTGCTTCGATAATCAGTTGCCCTCCCTCTACCCGGGCGTTTTCTTTACGATGCCAGGTATAGTACTGCCATTCATTATTTCCCCAGCCACAGAGTTCCGGGCAACCTCGGGCTTTATCGTAGTCCCATTTAGCAGAATCAGGAAGACCCGTATAATTGAATTCATCGAACCAAACCAGCTTATTATAGCTAGAGGTCTGTGCAATAAGCCGCGTGTCGCTGCCCAGCAGCAAAAAAAAGATCGTATATAGAAAATAAAGGCCGCTTACTCGCATAACATTGGTTTACTGGTAAACACGCACATAATCGATTTCCATAACTCCCGACGAAAAGGCCGGATCTACCGATCCCCCAAAGTTTCCTCCCATGGCTACGTTTAGTAACAGAAAAAAAGATTGGTTAAATGGAAGATTGGCGCTGTTCGTAGTAGTAAAATAGATACGATCATCCACTAAAAAACGAATGTATTGAGCCGTCCACTCACAAGCGTATTTATGAAATTCGGTAGTCGCATTTTGAATCAAGGTGGTACCCCCAATACCATTACCGCCGGAATTACCCGTATAGTGAATGGTGCCGTGAATACGGTTGAGATCATTGCCGCGGTGCTCCATAATATCGATCTCACCGCAAGCGGGCCACCCGGCGGTCAAAAAATTATCGCCCAGCATCCAGGTAGCAGGCCAGGTACCCACTCCTGTAGGCAACTTGGCTAGTATCTCGATCTTGCCATATTTAAAAGAAAATTTTGTGCGAGATAATAAACGGGCAGACGTAAAGGTGCTGCCACTAAAGTTTTCACGCTTGGCAATAATCTTAAGCGTACCACCCGATACTACCGCATTATCCAGCCGATTGGTGTAATACTGCAATTCATTGTTTCCCCAACCTCCTGCACCAAGGTCGTATCCCCATTTGGCAGGATCGGGTGCACCAGGCGTAGTAAACTCATCGGACCAAATAAGAGACTGGGCTACCGTTACGGTAATGGTCGTAGATGCAGAAGCGGTGAGCCCTGCTGCGCTTTTGGCAATTACATTCACTACATAGGTGCCGGAGGCAGGATATCGATAGGTAACAGAGCCGGACACCGAGCTCGAAAAAATACCATTGCCAAAATCAAAATCGTAGCTGACCGCATTGGTCGCTGTAGCCGTAAAGCTAACAGTACCGCTATTATCGCTGCTTACCTGCGCGGTAAGTGCAAGATTGGTTGGAGCGGTATTATTGGGAGGCGGCTTTTTGTCGCTACATGCCAACAGCAAGAGACTTCCCCACAATACCCAGGGCACAAAACGCATACTGTGTTATGGCTTCACTTTTAGCTTTTGATACCAAGAGTTTCCATCTGATCCAATATTGCGGATATGCATAGTGGTAGCGGTCATCTCCAAGATCTCATAAACGGTTCCACCGGTTCCAAAATTAATGATCCCGTTGCCCGGTACGGTAAATTGAATACGGGTCGATTGGGCCGGAGTGGAGGTAGAGGTGGCATCCTGAAAAATGAGTGACTTAAGTCCGCCAGCATTTATAGAAAAACAGTTGTCCGCTCCGCTAAATCCATAGAATGCACTAGAAGCACCAATAGAGAAGGAGGCTCCTTTATTGTCTACACGCATCGATACCCTGTTGGCGGCGTCTCTGCTAAAGGTGATCTCATCGTCATAAGCGCAGGCCTCACGGGTATTGGGACCGGCAGAATACCAGATGGGCGAAAACGCGTCATTAGGGCCGACTCCAAAATGACCAGGGGCATCCTTGTCGGTCACCCAAATACGAGAAGAGGTTCCGGTCAATGCATCCAATATAGTGGCCGGGATCTGAAAAGCTACAAAAACTCTAATACGCTTGCTGATCGTCGATATGCTGCCTCCGGTACCAATGGCATTGATGGTAATGGTATAATCGGCAGTTCCAGGATTACCATATTTATAAGTAAGTGACCCTGTAGGAACCACCCGCTGCTGACCGTCTCCAAAATCTATTACATAGGTAAGGGCCCCTGTGGCACTGGCCGTGATCAGCACATTACCGGTTCCATTTCCGTTGGGATTGGACGCATCCACACCCGCTACCGCAGTAGTGAGTGTAAGCGCTGTCGGAGCCTTAAGTTCTCCGAAAGAATAGGACTGCTTTTCGCAAGCCGACAACGCAAATAAGAGTGTGGCGGAAGTGATTATTTTATTGATGGTAAGCATAGCTCATTTATTTAGTAGATTAATGAAGTCTGAGGTCATCGAAAAGGAAAGTAAAATTAGCCGAACCGTCACCGGGGGTACCCAACTCAAAAATGACCACCACCCGATCATAGACATTAGCGGTATTGATAGCTCCATAGTCGAAGGTGAGCTCTTCCCAGCCACCCGCAACGGTAGTAGTTGCCCCGTACTCGAAATTTTGCGCGGAGTTTGCCGAATTTTCTACTTTAAGCAATACCCGAGCGCCTACGCGGGGAGAAAATACTTTCATTTTAAACGTACGAGAGATGGCAAAATTGATGGGTTGAGAAAGCGTTAGGAAGCTTCCTCCCCAGGGTTGTCCTGGATTCTTGATCATCCTGGCCACTTTGGCACTAGTATTAATGCCTCCTGACTGTGGATTATTGATAACAGTTACGTTACCGCCATCAAAGTCAAACCATCCATAGGTAACAGGATACTCGAAATTAAGAGGAATAGCAATCGGAAACGTATTGGTCAAACGAATATCATCAAACAGGAATGTAAAGTTGGCAGAGCCATCCCCCGGTGTACCTAACTCAAAGATCAGCACTACACGGTCATAGACATTGGCAGCATTGATGCCACTATAATCAAAAACCAGATCTTCCCAGGCATTAGCAATAGTGGTAGAAACTTCTTTTTCAAAATTAATACCGCCATTGCCCGAGTTTTCGACCTTTAACAACACCTTGGCACCTACGCGAGGCGAGAACACCTTCATCCGAAATACTTTATTGACACTAAAATCCATTGGCTGATTAAGGGTCAGAAAACTTCCACCCCAAGGCTGGCCCGCATTCTTGATCATGCGTCCAACTCGACCACTGGTGTTAATGCCATTGCTTTGAGGATTAGTAACGACAGTGGCATTGCCTCCGTCAAAATCGAACCAGTTATAATTGGTAGAGGTAGATTCAAAATCAAGAGGAAGACTAAGAGGAAGACTGTTGACCAACCGAATATCATCCATTAAGAATGTAAAGTTGGCAGAGCCATCCCCCATTGTGCCATTGTCGAAAATAACAACGATGCGGTTATAGTTCTGTGAAGCATTGATGGTGCGATAATCGAAGACCATATCTTCCCAAGCGTTGGCCACCGTAGTAAGAACCTCTTTTTCGAAGTTGATGGCCCCGTTACCGCTATTCTCTACTTTCAACAAAACTTTGGCACCAACGCGAGGAGAGTAGACCTTCATTCTAAAGATCTTGTTGGTACTAAAATCGATATTTGAACTAAGGGTCAGAAAACTACCACCCCAAGGCTGGCCCGCATTTTTGACCATGCGAGCCACCTTACCGCTGGTATTGATACCGTTAGCTTGAGGGTTATTGATAACGGTTACATTACCACCGTCAAAATTGAACCAGTTATAATTGATAGTGGGAGATTCGAACGTAAGTGGCAACAAGATAGGATCCACGATGGTGATAGGCACGATCTGCTGCGTGGTAGCAGCTCCACCACTCAGTGCAACTACACGAATATTATACGTGCCAGTAGCGGGATAGATATAACTGACCGTTTGCCCCTCTAAAAAAGAGACCGGTGTTTCATTGGGGTTGGCACCGAAGAATACCCGAAAATTCGTCTCGTATAGCGCCGTAGCCGATACATTGACCTTATAGTTATTAGCCGGATCGATAGTGGCCGTTACCTGCAGATTCTCCGGCGCTCTGAATGCGACCGTTAGCTGCTTAGTCATCTCCGTCATCTTACCATTTACGGAATACCCCACTAACTTAACATTATACACTCCCTCGGGATAAACATGGGTTGTATTCTTACCTGCTGCAACTTTTACGGGTGTTGCAGGTCCATGGCCATAAAAAACATCGTAGCTGATGGCTCCTGTACCATTGGGGGTAATAGTAACCAATCCTGTATTGTCTTGTGTAATCTCAAATAGCACCGACAACAAATCGGGCGCCTTGCCATTGGCGGCAAAAGAGACGTCCTCGAATTTTTCTTTTTGACATCCTGCGAGTGTAGCTAACAGAATGCTGAGGGTGAGGATATATTTCATACGTTTCGATTTATTGAATGGGTAATTAATAACCTGAATTTTGAGACAAAACAGAGATGTCTATCTCGGCCTGGGGCACAGGAAACACTTCGTGCTTGCCAGCAACAAAGCCAGTGATCTTAGAGGCAGCTTGCCCTGTGCGAACCAAGTCGAAAAAGCGATCGCCCTCCATGGCCAACTCTACCCGTCTTTCGTCCCAGATAGCCTGACGAAGCGTAGCACCCGTAGCCGTACTGTTGTTTTGCGTGTTACCAAAGGCTCTTGCCCGAACCTGATTAAGGTACTGCTGGGCTTTTGCGTCGTTGGCCGTGGTGGAGCGGTTGAACGCCTCAGCAGCCATTAACAATACATCGGCATAGCGTATTGCACGATAATTAGTAAGGTAGTTCAGCTCGACCTGTCCAGAGGTTTCGCCCTTACGAGGATGATACTTTTGGCTGTACATTCCGGTGTTCTTATAAGGGGCTACCTGGTAGGTGATTCCCATACCGGGATTAGCCTGCTTGTACGCCTCGATCTCTAAAATGGTAACCGCTTTTCTTCTATCGCCAGCCGCAAATGCATTGGCCAAAGAGGTAGTGGGCAAGTTAAAGCTCCATCCACTGGCATAGGGCATAGAAGCATTGCCATTTAAACCGCGTACGCCACACATCTGTACCGCCAGATTACCCTGGCCACGATTGCTGCCGCCCCAATTGTAATAGGGCGAGTTATTAGAATATTGTATCTCAAAAATTGATTCAGAGCCATTTTCGCCACTCTCTAAAAATTGAGCACCAAAATCGCTGACCAGCGAGAAGGCATTCGAGTTAATGACAGCATCAAGTGTAGTGGCAGCTTCGCCAAACTTATTTTGATAAAGCAACACTTTTCCAAGTAACGCTTGCGCGGCGTACTTGGTAATACGGCCCTTCATGACCTGCGTGGCCGGAAGAACCCCAATGGCTGCATTGAGATCACGCTCGATCTGCGCATATACGTCTGCCTTGGGAGCACGTTGTAGTTTTCTGGAATCGCTCAACGAGAGCCGACGGTCGACAAATAAAGGCACATCTCCAAAAAAGCGTACCAAATGAAAATAATAATAGGCTCTTAAAAAATAAATCTCGCCATACAATGCATCCTTACCCGCGAAATTTACAGCCTTTCCAGCCGGGTTGAGCGACTTGTACTGGTGCATGTAGTTAGCACGATTGATGCCTTCGTAGGCAGCCTGCCATAGTTCTGTGAGGATACTATTGACCGGTGTATGTGTAAAATCATCGATCTGCTGAAACGATAGTACATCAGAAGCATTCTCACCACCACTGTTGGCATCGTTGGTAGCAATGTCTCCGATCATAGGGGCATGGGTAAGCCACTGAAGAGGCGTATACACGCTCACGGCCATGGTACGGTAGTCCGATTCGGACTGCAAGTAATCCATCTCCGTAATACGAAAATCTTCGCGAGGATCATAGTCGATCCACTTAGTACAACCGGCAAGCCCGGTAAGCGCTAACGTTAGGCTTAGAAAATAAATGAATTGCTTTTTCATATACAAGTTCGTTTTTCGAGTTTATAGTTTGATGTCGAGTCCAAACGAGAAGGTTCGCGCCTGGGGATAAGCCCCGCGGTCGATTCCCGTATCCATAATACCTCCGGCAATCTCAGGATCGAGTCCGGTAAATTTGGTCAGGGTAATGGCATTTCTTACTTGTAAATACACCCTAAGGCTCTTACATACATTTTTGAGAGCGGTCGCAGGCACCGTATATCCTAGTTGAATATTCTTAAGCTTTATGAACGAACCATCCTGTACGTAGCGATCAGAAACGCGAATGTTACTGTTGGCATCGGTAAAGCTATAACGGGGATAACGAGGATCGTTAGTGGTACCCTCACCGGTCCAGCGAGCCAGTGTCATGCGACTACGGTTGGTATAGTTACCATTTCTTTCCCATGCACTATACACATCATTTCCGACCGAAGCATAGGTAAAGGCTGTAAAATCAATATTCTTATACTCGAGGTTCAAGTTCCAACCAATGGTAAAATCAGGGAATGGATCACCGATATTTGTTTTATCGTTGGCATTGATAATTCCATTGCCGTCGATGTCGGCGTATCGAATATCGCCAGGAACGGCACCCGCTTGTGTGGGGGCTCCAGCGATCTCAGCAGCATTTTGAAAGATACCAATAGCTCTGTGACCATAGAAGTAACCAGGGGTTTGTCCTCTTTCAAAAACCGTTACGCTCTGGTTTTGTCCGTTAAAGTAGTAGCCTCCAAAGATCTTGGCCGTACCGTCTGAATTAGTGGCGGTCACTTCGTTCTTGGCCGCGGTAAAATTAGCGGTCGTGTTTAGTCTGAATTTTTTTCCGGGCAGTGTAGAATAGCCCAATGTAATCTCGTAGCCCGTACTGCGGGTTGCTCCAATATTGGCAGTAGGAATTGGCACTGTACCCAAGTATAAAGAGGCCGAGGGAGTAAACAACAAACCATCCACCTCTTTCTGGAACAGGTCGGCGGTTAGGCTTAGTCGATTATTAAACACGCTCATTTCAAAACCGACGTTGGCCTGCGTTTGTTTTTCCCAGCGAAGTGCGTCATTGGCGGCAGACCCTACGGTTGAACCAGGATAAAACACATTCGAGAAGTTGTACCCATTACTATTGGCGGTAGGCCCGTAGCTGGGTCCACCGGTTATAATACCCACATACTGTGGATCGACATTCTCGTTTCCAATAGTACCATAGCTACCACGAAGCTTCAGGTAATTGATAAAATCGACGGTAAAGAACTTTTCGCGGCTCACGACCCAGCCGGCAGATCCGGAAAGGAAGTTGGCGTTTTTGTTCTCTTTACCGAACGCATACGAACCATCGCGGCGGGCAGTCAAAGAGGCCAGATATTTTTCTTGATAATCGTAGTTAAAGCGAAGGAACGAAGAAAGGTTGCGGCGAAAATACTGGTAGTAATATCCACTGAGTGCATTCGAATTAGTGGCATTATTATTACCTACTGCAGCGGTAAAGTCGGCAAACTCCCAAGAGTTAAAGGGAACATCCTGACGAAAAGCACCGGCGGTATTGCCCGATACTTTGGCAACTGATAATCCACCGACCGTTTCAAAATGATGATCATCACCGATGTTAAAATCATAATTGGCGAAAGACTCCCACGTATAATTAAAGTTGCTCATCTTCTCGTGCGACACACTGTTGTTTCTGCCCAGCACGGCCGAGCCATCGGCATTCATAGAATTGTCTACGTTGTTAGGACCATAGAATACGAGTGGTGTAAAGCTTTTGGCATTGCCATCGTATTTTGTATATCCAAAGCGGCTGGTAAAACGAAGCTGCTTAATAGGGCTATACTGCATTTCGAACTTGCCGTAGAGCTTAGAACCGGTATTCTTATTATACGTGTTCTCTAATTTGGTTACGGGGTTGAATATCTCGGAGAGAATAAGATTACTAAATCCGAATTGGCCAACGGTATTAGGAACAGTATTGAGAACAGAAACGGTAGGATCAAAATTGAGCGCGCTACCAATAACAGAGTTGAATGAATTCTCTTGAATTCCCTTGCCGTCTAGTACAACAGCAGTGGTATTGAGCAATAATTTTACTTTGCGGCTAAGGTCAATATCCAAGTTGGCGGTCAGGTTGCCTCGACGGAACAGCGATTTGTCATCACCCCCAACTATGCCACCCTGGCTCAAAAAACCACCCGACATAAAATAGGTGATGTTCTCACTACCGCCCCGGGCAGAAATACTATGCGTTTGTAAAGTAGCTTGCTTAAAGATCTGATCTTGCCAGTTGGTACCTACACCGACAGTGGACAGGTTCGGAAAAATAACGGGACCACCCGCTACGGTGCTGCCTTCGTTGACCATGGCGGCATACTCAGTGGCGTTGAGAACTCCTACGGTGTTGGCGACCTCTTGCATACCGTAGTTGGTATTGACAGCGATCTCCGTCTTCTGGTTCTTGCGTCCAGAACGAGTTGTTACCACAATTACACCATTACCACCTTTTACTCCATATATAGCAGTGGTTGCAGCATCTTTTAATACGTTGATCGACTCGATCTCTGAAGCATTGATCGCGTTAAGATCGGTCAGGGTTTGAGGCACCCCATCAATGATCACAATGGGATCGGTACCCGAGTAAGAAGGAATACCACGAATCAAAACGGTAGGCTTGGACCCGGGAGAACCTCCTTGTATAACGTTAACACCCGAAGCTCTACCTTGTAAAGCCTCTTCGGTGCGGACTGGTCTGAGTTTATCGATATCAGCCCCTTTTACGGTAGAAATAGCACCCGATACTTTAGTCACCTTTTGGGTTCCATATCCGAGCACAACCACATCTGAAAGTGTAGCGGTGGCCAGCTCCTCTAACTGTATGGTGAGCACGGTAGCTGAACCTACGGTAATTTCTACGGGCTTGGTTCCGGTATAACTGAATACCAGAAGGTCTCCTTTAGAAACACCGGACACCTTGAACATACCCAACGCATCCGTTTGGGTAGAGACAGATTTGCCTTTTACACTAATACTTACACCGGCCAGGGATTCACCCGAGGCCTGCCGACTAACTTTACCAGAAACGGTGATACCTTGTGCAGAGACCTCAGAAAATAATCCGAGGAGCATAACAAGCAGGCACAAGAAAACTTGCTTTTTTTTCATACAGCAGGGTTTAGCAACTCATTTAAAAAAGAGAGAAAATAACAAAACAATGATAGACAGAAGATGGACCCCATTCAAGGATTTTGCCCCTTCAATACTACATCTAATTATTTAATTTATTGATTATCAATTATATAATTGTACATCATCACTACATCAAACGAAAAAAACAACACATCAAAAAAAAATTTACATTACACCCAGAATGAAACAATGGCTTCCCCTCTTTCTACTATTTTTATACGCTAGCGGATTACTGGCTCAAAACACCATTGGGCTACCTGATATTGTTAATTACCCCAAAAAAACATATGCCGCCGGGCTTCAAAACTGGGATATTCAACAAGACGAGCATGGTATTATATATATAGCCAATAACGAGGGACTGCTTTGCTACGATGGACAATTTTGGGGTCTACACCCTCTTCCGAACCGTACCATTGCACGCTCACTGGCCATAGCCGCAGATCAACGAATATATGTGGGCGGTCAAGACGAGTTGGGCTTTTTTTCGGCCGGAGCATCGGGGCGTCTACAGTACCAGTCGCTCACTCATCTGATACCTGCAACCTACCGCTCTTTTGGGGATGTATGGGATATTGTAAGTCTTCAAAATGAAATCTGGTTTAGGACCTCGCAGGTAATTCTCAGGTATACAGGAAAGGCCTTTGCGGTCTATAAGGCCCCCAGAGAATGGGGCTATATGGGCGTGTGCAACAATCGGTTGTTTGCTCAAGACCTTGAGAGGGGCTTGATGAAATTCGAGAATAACGCCTGGCGACCCTTGCAAAACTTTAATCCCCTTTCAGCAAATGACGTGGTTACCGGGCTGCTTTCGGTTCGAGAGGGACGTTTGCTCGTAGCCACCCAAAAAAATGGCTTATTCTGGCAAGACAAAGAAACACTAGTGCCTGTAACGACCCCGCTGGCCCTTCAACTTAAAATGGCCCGCGTATACTCGGCAACTAAGATTGACGAGAACAGAATGGCACTGGGAACTAGCAATGCAGGTGTCTATATAATAGACAATCAGGCAAATCTGATACAACAATTTTCGTCGAAAGAAGGGCTGCAGAATAATAATGTGCTTAGTGTTTTTTCTGATCGCGACGAAAATATCTGGCTAGGCCTAGATAACGGCATCGACTTTATAGCTTTTAACAGCGCCATTAAACAGATCTTACCCGCAGGACAAAAAGGTGCCGGCTATACGATGCTCATTAGAGCTGGCCAACTCTATATTGGCACATCGAACGGAGCCTATGTAACGCCTCTGCAAAACAAAGAGGACCTTAGCTTTAGTCAAGGCACTTTTATCCCCATTGCTAATACCACCGGACAAGTTTGGTCATTGCAAGAGGTAAACGACCAGATCTTGTTGGGTCATCACGAAGGAGCCTTTCGCATAGAGGGTACAAAAGCAAGACTGCTCAGCAATCAAACGGGCTTCTGGAATTTTATACCGACCAGTAGCACCTACCCAAGCGAAAAACTACTGGCAGGAAACTACAAGGGAATTCAGTTCTTTACATTCAGCAACAATAGTTTTACGCCGGCCACCCTTGTACCATCGTTCGAAGAATCATCTCGGTACATGGCCATTGATGCGCAGCAGAATATTTGGATCTCGCATCCTTATCATGGTGTCTTTCGGATTGAAAAAAGAAATGACAAGGCTGACTTGATCGTTAAGTACGATACAAAAAAAGGACTACCCTCACTACTGAACAACCATGTTTTTAAGGTCAAAGAGAAGATACTGGCTGCAACGGAGCAAGGTATTTTTCAATACGAACCCGCCACGGATCGATTTATGATAGCTACGGAATTTAGAACGCTTCTTGGCAATCAAAGTATTCGATATTTAAAAGAGGACGCGCAAGGAAACATCTGGTTCTTTCATGAAAAGAATCTGGGCGTAATTGAATTTTCTAACGGCAAGATGCCGACAATCATTTATCTCTCTGAATTCAACAACCGACTTCTAAGTGGTTTCGAATTCGTTTATCCCTTCGATAAGAATAATGTTTTCTTAGCGGGCGAAACAGGTATCTATCACTTGAATTTTGAAAAATACAAGAATCAAAAACCGCTGCTGGGGGTAAGCATAAGAAGTGTTAGAATTCGACAACAATTCGACAGCTTACTCTTTGGAGGATATGGCGACCCCACTTTACAAGAAGCAAAGAGGCCTGAGATTCACCATGCTTGGAAAAATATTCGCTTTGAGTTTGCGGCACCCCCCAATCCCTACTACGGGTCACTGGAGTACAGCTACCGGTTAAGCGGCTATAATTCTAAATGGTCGGAATGGACAAAACGTACCGATAAAGAGTTTACGAACTTACCCCAAGGCGACTACGTATTTGAAGTAAAAGTTCGCAATAACCTGGGGGCCGAATCGGCTAGCAGCCAATTTGCCTTTACCATTTTACCCCCATGGTATACAAGTAAGCTTGCGCTGCTCGCTTATTTACTTTTACTTTCTGCGCTAATACTATGGGGGTACAAACGGCAGCAAGAAAAATTTAAAAAACAACAAGAGACCTTCGAGGCTGAACAAAAAAGACTGCTCTACATACACGAATTGGAGCGCACAAAGTCGGAGACCGAACTGATGACCCTTCGAAACGAAAATTTAGAATCGGAGATACAGTTCAAAAATTCAGAGCTTGCGTCTTCGGCCATGCACCTGGTTAAAAAAGGAGAGTTGATCTCGAAGATAAAAACCGAGCTGAATCAAATTGCAAAAAGAGTAGATGACACCCAAGCGCAGACGGAGCTAAAAAAAATGATCAAGGCGCTAAGCGAAGATGAACAGATAGACCAAGAGTGGGATCATTTTGCCAAGCACTTCGATAAAGTACATAGCGACTTTGTGGTGGTCCTAAAAAATAAACACCCCGAGATCAGTCCAGGCGAGCTTAAGCTATGTGCTTACTTACGAATGAATTTATCGTCGAAAGAGATCGCACAGTTACTCAATATATCGGTGCGAGGTGTCGAGATTAGCCGCTACCGTCTTCGAAAAAAATTAAACTTGGCCAGTGGCAATAACCTCTTTGATTATCTGATACAACTGCAAAAAAACTAAGAGGATATGAAAGGGGCCTAACAACAAACAACTTAATTCGAATGAAAACTATTTTTCTTACCCTTCTTCTACTACCTACGCTTTGCTCGAATGCCCAATGTGATCCTGCTTTACGACCGGTGATCTTCGTGCACGGCTTTCTGGCTTCGGGAGATACCTGGTCGAATGCCACTCACTATTTTAGAGACAACGGCTATTGCAGCGATCAGTTACAGGCCTTTGACTGGAACAGTGTAAGCGGTAATGGAAGATCAAATGAGCAAGCCTTGGCCCAGCTAATCGATCGCGTACTGGCCTCTACCGGTGCTCAACAGGTCGATCTGGTAGGGCACTCCGCAGGCGGCGGCCTGGTACGGGGCCTTTTAAAGGATAGCGCACAGGCGCAAAAAGTAGGACGTTACATTCATATTGGAAGTCGAAAATGGACAACGGCCTATGCTTGGTTTCCGAATGAAAAGTGTATGAATATTTTTTCGACAGGCGATCGAGTGGCCGGTAATGGAGCCGGCCCGGTAGACGGTGCGGTTAATCTAGCGCTAACAGAAGAAGATCACTATCAGGTTGCCACCAGTAGCAAGGCCCTTTCGGCCATGTATACTTTTTTAAGCCGAGGGCATCAATTACAAGGATCAAAAAAAACAGCAACGACTTCGGTTAGTATTGCGGGTAAAGCCGTCCTATTGGGCGACAATGCTCCCATTAAAGAAGCGACGATCACGCTGTATGCGATCGATAAAAAAACCGGGCTTCGTAAAAAAAATAAAACAGGTGTACAGCTTGCAACAACGGCGAACGGACAATGGGGCCCCGTTACGTTAAGCAGTGGAATACCCTACGAGATCGAACTAGCGCCGGCCGATACCTCAAAAAAGAAGATCTCTTATTTCTTTCATTCGTTTACCTACGACGATCCGCTGGTGTACTTGAGAGGCATACCAGAAGGAAGTCGTATGAGTGCCCTACTGGGTAAGATACCCGAAGAAAAAGACCAATCGGTACTCGTTATTTATTCGGCTGCGGGCGCCATGATCGGCGGTCGCGATTCGGTAACGGTCAATGGTTTTGCTGTCTGCTCCCCTACATTAACACCCGCCTCAAGAACGGTCATTACCAGCTTTGTATTTGATGACGGGGATGGTATCGGCTCAGGTAACGTACTTAAACAATACGCATCGGCCCCCTTTATAGGAGGAGCCGATCTATTGCTGCCGGCCACAGCGAAAAAAGCGATCTCGATCTACTTTAATGGAAAGACACTGCATTTGCCGGCCCTGTCTTCTTCGGACAGAATATTGCTGGCCGTAATTAAATAGAGAAGCGCGAGTAAGAAGCCTGCTACGGGTAAATGCAGTAGCGCGCTGTTATTCCCAAATAACATCATCGACACTACGCAGCCAATTTGCATAATAGCTTCCATACTGCGTGTCCATTACCGAACGACGAATTTTTAAGGTCGGGGTAAAGAATCCATTGGCGATGGTCCACTCGTCGCGTACAATAACCAGCTTGGCGAGCTGTTCATGTGTCTCGAGTTGTTGATTTACTTGGCGACGAATCGCGGAGAGTTTTTCGTATAGCTCCTTAACAGATTGCGACGATGCATGGAGCATACAAAGCGCCAGTGCATTCGATTCGCCTGAACCCACTACACATACTTGTTCAAAGACGCTATGTTCCAGCAATAACTTCTCGATCGGGGCAGGGGCCACATACTTTCCCTTACTGGTCTTGAATAGATCTTTGATGCGACCGGTAATGGTCAGGTATCCCTCTTCGTCGAGACGACCCTCGTCGCCTGTTTTCAAAAATCCATTTTCAAAACTGGCAGCTGTCAATGCAGGCTCCTTATAATACCCGATCATATTGGCGGGACTCTTGGTGAGCACTTCATTATCGGCGCCGATCACCAGCTCTACACCCGGATAAGAAGGACCGACCGTTCCGATCTTGACCGCCTTTTTTCGATTGATCGTAGCCAATGCCATATTCTCTGTCATGCCATAGGCCTCTTGAATAATAATGCCCAGTTGATTAAAGAAAACAGGCAACGATGGATGCAAGGGCGAAGCACCGGACAAGGCAAAGCGAACGCGAGAAAGTCCCAGCTTCTTTTGAAGCAACTTGCGCAGCGCTGTGCCCAACACGGGCAAACGCAGCAAGAACGAAAGACGCGTCGAAGGAATTTTTTTTGAGATCTCTTCTCTAAATTTTTCCCAAATACGAGGCACCGCCAAAAAAATGGTAGGCTGCGCGGCTTGCAGGTCTTTCGAAAAGGTTTGTAAGGACTCCGGAAAATAAATGGTGCCCCCGGTAAAGATGCCACAATACTCTACGACCATGCGCTCCGCGATATGACTGAGGGGCAGATACGAAAAGAATACCTCATCTTTTAATTCTTCGCCAAGCGCTTCCATAACGGTCAACAAACTATAGGCATGCGCATAATGCGTATGCATGACCCCTTTGGGATTGCCGGTCGTGCCAGAGGTATATAAGATACAGTTGATGGATTGTGGGTCGGGTATAGGACTTTGTGCCAGCGGGGGTTGAACCGCTACGAACTCATTCCAGGTACGACAACCGGGCCAGGGCCAATTAGGAAAACTCACTTGCAGTACAGAAGAAGGAATACCGGAGCGAAGAGGCTCATAGGCATCGAGTTTTCCGACAAATAAAAGTTGGCTTTCGCTATGGGTTAAGATCTGCTCTAGGGTCGAAGCCGTAACCGTGGGGTAGATCGGAACAGCAATATGACCAGCCATCATAATGGCCATATCGGCCATGATCCAATGCGGAGAGTTCTTTCCAATAATGGCAATGCGAGAGCCGGCAGGCAATTGCAAGTTTTGTAAGGCCGCAGCCAGCCGACGAATCGTTTGTCCGGCTTGGTACCACGTATGTTGCTGGGATTGGCCGGCGAAGGGCTCGGACAGAAAAAGTTTATCGGGCTGTGTCTGTTCGAACCCATAAAACTTTTCTAGAATACTGGGGTATTGTCGCATACGATCGAAATGTTATTCGAATTGGTTGCTGATACCGGCAAACCCTTGCGAAGGGATCTTTCCTTGAATGGGTGCAAAAAAATTCAAGATCCGATCAAAATCAGCCTTTGGACTATCGCTGGTATAAAAGGGAGCTGAGACCAGCACGCGACGATTCAAAAAGTCGAACCCTACCATTACAATCGGGATACCGGCCTTCTTTGCAATGTAATAGAACCCGGTACGCAGGCGATCTACTTTTTTGCGGGTACCCTCTGGAGATAAAGCGATCATCATATCGGTATGCGCAGATAAGATGTCTACGACCTGGTCCACTACATTATGTTTACTGAACCTATCTACGGGAATGCCGCCAGCCCAGCGAAAGAAAAATCCGAAAGGTCCGTCAAAAAGTTCTTTTTTAGCCAGGTAATGTGCGGCGTTCAGACGCATGATACTTCGGTAGGCAAGCCCCACCGGAAAATCCATCCAATGCGTATGTGGCCCGGCAATGATGACACATTTTTTTATACCGCTCGGAAAATGAGCACGGGTATCCCATCCCAGCAGTCTGAACAAAATGATCCAAAATAATCGTTGCACTTATTGGGGTTTTTGACAAGATAGAAAAAAACCTAGAAAACGAGCTAAATTGCCATAAAACTGTTCTTTATTTTCTACATCTTTATTTACTTCTCCAAAACTAAAAAATAATGGTCGTACCAATATTGTCTTTTCTTGAATGAATTCTTAACATGGAATCCAATATTTTCAGAAATTTTTATCATTTCATTCAGAGAAAGTTCTTGACCACCACCTTCTCCAAGCAAAAGATCATGAAACCTGTTAAAATGGACCCAAAATGAGGAAGCGTCAATATCCTTAAAAACTAAAATTGCGCCTTTCTTCATTTTTGAATATACTTCCCTTAGAAATAAATCTTGTTGAGCTTTTGGAATATGATGCCAAACGTCATTAAGCATTATTGCATCGAAAATATCCATTTCATTGGGTAAATCTTTTCCGTTATAAACGGATAAAAAATCTGTGTTTCTTTCACCAAGTAATGATTTCGCATTATCTATTAATCTTTGTTTGATTTCAACTCCCCCAATTTTTTTTACTTCAGTAAATTCTGAAATTAAAAATAACAATTGGCCTGAACCACAGCCAATATCAAAAACTGAATCTACATTCTTCACCTCTGTGAGTAGTACTGAAAATGGACAAATGTATGGCCTGTAGACTACCTTCAACTTGTCTAGCAAACCCATTTTTGGATTTTTTCTTTTTAAGAAACTAGATAACTCCTTATTTGATGGGATCATATTTTACTAATTTACCATTTTTAACCCAAAAAGAATTTTTTGACATATTAAGTAAGCCTTGCTCGTCTTTATTATCCGAAAACGCGCAAATTATCTCGATATCATCTTCAAAAAAAGAGAATAATCTACTACTTTTTTCTTTTGCTTTACAATTTTCCCCATTATCAAATATTTGCCATTCTGATAACTCAGCTCAGTTCCCAAAACATGCTTAATTCCGATCTCTTTGCATACGCTCTCTATAAAAAGTGTCGGTGATGCACTAACTACAACGGTTGCGATTCCTGAATAATTTAAAGTCTGAAGGCGCAGTAATAAGTCTTAATTAAATTGTTTATTTTAGTCCTAAAATTTCTCTCGAATAGACCATGCGGATCTCGTTACTACCTACTTTACTGATCGCAATAGTTATGTACCTGCTGCCAATGCGCGGTTATGCGCAGTTGCCTGCGGCCAGCACCGGAAAAATAGTTCGCCATACCGCATTTGCCTCGCAATGGGTGCCGGAGCGAACCGTTGATGTATGGTTGCCAAAAGGATATAGTACGGAAAAGAAATACGCGGTGCTGTATATGCACGACGGACAAATGCTCTACGACAGCAGCCTTACCTGGAATCGACAGGAATGGGGCATCGATGAGACCCTACAGCGACTGATGGATGATAAAAAAATTCAAGATTGCATTGTGGTGGGCATCTGGAATACCGGCCGTAGGCGTCATGCGGAATATTTTCCGCAAGCACCCTTTGCTTCGCTGACCAAGCAACAACAAGAAATGATCTACAACTCGTACCGCAGCAATGGGCAATCGATCTTTTCAGGTATTCCCATAGCCTCTGATCTATACTTAAAATTTCTGACCCTAGAATTAAAGCCTTTTGTCGACAAGAACTACTCGACCCTTTCCCAACGGGAGTACACCTTTATTGCCGGCAGTAGCATGGGGGGACTCATTTCGCTGTATGCCATCTGCGAATACCCGAACGTTTTCGGAGGGGCCGCTTGTCTTTCTACGCATTGGCCCGGGCTCATGCAAATGGAGAATAACCCTGTTCCGGCTGCCTTCTTTTCTTACATGCAAAAAAAATTACCCGACCCATCCACGCATCGACTCTATTTTGACCATGGCACCGAGACCTTAGACAGTATGTATGCACAATTACAAAAGCAAGCCGATATCGTATTAAAAGCAAAAGGCTTTACGAATAAAAACTGGATCTCGCTCAACTGGCCCGGGCAAGATCACTCCGAAAGATCGTGGAGAAGCCGGCTGGCGGTACCGATGGAGTTCTTGCTACGCCCCAACCAGTAAGTGGGCAATAAAGAGTATCTTGCGCTCCGAAAATATTGACTGATGAAGTTCTATAATTTGCTCATTAAATACCGCTTGTGGATCGGTGTGGTGCTATTGGCAATGGCGGTGGTAGCCAACATTGTTTTTTCTTTTTGGCCCTCGCTACCTCTTTACATTATTGCGGTTATTTTGATCGGAGGCCATTTTTTCTTTGGCCCGTTGCGGCTGATACAAGAATACATGGAAAGCGGAGATATGGAAGGCGCCGAAAAGATCGTCAACTCCATTAAATATCCCCAGCTACTCTACAAGCCCATTCGCTCGGTATACTTTACACTCAAGGGCAATCTGGCCATGATGAAACAAGACTTTGACGGAGCAGAAAAGATGATGAAAAAAGGACTCGATCTGGGCATGCCTATGAAAGAGGCCGAAGGGGCCAGCCTGTTACAAATGGGAATGCTGGCCATGCAAAAAAATGATCTCAAACAAGCTGAAGGATATATTCGCCAGGCGCTTCGCAAAGGACTTCCCGATAAAGAGAACCAGGCTGCTGCCTACTTACAGATGTGTAGTCTGATGATGAACAAAAGAGAGTTTAGGGCGGCCAAGGATTTTTTTAGAAAGACAAAGGCGCTTAAGCCAACTACGCCGCAGATCGTCGATCAGATCAAGCAGATCGAAAAATACATCTCACGTATTCCCGGTTGAGTATTGGGCATACTGCTCTTGCAAAAACAGGGCCTGCTCAATAATAGCATTCAGCTTTAGTTGCAATCTTCTGCTGCGCACCATATATGATTCTTTGTCTTGCAAGCCGGTAACCAAGGCCTGTTGCTGCAACCAACCGAGTTTTTCATCGAGTGCCTTAACGCCCAGCACCCCCAGCGAAAACTTTAATTGATGGGCGATCTCTCCGATCATCTTGAGATCGGCCGTATCGACAGCCACCACCAGGCGTTGCTGAAGCTGATCGGAGTTACGCAAAAAAGAAGCCAGCATCATCGCAATAAAAGAGGGGTTATTATTGCTCACCTTTTTCAGATAGGTCAGGTCTATGCGCAATTCGCTATCGGTAGTTGCCGCAATGAGTGTTGAATCTAGTACGCTATCGTTTGTCAATAATCGTTGTAACAACGGAAAAAAACTGTCAGGCTCAACAGGCTTTGTAACGGCTGCATTCATCCCGAGCGAAAAATAGTTGACCTGCTCATCTTCGAACATGTGTGCCGTAAGCCCTACGATGGGCACGAGTGCGTTGGGCGAATTAAGCTTTCGGATGGCACGGCAAGTCTCAACACCATCCAAGTTGGGCATTCGGATATCGAGGATAATGAGATCGAATCGCTGCTCTTGACAGCGACTTACGGCCTCTTGCCCATCCGACACAGTTACTACCACCGCCCCCTTTTCGCCCAACAACTGAGCGATCAGATATTGGTTCAGTTGCATATCATCCGCTACCAGTATCCTCTTACCGGTAAAATCAATGGGCATATGGTCGGGCGAAGCGGACTTCACTAGTTCAAATATAGTTGACTATCAGCACTTTAAATAATATTTTTTAATCCAATTCAAATGCAGGCCCAAATTCATTAAATTGTGTAAATATAGCTACTATGGATAGTAGTATTTACCTAACTGTCTTGCTTATTGAACTTTATGAAAAAAATTAGACTTTTTTTAGTGGATGACCATAGAATGATGATCGACATGTGGGCTGCGCTACTGAATGCAGACCCCAACTTCGAGGTGGTCGGATCGGGACTGGATGGCGAGTCAGCCTTTGAATCGATCAAAGAGACGTTGCCTCAAGTAGTGCTGATGGACATTACGCTGCCAGGTATGTCCGGAATTGAACTTACCAAACTGATCAAAGAAAAGAATCCGAGCATAAAAATTCTCGGCGTATCGATGCACACCAATATTTTGCTCATCAAGCAAATGCTGATCAATGGCGCCAGCGGTTATGTGTCGAAGACCTCTTCGTTCGAAGAAATGAGCATGGCTATTTTGGCCATCCAAAACGGACAGCGTTTTATCTGCAAAGATGTAAAGGACTATATTACCAATCAGGTGATCAGCGAAGAGGATGGAGACCCGGCCTTTAAGATCAATCAATTGACCAAGCGCGAACTCGAGATCGTCAACATGATCAAAGATGGCTATTCGTCGAAAGAGATCGCCGAAAAATTATTTATATCGAAGCGAACGGTAGAAGTGCACCGCTATAATATCTTTCGTAAATTGGATGTGAACAACATTACCTCGCTGATCAAGATTACCAATAAGAATATTTATTCGTAACCACGATCAGGGCTTCCAGCTGCCAAATAATTCCTCGACCTTTTTATACCTATAATCGAAGATCTGCTGCAGTTGTGCCGCTACAAAAAGGGCATTGGCCAGTTGACCCAAGGGGCCCAGTGGAATTTTATAATGAACAATATCGGTCATTTCTACCCCGCCCTCTATGGCCGTAAAATGATGCTGGTGATGCCAAAGTGAATAAGGCCCAAACCGCTGCTCATCTACAAAATAACTTCCTTCTTTTACATGCGTGATCTCTGTCATCCAATACAGGGGTATGCCCAGTAGCGGCTTGACCTTGTATTCGATGATCTGACCCGGATACATTCGCTGGCCATGGTGGCGGGAGATGATCTTGAATTGCATGTGCGCAGGCGTAATGCGTTCTAAATTGGCCGGATCGGAAAAAAAATCCCAGGCCTGCGCAAGTGAAACCGGAATTCGTTGCGTAGTCTGCAGTGAATAAGCGCCCATACGATTGAATAGATTAATTTCGTTTATAACCTGTCAAAACCAGAAAAGTTCACCGGCATGTCGCTGTCAAGAGAAAATCAAGAAAAAAAATTCGGGGCGGAGTACGCGCGTCTTAACCCAGCGCAACAACAGGCGGTGGATGCCCTCGAAGGGCCGGTTATGGTTATTGCCGGACCCGGTACGGGTAAGACCCAGATCTTGGCCAGCCGCATCGGCAAAATTTTACTCGATACCGATACCCAACCCGAGCATATACTTTGTCTGACCTATACCGATGCGGGCGTGGTGGCCATGCGCAAGCGGTTGCAACAATTGATCGGAGCGGCGGCCTATCGGGTTTCTATCGGCACCTTTCATTCGTTTTGTAATGATGTAATACAAGACAATCTGGTTTACTTCGAAAAGAGCAGCCTGGATCCTATCTCCGATCTGGAGCGCATTCAATTGCTTAAAGAGTTGGTCGACGGCTTTCCAAAACAACATCCGCTAAAACGTTATCGCGGAGATGTCTACTTCGAGATCAAGGGGCTGCAAGAGCTCTTTAGTCTAATGAAACGAGAGAACTGGACAGTACCCTATTTATTTGAAAAGATCGATACCTATGTAGCCTCGTTGCCACAGCGCGACGAGTATATTGCCAAGCGCAGTGGCAAATACCACAAGAAGGGAGAGTTATTGACCGAAAAACTCGAATTAGAAAAAGAAAAAATGACCCGCCTGCGGGCCGCGGTCGGAGAATTCGAGCCCTTTCAGGCGTTGATGCAAAAGAAGAATCGCTATGATTTCGACGATATGATCAATTGGGTACTCGCGGCCTTTGCGGCACACCCGACCTTGCTTTCTGCCTACCAAGAGCGCTACACGTATGTACTGGTCGATGAGTATCAAGATAGCAGCGGCTCACAAAACAAGCTGGTAGAAATGTTGGTCGATTACTGGGAAGAGCCCAATTTATTCGTGGTGGGCGATGATGACCAGAGTATTTACCGTTTTCAGGGAGCCAATATCGATAATATGACGGGGCTGGCCGATCGCTACCGCCAATCGCTCAAAACGGTTTTGCTTACCCAGAACTACCGATCGAATCAACCTATTTTAGAAACCGCCGGTGCTCTTATTGACCTTAATAGTGAGCGACTGGTCAATCATTTGCCCGGGCTAAGCAAAACCCTCAAGGCCGCACTTCCGGAGCGGATCTCACAAACACATCTTGTGGTTTGTCGCGAGTACGAAAACCCACGCGAAGAGATGATCGGGATCGTTCAAGAGATCGAGCGCTGCATGGCCGCAGGAACCCCTGCCTCTTCGATCGCCGTGTTATACAAAGAACACAAGTACGGAGAAGAACTTACCCGCTATTTACAACTCCGCAACATACCGGTCTATAGTAAAAAGAGTCTGGACCTGTTGCAACTGCCCCTGGTCAAAAAAATTGTCTTACTACTCGATTACCTGGCCAGCGAGCATGATGTTGCTGCCAGTGGCGATGAGATGCTCTTTGAGCTTTTACATTATGATTGGTTCGGAATTCCCCCTATCGAGATCACAAAGCTATCGTTGACGGTGGCCTCCAAACGCAGCAACGACCTGCAAGCCTCGCTGCGCGTAGCCTTACAAGAAAAGATAAAGGCCTCCCCGGTCCATCTTTTCTCGACCACCGAACAGACCCCACTCGAAAAAACAGGTCAACTGCTCGAGCGACTCATCGGTGCTGTACCCAACCTGACCCTTCAGCAACTATTACAAACACTACTACAAGAAACCGGGCTATTATCGTTTTGTATGCAGGGGCCTCACAAACACGAAGACCTAAAAGTGCTAACCGCCTTTTTCGATTTTGTAAAAGAAGAAACGCACCGTAAACCCGATCTGGACCTCGAAGGGCTGGTCACACTAATCGCTCTGATGAAAAAGGAGAACATCACGCTACCCTTTGTACAAGTTAGCGGAGGAGAGAAAGGAGTCAATCTTTTAACGGCGCATGGATCGAAGGGCTTGGAGTTTAGCTATGTTTTTGTGGCCGGTTGTCAGGCCAGTACTTGGGAGAAAAAAAGAAAACCCTCGAGCGGCTATAGCTTTCCAGACAACTTAGTCGGGCAGAGCACCGGATCTTCTTCGATCGAAGAATTGCGGCGTCTTTTTTATGTGGCGCTTACGCGTGCAGCCGAATATCTTTTTATTAGTTACAGCCGAACCACCATGGCCGGAAAACCGCTAGAGCCCTCTCAATTCGTAGTAGAGCTTTGCGAGCAGCAACCACTGGTCGTAGAAAAAATTGTAACG
Source organism: Sphingomonadales bacterium (assembly GCA_016872155.1). GTDB lineage: Bacteria > Bacteroidota > Bacteroidia > Chitinophagales > Chitinophagaceae > JJ008. The sequence continues at coordinate 29,162 of VHBB01000001.1, forward strand.
GAGCAAGACACACTCGAGACGTTCGAGACGCTGGGACTATCGCCGGCTACGGTTCCGGTAATTGCCTCGCTCGAAGAAGATATTACAGGGCCGTTGATCGAAAAGTTTGTAATGAACGTTACGGCGCTCAACAACTACTTAAAATGCCCCCTTGAGTTTTACTATCGCACGCTAATCAAGATCCCCTCGCCCAAGAACGAAGCCACCGAATTTGGTTCGGCGGTGCATCATGCCCTCGAAAAATTATTTCGTAAGATGCAAGACAGCGGAGAAGATCGGTTTCCGGATAAAGCTTTTTTTCTACACGAGTTCGAACTGTATATGCGTCGCCACCGCGAGAGTTTTACCCGCGAGCAGTTTGCCCGTCGTATGGAGTACGGACAGCAAGTGCTAGAGGCCTACTACGACAGACGCATTCAATCGTTTACTACCATCGTAGCCGTAGAGCGTAACATTCGCAACATTGTCTACCAAGGCGTTCCGCTAAAAGGGAAACTCGATAAGCTGGAATTCGATGGCAAATCGGTGAATGTGGTCGACTACAAAACAGGTGACCCCGACAAGGCACTAGCCAAGTTAAAAGGCCCCGATACCAAGGAGCCCCTGGGAGGCGATTACTGGCGACAGGCCGTATTCTATAAGATATTGGTCGATCAGTTTGAAGGAAGGGGCTGGACCGCGGTAAGTACAGAGTTTGATTTTGTGGAGCCCGATAAAAAGAAACAGTATCGGCAAGAAAAGATCGTTATTAGCCCCGAAGATCTGCAGCAAGTAGGCGACCAGATTAAGATGGTGTGGCAAAAGATACAGGCTCGCAATTTTTATACCGGCTGTGGCAAACCCGATTGCCACTGGTGCAATTTTGTTAAAACGAACCAACTGGCCGTTTCGTTGCTCAATCCCGAAGAAGAAGAGGACATTACTGAATTGTGAGGCGCTTAACGCCGGTTTACTGGCAAACCCTGTAAGTTTGCAGCAGATGCAAAAAGCCTCCCCCTTTTTTTGGATACTCCTGTTATTTGGCTGCTTTTGGATTAGCCAGCTTGGAAGCGGCTGTGCCAATATTATTCCGCCGCAAGGAGGCCCCCGCGATACCATTCCTCCGCAACTGGTCAATGTGGTGCCCGCAAACGGCGCCACCCTTGTAACGAGTCGTACGATACAATTATACTTCGACGAGTACATCGAGGTACAACAGGGACAAGACAACCTGCTGCTCTCTCCGCTGCCCACTACGGCTCCTGTTATTGAATCGAAGTTGCGTGATCTGACCATAAAACTCAAGGACTCTTTGCTGCCAAATACAACGTACAGCATAGACTTTGGAACTACCGTCAAAGATTTTACCGAAGGCAATATTGCCAAAGGGCTGCGCTATGTATTTTCTACCGGTAGCTATCTGGATTCGCTGGAACTCTATGGTACGGTGCAACTGGCCGAAACAGGACTCGTTGACAGTACACTGATCGTGATCTTGCACAAGGATGCTACCGACTCGGCACTTATTAAATCGAAACCTTATTACCTGAGCAAACTCGACAAAAGCGGTCGATTTCGTTTTCGCAATTTGCCACCCGAACGATTTTTTATTTATGCCCTAAAGGACGAAGCCGGATCGCGCCGCTTGGTAAAGAACAGTCAATTGATGGCCTTTGCCGATCAGCCTGTCTATGCCAATCAACAAACCGATAGCCTGGTGCTGTTGGCCTTTGCGGCCGAAAAAGAACCAGCCCCTGTATTGGAACCTTCTTCTACCGATAAACCGAAGGGAAAAACAGAGGCGGACAAACGCATTCGTTTTCAAACCACCCTTAGCAATAACCAACAAGATATCTTACAACCGCTGCAACTGACCTTCGAAACATCGCTGCTTGCCTGGAGTGATAGCTCGGTAGGGCTCTACAAAGACTCTGTCTACGCAAAGGTCGATAGCGTCTCGATTACAATAGACAGTACTAAAAAGGTTATACGGATACAACCCAACTGGCTCGAGGGTGCCTCGTATCATCTACTCTTGACCAAAGGGGGCTTTACTGACTCTAGCGGAAGAACACTGCTCAAAACCGATACCCTAAATTTTACCACCAAACGCAAGACCGATTATGGTAAGATCAAGCTCAGACTGCGCGGGCTAAACCTAGAGGCAAAACCGGTATTGCTCTGGATACAAAACGAAAAACTAATCAGCACTGCCGTACTTGACAAACCCGAATTTACCAATGACCTTTTTGTACCCGGAGACTACCAGCTTCGGATCTTGTATGATGCCAACGGTAATGGTCGCTGGGATACCGGACAATTCTTTGGAAACCGTCGCCAGCCCGAACGGGTGGTGGCCCTCGATAAAAAGATCAGTATAAAACCGGGTTGGATTAACGAATACGAGATAGAGGTGAACAACCGTTAAGCCAAGCCCTATCTTTGTTTTATGCAGCTGCCTTCTGTACTATTGGAAAACGCCGTTAATGCTTTTGCTGCCCTACCGGGGATCGGCAAAAAAACCGCCCTTCGGTTAGTGCTGCACCTGCTTAAGCAAGATACCGAAGAGGTCTTGCAATTCAGTGAAGTGATCGCCACATTGCGTCGAGAGATCAAGACTTGTAAACGATGTGGCAATATTGCCGATAGCGACACTTGCACTATTTGTTCGAATGCGTTACGTAAACAGGGGATGTTATGCGTTGTAGAGAGCATCCGCGAATTGATCGCCTTCGAGAATACCCAACAATACAACGGACTCTACCATGTTTTGGGTGGAATTATATCTCCGCTCGACGGCGTGGGTCCCGATCAACTCAATATTCATACCCTTATTGAAAGGGTCAAAAAAGAAGGAATAGAAGAGCTGATCTTTGCCCTTAACCCTACCATACAAGGCGATACCACCGTTTATTATATTCAGAAAAAACTCAAGGATGTGCCCGTAAAGATCAGCACCATTGCCAGAGGGGTGGCCTTTGGAGGCGAACTGGAGTATACAGACGAGATGACCCTGGCTCGCAGCCTTCAAAACCGACTGCCTCTCGATCGATATATCAGTGGTTTATAAGCTAATACCCCTATACTTGGTGATATAAGGTATCTATTGTAAATTTGCAATTCTTACGGGCGGATTTGTTTATTGTTCGGCCTCTTCTAACAGAACTAATAAACGGCAAGGAACTCTGGCAGTTTCCTCTCGTTTATCAGACCCCATTCCCGAACAGCTACAGACCGGTCGTAACAGGAATAAAAACCTATTCGACATGAAGCGTATTGAAGAAAGTCTGCAGCAACGCATCTTAGTGATCGATGGTGCCATGGGTACCATGATCCAGCGCCACAAACTGAGCGAAGCCGATTACCGTGGAGAGCGCTTTAAGGATTGGCATTGCGATGTAAAGGGAAATAACGATCTCCTCAACATTACGCAACCCGAGATCATTATCGGTATTCACCAACAGTACCTGGATGCCGGTGCCGACATTATCGAGACCAACACCTTTAGCAGCACTACGATTGCCATGGCCGATTACGAGATGCAATCGCTAGCCAAAGAACTCAATGTAGCCGCGGCCCGTTGCGCCCGCGAAGCAATTGCTCGCTCGGGTAAGACCGCTTGGGTAGCCGGTGCCTTTGGTCCACTCAACAAAACCCTTTCTCTTTCGCCCGATGTCAACAACCCGGGCTTTAGAGCGGTGACCTTCGATGAGGTCGTAGCCGCCTATTACGAACAAGTGGTCGGGCTGGTAGAAGGAGGCGTGGATATTTTACTAATTGAGACCATCTTTGATACGCTCAATGCCAAAGCTGCCATTTATGCCATTAAAAAATATTTTCACGAGCAACAGCGCGAGCCACTACCCATCATGATCAGTGGAACCATAACCGATGCCTCGGGACGTACCCTGAGTGGGCAAACCCTGGAGGCCTTTTACACATCGGTAATGCATGCAAGACCCTTGTGTATTGGTCTTAACTGTGCGCTGGGTGCAAAAGAGATGCGTCCTTACATCGAAGAGCTCTCTCAACTGGCCAGCTGCTACGTATCGGCCTACCCCAATGCAGGGCTGCCCAATGCCATGGGAGAATATGATGAACGCCCCGAAGACACCGGACATTATTTAGAGGAGTGGGCGCGCGAAAAGTTCGTGAATATTGTCGGAGGCTGCTGCGGTACTACCCCCGATCATATTCGCCACATTGCCGAGCACGTCAAGGGCTTGACCCCACGCCCCCTGCCCCATGTTGAAAAGACCATTCCTGTCACTGCATAAATCAACCCTGTACATTCAACGCTGTAGTATGCAAGAATCCGTAACCATTTTTCCCTTTCTGCGCTTGTCGGGCCTAGAGCCGCTGGTCATTCGGCCCGAGACCAATTTTGTGAACGTGGGGGAACGTACCAATGTAACCGGCTCTAAAAAATTTGCCCGGCTTATTAGAGAGAACAAGTACGAAGAGGCCTTGAGCGTAGCTCGCCAGCAAGTAGAGAGCGGAGCACAGGTGCTCGATGTCAATATGGATGATGCGCTTCTGGACGGTATGGCGGCCATGACCACTTTTTTAAATTTACTACAAAGCGAACCCGATATTGCGCGTATTCCGTTAATGATCGACAGTTCTAAATTCGAGATCATTGAAGCCGGACTAAAATGCGTGCAAGGAAAATGCATTGTCAATTCGATCTCACTGAAAGAAGGAGAAGAAAAATTTTTACAGCAAGCCGAGATCTGCCAGCGCTTTGGAGCGGCCGTAATTGTAATGGCCTTTGACGAGAAGGGGCAGGCCGATACCATGCAGCGAAAAGTAGAAATTTCGGAGCGGGCCTATACGCTGCTGACCACGCGCCTAGGCTACGATCCGCAAGACATTATTTTTGATCCGAACGTTTTTGCCGTTGCCACCGGTCTTGAGGAGCACAACAACTACGGAGTAGATTTTATAGAGGCGACCCGTCTAATAAAACAGAAAATGCCACTGACCAAAGTAAGTGGCGGGGTCAGCAATCTTTCTTTTTCGTTTCGCGGCAACGAACCGGTACGAGAGGCCATGCATGCCGTATTTCTTTTCCATGCCATTAAAGCGGGGATGGATATGGGGATCGTCAATGCAGGACAGTTGGCTGTTTATGACGAAATCGAACCCGAGCTACGACAGCTATGCGAGGACGTAATTCTAAATCGCAACAACGACAATAACGAAGCCACCGAAAAACTGATCCGTTTTGCCGAAACCGTAAAAGCCAAGGATAAGACCGAAGAAAAAAATGAAGCCTGGCGATCGACTTCGGTAGAAGAACGACTTAAGCATGCGTTGATCAATGGTATTACCGAGTATATAGACACCGATACCGAAGAAGCGAGAAATAAATATCCTCGTCCGCTCGATGTGATCGAAGGCCCACTGATGGCCGGGATGAATGTGGTGGGCGACTTGTTCGGAGCCGGTAAGATGTTCTTGCCCCAAGTGGTCAAGAGCGCCCGTGTGATGAAAAAAAGCGTAGCCTGGCTTACCCCCTTTATCGAAGAAGAAAAAAAGAACAACCCATTAGCCAGTCAGGGCAGTGCCCCCAAAGTACTGTTGGCCACCGTTAAGGGTGATGTGCATGACATTGGAAAAAATATTGTGGGGGTCGTATTGGGCTGTAATGGGTACGAGATTATAGATATGGGCGTAATGGTACCCACCGATAAGATCTTGGACAAGGCCGAACAAGAAAAAGCCGATATTATTGGACTAAGCGGATTGATTACCCCTTCGCTCGACGAGATGGTGCATGTGGCCCACGAAATGAAAAGAAGAGGAATGAAACAACCGCTACTCATTGGCGGGGCTACCACCTCTAGAATGCATACGGCCGTAAAGATCGCTCCCCAATACGAACATGGCGTATTGCATGTGCTCGATGCATCGCGCAGCGTTACCGTGGTTAGCTCACTGCTTAATAAAGAGCAGCGAAAAGAGCTCTTGCAGCAGACCCAAACCGAATACGAAGGGCTGCAACAGCAATTTTTGAATAAAGGAAAAAAGAATCTGATCCCTTATGCAGAGGCCGTAGTGACCAAAGAATATTTTGACTGGAAAAACTACAGACCCGTAACCCCTTCGTTTACCGGTACCCGGGTGCTGAAAAATATTGATCTGGCCACCTTGGCCCGCTATATTGACTGGGGACCTTTCTTTATTGCGTGGGAAATGCCCGGACGTTATCCGGCCGTGCTTTCCGATCCGATCTTTGGTCAAGAGGCCACTCGTCTCTTTAACGATGCCAACACGCTGATCAAAAAAATCATAGCGGAACATTGGTTCCAGGCCGATGGTGTGATCGGGTTTTGGCCGGCCACCAGTAACAATGCCGATACCATTACGTTGCAAACCGAACAAGGCGAGGTCAAGATCGAGTCGCTTCGTCAGCAACTGAAAAAAGCCATTGGGCAGCCTAACTTTTCGTTAGCCGATTTTATTTGTCCGGCCGAGCTGGGCACGGATTATATGGGATCGTTCGCCGTTACCATTCACGGGGCCAAAAAATATATTGATCGTTTTGCTGCCGAGCAAGATGAGTACAATAAGATCTTGGTGCAACTATTGGCCGACCGCTTCGTAGAGGCCTTTGCCGAATACCTGCACGAGCAAGTCCGAAAAGAGTATTGGGGCTATGCTCAACAAGAATCCTTAAGCAACGAAGAGCTGATCACCGAAAAATACCAGGGTATTCGTCCGGCTCCGGGTTATCCGGCCTGCCCTGATCATACCGAAAAACTCAAACTCTTTTCGCTGCTACAAGCCACCGAAACGATCGGGATTACCCTTACAGAAAGTTTGGCCATGAATCCGCCGGCTTCGGTTTGTGGTTGGTATTTTTCGCACCCAGACAGCCATTACTTTGGACTGGGCAAGATTGATCGCGATCAGTTAAAGGATTATGCTAAGCGAAAAGGAATGAGCCTGGAAGAAGCAGATAAATGGTTGCGCCCCGTATTAGAATAAAGCTAAAATTAAAGTAAGCCTCTTTTCTTTAATTCTATTTGCAGATCGGTGGCCGAGGTAAAGTGAATGCCCGCTAATCCCAACGACTCGCCCGCTTTGACGTTACGCAGATTATCATCAATAAAAAGGGCATGGGCGGGATCAATTTGATAGCGATCGAATAATAATTGATAAAAGTCGGCAAACGGTTTTCGGGTACCTTCCTGACCGCTCACCAGTCTGCCATCGAACCAATGCAAAAAATCAAAACGCTGTAGCGCAATCGGAAAATTTTCGGCACTCCAATTGGTAAGCGCATAAAAGCGATATTGTTTTCGCACCCGAAGCTGCTCGAACAAGGTTACGGTGTCAGAAAGTGGCCCTCGCAGCATCTCTGTCCAGCGGCCGTAAAAATCGAGGATGGGTTGTCGCCAGCGTGGGTCGGGAAATTCATTTAATTTTTCTTCGGTAGCCTGCTGCAACGAGTACCCCGCATCTTGCCGTTCGCTCCAATCACTGGTACAGATATGACTAAAAAAATAATCGCGATCGGCCGGGTCCGAAAAGTAGTGATCGTCATAAACGTACAGTGGACTCCAGTCGACCAATACGCCACCGAGATCCCAGATAATGGTATGGATGGCCATTAGCTGTGGTTGTACTTAAGCTTTAACGCGATCATTAGGCTGGTCATGATCAGCATTACCGCATTGGTGATGATGATGACCGGATCGGCGCGCAAAACACCAAAGGCCAGCCACAGAATTTGGTTAGAAAACGCGATCAGGAACATGGCCAACGAGACATCCTTGGCCGATTGGGTCTTCCAAGTTTTGATTACCTGGGGCAAGAACGTAAAGGCCGTAATAAGACCCGCCACATAACCAAGTACATCGACACCGGATAGTTGCATACAAAAGGTTTGAAGTACAAACTTAGTTGAAATAAAATTTATCGCTTCTCTAGTAACCACCACCTTCTCTTTCGCGGCTTTATCTTATAGTTACTTCGAATATACTTTTGAATATGGGCCATGGCCTCGTCGACACTATCCGTAAACAAAAGCAGCTCGAGATCCGAAGCAGAGATGGTTTTCTCTTCGAGCATTTTATCGATCGTCTCCATTAGGGGTTGGTAGAACGACTTTCCGAATAAGATGATCGGAAATTGAGAGATGGTATTGGTCTGTACCAACGTAAGTGTCTCGAAAAGTTCGTCCATGGTGCCGAATCCACCGGGCATGATGATAAAGGCATAAGAATATTTTACCAGCAATACTTTGCGAACGAAAAAATGTTCGAACGTGACCGAATAATGCAAATAAGGATTCTCTTTTTGCTCGAACGGTAAGACAATATTGCAGCCTACGGACTGGCCCCTGTTTTCAAAGGCCCCTCGATTGGCGGCTTCCATTATGCCGGGGCCTCCACCGGTCAGCGTGGTCATTCCCAACGCGGCAATTCGTTTACCGAACGCACGGGCTTGCTGGTAATAAGGATGTTCCTCGGTAAAGCGGGCCGACCCAAAGACCGTAATGCAAGGTCCCGCAAAGTGAAGGGTCCTGAACCCTTTGATGAATTGTTTGAATACACGCCAGGCAAAAAGCAGTTCGTACCCCCTGCTCTTGGGCCCCTCGAGATAGACGGGATGCGCCGAAGGAATTAACCGGCCTGTTGACTGTGCTACAGAAGGAATAGCCATGGAAATACGATTTAAGATGTTTATACAGTAAATTGCCTCTTTGCAAAAGTAGTACTCGTCTGCGTTCCGAATTTTATTTCAAGCCCCTATGCGAATTATCTCTTACAATGTAAATGGTCTGCGAGCCGCTATTAAAAAAGGATTTTGGGAGTGGCTGGCAACCGATCCGGCCGATATTATTTGTCTGCAAGAAACCAAGGCCAGGGCCGAAGATGTGGACCTTGCGCCACTGCATCAACTGGGTTTTAGCGATTACTGGTTTAGTGCCGAGAAAAAAGGATACAGTGGCGTAGCGGTATTTACCAAGATCAAACCCGATCGGGTAGAATATGGTAATGGACACGGACCCAGTGATCAAGAGGGAAGGGTCATACAGCTTACCCTGGGCAATATTCGTCTTATTAATGCCTATTTTCCCAGTGGCACCTCCGGAGACGAACGACAGGCCTTTAAGTACGAATGGCTCGACGAATGTTTTCGCTGGTTAAAGAAAGTAGAGAAAAAGAATCCGCACCTGATCCTATGTGGCGATTACAACATTGCACACACCGAAATGGATATTCACGATCCAAAAGGGAATAAGAACGCTTCGGGATTTCAACCGGCAGAACGAGAATGGATGACGCAATTCTTTGCAAGCGGGTGGATCGACACCTTTCGGGTGTTTCATCCGGAGCCTCATCGTTACAGTTGGTGGAGTCAGCGTTTTCCGACGGTCCGGTTACAAAACAAAGGGTGGCGAATCGATTATATCAATGTTACCGCATCGCTGGCCTCTAAGTTGGCAGATGCCGATATTTTAGACCAGGTAAAACATTCAGACCACTGCCCTGTTTATCTGCGATTAAAAAAATAGCCTGATGTATATCTACAACGTTACCATAAAAGTTGCACACACGATTGCGGCCGACTGGCTAAACTGGCTTCGACAAGAACATATTCCGGAAATGATCGCGACCGGGTGCTTCGAGAGCGCGACCATCTTACAATTACTCGAGAACACCGACGAAGAAGGCCCCACCTATGCCGTGCAATACAGGGCTCCCGCTCGAGCGGACTACGAGCGCTATTTGACTGAATTTGCAGCGGGTATGCGTCAAAAAGGCCTGGAAAAATGGGGCGAAAACTTTATTGCTTTTCGCACCCTGATGCAAATTGTGGATTAGTCGTGCAAAAGCAAGTTTTTATTGTTCTGCTCTGAAAAAGCGGCTAAATTTGTCGCTCTTTACTCATCACCAAACCAGCTTCATGAACAAAGCCGATCTAATTACCAAAGTAGCCGACGAAACCGGTATTACCAAAACGCAGGCGAACGCTGCCATTGATGTGCTGACCGAAGCCATCACCAAAACACTCAAAGGCGGTGGCAAGGTAACCCTGGTCGGATTTGGTACTTTTTCGGTTTCGAAACGATCGGCTCGCAATGGTCGCAATCCTAAGACCGGAGAGACCATCAAGATCAAGGCCAAGAAAGTAGCCCGCTTTAAGGCTGGCAAAGAACTCGCAGAACGAATCTAATTCTACATACAAAAACAACTACCATGGGAAGAGGAGATAAAAAAACCGCCAAAGGAAAACGCTTCAAGGGATCGTTCGGAAAAAGCCGCCCCGCTAAAAAAACGACTACCAAAAAAGCTACCGCTAAAAAATCTAGCTAAGCGACCAGCGTACCCACCTTTTCTCCGGTAACCACGCGACGCAGGTTATCGGGCTCATTCATGTTAAAGACGATGATGGGCAATTTATTTTCCATACAAAGGGTAAAGGCGGTCATGTCCATCACTTTTAAATTCTGCGACAGGCATTCCTGAAAGCCGATCGTATTGTACTTGGTGGCCTTGGGGTCTTTCTCGGGATCAGCAGTATAAATGCCATCTACCCGGGTTCCTTTTAAGATAACATCGGCTCCGATCTCGATAGCCCGTAGAGAGCCCGCGGTGTCGGTGGTAAAATAAGGATTGCCGGTGCCGGCCCCAAAGATCACGACACGTCCTTTTTGTAAGTGCCGGATGGCTCTTCGGCGAATGTAGGGCTCAGCGATCTGCTCCATTTTAATGGCACTCTGTAAACGGGTATACACGCCGATCTTCTCGAGTCCGGCTTGCAACGCCATTCCATTGATGACCGTGGCCAGCATGCCCATATAATCACCATGGGCTCGCTCAATACCGGTCTCTTGTTCGTTCATGCCCCGATAAATATTGCCGCCTCCGATCACAATGGCTACCTGCACACCCATATCGGTGATCAGTTTAATATCGCGAGCATATTGGGCAATGACGTCGTTATCGAATCCGAAACTTTTATCGCCCATCAGGGCCTCGCCCGAGAGCTTTAATAAGATGCGTTTGTACTTAGGTAACATGAGCAGCAGGTTGTAAAAAACGAAGATACATATTTTGAGAAGCCACAAAAAAAGCGTCAGAGAAGTTCTGACGCTTTACTATGTTTGATGGGCAGGGTATTACCCTAATGCCACCCGCTTAAAGGAGCTGACCGTAACGTTACCAGACTCACGCAGGTAATCGCCAACCGACTTGCTGCTATCCTTTACGAAGGCCTGGGCGGTAAGGGTCTGCTCTTTAAAGAAGGCTCCCATTTTACCATCCACGATCTTATTGAGCATCTCTTCGGGCTTACCGGCCATTTTAGGGTCTTGCTTCATCAACTCGAGGATAATATCCTTTTCACGAGCGATTACATCGGCAGGCACTGCAGCGGCGTCTACGGCCACGGGATTAAGGGCGGCAATTTGCATGGCCACATCCTTTCCGGCTTCGGCTGCCACTTTATCGAGTCCGACCAGCACTCCAATTCGATTGGCGCCGTGAATATAAGAAGCCACATAAGGGGCATCGATGCGCTCGAACTTGGTAACGCCGATCTTTTCGCCAATGGTGGCCAACTTCTCGTCTACCAGGGCCGCTACGGTGAGGTTTCCGATAGAAACACCCATTAATTGGTCGAGTGAGCTTACATTATTGGCAATGGCTGCATCGGCAATGCTTTTAGCAAAGGCGATAAAGTCTGCATTCTTCGATACGAAATCGGTCTCGCAGCTTACACAAACTACGATACCTGTTTTGTTATCGGCTGTAGTCAAAGCCAATACGACGCCTTCTTTGGCCTCGCGGTCACTGCGCTTGGCCGCTACTTTTTGGCCTTGCTTGCGAAGCCAGTCAATGGCGGCCTCGAAATCTCCATTTGTTTCGGTCAGGGCCTTGCGGCAATCCATCATGCCTGCACCGGTGGCCTGACGAAGTTTATTGATGTCTTGTGCACTGATCATTACGGTACTCATAACTAGATTTAAAACATTAAAAAATTAACGACGGGCACCACCGGGTCCACGACTAGAGCTACCGGCGCTGGTACGACGGCGGGTTCCGCCTCCTGCTCCTCTGCGACCGGCTCCGCGGCCTCCCTCTGCTTCGGCTTCGGCCAACAGCTTGGCGGCTCTTCTTTCTTTTTCGTCGTCGGTCATTTCTTCTACCTCATCTTCTTTGGCGGCTTGTCTTTCGGCCAATCCTTCGGCAATGGCAGCAGTAATATAATTGACCAATACGGTAATAGATTTGGTCGCATCGTCGTTGGCAGGAATGGCAAAGTCGACTTTGTTGGGGTCGCAATTGGTATCGACCATCCCGAACGTGGCAATACCCAGACGCTTAGCCTCGGCCAATGCAATATGCTCGTGTCCGATATCGACAATGAACAAAGCAGCGGGCACACGACCCAGCTGAGAGATACCTCCCAACACTTTTTCCATTTTGTCTTTATCGCGACTTAAGGTCAGACGCTCTTTTTTAGTGATGCTGTCGAACGAACCATCACCCAGCATTTTTTCGATGCTCTGCATTTTCTTAACGCTCTTGCGAACGGTATTGAAATTGGTCAGCATTCCTCCCAACCAACGCTCGGTCACAAAAGGCATGTTGACGCGCTTGGCACATTCGGTAACGATATCCTTAGCCTGCTTTTTAGTGCCGACAAAGAGGATCTTTTTACCACTGCGGGCGATCTGCTTAAGAGCAGCGGCCGATTCTTGCATGCACTCTACCGTCTTGTTCAGATCGATGATGTGAATGCCTTTTTTCTCGGCAAAGATGTAAGGCAACATCTTGGGGTTCCACTTCTTTTTCAGGTGACCAAAATGTACGCCGGCCTCAAGAAGTTGCTGTTGTAAGGATGTATTGTTTTCCATGGTAGGTATAAATACTTTAAAAATGATGAGGGTCGATTAACGTTTAGAGAACTGATAGCTACGACGAGCTTTCTTGTGACCGAATTTCTTACGCTCCACCGAACGGGGATCGCGCTTGAGCAGACCGGCCGCCTTAAGGGCTGGACGAAACTCAGGATTCAGCTCGACCAATACACGGGCAATACCCAGCATGGCAGCCTCGGCCTGTCCTTTTACGCCTCCGCCTTCGGCATTGATCTTAATATCGTACTTGCCGGATACTTCTACGGTCTTGAGCGGACGCTCGACCTGATTTTGCAAATAGACCAGCGAGAAATAATTTTTATAATCCTTGTCGTTGACAGTGATCTTTCCATCTCCTTTAGAAATGAAAACACGGGTTACGGCTTCTTTACGACGACCGACTCCGTTGGTTTGGTTTGTTGCCATTTATAGATTATTTGAAAGTTTTAAATTAGAATTTCAATGACTGGGGTTGCTGAGCACCGTGTGGATGCGCATCGCCCACGTACACGAATAATTTCTTGTACATTTTGCGACCCAAACGATTCTTGGGGAGCATTCCTTTTACAGCGCGCTCAATGACCACTTCGGGACGACGCTTCTGCAAATTGGCTGCCGTCTCTTCTTTACGACCGCCGGGGTAACCGGTAAAGTGATCGTAGATTTTTTGTTCGAGTTTGTTGCCGGTAAAAACAACTTTCTCGCAATTGACGACGATCACATAATCGCCGGTGTCAACGTGTGGGGTATAGCATGCTTTGTTCTTACCACGGAGCACCGCAGCGATCTTGGCACACATACGACCAACGGTTTGATTAGTACCGTCCACAACATACCAGTTGCGTTTTACGGTAGCCTCGTTCGCATGTTTGGTAGTGAAATGTAATTTGCTCATGACTTGATTTTTTAGGGAGTGTCGCTATCCCGACACCCGATTTAAAATTTGGAGGGCGAAGGTAGGCGGGGATCGTCAAAAAGCAACGGAAATAAGGATCAATTTTTTGACGTAGCCTTGCAAAGCATTGATTTTCAATAAAATTTTTGACATAAAAAAAGAGTAGCCCGGGTAGGACTACTCTTTTTTAGAGAAGATCGAATACGATTAGTTGATCGTAACGGTCTGGAGATTTTCGTTAAGTGTGATGGTGTAGGTACCAGCCGTAGCAGGCGTTTTGAAATTATCCCCCCCTTCCCATCTAATGCGACGAGGCGTTCCTACGGACTGGCTGCCGCCACTGGCATCTTCGTAGTCGAAGGCACCCCAGTCGTTTCCTGCCAAGAACTTGATATCCTTATTGGCCTCGAGGGCGACCGTAAGGGTCCATATTCCTGCTCCTGCATAGGTCATGGCAGGACTGGCACCAGGACTCCAGGCTGGAACACCAGTAAGCCCATTACCAACCACACGCATTTCGGTAGCGGGAGATACATGGTATTTGATATTGTTTACATCTCTACCATCCCAAAAAACTCTATAACGGCCTGCAGCGGGTATAGCTGCCATGTTATTAAAATCGTTAATGGTCATTGAAGAACCGCTTCCACCAGTTGAACCATACGCGCGGTTATTGAAAGCACTGATATCTACATTTGGCCAATCATTATTATCGATCATCTTCCAGATATCAGCTGTAAAATTGGTAATTCCAACAAAGAAATTTCTCTCCGAAAGACTCATCGCAAAATTCGGGAACACATTTGCAGGTGTCCATCCGGCACCAGACGCGCCACCCACAAAGCCCATGCGGCCTTCGCGGATATCATACTTCATATTAGCGCGATCGATAGAGATACGATAAACACCCGCAGTAGCGACGGTGAAATTAGCGCCGCCAGGGGCCAAGTTGCCACCGGTTCCACCATAGTTGATATCCCAAGAGCGACCTTGCGTAACCTTAAACTCGGCACCGGCAGGCAAGAAAATGTATATGTAATACAACTTATTCATAGCCTCGGTGCGGATATCACGGATCAACTCTGGAGCATCGCCAGGCGTCCAGTTAGTTCCGTTACCGGTAGCAGACTGGTAGCCACCAGGCATGTAAAAACGGAGGATAGGCACATAGGTATTGATAGTTACACTAACTGAATTGGAAAACGATACTGCGCCTTGTGCAGTTACGGCACGAACACGATATTCGATACGCCCGGGGGTTCCGCCTACGACCCCATCATTGAGCGCCGTTTCGTTCATCTCAAAATTGGTAAGAGTTACAGTGAGCAGGTTAGTCCCTACGGGAAAATCGCGAGGCGTGGCAAAGTTCTTGCCGGCAGAGTCATACTGTAGCGTGTAGGTAATGTTGCCCGTGTAGCCGGGAAAAGAACGACTCCAGGTAAAGGTATTGCCAGGGTTGTTCGACACAGCGAGCGTAGGGCTGATCGTTACGTTTTGTGTGGTCAATACTGCAGGATCGTCGAAAGGTGATACAGTAACACGAACTACATTGGACTCGAGTCTCTCGTTGTTGTTACCATAAGAAGAGGTGACCTTAACATCGAGACTATGAGGTCTGCCCACGGCAAATCCATAGTTCAATAAGATGTTGTTGAGCTCGCGTCCGGTAAGCGCCGTGCTTCTGGCTCCCATTACGGTCTTGGTAACCTCGCGAGAGAAATTGCGTCCGGCGCTATCAATAGAGAGTACAAACTTGTAGTTGGCAGAATCGGTTCCGTGCTTGGGGTTGGTCCATGAGAAACTGACCACATTACGGTTCGAGTCAGCCTGCGTGGAAACTACGGTTGCAACCGACGCACTCAACGTTACCGCACTCCCTCTTTGGTAGAATGGAAGATCGGCTACTTTGGTACAGGCCAGTACGGTCAACACCAGTACCCAACCCAGCGAAAGCAGTTTAAGACTATTTTTCATGATGTAATGATTTAAGGGTTTAGAGTCGAGTTAATTTGTACTTACCGGTTTGAAAATTCATTTCTATGCGGTAGCGACCGGCACCAGGCGATTTAAACCCAGGATTATCATCCCGCTTTTCGAATTCACCTGCCATAGCATCAATATCTGCTAGGTTTGTAGGAAGGGGACGATATTGCGTTCCCCAAACCCCTTGTGTTTGGATTAGTTTGTACTCCCCGGTAGCATTAAAGGTTACCTCATCCAATACATACAACAATACATCGGCTCTTCTGAAACGCTGCGAAGTATTGAAAGGGACCAGCATAGGGTTGTTCCAGCCTGATGCAAAAGCGCTCCCCAATGCCCAAAGACCGGCATCGTTATACCCGCCGGCCTCTGTTCCTGGAGGCTCAACCGCAAAATCGAGGTAGGGAGTAATGCGAACGGTAATCGTATTGGAGGTCAACGGAACAGTTGCATTGATCAAACGAGAGATAACACGCATCTGCATGTTGTAGGCTACACCCGCACGCAATTCCATCTTACCAAGAATAGTATTGACTTCCTTAACAGTCATGCGAGCACCCAAGTCTTTAGAAATGGCGATCTCTTGCTTGTTAGGGCTGGCAAAATTGCCACCCACGGTGTCGACTTGCAACAGGTAGGTCACATCCTGAGAGCTGACGCCGGTGGTAAACTGGTAATTGGGGTTGGTCCATCGCAGCACTAGTCCAATGTTATCGCGATCTTCTTTACGAAGTACGATCGGGGCGGTAGCTGTTGTAGACAGTACCGGAGCAGTACCACCTAAGTAGGTGATCCTGTTTTCTTCCTTTTCGCAAGACCAAAGTCCTGTCAGTAAAAAGGATCCCAGTATGAGTTTGAATATATTTTTCATAGCAGGCAATTTTACGATGATTAAAAACCGGGGTTTTGAGACAAATTAGGATTAGCTGTACGATTAGAGGCAGGTACCGGGAATAAATTGTACTTACTATCCACCGCTGTTCCTGAAGCAACGCCGCCTTTCCAAGGCCACAGATAGGTTCCGGTCGTAAGCAAGCCATAGCGCACCAGGTCGGTGCGGCGATGACCTTCCCAATACAACTCACGCGCTCTTTCGTCGAGAACAAAGGCAAGATTCAGTTGACTAGAAGTAATATCGGCAGATGTGCTTCCGTTATGCGCTCTGCGACGAAGCAGGTTGATGTAATTAAGCGCTGTGGCCGCATCGCCCCCTGTACCACCACGAAGGGTGGCTTCGGCATAGATCAAGTACATCTCTGCCAAACGGAAAACAGGAAAATCAATATCGGACCAGTAGGTGGTAGGATCGGTAACGGCCTGTCCATCGGAACGGACGTTGCGATATTTACATACGTGAAGCCCGTTGCTGAAATCAGAAACATCGTTAATTACGATAGAGGAAGCGCTGGTACCATATAAAGAGGTTGTGAACATAGCTCTTCTGTCGGTAGCACCGGTTAGATCGAGAAACTTGTCGGCAAGACCTTTGGTGGCGCGGTACCCGAACCATCCCTGGTTAGTACCAAAGTCAGCAAAGTCTCCACCGGCAGCGGCATGAATAAAGAAGGTCGTGTTACCGTAAGAACGGGCACGCAGACCATCGCATGCAATGGCATAGATGATCTCGTTGGTGCGCTTGTCATTATCGGCCATAAACAACTCGCGGTAGTTGCCATGCAAGCTATAGCCACCAGTGATTACTTTTTGTGCATAGGTAATAGCATCGGTCCAGCGAGCGGTACCGGTATAAACTTGTGCATTCAGGTACAAACGAGCCAGTAAGGCCCAGGCGGCACCCTGGTCTACACGACCGTATTCGATCGTGCGAACGGTTTTTAATTCGGTCTCGATAGCCTTGAGTTCGGTTTCGATATACGTGAACAACTCGGCGCGAGTACGCTCTTTGGGAAGGGTGGTACCTACTTCGTTCGCCTCTGTAATAAAGGTTGAGCGACCAAAGAGGTCCATCATGACCCAATAGTTGAAAGCACGCAAGAAGCGAACCTCGGCACGGGTGGCCTTGATGTTGGTAGCATCGGTACCGGCGATCTTACGAGCAGCCAGCTTAGCATCGCTCGACTCACGCAGGTATTCGTTCGCCACCATAATATTATAGATAGGACGAGCGTACATTCCTTTTAAGAAAGGATCGGCACTGGAATAACTCAGGTTGTGAAAATCCTTAATGGTCTGGTCGTTCCAAGAAACCACGGCCTCGTCGGTGGGTAATTCCTGGCAGTTAAAGAATCCACGTAAGAACGGAGATTGAGATCCCTCGTCCAGCCCTTGAATATCGGAAGCACCCGCAGGGCCGATATTTCCGGTAGTCGCTAAACCGCCATAGATCTTGGCTAGCACCTGGCGATAGCCGCCGGCGGTGGCGTACACATCTTCGGAGGTCAGGTCATTCTGCGGAAACAGATTCAGCTGCTTAGAGCAAGAGCTGATCATTACCATCGCCAGTAAGGCGAGCAGCATGTTTTTGATTGATGTATTTTTCATAACGCAAATCTTTTTTTAATTAAAAATCAAGATTGAACCCTACAGAGAACACGCGAGGTCTGGGATAGATATTATTATCTACGCCACCATCACCAGCATTCTCCGGATCGAGTCCGCTGTATTTGGTAAGGATCAGCACATTCTGCACACTGGCGCTGATACGCAGCGAAGCTTTGTCGTTCAACACCCGACCGGCATTGTAGCCCAAGTTGATGTTATCTAAACGGAAGAAAGAGGCATTCTCCAGATAGTAATCGGAGAGGTACCAGTTATTTACAAAATTCGTAGTCAGGAAATTACGGGTAGCATTGCCAATGAAATTCACAGGATTCTTAACGGCGCGCATGACCGCATTGTTAGAGTTGACGTTATTATAAAGATAGTTACCTACCATTCCGTGTCCGGTAAATCCAATGCTGAATTTCTTAATGCTCAGGTTGGTGCTGAAGCCCAGCAGCACATCGGCGGCCGGCTTCTGGTTAATCTGGCGATCATCGTTGTTGATGATACCATCGCGGTTAGTATCCTCGAACAATCCTTCGATCGGATTACCATTACCGTCGTAGATCTGCTTGAGCATATAGAAACTGTTGGGGAAGGCACCGACAGAATGAATACCGATCGTATTACCGGTACCACCGCCAATACCGGTTACCTCTTGTCCTTTAAACTTAGGATCGGGATTGCGAAGCAGGTTGGTAATGGTAGCCTTGTTGTAAGCATAGTTCAACGAGAGATCCCAGGTTACATTCTTGTTGCGAATAGGAACCAAATTTAAAACAACCTCTACCCCTTCGCTATTGATATTACCTACGTTGGTCACGATCTCGTTTACAAAGTTGGCTCCCGAGGCAACGGCTACGTTGGCCAAGAGGTCTTTGGTCTCACGAGAGTAATAATCGACAGTACCGGAGATGCGGTTATTAAAGAAGCCATAATCCAATCCGAAGTTGGTGGTAGTGGTCGTCTCCCAACGAATAGAAGGATCATATCCCTCCGGACGCAGGTAGCTGACGAACGCATTTCCGAACTGTTGCATGGCCGTATTGTTGCTAAGTGAATAACGGGGCAGGTAAGAATAGTATCCGATACCATCTTGCTGACCGGTTACTCCCCAGCTGGCGCGAACCTTCAGTTCATTGACGGTCTTTGAATTCTTGAAGAAATCTTCGTTCGCCTTCCAGGCTACGGCCACAGAGGGGAAGTAGCCGATGCGGTCATTGGGATTCAGCTTAGAGCTGGCATCACTTCTGAACGTAGCAGTAATAAGGTATTTATCCATCAACGTATAGTTGAGGCGTCCGATGTATGATTCTAAACGATACTCAGGACGATCGGTCTTGAATACGGGCTCGGTACCGATGATCGTATCTTTTTTGGCAGGATTAGAAGGATCGTAAACGCGGCGATAGCTGAGCGCAGGGAAATTAGACACTTTGGTCAGAAAACTCTGATAGCTGTGTGCGAGCAAAACGTCTACTTTAGATTTGATCTTCTTGATATCCTTTGCATAGAATAAGCCCACATCGGCAAGCTGGTTTACTTTTTGCTGCTCGTAATATCTTTTGCGGCCACCATCTCTAAACGCCGTGGCAGAAACCGAATCGGTGTTATCGTTACCGCTTCCGGATGCAAAATCCATACCCAGATTGGCCTGGAGTTTGAGATCGCGCAAGAAAGGCAGTGTGTATTCGAACTGTGCATTACCGATCATACGATTTACGGTAGAGCGGTTATCGCGCAGCATCAGCAATCCTACGGGGTTACGGTTAGAGAGGTCGTTAGGAAGACCGCCCGCGATCCACTCGTAATATCCACCCCAGTTTCTGTTACCCGATAGAACCGGTTGTGTGGGATCGAAGGTGACTGCATTGCCAATGGCGCCTTCGTTAGCAAAACGATTTTGAGTCTGTGAGGCTTTAACAGAGATGTTCACCGACAGATTATCGTTAAGTAATTTAGGAGAAAGGTTGATGGCCGTAGAGATACGGCTGAAATTATTGGTCTTGAGAATACCATTTTGATTGAGGTATCCTACTGAAGCACGAAAAGGAATATTACCAAGTGAACCGCTGGCGCTGATGGTATTGTCTACGCCAATGGCAGCCTGGTAAATTTCTTTTTGCCAATCGGTGTTGGCCGTACCCAGCATGGCTTTGTAGGTATTGTTACCCGTAGCAGTGGCATCGCGATTGATGATACCGCGAATCTCGTCGGCAGAAAGCACATCAACATAATCAGCGATCATACCTACAGAAGTAACATTATTGAAGTTGAAGCGAAGAGCACCCTTACCCCCCTTCTTGGTGGTAACGATGATGACCCCGTTAGAGGCACGAGAACCATACAATGCGGTAGCAGAGGCATCCTTTAATATGGTCATGGACTCGATATCGTTGGGGTTGATGGTATTGAGCAAATTGGCAGAGCCAGAGATGCCGTTACCATCTACAGGCACTCCATCGATTACCAATAACGGATCGTTACTGGCATTGAGTGAAGCACCGCCGCGAATACGAAGACGGCTTCCACCTCCTGCAGAACCACCACCGGTGGTTACAGAAAGACCGGCCACCTTACCAACGAGCAATTGCTCGGCAGAGTTGATGTTACCTTTTTGAAAATCTTTAGCACCCACTGCCACTACCGATCCGGTCAGATCGGTCTTGCGACGTGTACCATAGGCAACGACCACTACATCTTCCATAGAGGCGGCGGCGGCAGCTAAGGTTACATTGAGCGTTGTACCCTGGATGGCAACTTCGCGGGTCTCGAAACCAACCGAAGAAAGCACCAAGGCATTCACAGAGGCAGAAACAGAGAGACGGAATTGTCCTGCAGCATCAGTTTGCGTACCCTGTGTGCTGCCTTTGGCAACGACACTAACTCCGCTAAGCGGGGCACCACTGGCATCAGAAACCTTTCCGGTAATCACTCTGTCTTGTGCAAAAGAAACTTGCACTGCAAGGGCTAGCACGATAAGGCTGAAGGCCCTCGAGAGTTTAGATAATGACATAAGCAATCATTAATGGTTAAGCAATTCGGGTTGTCTACACAGGCAATAAAATGTTTTCAACAAACACAACTGAATGTGTAGCAAACACACAATATTACCGATAATTTATATTTCACAAAATTTTTGTTAAAGCAATGACAAGTATTTTCTGGTTTGGGCTGCACAAAGAAAAATAAATAATAATTCATTTATTTAAATCACTTTACATATTATGAAACACGTAATCTGGCCCGCAGACGCTTTTTTAGGGCCGGGTTTAATTTGTAAAGTTTTCCGGGCCGGTGAGGTACATCGGTCTCCATCTCGCCCAGATCGACCAACCAATCTTTGAGGCTGACCTTCTTGCGAAAGTTCCTTCTATCGAGCTCGGTGCCTAAGATCGCCTCGTACACTTCTTGCAATTGGCGCAACGAAAATTTCTCGGGCAGCAAACTAAAAATGAGGGGCCGCTCCAATACCTGTTGACGCAACCGGTGCAGACAACTATCCAAAATATCTTTGTGATCGAATGCCAGTTTGCCCACTTTACTGATGGGATGCCAATGAAGATCGTTGTGGCTGAGACGCAATTGATGATGATGCAGGTCGAGCAACGAAAAATAGGCGGTGGTCACGACCCGTCCTGATGGATGTCGGCCAATACGGCCGAATGTTTGCACCTGCTCTAGGTATACATCGTTAAGCCCGGTACGCTCGCGCAATATGCGATAAGAGGCTTCGTCGAGGTCCTCGTCGGGACGAACCAGATCGCCCAGCAATGAGTTGAGTCCACTGAATTCCTCGAGGTCCGACTTAATGAGTAAAACTTTTAATTGCTTATTCTCGTAACCCAGAATAACACAATCGACCGATACGGCAATATTAAAATAATCGAGGTGACTGATCTTCTCGGTCTCTGCGGTCTTAAATGCTTTTATGATTCTCTCTGACATGAGCTATTGATTAGTTTACTGAATGACCAATTTGATCGTTTGGGTGCCGCTGGGAGTTACGATATGCGCAGCATAAAGACCGGCAGCGAGCGGGGCCAGCTTGGCGGTGATGTCCAATCGGTGTATCCCCTCGGCCAGTTGACCATTGTGCAGTTGAGCGACACGCTGCCCGGCCAGGTTGTATAACTGGGCTTGCACATCGCCTGCCAATGGAAGTTGTAATTCTAGTTGCACGGTTGACCCCCCTGCACGAGCCACCAGGTTGGGCAGCAATTTTACAGACAACTCCGTAACGGGCGTAGATCCGCCACCACCGCCCCCGGTACCACCGCCCCCGCCGGTACCACCCGAGCCGACAATATTGCGATTTACATATACTTTATACTCGCCGGGTTGAAGCAAGATCGACTGACCCGCCGCATTGGGATTATAGGTGGTGCCGGCAAAATAATCATACCAGGTTCCACCTCCTGGAAAACTGACGGTGGCTTGCGAGGCCGTTACATCAAAATTTCCAATAACCACAATGTTCGACGTGTCGGTGGTTAGTTGCATCCATTTAAAAGGACCCGCCAGTGAATGCACTACGCGGTTAGAGGTAAAATTATTTTTATAGAGCGGATGAAGACGCAGCTGGTTGAGCTTGCTATAGACCGTAAACAGATTTTTTCGCTCGGTAACGTTATTGTAATCCCAACGAATGGGTTTATTGGAAGTGCGGCAATTATTGTTGACCGTACCATCGGGACAATGATTGATAGAAAAATCATACCCCAACTCTCCAAATTGCCAGATCATTTTAGGACCGGGAATCAACTGGCCGAACGCAGCGGTTAGCTCCATACGCTTGAGGGCCGTGTTGAGGTTTCGAATGTTGTACCCCCCAAAAGAACTTCCGAATTGCAGCGCTTTGTACATAAGCCGCTCCTCGTCGTGGCTCTCCATATAAGAGATCAAATGCGGCTGGCTCCAGCCACGAGTCGTAAAGAGGCTACGACTAAAGTTGGAGTTGTTGACAAATCCCATGGCGGCCTCTTGGTAATTGTAGGTATCGTTGCCCCAAAGCATCATGCCGTAATTAGAAAGATCGATCTCTTCTGTATTATCTGCAAAATGCTCCAGAATCACATAGCTGCCCGGCGACTTGAGTTGCAGGGTATCGTAATACCGCTTCCAGATCGCAACGCGCGTAGGATCGTAACGACCCCAAGCCGCCACATCGGCACCTGTATTGTTTTGTGTAAATCCCTTCGATAGATCGAAACGATATCCATCTACCTTATATTCTTTGAGCCAATGCTCCATGACCCGGCTGCTAAAATAGCGAGTCACCATACTCTCGTGGTTAAAATCATTGAATACATTAAAGGGATGACGTGCCGTTTCGTTTAGCCAGGGATTGTCGGCGGCAGGGCGATTAGCCGTACTGTTCCAATACAACGCTGCCAATGGATTACTTCCGGTAGTATGATTGAGCACCATATCGAGAATAACGGCAATGCCGCGGCGATGACAGGTGTCAATGAATTCTTTGAGTGAATTTTTAGGGCCGTAATATTTATCGGGCGCAAAATAATAAGAAGGGTTATAGCCCCAACTTTCATTGCCATCGAACTCGCCCACGGGCATTAGCTTGATGGCATTGATGCCCAGGCGTTGTAAATACCCCAAGGTATCGCGCAGTGTCTTCCAATCGTGTGCGGCAATAAAATCACGCAACAGTAATTCATAAATAATGAGCCCTCGTTTATCGGGGCGGGTAAAGTTGGGAACGGTCCAGTTATAGCCGGGCGAATTGGTCTGAAGTATACTAACGATGCCACTGGTTTGCCCGGTAGGATAGGGTTTAAGATTCGGAAAAGTAGCAGGAGTAATGTAGGGATCGTTCCAGGGATCGAGTACTTTTTCTGCATACGGATCGCCCACGCGCAGCGTTCCATCCACCAAATACTGAAAAGCATATTCGGTACCGGGGGTAAGGCCGGTAATGCGCAACCACCAAAAATTACCATCGGGGGTGCGACTCATGGCATAATTGGTCTGTTCTTGCCAGTTGCTGCCGGGCAGATCGCCAATAACAGAGATACGTTGCTTTCCCGGTGCGTACAACACCAGCACGACCGAAGTATTACCGCTCTCGTAGTTGATCCCATCTCTTACACCCGCAGGAAGCGGAGCCACATTAACGGAACCCCCTACAAAAAATCGTAAGGTATCTCGCTTGGTAAGCGTACCACTAATGGCTTCTGCAACGATCTCTTGAGCACCGGCCACATTAATAACGGGGCTGGCGGTAATGGTACTTGCATTGGTCACGGTCTGTGCCACCGCACCATTGTAGTAAATGCGCATGGTAGCAGCCGTGCCGCTCGATTGGGCCGTAACCGGCATCGTTTGTCCTACTTGCTTAGAGATGGGTTCGGGAACGGGAATAGCCGTTGGCTGAAAAGGAGGATCGGTAAAGCGAATAGAAAGTTCATTGGGAAAAACAGGCACATACATATCCGTTCCGTCAGTATTGGTCTGCTTGATACTGCCATTGCCGCTTCTAAACAAAATGGCGATCTGGCGAATCGTTTCGCCATCGGGTACCCCGTAAAAAGCTCGAATATTGGTAATGTCGTAACGCCATTTATTATTGCCCAGCGAAGTGGCTTGTAAGGCTGGCACTTGCTGCCCCCATGGGCTCTGCGAACCAAACTTTACATAGCGCCAATTGGTAGCACTAGTGCTCAAATTAGTAATGACGCCGGTGTGGACATATACATCGGAGGGATTGGAATAGTTATTGAGACCGCCATTCCCCTTAGTAGCATCGACGATGATCGAAACATTATCGTTATCTCGAGGAAAAAGGGGGTTGGATGTGAGCAACTGGGCATGGGCCGGTAGTAGTGTGCTAGCGAACACGCCGAGCAGCAGGGTCTTTTTCATATGACAGCTTTGTAGGTCGATATTAAAAATACAAATATGTACTAGAAACACATTAACCTGGCTTGGATTTTTTTTGTACCCTTTCTTGGAGCACGCTAACCGAAGGGTCCGGCTTACCTTTACAGCCCAAGCAAACGCATGTATCAGAAAAAAGATACCCTTTATTGGCAAAACCTGACCCGTCAGTTCTTAAAAGAGCTACAGGGGGGCGCGATCGGTGTTAATGAGATCGATGAGCTTCGGGGGGTGTTGCGCTTTCATGAGTATCGCTATTATGTGCTAAACGACCCACTGCTTTCGGACTATGAATATGACCTGCTGTATAAGTCGCTCGAAAAGATAGAGCAACAGCACCCGTCGCTGGTAACCCCCGACTCTCCAACCCAACGAGTGGCTAAAGATCTGACCCGTGATTTTCCGACCGTACAACATCTGGTGCCTATGTTGTCGCTGGATAATTCGTACAATGCAGAAGACCTGTTCGATTTTGATCGCCGCGTTAAAGAGTTGACCGGACTCGCTTCGGTAGAATATTGTGTAGAACCCAAATTCGATGGTAGCAGTATTTCGCTGATCTATAAGAACGATTTGCTGGTACGAGC
The DNA here is from genome assembly GCA_016872155.1 of Sphingomonadales bacterium. Lineage (GTDB taxonomy): Bacteria > Bacteroidota > Bacteroidia > Chitinophagales > Chitinophagaceae > JJ008. The sequence continues at coordinate 54,885 of VHBB01000001.1, forward strand.
CGCCACGCGTGGCGATGGACTTCAAGGAGATGAGGTAACTCCTAACGTAAAACAGATTCGCACCGTTCCCCTGTCGGCCCCATTTACGGCCCAAGGCATCGAAGAGATCGAGATTCGGGGAGAGGTGCTAATCAATAAAGAGAATTTTAATCGGTTCAATGATCAATTGCTGCAGCAAGGCCTGGCGCCGCTGGCCAATCCTCGAAATGCAGCGGCCGGTACGTTGCGCTTGAAAGATCCGGGCGAAGCGGCCAAGCGAAAATTAGAAGTATTCGTGTACCACATCAGCTACACCGGTCTCGCGCCGCGGGCCACGCTACCTGCGGCCTTAGCAACACATGCCCATTCGCTGGAATTACTTTGGGAACTCGGTTTTAGAAGTCCGCACCTCGAAAAGAAAGTTTGCAAAAACATAGACGAAGTAATCGGATATTGCGGGCAATACGAAACAATGCGAGATGACCTGCCCTATGAGATCGATGGCATGGTCATTAAGGTCAATGATACCCGGCTTCAAGAAAAAATGGGAATGACCTCGCATCATCCGCGTTGGGCCGTTGCCTTTAAATTCAAGGCAAGACAAGCTACCACGCAACTGACCGGTGTAGAATTTCAGGTAGGTCGCACAGGTGCCGTTACCCCGGTAGCCAAATTAACGCCCGTAGCCGTGGGCGGAGTGATGGTATCGAGCATCTCCCTACATAATCAGGAATACATTGCAGAGAAAGATCTTCGTATCGGCGATCAGGTGCTGATCGAAAGAGCCGGCGATGTAATTCCACAGATCGTCAAATCGCTCGGCGATCTTCGAAAAGGAAAAGAAAAGAAGATCGTTTTTCCTACTCACTGCCCGATTTGCGAAAGTCGTTTGTTTAAAGAAGAAGAAGAGGCCGTATGGCGATGCATCAATATAGAATGCCCGGCCCAGGTCGTAGAACGCATTATCCATTTTGTAAGTAAGGATGCGATGGACATACGCGGACTGGGTGAGGCCAACATTAGAAAATTCTACGATGAACAACTCTTACGCGATATTCCCGGCATTTACACATTTGATTTTGCAGCGCTCGAAAACAAGGAGGGATTTGGAAAAAAATCGATCGAGAATCTGCAAACCGCTATTGCCGGATCTAAGACGCAACCCTTGCACCGATTGATCTATGCCTTGGGAATTCGTTTTGTGGGAGAGACCACCGCGCGCACACTGGCAGCAGCTGTAACGCACTTGCTCGATTTCGAAAAATTATCTTTAGAGCAGCTAGTGGAGTTAGAAGATGTAGGCCCCAAAGTGGCCGGGAGTATCCATGACTTTTTTAGCAATAAGGAAAATATCGAAATGATTCGGACGCTGGAAAAACTCGGCCTTTCACTTCGCAACCAAAAGAAAGACACTACGACCAGTGGTAATCTACATGGAAAAACATTTTTATTTACCGGAACGCTACCTACGCTAAAACGATCGGCGGCCGAAGAAATGGTCAGAAACGAAGGAGGGATTGTGCTGGGAGGCGTGAGCGCCAAACTCGATTACCTGGTGGCCGGCGAAGACGCGGGCTCTAAACTCGAAAAGGCCAAGAAGATCAACACCATTCGCATTATCACCGAGCCAGAATTTTTGAAACTTATACAGCCTTGACCTTTTTATCATTTCACTTACCGTAAAACAACCTTGCTTTTTCTATGGCGGGCTGGTTAAGTTGCTAGCATGCGTTTGTATGTTACAGCGGTAACCCTACTAATGACCATGATTGTCGATGCGCAAAATCATCATGGCGTATATATTTCAGAATTTATGGCAGATCCTACGCCACGTATAGGATTACCTGCCTACGAGTGGATAGAGATCCGCAACGGATCGGAACAGTTCGTTCAATTGCAAAACTGGAGAGTGGGTACCTCCACCGCTTTATCGGGCCCCCTTCCTTTTTACTGGCTCGCCCCCGATAGTTTACTTATTCTTTGTTCGAGCACAGCGTTTCCTTTTTTGACTTCGCTTGGAAAAACGCTTGCCCTAACCGGTTTTCCATCACTCGATAATGACAGTGCCACTATTTGGCTTCGTCATCCATCGGGGAGTATCATGCATGCTGTTTCTTACGACAAGAGTTGGTATGGTAATTCCCTGAAAGCAGAGGGAGGCTGGTCATTCGAGATGGTCAATCCAAGATGGCCCTGTGCCGATAAACGCAATTGGAAGAACAGTGCGCATCCAAAAGGGGGCACTCCCGGATTGAGCAATTCCATTCAAGATCTGCAAACCGAATTACAATTACCCACCGCCATGCATGCGTATGCGCCGGCGCCGGATAGTTTACAGATTCAATTCTCGGCGCCGGTAGACAGTCTATGGTCTGCACGCCCCGCCTTGTATAAATTGAACAACAATATTGAGGTGACCGCAGCAAGAACGATCGATCCGTTACATACGATGATAGCGTGCAAATTGAATCGTTCTTTATTGGTCGATAGCATCTACTCACTTACTATAACCGGAATCAAAAGTTGTCATGCTCCCGATATTGGCAGGTCCGCAACGCTACGTACCGGTCTGGCCGCTGCTTGTACGCCACAAGATGTCGTCATCAACGAAATTCTTTTTAACCCGCGTAGCGGAGGCAGTGATTTTGTAGAACTCTTAAATACCAGTAAAAAGATCATCGATCTCTCCACGCTATATATATCCCATCGACAAACAAATGGTGCGCTGGGCAGTTTTGTTCGACTACAAGCAACCCCTCGATTACTTTTTCCGAACGAATATGCAGCGTTTAGTAGCGAAACATCGCTGGTTATGCAGCAATACCTGGTTAACGCTCCATCGCAATTTTTTGAAACAATCGGCTTCCCCTCTTTACCCGACGAAGAGGGACGATTGGTGCTACTCCACCAACAAGGAAATATAATCGATGAGCTGGCGTATTACGACAATTGGCACTTTCCGTTATTGCAAGACAAAGAAGGCGTTTCGCTTGAACGGATCGATCCAAAAGGAAAAACCCAGTGGGCCGCCAACTGGCATAGTGCCGCCCGCACCGAAGGATTTGCAACGCCGGCCAGAAAAAATTCACAGCAGCTAACCCTAGAACAATCCAACAATGATTTTTCGGTACAGCCGCGTTTATTTTCGCCTAATCTCGATGGTCAGGATGACGTTTGCATCATTAGTTATAAAACAGAACAGCCGGGCACGTTGGTGTCGATACAAATTTTAGATGCAGCCGGGCGACTGGTTCGGGTAGTAGCCACCCGAACCTTACTCGGCAGAAGCGGACAATGGCACTGGGACGGAAGAGACCAGCAAGGTCAGTTGCTCGCATCGGCGAACTATCTGATCGTAGTTACGCACTATTCTTTACAAGGCAAGAGAGATCTCTATCGATTTGGCGTATCACTGTGGCGATAGATTTCTAAAAGTTTTAACAAGTTGATAAGCGAAATCATGCATAAACATTTATCTTGCGCTTGTCTTATCGTATACGCTAACTACCAAACTGTAAAAAACCGTATGAAATACCTACCCATAACGTTGCTAGTCCTCACGCTACCATTGCTCTTTGTTACACACTCGAATGCGCAAGAATCAGAAAGTAAGTTTACAGAGCGAGGGCCCCGGCAGAATGTCTATGTAGAACTAGGAGGTAACGGCATTGCCTTTAATGTAATGTATGAGACTCGGCTCCACAAACGATCGGATGGTATTGGAATTAAAGCCGGCTTGGGTGGATTTAGCGGCAGCTACGAGAAAATGTTTACCCTTCCCGTTGGGGTCAATTGGCTACTCACCAAAGACAATAAACATTTTTTTGAAGCCGGTGCGGGATTGACCTTTTTATACTATAACGACACATACGATCCTTGGTGGCCCGGCTTCACCTACGAAGTCTTTCCGGTAGACCTGGCCGGACTAAGCGTCGATAAAAAGAATTCCGTCTATGGCCATATGACACTGGGGTATAGAAGACAACCCAAGAATGGAGGCATTACCTGGGGGGCGGCCCTTACTCCTCACTTTAACCAAAATGGATTTTGGCCCGTATGGGTCGGCTTTAAATTCGGGTATTCGTTTGCGAGAAAGTAGACGATCTACGAAAGCTCAATATCAAAACTCACCAACTCCTTGAACTGACGGATGCGGTCGTGAATTTCTTTTTTGCCCACTTCTTTAAGACGGGTGGGTCCGAATTTTTCTACACAGAAGCTGGCCATGGCAGAGCCTACGATGATCCCTCTTTTCATATTCTCGAAAGAAACATCGCCGGTCTTGGCAATATGCCCGATAAAACCACCGGCAAACGTATCGCCCGCACCAGTGGGATCAAATACATCTTCTAAGGGAAGGGCCGGCGCATAGAATACTTCGTCTTGCTGAAAGAGCAAGGCCCCATGCTCTCCTTTTTTAATGATCAAATAGCGAGGACCCATGGCCATGATAGCACGAGCGGCCTTGACCAGCGAAAATTCGCCCGATAGCTGACGCGCCTCGGCATCGTTGACCATCAACATATCTACATAACGCAGTACGATCTTGAGTTCGTTCATGGCGGTCTCCATCCAAAAGTTCATGGTATCCATAACGATCAGACGGGGGCGTTGCGTTAACTCTTGAATCACGTTGAGCTGCATGCGGGGTTGCAGGTTACCCAGCATCAAGAACTCAGCGCCCTGGTAACCGGCCGGCACCTTGGGATCGAAATCGGCCAACACATTCAAGTCGGTAACTAACGTGTCGCGGCTGTTCATGTCGGCATGATAGCGCCCGCTCCAGAAAAAGGATTTCTTATCGGCGACCACCTCTACACCGTCGGTTTGCACGCCACGTCGACGAAGCTCTTCCATTTCTTCTTGCGGAAAATCGTATCCCACAATCGAGATCTGCTGAACGGGGGTAACAAAATTGCTGGCGGCATAGGCCACATAGGTAGCGGAGCCTCCCACAATACGGTCTGTTTTTCCAAACGGGGTTTCAATGGCATCAAAGGCCATGGTTCCAACGGTAATTAGTGACATAGGATGCAAACCTATACTAAATCTGTAATCTAAAAAAGGCATTATTTATGTACCTTTCCAACCCTATTTACAGACTATGGCAAAGGCTATTCGAAAAAAGGCTTCCAAGAAAGGACTGATCTTGCAAAAGGCGGCGGCCATGTTTCGCCAACGTGGATTTGCGGCCACTTCTATGCGTGACCTCGCCGAAGTAGTGGGAATCGAAGCGGCCAGCCTTTATAATCATATCAGTTCTAAGAACGAGATACTCGAGGCTATTTGTTTCGATATGGCCAATCACTTTAATACCCATATGGACCAGATCGAGGCCACCCGTCAGTCGGCGTTGGCGGCTCTCGAAGCCGTGCTTCGGTTCCATATTCGGCAGATGATCGATAATTACGAACAGGTCTACGTGAGTGACCGCGAGTGGAAACATTTACAAGAGCCCTATCTCTCTAACTTTCAGACCCAGCGCCGCACCTACCGTAAACGCATCGCCCACCTGATCGATACGGGCATTCAGAAAAAAGAGATTCTTCCTATTGATAGTGCCACGGCCGTGCTTATTATGTTGCACGCCATTAGCGGTATCGAAAGTTGGCACCGCAGCAAAAAAAGGATCAGTGCCCGCGAGCTCGAAGACAATATGCTAACGATATTGGTAGGCGGGCTTCGAAAAAATCACTAGAAAATGTCGCTACATTTTCATCCTCTTACCATTAAAAAGGTTCGCCAAGAAACGACCGACTGTGTGTCGTTGCTATTCGAGGTACCCCAGCCTCTGCAAGCGACCTATCAATTTTTACCCGGACAAAACCTGACGCTAAAGACTACAATAAATGGCAAAGAGGTCAGACGCAGCTACTCGATCTGCAGCGCTCCCCAAGAAAATGAGCTTCGCGTTGCGATTAAGAAAGTAGAGGGAGGCGTTTTCTCAAACTACGCCAACGATCAACTTAAGGCCGGCGATACACTCGAGGTAATGCCCCCTGCCGGTAAGTTCAATACGCCACTGAGCGCTTTACAAACCAAGCGATACCTAATGATCGCGGCCGGCAGTGGTATTACCCCCATTCTCTCGTTGATCAAATCGATCTTATATACCGAACCTACCAGCACGATTACGCTGGTCTATGGTAATCGCAGTCGTTCCAGCATTATTTTTTTTGAAGAACTGGAGCAGCTCAAGAACAAGTACATGCAACGACTCAACATCCTGCATATACTCAGCCGCGAAAAAACGGATAGCCCTTTACAGTTGGGGCGAATCGATACCGAGAAGTTGACAGTACTAGATCGATTGCTTGGTTGTAAGCTTATGGATGAATGTTTTATTTGCGGGCCCGAAGAAATGACCTTGAATAGCAAGTCGTTTTTAGAAAAATGCGGCATGCCTGCTAAAAAGATCCATCTCGAACTCTTTACCAGTTCTAAAATAGCGGCAAGCGCTAAAAAGAGTCCTTCTGACAGTACCCAGAAAAAGAGAAGCAGTCAGGTTACGATCAAACTCGATGGCAGAGAGGTGAATATCGAAATTCCTCTGCAAGAAGAACTGACGATCTTAGATGCGGCCCTTGCCCAAGGCGCCGATCTTCCCTTTGCCTGCAAAGGGGGCATGTGCTGCACCTGCAAGGCCAAACTGGTGAGTGGCGAAGTACTGATGGACGTTCACTGGGGGCTTGAAGAAGAGGAAGTTGAGCAGGGTTATATCCTGACTTGCCAGAGCTACCCCAAGACCGAAAAACTGATCGTGGACTTCGACCATAAATAAAGAGCTATCGTAATAGGTAAACCTTTGCCCCTAACAGTTGTTAGTTTTTAATAAATTTGCATTTTAGCCACCCACTATGAAACCACATAACCTGGAACATATTTTTCAAGACAAGATCGATCAAGAGATCAAGATCGAACCCCGTGATTGGATGCCGGACGCCTATCGCAAAACAAATTTGCGACAGATCAGTCAACATGCGCACAGCGAAATCGTAGGCATGCTCCCCGAAGGAAACTGGATCTCAAGAGCTCCTTCGCTTAAGCGAAAAGCTATTTTGCTGGCCAAGGTGCAAGATGAGGCCGGGCACGGACTCTACTTATACGCCGCAGCCGAGACCCTGGGCCAATCGCGTGAGCAAATGATCGAAGACCTGCATAGCGGAAGGGCCAAGTACTCCTCTATTTTTAATTACCCCACACTCACCTGGGCCGATATGGGCGCTATAGGTTGGCTGGTAGACGGAGCGGCCATTATGAACCAAGTGATGCTGACCCGTACTTCATACGGACCTTATGCAAGAGCAATGGTGCGAATCTGCAAAGAAGAGAGCTTTCATCAGCGACAAGGCTTTGAAGTTTTACTGGTACTCTCGAAAGGAAGCGATGCACAAAAAGCCATGTGCCAAGATGCGATCAATCGCTGGTGGTGGCCGGCCCTGATGATGTTCGGCCCCCGTGACGGAGAGAGCACCAACAGCGACATGAGCATGAAGTGGAAGATCAAGCGCAAGAGTAATGATGAACTTCGCCAGCAATTCGTAGATATGATCGCCGAGCAGGTCAAGCTGCTCAATATGACCCTTCCCGACGAGAAACTTCGCTGGAACGAAAGCAAAAAGCACTACGACTTTGGCGAGATTGACTGGAATGAGTTCTGGCAAGTGGTCAAAGGAAACGGCCCCTGCAACAAAGAAAGATTGGCGGCCCGAAAGAAAGCCTGGGAAGATGGACGCTGGGTGCGCGAAGCGGCCTCGGCCTACGCAGCGAAGCAAAAACAAAAACAACAAGCAGCCTGATAATTATTCATCATGCAATTGATCAGAAAATTCTATTACGGCGATATTCCCGATGATGCCAGTGGTGCGGCCAAAGCGGGCCCGACACAACCGGCCTCTGATTGGCCCCTGTGGGAAGTATTTATTAGAAGCAAACAGGGATTGGAGCATAAACACGTGGGTAGTCTGCATGCCGCCGATGCCAACATGGCCATCGAAAATGCAAGAGATGTCTACACTCGACGCAGCGAAGGCATTAGCATTTGGGTCGTAGAGAGCAAACACATAAAAACAGCAGACCCCGAGGCCGCTGCCGAATTATACGAACCTGCGCAAGATAAGATCTATCGTCATCCTACCTTTTATGATCTGCCCGACGAGATCAAACACATGTAAGTAACCGACATGACGAACGCTTCGCTTATTGATTTTACCCTTTATGTGGCCGACAGTACCCTTGTCTTAGCGCAACGTAATGGTGACTGGTGTGGTCACGGGCCTGTGCTGGAGCAAGACATTGCTATAACGAATGTTACACTCGATCTGATCGGACAGTCCCGCAGTTTTTATCAATATGCGGCACAATTGATCGGCAACGACTGCACCGAAGATCAACTGGCCTACTGGAGAAACGAAAGAGAATTCAAGAATGCATTGCTGTGTGAAAGACCCAATGGCGATTGGGCACAAACGATCTTACGACAAACCTTTTTTAGTTTCTACCAACGCGAGCTCTTTATGCAATTACTACAAGCAGCGGATACTACACTGTCGGCCATTGCCGAAAAATCGCTCAAAGAAGTGCGCTATCATTGCCGCTGGAGCAGCGAATGGGTCTGCCGATTAGGGGACGGCACCGAAGAGAGTCACCGTCGCTTACAAGTTGCAGTAGAGAATCTATGGCCGTATACAGGAGAACTTTTTATCGCCGCCCCCTACGAAACGGCGCTACAGATCGATACAGATACGATTAAACGCAATTGGCTTGAGGCCCTCAGTACTCTTTTTGCAGCGGCCACCTTGCCCGCCCCTTCACTGACCGATACGTTTATGCAGACGGGTGGCAAGACCGGTCAACATACCGAAGCACTCGGTTATCTGCTGGCCGAATTGCAATACGTGCAACGCTCTTTTCCGGGGTGCGAGTGGTAACTATTTCGGCAGCGAATAATAGCTAATTAGAAAAAATTTTATGAAAGCAGTAGCAGCAGACAATACCGAGTTACAGGACTGTTACGACTTGCTGGCCACGATCCATGACCCCGAGATACCGGTACTTTCTATCTTGGACCTGGGTATCGTACGAGATGTTGAATTGCTACGCCCCCTGCAAGACGAAGGTCATATTCGCGTAACGATCACGGCGACCTACACCGGATGTCCGGCCATGGACACCATTGCCCTGCTTATCAAGATGGCACTTCTTACGAAGGGATATAAAAAGGTAGAGATCGCTACGACGATCGCCCCAGCCTGGACCACCGACTGGATGAGCGCAGCGGGAAAAGAAAAACTAAAGACGTACGGCATTGCTCCTCCCGATAAACGATTTGAGATACCCGCCGACGGAATCGTTTGCCCGCAATGTGGCAGCAGTCATACCCGTTTGCTCAGTGAGTTTGGAAGCACGGCCTGTAAATCGCTGTTACAATGCAACGACTGTGCCGAGCCCTTCGATTATTTTAAATGTCATTAGCCGATCGCAATAACTAACTTTATCGTAAACAGAAATGCATGTCCTCTATTGTCGTTGAGATCAAAGACCAGGTGGCGCTGCTAACCCTTAACCGCCCCGAGAAATTCAATTCCTTTAACCGCGAGATGGCACTGCGGCTGCAACAAGAATTGGATGCTTGCCAACGTAGCGCGGTGCGGGCGGTGATCATTACTGGCAGTGGAAAGGCCTTTTGTGCCGGTCAAGACCTGGGCGAAGTGGTCGATCCCGAAGGACCGGGCATGGCACGTATCTTAAAAGAACATTACAATCCGATCGTAACGCGAATTCGTGAACTGAATAAACCGGTGATCGCCGCGGTTAATGGAGTGGCCGCAGGGGCGGGGGCCAACCTGGCGCTCTGTGCCGATATTACCATGGCCGGCGAATCTGCCAGTTTTATACAAGCTTTTTCTAAAATAGGGCTCGTCCCCGATACCGGAGGGTCGTACTTCTTACCGAGACTCGTAGGCCTGCAACGAGCAACAGCACTCATGATGACCGGAGAAAAAGTTACGGCCACCCAAGCTGCAGCCATGGGCATGATCTGGAAGGTCGTTGCAGATACCGATCTGTTACAACAAGCGGAGACCTTGGCTCAACAACTAGCCACGATGCCTACTACGGCATTGGGGCTTATCAAGCAACAACTCAAGGGTAGTTTTGAAAATTCCCTCGAAGAACAATTGCAACTCGAAGATCAACTGCAACAAAAAGCCGCGGGCACCGCTGATTTTAAAGAAGGCGTACAAGCTTTTCTAGAAAAGCGAACGCCCCGCTTTACAGGAGAATAACTTCTAAAATCATCTTTATGTTATCTGCCGCCGATCAACTAGCCAACCGGGTCGTGACCCATATGATGAGCGAGGATCGCTTTTCGCAATGGCTGGGCATAACAGTACTGGACGTACGAGAGGGATATAGCCGTATTGAAATGACGATCAGACCCGAGATGGTCAATGGGTTTGGGATCGTACATGGGGGCGTTAGCTTTTCGCTGGCCGACAGCGCCTTTGCCTTTGCTTGTAATAACCGTAACCAACTATCCGTAGCGCTCGACACCTCTATAAATTTTACGCAACCGGTGCGAGTTGGAGACCACCTAACGGCCGAGGCCCGCGAGTTACATAATGGAAAAAGCACAGGACTTTACCAGATTAGTATCCATAATCAAGATCAAAAGTTGGTAGCCCAGTTCAAAGGACTTTGCTACCGCACCGATAAAAAACTCATTCACGAATAACGAGTATAGCCATTTATGTTTTATCAAGCCAATGGAATAAGACCTGTCGTAGATGCCAGCAGCTATGTGCACCCGCAAGCGGTGGTGATCGGTGCGGTAACGATCGCTAAGAACTGCTATATAGGACCTGGTGCGGTATTACGGGGTGACTGGGGCGCCATTGAGATCGAAGAGGGATGCAACGTGCAAGAAAATTGTATCATCCATATGTTTCCGGGACTCACGGTAAAATTATTGGCCGGGGCGCATATTGGCCATGGAGCGGTGATTCATGGTGCGATAATTGGGCGCAACTGTCTGGTGGGCATCAATAGCGTGATCATGGACCACGTAGTCTTGGGTGATGAGTCGATCGTGGGGGCGCTCACGTTTATTAAAGAAGGAGAACAGATCGCGCCGCGCAGTGTAGTGGTCGGAAATCCGGGCAAGGTTGTCAAGACTGTTACTGAAGAGATGCTGCGCTGGAAGACAGAAGGCACTACCCTTTACCAGCAATTGCCCCGGCATTGCTTTGAGGAGTTGAAAAAATGTACCCCGCTGCGAAAGCCACGCCGTCAAAAACCGCTTAGAAAACCCGCCTACCTGAGCTGGAAAAAAAAGCAACAGATCAATTAACGCGGCAACAACTTATCTAAGGTGGCACTCAGATCATCGCCCCGTAGCGATTCGGCTACGATCTTTCCTTGTGGATCGATGAGTACGTTATACGGTATACCGGAAATCTGATAAAGAGATACCACCGCACTATCCCAGAATTTTAGATCGCTGACCTGTGTCCAGGTTAATCCGTCTTTCATAACGGCATTCATCCAATCGTCTTTGGCACCCGGCTGATCGAGTGAGACGCCCAGAACGGTAAAGTTTCTATTCTTAAATTGCTGATAGGCCTTGACCACCACCGGATTTTCCATGCGACAAGGTTTACACCAACTGGCCCAAAAATCGACCAGTACATATTGGCCACGAAACGAACGCAAGCTGATCAGTTTTCCATTGGGATCAGGAAGACTAAACTCAGGGGCCGTTTGTCCGGTAAGCCCTTGCGGAGCCTGCTGCTGCTGCTTGATGATTGCATCGACCGCCCTTATGCCCTGATGAGTAGGAAAGCGACGAGCCAATGATGTTACCAAATTGGCCACCTCGGTATTGTCAAAGCCACGGAGCCCAAAAGCAGGGTTACCCGCCATGTTCTGATAATACCCCAAGATCATCATGGTAAGTGCCGGACTCTTGCAAGAAGTCAACGTCGATTGGGTATACGAATAAAGCGAGTCTGCTTTTTGTCTCAGTTGTGTAGCTTGTGTCTGTAGTAAACTGTTTTGGGCCGAGGTACGAACCCCGCTAAGCGTTTCTACACTATCGGTCAAGCGCCGCAACAGAAAGGCCTGCTGCAACTCGGTATTAAAACGTAGCATGTATTGTTGTAATGCCTGGCTAGCCTCCGAGCCGCTAACCTCGTAACGATCGGGTAGCTGGCTGTTACCGGCCCCATAGAAGATATTCAATGTAATGTCCGCGGCATCATTGATAACCGAGGCGGCCGGATATTGTTGCTGGCCAACCCTAATGTTATATATCTTCTCTTCGGCGGCTGCCGTCTGCAATGTATAAACACCATCTTTTCCCAGTACAGCAGAGTCCACCACCTGTCGTTGCATGGTAGCCATAGGAACTTCTTCGAGGTAAACGGTCGCCTTACTGATTCCGGTTATCTTTCCGCTTACAGAAAAAGAATTGCCCTGTTTTTTTCCGCAAGACAATAAAACAACAACGGCCAATACGCCACTATAAAATCTTTTCATGTGCTTTGATTTAAAGAAGTGCCTGAACAGCCGTAATAACTTCGGAAAGCCTTGAGGCATCTTGACCCCCGGCGGTGGCCAGTGTCTTTTGTCCGCCTCCGCCACCTTTAATAAGAGGAGCGACCACGGTTTTAATGATCGAATTGGCATCGAGCGAAGAGGTCTTAAGCAATTCCTCTGCAACACTCACCGCAACAAAGGGCTTTGCATCGATCAGCGCCGTCACAACGACCACCAGATTCTCTTTTTTTCCGCGCAGCTCCAGACAACATTTCTTAAGGGCATCCGGAGTGGAAACCACTACCTGCTCACCGATAAAATGAGTGGCTCCCATTTTTTTAATTTGTCCGGCCAAGCGTTCGCATAGAGCCGTCAATTCTTTTTGTTCAAATTGCTCTAGCCGTTGACGCAGCAGGGTCTGTTCTTGTTGCAACTGTTCAATGGCCTTCGTAAGATCTTTGGGATGCTTGAGCAGCTCTTTCAGTGATTGGAGCGTATGGGCCGTAGCACGTACTTGATCGATGGCAGGTTGTCCGCAAACGGCCTCTACCCTACGCACGCCAGCCGCCACGGCCGATTCAGCAAGCAGAGAGAAAAGACCCAGTGCTCCGGTAGCTCCCACATGCGTACCTCCACATAACTCTACCGAATAAGCAGGATCGGTAATGACCACTCTTACCTTGTCTCCATATTTTTCGCCGAACAAAGCCATGGCCCCAAGTTGTAAGGCCTCGTCTTTGGCCATGGTCTTAATGACCACCGGTATATTTTCTCTGATCTTAGTATTGACAATGGTTTCGATCTGCAAGAGTTCGTCGGCCGTAACTTTTGCAAAATGCGAAAAGTCGAATCGTAGATGAGCCGCCTCTACTAACGAACCTTTTTGAGCGACATGGGTACCGAGCACTTGGCGAAGGGCCGCATGCAACAGATGCGTGGCCGTATGATGAGCGGCCGTTTGCTGACGCAAGTGCGCATCTACCGAGGCTATGACCGCATTGGTTACCACCGCAGGCATCTCTACTGTATAATGAACAATCAGGTCATTGTCTTTTTTAGTATCGACCACAGCAATGGTCTGGTCGCCGAAGCGTAACCAACCGGTATCGCCGACCTGCCCGCCACTCTCGGCATAAAATGGCGTTACGCTCAAAACCCACTGATAGCCCTCTTTCCCTTTGGCCGTAACCTTTCTGTACTTGAGTACTTGTGCGGGGGTCTCGAGTTGCTCATAGCCGACGAACTGATTAGCGCCTTCTTGCAAGACGGTCCAATCGCCGGCATCCACAGCTGTGGCCGCACGGCTACGCTCTTTTTGTTGTTTCATCTCTACCTCAAACCCAGCCTCGTCTACACGCAGTCCTTGTTCGGAAGCGATAAGTCGGGTCAGATCGATCGGAAATCCATAGGTATCGTAGAGTTCAAAGGCGGCAGTCCCTGCGATCGTTCCCTCTTTTGTCGCTTGTACGATATCGTCAATGCGACGAAGTCCTTTTTCGAGGGTGCGCAAGAAAGCCTCTTCTTCTTCGCGCACCACGCGAGCCACAAATTCGACTTGCTGCTGCAATTCAGGAAACACGTCTTTGAACTGAGTTGCCAACACGGGCACTAGTTGCGTAAGTAAGGGTTGACGATAATTCAAATACGAGTAATAATAGCGAACGGCACGGCGAAGAATGCGTCTGATCACGTATCCCGCTCCGGTATTAGAGGGGAGCTGCCCGTCGGCAATGGTAAATCCGATGGCGCGAATATGATCGGCGATAACCCGAAAGGCAACGGCCTGCTTGGTATCGGACCCATCATAGCGGACCTCGCAAATTTTTTCGGTAGCACCAATGGTACCCGTAAATATATCTGTATCGTAATTAGAGGTCTTCCCCTGCAATACACGTACCAACCGTTCCAATCCCATTCCTGTATCGACATGCGTGGCGGGCAAGGGTTCGAGACTACCGTCTTTTTTTCGATTGAATTGAATAAACACGTTGTTCCAGATCTCAATGACCTGGGGATGATCTTTGTTGACCAATTCGCGGCCCGGCACTTGCTTTCTCTCTTCGTCGGGTCGGCAGTCAATATGGATCTCGCTACAAGGACCACAAGGCCCGGTATCGCCCATCTCCCAAAAATTATCTTTCTTATTGCCAAAGACAATATGATCGTCAGGCAGCAGTGTCTTCCATTTTGCCAGCGCTATTGTAGAGGGAGGGATGTTCTCGTTACGATCGCCTTCGAAGACCGTCGCGTATAATCGATCTTTGGGAATTTTATATACGTCGGTCAGCAATTGCCAACTCCATTCAATGGCTTCGTTCTTGAAATAATCACCAAAGCTCCAGTTACCGAGCATCTCGAACATGGTGTGATGATAGGTATCTACCCCCACTTCTTCGAGATCGTTATGCTTACCGCTAACGCGGAGACATTTTTGGGTATCGACCGCCCGAGAATAAGGGGCCTTTTTATTGCCCAGAAAATAATCCTTGAACTGGTTCATGCCCGCGTTGGTAAACATGAGTGTAGGATCGTTCTTGACCACAATGGGGGCAGAGGGCACGATAGTATGTCCCTTAGAAGCGAAAAAATCGAGAAAGGCCTTGCGTATTTCGAACGAGGTCATCATGGGGGGTAAATGCTATATTTGTCTATGTCGCAATGCTGGCAAAGGTAAGGCAATATTAAACGCAGCTGCGCTTTGGGATGAAGAAGGTAAAGTACTTTTATAACACCAACACGCTTCGCTATGAGCGACTCGAAACCCCCTTGCGGGTAAAGCTGTTGCGTGTTTTCGGATTTGTCGCCTCGGCATTGGTAACCGCAGCGCTTATTGCTTATCTGGCCTTTCGATTTATTGGTTCTCCCAAAGAAAAAATGCTGGAACTTCAAAATCGCGAGATCAGAGAAGATTATGTTGCCTTGGCCGAACAGGTGCAACAGTTGGAGCTTCAAATGAAAGAGCTCGAAAAAAGGGACAACGAAGTGTACCGTGCGATCTTCGAAGCCACCCCTATTCCCGACAGTGCACGCGCTCAAGAGATGGCCACCCAACTGGAAATTGAAAAAGTAGAGAAGCTGGGCACACGCGAACTCGTGACCTCTGTCTCAAAGACCATCCAGGCCCTGGTAACCCGTATACAGGCACAGCGAACCTCGTATCAAGAAGTGGCACAACTGATCAAAGACAAAGAAAAATTATTGGCACATACCCCGGCCATTCAGCCCGTTAGCAATAAAAATTTGAACCGGATTGCCTCGGGTTTTGGTTACCGGGTAGACCCGATATATAAGACCACCAAGTTGCATGCCGGATTGGATTTTACGGCTCCACAAGGCACGCCCATCTATGCGACCGCCAATGGCAGGGTCGAGACCGCTGGCAATACCGGAGATGGCTATGGTCGTCATGTGATCATCAACCATGGCTATGGATACAAAACACTCTACGCTCATATGGTCAGGGTCAAGGCAAGGGCAGGCCAGAACATCAAACGCGGAGAGGTAATTGGATGGGTAGGAAGCACCGGAAAGTCTACCGGCCCCCATTGTCACTATGAGGTTATCAAAAATGGCAGGCCCATTGATCCCATCTACTTTTTCTACAACGATCTGACCCCTGCACAATTTGACCGCATTCTAAAGCAGGCGGCCGCTTCGAACCAGAGTCTCGATTAAGAAAGCCCTAGTTTTCCACAGCATAGGCAAACTGATACAATGGGGAGGTCCTTTATTATCTTTACAATACCGTATGGCCAAAAAACCGCTCACCCAGATTCAACTGGATTTCGATACGCCTGCACCGATCACGGTCACCAACTCGATTAGTGTGGAGCCCGCCGAGCCGGTACAGGCAATTCCCGAAGTGGCCATACCAATAGCCGATCCGACCCCTTCGGAAGAACCGCTCGTGGGCATACGACGAGTAAAGCGTAAAGAAAATCCGGCCGCTGTTCCCGGTAAACGCGGAAGACGATCACTAAAAGAGATCGCCAGTCGTGTCGATTTAATACAGGTACCGCCAGACGAAGAACTATTTAAAAAACAATACTACTCGATCGGTGAGGTCGCCACGATGTTTCGCGAGAAACAATCCCTTATTCGCTATTGGGAGACCGAGTTCGATATTTTACAACCGCGTAAGAACAGAAAGGGCGACCGCTATTTTAGACCTATCGATGTCAAGAATCTGGTACTGATCTACGATCTGCTGCGTAGAAGAAAATTTACCATCGACGGGGCCCGCGATTACCTTAAGAAAAATAAAAAGGCAGAAGATCGCTTTGCGCTCATTCAATCGTTGCAACAAATTCGTAGTTTTTTAGTGGAACTTCGCACTAACCTATAGCTAGGCCATGTATCAAAAAAAAATTCTTTTCTTTTTTTTCCTGCTGCTGATGGGGGTCGCCTTTGCGCAGCCATCGTATGAGACCTTGCAAGAGCGACCGAACGAAAAAACATTCAAGGGCTGGCTAACCCGCGCAACGCTCGAACAAGAGAGCAGCTTTACGTGGATGCAAGAAAATTACAAAGCCTACCAACCTCACACAGCCGGACTACAACTGTTGCGCCAGTACAAAGACTCCGTTCGCTTTTTAGTTTTTATGGGAACCTGGTGCGAGGACTCCCATTTTATTATTCCACGCTTCTTTGCTATGGCCGATGCCGCAGGTCTTGCGGCCGACCGGATCTCGCTGGCTGGCGTAGACCGAAATAAAACCACATGGGGTCAGCTAAGCGCCACGCTGCAAGTCGACTTGGTACCGACCATTATCGTTTATCGGCAAGGAAAAGAGTTAGGAAGAGTCATCGAGTACGGCCGCTATGGTCAGTTTGACCGTGAGATCGGAGAGATTATTCAAAAAGGATTTCAGCAATAAGTTTTCGTATCGCGCTGCGGTTATTTGAGAGGCCGCCCATCGGCGGGCCACTCCAGTTGCAGTTGGTGTACCAGCGTTAGTACCTGCATGTTGATCTTTTCGCGCAATCGATTAAAATCATCCAGCGGAAGAGGAGCCGTATAATAATCCGCCTCTACACAAACGGCCCCCGACCGAATATCGGATAAGAGTACCGAGAACTGCTCAATAGCAGGATCTTTCAACAACGTTCTGATCTCGGCCAGCAAGGTCTCGAGTTGTGCCGGGGTGGCCTTGGCCGATAACTCGAGCTTGATGTCGGCCCTACGCTGCGAACGAAGCGAGAGATTATCGAGGATGCTATCGACCATCTGCTTATTAGGCACGGTAACGAAGGTCTTCTGTTCGGTTCGAATGCGAGTACTGCGAAGACCGATCTTCTCTACGGTGCCGGTAATGGCATTTACCTTGACCAGATCGCCGGTAATAAAGGGCTTATCGAAAAATATAATAAACGAAGCGATCAGGTTTTCGAGACTCTCGCGTAACGCGAGTGCAATGGCAGCGCCTACAATGCTTAAGCCCGTGACCAGACTTCCAATATTGAATCCGAATACAAAACTGAGTACAAGCAGCACTGCATTGATGACCAAGATCACCTTAAAGAAATCCTTGAAAAAGACGATCAACTGGTTGTCAGAAAGATCGGGGGTTCGACTGGCACGCTTCTCTAATAAAATAGCGGCAAAATCAATGGCGCGCAGCAATAAAGAAGTAAGCGTGGCAATGAACAATAATTTTCCGATGGCATGCACTATGTCGCGTGCCTCGAATCGATAGATGTCGATATTGAGCGCCGAAGGAAATTGCAATCGATACAACGCAAGGGTCAGTACCAGTACCAACACGAATCGCTCGAGTGGGGCAATGACCAAGGCATTAAACTGGTCACGTTCTACGGTGTTCAATACGCGTCCGAGCCAGCGAAACAGCCAGCCGGCCAACAGCGACGACAGATACCGGCGAAACAACCAAACTAGTACAATAACTAACCCCACGACCGTGTAGGCCTGGATGGAATTATCTCCCCATTCTTGATGCCAAAAACTATTCATACACTAAGCGTTTTACCGGTTCGTGATTAGTTTGTGCTGCTGATCGGTAAAGAACGAGAGCGAAAGAGCAGGGCCATCGAGCACCGCATAACTATAGTAGCGAATCCAGTCACCCAGATTAATATAGCGAACGGAGTTCGGCGGCGAAGCCAATTCCCAGTCAATGGGCAAATGACGATGCCCAAAAATAAAATAGTCAACGCGATCCTTGCGCTGCTGCTCTTTGCAATACGAGATCAGCCATTCTTGATCGGCCCCCCGAAACACTTCTTCTGCGGCGCCGGTCCTGGCCCGACTTTGACGACTAAAAAATTCGGCGATCCCCATTCCAACCACAGGAGGCAATGCCCCGAATAAAAATTGACATAATGGGTTGCGAAAGATGCGCTTTAGCCGTTTGTATCCTTGGTCGCCGGGACCCAATCCATCTCCATGCCCTAGGTGCAGTCGACATCCGTTACGCTCGATGGTTATAGGATCGAAGTACAAGTGGAGTCCCAACTCTTGCTGAAAATAGTTTTTCATCCACATGTCGTGATTGCCCGTAAAAAGATGAAGGGCAATACCGGCATCGCTGCAAGCGGCGAGTTTTCCTAACAAGCGCACATATCCTTTGGGTACTACTTTTTTATACTCATACCAAAAATCAAAGAGATCGCCCATTAAAAAGATCTCGGCTGCATCTTGCAGGGCTTGGTCAAGAAAACGACAGATCGTTTTTTCTCGCTGCAAGCTGTCATGCGCAGTGGGCGCCCCCAAATGAAAGTCAGAGAGAAAATAAATTTTATGGCCAGGCGGTTGCGGACGATCGACAGTGGTCATAGTATAAATGTAAGAAAGCGAACCGAAATCAGGATTCAACCAAGAACAAATACACTTCTTTGGGCCCGTGCACGCCTACTACCAATGTTTTTTCTATATCGGCTGTGCGACTCGGCCCGGTGGCCAAGGTAAGCAACGATGGAAACTGTGTGTCGTGCTTTTCACGGGCGGCCACCATGGCATCCTTGATATCTTCTACCAATTGATCGACAAAGGCGATGCAAATATGAATAGGCGCATAGATACTGGCTGTACGTCCCTGTTGCTGGGCGCTGCTCAACACGATCGATCCGGTACGAGCCACCAAGTATTCGCATCCGGTAACCGATACCTGGCAACCGGCCAGATCGGTGGTGGTCAGACGCTCCGAGAGCGACTCACCCAATAAAGTAATAAGTTTTTCTTCGGTGCAATAGATCGGAGACCAATCTTGTTTGCGAACCAGGCTCGCAAATTGAAACGCCAGCTCTTGCCGATTGATACAATAGATGAACTTTCCTTGCAGCTTGGTAAATTGCTCGGCAAATTCGATCTCTGCCTCTTGGTGAGGCGCCGGATAAATGGTCTGGTTCTTTTCGCTCTGCGGAAAGGGCATGGGCGTGGTATGAGCCAAGGCCTCTCGAATGCGCTTTAATATATTCTCTTTGGCAGGTGATACGTTCATATCATTCCATTAGTAAGGAGGGGCTTCATGCGTCGAACCTGGCTCGTCAGAAAAGGCAGGCGGCAACACAGCCGGGGTATGATCGGACAACGGCTTTTTTTCTTCGAACGGACGCTTTCCGATCAAGGCCTCTACATCACTTTGAAACAATACTTCTTTTTCGAGCAGTGCATTGGCGAGGGTCTCTACTTCGGCACGCTTATTGGTTAGCAACTGCTTGGTCTTAGCATACGCCTCATCGATCAGATGACGAACTTCAAAATCGATCATCTTGGCGGTATCGTCCGAATAAGGTTTGGTAAACGCATTCTCTTGTTGCGGATCGTAAAAACTTACGTTGCCCACTTTTTCGTTCATCCCATAGACAGTCACCATTGCATAGGCCGTGCGGGTAATTTGCTGTAGGTCATTCTGGGCACCGGTAGAGATCTTGCCGAAGAAAATATCTTCGCTGGCCCTTCCGCCCAAGGTCATACAGATTTGATCATTGAGTTGATCGGTATTGTACAGGTACTGCTCTTTGGGCGTGTATTGCGCATAGCCCAACGCAGCGGTGCCGCGCGGAACAATGGTTACTTTAAGCAACGGATAGGCATGCTCGAGGAACCAACCACAAATAGCATGACCCGCCTCGTGATAGGCAATGATCTTTTTTTCTTCGGGAGAGATGATCTTGTTCTTTTTTTCGAGTCCGCCAATGACCCGATCTACCGCATCTTGAAAATCTTGCATATCGACGGCTTCTTTGTTCTTGCGAGCAGCGATCAGGGCGGCTTCGTTGCACACATTGGCAATATCGGCACCGGCAAAACCGGGTGTTTGCTCGGCCAGCTTATGAATGTCGAGTGTCTTAGATACTTTGATCGGCTTAAGATGCACTTTAAAAATATCCTCTCGTCCTTTTAGATCGGGTTTGTCTATGCTAATCTGGCGATCGAAACGACCGGGACGAAGCAGCGCGCTATCGAGCACGTCGGGTCTGTTAGTGGCGGCCAACACAATAATTCCTACATCGGTACCAAACCCATCCATCTCTACCAGCATTTGATTGAGCGTGCTCTCGCGTTCGTCGTTGCTCATCATGGCATTCTTGCCACGGGCTCTTCCGATTGCGTCGATCTCGTCAATAAAAATGATGCAGGGCGCTTTCTCTCGGGCTTGCTTAAAAAGATCGCGTACCCGACTGGCACCCACGCCTACGAACATCTCTACAAAATCAGATCCGCTCAAACTAAAGAAAGGCACTTGCGCTTCTCCAGCCACCGCTTTGGCCAATAAGGTCTTTCCGGTACCGGGCGGGCCAATCAGCAACGCTCCCTTGGGGATCTTACCACCGAGGTTCGTATATTTTTTAGGATTCTTTAGAAAGTCAACGATCTCCATTACTTCTACTTTGGCCTCATCGAGTCCGGCTACATCGGCAAAGGTGATGTTGACACGGGTGCCCTTGTCGAACAACGTGGCCTTTGATTTTCCGATACTGAATATACCGCCACCACCCGGCCCACCGCCGGCACCGCCACCCATCTTGCGCATAATCAAGATCCATACCGCAGCGAACGCTAAAATGGGTAAAATAAATTGAAGGATACCGCCGAACCAATCACGCTCTGTTTCGACATCGTAGGCGATCTCGCGAATGACTACTTTATCGCCAGCCTCATTTTTTTTCTCTTTATTGTCTCGATAAAAATCATCCATCGATTTTTTAAATACATCGGCCCCCGTGATCTTAAAGGCCATATGCGGACCTTTCTCATCGATCGTTCCTCCGGAAGCCTCCTTGATGAGTTTCTCGTTCGCCTTGCGACCTTGCTCGGTAAGATAGACCTTTACCAGTTTGCGGTTGTCGACAATGGTATAACGATCGACCTCGCCCCTCGTGATCATATTCTTGAATTCGAGTTCGTTAATCTTGGCCATATTGGGGCTAAGCGGCCCCAACAAAGACGATCCGATCAACAAGGCCAAAATGATCGCATAGAGCCAATAGATATTAAACTGCGGCGCTTTGCGAGGTGAATTACCGGAGGAAGGTCCGCCGGGGTTTCGTTTTTCGTTGGATGAAGGCATATTATCGTTCCTGTTCATAAGTAGTATCATGTTCGGTAAGCAAGGCATCGCTCCACATTTCTTCGAGCCGGTAGAAGCGACGGCTGTCGGGATGCATAATGTGAACGACCACATTCACATAATCGATGAGCACCCATTGCAATTGTTGCTGGCCCTCTTGATGAAACGGGCCCTCGGCGCAGCTGTTTTTGACCTTATCGATAACGTTATCGGTAATGGCCCTGATCTGGGGGGCATTGCCCGCTTCACAAATAATAAAGAAATCGGCGACGGCCTCGTTGATCTTTCTAAGATCGAGCGATACGATCTGTTGACCTTTTTTCTCCCCGATGGCAGCGATAATCGTCTTGATGATCTTGGAGCTTTTTGTAAGACGCTTTATCGTCTTTTTGCCAGCGGTCGAAGGCCTATTCTTGCCGCCGGCCAATAATGCCAGTTGTTCCAACTATTCGATTGCTTTAGTTTCGTGTATCCGTTTACACTGTAAAAATAGCAATTAATTGCCACACCCCTCTGCTAACATAGGAGAGCCCTTTATCAGCTTTTCGCAGGTTGGAAGCACCAACGACGAGGCCCGAGAAGCTATACAGAAAGGCTTGGCCACCCATGGAATGACCTTTTTTAGCAGCAATCAGGTGGCCGGAAGGGGGCAACGAGGAAAAACCTGGTTGTCCGAACCCGGAGCCTCGGTAGCCCTTACGGCGCTTATTAAGCCCGATTTTTTAACTGTTTTACAACAGTTTGAATTGAATAAAGCCATGGCCCTGGCGGTATGGGATACTGTCGCGGACCTTACAGGAAAAGAGGACCTGCGCATCAAATGGCCCAACGACCTGTATTGGAAAGATAAAAAACTCGGGGGCATCCTGATCGAATCGGTGTTGACCAGCTCGGGGCAGTGGAGCTGGGCCCTTGTTGGCATCGGATTAAACTGCAACCAACGCAGCTTCGACCGTTCGCTACTCAATCCGGTTTCGCTGGCACAGATCTCAGACATTGCTCACGATCCCAACCTCGTGGCCCGGCGTCTTTGCGTTTCGTTACAACTCCGATTGGAGCAGCTGCGATCAAAAAATACGGCGCAGATCGAAGCGCAATACGAGCAGTTGCTTTACAAAAAAGATCAGGTGGCCCATTTTCGCACCGGTAACAGGCAATTCAGTGCCGTGGTCAAGGGAGTAAGTCGCACGGGTGAGCTACGGCTCGAGGGAGAGTCGACTGCCTATGCAACGGGGTCGATCGAGTGGCTATTGCACGGTCAATAAGCAGGGTCTAAGATCTCTTTGGCATGCTCGCTGCTGCGAGGCTTGGTAATGACCCTTTCTATGATACCTTTTTCGTTTATGATAAACGTGGTGCGAAGTACCCCCATGTATTTTCTTCCGTACATCGATTTTTCGGCCCAGACGCCATAGGCCTTGAGTATCTTTTGATCGGTATCGGCCAGTAAGGTAAATGGTAGTTCGTGCTTTGCGCGAAATTTTTGATGCAAGGGGGTATCATCGGGACTCACCCCCACCACGACATATCCTTTTTTCAGCAGCGCCTTATGATGATCGCGAAGATTGCAAGCCTGCACGGTGCAAGTAGCGGTTAAGTCTTTAGGATAGCAATACAAGATGAGCTTCTTTCCTTTAAAAGAAGAGAGCGTTACTTTTTTTCCATCTTGGTCAATGCCGCAAAAAGAAGGGGCTTTATCGCCAGGTTGCAGGGTAGTCATATTCTTAACGTTTTTTAGAAGAGCCCGCTCGTTTCTTTTTGACGGGCGGCCGGTAAGGAGCACGTTTAATGGTCCAGTTGCGCGTCGATTCGTTGCCCACTGCATCTTGTACGGTAATGCTAAGTTGATGAGTTCCGTATGGACAACGCTCGTCAAAACGATAGACCCAGCTTCTACCTTTATCATTGGTAAAACGCAACCATTGACCATTTAGTTCGGCACGAAACGAACGAATAACCCCGAAATTATCGGTGGGGGTTATAACCAGCGCAAGACTGGCACTACAATCGATGGTATCTCCCTTGCCCGGTAGTCTGATCTCGGGGGGCGTAGTATCGAGATAGGCCTGAAAGTACCCGAAGTCATCAAAAGAAGCCGAGATCCATCCTTGTTGCCAAACAGCAGGTTTTATTTTTTTGATCGCTCCCCAGCTCCGTTGCATCAATAGTTTTTTTTGCAGGTTCGCCTCGAGGGGCACAGCAGCTCTTAGCTTGACCTGTACATCACTATGCAATGGCCACTCCGTACTGTTAAAGCGATGTCGTTGGGTAAGGGCAGGCGGCAAAAGCGCACCAGCATCGACGGCATACGCAAGCGGAACACTGTCGTAGACCGCACCGGCCGGAACCATAAGCTCTACGTCTTGTCGCTTGAACGAAAAAGGTTGAGTAGGAGTTATAAACAAAGAAAGTGGATCGGTCTTTTTAATGGGTAGGGCCACTGCCGGTAAAGGCAGTACGTCGGATTGTATTTGAAATTGAATCAAGGACCGGTTGCCATAAGCATCTTCGATACGAATAAGCACCTTGTGCAAGGCGGTATCGTTTAGATGAACGATTCCATTGTCGGCAAAGTTCTTATAGATTCCACTGGCCTCGCCGGGCAATGGAGAGAGATGTTGATAGAGTGCCCCACCCTTTTGTTTGTGTGCGTAGTCGATATGTGCATTGATGTATCCGGTCTGGTCGTAATCGATGCTGTCGATCACAAATCCTGCTATCCTTTTTTCGTCGACAGATACCGAAGCCGCGTAGATGCCATTAGGATTAGTAGAGCCACTGACCTGATCGTAGGCTTGAATTGCAAAACCAAGTTGATGCCAAGAGGTCTTGATAGGTTTTCCGCTTACAGGTTCGTAACCGAGGGCGGTTTTTTTTAGCGGAATGGCTTGCGGACGCTGGTTGCTCATACTGCGGCTTCTATCGTAGAAGACTAGCGATTTTACAACCGGAGGCACCCGGTCCGGCAACGGAAATCCAAATAATAACGGATTGAGCCTTTTTGAGCTTTTGGTATCGATGATCTCAAAGTGCAAATGCGGGCCGGCCGATCCGCCGGTGTTACCACTGAAAGCGATCAGCTGCCCCTGCCGAATGGGAAACTGATCGGGGGTCAGTTTTAATTCAACGGCCCAGGACTCTTGTGCGTACTGTTGGCGGGTTACATATTGCTCAATGGCGGGGGCGAAATCGTTGAGGTGAGCATAGAGCGTAGAGAGACCATTGGGATGTTCGATAATTATAAAGCGACCAAAACTGAGCGGTCTGACCCCGATAAAGGAAATATGTCCCGCGGCGGCCGCCCTGACCGGAAGATTCTCCCGAGCATTGGTGCGGATGTCGAGGCCCATGTGCCAGTGGTTGTTACGAAGCTCTCCAAAATTGGCCGTAAGCTCCATCGGAACAGACATCGGATTAATAAAGTAGCCCTGGGGGTAGCGGGGCAGCTGGGCTCCGGTACCCAAAAAAAGGGTACAACAGGTTATTACCAGCCCAATTTTGCGCATGCGCAAAAATAATGGGGATCGTTAAAGAAAATTCAGCGCAAGCCTGATATAAAAACAACCGCATTCCCTTAGTTTTGCACAATTTGTTTTTTTTTACCGCCCTGCAGCGAAAAAATAAAAAATGCCTAAAGACAACTCCCTCCATTCGGTACTGATTATTGGTTCGGGCCCCATAATTATCGGGCAAGCCTGCGAATTTGACTACTCGGGCACGCAAGCCGCCCGCAGCCTGCGCGAAGAAGGCATCAAGGTTATTCTGATCAACAGCAATCCGGCCACCATTATGACCGACCCCATGATGGCCGATAAAGTTTATCTGTTGCCCCTTACGGTCGAGAGCATCGAGAAGATCTTACAAGAAAACCAGATCGATGCCGTTTTGCCCACCATGGGAGGACAAACCGCACTCAACCTGGCCAAAGAGGCCGAAGAGCTGGGGCTGTGGAAACAATACAATGTTCGATTGATAGGGGTCGATATCAAGGCCATCGACAAAGCCGAAGACCGTGAGAAGTTCAGGCAATGGATGATAGAGCTGGGGGTGCAAGTTGCCACTGCCAAAACCGCGAACTCTTTTTTAGAAGGAAAGGAATTTGCCCAAGAGATCGGATTTCCGCTAGTGATCAGGCCCTCTTTTACATTGGGCGGAACGGGCGGTGGATTTGTACACGATAAAGAGGATCTCGACGAGGCGCTCAACCGTGGCTTACAAGCCTCTCCGATACACGAAGTGCTGGTCGAAAAAGCGGTATTGGGTTGGAAAGAGTTTGAATTGGAATTATTGCGTGATGCAGCGAACAACGTATGCATTATTTGCACTGTTGAGAATTTTGATCCGATGGGGGTGCACACCGGCGACTCCATAACGGTAGCCCCGGCCATGACGCTCAGCGATACGGCCATGCAATTGATGCGCAATACCGCCATTACCATGATGCGTGACCTGGGTAATTTTGCCGGCGGATGCAATGTGCAATTTGCGCTTAACCCAGACACCGAAGAGATCATTGCCATCGAGATCAATCCGCGCGTAAGCCGCTCCTCGGCGCTGGCCAGCAAGGCCACGGGCTATCCGATCGCCAAGATCGCAGCCAAACTAGCCATTGGTTACACGCTCGATGAATTAGAAAATCAGATTACCAAGACCACATCGGCCTACTTCGAACCTGCCCTCGACTATGTGATCGTCAAGATACCAAGATGGAATTTTGATAAGTTCAAAGGCGCCAACGATACCCTCGGACTTCAAATGAAAAGTGTCGGCGAGGTCATGGGTATCGGTAGAAGTTTTACCGAAGCCATTCAAAAAGCCTGTCAGAGTTTAGAGAACAACGCCGTAGGGCTGGGCTACTATGGAAAGAGTTTAATGCGGGCCGAAGAGTTATTAGAATATATCAAGACCCCAAAATGGGATCGGCTGTTCAGGATCAAAGACGCATTGCAAGCCGGTATTTCGGTGGGTTCGATCTCTAAGGCCACCAATGGCATCGATCGCTGGTTTCTCTTCGAGATCCAAAAGATCGTGGCCATCGAAAAAGAATTAGAAAACTACAGTGTGGACGATCTGCCCGAGGCCCTTCTCGAAAAAGCGAAGCTGCATGGTTTTAGTGACGAGCAGATCGCCCGTATTATTCGAAATGGCGACGAAGAGCGCATCTATGAAAAAAGAAAGCAGCTCGGGCTGACCCGTGTTTATAAAATGGTCGATACCTGTGCAGCCGAGTTCGAAGCCAAGACGCCTTATTTCTACTCGACCTTCGAAAGAGGGCATCACAATGAAAGTATCGTTAGCGACAAGAAAAAAATTATCGTGCTGGGTTCTGGGCCTAACCGAATTGGTCAGGGCATTGAGTTCGACTATTGCTGCGTGCACGGACTACTCGCCATTAAAGAGGCCGGCTTCGAGGCGATTATGGTCAATTGTAATCCCGAGACCGTATCTACCGATTTTGACATGGCCGATAAACTTTATTTCGAGCCCGTGTACTGGGAGCATCTTTGGGAAATTATCGAACATGAGAAACCCGAAGGCGTAATTGTGCAGTTAGGCGGACAAACGGCACTCAAACTGGCAGAGCGTTTGCACAAAAAAGGAATTCGCATTATTGGCACCTCATTCGACAGCCTGGATATTGCCGAAGACAGAGGGCGTTTTAGCGACATGCTCAAAGAGCTATCCATTCCCTATCCGGAATATGGAACCGCCTGGTCGGTAGATGATGCGGTCCACGTAGCAAACAAAGTTGGCTATCCTGTATTGGTAAGACCCTCGTATGTGCTGGGTGGTCAACGCATGCGAATCGTGATCAACGACGAAGAGGTCGAACGTGCGGTGGTCAGCTTGCTCAAACATATTCCCGGCAATAAAATCTTGATCGATCATTTTCTGGACCGTTGTCAAGAGGCCGAGATCGATGCCATCTTTGACGGAGAGGATTTTCATGTAATGGGCGTTATGGAGCATATTGAGCCGGCCGGAATTCATTCGGGCGACAGCAATGCAGTACTGCCGGCCTTTAATCTGTCTCCACTGCTTGTACAAAAGATGGAGGAGTACGCCGAAAAAATTGCCAGAGCCCTCGAGATCCGCGGACTCATCAATATTCAATTTGCCATCAAAGAGGGTAAGGTCTATGTAATTGAAGCCAACCCACGAGCCTCTCGTACCACTCCCTTTATTGCCAAGGCCTACCAAATTCCTTATTTGAATATCGCCACCAAGGTGATGTTGGGCACACACAAGTTGCGCGATTTTACCATCAAAAAGAACCTCAAGGGATTCGCCATCAAAGAACCGGTCTTTAGTTTCAATAAGTTCCCGGGCGTCAACAAAGAGCTGGGGCCCGAAATGAAATCGACGGGTGAGGCCATCCGCTTTATTGATAATCTGCGTGACCCGTACTTTAGACAGCTCTACAAAGACCGAAGTATGTATTTGAGCAAGTAAGCCGGTTAATTATCACTGGTAGCGGGCATGGCCAAGCCTTATCTTATGGTCCATGCATCCCGCGCTACTTTACTATTGGTACCGCACCCCCTTATTGCGACCGGTCATAGGACTTGCTGCCGGGATCCTCTTTCAATGGTATAAGCCACTGCCTATTTTTTTTATTGCGGCGGTAGCAGGCCTGGCACTATGGCTCTTGCTTTATTGGGCAGCCGTTCCCTTGCGAAGATGGGTAACCGCTCTCTCACTGCTTTCAAGCGGCCTGCTCTTTTTTGCGGCCGGTAGCTGGCGTTGCATCAAGGCCGATGTTCGCCATCACCCGCAGTGGCTGGGTGCAACCATAGAAAATAACTTCAATGTCAATACGGGTGACAGGACTAAAGCAGCCATTACCTGGGAATATGTACTAGACGAAGCCTCCGCAGAAAAAAAACAAAGTCTGTCGCTGGTGGCAACCGTACTGGCGCAATACCAAAACACCCTTCGCACTCCTTGTTACGGAAAGATCCTGATGGTGCTGGCAAAAGACAAACAAGCCGCGTTGTTACGCGCAGGCGATACGCTGCGCTCAGCGCGGCTCCCGCTTGCGATTACACCGCCCGCAAATCCCGGCCAGCGCAATTGGCAACAGGTGCAACTAATGAAAGGAATCACGCACCGACTTTTTTTAAAGACCGGCGACTATCATATTATGCCCGATACAACCTCGTTTATAGTGCAAAGAGCGCTCGTCGTGCTGCAAAAGAAAATACTATGTATTCTCCAACGCTATATTCCCGATACGGCAGCAGCCGCTCTGACACAGGCCTTGCTAATTGGATATCGCCAAGATCTCGATCCTGCACTAAGCCGATCGTATAGCAACACCGGTACTATTCATATTATTGCCATTTCGGGTATGCACCTGGCACTGATCGGCGGTTTGCTCAGTTGGGGTTTGCGCCCCCTCGACAGGTGGCGCTTGCTAAAACAAGTGACGCAACTACTTGTACTGGGCATATTGTGGCTATTTAGTCTGCTGGCGGGTGGCGCCCCTTCTTTGTTAAGAGCCACTTTATTATTTAGTTCGGTTGCCTTCGGAGAGATAATGCATAGAAGAGGCAACTCTTTAAATACGCTTATGGCGGCGGCCTTCTTGCTGCTGTGCTATGATCCCTTTTGGCTCTGGGACCTCGGCTTTCAGCTGTCGTTTGCCGCAGTGGCTGGCATTTTATTGGTCGGGAGATATTTAGCAAGAAAATTAAGTCATACCAAGATCTGGTGGCATGCCCCGGGACAATTGATCGCTATTAGTATCGCGGCCCAGTTATTTACCACCCCGCTTTCACTTTTTCATTTTCATCAGTTTCCGGGTGCTTTTTTTTGCTGGGGAATTTACTCGCCGTTCCTATTTCGAACCTTGTGTTGACCGCCCTGCTATTATTGGTTATCGTCAGTCCGTTTTCGTTACCGGCTACCCTGATCGGAAAAGCGATCAGTTTTTTAATTCAAATCATGAACGGATTTATAACATGGCTAGAACGTATTCCCGGATTGTTGCTGACCGACCTGCAATGGGAGTTACCCGAAACGATACTGCTAATGGTCTTGCTACTCGCTGCCGCTCATTGGGTCATCAATAAAAGTCATGGGGGGCGTCTACTCACCTTGCTTTCGGGGCTGGCACTAGTCT
The DNA here is from genome assembly GCA_016872155.1 of Sphingomonadales bacterium. Lineage (GTDB taxonomy): Bacteria > Bacteroidota > Bacteroidia > Chitinophagales > Chitinophagaceae > JJ008. The sequence goes on from VHBB01000001.1 coordinate 85,056, forward strand.
ACTGCCAAGCAACATTGAAACTACGTAATCAACAGCAGCGCCACATAATCGTCTACCACCTGCCCGGTGCTACGGCCATTGACTGGATAGCGGGTACCACCTGCTACAGTTTTATAGATAGCGGGTCCACGAAAGACCCCGGTCGGCTGCAATACACCTTACAACAGGCTCGTCAACACTATGGAGTGCGTTACGTTACTTCGTTGCCCATCGGACAGCAACTTCGGTTGGGCGAAAATAAAATATGGCTGGCCGACAAACAGCGCACCCCACCCACTCCCGATTCGACCCTGATCGACCTGCTTGTGGTCAACCAGCGATCTCCAATTAGGGGAGAGACCTGGGTGCATCACCGAACTATAAAAACCGTTATTATCGATGCTTCTGTCGGCACACGCACTCGTACGCAATGGCTGGCCCTGCTCGACAGCATGGGTCTTACGGTGCACGATACCCAGACAGAAGGCGCCTTTGTAAGCTCCTTTCGATAAAGTACCTTCGCCCCTTCTTACCCACCGGCTTTAGCAATGGAAAAAAAAATTAGCACCGCTCTAATCTCCGTCTTTTACAAAGACGGGCTGGAACCTCTACTTCATCAACTGCACCAACTGGGAGTTACGATCTACTCCACCGGAGGCACGCAACAGTTTATTACATCGCTGGGCATACCTGTTATTGCGGTTGAAACACTCACCGGCTATCCTTCTATCTTAGGTGGAAGGGTCAAGACCTTACACCCCTCGGTGTTTGGTGGCATCTTAGGAAAGCGAGATGATGCCACGCATGTGCAAGAAATGCAGCAGTACCAAATTCCTACACTAGACCTGGTCATCGTCGATCTCTATCCATTCGAAGAGACCGTAGCGGCCACGGCAGACGAAAAGGCCATCATTGAAAAAATCGATATCGGCGGGCCTTCGATGATCAGGGCCGCCGCCAAGAACTTTAGTGACGTTACCGTGGTGGCTGCAAAAAAAGAATATGAGCCGCTACGACAATTACTGGCCGATCAACAAGGGATGATTACACTGGCCCAACGAAAACAATTGGCAGCCCATGCCTTTGCCATCGTGGCCCAATACGACGCCGCCATTGCGCAGTATTTCGATCCGCAAGGGTCGACCGGTTTTGTAAAGGCCATCGGCACATCGCGCTCGCTTCGCTACGGAGAAAATCCACACCAAGCTGCCCTATTCTATGGCCGCACCGAAGACCTGTTTACACAATTGCGTGGCAAGGAACTTTCGTACAATAATTTACTCGATATAGAAGCAGCTCTTCAATTGATCGGAGAGTTCGAAGAAACCTGCTTTGCCATAATCAAACATAATAATGTATGTGGCGTTGCCCTTCGCCCCACGGTCTTTGAAGCCTGGCAGTCGGCGCTAGCCGGCGATCCGGAGAGTGCATTTGGAGGCGTGCTGGTATGTAACCGTACCATCGATAAAGAAACGGCGGCCTCTATTCAGGATATTTTCTTCGAAGTGCTCATGGCCCCTTCTTTTAGCGAAGAGGCCTTACAGCTTTTACAAACAAAAAAGAATCGCATTCTGCTGCAGTTGGTTTCTACAAAACCTAACCAAAGACAATTTCGGTCTGCGCTGGGCGGTGTATTGGTACAAGACAGCGATAACGGCAATGTGTCCGAATGGAACCAGGTGTCCGGCCCGCCTTGCTCGGAGGCTACCAAGGCCGACCTGTTATTTGCCAACCTTATTGCCAAGCATCTTAAGTCGAATGCGATCGCACTGGTAAAAAACAAGCAACTGATCGGAAAAGGATGCGGACAAACCAGTCGAATCGATTCACTTCGCCAAGCCCTGGAGAAAGCCCGACAGTTCAAGTTCGAGTTACGGGGAGCCGTTATGGCCAGTGATGCCTTCTTTCCATTTGGGGATTGTGTCGAAATGGGACACCAGGCTGGCATCGATGCCTTTATTCAACCCGGCGGTTCCATTCGTGATCAGGATTCCATTGATTATTGTAAACAACATCAGCTTACGCTGATCATAACGGGGCAACGACATTTTAAGCACTAACCGCTTGTATCGCGCCCATCTCTACTATGTCTACCTTGCCTAACACCCGGCCGAAAGCACTCTTGGCGCTGGCAGCCGTTTGTTTGTTGTGGGGAACCACCTGGGTGGCCTCTAAAGAAGGAACAAGACATATCCCCGCCCTTCAGCTGGCCGGAATGCGACAACTGGCTGCGGGCATTCTCTATGTTTGTTTTTTTCTTTACAAGAAAACTCCCCTGCCCAGCGGCAAAGAGTGGAGAGCGGTACTACTACTCAGTTTTTTGAATTTTGTAATGAGTAACGGACTTAGCACCTGGGGGGTCAACTATATTTCTGCCGGACTGGGCTCTATAATGGGAGCCATCTTTCCGTTGTGGCTGGTGGTGATCGGATTCTTTACGCAAAAAGAGAGAATGCCCGGCAAAGCAATTTCCGGACTACTACTTGGATTTGGGGGTGTATGCATAATTTTTTACGATCACTTAAAAGATTTTCTCGATCCCGATTTTCGGTTCGGCATATTGCTCTCGCTGATCGCCACGTGGACCTGGGCCTTTGCCACGCTGTACACCAAACAACAGGCCACACGCTTTAATCCCTATTTTAGTTTGGGTATACAAATGTTCTTATCCGGCCTGCTGCTTACTGTCTTTACCCAAGCCACTGGCTGGTCCATTCCTTTTACCGCCATTTCATGTAATGCGTGGATGGTGATCGGCTATCTGGTTTTTTTTGGATCGGTGCTCTCTTTTATTGCCTATCTGTATGCCTTACAACATTTACCTACCGAACAAGCCTCGATCTATGCCTATGTAAATCCGGTCGTAGCGTTACTGTTTGGAGCCCTTCTTTTCGACGAGCGAATAACAGTTTTTATTTTAGGAGGAGGCGCAGTAACCCTGCTGGGTGTATGGATGGTCAACAAAGCGTTCAGTGCAGAAAGAAGAACAGAGACACAACCTTAAGTAGAAAATTTATCGGTACAACGAAAGTATCGAAGACCTTAGCGGTCGCCGTACTTTTCTCTCCAGCGTTGGTTAAAGGTCTTTTCAGGAAAATGCAGTTCGCCCCGTTTGGCGGTCCATCCCGTAACCACTTTATTGACAAACCAGTTTTTCATCTTACCCGTAGCCAGGTTGAGGGCCGGACGAAACAGCATGGCTTGTTTCCAAGCACGCCAGGCGATCTTTTCTAATAACTCGGCCTTGCCTTCTCGCACCGACTCGTAACGATTTTCGAGTAGCAATTCGTGCAAGTTGATCTTAACGGCACAAACCTCTGTACAGTTTCCGCATAGCGAAGAAGCAAAGCTCAAATGCTTGAATTCATCCATGCCCTGCAAGTGGGGGGTAATGACCGAACCGATCGGACCGCTATACGTAACACCATAGGCATGCCCGCCAATATTTTTGTAAATAGGACAAGCATTCAAACAAGCGCCGCAACGAATACAATACAGACTTTCGCGTTGCCGTTCGTCGGCCAGTATATGGGTACGTCCATTATCGAGTAAGATCACATACATATCGGTAGGACCATCGGTCTCGCAGGGTTGACGAGGACCGGTCACTAACGAATTATATACCGTTACCTGCTGTCCGGTACCGAAGGTGGCCAGCAAAGGCCAGAAGAGTCCCAGTTCGTTGATCGATGAGATCACTTTTTCTATACCCGCAATAACGATATGCGTGTCGGGCCAGGCACAGCTTAATCTTGCATTGCCTTCGTTCTCGGTTACCGCAATACCGCCTACATCACTAACAATAAAATTGGCGCCGGTAACACCGATCTCTGCTTGTACATATTTTTCGCGCAAGATCTCGCGAGCGGTCAAGGTGAGTTGCTCGGGAGTGGCCTTGGGATCGGTACCCAATTTTTCTGCAAAGAGTTTCGCTACATCCTCTTTGCTCTTATGCATGGCAGGCGTTACAATATGATAAGGGGCCTCCCCATCTAATTGCTGAATATATTCACCCAGGTCGGTCTCTACACTATCTACACCGATGCTTTGCAGGTAATCATTAAGATGGATCTCTTCGGTTACCATACTCTTGCTCTTGACCAGGGTCTTGCACTTTTTCTCGCGACAGATGCGACCAATGGCGTCCAGTGCCTGTTGCGCATCTTCGGCCCAGATTACTTTGGCTCCGCGGCGGGTAATAGTTGCTTCGAAGAGTTCCAGTTGTTGATCGAGCGTAGCGATCGCTTTCCATTTGGCATTCTTGGCACGCTCACGCGCCAACTCGAGGTCCATGAATTGCTGTTTGCCCTTAGGAACGACCGCATTGTACTTGCCAATATTAAAATTGATCTTGCGACGATGCTCCCGATCGGCGGCTTTGATGGTACTTTTCGCTAAAAATTGTTCTTGGGTCGTGTTCACGGTCGAAAATTACACACTATTCTTTAAAGTCGATCTCTTCCCAGTCGCCTTTTGCGATCGTGTCTAGCGCATTCCAGAAATCGAGCCCCCACTTTCGAACAATAGGTTCTTTTAAAAATTGATAGACGGGCACCTGTAGTTTCTCTCCTAATGCACAGCCGCCCGCACACAAGACTTGTCTGGGTTCGTAATTGACCCTTTCGTAATCACCGTGCTTTCCGGGTTTGGCGGTTACGGGATAAAGATGACAGCTGATGGGTTTTTTCCAATCGATCTTGTTTTCGGCATGGGCCTTTTCGAACGCGCATTGGATCGAACCATCTTGCAGGCGAATTCCATACGCGCAGATCTCTTTATCGCTGTCTACGGTGGGTGTAACCCAGCCGAACTCGTCGTTCCACACATAACGTCCCTTTTGTTCGAGCGTAGCGAGCGCTGTGGCCGACAGGTAGGGCGTAATGGTATCGATAACGCGATCGATGATCGCTTTTTCAGTTTCGTCGAGTGGAGCACCGGCTGCTCCATCTTCGCAGCATCCTCCCTTGCAACGGGCCAGATCGCAGACGAATTTCTTATCGACCAGATCTTCGCTAATCAGTATGTTATCGAGTACGATCATTGACCAGGGTTACGCCACTGCAAGGTGTTGATAAGATGAAGCAGATCTTTTTTTAGAAAGTCATTGACAATGCCCAACGAATCGGCATTGGGAGTAGCATCGAAATACAAGGCGCCTCGTAAAAAATGATGAACAGAATCGGTTACGAAGAACTGATTGGCCGTGGCCGTATTACCTCCCAGCGAAAAATAAATTCCTTCGGTACCATTAGGAGTTCGCATTACGCTGTCTACGATCTGCGTGGCCATATTTACATGCTGTCGGTAGGCCAGCTTGAATCCATCTTGCACCAACGAATCGAATCCTGCACGACTGGTGACAGGCTTATAGCTAATGTAGATGCGTCCGGCAAACTGCGAAAAGTCGATATTGATCCACCAATCATCGGCCGGGTCTTGAAAAAAAGTACTGTCTTTGCTAACCGTCCCATACACAGGATACTCAAAAGTATAGGGGTAACCGGGCCGATCAAAGACCTGGTATCGCTTTTCCGGAAAAGCGATCTTATAGTATCCTCGTTTTTTTCCGGCCGTATAATCGCTATTACAAGATAGAATCATTAACAGGAGTCCCGCGCTATATACTATCTTTTTAAAAAGGTCCATGCATTTGTTTTAAGCACAGGCTCACCTAAGGGTCTGCGCATTATTATTCTTCGTCGAACTCATCGCGAACATCTCCGATCACTTCTTCTACTATATCTTCCATGGTAACGATTCCACAGACGGTTTCGGCCTCATCGACCACCACTGCAAAATGAATTCTTTTTTGTTGAAATTCCTTTAATAACTCTTCGATACGGGTAGAGGCCGAAACAAAGAGCGGGGTACGCAGCAATTGGCGCCAATCAAACTGATCGTTGCCCTGCAAATAAGGCAACAGATCTTTGGTATTGAGTATGCCTACGATGCTACGTAGATCGCCCCGGTAGACCGGCAACCGCGAATAATGCAGCTCGGCCACTCGACGCAATACATCCGAAAGCGGCGTCTCGTACTCAATACCGCTTATATCCGATCGGTGGCGCATTACCTGGCGAACGGCCATGCTTGCGAACTTGACCTCGTTTTTCAACAGGGGTTGCTGAGGCTGCTGTGTCTCCAGATCTTTTCGTTGCCCTGAAAAAAAGATAGACCCTTTGCGCATCCTCCATAGTAAAAAGAGGAACGGCACAAGTAGTAGCAGGGCCAGCAAGACACTCCACCCTGGGGCGATCGCCAACAATACGTTGGGTTGATCGATGCGAACAAAACCGGCAGCCGGGTAAGGATCCAAGAATTTTTTTTTACAAACGACGCTGTAAAGTTATTGCATTTGGGGTTACCCCTCTTAGAACAACGAAGACTGGCGGCTGTCTGCCTTTAGATGTTGATTAATAAATTGCGGAAAGGCCAATTGATCGAGCGTGTCGTATTCGACCCATTGCCACTGGTTGCCAAGGACGGGTTTTTTTTTGAGAGACACATGAATAAATTGTCCGGCAATCAATTGATGAGAAAGGGTCTGTCGGTACAATACCGATACCTGCTCGGTTCGGTAGGCATTTGAAACAAGCCATCCTTTTTTTTCGGCTTGCCGAGACAGCGCGGGCCACGTAGCGGCCGAAGCCGTCTCGAGCAATGGAAATTCGTAAAGCCCTTGCCAAATATCTTTTTGATCACGCACCCGCACGGCGACCCGGCCCCGGTACTGGAGCAATAAAAAATAGAACCAGCGTTGCTTAAGGGCCAGCGTTTTTGATTTGACCGGCCACTGGGCAACTTTTTTCTGGGCCAGCGCCACGCAGGTCTTAGAAAATGGACAAGCGCCACACTGTGGAGAGACCGGCTTGCAGACAACCGCCCCAAAATCCATGATGGCCTGGTTATACAAACCCGGACGCTTGAGGTCGAGCAGGGATTGCGCCAACGCAGTGAATTTCTTTTTGCCCTCGGTAGTATCGATGGGCAGGTCAATGCCAAACACCCGGGCCAACACCCGAAACACATTGCCATCCACTACCGCATAAGGCAGGTTAAAGGCAAAAGAAGAAATGGCCGCGGCCGTGTAGGTTCCCACCCCCTTTAGAGCCAGAATTTCATCGTAGGTACTAGGAAAAATGCCCTTTCGTTCGTTCGTAATGGATCGGGCGGTAGCCAGCAAGTTGCGGCACCTGGAGTAATATCCCAACCCTTCCCATAACTTAAAAACTTGATTATCATTAGCTTTAGCAAGCTTTTTGATCGTGGGGAATGCCTTTACCATGCGTTCGTAATACCCCAGCCCCTGTTCGACCCGGGTTTGCTGTAAAATGATCTCACTCAACCATATCTTATAGGGGTCTTTTTCGCCTTTCCAGGGCATTTTTCGGTCATTTTTAGCCGAATTCCACCTTAAAAGTGTGGCCGAAAAGCCGGTTTTTGCCGATTTCTGCATCATTTCGCCATAAAGCTAAAAAAAATTATGCCTAGTTATTTGATTATCACAGAATTTAATCTTAGATTGGCATTGTAATTACAAAACCATCCCCATGAGAAAGGCCGATTTGGTTAATCAGATTGCCGAAAAAACAGGCATTCCAAAAGTGGACGTGCTTGTTACGCTTGAAACCATGTTTAAAGAAGTTAAGGACACGCTTTCTGGCGGAGAAAATATTTATATCAGAGGTTTTGGAAGTTTCATCACAAAAAAAAGAGCTGCTAAGATCGGACGCAACATCAAAAAAAATGTTGCCGTTCACATTCCCGAGCATTACATCCCCGCCTTTAAACCTGCCAAGGAATTTGTGGCAGAGGTGAAGAAACTCAAAGAGCCTAAACCTGATAGCGGACCCGGCGATGATCTATAAGACGATCGGTTCGGTACCTTTGTGCCGAAATTAAGAGATCGTGAAAAGAACCCAATGGCTCATAGCCGGTGGCGCTCTGCTACTGGTTTTACTACTTGTTTCGTTAGGAAATTTTACCCCGGAGAAAAAGCCCATTCCGTCTGCCCCCGCCACAATGGATGCATCTGCCGGTCAAGCCTCCATTAGCATCGATACCATCTTGGCCCTGGCCAAAGGGCAACTCACCGAAGCACAAAAAAACCGTTTTGCCCTTTTACAAGCACGAAAAGTGACCGACGAGGCCGGACAACTCGCTGTCTATCATGATATGGCACATTTTTGGCGCGATACAGTAGGTATCTTTGAACCCTATGCCTGGTACGAAGCGGAGGCCGCACGATTGGAAAAGTCCGAAAAAAGCCTGACCTTTGCAGCCCGTTTATTTCTGGATAACCTGCAATCCGACGAGAACCCGACCAGAAGACAATGGAAGGCATTGCAGGCCAAGGATTTATTCGAACGTTCTTTGAACATCAATCCCGATAATGATTCTGCCCGTGTAGGATTGGGCGCCTGTTATCTTTTTGGTAACGTAAGCGCCAACCCCATGGAAGGGATCGCCAAGATTAGAGAAGTTCTGGCCAAAGACAGCACCAATCTTTATGCCCAGCTAATGCTGGTGCGCGGATCGCTGCTCTCCGGCCAATACGATAAAGGTATTAGCCGACTCAATACGGTGCTCAAACTGGCACCCGACAATGTGGAGGCTACGCTTTTAATGGCCGACCTTCAAGAGCGAACCGGCAATAAGAAGCTCGCTATTGACTGGTATCAGAAAAGTATTTCGCTGATACCTGCTGAAGAGATTAAGGCAGCCATACGGGATCGAATCAACGAACTCAACAAATAGTCTCTGTAAACTCTTTAGATAAACGTATTTAATAACAAGATTTAAAAAATTATTCTGGTATGCCTTGTGGTAAAAAAAGAAAGCGTCATAAGATCGCGACGCACAAGCGTAAAAAAAGACTGAGAAAGAACCGTCACAAGAAAAGAAATAAATAAAGCCAGGCGCCGCCTAGTTGCGGACCTTGCTCTGTTTATTCACAGTCCCCGGTTGCTCTCGGTATTCCGTTAGTTTCCCTCTCTTACAGTCGCCGTCGTTCCAAGACAGGTTCTGTTTTGTTGGATGCGTCGCAACCGGCGTTTACAGCCCCCATTCGTTCGGGTTCTCCCGCAGCAATGGTGAAAGGTAGATACAGTAGTTAAGCTGTAATGAACAAAGAACTTATTATCAATGCCACTTCGCAAGGTGTAGAGATCGCCTTGCTCGAAGACAAGAAGCTAGTCGAGCTTCATAACGAAAGAAGTGATGCCCGCTTTGCCGTGGGTGACCTGTATTTGGGCAAGGTCAAAAAACTGATTCCCGGACTCAATGCCGCTTTTGTAGACGTAGGCTTCGAAAAAGATGCCTTCTTGCATTATTCAGACCTGAGCCCCTATGCTAAATCGCTGCTCAAGTTTACCCAACTCTCTGTCAACAATACCAGCCCCAACCTCGGTGATTTTGCGAAGTTTACCGTAGAACCCGAGATCGTCAAGACCGGAAAGATCAACGAAGTGATGGGCGGTAAACCGCAAGTGTTGGTCCAGATCTTAAAAGAGCCCATTGCCGCCAAAGGACCTCGCCTAAGTTGTGAGCTGTCGCTGCCCGGTCGTTTTGTAGTAGTAACTCCTTTTAATGACATTGTAGCCGTCTCTCGCAAGATTCACTCAGGCGAAGAGCGCAAGCGCTTGCAAAAAATAGTGGAGGCCATCAAGCCCAAAAATTTTGGGGTGATCGTGCGCACGGCTGCCGAAGGAAAGAAAACCGCCGAACTGCACGAAGACCTCTCCATGCTGGTCGAGATGTGGAAGACCATCCAGCGAAATCTAAAAGGCGCCGTGGCCCCGGCTAAGATTCTCAGTGAGCAGACCAAGACCACGAGCATCTTACGCGACCTGCTCAATGCCGACTTTAACCGCATTGTGGTCAACGACAAAACCATCTTTGCCGATACCAAAAGTTATATTCAACGTATTGCCCCCGAGAAAGCCGAGATCGTTTCGTTCTACCAGAACGGGTCGGCCGTATTTGATTCGTTCGGTATTACCAAGCAGGTAAAATCGTCGTTCGGCAAAACCGTAAATCTCGACAGCGGCGCTTACATTATTATTGAACATACCGAGGCACTCCATGTGATCGATGTCAACAGCGGCTATAAAAGTGTTGGCAGTAATCAAGAGCAGAATGCACTCGAGACCAATCTCGAAGCGGCCGAAGAGATCGCAAGACAATTGCGACTGCGCGACCTGGGTGGCATAATTGTGGTAGACTTTATTGATATGAAGTTGCCCGATAACAAAAAGAAATTGCTCGACAAGATGGAGGCCTGTATGAGTGCCGATCGTGCCAAGCATACCGTGCTTCCTATCTCTAAGTTCGGCATCATGCAGATCACGCGCCAGCGCATGAAACCCGAGGTCAACATTAACACACAAGAGGCCTGCCCCAGTTGCAAAGGCACCGGCAAGATCGGCTCGGCCTTACTGCTCGAAGATGAGATCGAAAAAAATCTAAGCTATCTGCTCACGCATAAACACAGCGGCCTTACGCTGATCGTGCATCCTATCGTATATGCCTTTCTTACCAAGGGTTGGCCCTGGAATACCAAGCTGGCCAAGTGGAATAAGAAGTTCGGTCAGAAAACAAAAATTCAAGCCGACACCTCGTATCACTTAACCGAGTATCGCTTCTTTGATAAGAATGAAGAAGAGATCAAAATTTTTGGTTGATTAAGAATTAGTTGTGGTTTTTGAACAAAAGCTTTTACAGATTGTTATCATGTAAACCTTTACCTATGAAAACAATCTTTAAAAGCTCCCTCGTACTCTTACTTTTCTCATTTTCCCTCGTATTATTTAACCTCAGTTGCTCGAAAGAGTCTGTTGCCCAAACAACCACCCCCCAGAATGTAGGTCTGATCGTATTTGTAAAAGTGGGTGATAATTCGAACAATTTTTGGACGGCTAAATACGACGGAACCGGAGCCACCAAGGTCACGATTGCCTCTTTTCCCGCACAAGCCGAAACGGATGAAAGCAGTTTTCAATTGTCGCCTGATGGGAAAAAAGTATTCTTTTTGCTTTACATCCCAAGCACGCAAATTCAATCAATCTATTCTTGCAATGTAGATGGCACTGGACTTACGCAAGTTGTAAGCAATGTCGATGAAATTGGAAATGTCATTTAATGACCAAGTTATTAATAAAAAAAGGTGTCAATTGACACCTTTTTTTTATTTCTCCTGCTAAGCAAAAGTCTTATCGCTCCCGGCTATTCAAGAAGATCATCACGTACTGAATAAGCGTTACCACGGCAGCGAGCGCGGCGACCACATAGGTGGTAGCGGCCCACTTAAGGGCATCTTTGGCCATGGGATATTCTTCGGAGTTGGTGATGTTGGTGCGATCGAGCCAGGCCAGCGCACGGTTGCTGGCATCGAACTCGACAGGCAGCGTAACCAAACTGAACAATACGGTCACCGACATTAGGATAATGCCGATCAACAATACGGTAGAATTATTGGTAGAGGCCAGCAAAATAATTCCGGCCATCAGAATCCAATTAACGATGTTGGCGCTGAACTGCACCACGGGTACCATTTGGCTTCTAAAGACCAGCGGTCCGTAGGCAGTAGCATGTTGAACGGCGTGTCCGCACTCGTGGGCAGCCACGGCTGCGGCCGATACACTGGTGCCATGGTACACATCGGGGCTCAGGTTGACCGTTTTATTGAGCGGGTTGTAGTGATCGGACAAAAATCCTTCTACCGAGGTTACGGTTACGTCGTAAATGCCGTTCTCGCGCAGCATTTTTTCAGCTATCTCCTTGCCGGACAGCCCATTAGAAAGGGGCTGTTTGCTATAACGGGAAAACTTTCCCTTAAGGATAGAAGAGACCAGAAAACTGATTCCCAGAAAAAGGAGGGACACCAGCATAATTTCGTTTGTCATGGATAAAAAGGATTGATTTAATAATCAATATTACAACAAATTTATAGCCAGTCTAATGGGTGCTTTTTTTTGCGTCTTTCTGTCACGTCTTTGGGGGAAAATTACCGGGACCGGACTGAGGTTACCTTTTTTGATAAAGTCGCTAAAAAATTTATAACAATATGATAACCAATTATATACAAATTAAAAAAGCCCCCCTTGGCAGCCCCTGACAGCCAAAAAGTTTAACAGAAAAGTTATGCACAAACGGCAAATTTAATTTTTAATATCACCCCCTCCTTGCTAATTTAGCAATAGAATTTAATGGGTTAGTAAGTAAAGGGTCAGTCGAAAGATTGGCCCTTTGCATTTTATAGAGATGAGTAAGACTAAGAGCAGTTTTTTTTGCCAGCAATGCGGACACGAGAGTGTCAAATGGATCGGTCAATGCCCCGGTTGCGGTGCCTGGAACAGCTTTGTAGAAGAGCTGGTTCAAAAGGACAAGTCAAAAGATTTTATTGATTGGAAAGAGTTGGGAGGCGAGAAAAGAGCCGGTCGTACCACTACGCTCGATGCGGTCAAAAGCAGCGAAGAAAAAAGGATCATCACGCCCGACAGTGAACTCAACCGAGTACTTGGGGGCGGTATCGTGCCCGGCAGTTTGGTGCTGGTAGCCGGCGAACCCGGTATCGGTAAATCGACCTTATTTCTTCAAAACGGGTTAGGCATTAAAGACGCGATCGTGCTGTACATAAGTGGCGAAGAAAGCGAGCAACAGATCAAGATGCGCGCCGATCGCCTGCAGACCAAGAACCCGCAATTCTATTTACTGACCGAGACGAACACACAGATCATCTTTCAGGAAATAAAAAAACTTAAGCCGCAATTACTGATCGTTGATTCGATCCAGACCCTGCAAACACCGCATATCGATGCCTCTCCCGGATCGATCTCACAAATCAGAGAATGTGCTGCCGAGTTTCAGCGGTTTGCGAAAGAGACGAACACGCCGGTGTTCCTGATCGGTCATATTACCAAAGAAGGTCAGATCGCAGGGCCCAAGATGCTGGAACATATGGTCGATACTGTATTGCAATTCGAAGGGGATCGCCATTATACGTACCGCATCTTGCGCACGCTTAAGAATCGCTTTGGGAGCACCGCCGAATTAGGAATTTACGAGATGAATGATACGGGTATGCGGGCCGTATTGAATCCAAGCGAACTGTTGTTGACCCAAAAAGACGAGCAGCTAAGCGGTATCGCGATCGCGGCCACCATGGAGGGCATGCGTCCATTGCTAATTGAAGTGCAAGCCCTGGTTACCCCCTCGGTCTATGGCACCCCGCAGCGGACGGTGAGTGGCTTTGATCTGCGCCGACTACAATTACTACTAGCCGTGCTAGAAAAAAGAGGCGGGTTTCAGTTCGGCACCAAGGACGTTTTCTTGAATATTGCCGGCGGACTAAAAGTAGAAGACCCTTCGATCGATCTGGCGGTGCTTTGTGCGCTGCTCTCTTCGTACGAAGATGTGGCACTTTCGCCAAGACTTTGCTTTACGGGCGAAGTGGGATTGAGTGGTGAGGTTCGGGCGGTAAACCGCATCGACCAGCGAATTGCCGAAGCGGCCAAGTTGGGATTTGAAAAAATTATCGTGTCTCGCTATAATCAAAAAGAGAGTGGTGCTAAAAAGAATACGAAGGACCGGGGTATCGAAGTGGTGACCATGGCCCGGGTAGAAGACGTTTATCGTTATTTGTTTTAATTTTTTTCATTTACTGTTGTATGCAAGCGCTCACGACACTCGGTGTGGCGATCGGCCAATTGTTCTATCCGCACGTTTGTGCAGGATGCGGTTCTGACAAGCTGGAGCTAGACAGTTCCATTTGTTGGTATTGTCTCGATGAGTTACCCGCTACGGGCTTTGCCGATCAGCACGATAACCCGGCCGAAAAGATCTTGTGGGGCCGTGTTCCTTTCAATGCCGTACAATCCGGCTTTTATCTGAATCGTGATTCGCTCATGGAGCAGCTTATCTATCAACTCAAATACAAAAACCGTCAAGAGATCGGAATACAACTGGGCCGGCTATTGGGCGCACAACTGAAAAAGAGTGGCCGCTTCGAAGCAGAGGCACTGGTACCGGTTCCGCTGCATCCAAAAAAACTAAGACAGCGCGGCTTTAATCAAGCGGCGACTATTGCCGAGGGAATGGCCCAAGAACTGAACCTGCCGGTAACACAGCACGTATTGGTCAGAAAAAATGTTAGCAACAGCCAGACTCGACTGGGGCGACTGGCCCGCTGGGAGAATAGCTATGCCAACTTCGGTATCGAGCAGGCGCACCGACTTCGCAACAAAAGGGTGCTGTTGGTCGATGATGTACTAACCACGGGAGCCACGCTGGAATCGTGCGGACAGTTACTGGCCGGTATTTCGGGGGTTACGGTTAGCATGGCAACGGTCTGTATCTCTTCGGTGTAAGGATTATTCAAGGAAATGGCTAACCTTTTTTAGCTTGCCTTGTTATAGAATTTGAAATCCACTAGTATGAAACTTATTATCACCTTTTTTATGAGTCTGTTAGCCCTCTCTGCCGGTTCGATCTACGATTTTAATGTGCCCGGTCTAGAAGGAAAAGAAATTAATTTCGCCGATTTTAAAGGCAAAAAGATATTGATCGTCAACACGGCCTCTCGCTGTGGCCTTACCCCGCAATACGAAGGGTTGGAACAACTCTATAAAACCTATGGCAAAAAGCTGGTGATCGTGGGCTTTCCGGCCAACAACTTTATGGGGCAAGAGCCCGGCTCGAACGAAGAGATCAGCGCTTTTTGTAAACGCAACTACGGCGTAAGTTTTCCGATGGCCGAAAAGATCTCTGTAAAAGGAAACGACACACATCCTCTTTATAAATACCTTAAAGAGCAAGCCAAGGCCAAGGATTTCAACGATCCGGTAAGCTGGAATTTTGGCAAATTTTTGCTCGACGAAAAAGGCGAGTTGATCGCTACCTTTTCGCCTCGTACCGAACCGATGAGCAAGGAGATCACTAAGTGGCTCGACTAATAGCGAAGGTCTTCGCTGTGTTTTCTCTGGCATATGAAGTACATTCGCCTTAATGCGATACGATCAGGTAATAGGGCAAGCCCCGTTGCAACGACAATTGACCGAGTTGGCTCAGCAAAACAGATTGAGTCATGCGTTGCTGTTGCTTTCGAAAGAAGGAAGTGGTGCCCTGCCGCTGGCGATCGCCTTTGCACAATACCTGGTTTGTGAAACGGCGGCTGGAACGAACGCCGATGCCCCTTGCGGCAATTGCCCGGCTTGCACGAAAGCCACAAAACTGATTCATCCCGATATTCATTTTTCGTATCCTACGGTTACCAAAAAACCGGGAGAGAAACCCATTGCCACCGACTTTATCAACGAATGGCGCTCGTTCGTGCAGTTGCATCCCTATGGCAATCTGTTTGACTGGATCGAAATGATCAAGACCAAAGAAAACAGCCAGGGTAAGATTACCGCCGAAGAATGCAATGATATTATTAGAAAACTAAGTCTGAAAAGTTTTGAGAGCCCTTGGAAAATTCTCATCATCTGGATGCCGGAGCTACTGGGTAACGAAGGCAACAAACTCCTAAAACTTATCGAGGAGCCGCCGGCCGATACCTTATTGATACTGGTCAGCGAGAGTGAAGCACAACTGCTTTCGACGATCGTAAGCCGTTGTCAATTGATTAAAGTACCCTCACTCGAGACCGCAGTGATCGAGAAGGCATTGACAGAAAGAAATAATACGCCACCTGCCCTGGCCGCCCAAGTGGCCCCGCTCTGTGAGGGCAATTACCGAGAGGCCCTGCAACTGGTTCAGCATGCAGAAGAGGATTGGCAAGTATTGGTTCGCGATTGGCTCAATGCAATGCTAAAGACCGGACCGGTAGCACAGACCAAATGGGTCGAAGAGATCAGCCGCCTGGGGAGAGAAAAACAAAAACAATTCTTGCGCTATTTTATTCATTTGCTCGAACAGGCCCTACACTTGCGTATTCGCGGAAACGAGTATCTGATTAGCGAAAAAGAAAGGGACTTTGCCGAGCGACTCAACAAGATCGCCGGTATTGAGCAGCAAGAAGCCATGGTCAACGAACTAAACCAGGCCCATTACCAGGTAGAACGCAATGCCAATGCCAAGATCTTGTTTCATGCCCTCACGATTAGACTTTACCACATCATTCAAGACAAATACGTATTTTCGCTATCATGAGTTGTTCGGGATGTGGCACTGCAACTGGCGGTAAACCAAACGGATGTAAAAGTAACGGAGGATGTAGTTCCGGCGGTTGCAACCGTATGAATGCCCACGACTGGCTCAAGAACCTTCCCCTGGCCGACACCGATACCCAATGCCGTGTTATTGAAGTAAGCTTTAGCCAGGGCACCCGAAAAGATTTTTTTACCAACCCCACCTTACAACCCTTAGAAAAAGGTGATCTGATTGCCGTAGAAGGGGTCAGCGGGTTTGATGTAGGCGAGGTTTCGCTGACCGGAGAGATCGTGCGACTTCAGCTAAAGAAAAGAGGTGTCAAAGAAGATCACCCCGAGATGAAAAAAGTATTGCGACTGGCTACCGATCGCGATATTGAACAATGGAAACAAAATAAAAGGCGCGAGCCCGAGGCAGTTATTCGCAGCCGGGCCATTGCCAAACAATTACGACTCGACATGAAGATCAGCCAGGTCGAGATGCAAGCCGATGGCAGAAAGGCCACCTTCTTTTACATTGCGGATGGCCGAGTCGACTTTAGGGAGTTGATCAAGATCTACGCTACCGAATTTAAAGTAAAGGTAGAAATGCGTCAGATCGGGGCCAGACAAGAAGCCGGAAAAGTGGGTGGCATCGGCAGTTGTGGACGAGAACTTTGCTGCAGCACCTGGCTTACCGATTTCAAGTCGGTCAATACAGCGGCCGCCCGTTATCAGAATTTGTCGATTAACCAGACCAAACTGAGCGGTCAATGCGGACGACTTAAATGTTGTTTGAATTACGAACTGGATACCTACCTGGACGCCTTGCAGCATTTTCCTGATAACTGTGATGTCTTGCAAGTGGCCAAGGGAAATGCCTTTTTGATCAAAAAGGATATTTTTAAAAATCTCATGTGGTACACTTTGCCCGATAGCAACAAGCAATATCCTTTATCGATCGATCGGGTCAAGAAGATCAAAGAACTCAATCGGCAAGGTGTTCGCCCCGAAGATCTCGAACCCGTCGAAGTCGTATCATCCAAACCTAAAGAAGAAGAACCTGAGTTTGTAGAACTGGTCGGGCAGATCAGTCTTAAATCGCTCGATAGGGCTGCACAGAAAAAAAGAAGACAGCAACAAGGGCCTCGTTCTGATCAGCCTCGTCGCGATGGCGGGCCACAGCAACAACGCCCGCAACAGCGAGGCCCACAACGGGGTAATGCCCCCAGAGGTGCAGGGCCCTCTCGCCCGCAGTCACGCGGACCACGTCCCTCTCGTGGACCCAGACCCCCTGAGCAAGGATCAGGAAACTAAGATCCGTTATTCATCGGCCCCAATGGCGCAATACAGCGCATCTTGAATTTTTCCGCGTACCCCTAATTGCGCTAGTTTATTATTATCTCGTGTCGGATTGACCCGGTTCGATAAAAATACATAGACCAGCTCTTGTTGAGGATCGGCCCATACACAGGTACCCGTAAATCCGGTATGACCAAAGGTGGCGGCAGAGGCCCATAAAGAAGGATAAGGATCTTTACGCGATCGGTTATCTACTTCTGGCTTATCAAAACCCAGTCCGCGGCGACTACCCATGCGCTGGTAATAGGTAAATAAGCGAATGGTCTCGGGTTGTAAATAACGTCTCCCTTGATAAACTCCTTTGTTCAATAATAGTTGGTACAAGATGGCCAGATCGTAGGCATTCGAAAATAATCCGGCATGACCAGCTACACCGCCCATTAGTGCAGCGCCCTCGTCGTGTACATCGCCGCGGGTGGTTTGGCGGCGAAAATTTTTTTCGGTCTCGGTAGGCACCAATCGGTCTACGGCAAAACGATTGCGCGGTGTAAAGCCGGTGGCATACATTCCCATGGGTCTATAAAAATTCTCTTGACAAAAGGCTTCGAGCGATTTGCCCGATAGCTGCTCGACAATATGGCCTAAAAAAATAAAATCATTGTCACTATATACATAATTGCCGGCTACCCCGAGCGGACTTTGCAAGATGCGCAAACGAACGCTGTCTTGCCAATCGTTTCTTACAAATAGTTTTTCGGCCACTCGCCGGGTAAAGCCGGGTTTGGATACCGGAGAGAAAATACTCGTATCGGGCACACCGTTTGCCTGAAGGGTCTCTTTATAAAATGGAATAAACGGAACCAGCCCCGCTTGATGCAATAATATATCGCGAATCAGCAGGTCTTGTTTGTTTGAACCACGTACCCACGGAAGATACTCTCCCAAGCGACCCTGTAAGCGAAGCTTACCTTGCTCGTAGAGCTTCATTACCGCTACCGTAGTGGCCGATACCTTGGTTACCGAAGCCAGATCGAAAATGCTTTCGGGTGTCAGGGGTTGGGTTTGTTCATAATCATAGTAGCCATAAGCCTTATGAAAAAGGATCTCTCCTTTATGCACAGCCAATACCACACAACCCGGAAAGGCCCTTTGTGCCATCGCACTATTTACTACTGCATCTACCCGTCGAAAAGCCGCATTCTTTCTATTGGCAGAGATGGGGAGTGGCTTCTCTTGTAGGCCGGACCCAAAGGGAAAGTTGCAAACAGAAACGGGCAATACGCCCCGAGCAGCAAACTCTCCCAGTAACCACTGCGAAGCTACGGTCTGCGTTATATCATCATCTTGATAAGCGGCTACCAAAAAGCGAGCATCACATACCTGCTTTAGCGCTTGTACATTTCCAAATACAATGCTGATGGTGGAGTCGCTCTGCAAGGCCTGGTGCAACTGTAAAGCCTTTGTACCAATACCGAAATTATTCATGGGCTTATTAGCAAACCCTTGTAGTCCGATCAATAAAAGATCGTAGCGCCCCGATGTTTTAAGGGCCGCCACCACACTATCGACATTGAGAGTGCTGTCTTGCAATGAGAAGGAATAGAGATCGGCCCCTATTTGTGTTTGAAGTTGCTTGCCAAAGACACTCGTGGTCGATCCGCCCAATTGAATATACGCTAGCCGGCGATCTCCTTTTTGTAGGGGCAATTTTAGCGAGGCAGGAGCTTTACTAAGAACGGTGAG
Organism: Sphingomonadales bacterium; assembly: GCA_016872155.1. Taxonomy (GTDB): domain Bacteria; phylum Bacteroidota; class Bacteroidia; order Chitinophagales; family Chitinophagaceae; genus JJ008. The sequence continues at coordinate 104,207 of VHBB01000001.1, forward strand.
TCCCTTTCGGGCTACCTCTTCTCGAATGGCATCGGTTGCGGCATTGAGATCGGCCACTAGCTGCGCGGTATCGACAAACTGCGGGCGATAAAGTCCAAGATTATATTTTTCTTGCAATACTTTTTTGACCTTACTATCGACATCGGTTTGTTGCAGACGACCCTCTTGTATGGCCGCTTTGATCGCCGCGATCGATTCGGGTACACTGGCCGGTAAGCAAAGCATATCGTTGCCGGCTATGATCGCCTCTACCGAAATGGTGCCACCGGGAAAATAACTGGCGACTCCCTTCATCTCGAGGGCATCGGTAAACGTGAGACCCTTGTACTGAAGTTTATTGCGCAGTAGCTCGGTTACATTATTGCGCGAAATAGAAGTAGCACGGTGGGCTGCTGTATCGATGGCCGGAATGGCCAAGTGGGCAACCATTACACTACCTACGCCGGCAGCAAAGAGGGCCCGGAACGGAACCAGTTCCATCGAATCGAGTTGGCTCATCGACTTATTGATGACCGGCAGGTCGTAATGAGAATCGACCGCCACATCTCCATGGCCCGGAAAATGTTTGGCACAGGCCATAATGCCCGCATCTTGCATCCCTTTCATATACGCCACGCCCATGCGACTTACTTTGTCGCGGTCTTCTCCGAACGAACGAAACCCGATGACCGGATTATCAGGATTATTATTGACATCGACCACGGGTGCGTAATTGACATGCACACCGATTCGTTTGCATTGTTCTCCGACGGCTACGCCCATGCGATAAACAAGATTTTCATCTTGCAAAGCACCCAAGGTTAATTGGTAAGGAAACCGGGTTACGCTGTCGAGTCGCATTCCTAATCCCCATTCACCATCGATGGTAACCAGCAGGGGCGTACGAGCCACTTGCTGATAACGGTTGGTAAGGATCGCTTGTCGAAGGGGCCCTCCCTGAAAAAAACATAGGGCTCCTACATTGTAATCTATAATATCGCGCTCCACCTTGGCAATATGCTCAGGCCCCAGATTAGAGTGAGCCCGCACGACCATTAACTGTGCAATACGTTGATCTTCGGTAAGGCTGGCAAATACGCTATCGACCCAACGTTGCCGGGCCTTGCCGGCAGGAGATTGGGCCTGGATCGAATAAAAAGAAGAGAAGCCCAGCAAAACAATTGTCAGAAAAACTCGCATTAAAAATTATTTGGTGGCAGAAGAAATAAAAATACTCTTTTTACTTTAATCGGACAGCGTAGTCCGTTGGCTTAGCCACTCCCTGAATGCGTGTAAAAAAGCGATCGGGCTTAGCCCTCATATCTAGGGCAAAATCGTATTTTTGAAGGCTTAACCCGGGCAAACCCTTGATTACCGTTTTACCAGACCATATTGCCAACCAGATAGCCGCCGGAGAGGTCATTCAGCGACCGGCCAGCGCCGTAAAGGAGCTGCTCGAAAACGCCGTAGACGCTTCGGCCACCGCTATTCAACTTATTATTAACGACTCGGGTAAATCGCTGGTACAGGTCGTGGACAATGGAAAGGGAATGGACGAACAGGATGCAAGACTTTGTTTTGGCAGACATGCTACTTCTAAAATCAGCCGCATCGAAGACCTGTTTTGCATACAGACCATGGGATTTCGAGGAGAGGCGCTGGCCTCTATCGCCGCAGTGGCACAAGTAGAACTGCGAACAAGAACTGCCAGTTCGGATACCGGCTTTTATATAGAGGTAGAAAATAGCCAGCTCGTAAAAGCGACCCCCGTGGCGGCCCCACAAGGAACCAGTGTGGCCATGAAAAATTTATTCTTTAATGTGCCGGCGCGTCGCAATTTCTTAAAGAGCAATGCGGCAGAGATGCGTCATATTATTGATGAGTTTACCCGCGTTGCCTTGGCATTCCCATCGATCTCCTTTAGCCTTCATGCCAATAATCAACAACTTTTTCAACTCGAAAGTGGCACGCTCAAGCAGCGCGTTGTGCAGTTGATGGGAGCTGCCTACGAATCGAGACTGGTGACCGTTAAAGAAGAGACCGATTATCTTAACATACGAGGCTTTGTAGGCAAACCCGATACGGCCCGAAAGACCAGAGGCGAGCAATACTTTTTTGTCAATAACCGATTTATTCGAAGCGCCTATTTGCATCATGCTATCATGAGTGCTTTTCAGGGAATGCTGGCCCCCGATCATTTTCCACTCTATGTACTCTTTATAGATCTTGATCCGCAACAGATCGACATCAATGTGCATCCCACCAAACAAGAAATAAAATTTGAGGATGAGAAGATCGTGTATGCGTTCGTACAAGCGGCCGTAAAGCATGCGCTGGCTCAATTTAGCATTACGCCCACGCTCGATTTTGACTTGGATGCCTCTATACAGCAACTCTCTTCGGTGCAACAACCCTTTACAGAAGACAAACGCTCGGCCGCTGCCGATAGCTCTATCTTTAGAAGCTTTACCAAAAAAAATCAAGCACACCTGATTCAGCCCAGTGGCTTTACGGCCTATTCGCCAGACTGGACGGCGAGCGAACCGGCTTCTGTTACAGCGACGCCCTTATTACCGAGCGAACCAGACGAGCACCCCCTTCGTGTAACAAGTTTGTTGAGCGGTTATATACTTTACCCGAATCGTGATGGGCTTTGGATTATAGACCAGCAAGCGGCGCACGAGAGAATTCTCTACGAACAATTGCAACAAAGCAGCGTAGAGCAACCCGTGCCTGCGCAACGCACACTATTTCCGATAACCCTTACACTGCCTGTGGCCGATGCCGCCTTGCTTCAAGAACTTTTGCCTGCGCTGAACTTGTTGGGCTTTCTGCTAGAGCCCGTTGGCCCTGGCTCATTTACCATACAGGCCACGCCATCGGATAGCCCATCGGGTCAAGAAAAAACGATCATTGAATCGCTGTTAGAAGAATATAAACACTTTAACAGCGATGCCGGCTACACGATACGAGAGAAACTCATTCGCTCGTTGGTAAAGCAGCGTCGTATCAAGTCGGGGACCCTTTTGAACGAAAAAGAGATGCGAGAACTGGTGGTGCAACTGCTGGCTTGTCAGCAACCAGGGCAAACCCCCGATGGAAGGCCCACCTATGTCGCCTTAAGTAGCGACTACCTGGCAACCTTATTTATACGATAATCGACGATCCTGTCAATATCGATTTCGCAGCTCCCCTAAAAATTTTTCAACCTGGCGTCGAACGGCAGTAGCGGTAGATTGATGATTATTGACCAGGACCGAAAAAGCCAGCCACTTTCCTTTTCGTGTTTGTAAAAATCCACTCAATGCCACCACTCCACTCAAGGTTCCCGTCTTAGCATAGATGGCGGTGCTGTCATTAACGTAGTAGCCCCGCAGGGTACCTTCGTTTCCGCTTGGAAAGATCGTCTTTATACGCGACCAGCCAAACTCTTGCTGCATGCGGTACAAAATAGTGACCATGTCTTGAGGCGTAAATAAATTATAGCGACTAAGCCCCGAGCCATCTACCCAACGGGGCGGTTGTGGTAGCCCCCGCAGATCGGTTGCCAGCAGCGTGTCGATCAGGGCACGATCGCTCATGTATCCCAACATTCGCTGGCTTACCATGAGCAGACTTTGTTCGGCAAAGAAATTATCGCTTCGATGCATTAGAGGAACAAGAAAAGAATCGAGGGGCTGAGAGTACAAAAGCCGGCCTTGCAGCGGCAGCGCCTCCAAACTAACCGATGCGGAGAGACCCATCTGTTGTAGCGTGTCTTGTAAGAAGATAAAATTGGTAACCCCCCGGTTGGTCTTGTACGGAATAGTGGTCTTGGTAAAAGGCCGAGCGCCTCGATTGATCGAAAACAGATTCTCGTCTTGGCTTCTAGAAATCGAAAAATTACCAGCAGTACCTATTAACTGCACCATGGGTTCTTTTATAAACGGAGGGCGAAGGACCCGCGAAGGAGTTGCCTTTACTCGTTGATTGGCGGCCTCGAAAGAAACCAAGTTGCCATAGAGCGGAAAAGCGCTTCGCTCGGCGAGATACGGCTCTTGGTAATCATCCCAAGACCAACCACTACCATAGGCCTCAAAGCGATCGCGAGTCGAAAAGCGCAAGACCACATGTTTCTTAGCGGCCAGCATTTGTTGCCACAAGGGCTGCATTGAAAAGTCAGGATGCAAAAAACTGGGATCGCCCTGTGGCTGCACATATAGCGTATCGGTGGTCTCTCGCACGACCGCAGCAGGTAATCGATCTTGCAGCTGTCGCATGGCCACATAGCAAGTCGGGATCTTTGTATTACTGGCCGGTACAAAATACTTATGGCCGTTTTGATTATACCAATACCGATTCGTTGCAAGGTCTAAGATGCTTACGCCCCAATGGGCTTTATCGAACGCGTCGGTAGCAGCCAGTTGGCGTTGTGCTATCTTTTGTACCTGTTGCTGGGTACCGCAAGAGGCCAAGAGTAACAGCAGCATCCAGTATCCTTGCTGCCAAAATCGTAATGGAGTACGTTGCATCGATTGCTTTTTGTTGAGCGTTTGGTTAGCCCCGCTCTTGAGCGCGCAGCCATCGTTCGGGAATTTCGTTGCTACTGGCCAGCAAATAATCTTTATAGCTGCAGGCAATAAATTGCTTGTTGGGCAATTGCATCCACCAGCGACCGGTCTTTTTGCTTTGCAAAAAAATGGTCTCTACTTCGGCAAAGGCCATATAGTATTCATTAAAGGAGTCCTTTTCTTGCAAGGCCGCTTCGCGACGACCTCGGCTTCTGCCATCGAGCAAATACCATAACATCTGCGCGATCTGCTTGGCACTTAGTTCTTGTCGATCGGCCCTGGGGTCATATCCATATACGCCCACCGTATTGACAGTGGGGCTCATTCCGGCATAGCGAAAGAGCGTACAAGCCTCTTCGCCTGTAAATCCATTGGGAGAAATCGTACTGGCAGGTGAATAGGCATTGGCCATAGATGATAGATCGAAACTAAACAGATGACTGTTTCGTATAACAGGCTCCATTTCGTCGGGGGCCTCTTTTACATTGCCCACGCGGTAACAATCAAATCGCAATTTATCGAGGGTCTCGAGCAACTGCGGATTAACACAATAGCTTTGAAACCCGATATGATTATAATGGCGAATAAAATTGGGGGTGCCGGTCAGCATCTCCATTAAAAACTGGTCGGCAGGCAGCACCGCATCGGTATCCAGATCTATAAGCGCATCTACCAGCGTAGCCTCGATAAGTTGCCGGCGATGCACATAGGCCTGGTATTGTGCCGTGGTCAGGTCATGCGATCCTCCTAAAATAATGACCGTCTTTCCTTCTGCTATAAGTGCAGATACCACGGTGCGAAGGGCTGCATAGGTGTCGGACAGCGAGGCACCGGTTCGAATATTACCCACATCGGCCAGCAGCAGATCGGCATGCCAATAAAAAAGTGCATAGAACTGACGACGAATCGCATCGGGCCCCCCGGCCTGGTGCTGCTCAATGCCTGCCCCGCGGTGGTCGGGACATCCTACTACGACCAACTGCGCCTCGTCTAACTCGGGCATGGCTTGTTCGTACGCTTGAATATGATGACCGATCTGTCCTTCTTTGTATCCCTGGTCTTGCGAAAGAACCGCTTTGTCGACAGGAACCAAAAAATCGGCGATACCAAGATGATCTGACATACTTGCAAGATAATTAATTGCTGGTTTGGACTTACTTTTGTCGTATGGAGAATCTATGGCAACAGATCGATGCCCTCCGCAGCGAGATCAGCAGCATTACTACCACCCGACCCGAAGAGATCGAGGCGTTCCGGATCAAGTATCTGGGAACCAAAGGGGCCGTCAAGCAGCTGATGAATGCCATGAAAGAAGTACCCGCCGATAAGAAAAAAGAGGCCGGACAACTGCTCAATGATTTTAAACTATTCGTTTCGGAGCGATACGAGCAATTACTAGCCGCTGCTGCTCCCGATCAGAAAGCCGCCAGCATCGACACAAGCCTGCCAGGACAACCTTTTTCGCTGGGTTCACGCCATCCGGTGACCCTAATGAAAAATAGGATCGTCTCTATCTTTCAACGATTGGGTTTTGCAGTGGCCGAAGGACCCGAGATAGAAGACGACTGGCACAACTTCGGTGCCCTTAACCTGCCGCCGCATCATCCGGCCAGAGATATGCAGGACACGTTTTACATACAGCAAAATCCCGGTTGGGTACTGCGCACGCATACCAGTAGTGTGCAAATACGCGAGATGGAAAAAGGAAAGCTGCCCATTCGAATGCTAATGCCGGGTCGGGTCTTTCGTAACGAGACGGTGAGTGCCAGAAGCCACTGTTTCTTTCATCAGGTAGAAGGATTGTACATCGACGAGCAAGTATCATTCGCAGACCTTAAGCAAACTCTTTACTTTTTTGTAAAAGAAATGTACGGGGCCGATGTAAACGTGCGTTTTCGCCCCTCTTATTTTCCATTTACAGAGCCGAGTGCAGAAATGGACGTCAGTTGTTTTATATGCAAGGGCGAAGGTTGCCCTGTGTGTAAGAAATCGGGCTGGGTAGAGATTCTGGGATGCGGCATGGTACATCCGAACGTACTTAGCAATTGCGGAATCGATCCCGAAAAATATAGCGGATTTGCCTTTGGCATGGGTGTAGAAAGACCCGCCATGCTCAAATATGGCGTTAGCGACCTGCGTTTGTTTAGCGAGAACGATATACGATTCTTACAACAATTCGCTGCCGCCACCTGATAAGCCCCCTACATGCAGATCAACACCATTGGAGTATGCGGAGCCGGCACCATGGGAAGAGGCATAGCTCTTACCGCTGCCCTGGCCGGGTTCAACACTCTTTTATTTGACCTGCAGCCGGAAGCCCTCGAAAAAGCGCGGGGTCAACTTGTAAAAGAGCTAAACAAAAGCGTAGAGAAAAAAAAGATCACCGAAGCTATTGCCGCACAAGCCTTGTCTCACATTGCCTTTACCAGCGAGATCGAATATTGCCTGGCCGAGATCTTTATTGAAGCCATCGTAGAGCAGATCGAACCCAAGGTCGCGCTCTTTAATCAACTGGCCGAACTCAATCATGGTGATTGCATCTTTGCCAGCAATACCTCTTCGCTCTCTGTTACTCAGATGGCCAAGGCCATTCAACATCCGGAACGGGTAATCGGGTTGCATTTCTTTAATCCGGCTCATTTGATGAAGCTGGTAGAAGTGGTTACTACGCCCTTTACAGCCACCGCCGTGCAGCAAACGGCTTGGCAATTGATGCTGGACCTTAAAAAGACCCCTGTGCTTTGCATCGACTCGCCCGGCTTTATCGTAAACCGAGTGGCAAGACCTTATTACATCGAGTCGTTACGACTTATCGAAGAACAAAAAGCTACGATGGAGCAGATCGATCGCATACTCACATCGGCCGGATTCAAAATGGGCCCCTTTGCCCTGATGGACTTGATCGGTAACGATATTAACTATGCCGTAAGTTGTTCGGTCTACGATCAATTAGGTAAGCCGGAGCGACTTAAGCCCTCTTTCGTACAGCAACAACTGGTGCAAACCGGAAAATGGGGACAAAAATCTGGCGAAGGCTATTACCAATATAAAAATGCCTGATGGGTAAAAAAATTCTGGTTACAGGCGCAAGCGGTTTTTTAGGTTCTTATCTGGTAGTGGCCTTGTTGCAACAAGGCTACCAGGTAAGGGCGCTGGTGCGGAATCAAAAACGACCCGGCTGGATCGATCCTGCCATACTAGACAAGGCAGAATGGGTATTGGGAGACATCCTGGATAGTATTTCGCTCGAAGAGGCCATGGAAGGAGTGGATGCCGTTATACACAGTGCGGCGATGGTTTCGTTCGTTCCAAAAGACAGCCAACAATTGTATCAGGTAAATGTAGAGGGAACCAACAATGTGGTCAATGCCGCTATTGAGAAAAAGATCGGTCGATTGATACACATTAGTTCGGTGGCGGCACTGGGCCGGGTAGCAGGCGGCGGGTGGGTAGACGAAAAAGCAACCTGGAAAGAAGGTCCGCTGCATACGCATTATGCCCGCAGTAAGTTCCAGGCAGAATTGCATGCCTGGCGCGGGTACGCCGAAGGACTCGATACCGTGATCGTAAACCCCAGTACCATTCTTGGATATGGCAATTGGGAACAGAGCAGTTGTGCATTATTCAAACAATTCTATGATGGGTTTCGGTGGTACACCGGTGGGCTGAATGGATTTGTAGATGTTCAGGATGTGGCCCGTGCTTGTGTGCTACTACTAGAAAAGGCCAGCGGAGGACAGCGCTATATTATAAACGGAGATACCTGGACCTTTCAACAATTGCAGTATTGCATTGCCGATGGATTTGGACGCAAAAGACCATCGATGAAAGCGTCGGGTCTGCTGTTAGCCATCGCCTGGAGAATTGAAGCCATCAGGGCCTTTTTGACCGGAGCGCGCCCCCTGTTGACCCGCGAGAGTGCAAGAGTAGCCATTAGCGCCACGCGTTTTGACAACCGTAAACTATTGAATGATTTTCCTGAATTCACCTATACGCCCTTAGCGCAAACGATCCGAGAAGCCTGTAATCGATACGAGCAAAATAGCAACGCATAGATCGAAGATCCGAGCGCAAAAGCAACGGTCTTAGCGAAGGAGCGCCTTCAGTTTTTCCCAAAGCGAGGGAATGCGCTTAACCCAGACTAACTCTCTTCTCTTTTCGTTAAAGTCAATGGCCGGAGTACCCCAGTAGGCCTTCTGTCCATCAATAGAACTGGCCACGCCACTCTGTCCGAATACGACCGCCCCGGCCCCAATGGTCAATGTTTTATTGACCCCTACCTGCCCCCATAAGATCACTTCGTCTTCGACAGTAACAGCCCCGGCCAGTCCTACCTGTGCGGCGATCAAACAATTTTTTCCGATCACGCAATCGTGTCCGATATGAACCTGATTATCGATCTTGGTGCCGGCCCCAATGATGGTGCTGGCCGTGACGCCTCTATCGATGGTGCAACCGGCTCCGATCTCTACCTGATCTTCTATTTGCACAAGACCACAGCTTTTCATTTTACGATACTGATGCGTAAGCTGTTTTTTTCTGTTGTAATAGAAAGCATCACTCCCGATAACGGTACCGGCCTGTACGATTACCCCGTTTCCGAGTTGGCAGTGGTCTAAAATAGTTACCTGCGGATGTATGATACAGTTCTTTCCGATGGTTACCCGATGTCCGATATAAGCGCCGGGCATTACGATGCTCCCCTCTCCGATCACAGCGGTCTCGCTGATCGAAACAAGCGAAGGCGTAAAGGGCCGATACTTATCTACCAACGTAAGATAGGCGGCAAAGGGATCGGCTACCACCAACAATGATTTACCGGGCGGTAGCGGCACTTCACGATCAATAATGATGCAACTAGCCGCAGAACGAAGACAAGTATCATAATATTTGGGATGATCCACAAACACCAGATCGCCGGTCTCTACCTTGTGAATTTCATTGATGCCCGTTGCATATCCATTCATATCTCCAATAAGCGTTGCTTGCAATAGCGAGGCTACTTCTGTTAGAGAGACAGGTTTTTCAAATTGCATCGCGTGTAATTTTAAGTAAAGGTAGCAAGCAATAGCTCGTTGAATTTTTTTTGCGTTTATCCACAGCTAATTTTAAAATGTTGATAAAATCAAAAGAAAAAAATTTTTTTGATATATAAAATAAATACTAATATTGTGTAGGGAAATAAATTTCCCAGTACTTACTAACCCATCCATATAGGATCCCTCCGTTTTCGGAGGGATTTTTTCATTTGGGACCTTCCTCATTTACGAATGCGCTTTTAAAATACCTTTACGTAAAGTCTTTCCCCATGATCAAATCAATGACCGGTTTTGGAAGAGCCGAAGTGCGTGCCGGCGATAAGTTGTTGGCGATCGAACTAAAATCGCTCAATGGAAAACAGTTTGACCTGCAAGTAAAACTGCCTGCCCTGCTAAAGCCCCATGAGTTTGACATACGCCGCTTATTGGCCACATCACTAGAAAGAGGTACCGTCGATTGTATGATCAGTCTTAAAGAGACCGGTCAATCACAGCCGGTAGCGATCAACACGCAACTGGCACGATCGTACTACCAGCCGTTAGCCTCGCTGGCAGCCGAACTGCAACTCGATACCTCGCAATTATTACCTGCCCTGCTTAAATTGCCCGAAGTCATTACTCCGGGCGCCGATGCGCTAAGCGCGACAGAATGGGAGCACTGTAAATCGGGCATTGCAAAAGCGGTAGAACAGTTGAATGCACACCGACTAACAGAGGGTAAGGCCCTCGAAGCGGACCTGTTGGGCCGAATCGATGCGATCGTCGCGTTACAAAAAGAGATCAGCGAGCTGGAGCCAAAGCGAAGAGAAAAGCTTCGCCAAGGACTGGTCAGATTGCTCGAAGACAATCTGGGCAAAGAGGGATACGATCGCAACCGGCTAGAGCAAGAGCTCATCTATTACATAGAGAAAATGGACATTAGTGAAGAACAGGTACGACTTCTGAACCACTGCGACTACTTTATACAACAGCTACAGGAGCCCGGAGACAGCAAAGGGAAAAAGCTATCGTTTATCTTACAAGAGATCGGTCGCGAGATCAATACGACCGGCTCGAAGGCCAACGATGCAGCTATTCAGCAACGGGTAGTGCGCATGAAAGACGAGCTCGAAAAAGCCAAGGAGCAAATTTTAAATGTGATGTAACTTTACCCTATGCAAAGGATAAGCCGGCGGTCAATGACCGCCTTCTTATGGGGAGGACTGGTTTGTATGATCGGGGGCTGTAGCCCACTGTCGTTATACGAAAAATCGGTGGCGCTGCCCCAACAACAATGGAAGAGCGACTATGTGCCCCAATTCGACTTTACGATCACCGATACTACGGCCCGCTACGATGCAGCGTTGGTGCTTCGCCATCGTGACCGCTATCATTACAATAACATCTGGCTTAGACTATCCATAACCGACCCCGAAGGCAACTCCTACTCTATAGACACCGATCTGCTATTGGGCACTAACGAAAGCGGCTGGTTGGGCGTAGGCATGGACGATATTTACGAGCACCGCATCTCGCTTCAAAAAGAATTATTAGAAAAAGGGGTTTCGTTTCGCCGGGCGGGTACCTATCGGTTTAGCCTGGAGCAACGCATGCGCGAAGATCCACTTCAAGAAATTATGAATGTAGGAATACGGATAGAAAAGAAACCCTGAATCGCCCCCGTATGCCCGACGAAGTCAAAAGAAAGCTAACACGCACCACCCTCATATACTGGGCACTACTGCTCTACGTGCTGGCGGCCCTGCTCTGGTGGCTGATCTCGTTGCAACAGCAAAATCGATTGATCGCCCTCGAAAAAAGACAGCTGCTCGAACTGCGCTCATCCGAGCTTAGCCCCGATGAATACAAAATTGAACAACGATCGATCGACGACCAGTTCGAACGAAACGAGACCAAATACATTAGCGAGGGCATTACCTTTTTGATCGTGATCTTGATCGGAGCCGTTTTTATTTACAGGGCCGTACGAAGACAGTTCAAGATGCAACAGCAGCAACAGCATTTTATGATGGCGGTTACCCACGAGCTTAAAACGCCCATCGCGGTCGCCAAACTTAACCTGGAGACCCTGCAGAAGTATCAACTGGACCCCGAAAAACAACAAAAGCTTATCCGCACCACCCTCGACGAGACGGCTCGGCTAAACTTTCTAACCAATAATATTCTAATCTCGGCCCAGCTCGAGAACAAAGCCTTCATTAGCAGTAAAGAAGAATTAGACCTTTCGGCGCTCTTGCTAGACTGTGTAGCGGCCCTTCAAAAACGATTTCCCGATAGATCCATAGAAACGGAGATCGAAAAAGAGATCGATATGGTAGGCGATGCGCTGTTGCTGCAGATCTTGATCAATAATCTGCTGGAAAATGCGATCAAATATGCGCCGGGTCTTTCGTCGATTCGAACCACCTTGCACAGCACTCCAATAGGTATTCGTCTTGCGGTGGCCGACCAAGGGCCGGGGGTACCCGAAAGCGAAAGATCGAAAGTATTCGATCGCTTTTACCGAATTGGCAATGAACAAACCCGTACTACCAAGGGCACCGGACTGGGGCTTTATTTATGCCAGCGAATTGCACAAGACCATCGGGGTCGTATCGAGATCGAGAATAACCACCCCCAAGGCAGTATTTTCAATGTTATCTTTGCCCAATGAGCGAAGCGACCCCCGCCACGATTTTACTGGTCGAAGACGAAGAGAATTTGCATGAGGCCCTCAAACTGAATCTGGAGCTGGAGGGCTACGAGGTAAGCTCTGCCTATGATGGTGCCGCTGCCTTAAAGGCCATAGACAACGCTTATTTCGATCTGATCATTTTAGATGTGATGCTTCCGGTCATGGATGGTATACAAGTGGCCGAGACCATACGGATTCGTAACAACGAGACACCGATTTTAATGCTGAGTGCCCGCAACAGCAGCGCAGACCGGGTAATGGGGCTCAAAAAAGGCGCAGATGACTACCTTACCAAACCTTTTAACCTCGAAGAGTTATTACTGCGCGTTTCGAAGCTGATCGATAAGAATCAGAAATTACAAGACCGATCGACCCTGGGCGATCAATACCAGTTTGGACCCAATAAGATCGACTTTAAGGCGCAAGAAGCCATTGGCGTTGAGGGGACCCCAATTCGGCTGAGTAAAAAAGAGGCCATGCTCTTGAAATTACTGATCGAAAATAAAAACGAGGTGGTTCCGCGCGAAAAGATATTGCAAGCCGTTTGGGGCTACCAGGTCTATCCCACGACACGCACGATCGATAATTTTATTCTGAATTTTCGCAAGTACTTCGAAGCGGATACTCGCAACCCCCGTTATTTTTATTCGGTACGAGGCGTGGGCTACAAATACACCGAATAGGTTAGAGGTCGCCCAACCGGGGGCGGATCACTATTTCTTCGACACAGGCTTGTGGAGAGAGATGAGCGGCCTGAAAGATCATCTTGGCAATATCCGAAGGCTCCATAATACGGCCGTTGCTATTATCGAAATTACCCCAGCTGTCGGTGAGCACGGCCCCGGGATACACCCCTGTTACTTTTACACCGGTCGACTTAAGTTCTTCGCGCAGGTTTTGAGTAAAGCCATGCAGAGCATACTTGCTAATACTGTACGATCCTCCTTGTGCATAGGGCTTTAACGAAGCAATGGAGCAAATGGTAAAGATGTGACCCGAACCACGCTGTATCATGTCGGGCATTAACGTGCGGGTCAGGTAATAGGCGCTGTACAAATTGACCGCCATTTGTTGTTCGAGTTGTCCGGCTGGTTCTTCGCCCAGCGATCCCGGTAAGAACTGACCTGCATTGTTAATGAGAATATCCGGTTCTCCATAGCTTAGACACCAACGACCAAAGTCGATGGCCTCTTGCGATACGCTCAGATCGGCAGCCTTTCCATGAATTACGGCGGTGGGATAAGCGGCCGACAACATCTGAATGGTCTGCGCAAGACGGCCTGCATCGCGCGCGGTCAGCAATAACCGATAACCCGCTTGTGCAAATAACGAAGCGATCTCTTTGCCAATACCCCTTGATGCGCCCGTAACGATCACCGTTAGGGCATTAGCAGCTGCAGCAGTTACCGAAGAATCCATACTCGTCAATTAATTGATATATTGCAAAGTTATTGACCCACTCTTACAATTAAGCAGCTTTGTTGTCTTCGCTTCGCTACCCGCATCTTTTTTTTGACTTGGACCATACCCTGTGGGACTTCGAGGCAAATGCCCTTGCCACCTTACGACAATTGTACGAAGAACTAGATCTGCGGCAATTGGGCGTTGATGACTTTACCCATTTTTATCGGCAATATCTACTTCATAACGAAAAGCTCTGGGACCGATACCGAAAGGGTTTTATAAAGCAAGAGGAACTTCGGATCAAACGGATGCGGCTGGCCCTGCTCGATTTTGGGGTGATCAACGAAGAGGTGGCCTCGGTAATGAATGTGCGCTTTTTGGACCTGCTTCCGACCCGCACTATTTTGTTTCCGCATACCTTGGAGCTGTTGAATTACCTGCAACAAAAGAGCTACCAATTACACCTTATTACCAACGGCTTTGAAAAAACACAGCATAGCAAACTACAGTATTCGGGACTGGCCTCTTATTTTTCTACTGTCATTACCTCGGAGGGATCGGGAAGCCTTAAACCCAGACCCGAGATCTTCTCGTATGCATTGGCAAAAACCGGGGCAACAACGGCGCAATCGCTCATGATCGGAGATACGATAGAGGTAGATATTGCAGGTGCCAAAAACGCAGGTATCGATCAGATTCATGTCAATCATCTGAACCAAGAGCGGGTAGCACTATCCGATGGAAGCTATCCTACCCATACCGTCTTTTCGTTGCAAGAGATTATGCAGATCTTATAACTGCTACGGATTGACTTACCGATTACCAGGTAGCGATCTCAGTAACGCCCCCCAAAGGACGATCGCCGATTTTAACTTTAATGACAGCATCGAGCGGAAGTAATAAATCGACTCGAGATCCGAATTTAATAAACCCCATTTCTTCGGTCTGTCTTACAGATTGACCGGGTTGCAGGTAATTGACGATGCGCCTGGCCAGGGCCCCTGCGATCTGCTTGACCAAGATCTCACGACCATTTTTTTCGTAAACGACCGTATGTCTTTCGTTTTCGGTAGAAGACTTAGGATGCCAGGCTACCAGATATTGGCCAGGATGATATTGGGAGTAACGAACTGTTCCACTTACCGGATTGCGATTGACATGCACATTGAACGGGCTCATAAAAATGGACACCTGAATGCGGCGATCTGAAAAATACTCATCGGCCTGCACTTCTTCGATAACTACGATCTCGCCATCGGCAGGAGCGATCACGCTGTTTTCCGCTATGGTATGTATCCGAGCGGGAACCCGAAAAAAAGAAAGAATGAATCCCCAGAACAACAGCGAAACGGCCAGCAGCGCTACAAAACAGCCGGTGCAGGTCGCGTAAAGAAAATAATAGCTAAGGGCATTGCCGGCTACAAGCACCAAGGTTACAAGAGCAATAGTGGGAAACCCCTCGCGGTGAATGGTCATACGTTAAAAAATTAAAGGGCAAAGATAACGATTCACTCCGCTGCTTACAGAAAGACCCTCACATAGATCCAAATAACCGGAGTGCCCCATAGTAGCGAATCGAATCGATCTAACCAGCCACCATGCCCGGGCAAGATGCGACCACTGTCTTTTACCCCCGCCATCCGTTTTAGTTTCGATTCAAAAAGATCGCCGGCCGTACCAAACGCAGCCGCCAGTAAGGCCATCAGGTATCCATCTAGTGAGCGAAGAGGCATGGAGACACCGGGTAGTAAATTACTCGCTATTAATCGAGGCAAGAGCGCTCCCGCGATCAGCACGGTAAGGACTACACCGCCAAGGGTGCCCTCCCATGTTTTTTTGGGAGAGACGGGGCTCAGGGGCGTGCGACCTATAAAAGACCCTACCAAGTAGGCCATCGTATCGTTGATCCACATACAGGCTAGTGCGAACAAACAAAGCACGGGTAAAGAGGTAGCAGCGGCGCTGGCCAATGGGTCTTGCATTTTTAGGTCAATGAACAAGGCCCAGGATAGCGACAGGTATAAGAACCCCAAAAGCAAATAACGAATCGGAAAGCGAAATAAACTATATAAGCGTTGGTATTCGACCCAGCAGCCCGCATGGATGATCATGACCAACAAAACAAAACTCCACGTACTCCAGCATAAACCAAACAGCATTACTGCCGCAAAAAAGAAGGCGGTGATGGTTCGTTGTTGAAAAACCTGCCGGTTAAATGCCATTACTCAATTTATGAAGGGTGCGCAGAAGATTCATCAGAAATATCGTGATCCTGATCAGTATCGCTATGACGCATCATCCAATGAAAATGCATGGTGACGAGCAGCGCACTCACCAACCCCGAGATCATAAGGGTCTGGGGGCCTACTACCGGTTCTTCATTGAGCAGCACCGGATTAAAATAGACCAATACGATCAACAAGGCATCGTAGAAGAAATGAGACAGTATAGCCGCCCATAAGCTCCCGCTATACCAATAGACAGCCCCTAGCAAAATACCTAATACAAACCGCGGCAAAAAGCCATAGAACTGCATGTGCATAGACGAAAAAAGAAAAGCCGACAGTAAGATAGCAGGCCAGGCCTGACCAAATTGCCGAAAGAACATCTTTTGCAATACGCCTCTAAACAATAATTCCTCGCCAACGGCCGCCAGCCCGGCTATAAACAGAATATTGAGCAAAAGATCGCTGGTACTACGCAGCCCCAGCAAGGCCTTTACCGTATCGTTAGCCTCGTTCTCTTGGGCCTTCATCCACTCGGCCAGTGCCGAAGGAAACTCCACCACGCGGTTCAACTCGCCCAGCCATTGAACCAATGGAAGCGCGAATAGCAATACAGTAACGCCTATGATCCAAAAACCGGAATGCACCGGTCTGTTGAGTTTAAGGTACGACCGGGCGGGCTCGGCAGAGAATAAGCGGGTCGCCAGCCAGGAGGGAACCAAGAACAAGCCCAGGAATTGTGCAAGCTGCATGCCTCTGATAAAAAATCCTAATTGGGGATGAGGCACTTTCATTTTACTAAGGGTGGCCAATTGCTCAACGGTAATACCGGTAATGGCCGAGAGTAAAAACGTACCCAATAATCCTATGCTAAAAAAACTCATCAGCGTCAGGCTCATCAGTAATAAAAGTTGCTGCCCCGATGATCTTTCTTGATAAAATCCTTTTTTAAACACACGCCAGTTTTTGATTGTAAATTTGCCTTTCCGGACTTGCCGGCACATTCAACAAATTTAGGCAAAACCCTACGATGGTTAAGATCGGTCCTGTAACGCTTCCTGATTTTCCGCTGCTGCTCGCTCCCATGGAGGATGTGAGTGACCCGCCCTTTCGTGCCGTCTGCAAAGACAAGGGCGCCGATCTTATGTATACCGAGTTTATTTCTTCTGAAGGGCTCATTAGAGATGCGATCAAAAGCAAGAAGAAGCTAGACATCTTCGATTACGAAAGACCGGTGGGCATTCAGATCTTCGGAGGCGATGAAGAGAGCCTGGGGTTGGCCGCCAAGATCGTTGAGGTAACACAACCCGATCTGCTCGATATTAATTTCGGTTGCCCTGTAAAGAAGGTGGCCCTTAAAGGAGCCGGAGCCGGGGTACTTCGTGATGTAGATCTGACGGTGCGCCTAACCAAGGCCGTCGTGCAATCTACATCGCTACCGGTAACCGTCAAGACGCGCTTAGGATGGGACGACAGCAATAAGAATATCGAAGAAGTAGCCGAACGGCTGCAAGATGTGGGCATCAAGGCCCTGGCTATTCACGGCAGAACCCGCGTACAGATGTATAAAGGAGAGGCTGACTGGACCTTGATCGGAAAGATCAAGAACAATCCGCGTATCACCATTCCGATCTTTGGCAATGGTGATATTGACTCGCCCGAAAAAGCCCTGGCTTACAAAAATCGCTATGGTGTGGATGGAATCATGATCGGAAGAGCGGCCATCGGTTATCCGTGGATCTTTAACGAGATCAAACACTTTATGAAAACCGGAGAGCACCTGCCGGCGCCTACCATCGAAGACCGATTGGCAGTATGTCGAAAGCACTTGCGCTATTCGATCGAATGGAAAAACCCAGTGGTAGGTATCAACGAAATGAGAAGACATTATGCCAACTATCTAAAAGGACTTCCCAACATCAAAGAATACAGAAATAAACTGGTAACCTTAAGGACCGAAGAAGAACTGAATGCCGTATTCGACGAAATGGCCCGCGTATACGAGGGATTTACCTTCGAAAAAACGCCGATCGCACTTATCAATTATCACGAGAAATGTCCGATCGACTAAACGATCGGGGCCATGGGGCCATTACTGAATGGCCGTAACGACCATTTCGCTAAGTGGAGAAACCGATGGATCGAAGTAATGAGTTAGACGCCCATCTTCGTCGATCAGGTACTTAGAAAAATTCCAAGTAGGGGCTTTTGAATTCCATCCATTTTTGGTGCTGTCGGTCAGCCAGCGATATACGGGATGCTGAAGCGCACCGGACACTACCGATGTTTTTTGCGTCAAGAAGAAACGAACCCCATAGTTCCGTTCGCAGAAAGCGGCGATCGAGGCGTTGCTTCCCTTTTCTTGTTCCTTAAAATCATTGGCCGGAAAGCCAATAACCTGCAAGCGATTGGCAAACTTATCTTGCAGTTGCTGCAGCTCTTTATACTGCCCCGTATAACCACAATCGCTGGCCGTATTGACAATTAAAACTTTTTTTCCCTTCAATAATGCCCAATCGATGGGAGCTCCATTGGTCAACGTCGCTTGCAAGTCATAAAACGAAACAGGGGCCTTTTGGGGAGCATGCGTTAGAACCATCGTATTCTTATTGCCCAGTCGTGTCGCCCACATAAGCGCCGGATAAATGGTCTTTAACATTCGTTGACGAAAGGTCATGGTGGTGTTAGTTTGTTGTAACCATAATAGACCCAGCGCGGCAACGATCAAGATACCCGTCAGTAGCAGTCTTCGGCGCAGCTGGTCTTTTCTCATCCTATTAATTTTTTTAAGATCGACAATTTTCCCTTGAACGGCGGATACTTGATGGCCGGATCGATCCAGCTGGGCGTTCGCAACACACTTTTGGAGTGCGAGAAGGTATCGAATGAATGTTTACCATGATAAAAGCCCATCCCGCTGTTACCTCTGCCACCAAAGGGCAAGCGATGATTGAGAAAATGAAAGACAGAGTTGTTGACACAGGCGCCACCCGCCGGCACCTGCTCGAGCCATTTTTTTTCTTGCTGTCTGCTCTCGGTATAAACATAGAACGACAGCGGATTGGGATTGCGTTCAATAATGGTCTTGGCCTCTTCGAAATGCGTATACGTGAGAATGGGCAGCAGCGGACCAAAGATCTCTTCTTGCATTATGGGCGCATCGAGCGATACGTCGGTTAACACCGTGGGCGCCAGGTAGCGAGTGGCCCTGTCGTGCTGCCCCCCGTAGATGATCTTGCCAGTCGCTAAATAAGAAACAAGTCGGTCGAACTGTCGGGTGTTGATGATACGACCGTAATGATCGCAATGGGTGGGGTCCGATGTGTAAAAGGTCTGTATCACCTTTACTAGCGCCTCTACAAAACGATCGCGCACCGACGCATGTACTAAAATATAATCGGGGGCAATACAGGTTTGTCCGGCATTGTTCCATTTGGCAAGTGCAATACGCTTGGCTGCCACTTCGATATGGGCGTCGGCCTCTACTATACAAGGACTCTTGCCTCCCAACTCTAGCGTAACGGGGGTCAGTTGTTCGGCAGCCATCTTGTACACGATCTTACCGACCGCGGTGCTACCCGTATAAAATAAATGATCGAAACGAAAAGATTGCATGAGTGAAGGCACCACCGTAGCTCCATCCCCCTCTAGGAGCCAAACATATTTGCTATCGAATACCTGCTCGATGATCTTTTTCATTACAGCACTGGTGGCAGGCGTAAACTCACTGGGCTTTAAGACCACACAATTACCTGCTGCAAGGGCACCCACCAAGGGCCCCAACAATAACTCGAGCGGATAGTTCCAAGGAGCCACGATCAATACCACGCCCAGCGGCTCTGGCATAATAAGGCTGGCCGAAGGAAGATTGGCCAAATTGGTACGCACGCGTTGTGGGCGGGTCCAGCTATTTAATTTTTTGAGGGCCAGTTTGCACTCCGCCAATACCAAACCGGTCTCTGACACCCATACTTCTTCTGGACTCTTATGCAGATCTTGATAGAGGGCTTCGTTAATGGCCTGTTCATGCGCCAGCAGACAATCCTGCAATAGTCTTATCTGTTGTTTTCTAAACTCAACGGAGCGGGTGGCGCCGGAAGCAAAATAATCCCTCATCTTTGTCAGCGAAGGCAAATACGACATGGCAGAAATTTCAGACAAGTTAGTAAAACCGCAGGGGATGGATGACGTTCACTTTATGAAACAAGCCCTGCAAGAGGCCCAACGAGCCATGGACGAAGAAGAAGTACCGGTGGGGGCGGTGGTGGTCATGAACGGAAAGATCATTGCCCGGGGTCACAATATGACCGAAAAACTGCAAGACCCTACAGCACACGCCGAGATGATCGCGCTCACCGCCGCCTTTAATGCCCTTGGAAGCAAGTATTTACCCGAGGCCACCCTCTATGTAACCCTCGAGCCCTGCCCTATGTGTGCCGGAGCCTTGTACTGGAGCAAGATCGGGCGCGTTGTCTATGGCGCAGATGATAGTAAGAACGGATATCGAAAAGTGGCCGGTGACCGCTGGCCCTTTCACAAGAACACCGAATTGAGTTATGGTTGTTGCGCCGAAGAGGGAGCCCGCCTTATGAAGGATTTCTTTCAACAAAAGCGTTGAACGTGGCCGGTCGTAGTACCTTTGCATCATCCAAAAAATAGTTACCATGCCATTTACACTCGCTCCCCTTCCTTACGCGCACGATGCGTTAGAACCACACATCGACACAGTTACCATGCAGATTCACCATGGTAAACATCACCAGGCCTATGTAGATAATCTCAACAAGGCCTTGGCCGGAACGCCCAATGAAAATCTATCGATCGAAGAGTTGGTCGCCAAGGCCGGCAGCATCTCTGCGGCCGTGCGTAACAATGGAGGCGGTCACTGGAATCATAGTTTTTTCTGGGAGAGTCTGGCTCCGAACGCCGGTGGAGCCCCCACCGGTTCATTAGCCGATGCCATCAATGCAGCCTTTGGCTCGTTCGACAGTTTTAAAGAAAAATTTGCGGCCGCCGGCATGACTCGCTTTGGAAGTGGCTGGGCCTGGTTGATCGTTGCCAATGGTAAACTCGAGATCTGCTCAACCCCCAATCAAGATAATCCGCTAATGGATATTGCGGAGACCAAAGGCTTGCCCTTGCTGGGAGCCGATGTTTGGGAACACGCTTATTACTTAAAATATCAGAACCGTCGCGCCGATTACCTGGCTGCCTTCTGGCAAGTGGTCAATTGGAACGTGGTGGCGGCCCGTTACGAAAAAGCCAGCTGATCGCTAGAAAACTAAAGACTACGTTTACGGTACCGGATCATAGCCGCTGCTTCCCCACGGATGACAGCGGCTGATTCTTTTTAACGAGAGCCAGGTTCCTTTTAGCAGCCCATAGCGTTGCAAAGCAGTGGCTGCATACTGCGAGCAGGTAGGCGTATACCGACAAGAGGGGCCCAGCCACGGAGAGACGATCCATTGATACAATTTGATCACCATCAAAAACGGAAGTACCAATAAGCGCTTGATAAAGGGCGTACGTTCGGTGATCATGTTAAGAAGATTGATAAAGTGCCAACAATTTCGTGAGCCCCTTTTGCATTTGTGAAAATAAATGAGCGTACTCGGGCAGCTCCCGGTCGGTGTACACAAAAAAAAGGTTCAGCCCTTTGGGTTCTTGGGCGATGGCTAACAAGATCTCTTTTTGCAATCGGTAACATTCGCGCATTTGGCGTTTGATTCGATTGCGATCGACCGCCCGCTTAAAATTTTTAGCCGATACCCCCACCCCCATCCTGATGCCCTTCTCGTTGGAGCGCGCATGAAAGATACGCAAGGGTCCTACCACCGATCGCTGTCCGGTGTTAAATAGGCCATCGATCGATTTTTTGCTTTTGAGGCGCTG
Organism: Sphingomonadales bacterium; assembly: GCA_016872155.1. GTDB lineage: Bacteria > Bacteroidota > Bacteroidia > Chitinophagales > Chitinophagaceae > JJ008. The sequence goes on from VHBB01000001.1 coordinate 125,970, forward strand.
CGCGGATGATAATGTATATCGTTGGGTCAAGGTAGTAGCTTCTCTAAAAAACGGTGTTTAAAAAATACGATTCATAAAAAAAGCTCCGGAAATACCGGAGCTATAAAATTATCAAAACCTCCGCCTATCCGGAGGAAGGGCATTATTTTAGTTTGCGTTCGTCAGAGACCGTCAATTTCTTGCGACCCTTGGCACGACGAGAAGCCAATACTTTACGTCCGTTGGCAGTTTCCATGCGCTTGCGAAAACCATGTACGGTCTTACGACGCTTGCGGTGGGGTTGAAATGTCCGTTTCATAGTGTGTTATTTTTCCACTTGTTGATGAAAGATGGACCGGGAGAACGGTCGGGTTTCCATTTTACGCCAGGTCACCACACCCGTCGTATTGTGAAAGGACCGCAAAGGTAAGGGATAGCGGGCAGACAAGAAAGAAAATTAAGACGTTGTTTATCAGCAAGCTAGACAACCGTTCCGGCCAGATTTACGGTATAGGCCCGCACCGGTGCCCCAAAGAACTGGGCGGCCTGGGCATCAAACTCGGGGGCCGAATCGGTGGTAAAGAATTTCAGCTCGCCTTTGCGCGTGCAACGATCACTGATCTCGGGATGACGATGTAAATAATCAGAAAGACTGGCCGCCACGATCTCGCCCTGCGAGAGCAGTCGTACCCCCGAGGGGAGATGCTTTTCAATAAGAGGACGTAGCAGCGGATAGTGGGTACAGGCCAACAAGAGCACATCAATCCCTTTCTCTTTTTTTAGGATCGCGTCGATGTGCTTTTTTACAAAATAATCGGCCCCTGCGCTCAGGTGCTCGTTATTCTCGATCAGGGGCACCCACATAGGACAAGCCTCTTGCGCTACCTGCAGATCCGGAAAAAATTTTTCTATCTCGAGCGGGTAAGATCCTGAACTAACGGTACCCTGCGTAGCCAATATGCCCACTTTTCCTTTCTTAGTATAGTGTCCGATCACTTCGGCCGTAGGGCGAATGACGCCGAGCACTCTGTTGTGCGGAGCGATCTTTGGCAGATCGTTTTGCTGAATGGTACGAAGGGCTTTGGCAGAAGCCGTATTACAAGCTAAAATAACCAGTGGACATCCTTGTTTAAAAAACCACTGCACACACTGAAGGGTATACTGATATACCGTGGCAAAAGAACGATTTCCATAGGGCGCTCGGGCACTATCTCCCAAATAACAATAATCATAATCGGGAAGCGCCGATACCAGATCGCGCAACACGGTGAGCCCCCCGTAACCGGAATCAAAAACACCAATGGGACCTTTAGGGAGTGGCTGCATGGTACAAATGTACTCTCCAGAAACAAAAATGCCCGATCTGAAGTAGACCGGGCATCAACTTTTTTTAGATCTATTATCTAACAGGAGCGCCTGCTGCGGCGGGCTTAGGCAACGACAACTTGAGTTTCGCTGCTACGGCAGCCACCATATCGTCGGCATCAGGGGCCACGAGCAGACTCTCTTTATTGAGTACATGCGTGTATCCTTTTTCTTTGGCTACGGCCCGGATGGCTTCGTAGATCTTACGATAGAGCGGAGCCAGCAACTCGTTTTGCTTGGCTTCCATGGCTTGGTTAACGATCTGCTGCCAGTTTTGAATGGTATTGATCAGTTGGGGAAGCTCCTCTTCGAGTTGCTTCTTAACGGCAGGAGGCGGGGGCTTTAGCGTGTCTTTGTACATACTGTCCTTATACTGATAAGTCTGTATAAGCGAAGCGTACTGAGGATTGATAGAATCGGCCTGGTAGCTAGAAAGAATAGAATCGAACTTGCTGACCTCGGGCATCAACGAGAGAACATTCTCTACACTGATGTAGCCGATCTTGGTCTGCGCCGAGGCGGTACCGGCCAGTCCCAACAGCCCTGCGATGGCTAAAAGCACTACTACATTTTTCATTTTCGTATGGTTTTATAACAGTTGGTTGATGGATTATTTGATGCCCAGTTCGCGAAGCACATCGTCGCTTTTGTCGAGCTTGGGGTCGGCAAAGATAATGGTAATTCCCTCACTTTTGTCGAGCACAAAATCGTAGCCCCTTGCACTGGCCAGCTTCTGCACGGCGCTGTATACCTTGTCTTGTACGGGCTTAACGAGCTCTTGCCGCTTTCTGAACAGATCGCCCTCGAATCCAAAGCGACGACGCTGCAGGTCCCTGAGCTCTTTTTCTCTCGAGAAAAGTTGGTCTTCTCTTCGCTTCTTTAATTCGGGAGTAAGCATAACCTGCTCAGCTTCGAAGTCGCGGTACATTTTATCGAGCGACGATTGCATGCTGTCGATTTGTAATTGCCACCCGGCTGCCATACGGTCGAGCGACTGCTGAGCCGCTTTGTACTCCGGCATCCGATCTAAAATATAGCGCGTATCGATTACGGCGTATTTCTGTGCTTGGGCCAATAGGCCCAGCAGCAAGAAACAAAGGGTCAACACTGTATTTTTCATGTAACGAGATTATGTCTATTCCGGTTCGAAGCCCAACATAAAGGTAAATCGAGAGATCCCCTTAAGACCGGTTTGGCCGGGCACGGCCCGATCGAGTCCAAGACCGTAATCAAATCCAAGCAATCCGAACATAGGCAGAAAGAAACGCATACCGGCCCCAACGCTGCGACGAAGTCTAAAGGGATTGTAATCTTTATAGTTGTACCATCCATTGGCCGCTTCGAAAAAGGTAAGCGCATAAATGGTACTGCTGGGATTGGTTACAAGTGGAAAGCGGGCTTCGAGTTGATACTTATTGAAGATCGTAAAGAACTGGCTGGCACTTTGCTGATCGGGATTAACAGTGGGGTCTGAGGTCTGATACACTGGATACCCTCGGTGGGCCACAATGTCGAAGCCCAGCAATCCGAAGTTATTGGTAAGACCGGCATCACCCACTTGAAAACGCTCGAACGGAGAGAACGGAAGATTAGTATTATAGCGACCCATAAAGCCAAACTTGGCCGCCATCTTAACTACAAATTGGCGATTCTTCTCTGCGCCCAATGGCTTCCCGATCGGAACGTACCACTCGGCATTAAAGCGCCACTTGTGATACTCAGGACGACGATAGGCATTATAGCCCGATCCCACGTTGCTCATTAATGAATACGGTGGAGTCAACTGTACGCTAGCGAGAAAATTCGAACCACTGGTTGGAAAGATAGGATTGAAAACAGAGGAGCGTTGTAGCGCTACCTTGACACTGACGTTACTGGATGTTCCACTGGTAAAATCGCTGCTGAAAATGGGATAGTTCATCAGCTTGTACTGCGTAAGATTAAAAGTAAAGACCAGGTTAAAGTAATCATCAGGCCACTTTAGTTGCTTACCAAAGGCCACCGAAACACCGCTGGTGTTCAAGAAATTGGTATCGGAACGCGCCTTGTCGATACGACCGGTAAAGGGATCGAACGCATTGGAGAAACGACTGCTGTTGAAACCGAGGGTCAGCGAATTTCTCTTTTTACCGCCGAGCCAGGGCTCCGTAAACGAAGCGCTGTACGAACGATAGGCACGGCCATTGGACTGTAAACGAACACTCAGCTTTTGTCCATCGCCGGTAGGCAGCGGATCCCAGGCAGACTTTTTCCAAATATTGCGAACCGAAAAATTATTGAAGGTAACCCCCATCGTACCGGTGAGTCCGATACCGCCACCCCAACCGGCAGAAAGCTCAAGTTGGTCAGCAGATTTTTCTTCGACCTGCCAATTGATATCTACGGTTCCATCCTCGGGATTGGGAACGACGCCGGGATTGATCTTCTCTTGATTAAAGAACTGAAGGTTGCCGAGTTCGCGCTGGGAGCGGATAAGCTGAGAGCGACTAAATAATTCGCCGGGAATGGTTCGCAATTCGCGACGCACTACATAATCTTTGGTCTTTTCGTTGCCGGCAACCGTCACATTCTTGATGCGCGCCTGTGGTCCCTCCATAATTCGAATCTCGTAATCGATCGTATCGTTATAGACCGCCACTTCGATCGGCTCGGCCCTAAAGAACAAATAGCCTTCGTCCATATAATACCCGCTAATATCGCCTCCTTCTTGCGCCGCCTCTTTGCCCAGGCGTTTGTTCAATAACCCTACGTTGTAGGTATCTCCTTTGTTGATACCGAGCAATACATTTAGAATCGAGTCGGAATACTTTGCATTGCCCTTCCAAACGATATCCCCAAAATAATATCGGTTGCCTTCGCTAACCTTGATGTCTACATTCAGGTGACCCTTGGCCGTCATGTACTGCGTATCGGCAATGATTTGCGCATCGCGATAGCCATTGGAATTATAAAAGCTGAGTACTTTCTCTTTGTCTTCTTCGTATTTCTTTTCGTCGAACTTAGCAGAGCTCAGCAACTTGAACCTAAAATAAGGATCCAGCATCCGCTTAGTTCGGGTAATCGATAAGAAGCCCCAGTCTTTGAGATACTGTTGAAAAGAGACCGGCCGGCGCTCACCATAAGGACTTTGCGCCTGATCGGGCTTGACCGTAAGACGGGTCATCTCTTTGGTTCCCTTTAATTGCTTTTTTAGCTTAAGATTATCGAGCGAAGAGTTGCCATAGAAATTAACATCGCCGATCAGGACCTTCGACCCCTTCTCTACTTTTATAAGCAAAAAGTTAGAGTTGGCAAACGTAGGATCGGGCTTTTCTTCGATCAACACTTTTACATTACGAAATCCTTTTTCGGCGTAATGCTTGGTGATCTTCTCGACAATTTCTCGGCGCGTATTTTCTGTAATGATGGTTTGCTTGGATAAGGATAGTTTGGTCAGCAGATCTTCTTCTTCGGATTTACGAATACCGGAGAACTTGTAATTTCCCAAGCGGGGGCGCTCCTGTACATTGATCTCGACCCACACCTTATCCTCTTCGATGCGCGTGACCAATACTTGGGCACCAGAAAAAAGTTTTTGTCTCCACAGGTTGTTGATGGCCTTGCCAAAGATCTCCGCGCCGGGATGTACGAACTTGTCGCCGGGTTGCAGGTTGGCGATCGATAACACAATGGCCGTATCGAGATAACGAATACCGGTAATCTTTACATCGGCGATTACATATTCCTTTACGATGCGGGCGTTTTGCCACTCCAAAAGCTTGGGATCGACCGAGGTGGGGCGTGTGGTATCGGGCACTTCTTGCGCCTGCAGCGGATGTACTGCGGTAATCAAAGCCGAAAAAAGGCAAACCCCGAAAAGAAATATTTTACGCAATTAGTTAGTTTTCAACTTGTTATTGTAATTAAGCCCAAAACAACGGCTGGCAAATTAAGTGTAAAAATCGAAAGTCTTTGTTAAAGCTGCTCGCTGATCTTTCCGAAGCGTCTTTCGCGCTGTTGGTAGTCGATGAGCGCCTCGTACAAATTCTCTTTTCTAAAGTCGGGCCACCGTACGGGTGTAAAGTAGAGTTCGGCATAGGCCAACTGATAGAGCAAGAAATTGCTGATGCGGTATTCGCCGCTGGTTCTGATCATCAGCTCGGGATCTGGAAACTTGCTGGTAGTCAAGTAGTTCTGTAATGTATCTTGGTTGATGTTCTCTATAGAAAGACGGCCTTTTTTAACCTCGTAGGCAATGTTCTTTACAGCGTGCAACAGCTCCCAACGACCGCTGTAGCTAAGGGCCATGATCAAATTTAACCCGGTATTCTTGCTGGTCATTTCGAGGGCCTCTTCGAGTTCGTTGCGCGCATAATCGGGTAGCATGTTCATATCGCCGATCACATGCAAACGAATATTATTCTTGTCTAAACTTTCGACTTCTTTTCGAATGGTACTCACCAGCAGTTCCATCAGCCCGATGACCTCATACTCCGGACGATCCCAGTTTTCGGTAGAGAACGCATACAGCGTTAGATACTCGATGCCGAGCTCGGCACAACCCTCTACGATGTTGCGTACACTTTCTACGCCATGAAAATGCCCGAATAATCGATCTTCTCCTTTCTCTTTGGCCCATCGCCCGTTGCCATCCATAATAATGGCAATATGACGCGGTAACCGGTCTTTTTCTATTTGGTCAAGCAAGGCCTGCATAAAGGCAAACAGGTTTAATGTGGGTGCAAATCTACCCGTATTTTTCGGTTAATCGGCGGTAGGGCAACGATAGGTCGAGAGATTGAAGCTAAGTGAAAGCAGCGCGGTTACGAATTGATCCTTTTGGCGACTTCCGTTGCCTCTTTCGCGGCCGGGCAATCCAATGGGCGCTATCCCCAATTCGCCAGAGCGGTCGCTGAGCGCCTGCGCCACAGAGATTCCCCCGGGTGGCTTTGGAAAGGCGGCAGCCTCCACATAGGTAGAACTTACATCATCGAGGTAATCAGTATTGGTAAAACGATGCAAGATCTCAAATGCAATGTTCATTCTTCCGCCGAGCAATGCATATTTGATTCCGCCCCCAAAGGGTATACTGAGTGCAGTGGGTCCATACATTTTTCGCTCGGGATACAAGGTACTGTTCTGCCCTTCGGTACCCACCGGCAATTCCCTAAAATAGTAACGCTGGTTCTGCCATTCGGTATAGGGATTATATCCAAAGACGCCGACACCCAGGGTTATGTACGGTGTAAACGAAGCCCCGGGATCGCCGGGTACGAACCGAAAAAAATTAAAATCGCCCTGTAGCGCTACTTCCCACACAGCCGAGGTAAAGCCCAGATTGCGCTTTTGCATAACCTCGTTTTGTGTGTTGATGCTATCAGCAAACCCCAATTGCGCGTAGGTCAGCGAGGCTCTGGCCGCAATGTAGTTTCCCAAATTTTTTCTAAAGAAAATGGTAGCGGACGGGCCTGGACGATTCAACTTGGTCGTCGCATTCAGATCGCCAAAATAATGCGCCGCCCCTATTCCCACACCGATCTCGGCCGTGGGTTGTTCTCCATACTGCGCATGCAGGGGAGTACAAAGCAAGAAGGTCGTAGCGAAACAAAACAATAAACGAAAAAGAATCAACATACGGTTCGGTTAGCTATCAAACGAAAAAAATAGGCAAATCGTATGCCGTTAGTTACGCTTATCGAGCCCCCAGGTCAGCTTATTGTGAAGGGTTTGTAAAAAATTATTTTCACTCAGTCGAATCAGGCTCACCGAAAATGCTTCTTTGCGAACGGCCAGCTGCACATCTTTGTGCACGATCTCGCGGCGCGCATCGAGCGCACAGATTATTTGGTCGCAGCGGCTTTCGATGGTAAAGGAGATCACGTGATCGTCGGGCACCACAATGGGTCTCGCATTTAAATTATGCGGAGCCACCGGTGTGATCACAAAACTAGTTGCATCCGGAAATACAATGGGGCCATTGCAACTGAGCGAGTAGCCTGTAGAACCGGTAGGAGTAGCCACGATCAACCCATCGGCCCAATAGGTATTCAGGAATTCTCCATTCAAATACGTGTGGATCTTGATCATGGACGTTACATCGCGCTTGTGAATCGAAAATTCATTGAGCCCATAGGGCACTTCGCCAAAGAGAGGAATCGTTGAATCGAGATGGATCAGCGATCGCTTATCTTCTATGTAGGTGCGATCTGCCACGGCTTTTACGGCCAGATCGATCTGTTCCTTACCAATGCTGGCCAAAAATCCGAGTCGACCAAAGTTGATCCCCATTACTGCGATCTTCTTATTGCGAATAAGCGTGATCGTATCGAGCAAGGTGCCATCACCCCCCAGACTAACGATAACCTCAATGCCATCGGTCAGGTCGGCGGCCGTAGAAAAAGTCGAGACCTGCTGGGGCAGCTGAATCTTATCGTTGAGTTGCGCATAAAAAGGAGCATAGACGACCGGCTCGATCTGACGAAGCCTTAAGGCCTCGAAAAAAAGTTGTAGGGGTAATTGCTGATACTCCTCAAAAACACGGCTGTAAATGGCGACCCTCATTCTCAGAAACTGATATTGCGGTGCAAAAATAGCCCGTTTTGCCCTAACTGGTTAAAGCTATACTCAAAGCGAAAGGTAATATCGTAGAGCGATAAGAGGTCGATTCCTACGCCGGCAGCGTGTAAAAGTCTGTTGTTAAGTTGATTGAGTCCGGGCTGTGGATTATGCACATACCCGCCGTTGGCAAAGACGCGGGCAAAGATCCGGACAGGCACGTTCGTTAATCCTTTCTTTCTGCGAATGATCTCCGGAACCGGTAACCGCACCTCGCCCAACTCGCGGGTAAGCGAAGACCGCAGATAGCCTCCGGCCACGCCATCGATTACATAGTATTCGTATCCCCGTAAAAAAATATCGCCATACCCTAAAAATCGACGATTGAAAAAAGGCTGTTTAAAAGGAAGTTTGATGCCCGCATAGGCTTGCACCGATAAAAAATAATCGGGACCGACCTGCCAACTTCGAAAGGCTTCTCCATGCAACTGCCAAACCCGGGTATGCTTGTTCCATCCCCCTTTACTAAATCGAATTCGATAGGCCTGCCCGGTTAGTGGGTAAGGAATGTAATCGACCTTTTGATACGTAAAGCGATACGAGATCTCCGGAAACTGCACCCGAGTAAGGCCAGCAGAGAAGTAATCGGGATTCATTTGCGCAATGGTATCGAGGATCTGCTCGGTAAAATAGGTCAGCCCAAATTGATGACGCGCAAATAATTTCTTTCGATAGGTAAGCTCGCCGCCGAAACTAGAGAATTGTCGAGCGAACTGCACATCGCTTCGCCAGAACATTTGCTTATCATCGATGGTGTTATAGTTGATCTCTTTGGCCTTGGCCTTGTTCATAAAGAATTGGTAGCCCCAACGAAGCTTTTTATCGAAATAAGGTCGCTCATAACTAACAGAGGCTTGCTGTGTATAGCCGGTAAATAGCCAGACCCTAATGCGGTCGTTTCTGCCGGTTACATTGTTGTACAAAAGCTTGGCACCATAGTTGACCCTTTTTAAACTGGCATTTTGATCGATGAGCCATTGATTAAAATTGCGATCGATCAATTTGAAATAAGGAAATGGAAAAAGATACCAGCGCTCGACCACCTGTACGACCACTTCTACGCAATTACCATCGAACTGACCCGCCGACACTTTTACCGAATGAAAAAGGGTGGTATTCATTAACTGCTGTTGTGCCGTCTCGAACAGATCGGCCAAGGCTTGCAACCCATATGACTGACCGGGGCTAAAGGGAATCTCGCGGGTAATGATAGCGGCCTTGGTCTTTTTATTACCGGCCACCGTAATAGAGGCAACCAATAATTTAGCGCCGGCAGGCACCATGACCATCTCGGCTTCTTGCAAAAGGCCATTCGTCGTACGAGTGGTATCGCGCCCTAAGGGTAAGAGCGCTTGTTCTACTGCAGGCGCATCTTGCTGGGCATTACCAGGCAAAACGATACCACCACAGAGCAGCAGTAAAAGAAGACAATAGCAGGGACCTTTCACGATAAACGCAAAGTTCAACATTCCTGCGAAAGATCGGGCATTTGATCGGAAAAGAACGATCAGATCTTTAAGTAATGCATCAGATGATCGTAATGGCTGCGTAGCTGGTTGGTGTACTGCTCTTCTCCGGCATAGAAACAAACGTTGTAATCGTAGCGCTGAAAGGTGGCCACTATGTCGGAGACCTCTGGTTTATTGACCCGTAGGGTAATTTGAATAATCCCCGTTTGCGGATTGTTGTATGTGTTTAACTGGGTAACCTGTGCATCGTTGGTCTCAACGAGTTTACTGATCTCGCTAAAGGAATACTGATTGGATTCTCGCTCGAGTACCAATAAGGCGCCCCCTTCTTGCAAGCCCAGAAAGCGAGACAACTCTTGCAACAGCGAAGGCAAAGTAAGCAGCGCTGTCAATTCCTTGTCTTCTCCCACTACCGGCACTACGGTAAGTTGCTGTTCGGTAGCCAGGGTAAGCGCTTGTAAAAAATGATGTTCTGCACTAATGGCCGGAGCCGACAGTAAAGGCAGCAGGTGCTGCAAGGTTTCGTCGGATGGGGTATGATCGAGCAATTCTTCTTCGCTGACCAGACCCCTGTAGACGCCGGCATCGACCACGGGCAAATGCTCGGCATGATGCTCTTGCATGAGTTGCAAGGCCGCTGAAACGGTATCGTCGGTCTGCAACCACGGAAGCGAACTAGAAGGAATATCTCGTACCAGCATGTAAGTCGTTATAACAGTAAAGGTAGAGCGTTATGGCATCCACCCCAATAGATAACCCGCTAGGCCGTTTTTAGTTTGGTAAGAAAGGCTTGTAAGATCTTGTTGAACTCTCCGGGCACTTCCATCATGGGCGCGTGGCCACACTTGTCAATAAAATGCAGCTCACTATTGGGGATCAGCTTATTGAACTCTTGTCCTACAAAAGGCGGAGTGATCGTATCGTTATTACCCCAAACCAACAAAGTAGGAACCTGTATTTTATTTAATTCGGCACCAAGATTGTTGCGAATGGCGCTCTTGGCCAGGGCGATGATCTTGATCACCTTTAACCGATTGTTGGTTATACTATAGACTTCATCGACCAGTTCTTTGGTAGCGATGGCAGGATCGTAAAAGGTAAGGGCGGTCTTTTTCTTGATGTATTCGTAATCGCCGCGACGGGGGTAGCTATCGCCCATTCCGTTTTCAAAAAGTCCGGAACTGCCTGTTAAAATTAGAGAACGGATACGCTCCGGATGTTTGAGCGTATAGACCAGCGCCACGTGACCTCCCAGCGAATTCCCCAGCAAATGAACCCCCTTGAGATCTAAGGCCTCTAAGAACTTATGTACGTATTTGGAGAGCCCGCCCACCGACGTGTGCAATATATCCATATCCAGTAGTGGCAGCAGCGGAACAATGACCTGGTTGTGATTCCGAAAATGCTCTATGAGGCCAGAAAAATTACTCATGGCCCCAAAGAGTCCATGCAATAAGACCAGCGGCTCTCCGGTACCTTCTTCTACGTAACGGAATTTATCTTTTTCTCTGATCTCATAATTCATAGGCGGGGTGGAATGCTAATTCCTTTGCTAAAATAGTCGTTTTCGCGCAAAGGACCGTTGTTCGACATAGACATCACTACGCAGGAAGTCGAGTACGTACCTCGGCAAAGAATTGTTGCAGTGCCAAGAACATATCCTTGAACAAGGGAAACAACGAGGCGATCTTTTCGATGGCCCAAGGGCCCAGCTTTAGTAAAAGCTCGACCGTCATGGATTCTTGCAAGGTCTTTTCGTTAAACAGTCGCATCGAAGAGAGATAGAATAACACCACACTATACGAAAGCGTAAACAAGGCGGTGTATAAAAGTACTCCGCCCACCTTATTGGCCCAGCCGAGCGTAACCACTTTGACCGCTTCTTCGATCGCATTGGCCCCCAAGCGAATCAATAGCACCACCGATAGAAAGACCACCAAAAAAGAAAGTAGGGGAATCCATCCTCCTGCAATCGACGTGTACTGCCGCATATAATCAGCAGCTACCACCGATAACTTAACGGCTGCAATCAATCCGACCAGCACGGCTACAAAAGAAAAGACGCCAACGATCAGGCCCCGTTTATAGCCTTTAAATCCGGCCCACAACAATAGCCCTAACCATACCAGATCGATTAGCATACTTTTTTCAGCTATTAATTAGGCGGGCGTCAATAATTCTTTGACAATGGCAGCAATGGCTTTGCCATCGGCCTTACCGGCCAACTCTTTATTGGCCGCCCCCATTGCCTTTCCCATATCGGCCGGTGTAGCAGCCCCGATACGAGCCAGGATCTCGACAAGTGTGGCTCGCAAGCTCGCCTCATCTAATTGGGCAGGCAAAAACTTTTCGATCACGGCGATCTCTTCGATCTCTTTTTGGGCCAGTTCCGGACGCGATTGTTGTTGAAAGATCTCGAGCGAGTCCTTGCACTGCTTGACCATTTTTTGCAAGAGCTTGATCTCGGCGTCTTGGGTCAATTCGCCGGTAGCCCCCTCGGCGGTCTTTGCCAGCAGTATGGCTGCTTTGATAGCCCGAAGACTTCGAAGGGCAGCTTCGTCTTTGGCCAACATGGCCACTTTTAGATCGGCCATGATCTTTTGTTCGAGTGATAACATTGTTATTGAGCTTTATTTTCTTTTAATTGTTTTTCGCGAAAACGCGTATAGAAGTCGCGCGCAAACTGTTTCATCTCATCGACCTGATCGTTGTACTGCGTGGCCCTTCCATAGGTATCGGCCATGGTCATCAGGGTTTGGTAAAAAAAATCGGCCATTTCGTCGACCATCATGTCTTGCGTCCACAGATCGATGCGTAGTGCGGCTTTCTCGGCCGCATCCCAAAAAGCGATCATCATTGCCTTGGCCGCTTGTTTTTTATCGGCTCCCGTATCGGAAGCGCTCCAATGAATGGCGGCAGGAATTTTCTTTTCGTCGGTCTGTACGTCAATGGTAATGGTAGATAAGGTCATGTGCTGAATTAAGTGAGGCAAAGATAGGCAAGGCTGCTTAAGCGCCGGTAGCAGGAGCCGCTGAGAGCAGTTGTTGTAACCAAGCGCGAAGCGAGGCCGTTACTGCAGCCACATCCCCGGTAGAAAGAAGCTGCTGTCCTTGTCGTATCAACGATAAACGGAGCGATTCATCTTTATAGATCTGCATCATAATGGCCGCGAGCGCTTCTTTGGTGGGTTCGGCCGCCAATAATGCAGTGTCTTGCGCTACCGCTGTACGATCGGGATCGGGCAGCGTAAGCAACGGAAGTCCCACACACCTTGCCTGAGCGATGGCCAGCAAGTTCGTCCCGGGCGAACCTAATGCCACCAGCGCATACGCCGCCCCCGACAGTTGTGCCACTTGTTCGGATGCGATCGATCCGGTAATCACAAGTGCGTTTCGATATTTATAATGCTCGATCTTTTTAGCCAATGATGGATAATGGGTCGATAGCGCAAAGGGAAGTACCAGTTTTAATCCGCTCTGTTGTCGATTTTTGAAAAGTGAAAATGCCTGTAACAGCAGGGTAAGTTGATCGGCTGAGGCGTACGAGCCGGTCAACATAAAGTACTCTCTGCCAAAAGACCACTGTTCTTTGATCGCGTGCTTTTCGTCGGTGCTCAATAGTTTGTATGCTGCAGAGACCAACGGGGCAAATAAAGTCTCTGTACGACCAACGACCAGGCCGGCCTTGGCCGTAACCCGGGCCTGTTTGCAGCGCACCCATGCAGGTGTTCGGGGCGCTGCGGTAATAAGGAGGTCGGGTGTAAAGGCAAACAACTTTTGCGTTAAGACAATATCGGACCAAAAGGGAAAAAGGGAATAACGGGGTGGCAGTACGATGCTTTTTAAAGGCGCTTTCAAAAAAGGATCGGGGTCGCCAGGCAATGGATGTTCGCTGAGTACAAGATAGTGGTCGTCTGGGTATTGTAAGGCCAAGTGCCGCGCCCACGATAGGGCCATGGCGGCTACCGCGTCGGTTAGCGGATCGGTTATGTAAAAAGCCACGCGCATCGAACGCAAAGGTAGGGCCTGCCGAAGGCAGTTGTCTACGAAGATGGTCTTTCTTACCTTTGTAAGCTATGGAAGCGCAGAAAATGGAGTACAACACGACCCGCAATCATTTGATCATGCGAGAATATGGTCGTCATGTGCAACGGATGATCGAGCAAGTGCAGCAGATCGAAGATCCCAAAGAACGGCAGCGCAATGCACAGGCCGTGATCGAGCTGATGGGATTTTTTAATCCGCAGTTAAAGAACATGGAGGACTTCAGACATAAGCTTTGGGATCATCTTTTTTTGATCGCCGATTTTAAACTCGACGTGGAATCACCCTATCCCATTCCCACCCGCGAGACGCTCAAGGCCAAACCCAAATCGCTGTCTTATCCCAAACGGTACCCCCGCTATTCTCACCTCGGAAAAAATCTTGAACTCGTTATTCATAAGGCGCTCGACGAAGAGCAACCCGATAAAAAACTGGGCTTTGCCAATGCCATTGCCTACTACATGAAGCTGGCCTATAACAATTGGCACAAAGAACTCGTGTACGACGATGCCATTCAAAGCGAGCTCAACACCATCACCGATGGTCAGCTGACCTTTACCAACACCCCTTATATCAAGGCCTATCGTCCCCAGCAAGAAGGACGCGACATGGGCAGAGGGGGCTATGGAAAAGGCAGAGGAAAGTACCGCCCCGGCAATGGCCGAAGAGACAATCGCCCCGGTGGTAACTTTAAGAAAAAACGTTATTGATCTTCGCTTACTGAAGATCCTTTTATGTCTTTGCTGCCCCATAAGCTGATTATTATTGCGGCTCCCTCGGGTGCCGGTAAAACTTCGATCGTAAAGCACCTGCTATCCGCCCTGCCCGATCAGTTGGGATTTTCTGTTTCTTGTGCCACGCGCACGCCACGAACCCAAGAGACCGATGGGGTCGATTATTATTTTATTACGGCTGATGCGTTTACCCAGCGGGTCGCTGCCGGCGAATTCGTCGAATGGGAAATGGTCTACGAAGGAAAATACTATGGCACACTCCGAAGCGAATTGGAGCGAATCTGGCAGTTGCAACAAACGCCCTTACTTGATATCGATGTAAAAGGTGGGCTAAAAATTAAAGCGCAGTATCCGCAAAGCCTGTCTGTGTTTATTGAGCCGCCCTCGCTAGCGGTACTTCGCGAACGGTTGGCCGCCCGTGGAACCGAAACGGAGGCCTCGTTGCAAGTGCGCCTCGACAAAGCCAGCGAAGAGTGCAGCTATCGCGACCGGTTCGATCATGTCATTATCAACGATCAGCTGGGCGTTGCCTGTGCCCAGGCACTGCAATTGGTACAGGACTATCTATCGAAGTAATCATAATGCGAAAACCACTGATGGGAATTTTTGCAGGCATTAAAATGGCTTTCTTTCGGAGCGTCAACGAAAAACCCACCGATAGTCATACGCAACTGCTAGAGAACGCGCAGGAGCTCCCCAAGGTGCGCATCGGGCAATGCCTGGTGCCCCGCAAAGAGATCGTAGGGATCTCGCAGGAGGCCTCTATCGAAGAGCTAAAGCAACAATTTATCGATACCAAGCTAAGCCGATTGGTCGTTTACAACAAGACGATCGATCGTATCGTGGGCTATGTGCATCAGCTCGACCTGTTCGCTGCCCCTGCTACGATCGGTGAGATCTTATACCCAATACCGGCAGTGCCGGAGAGCATGAGTGCTACTAATCTGATCGCGACGTTGTCGCGCGAAAAAAAAAGTATGGCCTGGGTAATCGATGAGTTTGGGGGTACCGCCGGCATTATTACCATGGAAGATGTGCTCGAAGAGATCTTCGGAGAGATCCAAGACGAATATGATACCGAAGAGTTACTCGAACAAAAAATAAGTAACGACGAATTTATTTTTTCCGGACGAATGGAACTGGACCATCTTGAGCAGAAGTATGGAATCGCTCTTCGGCAAGAAGAGGCCGAGACCCTGTCGGGCTACATTATCAATTATCACGAAAAGATTCCCCGGCAACAAGAGCAGATCGTTATCGATGGATATGCCTTCGAGATCTTGCAGGTATCCGATACGCGCATAGAGACCGTTCGGGTAAAAAGACTTCACTGACGGGCCGTGGCGAACCGGGTGTACTCGTATATTTGCTGCCTGTAATCGCCCATGTCTTTACTCCATTTTTTTAATCGCAGAGACAATAGCCCCGCCGGCGAGATGACCTTTATCGATCACCTCGAAGAACTTCGTTGGCATATAATTCGATCTGTGATTGCGGTGATCGTTTGCGCGATCCTGATCTTCATTAAATCGGATTATGTAGTAACCGAACTCATCTTTGGCCCTACGCGTCCTGACTTTATTGCGGCCAAATGGCTTTGCTCGCTGGGTAGACAGATTGGGATCGGAGAGGCGCTTTGCTTTTCGCCCATCGAAGCCAAATTTTTAGAGACCACCATGACCGGCCAGTTCGTGGCCTCGTTTACCTTGGCCTTTGTAGGTGGGTTTATCGTTGCCTTTCCGTACATCTTCTGGGAGTTCTGGCGCTTTGTAAAACCGGCACTCTCTTCGCAAGAACTCAAAGAAACAAGAGGAGTAATCTTTTGGGTCTCGCTTCTTTTTTTTACAGGGGTGCTGTTCGGCTATTTTATTTTGACCCCTTTTATGGTCAAGTTTTATTTTAACTATAAACTCAGCGAGCAGATCCAGATTATGCCCAGCTTCTCGGATTACCTCGAGAACCTGATCTATACTACGGCCGGTATCGGACTTTTATTTCAGATGCCTTTGCTCATGAGTTTATTGGCGCGTATCGGTATTGTCTCGGCCCGTTTTTTGCGGCAATATCGCAGACATGCCTTTGTGATCATCTTGATCGCAGCGGCTGTTATTACCCCTTCTACCGATCCCTTTAGCTTAACCATCGTTACCATACCGCTCTATTTGCTCTTCGAAGCCAGCATACTGATTACGGCGCGTATCGATAAACGTCGTGCCCGGCAAGAACAGCAATGGAGTTAAATCCTATTCTATTATGACGTCCACCTCGTTTGACCGTACCTTACCCGTGGCCATTGGATGCGACCATGCCGGTTTTGAATACAAAGAAAAGATCGCTGCGCTGCTGCGCGAGCAGGGATGGACCCTCCAAGATCATGGCGCGTATAGCACCGAATCGGTAGATTATCCAGACATGGCGCACCCTGTTGCTAAACAAGTAGCCGCTGCAAAAGCAGCCTTTGGTATTCTGATCTGTGGAAGCGGTAACGGCGTAGCCATTACCGCCAATAAAGAAGCACAGGTTAGGGCTGCCCTTTGCTGGGAACAAGAGCTGGCCAAATTGGCCCGTGCGCATAACAACGCCAACATTATTTGTATTCCGGCTCGGTTCGTATCGGAACAACTGGCCACACAGATGGTCCTCGATTTCATTGCCACCCCTTTTGAAGGGGGCCGCCACCAGAACCGGGTCAACAAAATTGCCGGCTGCTAATCGCTTAATTTTATCTTTAGCATAAACGTACCCTCCATGAAAAGAATCTTTTTTTTACTAGCGCTGCTGTGCCCTTTTTTTCTTTTCGCACAAAAGAAAGATAAAGCCGCGATGCAGGCGGCGGCCACTATTAACGCCACTGACATGCAAAAACATTTATACACGCTGGCCGGTCCTGATATGGAAGGACGCGATACCCCTTCGCCCGGACTCGAAAAAGCAGCGGGGTATATCGAAAACCATTTTCGTCAACTCGGATTGCTGCCCGGCAATAATGGAAGCTACCGTCAATACTATTCGCTCTACAAAGACTCGATGACCTCAGCCTCGCTAGAGATCAATGGCACTGCCTATGCGCTCAACGAAGACTTTCAACCGCTGCCGGGCAACTATGGCGCCTCGATGCGTTTTTCTGAGATCGTATTTGCCGGATTTGGAATTAGTGATGGGGATGTTCGCAATGACTATAAAGATCTGCCGGTAACCGGTAAACTGGTGTTGATCATGGATGGTCTTCCCGAAGGATACAAACCCAGCGTAGGGGGATTCGCTTCGCCGGGCTCGCTCAATGGCAAACTGAATGCCGCGCTTAGTAAAGGAGCCGTGGGCCTATTGATTATTCAGAGTAATTTTCCGCGCAGGGCCGCTCCGGTAACCGGAAACTGGAGTTTGAATGGATTTAAGGCCACGCAGTCTTTGTTTGGGTGCTATATCTCTACGAAAATGGCCGGTCTTATACTGGGCGCCGCACCCGAATCAGTTCTTGAAAAGATCAAGGCAAACGGCTTTACCAATAAACCGTACCGCGCGCTAACCGCCCTTAGCTATAGCAAACAAACCATTAGTACGACTGTATCAAATGTATTGGGTGTACTAGAAGGCAGCGATAAAAAAGAGGAGTACGTGATTATTACAGCACACTACGACCATCTGGGTAAGCGCAGTGATGGTACTATTTACTATGGCGCCGATGACGATGGCAGCGGCACTACCGGCATCTTAGAATTGGCCGAAGCTTTCGCGTCTGCTAAGGCAGCGGGCAAAGGACCTCGCCGCAGTATTGTATTAATGCCGGTAAGTGGAGAAGAAAAAGGACTCTGGGGCAGTCAGTATTATTCGGAAAATCCTGTTTTTCCTTTAGAAAAAACCAGCGTTGACCTAAACATCGATATGATCGGACGAATAGGGTCCGAATATCTTAAAGACAAGGACTCGATCAACTACGTATATACGATCGGGGACGATAAATTAAGTTCCGACCTGGCCCCAATTACCGACAAGGTCAATAGCACCTACGTCAACATGAAGTTGGACCGCAAATACAATGATCCCAAAGATCCCAATCGATTTTACTATCGCAGCGATCATTACAATTTTGCCGCCAAGGGCGTTCCCATCATCTTTTATTTTAACGGAGTACATGCCGATTATCACAAACCCACCGACACGCCCGATAAGATCAACTATCCCTTAATGGCCAAGCGTACCCAACTGGTATTTTATACGGCTTGGGAAATGGCCAATCGCGATGAGATGCTCAAAAGAGATATGCCCTTGGTGATGCCTCCCGGACGATAAACGGTCTTTTACCAACCCAGGACCCAGGCAAAGATCAGTGGTGCCACAATGGTGGCATCGCTTTCTACAATGTACTTAGGAGTATGTATGTCGAGCTTGCCCCAAGTGATCTTCTCGTTGGGCACGGCTCCTGAGTAAGAACCATAAGAAGTAGTGGAGTCGCTGATCTGACAGAAATAACTCCAGAACGGCACATCATGCCACTCGAGATCTTGGTACATCATAGGAACGACGCAAATGGGAAAATCGCCGGCGATACCACCTCCGATTTGAAAGAATCCCACTCCCTTGCCGCTTGAGTTGGCCCGATACCATTCGGTAAGCCAGGCCATGTACTCGATTCCGTTCTTTACTGTCGAAGCCTTTAACTCTCCTTTAATAACATAACTGGCAAAGATGTTGCCAGTAGTAGAATCCTCCCAACCGGGAACCACAATAGGCAGGTTACGCTCTGCGGCCGCCACGATCCAGCTGTCTTTGGGATCGATCTCGTAGTATTGTTTCAATTCGCCCGACAATACCACTTTATAAAGAAACTCGTGCGGAAAGAATCGTTCGCCTTTTGCCTCGGCATCTTTCCATTGCTTGACCAAATGTTTTTGCAAGCGGCGAAAGGCCTCCTCTTCGGGAATACAGGTATCGGTAACGCGGTTATAATGATTTTCGAGCAGGTCCCACTCTTCTTGCGGGGTCAGGTCTCTGTAGTTAGGAATACGCTTATAGTGAGAGTGCGCCACCAGGTTCATGACATCTTCTTCTAGATTAGCACCGGTGCAGCTAATGATATCTACTTTTCCTTGGCGGATCATCTCGGCCAGCGAAACGCCTAGTTCGGCCGTACTCATGGCGCCGGCAAGGGTGATCATCATCTTGCCACCTTCGAGCAGATGTTGTTCATAGCCCTTGGCCGCATCGACCAGCGCAGCCGCATTAAAATGACGATAATGATGTTGAACGAAATGAGAGATGGGTCCTTTTTGCATCGGGGATAAATTTGATCCGCCTTCAGATCACAAAAGGGTGAGACATTGCGGGAGCAGCAAAGATAAAGCCGAATGAAAAGCGAAATACATGCAACTTTGCAGGTATGAAAAATCAGCGATGGCACAGGGGGCTTGCCCTCTATGTTTTAGGGGCGGCAGCACAGATGGCGTCGATACAGATCGCGTCGGCACAAAACGTTTCGGTTCAACACAGTTTGTTTCGACAACAAGAGGCCGAGTTGATTATTACGGGCGGAACGTTAAAAGGAACGCTGTTTACGCCTACCGCTATTAAAAGGCCTCCGGTGGTACTGATCATTGCCGGATCGGGCCCCACCGATCGCGATGGCAACAGCCCGCTGCTGGCCGGAAAAAATAATTCGCTCTTACAATTGGCCGATAGCCTCGCCACACATGGCATCGCTTCACTACGCTACGACAAACGAGGCGTGGCCAAAAGTCAGATCCAAGGTCTTCGTGAAGAGCAAATGCAATTCAGCGATGGCGTAGATGATGCCATAGGGTGGATTCGGTGGCTTCGTCAACAAGGATTTAAAAAGATCTATGTGGCCGGGCACAGCGAAGGATCATTGGTAGGGCTCGGTGCCGCACAAAGCGAAAAGATCGGTGGGTTCATTAGCATAGCAGGCGTAGGGCGACCCATCGATATGGTCCTGCGCGAACAATTTGCTGCCGGTGCCGGCCCCGATTCACTCAAAAAACTAGCCGGACGCTATCTCGATACCTTATTGATGGGCCAGCGAATCGCAAAACCTCATCCCCTGTTATTTTCTGTATTTCGCCCTTCGGTACAACCCTATATGATCTCTTGGCTTCGCTATAATCCAAAAGAACTCATGCGTACGCTAAAATATCCGGCCCTATTGTTGCAAGGCACTCGTGATCTACAGGTAAAAGAGATCGATGCACAAGAATTATCGCAGGCCAACTCGGCTGCAAGACTGCTCACAATTGAAAATATGAATCATGTACTAAAAAAGATCGAGAGCGCGGCCCCCGCAGCCAATATAGCCAGCTACTCGAATCCAACGCTGCCGGTAATGACCGAGCTGGTTACCGCGATCGTGCAATTTGTAAAGGGTAAATTCAACTAATTTTGAGATAACGAAATGTCCTCTCGCTGCTAACGATGAGATCTTATTTATTTATATTGTTGAGCGCTGTGCTGCTGGCTTGCCAGCCACAAAAAAAACCAACGACCGATACGATCAGCGTAGATCCGGTTGCCCCCATTGCCAGCGGAACGACCAGTCCCGCCATTAATCCCTATGCACCGGTCGATATCTCTCCGATGGATATGAGCTACTGGCCGGTCGACTATCCGAAACTACGACTAACCGGCGATCGCATCACCCTGCCGCTGGCCAGGGTCATCTATAGTCGTCCCCACTTGCAAGGGCGTAGACTCTTCCCTGATATTATACAATACGAACAAGGATGGCGACTCGGTGCCAACGAAGCCACCGAATTGCAAATTTTTAAAGATGTGCTGATCGAAAACCAGTCCATCAAGGCCGGACGCTACACGCTCTATTGCATTCCGCATCCCGATACCTGGACCTTTGTGCTCAATAACACTACCGATGTTTGGGGCGTTCAGCAAGAACTGGGAACGACCCTTGCCCGCTTCGAAGTTCCGGTAATTAAAACCGCGTTGGCCCTCGAGTACTTTACCATGGTCTTTGCAGAAAAAGAAGAGAAGGCCGAGTTAATTGTTGCCTGGGAAAACTGGGAGGCAAGAATCCGATTTAAATTCTGAAACAAATCATATGGCAGCGCAAGAAAAAAAATGGGGAGACAACACCGTATTCGTACATGCAGGGGCGCATCCCGATCCCTCTACCGGAGCGATCATGACCCCGATCTTTCAAACCTCTACCTATGTGCAAGAGGCCCCCGGCGTCAACAAAGGATTTGAATATGCCAGAAGTCAAAACCCCACCCGTAAAGCACTCGAAGAGGCGATTGCCCAATTAGAGCAAGCCAAACACGGACTGGTATTTAGCAGCGGAGTGGCGGCCACCGATGCGGTAATTAAGTTACTTAGCGCCGGCGACGAAGTGATCTGCGGCAATGATATGTACGGTGGCACGTATCGTTTATTTACCAAGATATTCTCGAGACTGGGTATCGTATTTCATCAGGTCAATACCACAGCACTAAGCGAGATCAAAAAATCGATCAACGCTAAGACCAAACTTATTTGGGTCGAGACGCCCACCAATCCACTGATGAATATCTCTGATATTGCAGCGATCGCTTCGTTGGCAAAAGAGAACGGACTCTTACTGGCCGTAGACAATACGTTCGCTTCGCCCGCCTTGCAACAACCTCTTACCCTCGGTGCCGATATTGTGATGCATTCGGCCACCAAGTACCTGGGGGGCCACAGTGATGTTATTCAAGGGGCACTGGCCACCAATAGTGATACACTGCGCGAACAACTCTTCTTTATTCAAAAAAGCAGTGGAGCCGTTCCGGGTCCGATGGATTGCTTTTTAGTATTGCGAGGCATCAAGACGTTGGGTCTTCGCATGAAGGCGCATAGCGAAAATGGCGCGCAAGTCGCCGCGTGGCTGGCCAAGCATCCCAAGATTGAAAAAGTTTACTGGCCCGGTTTTGATACGCATCCCGGACATGCGATCGCCAAAAAACAGATGAAGGGGTTTGGAGGAATGATCTCATTCGAATTAAAAGACAATGACCCCGCCGCTACCCAAAAAGTACTGGCAGGAACCCGGTTGTTCTCGCTAGCAGAGAGTTTGGGAGGGGTTGAGTCGCTGATCAATCATCCTGCTTCCATGACGCATGCGTCGATACCGCGCGAAGAGCGACTGCGAAACGGGCTCTCCGATAAATTGATCCGGCTTAGTGTGGGAATAGAAGATCCCGCAGACCTGATGCAAGACTTAGCCAACGCCATCGGCTAAGGGCGCTTTTCAAACATAAGACCGTTGACCTTTTCTTTATCTTCTTTTTCGTTCTTAAGGTCGAACATGGTACCAAAGACCAGATCCCACAGGGTAGAGCTGACCCCAAACCCATGGTGTTCGTTCTTGTAATGATGCAAGTGATGATTACGCCACAGGGGTTTCATCCACTTGAAAGGAGGATTCCAGGCATGAATGGCATAATGCATAGAAGCGTAGAGTAGATAGCCCAATAAAAAACCCGGAAAGAACAGCAGTGCATACGAACCCATCAATAAAAAAAAGATTCCAAAAAGAAGGCAGGCGAACAGAAGGCTGGGCAACGGAGGCATAAAAAGACGCTGCCGGTCACGAGGAAAGTGATGATGATTGCCGTGCATGGTATAGACCACTTTAGTGGCAAAAGAAGTGTTGGGCACCCAATGAAAGAGAAATCGGTGAGCGATATACTCAAACAAGGTCCAGCAAAAAATACCAAGAAAAAAATAAAGCGCCAGCGAAGAGGCCCCAAAACCATGAACCGTATGAGCCCGATAAGGTAGATAGAGTAGCACTGGCAGATACATTCCCCAAATTACCAATGGATGTGCTTTGGTCAGCGCTTCGAGAAAATCACTCTTAAAGAGACGGGCCTGCCCTTTATTGTGTATTTTTTCAAATTCCATGGCGCAAAGATAATATGCGCCACGAAAATTTTTGGATGATCGTGGTCATAACAACTTCTTAAAATCACGTTAACCTTGCTACCTTAGCGGCTGCGAAATGGTGGCCTATGAAACTGCTTAGTTACCAGCAAGAAGATCGGGAGCAACTGGGTGCGCTCATTGACGGGTACATCTACGATATGGAGACCCTGCATCCGGAACTTCCCGGCAACATGAACATGTTCCTGAACTATTGGGACGACTTTTTTCCGCTGGCACAAGCGGCCGAACGAATGGTTCGCGAGGGAGGTCCCTTTGCCAAGCAAGGCAAACCCGCCGGCCAAGTACGTTTACTGGCTCCTGTTCCCTATCCTTCTTCTTGCCGCGATGGCTACGCTTTTCGACAGCATGTGGCCGCTGCCCGGCGCAATAGAAAAGTAGACATGATCGCACAATTCGACGAGTATCCCATCTTTTATTTTACCAATCACCATAGTATACAGGGGCCGGGCCCCATTCGCTGCATGCCCGATCATTTCGAGAAACTCGACTTCGAACTCGAGGCCGCGATCGTTATCGGACGTCCGGGTCGCAACATCCGTGCCAGCGAAGCCGATCAGCACATAGCAGGCCTGATGATCATGAACGACATGAGCGCAAGAACCCTGCAAATGGAAGAGATGCTCCTGAACCTGGGCCCTGCCAAAGGCAAGGATTTCTCGACCGTTATCGGACCTTGGCTGGTGACACTCGACGAACTGGAACCTTTCGAGACCTCCGCCAAAGCCGGTCATACCGGAAAAAGCTGGCAGCTCGAGATGCGTTGCTCCGTTAATGGAGTACAAGTAAGCCAAGGAAATCTGGGCGACATGGATTGGACCTTTGCAGAGATCATTGAGCGCGCTTCGTACGGAGTTGACCTGTACGCAGGAGACGTGATCGGTAGCGGTACCGTAGGAACCGGCTGCTTTTTAGAATTGAACGGAACGGGCAAACTGCAAGATCCGAACTACCGGGAGCAATGGTTGCAACCCGGCGATACCGTCGAGATGACGATAGATGCCTTGGGAACCCTCTCGAACAGTATCGTCAAAGAAGAGAGCGACTGGAGTATCTTAGCGCATAAAAAAAATCTGCCCCGCTAATATGCAATTCGATCTGTCGTTATTACCTACTGCAGAGAAGCAATACTATCTGCAACAGATCGTGGCACCCCGACCCATTTGCTTTGCTTCTACCATCGATAAAGAGGGGCATGTTAATTTGAGTCCTTTTAGTTTCTTTAATGTCTTTTCGGCGCAACCTCCCATTGTTATCTTTTCGCCGGCCCGTCGCGTTCGGGACAATACCACTAAGCATACACTCGAAAATGTACAAGAAGTGCCCGAAGTGGTCATACACATGGTTACCGAAGACATGGTACAACAACAATCATTGGCCAGTTGTGAGTATCCGCGACAGGTAAACGAATTTATCAAAGCAGGCTTTACACCCGAGCCCGCCCATAAGATTCGGCCTCCGATGATCAAGGAGTGCAAAGTAAAAATGGAATGTCGTGTACAAGAGATCAAACCCTTAGGCACCGAAGGAGGAGCGGGTAATCTTGTTATCTGTGAGGTCTTGATGCTGCATATTGACGATAGCTTGCTGGATACCGATAAAAAAATGGACCCACGACGCTTGCCACTGGTAGCCCGGCTGGGAGGAGATTGGTACAGTGTGGTCAACGAGCAAAATTTATTTCAGGTAGCCAAGCCCAATACACAATTGGGTATGGGGATGGACGCGCTGCCTGTTTCCATTCGAAACAGCCTAATTTTTTCTGGCAACGATTTAGGACAGTTGGCCAATTGTACTCGAATACCCGATGTGGATCCGGCCTACGAAGACGCCCATTTAAAACAGATTATCCAGTACTTCTCGATCAACCCCGAAGAGATGGAAAAAGAACTGCACCGCTATGCCAAAGAGCGGTTGCGCCAGGGAGATGTGCAGGCAGCCTGGCAGATCTTATTGGCCAGCTAGGGATGTCAATTCGAGATTTTCAGCTTAACTAGTTGATTTACAGTAATTTAATTTGAACATGCCTTTTCAGCCCATCGATTGCAGATTAGCAAAACCTAAATATCTTTGCGCGCAACGGCCTAAGGGATAAATTCTTAACTTAGAAAGTCGTTATCAAACGAACCAAACAGACTGATATGAAAAAACTGTATTTCTTGCTGGCTTCTGCTGCGGCCCTGCTTACTGTTCCCTCTTTTGCCCAAAAAGCCAGTGTTGGCTTTAGCGGAGGTGTAACCCTGGCCAACCAATACGGAAAGAAAGGCGGAAAATTAATTACCGACGATCAAAAGATCGGCTACACGGTAGGACTTGAGATGGATGCACCTATGTGCAAAGGCAAATTCAGTTTTCACCCAGGTCTTTTCTATGCGCAAAAAGGTCGTATTGAAAATGTGAGTTACAGAGAAAAAACATACTGGAGTCTTCGCTATGCAGAACTGCAAGCGAACTTTCTGTATAATATGAGCCACAAAAAGACCAATACTTTCTATGTGGGCGGGGGTCCTGCTTTCGCAGTCGATCTTCCTTCGTTTGCAGAAACGCGTTTGCTCAATGGTGATCCACTGTTGAGTAACGATTTCGTTAAAAACGGAAAGCGTTCTGTGAACTTTGGTACACTGTCGAGTTCTGATTTTGTAGGGCCTGATTGGGGCGTTAATCTGATGCTCGGCTATCGCTTAGCCAATGGCTGGTCGGTTGGCTACAACTATACCACCGGTCTTCGCAACATTAACCCCAACGCTACCGGTAACGACGGCCTGCGTAATCACTTTATGGGATTGCGCATTGGCTACCTGGTTAAGAATAAATGATATTCCCCGCTATAGCGGGACTACGAAAGCCTCCTGTAACGGGAGGCTTTCGCTTTGTAAGCACCTGGCGAAACAATAACTTTGCGCACGAAACAATGTGGCACTCATGAGTCTTTCGAATCTTTCTGAACAAGAGCAATTGCGACGCGAAAAACTGGCCGAGCTTATTATGATGGGTATCGAGCCTTACCCCGCTGCGTTGTATCCGGTCAATAGTTTTTCGGTTGATATCAAGGATAATTTTAGTGATGAAAATGCGGGGGCCTTTGCCAATTGCTGCGTAGCGGGCCGTATTATGAGTGTTCGTGATATGGGTAAGGCCAATTTTGCAGTCCTACAAGACACCAAGGGTCGTATTCAACTCTACATAAAACGCGAAGAGATCTGTCCGGGCGAAGACAAGTCCCTTTACGATGTTGTTTGGAAAAAGCTGCTTGATATCGGTGATATCATCGGTGTAAAAGGGTATGCGTTTCGTACCAAGACCGGCGAGATTACCCTTCATGTAAAGGAACTTACCCTCCTGAGCAAAGCACTGCGTCCGCTGCCTATCGTCAAAGAGGCCGAAGGTCAAACCTTCGATGCCGTAACAGATCCCGAGTTCAAATACCGTCAGCGGTATGCCGACCTGATCATCAATCCCACCGTTCGGGAAACCTTTACGAAAAGGACCAAGCTGATCAATTCGATCCGAGCGTTTTTAAATGAGCGGGGCGCACTAGAGGTCGATACCCCGGTATTACAATCGATTC
Organism: Sphingomonadales bacterium; assembly: GCA_016872155.1. Taxonomy (GTDB): domain Bacteria; phylum Bacteroidota; class Bacteroidia; order Chitinophagales; family Chitinophagaceae; genus JJ008. The sequence continues at coordinate 152,650 of VHBB01000001.1, forward strand.
CCGGTGGTGCCGCTGCGCGTCCCTTTATTACCCATCACAACGCACTCGATATTCCGTTGTACCTCCGTATTGCGAACGAACTTTATTTAAAGCGACTGATCGTAGGCGGGTTTGATTGGGTCTATGAGTTTAGCCGCAATTTTCGCAACGAAGGCATGGACCGCACCCATAATCCTGAATTTACGATTCTTGAGTTCTACACTGCCTATAAAGATTATTTCTGGATGATGGAAACCACCGAACAATTGCTCGAGCGCGCCGCTCTTGATGTTTGTGGCCATACGGAAGTACCTGTAGGAGAGAGGACCATTTCGTTCAAGGCTCCTTTTAAGCGGATCACGATCTTTGATGCCATTCAAGAACATACCGGCATTGACATAAGCAAGATGAACGAAGAGCAACTTCGCTCTGTATGCAAGCAACTGCATATTGGTGTTGACCCCACGATGGGTAAGGCCAAACTGATCGATACCATCTTTGGTGAGAAATGCGAAAAACAGTACATCCAGCCAACGTTTATTACAGACTACCCGGTCGAGATGAGTCCGCTCACCAAAAAACATCGCACCCAACAAGGACTCGTAGAGCGCTTTGAGCTGATGATCAATGGTAAAGAAGTTGCCAATGCGTATAGTGAGTTGAACGACCCCGTCGATCAGCGCGAGCGTTTCGAAGAGCAAGCACAACTGGCAGCCCGAGGTGATGATGAGGCCATGTTTATTGATCAGGATTTTCTACGCGCCCTCGAATATGGTATGCCCCCCACGGCCGGGATTGGATTTGGCGTCGATCGCCTTTGCATGTTACTGACCAATAGTCCTTCTATACAAGATGTACTGCTGTTTCCGCAAATGCGGCCCGAGAAGACACAGACAGATCAACACCCAGATCAACAGACAGCAGATCTATAAACTTATTCCACAAAAAGATCAGTATATAACTGCGCACCGGGCACGACAGAATAACCCGACAGGTCTGTAATGCCTTCGTTAGCCAATACGGCTTCGTCAATAAATAAATTACCTGTACAGGCGGCAGCAGATTGCCGTAAAATATAATAAGCCGCATCGGCCAATATCTCGGGGGTTCGACTCATATTGGCCAAGGCTTGTCCACCGAGTAAATTACGCACAGCAGCAGTATCGATGGTGGTACGAGGCCAAAGTGAATTAGCGGCAATACCCGCTTCTTTAAACTCAGCGGCCCAACCCAGTGTCATCATACTCATGTTATACTTGCTCATCGTGTAGGCTACATGTCCTTTAAGCCATTTAGACGATAGGTTAATAGGCGGAGAGAGCGTTAAGATATGCGGATTACGCCCCTTACGCAAATAAGGAATACAGGCCTTAGTCATTAAAAAAGTTCCGCGCACATTAATGGCATGCATCAGATCGAAACGCTTGGCCTCGGTCTTTTCCGTATCGGTCAGCGAGATGGCCGATGCGTTATTGATGAGAATATCGATTCCGCCGAATTTTTCTATGGTCTTGGCGACCACCTGTTGAATTTGTTCTTCGAAACGAATATCACATGCCACGGCCAGCGCCTTGCCACCCGCCGCTTCCATTTCGGCCGCTGCAGAAAAGATCGTTCCGCCCAACTTTGGATTTTCTTCTACACTCTTGGCGGCGATCACAATAGTAGCGCCTTCTCTAGCCAGTCGAAGACCTATGGCTTTTCCGATACCCCGCGTGGCACCGGTAATCAAGACAGTTTTGTTGGCAAAAGACATCATGTATTAAATTAATTGATCAATATTCGGGCAACACAGGTTTTGTCTGTACGATAGCTTCTATACGCTGCAGTACCTCGGGTGTCAGTTTTTCTAGAACGGCAAGTGCTGCCATATTTTCTACCAGCTGCTCTTTTTTAGTAGCCCCCAAGATGGCGGTAGTAACATGCGGGTTCTTGATACACCAGGCAATACTCAGTTGCGAGGGCGTTACAGATAATTCGGCAGCGAGTGTTTCGATCTTTATGGCTTTGGCTACCAGTTGCTCTTGCATAAGCCTGTCGCGCAACCACTCAAAACCCGGAATCGCCAACCGGCTATCGGCAGGAATTCCCTTATTATATTTTCCGGAAAGCAGACCCGAAGCGAGCGGACTCCAGATGGTAGTTCCCAACCCTACCGTTTTGTAGACCATCAGGTATTCATTCTCGATCTTGTTACGTTCGAAAAGATTATACTGCGGTTGCTCTACGCTGGGGCCGATCAACCCATAGTGCTGTGCCACGCGGTGGGCCTCCATAATTTCTACCCCGCTCCACTCGCTGGTTCCCCAATAGAGGATCTTTCCTTGCGTAATGAGGTTATGCATGGACCAGACCACTTCTTCGATCGGCACATTTTTATCGGGACGATGACAAAAATATAGATCGAGGTAATCGGTTTGTAAACGCTGCAACGCCTCATGACAGGCCTCGGTAATATGCTTTCTGCTCAACCCATGCTGATTGGGCTTGTTCTCTTTTCCTCTCCACCCCCAAAAAACTTTAGAAGAGAGCACATACGAAGTACGGTCCCACCCCTTTTTATGCAGCACACGCCCCATCATCTTTTCACTTTCGCCCAAGGCATACACTTCTGCATTATCAAAAAAATTGACCCCCTGGTCGTAGGCCATCCCCATCAATTCGTCGGCCACGTGGTCATTGATCTGTTTGTGAAAACTGACCCAACTACCAAAAGAGAGAACACTTAGTTGCAGGCCGGTTTTGCCCATGTAACGATATTCCATGCCATAAGAATTTTGAAAAGCAAAGGTAGCTGTTAAGGGGATTGCACTTACAGTTCGATCCTATTGATCTCCGGGAGTCTTTACCGTACCGGTAGTGCCCAAAAAAGTGATTCGCTTAAGATCTTGGGTCGCCTCAAGTCCCTTTCCTCCTACGATCTGGTGGTCGGGACCTCGGTAAATGGCATATTTGTCGGTGGTAAAAAGCTGCGTGTTTTGGTCCCACCAAAGTTCCGGAGAGATCAGGGTATCGCCTTTTTGAGTTATCACGACCACACTGTCTCGCAAAAAGACCTTATTGAGATTTTCGTAATAGACGCCGTAGCGGGCATCAAGCCGGGAGTCGACACGAAGGCTATCATCATAAAAATCGCAGTGGACCGAGCGGGGAAAGGTCATAGAGATCGTATCGCGATTCTGCTTGATCATAAAAGGAGCCAGAATGCGCGCCTTACGCTTACCGCTTTGACTAATATAACTCTCGATGTCGGTAGCCTCTTCGGCCAACGTAACCGAGCGGGTCCAATCGGTAAGAACACGATCGTCGTTTTCGCAGGCCGACAAACCGAGCAGTAAAAAGAAGAGGATCGATAATGACCAATTAGTCATATTGACGCTTGATAAACCAAATATCACTCAACGAAAAACCCAGTGAGAGACGAAAAAGATTTTCTTGCAGTACGTTGGTATTATTGCCCCGGCGAATGTATTCGAGCGACAGATTTACAAAGGTAACTTGGTTCGGCGCCTGTCTACTGATTCCCACGGGCAGTCCCAGCCCCATACTGGCTCCAACTTGCGGAAGCGTGCGTCCGAGGCTGACATAATCGGGGCCTACAAAAAAACCAAATCGGTAAGAGACATTGCTCACATAGCTACGCTGCGGAACAGGCGTAAGCTGCGCCCCCATGCGAAGCTCCCACTTATTGCGCAACGAGTCAGCCTTACCATAGAAACGATATTCGCTCCAAGGTTGACTCATGTAATCGATGCCAAACAACCAGCCCCCTTCTTTATTGGGTACTGCGAATTTTTGTAAGGTAAACCCGGCCGTATAAGAAGCCGGCAATTGTATCTGTCCAGCAATCCCCCGAAGATCGGAGATACTATCAAGACGAAGTTGTCCCTGGCTTTGATCGAAAAAGAATGTTTCGCGCACAATATCTTGACGAGCCCTAATCGTTTGACCCAATTGCCCAAAGGCGCCTACGGTCAGCAAAAGTTTTTTGTTTAGAGGAAGTTGATATTGCAACCCCCCTTGCAGACTGAGATTGCCAAAATTGGTCGTATTCTGAAAATTGGCTTGATAATAAGCAACGGTATCATTTAAAAAACTACGACGGGAATTATAATTTTTTCTACCAAAGAAATAACCGGCATTTATGCCGACGCTCAGTTTCTCTTCGAGGCCTTTACGGTCTTTGCTAAATAACGAAAGGCCTGTTCCTATTGAACCAATATAAGAGCCGCCATCTCCTTCGAATTGTGTAACAGAACTATCGATACTTGATCCGGTGATTGGATCGTATAAGCGCTCATAACGATCGATCTTATAACTGACTCTTGAAACAGGTCGAAGTCCAAAACTCATTCCCCAGTTCTTGCGTAACGGAATACCGACCTGCACGTAAGAAAATAATGCATTACTGGCCTTAAAGCGCTCCTCTTTTTTAGGATCGCGCAAGCTGCGATTATCGATATTGACCGCCATGTCGAGTACCACGCGGCCCGAACTGAGCTTGTTGGATTTTTTTTCTTTCCAGGCCTGAAAAGCGGCAAAGGAAGCTGGATTGTTGAAGTTCACAGACAAGGCATCGTTATAACCTGCCGAAATGCCTCCCATGCTTCTGTTGTTAACGTTGGTAGTAGCGACCAAGTCGCCGATCCCGTATCGGGAATACGGAGAATTATCTTGCGCCAGCAGGGGAAAGGCTACCGAGGAAAAGAGCCCTGCAGTCAAACCGAAAATAATGCGTAACTGGTTGATTTTCTTAGGTATTATTGACTTCGCTAATAGCATACAGGCCCTTGTAGATTAGATCGGGGTCTGCAAATATCTTGTTTTTAAAGTGGGCTGCCAAATAGGGTATATCCCCCCCGGTTAAGACCACGTTAAAGTTATCATAACGAGCTTTGTACGAATCGATAAATCCATCCATCTCGAGGGCCATCCCCAGCAGAACACCCGAGAGAATATTGGTTTGCGTGTCGTAACCGATAAGGGGTACATCGGCCACAGGGGCCACCAGCGGAAGCAAAGCAGTGTGCTGGTGCAATGACCGAAGCCGCATCGCTAGGCCGGGCGAAATACCTCCTCCCAAAAACGCATGGCCGGCATTGATAAAATTATACGTGATGCAAGAACCCAGTGCAATGACCAAATTATTCATACCGGGATAATAGTGAACCGCTGCCGCACAAATAGCCAAGCGATCGGCACCGATCGTAGCGGGCTTTCCAACCGGCGTGGTAAAAGAAAGCTTCGTCGTATGATCTAGTTTATGAAAGCGGGTGGCCGCATCAAGCATGGTTTCGAGTAGCGGATTATGTGCTATTACAGAAGACAGTATGGATTTTTCGGGGCAATAGGTTCGCAGTAATGCTGAAATGGTAGCCTCTGTATCGTCAGTAAGTGTAATGGCCTCTCGCAACACGGACCCATCGAACACCGCAACTTTCTTACGGGTGTTTCCAAAATCAAAGCAAAGAGTAACCGACATAAAAATGTATTAAAGATTAAAGCCGCTCAAATTTTTAAAATGCCCGTTAAGTTGTATGCGCTGTTTGAGCTGCTCCACGCCCGATAACAGTGGAATAGCTTTGTGCAAATGTCGCTTAATAAATTCCTTTCGCTGCTTTTCGGAAAAAAGTTTTAACAACTCGAATTCCTGCTCCGTGGTAAGCCCGATATGATGCGCAATGGCATAGCTATCGAGTTCCTCGTCGGGTCGACCAAAATCCTTGTTTACCTGCAGCAACTTAAAGAGTTCGCGCACCTTACCCATTAGTTTTTTCATGGCCAGGGGGTCGGCCTGGCTATCCGTCTCGGGATAGGTAACGATGGCCCCGCTATACAGTTTCTCGGGTATCTCACGAACCAGTTCGAGCAATCGAAATATTTTCGTTCCGCGCGTGTGAATATCCATTTCGCCACCCTCGTATTGCTTGGCGATACTTTCGATCGTTACCAGGGTTCCGAACTCCTGCATCTGCTTATCGAGCACGACAGGAATACCAAAGGGCTTTTTCTGGGCAACACATTCACTAATCAATTGCTTATAGCGAGGCTCAAAGATGTGCAGATTGAGTGCTTCTCCGGGATACACCACAATACCCAGCGGAAAGATGGGTGTAAAATTCGTCATTGGTTAAAGTTACGGTATTCGGCCAGCAGGCAATAACTTAACTCGAAGTCAGCGAATCACGTTGATGCACAAAAGCTGTTTGTTGACTAAATAACTTTGGCCGCGCAATATATCCCTTCAATAGGCCCTGCCCAATCATCCACGACAGCAGGTTGTCAGGATGAAAACGCACAGGCGTGCCACAGGCTAAAAGCTTTTTTGCTCCCTCCGTTGTCACCACATAGGCATGGGTACAGTCATGAAAACCCGCAGATGAAATATGTTTAGCATAAGGCCTAGCATAAAAGTTTTTAAACATTTTTCTCGTCATTCTAAGCTGGGTGTGGTATGGAATTATTTTTTTGAATTGCAAATTACTCCATTCTCGAAAACCTAAATTTTCTTGCTTTTCGTAGCCCAGGTACAGTAGCTCCCAAGCAGGAGGCAAATCTGCCATTACTGATGAAAGTAAATGCAGATTTTCATAGCGAGGAATTACATCGTCCTCGAGAATAAGCGTGCGCCGATACTGTTGATTGACAATTTCTTTATAAATCTGAAGATGGCCGAGGGCGCAACATAGCATACCAGCGCTAATAGTCTTAGGATATTTATAAAAAGAACGAAACCCGTCGATATCGAACAGGCCTGTACGTAAAGCCTCGTCAACGCCGAGTTCGGTCTTATCGACGCCAAAGTAAAAATCATAATCAAGCCCCGCTAATGTCTTTTGTATATAGGCAATTCGCTCCGTAAGCCTAGGTAGGGTAAGTACGAAAACTTTATCGAAATAATGGCTAAAACCGGTAAAACTATTTTGCATAACAATAATGAAAAGTTTCAAGAACCCGAAAAATCATTGACCAACTTTTGATAGGATGACTGCAAAGAGCTAGTAACCTCTGTTGCATAGAAGGCTTGTGCCCGTTGTTGATTGTGTAAACCAATTTGGGCAGCCATCAATGGATTTTTAAGAAAATATACTGTCTTATTGGCAATATCGTCAGGATCTAACGGATCTACTAAGCTGACTTCTCGAACCCCCTCTAACATATCAAACATGCCACCTTCTCGTGAACCTACTATTGGCTTACCGGCAAGCATCGACTCCAAACATACATTAGGAAAGTTTTCCCAAATACTAGGAAGAACTACGACAGCGGCCTTCGATAAAATAGCTGGAATTTCATCGAGCGAAACAGCATCTAAAAATGTAATAGCAGAACTATGCTTTTTTAACAGCGAGCAAAGCACTGCCTTCATAGATCTTTCACGATGCGGACCCACACTATCCTTGCCCAAAAACATAAAAGTGGCTTGCGGATACTCCAGAAGTATTTTGGGTATGGCCTGAGCAAGAGCATACACTCCCTTTCTTGTTTCTAACCTCCCGAAATAAAGAACAAGCGACGTGGGTAAGGAAGGGGGCGAATTTTGAAACTTACTACTCGAGTACGGGTAGGGAGACAACTGAATTCGGTCTATTGGAATTCTCCATTCAGACGATACAATTTTTCGCAAAGATGTGGAAGGTGATAAGATAAAATCAGCTTTTTGAATGGCTAAATATTCAAGATCCTTCTGATACCGATAATTGCCCAAAATGAAACTCTTAATTCTACGAAACCATCGCTTATCATAGTAATAGTTATTCAAGCGGCGAATTAGAAAACGAGGCGTATGCAACTTTACGGCGAGCGGCACAGCGCTAAGCTCCGACTTAATATAAAGGGCTTCCGCCCCATATTCCGGCACCTCAATTAGGTCCACAGGATAGTCTTGATGAATTAGCAAAGCAGCCCTTGGAGATAAAACCCTGAACGCTTCGCATGAATTACACTGTAGCAGGGTCAGTCGAAGTGTTGAGCTAATAGCATATTGTTTGCCCACATGCGGAGTGCCCGCTATCACATCAACATAATTACCCTGCATAGAAAGCAGCTGGGCTACTTGCTGAACATAGGTAGCTATTCCACCAAACCCCGTGTCGGGTGGATATTCATAGGATATGAATAAAAGATGCATCTTTTAATGATATTCACACTAAATTAGATTAAATAACCGAACTCGATATATGTCTAAAAGGCTAAAAACCATGATTCGACTTTTGGGCATGGCAGATGGGCTTTTATTTTATTGGAAAACAAAAACTAGAAAATTCGGAAAAATTAGAGCCAGACGCTGGAATACCTCTTTTTTTCTACGCCCTAATACAACTGATTTTTCGACGTACCAACATGTTTTTGAAAACAAGCAATACGACATTAAAATTCCATTTTCGCCAACTACCATTATCGATGGAGGTGCTAATATTGGGCTTTCCTCTATTTATTTTGCAATTCGTTTCCCGACCGCAAGCATATTTGCGATTGAGCCAGACCAGCAAAATTTTTATCTGCTAGAAGCCTGCACGAAGCCATTTAAAAATATCAAGTGCCTACAAGGGGCTATTTGGCCAAAGACCGGCTATGTTCAAATCATCGATGAAGAGGCTGACAAAAACTCATTTCAGGTAAAATGGACTGAACAAATCGAGGAAAAATCCATCCCGGCTATTTCAATGGGCTCACTACTTAAGAAATATAATCTACCTACACTAGATATCGTCAAATTGGACGTAGAAGGTGCAGAAAAAGAAATTTTTTCGGCAAACGTAGATGAGTGGCTTCCATTTACAAGAATCCTGATCATCGAGCTACACGATAACATGCGGCCTGGTTGCTCGCGAAGTGTTTTTAATGCAATTATTAACTACGAATTTAGATGTGAAATAAGTTGGGAGAACCTGGTTTTCTATAACACGCGCTTCAACGTATAATGAATAAATTAAGTACATGGGTGTTGGCTTTTCTATAGTAGTTATTTGTAAAAATGACGCAGCTGCTCTTTCTGCCTCACTGGAAACGTGGCTGTCCATTACAAAAGAAGTGATTCTTTATGATACGGGAAGTACAGACGAGACACAAGAACTGGTAAAAAATTGGGGCGTAACATTGCATAGGGGAGAATGGGAGGGCTTTGGTCGCACTAAGAATAAGGCTTCGCAGCTAGCCAGTAATGACTGGATTTTAAGCCTAGATGCAGATGAAGTACCCGATCCTATTTTAATAAAAAGTTTATTAAGTTGGACTCCGCCACACGATAAAAAAGTAGTTTATAACTTAAGGTTCATTAACTTCTATAAAAATCAGCCTGTTCGATTCGGAGAATGGGGTTGGGACTTTCATGTAAGGCTATTTAACCGAAACTATGTTACATGGAATGAGGCAATGGTTCACGAAAAGCTGCAATACCCCAATGAATGCAAGGTGCTGAAGTTAAAAGGACATGTACTACATCGAACTGTAAGTAGTCTTGAGGAATACAAAGAAAAGACCATTCGGTACGCAAAACTTTCTGCAAAAAAATATTATTCCGCCCAAAAAAAAGCCTCTTGGATAAAACTATATCTCTCCCCCCCTTTTACTTTCGTTCTATACTATTTTATCAAGCTAGGATTTCTTGACGGAAAAGCAGGACTACTATGCGCCTATATGACCACACGATATACCTACTTGAAATATCGATATTTAAAAAAATTACAACATAATATTGCTCTACCTGATTAGGGCGAAAGAGCTAAAATGAACTACTTATGTTGGGCAATGAGCTAGAAAAGATTAAAAAGGGTGATCACCGCACTTTAGCCCGGTTGCTTTCTTTCGTAGAAAATGAACAGCCCGGATACGAGGAGCTGCTGGCATCACTACCCGCCGGCACCACGCCGGTCGTGGGCATTACAGGCCCACCGGGTGCAGGCAAAAGCACGTTGGTAGATGCGCTTATCAGCCATTGGACCGCACAAGGAAAAAAGGTAGCGGTGCTCTGCGTAGACCCCTCCTCTCCTTTTCATCAAGGAGCCTTGCTGGGAGACCGCATTCGAATGACGAGCTGGCACAATTATCCTGATGTCTATATCCGATCACTGGCTACTCGCGGATCGATGGGTGGTTTGCATCCCAAGATCATCGAACTCACCGATCTGCTTCGCTATGCCGGATTCGATTGGATCCTGATCGAGACCGTTGGTGTAGGGCAAAGCGAGGTAGAGATCGCAGGGCTGGCCGACATTACGGCTGTAATTCTGGTACCCGAGGCAGGCGATGAAGTGCAAACTATGAAATCGGGACTCATGGAAATTGCCGATCTGTTTGTAGTCAATAAGGCCGACCGCCCCGATGCATCGACCTTCGTAAAAAATCTCCAAGCCATGCTGGCCCCTGCATTTAGCAGAAAGAATACGCCGATACCGATCTTAGAGACCGTTGCCACAAAGGCAGAAGGAGTAGAAGCCTTGGCCAACGCACTCGAGACCCTACAAAAAAGTGAAGCCGGCATAGATAAAAGAAGTTGGCTCCTGACCGAGAAAGCCTATCGATTGATCGAACGTAAACGAATGAGCGGTATAGGTAGAGCTGCACTGCACGAACAGATCAAGGCTGCACTACAACAGAACGATTTTAATCTCTACCGGTTTGTAGCCACCCAATCCTACACCAACGGGGATCATCGGCAATAGCAAGCCGCCAGGCTCAATCAGCCTTCGTTACGGTTAGCCTTGTACCAGCGGTATCCGATGTAACCAATAATAGCAAAGGGAGCGAAGGCCAGATATAAGATGCCGGTATTCATTCCTTCTGCAGGGCCTTCTCCTAACTGTTGTGCGGTCTTGGTGCAAATAGAACATTGTGCTATCGCAGCGGGAACGCTGAGCAGCCAAAGAGCGATGCTCGATAAAACCGAAAGAAGTAGTTGCTTTTTCATACCAGACAACTGTAAAAGTAGAACATGAACATCAAGAAGCCTCGGCTTCCATTTTCTTTTGCACTTTCTTACGCTCCTCTTCGTTCAGCACCACTTTGCGCATCCGAATAAAATTGGGCGTTACCTCTATGCACTCATCCTGCTGAATATATTCCATACACTCCTCGAGGGTCATGAGGGTGCGGGGGGCGATACGGGTCGCGTCATCACTACCACTGGCCCGGTGGTTAGTGAGTTTTTTTGCTTCGGTAACATTCACCACTAGATCGCCTGGCTTGATATTTTCGGCCACGATCTGTCCGGCATACACTTCTTCGCCGGGTTCAATAAAGAAGGTACCGCGATCTTGTAACTTATCGATAGAATAGCCAGTAGAGCGTTCTTGAAACTTAGAGACCAATACGCCATTGTTGCGACCAGGAATAGGCCCCTTCCAGGGTTTGTATTCACTAAAGCGATGCGCCATCACGGCTTCTCCGGTGGTAGCGGTAAGCATTTGCGTACGCAATCCGATCAGTCCACGCGAAGGAATATCAAACTCTAAGTGCTGCATTTCGCCCTTGGTCTCCATGACCAGCATTTCGCCTTTGCGACGACTGACCAGGTCGATCACTTTAGAAGCGAACTCTTGCGGCACATCGACTACAAGATTTTCGTAGGGCTCAGATTTTTTACCATCGATTTCTTTAACAATAACTTGGGGTTGTCCCACGGTGAGCTCGTATCCTTCGCGACGCATGGTCTCTATTAGAATACCCAGGTGCAAAATGCCTCTTCCGTACACCAAGAAACTATCGCCTTCTTCGGTATCTACCACGCGAAGCGCCAAGTTCTTTTCAGTCTCCTTTAGTAGGCGATCACGCAAATGACGCGAGGTCACGAACTTTCCATCCTTACCGAAAAAAGGTGAGTTGTTGATCGAGAATAACATGTTCATGGTAGGCTCATCGACACTGATCACCGGTAAGGCCTCGGGATTCTCTGCATCGGCGATCGTATCTCCGATATTGAAATCTTCGATACCTACTACGGCGCAGAGATCGCCAGCAATAACTTCGGAAACTTTCTTTTTCCCCATCCCCTCAAATACATACAGCTCTTTTACTCTCGACTTTTTTACAGAACCATCCGCTTGCAAGAGGGCAATAGGTTGGTTTTCTTTAATAGACCCGCGCGCAACTTTTCCTACAGCGATACGACCCAAGAAAGATGAATAATCAAGCGATGTGATCTGCAATTGTAAAGGGCCTTCGTTTACTTTAGGAGCGGGTACGTGCTGCAATATGCCATCCAATAACGGGTTGATATTATCGATCTGCTGAAGCGAATCGTTGAACCAACCATTTTTACCACTACCATAATAGGTAGGGAAATGTAATTGCTCTTCGGTCGCATCCAGATTAAAGAATAATTCAAATACCGCATCGTGCACTTCGTCGGGGCGACAATTGGGCTTATCGACCTTGTTGATGACCACGATCGGATGTAAATTCAATTGAAGCGCTTTTTGCAATACAAAACGGGTCTGGGGCATGGGGCCTTCAAAGGCATCCACCAGCAAAATAACCCCGTTGGCCATCTTGAGTACACGCTCTACCTCACCGCCAAAGTCGGCGTGCCCGGGGGTATCGATCACGTTGATCTTGACATCCTTGTACGTTACCGCCGCGTTCTTGCTAAAAATGGTGATGCCGCGCTCTCTTTCGAGGTCGTTACTATCCATGATCAGTTCACCGGTCTCTTGGTTATCGCGAAAAACCTTGGTGGCATGAAGGATCTTGTCTACCAGGGTGGTCTTTCCGTGGTCAACGTGGGCAATGATGGCGATGTTGCGTATTTGCATGAAGGGTGTTTTCAAAGACGCGCAAAGGTAGCTCAATTCTTGCCAATAATGGGTTAATTTAGAGGAAATTAAGCCCATGAAGTACCTAAAAGGCCTGGCCATCATACTATTAGCTTTTTCGATGCTCTATTTGGCCGGTCCGAGGCCTGCCAAACCGAGCTACAGTACGGTGCTGCCCGAATTGCCATCCGATGCACTTGCCCTAGAACAATACATTCGCGATCAAGAATCGCAGCATAAGGTCAAGCCCAATAACGAGGCGCGTATCGTATGGGCTAACGACAGCTTGCGCACCCCTACCGAATACGCCCTGGTGTACTTACATGGATTTTCGGCCTCGCAAATGGAGGGCGATCCCGTGCATCGTAACCTCGCCGCTCATTTTGGAATGAATCTTTATCTAAGCCGGCTGCAAGATCACGGCATTGACACGACCGTGCCGCTCGGCGGAATGACCGCACAAGGATTGTGGGAATCGGCCGTACAAGCACTTGCGATAGGCAAAAAGCTGGGCAAAAAACTAATCTTGATGTCGACCTCTACCGGCGGTACACTATCACTAAAATTAGCGGCGGAATTTCCGGAGATCGCTGCTCAGATCTTGCTCTCTCCCAACATCGAGATCAACGATAACAAAGCCTGGCTACTGAATAATCCATGGGGATTGCAAATTGCACAGGCGGTTGCCGGCACGTACCGAGTGGTGAGCGATACGACAGCGCTCTATGCCCGCTACTGGAACAATCGATACATTATGACCGCTCCCGTCGAATTAGAGCAACTGCTCGAGACGACGATGAAAAATGCTGTCTTTGCGGCGGTTCAACAACCCGTGCTGATGCTGTACTATTATAAAAACGAGCAAGAACAAGATCCGGTGGTAAAAGTATCGGCCATGAAAAGAATGTACCGGGCACTAGGCACGCCCGATTCATTAAAGAGAGAGCTGGCCTTACCCAATACCGGCGATCATGTACTGGCTTCTCCCATCAAGTCCAAAGATGTAGCGAGTGTAGAAAAAGCTTGTATCGATTTTGTAGAGCAGGTGCTTCACCTTCGTCCGGCCCAGCAATAATTGTCAGTAAAAGGTCTCCGCAATTTGTTGATGGGTTTACTTTACTTTGTATCCTCAACCTTGCTTTTATGATTCGCTCCCGCATTGCCGGCATCGGCAAATACCTGCCCGAGCAGGTCGTGACCAATCACGATCTGTTGCAATACATGGATACCAGTGATGAGTGGATCCAGGAACGAACGGGCATCAAAGAACGTCGCTATGCCCATCGTACTAATGAAACCACCACAACCATGGGGGTAGAAGCGGCCCGTATAGCTAAAGAGCGAGCCGGCATCACGGCACAAGACATTGACTTTATCATTTTCGCCACCTTATCGCCCGATTATTATTTTCCGGGGTGCGGGGTACTGTTGCAACGCGCTATGCACATGAAAGAGATCGGGGCGCTCGATGTGCGCAATCAATGCAGTGGTTTTGTATATGCATTGAGTGTAGCCGATCAGTTTATTCGAACCGGCACGTATAAAAATATTTTAGTGGTTGGATCCGAAAAGCATTCCTTTGGACTAGACTTTACCACCCGGGGCCGCAATGTATCGGTAATATTTGGAGACGGGGCCGGAGCTGTTGTATTACAATCCACCACCGACGAAAAAGCAGGGCTCCTCTCTACGCACCTGCACAGTGATGGAGAGAGTGCCGAGATACTGACCATGTACAACCCGGGCACGCATGCCAATCACTGGAAAGAAGAACGCTATGCCGACTTTAACGAGGCTCCTATTGGTCAAATGTTCATGAGCCATGAGATGATCGATAACGCGCAACTATTTCCGTACATGGATGGACCGGCCGTCTTTAAGAAAGCGGTCGTAAAATTTCCGGAAGTAATTATGGAGGCACTTTCAAAGAACGGATACACGCCAAAAGATCTGGATCTCTTAATACCCCACCAAGCCAATCTTCGTATCGCTCAATTTGTGCAACAAAAATTAGAACTGCGCGACGATCAGGTGTATAATAATATTCAACACTACGGTAATACGACTGCCGCATCGGTACCCATTGCCCTATGCGAAGCCTGGGAAAAAGGATTGGTCAAAGAACATCAACTCGTTTGCCTCGCAGCTTTTGGCAGTGGCTTTACCTGGGCCAGCGCTTTGCTGCGCTGGTGATAAATACATGAATCGAAAAGCTTGAGCAGAAAACTACTCTATATTATCAATCCTATTGCCGGTACGGGTTCTCGCGGCTCGCTGCGAAAACAGATCGAGTCGCTCACCCGTGAAGCCGGATTTGAATTTGAATGCCACGATTCTGCTATCGATGGAAACTATGAACACCTGACGAGTCGACTGCTGGGAGAAAGTTTTACTGATATTGTTATTGCAGGAGGCGATGGTACCATCAACCAGGTAGTCGGAGCGCTTCGCCACTTGAATCTTCCTTTTGGAGTAATACCCTGTGGATCGGGGAATGGTCTTGCCAGATGCGCCGGACTCTCTACCGATCCTCCAAAAGCATTGGAGGTCGTTTTTAATGGTAAAGCGATCGCCACCGATGGCTATACCGTCAATGGCCGGTTTGCCTGTGAGCTTACCGGACTGGGATTTGATGGGGCCGTGGCGCATGCATATGCCAAAAGCGGTACCCGTGGACTCAATACCTACATACGACATGCGATAAAACAATTTGCCTCGGCGCCGTCTTATTCGTTTCGCGTGCAGGTGCAGGGACAGCTGGTAGCAATGGATGCCTATATGATCACCGTTGCTAACGCCAATCAATTTGGCAATAAGGTTACCATTGCGCCCCATGCTTCACTAACCGACGGACTGCTCGATGTGATCATCGTAAAAAGACAAAATAAGATACCATTGCTGTGGCGAGCGTATCAACAACTCAGTGGGCGCAATTATCCGCTGCGAGGAAAAGAGATCGTCGCGTCGCTATCTGCCGAATCGGAGCAACCAGCCATTCATTATTGGCAGGTATCCTCAATAGAGATTGAAAACCTTGGTGGCGCTATGATTCATATGGATGGAGAACCTATTGCTTCCGAAAATAATATTCAGCTTTCCGTACTTCCGCTGGCCTTTGCACTGCACAGATAAAGCAACAGCACCAGCGACAACAGTAACAGCATCGCCACCAATTGATGTAACTGCGCCATCCATTCAAACAGACCCCATTGACCAGGAACGATCGAAGTGCTGCACAGCACCGATAAGACTCCCAGCAATACTTGCAGCAATACTAAACTAATAGGAAACCACGCCGCACGCTGCAACCAGCGACTGCCATGGGGGCGATGCAATTGTAATGTTAGTAGTACGAAGGCGATCAATAAAATATAGGCCAATCCTCTATGTACAAAATGAATGGCGATCTTATTTTCTATCCAAAATAGAAATCCGTTGGCGCTACTGAGCAGATCAGGTATTACTTGTCCGTTGATATCGGGCCAGGTAGGTGCTGCAGTGGCTGCTTTGTGTCCGGCCATAAAAGCCCCGTACGCCAATTGCACTACTAATAACGTCAAGATAAAAATCACGCGCTTGCGTACCGATGGCAACCCCACCCGCTGATCAGCGGGTACTAACAATTGCAACGCAAACCAAAACGTATACGATAGTAAACCGAGCGCGAGTACAAAGTGCAAGGCTAACCGCGTGGGCTTTACATAAATGGCATCGCCGGTAAGTCCACTGGCTACCATAATCCAACCCACGGCTCCTTGAAGGGCGCCGAGTAAAAATAAGATCAACAAGGGCCTTATCATTGAAGACCTAAACTGACGCGTCCATAAAAAATAAAGAAAGGGAACCATAAAGACCATGCCGATCAAGCGGGCCCAGAAACGATGAAACCACTCCCAGAAAAAAATAGTCTTGAACTCTTGCAGGGTAAAATCAAAATTGAGCAAGCGAAACTGAGGAGTCTGCTGGTATTTGGCAAACTCCAGCGCCCAATCGGCGGCAGTCAGTGGAGGCAGTGCACCCGTTACCACATTCCATTCGGTAATGGAGAGTCCCGAACCGGTCAACCGGGTAATACCCCCCAGCGCAATCTGAATAACGACCATGGCTACGCCCGTAAGCAACCAAATAGCCACCGGGCGCGACGTAGCTTCCATTTTCATAGGGCAAAGGTAAAGCCTGCCGGAGCCGCTACCTGATTTTGTTGAACATAATTTTGCATCTTGCAGGTATGCTGGCCGCTTACTATAAAAAAAACGAGATCGAAGCAGGCTGCGACGAAGCCGGTCGGGGTTGTTATGCAGGGCCTGTAGTGGCAGGAGCCGTTATACTCCCCAAGAACTTTAAACACCCCTTGTTGAACGATTCCAAAAAACTCAGTGCCGCACAACGCGAAATACTTCGCCCCATTATCGAAGAACAAGCCATTGCCTGGGGCATCGGAATAGTCGATCACGAAGAGATCGATAAGATCAATATTTTAAAAGCGAGCTTTAAAGCTATGCATAAAGCCATCGATCAACTTAGCAAGAAACCCGGACTGCTCTTGATCGATGGCAATCGCTTTATTCCTTATCTCACTATCAAACATCAATGTTTTGTAAAAGGTGATGGCCGCTTTGCCTCTATTGCCGCGGCCAGCATACTAGCCAAAACGCATCGGGACCAATTGATGCAAACACTACATGCTGAGTTTCCACAATACGGATGGGATCGTAATAAAGGATATGGCACCGCAGCCCATCGAAAGGCCATCGATCTACACGGGCTTTGCCGCTATCACAGAAAAAGTTTCAGACTACTACCCACACAAGGTTCACTGGACTATTGAATGGTCCAAACCTCATTGCCGCGAAGCAGCTTGTCGAGATCGGCAGGCTTGCGGGCACTAGCCTCTTCTAGTTGTGCCTTCATTACATCTTCGTAACAAGGACGATCGGTCTCGTAGAAAACACCAAAGGGGCGAGGTAAATGACCTTCGATATGTACGTCATCGAATATGCGAGAGAGAATTTGCGCTTTGTAAATATCCCTTTCATCATGCACCCAGCAATCATCGGCCGAATAACCCTGCGTTAAATCGACCACCACGGGTTTAAAGCCATCGAGTTTGATTCCTTTTTCTTGGGTGGCTCCGAATAACAAGGGCTTACCGGATTCTACGAATAAGGTCTCGACAGGCTTGGTGCCTTTTTCGGTAAAGATCTCAAAAGCGCCGTCATTAAAGATGTTGCAATTCTGATAGATCTCAAGAAACGAAGACCCTTTGTGACCATGTGCACGAAGCAACATAGCCTGTAAATGCTTAGGGTCGCGATCCATGGTGCGCGCCACGAAAGTAGCATCAGCGCCCAGCGCCAGTGCCGCCGGATTAAAGGGATGATCGATGCTTCCCATCGGGGTACTCTTAGTCACTTTCTTTTCTTCTGAAGTGGGAGAATATTGTCCCTTGGTCAATCCGTAGATCTGGTTATTGAATAGTAAAATGTTGACGTCGAAATTGCGACGCAACAAATGAATGGTATGATTGCCGCCAATGCTCAAACTGTCACCGTCTCCGGTAATGATCCAAACACTTAGCTCGGGCCGGCTTGCCTTAAGACCACTGGCCACCGCCGTAGCACGACCGTGAATGGAGTGCATTCCATAGGTGTTCATATAATAGGGAAAGCGGCTACTGCAACCGATACCCGAAATAAAGACGATGTTCTCGCGCGGAATGCCCAAAGTGGGCATTACTTTTTGTACCTGGGCCAAAATAGAATAATCGCCACAGCCCGGACACCAACGAACTTCTTGGTCGGTGGCAAAATCCTTGGCGGTCAATACCGGGGCTGTCTTTGTTTCGCTCATGGCACTACTTCAAAACAAATTTACAAAAATCTTAATACCGATAGCGGCCCAGTTCTATCATCCTGTCCGCAATGCGACGACGGGCAGCCTTACTGTTAAAGGGATCTGCCTTGGTAAATCGCTTGAGCCCCATCAAGATCATACGACCCTCGTCGCCATCTGCAAACCCATTGATGGCATCCTTGCCCGACTTGTTGACCCGATCGGCGACATCGTATAAATAAGTTCGCATCATATCGATCTGATCCGCTACAGCCTGCTCTCCTTGTGCGGTCACCAACTTCATGACTCGAAGCAGGGTACTCTCGGCATGAAATACCTCAATGGCCATATCGGCAATATTCATTAGTATCTCTTGTTCATGCTCGATCTTCATCATCAGTTTTTGAACCGCAGCGCCTGCTGTCATCAAGATCGCCTTCTTAAGATTAGCGATTAATTTTAATTCGCTAGCGAATGGCGTATCATCGCTGGCCCCAAAATCAGGAATGCTCATCAACTCTTTTTGAACGGCCATGGCCGGACCCATCAGATCGAGACGACCTCCCATAGCACGCTTTAGCGTCATATCGAGTGCCAGCAAGCGATTGATCTCGTTGGTGCCTTCGTAAATACGATTGATGCGACTATCGCGATAGGCGCGAGAAATACCATACTCGGCACTATACCCATTGCCCCCATGGATCTGGACTCCTTCATCGACCGAAAAGTCGAGTACCTCGCTACCAAATACTTTCAACGCGGCACACTCAATGGCATACTCTTCGGCACCGGCCAAGAGCGCCTCGGCAAAAGGTTTGCCGGCGGCTAATAGCTCTTCTTCTTTTTCTTTGATCCATTCCGAGGTTCGGTAAAGTGCAGACTCGGCTACAAATACGCGAATGGCCATCTCGGCAAGCTTATGCTTGATAGCCCCAAAATTGGCAATGGGTTGCTTGAACTGTTCGCGCGTTTTTGCGTACGTAATGGAATGATTTAGCGCCATACGCGATCCACCGATCGCTGCTGCGCAAAGTTTTAATCGACCAAGGTTCAAAATATTAAAGGCGATCTTATGTCCCTTGCCCAACTCACCCAACAAATTTTCTACAGGTATCTTGCAATCCTGAAAATAGAGTTGCACGGTAGAAGATCCTTTAATGCCCATCTTATCTTCTTCGGGTCCTTGTGTAAATCCGGGTGTACCGCGCTCAACGATAAAGGCCGTAAACTTGTCGCCATCTACTTTGGCAAAGACAGTATATACATGCGCGAAGCCACCATTGGTGATCCAGCATTTTTGGCCATTCAAAATATAATGCTTGCCATCGGGGGAAAGTGTTGCGGTGGTCTTGGCACCCAGGGCATCGCTACCGCTATTGGGTTCGGTTAGCCCATACGAACCGGCCCACTCACCGGTCACCAACTTGGGCAGGTATTTGTTTTTTTGGGCCTCGGTGCCGAAATACAAAATAGGCAACATGCCAATACAAGTATGTGCCGAAACAGCCACCGAGTACGAGTATCCGGCCCCGAGGTATTCACTAACAATTACCGAGGTCACAAAATCTTTTGCCAATCCTCCATAGGCCTCGGGAATAGAGACCGAGAGTAGCCCCAACTCTCCGGTCTTGGCTACCAGCGAAGGCATAAGTCCGGGCTCCATCGCATCAATTTGCTGAACGATCGGAAACACTTCGGTGTCTAAAAACTGCGTACACATGTCTTTGATCATGCGTTGCTCTTCGGTAAAATCTTCGGGAATAAAACAATCTTCGGGTACAGAGGGCGTAGTTAACCACTGGCCTCCTTTAATGGCTTTCTTTACTGCGGTGGTCGATGACATAACGGTTGTATTAAATGGATGATGGATGTTCAACTAAGATTATTGTAAACGACTTGTAATACCAGCTTACATACCTCTACTTTGTCGGCCGGCACCGATTGCAACGCTTCGTTGAGTGTTTGATCGGCCAGCTTCATGGTCTGGTCTTGCAATTGCTGACCCTCCTTGGTCAAATAAATTAAATTGATACGCCGATCGGTAGCGGCCGCTACGCGCTTCACCAATTGGGCCCGCTCCAGGTTATCTACCAAGCGGGTAATGCTGGGTTTGTCCCTAAAGCTGGCTTTGCAGAGGTCTTGTTGGCTAATGCCGTCTTTTTTCCAAAGATGATACAATACACTCCACTGCTCGATGGTCACGGACAAGTTTTGTGCATTGAACTTTTTTTGTAGTCTTCTCGCAATGGCCGTCGATGCCAGCCCCGTGATAAAACTGTAGAGTTCGCCTTTTTTAAATTGGTTGTTTGGCATATAGTTGTTTAAGCAACTATCAAATCTACAATTATTTTTTTACCGGCCCGATGAGCGGCCGTTAAAAAACTGTTCTTTTTTTTGAATGCGCGGCCAATGCCTAGTTTTGTTCGGCATGCTAGCCCTAACTGCCCTTTTTCTGCTGCTCTCGCTGGTTTACGGAGGTTGGATACGCGCCTTTTTAAGGGATTGGCAGGCGCTCTCGCTACCCAAAGCGCTTAAGGACTTCAACAAATCAGCCCAGACCGCTCTTGACCCCATTACCCTTCCGCGGGTGTCAGTGCTGGTTCCCGCCCGCAACGAAGAGGACAATATCGGGGCGCTGTTAACCGCCTTACAAGTACAACACTACCCGGCCGATCGACTCGAGATCATCGTTATCGATGATCACTCCGAAGACCAAACCGCAGCTATCGTTAAAGAGTTCAAAGAAATTACACTGCTCCGTCTCGACGTGGCGGGCATTAATTCGTACAAGAAAAAAGCACTGGAAGAAGGAGTCGCTAAGGCCTCGGGCGAACTGATCGTTTGTACCGACGCCGACTGTATACCCGGACCCCATTGGATCGAACAACTGGTTGCCTGCTACCGCTCTACAGGAGCAAAATTTATTGCCGCACCCGTCGCGTTAACGTACCAACAAAACGGGTTAGGCTATCTACAAGCGCTCGATTTTATGGTGCTGCAAGGCATTACCGGAGCGGGATTATTTAGTGGAAAGCTACTAATGGCCAATGGCGCCAACCTGGCTTACCCTAAAGCGGTATTTAACGAGGTAAACGGTTACGCGGGTACCGACCACATTGCTTCGGGTGATGACTTTTTTTTGTTGCATAAAATTGCGGATCGTTATCCAAATCAAATCGCTTATCTCAAATCGAAAGAAGCCCTCGTAACCACAGCCGCACAACCCACTTGGAGTACCTTTTTACAGCAACGAATTCGCTGGGCCAGTAAGTCTACCCATTATAAAAAGGGAAGGCTACAACAGGTCTTATCGCTGGTCTGGAGCTACAATTTGCTGCTGCTCTTACTAGCAATAGGTGGAATTTTTGATAGTCATTCACTACTTATTTTCATAGGAGGATGGATGATGAAGACTATGGTAGAATGGTCTTTTGTAAGCGAAGTGGCCGGCTTCTTTGGTCAAAAAGCCTTACTCAAAAAGTTTTTTTGGTTGCAACCCCTGCATATGGTCTATACGGTAGTAGCGGGTGCACTTGGACTTAGCGGAAATTACAGATGGAAAGGCAGGACCATACGCTAAAGAGTAGCGTATTAAACAATGAAATTTGATAGATTTGCGCTGATGAATTTTTCTGTCATGCGCTTTAGTTTATTGGTCGCACTTTTTGCTATGATGGCTGGCCCATTACCTGTGGCTGCACAAGATGCCGTTATTCGTCGTTTGCAAACCGAGTCGCTTCGCCCCGTAAAGAAATATGTTCCTGACTCCTTGATCAAAAAATGGAAGTCGGGCGGCAACTACACCCTTACCATCGGGCAAGGCAGTCTCAGTAACTGGGCGGCCGGAGGCGATCAGTTCTCCTTTACCGTCAATATCATTTTACAGCTCTATTCTTATTATAGAAAAGATCGTAATAGCTGGGACAATACGCTCGATATCTTCTTTGGTTATATCAATACCACCTCGTTAGGCAGTCGCAAAAACGATGACAGGTTCGATCTGATCTCCAAATACGGATACTCGCTCAATAAGAAACTGAATCTGGCCACGCTTTTCAATATTCGTTCGCAGTTCGTTCGCGGATATACCTATCCCAACAATGTCAAAAGATTCGCGTCGACGTTTATGTCGCCGGGATATGTCATCTTTAGCCAGGGGCTGGATGTGAAACCTAAAAAAAATCTATCGATATTCTTTTCGCCCCTCACCGCCCGTTGGGTCATTGTAACCGATCCCGAACTGTCGCGTCGTGGCGAATACGGGGTCAAGCCCGGCACCAACAGCATCAGTCAACTGGGCGCATTTGGCACGTTAACCTACGAGAAGAACTTTACCAAGACTTTCTTGTATAAAACAAGGGTCGATCTATTTACGAATTACAAGACCAAACCAAAGAACATCGATGTTTTCGTAACGAATGTGTTAACCGCAAAGTTTGGAAAAACCCTAGCACTAAACTGGAATCTTGATTGGATCTATGATGATGATGTTCGCTTGTTTGGCCCGAGCAAAAAATCACCGGGGCTTCAACTCAAATCGATCGTCGGTGTCGGTTTGCAGGTAAAATTTTAACCATGGGTCAAAAGAAGCTTGTTCGATTTGCGGCGATCAAAGAATTTAAAAATGTGCTGGAATTTCCGTCGAACATGCCCGGTCGCTGGGGTCACTTCTTCGAAAAGGCACAACCGCTGACCCTAGAGTTGGCCTGCGGCAAAGGAGAGTACACCTTGGGGCTAGCAAGGCTACACCCCCATCAAAATTTTTTGGGCGTTGACCTTAAGGGAAACCGCATCTGGGTGGGTGCCAACAAAGCCCTCGAAGAGGGTTTAAGCAATGCTGGTTTTTTAAGAACTCAAATTGAACAGATTGCTGATTATTTTGCCCCCGAAGAGGTACAATCCATCTGGATCACCTTTCCCGACCCGCAGCTACGATATTCCAAAGCCAAAAAAAGATTAACGCATCCTATATTCCTTAGAAAGTATCAACAAATACTGGCTTCCGGGGGTTATATACATGTAAAGACCGATAGCCCCGATCTTTACCGCTTTACACTGTTGGTGATCGAACTCTACGGATGCGTCTT
The DNA here is from genome assembly GCA_016872155.1 of Sphingomonadales bacterium. GTDB lineage: Bacteria > Bacteroidota > Bacteroidia > Chitinophagales > Chitinophagaceae > JJ008. The sequence goes on from VHBB01000001.1 coordinate 176,300, forward strand.
ACACCGGGTCAGTGATAATGTGTATGGTGAATCGGAGGTAGAAGATGAATTGCAAATAAAAACACATTACGAATCACTCGATATTGCCGGCAGTAAAAAAATTCACTATATCTGTTTTTCGTTACCCGCGCGATTAGCCATAGAAACTGACCAGGTGCTCAAAGAAAAATTAAAGGAAGATGAAGGGATTGACTGAAGGAAAGCATTTTTACTATAACGCAGAAGGGCTGGTCGTACTGACCGAAGCGTATCATCTTGAAAAAGGATACTGTTGTGGCAATGGCTGCAAGCATTGTCCGTACGAATTCGAAAGCGTACCCGAGCCTCGTCGCAGCCAATTGCTAAAAGAGAAAACAAGTACCGCCACCATCACACGATCTTAAACAGCGTACTATAAAATGGCCAGCTCGAAACGTCGTACAGAAAATCTTCGTGCTGTTTTGCCTTCGGGCAAACAAGAATCAGATTTCTTTCAGCAAGTCTGGGCCCTCGTCCGCCTGATACCCCGCGGACGCGTTACCTCTTATGGTGCCATTGCAGCTTGTTTAGGTGCAAAGTCTGGAGCTCGCATGGTAGGATGGGCCATGAATAGCAGTCACGGGGCCTCTCCAAAGGTGCCTGCCCACCGCGTTGTTAACCGGTTGGGGTTACTCTCTGGTAAAAATCATTTTCCGACACCTACCGCCATGCAAGAACAGCTAGAGAAAGAAGGTGTCAAGATCAAAGACGACCAGGTAGTAGAATTTAAAAAACTATTTTGGGACCCGATCAAAGAATGTTGAGTCGATCAGCTATAATAGGGGCTGATCATCCAATAAACGACTACGCCGGTTACCGCTACATAGAGCCATATAGGCCAGGTGATCTTAGCTAATTTCTTATGGGCCGGCCATTCACTGATCAACGCACGATAGGCTGTAAAAAGAATAAACGGAAGAATAAGTCCGGCCAATGGTATGTGAGTGAATAAGATCACATAGTATAAAGTGCGCATAGTACCCTCTCCGCCAAACGATGTTTCTCCCGCCAGCAAATGATGGGCAATATAGCTTACTAAAAAAAGAATGGACAAGACCATTGCTGCCAACATCATATTCTTATGGGCTACATAGCGTCCGGTCTTTACGGCCCATAGCGCCCCTATTAACAAGAGCGCTACCAGCGAATTGATAATAGAATTCGCTAGTGCAAAAACATGCACATCAAAGCCAAGGTCTACGTTGAGTTTAACGCGCCCCAGTACCACCACTGCGGTAAATACAATAAAAGAGAAAAGCCATATAAGGCGACTGGCGAGTTTATCATTTTTGGTGAGTACGGGAGGCAGCATACGTTGCAATTTATTTTTTACGAAGAAAAAAAAGTAATAAAAATACGCCGACAATGGCCAGTAAGAACGAAACGGCCATAATGACCAACTTACCCTCAAAGAAGCTTCGGGCCTTGGGGTTCTTCTCCATGGTCAGCAAGATCAGGTCTTGCTGTAATCTCGACAAGTCGTCTGGATCGAGTCCGTCGTAATAGCCCCTTACCTGTCGATTCACATCGATCAGCACGAACTTATCGCTATGCACGAAATTGGTATCGACCGATTCGCCATCAATAAGCCCGAGCTTCATTTCGTTGATCGCCATATCGTAGATGGCTTTCTTATTACCGGTCAGCAACCACCACGTGTCGGGATTGATCTGAAAACGCTGGGCCCAGTAACGAAGACGATCGAGCGTATCGCGCTCCGGATCGATACTAAAAGAGAGAAAGTGAACTTTTTTATTGGTGCGGTCACCCACCCTGCTGCCATTGTGCAAGGTCTCGGCTACCCGCTTCATGTTCTGGGTCATCGAAGGGCAGATCGTGGGGCAGCGAGTAAAGAAAAAATCGGCTACAACAATTTTTCCTTCGAGACTATCCCACGAAACCGTCTTTCCTTCTTGGTTTTGCAGAGAAAAGTTGGCTAGTTGATGCCAAACGGTATCCGATACGCGCTTCCCTCTTTTGGTAATAGTTTGTATCGAATCAGGAAAATAATGGCGAGGCAGCAGCAGCGCATCGTGGCTTTTGACATCCACAATAAAATAAGCGATCAGCGGAATGATCAGCGCCAGTAATAGGGCATATAGGGCGGTCTTGTTCAAAGCAGATTAGGGCTATTAATGTCCCCCGTTGTGCTTGGCCGGCAGAGTCGACTCCTTATAATGCTTATCGTAGGTATTGCGAAGATTCTTGTACGAATTGCCATCCCAGATAAAGGCGCCGATAAACCAGATAAAGAGCAACAAAGGAACCACGATGGTCATGATCATATTGCGGATCTCATCGCCCAAGTGCATAAAGACAGATACGATATAATAAGCTTTGGCCAGCGTTAAAATACAAACCATGCCCTTGAACATCAGTACCAGCAATTCATTGGGAGAATCGCCCTTGTGCATGGTATAGATAATAAGACCGATGGCTAATTCGATAATCGTGATGATCGAAAGCAGTATCGTCGTATTCCTGACTTTTTTCTTGAACGTAGCATCATCGGTATGATGCTGAAAAGTTACTTCTTCGAAAGCGGGATGTTGCATAGTATAATAGTTTCTTGGTTCGTGATTTAATAGTTAGATCAGATAGAAGCAAAGGAATACGAATACCCATACCAGGTCTACGAAGTGCCAGTATAAACCGGCCTTTTCGATCATCAGGTAATGGCCTCTGCGCTCAAATACCCCTTTTTGTGTCATCAGCAGCATCACGATATTGATGATAACGCCCGAAAAAACGTGAAAGCCGTGAAACCCGGTAATACCGAAGAAATAGCCACCAAAGGCAACGGGCCCTTTCTCGCGCACATGCAGCTCGGCCACTTGAATCGATTTTAAAAGTTGATCGTGAGAGAGCGCGCTATGATCGGTTGCGGCAGCAGCCCCACTAGAATGACCCATTTGCGAAAGTTGCAGCAAGGTTTCGTGCGAGGTATTTTGCAGAGCGGCCATTACTTGCTCTTCGGGAACCAGCCGTCCCCAGGGATTGCCACGCATACTTTGACCAATAATATCGAGTTTGCCATCGGCCAGCACTACGTGCTCGCCTGTAATCAGGTGATGCCACTCCCAGGCCTGACAGCCCAAGAACGCAGCGCCCCCAATGATGGTCCAGATCAACCACTTGACCACTCCCTTTTTATCGTTATTGTGTCCGGCATGTACGGCCAGCACCATCGTTACAGAAGAGATGATCAGCACAAAGGTCATGACACTCACAAAGGCAAGCGGAAGATTGGCATGTCCGGCGCCAGGAAACGCATTAAAGACCACGTTGGGATCGGGCCAGAAATTTTGACTAAAGCGAATGGTGCCATACGAAATTAGAAAAGCCCCGAATGTAAAGGCGTCACTCATTAAGAAATACCACATCATGAGTTTGCCGTACTCCATATTAAAGGGACTCTTACCGCCGGTCCACCATTTGGTCTGCTGAAGGGTTGCCGATGTAGCCATACGTTATTGTTTCTTTTCGTTAGTGTTGGTTAGGTTCAATTTCCGCCGATCAGCAAAAAGAAAAGCAATAGGTAGATCCATAACAGATCTACAAAGTGCCAGTAGGTTGCTGCGATCTCAACAGGAATAGAACTATATATTTTAATTCGTCCAAAAAAAGCTTTTGCCAGCAGTACACTCAACACCACAACACCCCCTATTACGTGCAGGGCATGCAATCCAAAGATCACATACAGAAATTGTCCGGCGCCTGATCCGCGGAAAGTGATCTGCTGCGCCCATAAGGCCATAAACCCGTTCCACTGAAATGCCACAAATAAGATACCGAGCACTAACGTAACGCCCATCCACAACCGGTAGCGGGCCATCTCGCGTTCGCGAAAACTACGCAGCGCCAGATAGACAGTACCACTGCTGAGCACAATGGCGACGGTAGATAACCAAAATACCGAAGGCAGCGTTACCGATTTCCATCCCACCTGGTTACTCTTGACAATAAATGCACTGGTAAGCCCGGCAAACATCATGATCAGACTGCCCATGGCTACCCACAAGGTAAACTTGTGCGGATGCATTTTTGTAGTGGTCGTAGCGTTCACGTTACTAACGAATATCTTTTTTAGGCTGTCGTTGCCTTGCTCAATAACAGAGCAAACAAGATCAGCGGTAAATACAAATAACTTCCAAACATCACCCGGCGGGCCGCCTTAACCTCCATCGTGCGATACAAATTGATGCATCGCCCGATCATAAACACATTGGCCATGATCACCATGCCTATTGCGATCAACCCTTGCAGCGAATCGGTCGTTGACATCCCGGTAAAAAAGGGAAGCAACGTTACCGGTACCAAGAGCAGCGAGTACGCAATGGTCTGGATCGCCGTAAACTGCGTGGGCCCCTCTCGGGAAGGTAGTAAGCGAAATCCCACCGCGGAGTAATCTTGATGTGCCACCCAGGCAATGGCCCAAAAATGCGGGAACTGCCAAAAGAACTGAAAAGCAAACAAGATCCATCCGCCGAGCGAAAATTCATCTTGCCCGGCTACCCATCCGATCAAACAAGGCAAGGCCCCCGGCACGGCGCCCATCAGTACCGCGATCGAGTTGACTTTTTTTAGCGGTGTGTAAATGAACGCATAGAGAAACAAACTAAAAGTGGCCAATAAGGCTGCACTCCAGTTAAACCAGTTTCCCAGTATCCAAATACCCACAGCACCGCTCAGGATAGCAAAGATCCATCCTTGTAGCGGCGTCAGTCGTCCCGAAGCGATCGGCCGGCTGGCCGTACGTTTCATCTGTGCATCCGTGTCACGTTCTACCACCTGGTTAATCGCATTGGCACTTCCGGTCACCAACATCCCACCTGCAAAGAGCAAGAGTATCATCAGCCAGTCATATTCGACCACCTTGGGTGCCAGCAGGTAACTGATTACACTGCTAAACACCACCATGATACTCAGCGAAGGCTTCATCAACTGTATGTAATCCCTGCTCTTCATGAATCCTTCGCCATTTTTTCAAATACACTATCTAATCAACATCATGCGGGATTGCTTAACACAACCCGTTTGCATCAATGTTTACTTTCGTTCGCACCTACGGGCTCGGTCTGGGGAATAAACTCGCGTCCATCCTTGGCATAATCATAAGGCCAGCGATGTACTTCGGGAATATCTCCCTCCCAGTTACCATGTCCGGGATTGATAGGCGTTGTCCACTCCAGTGTGTTAGCGCCCCATGGATTTTGTGAACGAACTTTTCTGCCCTTGTAAATAGAGTAGAAGAAATTGAACACAAACAATAATTGAGCAGCGAACACCACGATCGTAACAATGGTGATCATCTGATCGAGATCTCTAAAATTATTAAAGTTGACCCAGCCGCTCTTGTCGAGATAACGGCGAGGTACACCGGCCAATCCCTGGTAGTGCATAGGCCAGTAGATCAAATAGGCACCGATCATGGTAACCCAGAAATGAATGTAGGCCATGGTATTGTTTAAATAACGGCCGAACATTTTGGGGAACCAGTGATATACACCGGCGAACATGCCAAAGAAAGAAGCCACTCCCATTACAATGTGAAAGTGCGCAACCACGAACATGGTATCGTGGAGGTGAATATCGATGGTAGAGTTGCCTAAGAAGATACCGGTCAGACCACCGGAAATAAACAAGCTTACAAACCCAATGGCGAACAGTGCGCCAGGCGTAAAGCGAATGTTTCCTCTCCACAGGGTGGTAAGCCAGTTGAATACCTTGATGGCCGAAGGCACGGCAATGAGCAGGGTAAGCAACACGAACACAGATCCCAAGAACGGGTTGAGGCCGGTTACGAACATGTGGTGCGCCCACACCAAGAAGGCGAGAATGGCAATAGCAAATAACGAACCGAGCATGGCCATATAACCGAAGATGGGCTTGCGGCTGTTGACTGACAAGATCTCGGACACCATACCCATGGCCGGTAACAAAATGATGTATACCTCGGGGTGACCCAAGAACCAGAACAAGTGCTGATACAGAATAGCGCTACCGCCTTCGTTGGGGAGTACCTCGCCATTGATCACAATATCACTCAGGTAAAAACTGGTACCCAGGTTACGATCGAACAATAACAGAATGGCTCCCGAAAGAAGCACAGGAAAAGAAAGTACACCCAAAATGGCTGTAAAGAACACGGCCCAGATGGTAAGTGGCATACGCGTCATGCTCATACCCTTGGTGCGCATATTTAGGATGGTAGAAATATAATTAAGACCTCCGAGCAGCGAAGACACAATGAACAGCGCCATACTGACCAACCAGAGATCGGTACCGATCTTTTGTCCATCTCCTGCTTGCTTGAGTGCACTGAGCGGAGGATACATGGTCCATCCACCCGAGGCAGGACCGGTATTAACGAAGATCGAAGACATCATTACCACACTGGCCAAAAAGAAAAACCAGTACGACAACATATTCAGAAACGGAGAGGCCATATCGCGTGCACCGATCTGCAAGGGAATAAGAATATTGGCGAAGGTTCCGCTCAAACCGGCGGTCAATACAAAGAATACAAGCACTGTTCCGTGCATGGTGACCAACCCGTAATAGAATTCCGGTTGAATCTGCCCGCCTTTGGCCCATTGACCAAAGAACGTTTCTAAAATAGGGAAAGTCTTGTCGGGGTAGCCCAGCTGGAGACGGAATAATACAGAAAACAGTCCTCCCACAATGGCCCACACGATACCCGTGATCAGAAATTGCTTTCCGATGGTCTTGTGGTCCATGCTAAAGATGTACTTCGAAATAAAGGACTCGTGGTGATGTCCGTGCTCCTCGTGGTGCGTTGTAGCTTGCGCGGCTACAGTGGCAGTTGTAATCATTGTTTCACTCATTGTCTTCGTATTTAAAAGTGTTGATCGTTGAATTAATTTTTAGCAACGGCGGTGGTCATTGGAAGTGCCACAGACGCGCTGTCTTTTTTAGCCGTGAGATCTTTGTCGGGATTCGCGACCAGGTATTGAGGTTTCTTAGAGGCCATCCAAGCATCGAACTCCTCTTGTGTCTCGACCACAATGGTACCTCGCATACTCCAGTGACCTTTACCACACATCTGATCACAAGAAAGTTCATAGACAAAATCTTTATTGCCGGTCTTCTCTTTCATTTCTTTGGTCGTGAACTTCGGCGTAAACCACATGGTCGTGGGCGTGCCGGGTACGGCATCCATCTTCATCCGAAAATGAACCAATCCTACATCGTGAATAACGTCTTTGGCTCCGATTACGAGTTGTACGGGTTTACCCACCACCAGGTGCATTTCTTGCTCCACGAACACGTCATCGTGATTGGCAGGATCTTCCCATAATTGTCCAGCCGGATTACCGGTCACGGCATCCACCTTCTTAAAATATTTTTTTCCCAGTACGCCATCGGCACCGGGATAGCGAAACTCCCAACCGAACTGCTTTCCGACAACCTCTACCACCATCGCATCTTTGGGAGCGGGGCCCGTAATCTTGAACCAATAGAAGATGCCAAACCCGACCAGCACACTCAGGGCAATGGCAGGAATAACGGTCCAGATCAGCTCGAGACGATTGTTATGCGGATAGTAATAGGCTTTACGATGATCGGACTCCTGGTATTTGTAAGCGAACCAAAAAAGGGCAACCTGCGTACAGATAAATACGATAGAGGTAATGGCCAGGGTAACATAGAGCATTTGGTCCACCAATTCTCCGTGATCGGACGCGGGCTCTCCCAGAATACGATCCTTGAGCCACTCGTTACAGAGGTAGACGCCGATCAGGCCAAAGATCAAAAAGCCGAGCAACATAAATCCATTGATCCGATTCGATTGCTTGCGGGCGTTTTCGTATCCCTTTATTTGTGACACATACTCACTGGCCTTGGATATCTGCAGAATGATCACAAACACCAAAACCAAAATCGCAAGGATAAAGAATGTCTGCATAAATTATCGTCTGTTAAAGCTTCTTGTTTTCGTTTCTAGCTATAATTAAGTATGATGGATCAAACTCTCTTTTACAAAAGGATGGTTGCGGGCCAGCAAGGGTGCCTTGGTAAGCGCGCGGGCGGTCGCGTACATAATCAATCCCACAAATCCTAAAGCGATCCCCAGGTCGTAAATGATATTCGGCACCTTGTTAGGCGATACGGCCGGAAACACCATCTGGTAAAAATCGAGCCAGTGACCAAAAATGATCAAAACGGCCATTAGTGCTACCGTACCATAATTACGCTTGGCACTACGCGTCATCAAGATCAGCAAGGGCGCAATAAAGTTGATAATGAACATCAGCCAGAAGATCCCTTTATAGATACCGTGTGCCCGAGGTTGAAAATAGATGGTCTCTTCGGGAATGTTCGCATACCAGATCAGCATGAACTGCGAGAACCACAGATAGGTCCAAAACACAGAGAAGGCGAACATAAATTTACCTAAGTCATGTAAGTGCTCGTTATTGACATACTCCAGGTAATCGTTATTCTTTAAGAAGATCACGAACAGCGCAATCAATGCGATCCCCGATACGAACGTACTGGCAAAGGTATACCAGCTGTACATGGTGCTATACCAGTGCGCGTCGATGCTCATCAGCCATAACCAGGGAATAGAAGACATTACCGTTAAAGAGAACAATACAATGAATAACGCTGCCCATACGGTATTGTTAAAAATATACTTCTTGCGATCTTCTAGCGTAGCCAAGGGCTCGTTGTCTAACTTTCTCGAGAGCTGGCGCATCTTATAGCCCAACAAAGACCAACCAACAATCGTAATGATCGTGGCTATGGCAAAGAAGGGCTTGTTCAAAAATCCTTTTTTATGCGATAAGATCGGGTCGTGCATCACATGCTCCGCATCGGTCCAGTGATAGATAGTATGATTGTCTCCAAATACAATGGCCAGTAAAATAGCCCCACAAATAACACCGATCACAGGTACTACCGCCGAAATAGCCTCGGGCACACGGCGAAAGGCCATTTGCCATCCTCCCCAGGCCAGCGTGGTAATACAAATAAAGAACATAGAGGCATTCACGACCAGCAAGAAGAACACACTGTTTTGCAACAGCGAGGCCCAGAAGCGGGCTTGTTCTTTGGGATCGTCACTAGAACCACTGGTCACCCAAAGACCAATGATAGAAAGCAGACCGAATGCCATCAGCGCCATAGAGATAGTCTGAAAGCGCTTTGGAACGGTGAAAGTAGATCGGATAGCCATCATTCGTTATTTAATATGCATGAATTCATTTAGTTTCCGGCAGGGGCCGCTGCTGCAGTGGCACCGCCGCCGGCCTCTATTTGTTTTAGTTTGATGTACGCCACGATCTCCCAGCGTTGCTTTGAACTTAGCTGAGAACCGTATCCTCCCATCAGATTCTTTCCGTAGGTAATCGAGTGAAACATGGTACCCTCGGCCATGTTCAGGGCCAGCGGATCGCCAATAAGATTACGAGGAGCCGCGGTATAGGGACCATCGCCACCTTTCCATAGTGGACCGTTGCCGTCGAGCTTGGTACCATGACAAATACCACAATTGATCAAATAGATGCGCTCGGCCTCTGTCATATCGATGGCCGCCACATCGAGCGGATTTTTTACTTCAGCAGAACGAACATAGCCCACAGAATCATTAGCAAAGGGATATGCAGCCATCGCGCCGCGCGCTACAGTGCCTTCGACCGGACGAGCATTGTAGTGCACCCCTGCCTCTTGCAGTGCAGCGGTGGAAGCGTAGGTTTCGTAAGCACGACTGTACGCCATATCGGGCATATAGACACGTCCTTCTTCGCGACGCACGCTGTTGCATGCAGCAAAGACCAATGCCAGTGCCAAAGTTCCTGTAAGAAGTATGTTTTTTCTCATAGTCTGTTATTATAAATACAAGCGAATTAATTTTTTTCGAAGCGCATCTTATCGTTGGCATAGCTACCCAACCACCAGCCCGTTTCGCGGGTCTCTACTTTAACATCGGTGGCACCGATCGATTGCAGAAACTGTTGTGCCTCGGCTTCGTTGGTAGAACCGGTACACTCCAGCGCCATTACGAACGTATCGTCGGTAGAGCGAGGATTAAAATGCTCTTTCTTGACAAAGGGAGCCAGCTGACAGAGCCAGCAAAACGTAAGCACCATGCCCACGGCGGCGAATAAAACCGTCAACTCGAATGTAACGGGTATCCACGCAGGCAATGCGAAATAAGGCTTACCGCCAAAGTTGATCGCCCAATCGATAGTAAGGGCCCAGGTAATAAAACTTACCGCCGTAGTGGTACCGGTAATACCATAGATAAAACCGGCCGTATGCAAACTGGTATCACGCAGGCCCATCTCCTTGTCTAATCCGTGTATAGGAAAAGGCGTAAACACATCATGCAACTTATACCCTGCGCGACGAACTTTTTTTACAGCAGGAAACAGCACGGCCTCGTCGGTAAAGCTGCCTACTATGAATTTCTTTTTCGCCATACTATCTTTTTTCAATTTTTATTAATGTTCATGAAGATGATGCTCGCTGAATTGCGAGACCGTATCTTCTTCTTCTTTGGTCATTTTGGCCTTATAGTTTTCTCCGTTCTTCTTAAGGATATGCTTGATCTCTGCGATCGCAATGACCGGGAAGAATTTCGAGAACAAAAAGTAACAGGTAAAAAAGAGTCCGAAAGTACCCAGGTAAAATCCTACCTCCCATATGGTGGGCGTATAATAGGTACTCCAGGCAGAGGGCAGGTAATCGCGGTACACAGAGGTAACGATAATTACAAAACGCTCGAACCACATGCCGATATTGACCAATATCGACATAAAGAAGGTCACGAATAGGTTGCGACGCATTTTGCGGAACCAGAAGATCTGTGGAGACAATACGTTACAACCCATCATCAACCAATAACTCCATCCGTAGGGGCTATTCAGGTTCAAGCGGTTTTCTTTAAAGGCGAACCACTCGTAATCTACCGCACTATACCAGGCCATAAACAACTCGGTCAGGTAAGCGATACCTACGATAGAACCGGTAAGAACGATTACCTTATTCATAACATCGATATGCTCGATGGTAATATATTCTTCTAGTGAAAGCACCTTGCGGGTGACCAGCAATAGCGTTTGCACCATGGCAAAACCAGAGAAGATGGCACCGGCCACGAAGTAAGGAGGAAAGATCGTAGTATGCCATCCGGGTACGACCGACGTGGCAAAGTCGAACGATACGATCGTGTGCACCGAAAGTACCAGCGGAGTACTTAGCCCGGCCAGTACCAGCGAAAGAGCTTCGTGACGCTGCCAATGTTTGGTAGAACCCGTCCAGCCGAACGAGGCCACGCCATAAAACGCTTTTCTCCATTTTAGTTTGGCGCGATCGCGAAGCGTAGCCAGATCGGGAATCAATCCCGAATACCAGAAGAGCAACGACACGGTAAAGTAAGTAGAGATTGCAAACACGTCCCAGAGCAGGGGTGAGTTAAAATTAACCCACAGCGGGCCGCGGCTATTGGGGTACGGAAACACAAAGAAGGCATTCCATACACGACCCATGTGCCATACCGGAAACTGTCCGGCACACATTACGGCAAAAATGGTCATGGCCTCGGCAGCACGGTTAACCCCGGTTCTCCACCCCTGACGAAACAGCAACAAGATGGCCGAGATGAGTGTACCTGCGTGACCGATACCTACCCACCATACGAAGTTGGTAATGTCCCAACCCCAACCAATGGTACGGTTAAGGTTCCACTGACCGGTACCATAGGTTACTTCGGTAGCTACCGAGATAATACCGAACAAGAGCAATCCTAAGGAGATCAAAAATCCTGTCCACCACAACCGAGAAGGCTTGGCCTCTACGGGGCGACAGATATCTTCAGTTACCTGGTGGTAATCCTTGGTACCATCGACCAAGGGAGCTCTTACCTGTGATTCGTATCGGAGTAATGACATAATAAAGATTGATATAGTTGGTTCAGGTATTAATGATGGGCGGCTTCTGGTTTAGCAGCTTCGTGCGCAGGAGCGGCATGGCTAGATTTCTCTGTACCATGATCGGCCCCGGCTGCAGCGTGATGCGAATCGGACTCGATGATCTCGTCGGTGTTGCGCACTTTGGCCAAGTAGCTAACATTGGGCAACACGTGGAGTTGCTCCAGTACATAGTAGCTGCGATTGGTATTGTTGGCGCGTACCGCATTGATGACACTGCTGGCATCGTGCACGTTACCGAACACGATGGCATTCGAGGCGCAGGCGGTTTGACAAGCGGTTTTAGCTTCTCCGTCTTGCAGCGGACGACCGGCTTTCTTCGCTTCGAGCTTGGCCGCTTGCAAACGCTGAAAACAGAAAGAACATTTTTCGATTACCCCGCGAGAGCGAACCGTTACATCGGGGTTCAGCACCATACGAGTTAGATCGTCGTTCATTTGCTCTATTACCGGATCGAGCTTACCAACCAGTTGCTGGTCGCGGTTGTTGGGGAAGCTATCAGCACCGGTATAGTCGGCCCAGTTAAAGCGACGTACTTTATAAGGACAGTTATTGGCGCAGTAACGCGTACCGATACAACGGTTATAGGTCATTTGGTTGATGCCTTCCGAGCTGTGATTGGTGGCCGCTACCGGACAAACGTTCTCGCAAGGAGCATTGTCGCAGTGCTGGCACATCATGGGCTGAAACACTACGCCTTTTAGTTCATCAGGATTCGCAGCGTCGCTTACAAAGTAGCGATCGATACGCAACCAGTGCATATCATGATAACGAAGCACTTCGCTCTTACCGACCACGGGAACATTGTTCTCGGCATGACAAGCCACCACACAAGCACCACATCCGTAGCAGGCATTCATATCGATGTTCATGCCCCACTTAATACCGGGCTGGTCGTGCGTAGGATACAGCGTACCCTCTTTGCGAAAATCGGTGGTGAGCCCATCCTTGCTCTTGCCATAGGTCTCTTCGAGATGATGGCGATAATCAGGAATAACCGAAGGATGTTTTTTAAGAGTGGCCAGCGTAGTCTCGCGCACCACCTCCACACGATCTTCGTAGGTATTGTGAATCTGCATCTGGGCCACCTTCTCTTTGCGCTTGGCATCGGTAATAGTGGCGACCGTAGCATAAGCAACGCCGTTATCGGTACGAGTGGTAAATGCATAGGCATTTTGCCCGACTCCCGCAGCCGTGCGTCCTAATTTTTCGCCGCGCCCGTAGCCGAGTGCTACGGCAATAGTATTGGGTTGCATACCCGGAATAACCAACACGGGCAACTCCAATTCTTTTTTGCCAACGGTAATTTTAATAACGGGCTTTTGCGGATAGTATTCGTAATTGTTACTTTCTTTTTCGGTACCATTAAGCAGATTAACGCCCAACAATTCTTTGGCCATTGTCATGCTGATGAGCGCATAGTTGCCCCAAGTGGCTTTCGAGATCGCATCGGGTAATTCTTGCAACCAGGGGTTGGTAGCACCGACACCGGTACCGATAGAAGCTTTTTGATATAATACGATCTCCGTTCCTGTAACGGCGGGTGTTGCCGTAATAGCTTGCGCCGCTCCCGCCAACGAAGCACTACTATAAGAACCAGCAGCGGCAGGCAGTGATTTATCTTGCAATCCCTCTTGTAAAACAGTATTGAATGCGGTCTCACTACCCAGGGCCTTGATCCAGTATTGTTTAAAATATTCTTCGTACGAAGTATCGTTACCACTCCATTTTAACAATGAGGTTTGAAAAGCTCTTGTTTTAAATAAAGGATAGATAGTAGGTTGAATAAAGCTGATCACGCCGGCCTTAGGCGCTGCATCTCCCCAGCTTTCCAAATAATGATGCGAAGGGATCACGAACTGACAAAGCTCTGTGGTCTCATCCATGCGTTCGCTGAACGATACACTCAGTTTTACCTTTCCCATAGCCGATGCGAACGCAGCCGCATCATGATAAGAGTAGGCAGGGTTCGCGCCGTAGATCATAAGAGCGCCGACCGTACCGGCTTGCATATCCACGATCAATTGCTCAAATTCACTATCGATACCAGCGCGATAATTAACAGGTTTACCCCAATCGATGGTCTTACCATACGCGCCGATGGCATTGTTGATTGCATTGACAACGACTTGTACATTCTTATCGTTGCTACCGCAAACAACCAGTGAAGCTCCTTTATTTTTAAGCAGATCGGCAGCAGCTTTTTCAATACCGGCCTTCAGCTTTGCCTCTTTAATTCCATTTACACCCGATCCTGATACGGCAGACAATAGCGCCAGCGCTACCAATCCGGTTTCGGAGGGACGGCACACAAAACGCTCATCAGCGCTGGCACCCGTCATACTCAAATACCCTTCGAACTGGTAATGCTTGCTCATCGAAGGATTCTTTTCGTCGATCTTTCTTCCTACCGCATATCCTTTGGCAAACTCCACAGGGCTTAACCAGCTACCCAGAAAATCGGCACCGAGACTTACTACTACATTGGCAGCAGCAAAATCGTAAGAAGGAAGACGACGTCCGAATCCGGAAGCTTCGTTGGCCAGGAGCATTCCGCTATAAGAAACCGCATCATATTGTACATGACGAAGCCCGGGATAAGCGGCAATGATCGCTTGTGTAGAGGGAGAATTGAGCGTACTGGTCAACAAAACTTTGCTGCCTGAGGCATTTTGCATAGCATCAGCCACCAGTTTATCGAACTGTTCAAATGTGGGCACTTCTTCGAAACGAGCTTCATTGCCTTTCCCCACTTTTTGTTGAGGAAAGCGAAGACGATGCGTATCATAAAGATCGAGCACCGATGCTTGCACACGGGCAGAGGTTCCCCCACCGGTAAAGGCAGCGCGATCGTTTCCTTCAATTTTTATAGGACGGCCATCGCGTACTTTGGCTAAGACCGGAACCACATCACCTTCTTGCACAAACGTAGTGGCATAATATTGAGCCACGCCGGGGATGATATTCTCGGGGCGGTTGGCAAAGGGGATCGCTTTTTTTACCGGAATGGTACAACTCGCAGCCAGGCTGGCAGCGGCGGTACTGAATCCGAGGTATTTTAGAAAATCCCGGCGGGGCGCTTTGGCGTCGAGCAGACCTTTGTCGTCGAAGCCCTCAAAGGGCAACTCTTCGCGAAACTCATCCTGCTGTTGCTTGGCAAACTGCTCGCTCTCATTGACCTCCCCGAAACTCTGCCAGTACTTTTTTTGGCTCATATTATCCTTGGTTGGTTGGGTTCAAATAATAGATCAATAGTGACATTTCTGGCATTCCAGACCGCCGATATCCTTAACGGTTACGCTGTCCATTTTACCAGACTTAATATCATTATGAAACTTTTCGTAGATGCTATAGAATTTATTGCCTTTGGTGCTGTCGTAGTTAAATTGTACCTTGGTCTCGCGGTGACAGTTAATACACCATCCCATGCTCAGATCAGACACTTGCTTTACCTCGCCCATGGCTTGGATCTCGCCGTGACAGCTCTGGCATTGTACCTTACCCGCGGTCACGTGTTGGGCATGGCTAAAATAAACGTGGTCAGGCAGGTTATGGATCTTGATCCACTCGATGGGCTTGGCCATCGAAGGGTCCCATTTGTTAGGATTATTCGGGTCAAAACCGGCATACGCGTAAAGTTTTTGAATCTCGGCCGTTCCATCGATCTCATTGCCTTCTTCGTCAAATAGTTTAGGTCCTTTCTCATAGGCCTGAATCGCTTTGTGGCAATTCATACAGGTATTCACAGAGGGAATGGCGGCATGCTTGCTTTGCTCGGCACTGCCATGACAGTAAAGACAGTTGATCTGGTTGATGCCGGCATGCACCTTGTGCGAGTAGTAGATAGGCTGCACGGGCTGATAATCTTTTTGACGACCTAACCCAATAGCGCCCTTGGCCACCATGTAACCGCCGAACACAAAAAATACAATAGAGAGGATGGCGATGTTGGTCTTATTGCGCCAAAAAGGAATGCCCTCAGGAAGTGTTACCCCTTCGGCCTGATCGGATAATTTCTTCAAATTGCTGTTTACCTGCATCAGGATCAGGGCAATGACGCCCAGCAGCAATGATATTACACCGAAAAGCACAGAATTTTGGTTGTCAGAACCTTGTGCTGAATCTCCGGCCCCAGCGGCGGGAACAGGTGCAGGCTTGGCGGCTTCGTTGACATAGGCCACCACATTGCTCACATCTTGGAGTGTTACATCCGGAAAGGCCGTCATCATCGAACCATACTCAGCCTTGAGTCCCTGCGTGTAAGGGTCTTTAGCCATGTAGGCGGCCGGATTGTTGATCCAAGCCAACAATTCTTTGTGGTCAGCCCATTTGTGTCGCTCCTCTAATCCGGCCAGTGCAGGTCCGGTCGCTTTTTTGAGCACGTTGTGACAAGAGGCACACTTGCTCATAAACACGGCTTTCCCTGCGGCGGCGTCTTGCGCACGACTAAAAGAAACAGATAAGATCAGCAGAGAAAAGAGAAGAGTGGAGAGATGTTTTAAGGCAGCTTTTTGGGACATCATATTCGCAATTGATATGGAATGTGGATAAATAGCTCTTAATTAGGCGCAAAGTTAAGCCAAGCCTCGTACCGAATGGCATGAAATTTTACTTTTTTTTTACAGTAAACCAAGGGCATAAACAATGTAGTTTTCTTAGCTGAAAACTCCCATCATCCAATTGTCATATGGGGGTCAATTGTAATATCAAATCGTAAATAAGATCGCGACGCTGCGCTATTGCCCCGTTTTTTGTTGAATTTTGCAACTTCTCTTCTAAAATCCGCCCAAACATGTTCAGCAGGCTGCAGCAAAAATGGAAAGTAAGTGGCATTCGACTCACCCTGATCCTTTGCACCTTTGCCATCGGAGGTAGTGCCACCGGCTGGCTGGGAAAAAAGATCATGAACGGACTGGCCATTCAGCAAGACTGGCTGTGGGGGGTGGTGTACATTGTGCTAATGACCTTGCTTTGGCCCCTGATGGTGCTGGTCGTAAGTATTCCGTTCGGCCAGTTTAATTTTTTTAGGAACTACATTCGCAAACTAGGAGAGAAGCTGAAATTTCTGCGCTAACCAGGCATAATCTCAGCTATCAGTTATTGCAGAGTTGCGTTGATACAGACCTTTCAAACGTACGAGTATGAAACGTATCGCCATTTTTGCTTCGGGCGCCGGTACCAATGCCGCTCGCATTATCGAGCACTTTACCGATCATCCCACGGTACAAGTAGCGCTGGTCGTTTGCAATAAACAGAAGGCGGGTGTACTTGCTATCGCCGCTGCTCACCACATCGATACGTTGCTTATTGAGCGCGAACAATTTTTGAATGGAGATGGATATGTCCCCTTGCTGCAAGAAAAAAAGATCGATTGGATCATTCTCGCTGGTTTTCTTTGGAAAATTCCCGGCTCACTGCTTCGTCACTACAAAGGGCATATCATAAATATTCATCCCGCGCTATTACCCGACTTTGGCGGAAAGGGCATGTATGGAATCCACGTGCACGAAGCGGTGCTCGCCGCAAACGTTAATGAAAGCGGTATCACTATCCACTACGTAGATGAAGAATACGACCATGGCGCCACCATCTTTCAGGCACGCTGCCCCGTGTTAGCGAACGATACTGCCGACATATTGGCCACTCGCGTTCATGCCCTCGAACATCAACATTATTCTCGTGTAATCGAAGAGTTAGTTTGTCGCTGAGAATCCCATACCGCTTGGTGCCCATCACACTACTGCTGGGGCTGCTGCTTACTTCGATGGCCGCTTACGCGCAGTCGTACGTAATAAGAGGCGTGGTGTACGATAGTTCGCGCAACTACCCGCTCGAAGCAGTGAGCGTACTCGCCACATCGGGCAATGGCGCCATTACCAATGCCGAAGGATCGTACGAGATACGCGTTACCGAAAAAGATTCTATCTGGTTCAGCTATTTGAATAAACCCACCATTAAATTTCCTGTTATCAAGATCGCTAACCCCATGCAGTTCGATATCTCGCTACAGGTAAGCGTGCCTGTACTGCGTGAAGTAAAAGTGTTTCCGAAAAATTACAAACTCGATTCTATTCGCAACCGACAAGATTATGCCAAGGTGTTTAATTATCGTAAGCCCGGATTGCGTATCGTAACTCCTTCTTCGGGAGCCGGCGTAGGATTTGATGTCAACGAGATCATCAATATATTTCGTTTTCGCCGCAACCAAAGCATGCTTTCGTTTCAGCAGCGACTCTTATTCGAAGAACAAGAAAAATTCATTGACTATCGCTTTAATAAAGCCCTCGTGAGAAGACTTACACAAATCGAAGGGGTCGAACTCGATAAGTTCATGGAGTTATTTCGTCCGCCTTATCTCTTTACAAAGCTATCGGGCGACTATGAATTCAGAATGTACATCAAGCAAAGTTTCTCTCGTTACAAACGCGGCTTGCCTCCTTTAACCTGGCAAGAGCCGGAGTGGGAGTAAGATCGATCTTATCGCACCAAATAATACAATCTTCCCAATAACTCCCGAATTCCCCATTCGGTCTTCCGTAAGGCCTCGGCCGTGGGTAAAAAATCGATAAAGGTATTTTTGTCGGCACCCACTTTATAATCGACCGCATAGGGTTGCACCAAAAAACCGTTCTCTTGAAATAATCGCTTTGAACGGGTCATATGAAAAGCAGAGGTAACTAAAATAATTCGTTGTTGATTTCGCTTGAGTAATTTCTCTACTGCTTTTGCTTCATCAGCCGTATTTTCTACCGAATCGGTCAACAATACCGCTTGCGAAGGAACGCCCATCGCAATGGCTTCGCGGGCCAGCACCTCTCCTTCGGGTTCGCCGGTCGACCAGGGCATTTGACCACGGGTAAAGATCAGTAACGGAGCTTTTTTTTGACGAAAACATTCAAGGCCGGCAAAGAACCGATCGGGATCGCTCCACTCTGTAAACAGCGAATCGCGACCGGGTACCGTATGCAACATGCCACTCAGCACTACAATGGCATCGGCTTTTTTTAGTGTGACGGCACTGACCCGCTCGCCGCTTTTTTCGACCCAGCCAAAAAAAAGATCGGCCATGTAAGGCATAGAGCAACCATAAAGAAAAAGAATGGCGAACCCTATATAGCCCATCTTCTTTCTAATAACCCCCAGCAATATCAAAAAAATGGTAATGCTAATGGGCATTACCAGCAGCGGTAGTATCTTATGCAAATAGATCATCGGGTTAGGGATATTTTAATAAGCGGCTACTGCAAAAATCAGCGAATTACTTATCTTTTCAACATGAAATTTCTTCTACCCCTGTTGCTATTGCCGCTGTTGGCCTTTTCTCAACCCCCGATCGAGTGCGACCTGCTGATAACGAACGGCCGCATTGTAGATGGAACCGGCAATGGCTGGTACCGCGGATCGATCGCCATTCACCAGGGCCGAATACAAGCCATTTATCGTACTAGCCCCAACAATACCGTGTCGCCAACCATCCGGGCAAAACAGATCATCGATGCCAAACAATTGATCGTGGCCCCGGGCTTTATAGATGTGCATACACATCTCGAAGGCGATGAGATAAAAGACCCCGAGGCAAAGAATTTTATTTATGATGGCGTTACTACCTGCATTACGGGCAACTGTGGCTCTTCGAACGTTCTGGTGGCGAACTATCTGCGTTGGGTCGATTCGCTACAAACCTCCATCAATATCGGAACGCTCATCGGTCACAATGATGTGCGTAAGGCGGTGTTAGGTCGTGCCAACCGCGATGCCACCTCGCCAGAATTACAACGCATGGAATCGCTGGTAGAAACGGCCATGAGAGAAGGGGCCGTTGGGCTCAGCACCGGGCTTATCTATATACCGGGCACCTATAGCAAAACTCCCGAGATCGTGGCACTGGCCAAACAAGCTGCAAAAGCAGGCGGTGTTTATGCCACGCATATGCGAGACGAGGGCGACAGTGTTACACAAGCTATCGAAGAAGCGCTTACCATTGGCAGAGAAGCAGGTCTTCCGGTCGAGATCTCGCATTTTAAACTCAGCGGGCAGCAAAATTGGGGGCGCAGTAAACAAACGCTGGCCCTGGTAGAGCAAGCGCGTCAACAAGGTTTAGAAGTAGCCATCGATCAATATCCGTACACAGCGAGCAGTACCTCTATTAGTACGCTGATTCCCGACGAGATCTTAGCCGACGGACAAGATTCCATTCGCGCCCGCTTGCAACGGCCCTCCGTTCGCAATTATGTAACGACCTCTATTGAAAAACGTCTTAAGAAAAGAGGGCTCAAACATCTTAGCTATGCAGTGATCGCTTCGTTCTCTAAAGACTCGACGTACAACGGAAAAAGTATCGAAGAGATCAATTTGATGAAAGGCAACAAACACAAGGTCAAAAACGAAGCCGAGGTCGTGATGGATATCGTCAGCCGGGGTGGGGCCAGTGCGGTATTTCACGGAATGGGAGAAGAAGATGTAAAACGCATCCTGCAATATCCCTTTAACATGATCGCCAGCGATGCGAGCATTCGAGTACTCAATGCCGGCGTACCCCATCCCAGAGGATACGGCACCAATGCACGCGTACTCGCCAAGTATGTACGCGAAGAAAAGGTCATTCCGCTCGAAGAAGCCATTCGCCGGATGACCTCACTACCCGCCCAGCAATTCAGGATCGAATCGCGGGGCTTGTTGCTGCCCGGTTATTATGCCGATATCGTAATCTTTGACGAAAGCAAGGTGCAAGATCTTTCTACTTTCGATAAACCCCATGCTTATACCGTAGGCTTTGACTATGTATTGGTCAATGGGCAGATAACCGTAGACAAAGGCATCCATACCGGCAAAAGAGCTGGCAAGGCTTTGTATGGCCCCGGTACAGTTTCTAAAAACTAATTATCTTGTTAGCGCATTTTAAAAGAGCCGCTACCTATTAAAAAAAGATATATGAAAAAAATCAGCACCCTTCTTTTACTCGTTCTGCACGCTTCGTTGACACTTACACTTTCTGTACAAGCACAGGTAGTAACCGTTGCCACGCAACCGGCACAGGCCGGTTTTGCGGCCGATCGGCTGGCTCGTATTGACAGTACGATGGCGCTTTGGGTAAGACAAGGATGGATGCAAGGCGGAACGGCCCTGATTATTCGCAATGGTAAGGTCGTCTATCACAAAGGAATTGGCTACAGTGATCTCGAAAGTAAAACCCCCATGCAAAAGACAGATATCTTTCGCATCGCCTCACAGACCAAGGCCATTACTAGTGTAGCTATTATGATGCTGTTCGAAGAGGGAAAGCTGCTACTCGACGATCCCGTTTCGAAATTTATTCCTGCTTTTAAGAATCAGCAGGTGCTCAATGTTTATAACGAAGCCGATACTACCTATACCACCGTGCCTTCGAAAAGAGAGATCACCATTCGTCAATTACTAACGCATACATCGGGTCTTGGATATGCGAGCATCGGATCAAAAGAGGCCAATGCCATCTATGCAAAAGCAAATCTTACCGGAGGTCTTAATGTACAAGGCGATGAGCTGCTGAGTGCCATGAATCGGTTGGCCAAGATGCCACTCATGCACCAGCCTGGAGAAAAATGGACCTATGGACTCAATACCGATCTGCTGGGCTGTCTGGTCGAAGTGATTAGCGGAAAAACATTGGATGCCTTCTTTAAAGAAAGAATCTTTACCCCGCTGGGCATGAAGGATACCCACTTTTTATTGCCGGCCGAAAAAGGAAAACGACTGGTGCCTCTTTACCGCGAAATGCCCAACGGGCAATTGGTCAAGGCCACGGCTTACTTGCTGAACGGAAAATCGGTGACACCCGACTATCCACTCATCGCGAGTACCTATTACTCCGGAGGAGCCGGACTTTCTTCTACGATCGAAGACTATGGTATCTTTTTGCAAATGTTACTCAACGAAGGAGTTTACAACGGTAAGCGCCTCTTAAGCAGAAACAGTGTACGACTAATGACCAGCAACCAGATCGGGGATGTTCCTTATGGAGGCGGCAACGATAAGTTCGGACTGGGATTTGCCGTTGTTACCGATAAGAGCAGCGGACGTACGCATGCCAACGAGGGGACCTTTAGCTGGGGAGGCGCTTTTGCCACCTCGTATTGGGTAGACCCCAAAGAAAAGATGGTCTACTTGTTTTATCGGCAATTGCAAAACACAACCAAAGGAGAAATGGTAGAGAAGTTTCGGGCGCTGGTCTATCAGGCCATCAATGACTAAAAAGTCAGTAATTTATTGAGCGTCTCTTCGAGGCGAGCCTTGGCTAAAAATTGCTGTTCTAACACCGTACTGAACGGAACCGGTGTATCCAGCGAAGCGCAGCGCATAACCGGCGCATCAAGATCTCTAAAACAATGCTCCGCAATCCAGGCAGCGATCTCGCCTCCAAAGCCTCCTGTTAAGGTGTCTTCGTGTAATATCAAAACACGACCGGACCGTTTAACCGATGCGGCTATGGCTTCGTAATCGAGTGGGACCAATGTTCGCAGATCGAGTAGATCAACAGAGACACTTGGATGTTGCAAGGCATATTCAGTAGCCCAATGTACGCCCGCCCCATAGGTAATAATCGAGACCTCGGTACCCGATAAAACCTGATGTGCCTTACCGATCTCCACTTCATAATAGGTTTCGGGTACCTTTCCAGTTACAGAACGATACAATGCCTTATGCTCAAAGAATAAAACCGGATTGGGATCGTTGAGCGAAGCGATCAGCAACCCTTTTGCATCGGCGGGGCAAGATGGGTACACCACTTTTAAACCGGGCACATGCGTAAACCACGCTTCATTACTTTGCGAATGAAAAGGTCCGGCCCCCACACCCGCACCGGTGGGCATCCGCACGACCACATTGGCCGATTGCCCCCAGCGATAATGAATCTTAGCTAAATTATTAACGATCTGGTTTAATCCTACCGACACAAAATCGGCAAACTGCATTTCGACCATACTGCTGTAGCCTTCTAGTGCGAGCCCGAGCGCCGTCCCCAAAATAGCACTCTCGCACAGTGGTGTATTTCGTATTCGACCTTTGCCAAATTGCTGCACCAACCCTTCGGTGATCTTAAAGGCACCCCCATACTCGGCAATGTCCTGGCCCATCAGCACCAGGGTTGGGTCACGCTCCAATTGCATTCGAAGGGCTTCACTGATGGCATCGATCAATCGAAGTTCGCGGATGGTTCCGGATTCCTCTTGGGGCGATGACAACACCAAGGCAGGCGTTGAACTTCTTTTAGCATAGACATCTTCCAACTCATCGGGCACATGAGCGACCACCGGTGCAGGGGCCAACCCTATCGCTAATTCTGATTCGATGTTCGATTTAAACTCGTTGCGAATACCGGCTACTTGCATTTCTGTGAGCACACGCTGCTCGATCAAAAAACGCTCGTAATTCTTAATGGGATCTTTTTGTTCCCACTCCTTAAATAATTCTCCGGGAACATATTTAGTACCACTGGCCTCTTCGTGTCCGCGCATTCGAAATGTCATACACTCTACCAGATAAGGCTTTTGGTAGCGAAGACAGTATTCTCTTACGCCCTTCAGCGTATCATAGACGGTCAACAAATTGTTGCCGTCAATACGAATTCCCTCCATGCCATACCCCTTGGCCTTATCGACCAGATTTTCGCAACGATACTGTTCGTTAACAGGAGTGCTTAAGCCATATCCATTGTTCTCTATTAAAAAGATAACGGGCAGATCCCAAACGGCCGCCACATTAAGGGCTTCATGAAAATCGCCCTCGCTGGTTCCGCCATCGCCAGTAAATGCCAGGGCTACTTTTTGTTTCGAAGAGAGTTTAGCGGCCAAGGCGGCTCCGTCGGCCAAGGCCAGTTGAGGCCCCAGATGAGAGATCATTCCGCAAATATGATGTTCGCGGCTGCCAAAGTGAAAACTTCTTTCGCGTGCTTTGCTATATCCTAATTGTGTGCCCTGCCACTGCAGAAATAATTTATGCAGTGGCATGTTGCGCGTGGTAAAGACCCCTAAGTTGCGATGCAAGGGCATGATCCACTCGTCCGATTCAAGTGCGAGGGTGGCGCCTACGGCAATGGCTTCTTGCCCAATACCGCTGAACCATTTCGAGATCTTACCTTGCCGAAGCAACACGAGCATCTTGTCTTCGATCATGCGAGGCCACAAGAGTTGACGATACCAGTCAATCAATTGGGCATCACTGTAATTCTTTCGATCGAATACCATATAGCGAAGTTCCGTAAATTTTATGGATTGACTGTTTTATACCACTACCAGTTCGTAGAATGCATCAGGTTGCAAGTAACGATTGGCTAGTGCTTGCAAATCGGCGGCTGATGCCGTTTTGATCGTCCGGATGGTATCGTAAAAATAGTTTTCATCAAGCCCGTGCAAGATTAGATTCTTCCAGCGTCCCACCAGTTGAAAGGGACCGTCCAGATCGCCCAGGAGTCCTCCCATCATATAATTTCGAACTAACAATAACTCGTCTTCATCGATGGGCTCATTGCGTAAGCGCTCCATCTCGCGGTACACCTCTGTAAGGGTTGCTTCTGTAACCTCAGTTCCCGCTTCGGTACTGATCATCCAAGCGCCTTCTTGTTGTAGATTCAAAAGATAGCTATGAATACCGTACGTATAACCCTTGTCTTCACGAATATTACTCATTAATCGAGAACCAAAGAAGCCACCGAATACCGCATTGAGCAATTGTACCGGAATAAAGTCAGGATGATGTCGATTTGGAAAAGGACGCGCCAATCGAATGGCTCCTTGCACACCTTGTGGATCGTTGTTGATTCGGTATTTTTTTTGGGTGGCAGGTTCGATCGAATGCAAGGGACAGGTACGTGGAGCGCCGGGCAGATCACCAAAATATCGATTAAGCTGTGAAAGCAAGCCCTTAGGGATCTTGCCGGCCACGAACAAGATCGGTTGCGCCTGCCGGTAATGCGTTTCGTAAAATTGTAGCAACGTAGAACGCTCCAGCGCATCAAAAGCTTCGGCCGAACTGAATTTGCCATAGGGATGATCACTGCCAAATAAATACGTATCGATCAAACGGCCTGCTACAAAATCGGCTTTGCGAAGATTGACCTCGAGTCGTTGCTTCATATTTTGCCGATACAACTGCAATTCATCTTCTGGCATTACTGCATCGATCACTAATTCTCTGACCAACGGAAGCAATGCCTCGATATGTCTTGACATGCAATGCAAGGTCATCAAAGCCTGTTCGTTAAAACAACTTCGATTCAAATAAGCGCCATAGTAATCGATTGCCTCGTTGATCTGTAAGGCTGTTTTGGTACTGGTGCCATTTCGGAGCAAGAAATTGACGGTGGCCGCCACCAAATTCTGGGTTTCGTAGCTATTGCCCGCGGGGTATATCCACTCAAGTTGCAAGACCTCTTCTGCACCGGCATCGATCATATAGACGGGCGTGCCATTATCTAGGGTGGCGCGTGTGACCGGCTTCAAGTGAAGCTGGTAAGCAACAGCATCGACAATAGGAGGGGCCTGGGTTCTGTTCAACATAATAATTTGACTCGAGGGTTTAACTCGAGGCCATATAATAGAGGGTATTCGAATTTTCTTCTCTAAAAATTGTACGGGCCTGTTCCCGAATGGCCGCTGCCGTTACCGCTTCGTACTTACCAAGCTCACTATTCATCTCGGCCGCATCGCCCAGCAATTCGTAATAAGCCAGGCTGGCGGCTCGGCTCATTACACTCATATCTTCAAAAGCGATCATACTTTCGGTTTTGTTCTTTACTTTCTGTACTTCGTTTTCACCAATAAGATCGTCCATAACTTTTTGTAGTTGCCCGGTTAAGGCCTGTTCTGCTTTTTCTATCGACACGCCCTTTACCAGTTTTCCCTCTATAGCCAGCAAGCCAGGATCGCTGCTGGCAAAATGATAACAATCGATACTACTGAACAGCTGTTGCTCTTTTACAAGGGTGTGATACAAGCGAGAAGAAGCGCCGCCGCCTAAAATATCAGTGAGCAGATCGGTGGCATGATAAGATGCGTCTTGACGTGCTCCCATATGCCAGGTCTTGCAGAGCATATCGAGCGGTACGGATGCTTCAATAGTCAGATGGCGTGCTGCGGTCTGCTTCGGTTCGGTAGCAAGCGATCGGTTGTATACGGTACCCGAAGGAATATCGCCGAACCATTTTTCGGCCAGACTCTTTACGCGTGTCGTATCGACGGCTCCGGCTACCACCAAGATGGCATTGCAGGGCGTATAGTGTTTAAAGAAAAAAGATTTTACCTGCTGCAGGGTGGCCTTCTCGATATGCGATAATTCTTTACCAATGGTCATCCAGCGATAGGGATGTACCTGGTAGGCCAGCTCGCGCATTTTATGCCAGGTATCTCCATAGGGCTTGTTCAGGTAATGTTCTTTGAATTCCTCGCATACTACCTTGCGCTGGGTCGCGAGACTTTTTTCAGAAAAAGCCAGCGACAGCATGCGATCGCTCTCGAGCCAAAAAGCAGTTTCCAAATTATCGGCGGGTAGCTGAATATAATAATTGGTGAGGTCATTGGTCGTATAGGCATTGTTCTCTCCTCCGGCCATTTGCAGCGGTTCGTCGTAATCCGGAATTTGAAGCGAGCCCCCGAACATAAGATGTTCGAAGAGGTGCGCAAAACCGGTGTGCTGCGGATCTTCATCGCGGGCCCCAACGTTGTACAACACGTTGACAACGGCCATAGGGGTAGAGGGATCGGGATGGACCAGCACCCGCAACCCGTTCGATAAGGTAAACCGTTCAAATTGAATCATAGCAAAGAGCAAAGGTAACCCCAGGCTGGTCAACAACTAACACCCTTTTATTGTTATCTAGCAATACCTTTGCGCCATGCAAACCGAACAATTGTTACAAAAGGCCCTGCAATTTGAGTTTTTATCGAAAGAAGAGGGCATTTGGCTCTTTACTGAGGCATCGTTGGCCGAATTAATGTGGGTGGCCGACGAGCTTAGAAAAAAGCAGGTGCCGCACGGTAAGGTCACCTGGCAGATCGATCGCAATGTAAATACCACCAATGTCTGTATTGCCAACTGTAAGTTTTGCAATTTCTATCGCATTCCCGGCCATCCCGAAGCCTATATCACCACCATGGATACCTATCGCGAAAAGATCCGTGAGACCATTCGCTATGGTGGTGACCAGTTATTGCTACAAGGAGGTCATCACCCCGAACTGGGTCTGCGGTTCTATGTAGATCTGTTTCGTCAGATCAAAACCGAATTTCCTGATATTCGACTTCATGCACTAGGCCCGCCCGAAGTAGCGCATATTACCAAGCTCGAAAAGAGTACGCATCACGACGTACTCAACGCACTCAAAGGCGCCGGTATGGACTCGCTGCCCGGAGCCGGCGCAGAAATACTGGTCGATCGGGTTCGCCGATTGGTTTCGAATGGCAAATGCGGAGCGCAGGAGTGGCTTGACGTAATGCACGAAGCGCATAAGCTCTATATTCCTACATCGGCTACTATGATGTTCGGCCATGTGGAAACCATCGAAGAGCGGTTCGAACATTTGATCAAATTGCGCGAGGTGCAGGCAAAAAAACCAAGCGATTCCAAAGGATTTTTGGCCTTTATTCCCTGGACCTTTCAAGATGTCGATACGTTGTTGGCCGAGGTAAGAGGCGTGCAAAATTTAACGACCCGCGAAGAATATATTCGAATGATCGCGATCAGCAGGATCATGCTGCCCAATATCATCAATATCCAGGCCAGTTGGCTAACCGTTGGTAAAGAAACGGCCGGGGCTTGTTTACAGGCGGGCGCTAACGACTATGGCTCTATTATGATAGAAGAAAATGTGGTCAGCGCAGCCGGTGCCCCTCACCGCTTTACCTATAAGACCATACAAGAAGCAATTCGCGAAGCCGGATTCGAACCCCAACTGCGCAATCAAGAATATGCATTCAGAGATATTCCTGCGCATATCGAAGAACAGGTTATCAACTACTAATAACAGGCGTTACAAAGCCACCCTGCTGAGCAAGATCAATAGCAGGGCTTATTACCATCAGCGCTACACCCTAGCTATCGCTACTACCTTGTCGGAATAACCGCTACGGCCCTTGGTAAAAGATGCATGTTCATTCATCATGATGTAACGCTGGCCAGTAATGAATCTAGTTATTGCACAGGAGCCGAGTTTACGGCAGATGGGGGACTCACCGCACAATAGCCAGGGCTTATGCTATCTTTGAGCAGTAAACCTTTATTATGGCATCCAGTATTGCGGAACTTAGAAAAGAGTATACCCTTCGCGCGCTCATCGAGGGCGAGGTCCACGCATCTCCGATCGAACAATTTACAAGCTGGTGGAACCAGGCACTCGAATCGAAGATCGAAGAAGTAAATGCCATGGCACTCTCAACGCTCAGTCAAGAAGGTCTTCCGGAGTCAAGGATCGTTTTGTTAAAAGGATACAGCGCAGAAGGATTTATCTTTTTTACCAACTATCAAAGTAGCAAAGGCACTCAATTGCAGCAAAACGCCCACTGCTCGTTATTATTTTTTTGGAAAGAGCTCGAAAGGCAAGTACGAATAAGCGGCAAGGCCAAAAAAATTTCAGAACAAGAGAGTGATGCCTATTTTAACAGCAGACCCGAAGGCAGTAAGATCGGAGCCTGGGCTTCTCCACAAAGTAGCGTGGTAGAGAGTCAAGAATGGCTTACAGAAAACTTTGAAAAAATAAAAAACAAGTATACCCATACTGCCATTCCCCGTCCATCGCACTGGGGTGGGTTTATCGTTCAGCCCGCTGCGATCGAATTTTGGCAAGGAAGACCCAGCCGTATGCACGACAGAATACGCTACAGCGCTTCAGCGACTGGCGAGTGGAAAATTGAGCGTCTGGCCCCCTGAACCCACGCCAATAAAAAAGTCTTGTTGATTATTGAACGTTCTTGAGACTAAGCTCCGAGATCAAGTCCATTACTTCGGCCAACGATTGCTTAAAGCTGACCCCTTCTGGAACCGCTTTTTTGTAGTAAAGGGTTTGAGAACCCGACACGACCGTAGGTGTTCCGGCAAAATGCAAGGAGATCTTGTTCAAAAATTTATCCATCGAAAAATTCGAGGCCGTTGAGGTAAGATGCGAAAAAATAACGTTGGGTTGTTTAAGCCGAACCACATAGGCTACATCTTTAATAGGAACATTCGCCCCCAGGTAAATGGTGGCGATACCGCGACTCTTCATTAAATAATTCAAGAATAGAAGCCCTAGTTCGTGGTATTCTCCCTCGGGCAAAAACAGCATGACTAGTTGCTTGGAGTTGACCGGTAGGGGGGTGCGATCGAGGGCAACCAATAATTTTTGTCGGATCACATTGGTCACCAAATGCTCTTGGGCAGGATTGATGTGACCGGTCAGCCATAGAATACCGATCTTCTCTAAGAACGGGAATATCAATTTAAGAACGGTGCGCTCTACCCCTTTTTGCTCAAAATGTTCTCCTAGCACCCGATCGATCTTATCGACCTTTAGGTCGATCATTTCCTGAACCAGCTCGTTGACGTTTCTTTCCTGTACGGCTTGCGTGTCGGTAAGTTGCAGGATTCGCTGTTGCATCTCAGCGGCGTCCATACGGTCAATGTGCGAGATCTTGTACCCATACTTGTTGAGTAAAGAAATGTTAAGTACGGTCTTGAGTTCTTCGTTGGTATAGTAGCGAATATTAGTTTCGGTGCGCTGGGGTTTCAAGAAGCTATAACGCTGTTCCCAGATCCGGATCGTGTGCGCTTTAATGCCCGTCAGATTCTCCAAGTCCTTTATAGTAAACGCATTCATGCCATTACTACAATCCCTGCGCAAAAAAGTTCTCGCTGAATGGAGCGGGAAACAGAATTAGGCAATCTTTTTATTGATTATCATCACTTTATATATAAAATATTATAAAGAGATCGCCCCAAAAATTGCTTGCCACCGGCTTTTGCGCCTATTGTCATCAATGATAAGCTGAGACAGGTCAGGGTTAGGTAGGCAAAGGGTCATTGAAAAAGGACAAAAATAGAAGTAGCTTAGAGCTATGAAAAATATTACAAAACTATTGGTGGCACTGGGGGCCGGTTTAGCAATTGGGGGCGTAGTAGGCGTTCTTTTTGCTCCTCGAAAAGGAAAAGAAACTCGTGAAAAGATAAAAGAGGATAGTTCGAGGCTCAAATCAAAACTTAGCGAAAAACTGTCGTGGGGAAAAGAGAAAGTGGCAGAACAACTAAGCAAAGCGGACCGACATGTAGATGAGTTGATTTGAGCATCGACCTACGTGCCACAGACCCTACTAACCCACCTTTCAAAACTGCCTATGTCCGAAGAGCTTACTCGAATCGAAGCCTTGGTCGAAAAATTAAAGAATTACCTCAACACCCGACTGGCCGAATTGAAATTATCGACAGCCGAAAAAACGGCCCGGGTACTTTCGGTACTGGTTTCTGTACTGTTGGCGGCCTTGGTCTTCTTTCTTTTTCTGACTATTCTGATGATCGGAATAGCGCTATTGATCGGAGAATGGTTGCACAGCTACTGGCTGGGGTTCTTTATTACCGCAGGGATTCTATTGGTCTTTGCGGGTCTTGGATGGCAAAGCCGTGACCGCTGGTTACGCATCCCCATCATGAATTTACTACTGGCCATTTTTTTCAATGACAAGGGTGATGAAGCGCATTAAAACCCTGCAAGACCTCGAGTACGAAAAAATGCGGCTTCGGCTGCTGCGGCTGGAACAAGAAAAATCCATCCGACAAGACTGGAATGCGCTTATGTTATCGACGGCCGGCCCCATGCTGCTCCGACAAACCATAGATAAGGTGGTGGGCGAAAAGACCCATTCTTCTGATTGGTTTACAGGTCTCTTACAAGTCGCCACCGCAGCGGTAGGAGAAAAGCTGGGAACGCTTACCGGACAAAAAATTGAAACAACCCTAAACAGTTTATTGAGACTAGCACTGGAGGCGCGGAGAAATAAAAGAAAAACCTAAAACCACTACGGATTTCTTTTATATTTAAGGTTCAACTTTTTGCGTCCGATGCCCCGCTCCAAAGCACAAACTTTAAAAAGGCCTGCCCATCAAGAGACAGCAATCGCCAAACTTCGCGATGCCAACTTGCTGCTCGGACAGCAAAAGAAAAAACTGGAGCAAGAACTCTACGAAGCGCGATTCCACTTAAACACCGTTCTCGAGATCAACGATACGGTTCATTACCTGGTATATCCCCAACATCCCGAAAAGAATTTTTTTTCGCCCCGGTGGGAAAAGGTATTAGGTTTTGCCCCTCGAAAAACCCAGTACCCCTTACAAGAGAAGAAGCATCACGTGGTACTCGATTCCCTCTCTTATTACGAGAACGGCCTAGAGGAGTTACGCAAAAAAGAAAAGATCTGCTTTAAATACCAATACCAGCATCCCCGGTCAGGTAAGATCCTTTGGTTGCAAGAAGAGATCGCGCTCAAATACGATATCCTAAACGACCAAGAGGTTTGGTCAGGTACGGTAACAGATATTAGCGAAGCTGAATTCTTTAAAGAATATATTGCCGAGAGCGAAAAAAGATTCAAAAGTATTACGGATGCGCTTCCCATTATGATCTGGGTAACGGACCAAGAAGATAACATAACCTACTTTAACGATAAGTCCTACTCGTTTTTTGATGTTAAGAAAGGGCAGCCATTGCGGTTGGCCGACTTTGGGCCGATCATTGACCCTCACCACAAAGAGCATGCTTTTGCCGAGTGGGACCGACAAAAAGAAAAGCAACTTCCCTTGCACCTCGAAGTGCTAATTACCGACAGGCATAACACGAAAAGATACCTGGCCATAGAAGCCATCCCTCGAATACTTCCGGGCGGACAATGGATCGGCTATATCGGTGGCGCTTTTGACCTTAGCAAAGAATATCAATACAAGCAAGGAATGGAGAGCGCCTTCTCGCTACTTAAATCGAGCGAAGAAAAGTACAGAAAGCTTTTCGAGAATATGCAGTTGGGTGTTGCAGAAGTAGATGAGCAAGAAAAGATTCGATACGCCAACGATGTCTTCTTGAAGATGTGCGGATATAGTCTCGAAGAAATAGTAGGTAAAAAAGCCGGGCGTTTGTTCTGTGGAAACAAAGAAAGTGAGGCCATCCTAAAAAAGCAACACGAAATAAGAAAGCAAGGGATTGAGTCGGCCTACGAACTGCAATTCAAAAAAAAGGATGGCACAAGGGCTTCGGTCATTATCAGCGGTACCCCGTTATTCGACAGCAAGGGCAAGGTAAAGGGTTCGGTCGGTATTCACTGGGATGTTACTGAGGTACGAAACATGGAAAAAACCCTACTCGAAAGCAAGATCAGCAAAGAGAAAGAACTCATCGAAGCCAAACTAAGGGCCGAAGAAGAGCAACGCGTGCAAATTGGTCGCGATCTGCACGATGGTGTCGGGCAAGTACTGGCTTACCTAACTATGCAGCTGGGGATGGTCAAAATAAAAAATTCCTTTTCGGCAACCGAACTGGAACAGCTCGAAAAATCAGCACGAACTGCCCTCGAGCAGGTGCGTTCACTTTCCAGAACACTGGCCCCCCCGGCTCTTAGGGACCTCGGACTTCGAGAAGCCGTTCGAGAACTGATCGACAGCTATGCGATACTAAAAAAGCCGGTCTTTGCAGTAGACCTCTATCGGCAAACCGAGGATTATAATCTAAGCCTCGATAAAAAGACTGTCGTCTATCGCATCTTACAAGAGTTGTTAGCCAATAGCTTAAAACATGCCAAGGCCAACAAGATCAGTATCAGGCTTTACTTCGACCAGAAGTGCTTTCACCTGCACTATGCCGATGACGGAAAAGGATTTGACCCGCAAACTGTAAAAAAAGGAATTGGGCTGGAATCAATTCGATCGAGGGTCGACTTTTACAAAGGTTCCACGGTTTTTACGGCCACGCCCGGTAAGGGATGCAGTATCGTTATTCAAATTCCAATTACCTGACCTTGTTTACCCTTTACCCGATTTACCGAACTGCCATACGCACATGAAAAAATTGACCCTGACCCTACTGATCTTAGCGAGCTACTGTACAGCAGTACGAGGGCAAGACACACTAGAGCAGTTCCTATCAAGAAAGGATATACCTGTTGCCGCCAAAGTAGACCGACTCAATGGAATGGCCCGCGATATTGCCTATGTAAACCCGCTGCGAGGTACCGATCTCTCGTATCGGGCATTGCAACTTAGCCAAGAGGCCGATTACCCCAGAGGAGTTGCTTATGCCTTGCGCGGAATCGCTAGTTCGTTACTCACAGAAGAAAGGCTTTATCTCTGTATGAAAAACCTGCAGCGATCGTTGCAGATATTTCAGTCGCTCAAAGACTCCACCGGAATAGCCGCCTGCTACGTTTCGCTGGGGCATCTCTACCGCAGACTACAGAACGCTAACCAAGAGCTCCACTATCATCAAGCCGCTTTTGATTTTTTTTCCCGTCAAGGAATCGCAGAACGCATTGGAGTAACCACACATAACTTGGGAGAAACCCTTTATAACCGAGGCGAATACGAAAAAGCAATAGCGCTTACAGAACGGGCCATTATAATCAATGACTCTATTCGTAATCTGACCGTATTATCGGCCTGTTATCGGGTCATGGGCAACATCAAGCTGGCCCAAGGCAATAAGGCCGCTGCTGCCACGTGGTATCATAAAACACTAGCGGTCTCTGACAGGCTGGGTGTTGGCTCTCAAAAAGTGGCTACGGTCGATGCCCTACTACAACTGGCGCGTCTCAATAGCGAACAAGATCAAGACCAAGAGGCGTTACGACAACTACAACAAGCTCTTGTTATCGTAAAAGAGAATCGACTTTTCAACTATGTACAAAGCCTCTACGAGGCCATCATACAAAATCAAGTAAAGACTGGATCAATTCAAGCGCTTCGCCGTACCCTTACAGACTACCAGATCACCAACATAAAACTGAATAATCTAAAGACCGAAGTAATTTTTCGCTTTACAGAAACCATGCTTCGCATGGATTCATTAGAACAAGTATCGACCGATTTGCAAGAAAAAAATCTAACTCAGAAAAAGTTGATCGAAGAGAAGAATAGCCGCACCCGAATGACGGCGATCTTTTTAATAAGCCTTTTGATCTTATCGGTTGTGCTAGCCTACAATGTGGTCATGCTTAGAAAAGCTAATCAATTGCTTACCGAACAGCGATCGATGTTGCGCAAGCAAAATCAACAGCTCGAAGAGCTCAATATCCTTAAGAATAAATTTTTAAGTATCCTGTCGCACGATATCAAGGCTCCCCTGCAGGGGCTAAAAAGCTACGTGGGACTTCTGCAAAAGGGAGGCGAACAAATTGAGCGGGGACAACTGGTGCAGTTTGCAGCCGAGCTGGAACAACAACTGAACACAACGACCAAAATGGCCGACAATTTGATCGTCTGGGCAAAACTTCAAATGAAAAAGGCCAGTACACAACCCCAACCCATTAGGGCAGGTGCCGCCATCCCCGAGGTGCTAAAGCTCTATGAGAAAATGGCGGCCGATAAAAATTGCGTGCTGCAATACAACGAAACCGCCCAGGCCATGGCTTGGGCCGATCAAGATCAATTTAGTTTTATCGTACGCAATCTGGTTCACAACGCCATTAAGTTTAGCCCGGCCAACAGCACCATTCAGATCGAGGCAGTTAATCAAAACGGTCATTGCCTTGTTTCCGTTACGGATACCGGAGAGGGAATCAGCCAAGAAACACTCGATCGGCTGGGGGGTCTTGATCCCATGACCTCTAAGGCGGGCACCGCCGGAGAAGGAGGTACCGGGCTGGGATTACGTATTTGCCTGGAGTTCGCACAACTCAACAAGGGGCGGATTACTGTAAAAAATAATCCCTCGCAGCAAGGAAGTCGCTTCGTACTTGAATTGCCCCAAGAGCAAGCATAAAAAAAGCTACCCCGAAGGATAGCTTTTACAAGTTCAGTGTTTGCTAAGTTTAGCTCAGGTTCTTACCGAGATACTTGGCAATTTCGAACATAGACACTTGGCCTTTGTTACCGAACACAGCTTTCAGCTTTGCATCGGCATTAACCATGCGTCTGTTCTTGTTGTCCTGAAGTTTGTTGGCTTTTATGTAGCCCCAAATCTTCTTGACAGCCTCGGTACGAGCGAGGGGTTTTGCACCTACTACAGCAGCCAGAGCGGCGCTGGGAGTCATCGCCTTCATGAAAGCCGCATTTGGCTTACGAGCAGACTTTTTCTTAGCAGGTTTTTTCTTTGCCGCTTTTTTAGCGGGCTTCTTTTTTGCTGCTTTCTTGGCTACTTTCTTAGCAGCTTTCTTAGCAGGCTTTTTGGCAGCTTTTTTGGCCGCTTTTTTCTTGGTTGCCATTTTTCTAAATTTAGAATGTTAATGGGTAAAGAGCTTTTCCGGTATCAAATATAGATTTTTTTGTTGCACGGCAAATTCTCTGCCGATTTTTTTATATCCACCGATGGGGATTTCTCTAAACTGCCTACAATTCCCTTGCTTTGCACTATGGACATTTCGTGGCTCTCGCGCACCTCCCTTCTCATAGGAGAATCGGCCGTTCGGCACCTGAATAACGCACATGTAATGGTGGTCGGGCTGGGGGGCGTAGGTTCGTACGCAGCAGAGTTCATTGCCCGCAGCGGCATAGGGAAAATGACCATTATTGACGGTGATACGGTAGATCCCTCCAATAGAAATCGACAGTTGCCCGCCCTGGCCACGACACATGGATTGTCCAAGGCCACCCTTATGCAAGAGCGACTGCTGGCCATCAATCCCGAGCTTCAACTCGAGGTGATCAGCTCTTTTGTATCTCCCGAGATGGTAGCGATCCAGCTAGATCGAAAGCCTGATTATATCATCGATGCCATAGACAGCATTACACCAAAGATTACCTTTATCAAGATGGCTTTTACCAGTGGGATACCGCTGGTGAGCAGCATGGGAGCGGGTGCCAAACTTGACCCTACCCAGCTACAAGTGGTCGATATAGCCAAGACGTACAATTGCCCATTTGCCCAGCAAATTCGTAAACAACTCAAGCGTCGCCATGGAATCAAAAGCGGGATAAAAGTCGTTTTCTCTCCCGAAAAACCCAATAAAGAAAGCCTGATGCTGACCGACGGAAGCAACTACAAAAAATCTGCCTATGGCACGATCTCTTATCTGCCGGCCACCTTTGGGGCCGTAGCAGCCTCGGTGGTGATCAGAGATCTTATTGCTACCGCCGCTCGCTGAGCAGTGCTGGCCGCTGAACGGGCCACCTGTATGGTTCAAGTGGATGGTGGCGCTAGGTTTTTTTACCGATATGATCGATGGAGTACTGGCCCGACTTTTTCGCGTCAATAGTGCCCTTGGCGCGCGACTGGATTCCATTGGAGACGATTTGACCGTATTGGTCATATCAGGAGGGTTTATTATGACCAGGCCACAATTTTTGACCGAACGATGGGCCTGGCTACTTCCACTAGTCATATTGTTTTTGATACAGACAGGATATGCACTCTATCGATACAAACGCATCTCCAGCTTTCACACCCGTTTGGCCAAATTAGCCGCTTTTACGCAAGGTGTTTTTTTGCTGACCTTCTGGTTATTCGAGAAGCAGAGGAACAAGCCGCTATAAGAACAAACAAGGCCACCGAGCAATAGAGAACACTGCGTTTTTTCATACCGGAACATTATATCCGGTAAACTACCAAGTAGAATTGTAGCAGACAATGACTCCCGTCACTTCTTAGCAGTCTCCGTGCAGTCCTTACATTTTCCCTGTACCAATACCTCTACTTGTCGGGGACTATACCCTTTCGGCAATTTCAGTACCGGGGTCACCACTTCGTCTAAACAGAAGGTATGATGACATTGTTGACAGACAAAATGAATATGCTCATGGCGGTGATGCCCGTCGCCACACTCGTCTTTGCACAAGGCATAGCGTACCGCATTATCCGCCGAGGGTATCGTGTGGATCAGACCCCGGTCCACAAAGGTCTGCAGGGTGCGATAGATAGTGACTCGATCAAAGGTCGTTCCCACTTTTTTTTCGATATCCCCATGAGAAAGGGCGCCAGGCTGGTCTAAGAAATACTGAAGAATGCGTTTACGACTTTCGGTTACACTAAGCGCCTGACGCTTTAGCAAGGCAGTGATCTTCTTTTCGGTAGAGGCAGCAACACGAGGCATAGACCGGTAAAATTAGTTTTTCTCCTCAAGTAGTTTTCGGGCATCGGCTATCAATTCTTTAACCTCCGATTCTTTGAGCCCGTCATAGATCTTTTTTACATCTCCGTTGCGATCTACGAGCGCCCAGAATTGGGTATGTAAAAAATCATCTTCGATAGAGGTAAGATTGTTGGCTGGATCGTCGATCGTATAACTGATACGGGCGGCATAATACAAACTTTCTTTGCGACCGGTCAGAAATACCCATTTGCGCGTATCAACTTGCAAAGAATCGGCATATCGCTTTAACTGAGAGACCGAATCGGTCTCGGGATCACAGGTATGAGAAACGATCAAGAATCCGGGTGCGGTATGCAATTCGTCATATACCGTTCTCAAGTAGTTATTCATTCGCGGACAGATCCCCTTGCACGTAGTAAAAAAATAAGAGGCTACATAGACCTTACCTTTAATATCCTGCTCCGAAAAAAGGGTACTATCCTGGGTCAAGAAGCGAAATGGGCGCACATAGCTGACCGGGGCTACTCCCTTTTTTGTATACCCCGGAATTAGGACCGCCAGGGTCGCATAGAAGCCGATCGACAGCAAGAAAAAAAATAAAAGATAGAGCCATAGTTTTTTTGACATGACGCCGTATTGAATGTCAAAATTACGAAGGCAGACTGGCTTAAAAGAGGCGGAGCTGAATTTTTTGCAACTATGTTGCTATTTTGGTAATTTTGCCCTATGCGTTATCGGATCAACTGGGATGCCTTAGGCATTAGTGCTTCTGTTATATGCGCCATTCACTGCTCCCTGCTTCCACTGCTACTGACCAGTCTCCCCCTGTTCGGCGTCAACATTATCCACCACCTGGGCTTTGAACTGGGAATGATCGCACTGGCACTGGTCATTGGCAGCTACTCCATGTATCATGGTTATACCAAACACCATCACCGGTTAACGCCCTGGCTACTTTTCTTATTGGGCGGCGTTTTTTTGATCTTAAAACAACTCTTTCCAACTTATCAACTCTTCTTACTGGCTCCGGCCGTTGGGCTCATCATCTATTCGCATTTACTCAACGTGCGCAGCTGCCGATCGCATAATCATGCGCATACTGATGATTGCAGGCATTAGCAAGATCTTTTCAGTTAGGCTTTCGGCCTATTTCGACTTGTAGTAGTATACTGGCATTCTCTACTCGGTTCTTTCGAGAACGGGCTTTCAGAAAGAATAAATAAGGGGCTGCCCTCCACTTGTCAGAAAAATAGCGCTCAAAACATTCAGCTCTCTCTGCATGGGTGCTGTACAAAACCTCAACTTGCCGGGCTTCTCCTCGCTCAATTCCTAAGAAACGAACCGCAAGAACAAACGAGGCGGGTAACTCAATGGGAGCAGGTAAAACTATTCTTGCCTGTGTAATTGGAATATCGGCCGCTTGTATTCTAAAAAATTGCTCATATACCTTTTCTGAAGGCAATTTTTTTGTCTGATCAAGGTCATATACAGCAAAAGATAAAAGCTGAGTGGTCTGTAACAAAGGAGCGAAATGCAGTGTAAAAGCACCCAGTGTAGATAAAGAGTCCTTTACAGTGAACAAACGACCCAATTCTAATTGAGGGAACATCATTATTCTACCATCTGCAATTTTTGATGAAGACCCTAACACGTTGACGGGAATAAAATCGTTCGAATAAAGATTGAGCAGGGGCAGCTCAACTACACTACGTTGCAACGATATAACTGCGCCCTGCTTAACTTGTTGACTGGGGATAAACGCTTGAGTATAGCCTACTCTCGAAAAGAAAAGAGTATCCCCTGCTAAAAACGGAATAACCACTATCCCCTGGCTATCGGCCATTGAACAAACACTTCGCTGTTGTAAATAACATACGACAGCACTCGATAAAGGTTCGCCACTTATACTATCCACGCAACGAAAGCGAAGCGGCTGTGCCGTAATCAGGCCTGAAGAAAAAAAAAGAAAAAAAATGTCACCAGCCAACCCATAGGAATTGGAAAAATAAGAAAATTAGACGATCAGTATCCAACCGGTTCTACAGTTGCTACCGAGGAGGGAGACTGCCAACAAGGACCGGACCAATGCTCCGTATTAACAGCAAATAAAAAATAATAGGTACGGTGGCAATATTGAATTAGATTTAACAAATATGAGGCCATTACTCCTCTTACTAGGGATTGCTCTTCTCGGAGTTGCTAAAGCACAAGACGCTGAAGTACTGGCCATCAAGGGCCTATTACAAACACAAACCCTTGCCTGGAATCGGGGCGACCTGGAAGGCTTTATGCAGGGATATTGGAAGAACGACTCGCTTTGTTTTATCGGTAAGTCAGGAGTAACTTATGGATGGAACAACACACTGGCCAATTATAAAAAAGGATATCCCGATACAGCCGCCATGGGAAAATTGCAGTTTACGATCTTGCAGGTGCAACTGCTTTCTAAAACGTATGCGCAGGTCATTGGCAAATGGCATTTAACAAGAAGCATCGGGAATGTACAGGGCCACTTTACCTTACTCTTAAGACGACTCAACGGTCAATGGGTCATCATTTCGGACCACAGCAGTTAATGATGATGTTTTTTCCAGGCGTTACGTAAATACCGTAACAGGGCTACGAAAGAGGCCAGTAATAACACATAAAAGAGTGTCGTAATCCAAGCCGCATAGCGACCGGGAACCGCCAGACCTGCATACAGACCGATGGTAGAAGCAGACAGCATCCAAATTATCGTTACGGCAATGGCATTGACGATACGAATAAAAAAAGCGCTGACTTCCGAATCCCATCCCTGCTCCATGTAACTGAATTAGGGGATCAAGATACGACGGAATGCAGAGGAATCACCGTTAAATACATTAAAGTCAACCGGGCCTTCTATTCCATTGACCCGACCTGCATCACTATGTTGCCAAAAGGTCCACCCTCTGCCAATACTGGGCTGGCGAGGCTGATAGTAATGAGCCACCCACAGCGGATACCCATCAAAAGCGCGACCCAGGTACTGTTGATAGAATCCAACATTCGTATAAAGAATGGGGCGAATGCCGGTAGCACTCTCTACCGTGGTCAACCAAACAAGGGCTTCTTTGCGCAATTGCGAAACAGAGACTCCCTTTACCTCTTCCAGGTCGAGTACAGGAGGCAGGTCGCCTTGCGAAAAACGAGTCACCCGCAAAAAATAACGCGCTTGCTCAAGACCCGATTGCGTGGAAATAAAATAGTGATAAGCACCGCGCACCAGTCCGGCCTGTTTAGACTTTTTCCAATTTCTGCTAAAATGAGGATCGGTATGTCCTGTGCCACGGGTCGCTTTAATAAAACAAAAACCCAGTCTAATGCCGAATACGTTCATAGCAGAAACGGCCGGCCAACTAATGTAACGCTGGTAGCGCGACACATCAATGCCATGAATAGTATGATGCGCAGGCATGGCAATACCGATTTCGGGAAAGCGTGAATGCAACGCACGCTGGTACTGCCGCCACTCCGTGTAGAGCCAAGATCCGGTACCTAAGAAAGCGATCGCAATAAGCAAAAGAAGCAGGGCCCTTATTCGCGAACGAGCCTTAGCAGAAATCTTACCACGGTCTTTCGATCTTTTTTTATTTCGTGTGGAGCGGGGCATAGATTCAAAAAGAAAGATCGCGATGGGTCTTAGTCCACAATGCGAAGGCGGGCATAATTGAGCATGATCTTTTTTTCTCCATTCAGCTCAAACCGAACCGTTGCGACCGGGTTATGTGCCGCTCCCTCTACGCTGATCACATGGCCAAAACCGAATTTGGTATGTTCTATTCGCTGTCCCACCGCAATTTTCGAAGCATCACTGGGTACAAAATTGGGCGAGGGGGTATGCGCTACCACCTTAGGCGCCGCTTTGGCCGGCGCCACATACGAGGGCGCTTCTCTTTTTTCTGTCGCTTCGCCAGCCTTATTGCTAGAAGATGACCCGCGCGAAAAATAGCCCGCAGATTGATCGGCTGCGCCAGAGCGTCCATACGAGTTGCCTCTCGAAAAAGGTCCACCGCCCGAAGCGCGTGAAAGGCCGGTTGGGGTTCCTCCTGCATACCGCTTATCGAGGTGCGCCTCTGGAATTTCATTAATAAAGCGACTGGGTTCGTTTTGTACCAGTTGTCCGAAACGATACCGCGTATTGGCATAGCTAACCCACAAGCGTTCTTTGGCGCGGGTAATGACCACATAAAAAAGTCTTCGCTCCTCTTCGAGCTCTTCGCGTGTATTAATGGCCATGGCATTCGGGAAAAGCATTTCTTCGAGTCCGGCCGCAAAGACACAAGAGAATTCAAGCCCCTTGGCCGCATGGATCGTCATTAACTTGACCGTATCGGCGTCGGTGTCCTTTTGATCGGCATCGGTAAGCAATGTGATCTGTTGTAAATAAGCGGCGAGACTCTTATCGACCAGCTCGCCGTCTTCGTTGTCGGGACTCTCTGTCCACTCTTTAATAGAGTTGAGCAATTCCTGAATATTCTCGTAGCGCTGAATGCCCTCCGTACTCTTGTCGTTGAATAACTCCTTGACCAGGCCGGTTTGTTTTCCTACATAAAACGCCACATCGTAGGCATTCGATTTCTCGAGCATACTGGCAAAACTCTTGATCATCGTTACAAATTCTTCCAGCACGGTAAGGGTACCTGCCCGAAATCCATAGCTGCGCGCCTCTTGCAAGATGGTCCACGAAGAACAATCTTTTTCGTTGGCAGCCAGCAGTAGTTTGTCGAGCGAGGTCTTGCCAATGCCACGCGCAGGATAATTGATAACGCGCTTTAGCGCCTCTTCGTCGTGCGGGTTAACGATTAACCGCAAATAGGCCACCAGGTCCTTTACCTCTTTTCGTTGGTAAAAACTAATCCCCCCATAGATGGTATAGGGAATTCCCATGCGACGAAGGGCCTCTTCGAACGCCCGGCTCTGTGCATTGGTGCGGTACAAGATGGCAAAATCGCGATGCGCATAATGGTGCCGCAGCTTAAGCTCCTGAATAGAATCGGCTACGAATTTTCCTTCGTCGTTATCGGTAAGCGTGCGCACCAATTGAATTTTTTCGCCGGGTGCATTTTCGGTAAACAATACTTTTTCGATCTGGCTCTTATTGTTACTGATCACCTGGTTGGCTACGGCCAAGATCTGGCTAGTGCTTCGATAATTTTGTTCGAGCTTGACCACTTTTACCTGATCGTAATCACGCTGAAACTGCAAGATATTTTCGATCGTAGCCCCGCGAAAACTATAGATACTTTGCGCATCATCGCCCACCACGCAAACATTCTCGTGCATGGCCCCCAGCAGCTTGATGATCTCGTACTGCGCGGGGTTCGTATCTTGATACTCGTCGATCAGTATATACTTGAACTTTTGCTGGTAGCGAGAAAGGCACTCAGGGATCGTACTCAGCAGTTGATAGAATTTTAAAAGCAGATCATCAAAATCCATTGCCCCATTACGAAAACAACGCTGTACATAACTTGAATAGATCTGGGCGATCGCCGGACGGCCCGAACGCATATCCTCTTGCTGCAAGGCATAATCATTTGCATAGTCGGCGGCACTAATCAATGCATTTTTAGCGGCCGAGATACGATTATAGACCACGTTGGGTTTATACTGCTTATCGTCGAGATCCAGATCATTGATAACCGCTTTGACCACGCTCTTACTGTCGTCGGTATCATAGATGGTAAAATGCTTGGGATAGCCAAGTTTCTCGGCCTCGAATCGCAAAATTCTTGCAAACACCGAGTGAAAGGTGCCTATATAAAGATTTCGTGCCTCGCCATCTCCTAAAATGCGCTCCACTCGTTCTTTCATTTCGCGGGCAGCCTTGTTGGTAAACGTCAACGCTAAAATGTTAAAGGCATCTACCCGGTGGGCCGCCATCAAATGAATAATGCGGGTAGTAAGCACCTTGGTTTTTCCACTACCGGCTCCGGCTACCACCAATAAGGGTCCATTATGATGAAGTACCGCCTCGCGCTGTCTTTCGTTTAACCCACTGAGATAATCCTGCATGCTTGCAAGTTACAGTGAAAAAGCAGCTTAGCGATGACGACTCTGCAGATACTTTTCGCGAATTACTTTCTCGAGCGACCGGCCCGATAATTTGGCCTCCAGCCACGAGATCACGTCGAGGTAGGCAAAGGCTCTGGTCTGAAAACGATTTTTTTCGAGATGCTTGATCTGCTCCAGCAGTTCCGCAAAAGCCGGCACCAGCTGTCTGGGCGAAAGCGTTATGGAACGACGTAAAAAGCGGAGCATAGCCTCTTCGACCACGGTAAAATTTTGCAGCTTTGACATAAAGCGGTAAACCGACTTGGTCAATGATTCCATCAGCACGTCATTTCCCAACTCGTAGTGAGCGATCAAGTGTAACAAGCGTGCATAGCATTGTAAGTCGTAGCGCAAATGCGAGGAACTTTGGATGATGGGCTGCAACTGATCGATACAACGGCCAAAGTCGCCGCTGCCAAAGTAAAGCATGGCAAATTTATAATGAAGTACAAGCCCATGGTGGCTATCGATAAAAAGATCGTATCGGCTTAATTCTTTCTTTAGGTCCGGAATTCGTTTTACGCCCTCTTTGAACGTACCCAACATAAAGTGCTGGTTGATACGCGCCGTACTCAGGTAAATAAAGCATTGTATCCTAAAGTTATCGTTAGTGCGAATGCGGGCAAGGGAGGCTACCGATTCGAACAAGCGAAGGGTCTTGTCAAAGCCCCGATGATTGCGCAGATCGAAATGCGCATTAAGCAATTGATGGATCCCTTTGATATAATGGCCGGTCTCTACACGTACCATGGCCGGTTGCTGGGTAAAAAGATCGACCCATCGCTGGCTGTAGCGATAGTACTGTAAAAAATCTTGTCGAATAAAAGCGTACCAGGTAATACTTTGATACAGGTAAAGTCGTTCATAGAATCCCTCCAGTTGCCAGGCATCGGTCGGAAGATTCTCCTGAAAAAATTGCTTGACCCCCAGCTCATCGGCTTCGTTACGAGCATGGCCGTGCTGTACGAACCAGCTAAAAAGTCGAAGCGATAAGTTAGAGAGACGCCCTACCCGGTCGATATGCAGATTGGCATTGTTGACCTCAGACGCCAGCGTTTCGGCGCGGTCTTGAACATGGGGGGTAATATGAAGACTTTCAATACGTTTTTCGAGTGATAGTAAGGGCGGAATAATATTGTACTTGTGCTGAGATCGAGCTGTTTCTTTGGCTTTATCGATGTAACGGAGACTTTGCAAAAACAGTCCCTTCTTGTATAGAATATGGGCAAAATCGAACAGCTCTGTCAGTTGCAGGTCTACACTGTCCGCACTTTTCAGCAACCGAAGACTCGATAAGATCTCTTTGTACAGGTGATTCTTTAAGTTCGCGAGTCGGGGTTTGGTAAGACCAGGCAGTTTTTTAAGCAGCGCCTTTTCGTCGTACTCGCCGCTGCGTTCGATCGCATCGAATAGCTTAACGATCTTAAGGTCGGTCTTTCCTGAATTTCGGGTAATGTAGAGCTTGAAATACCTTTTTTCGGCTTTCTCCAGCGACTTGATCAACAAGAACAGAATATCGGCAGCGCGGTTGGACATCATAAATTTATTATGCTGAAACCCTTGTCTGACAAGCGTTTCAGCGTTTGGGCCTAGTGTTAGCCAT
Source organism: Sphingomonadales bacterium (assembly GCA_016872155.1). Lineage (GTDB taxonomy): Bacteria > Bacteroidota > Bacteroidia > Chitinophagales > Chitinophagaceae > JJ008. Next base: position 221,185 of record VHBB01000001.1, read on the forward strand.
GCGATCGATAACAATTTTCTATTCGTAGAAACATCGTGCACGCCGCTACATTTGTACCCTACATCGACAATTTCTCTCGCGTTTTTCGCGCAAGATTTTCATATGGCAAGCAATCGTTAGAGCCCTTCCGTTTCTACGGAGGGGCCTTTTGTTTTACGAAGGTAAAGATCGTTATTATTGCGTCTGTGCTACCTTCATGTAAATTTTCGAAAATGGCCGTTCGCATTTTTATTACCGGTGGCACCTTCGATAAGGAGTACAACGAAATTACCGGACAACTTTTTTTTAAGGATACCCATATCAACGATCTGTTAACACTAGGTCGATGCAAGGTCGATGTAACGGTTCGCACCTTGCTGATGATCGATAGCTTAGAGATGAAAGACCAAGACCGGGCCCTGATCGCTGAGCATTGCAATAGTTGTGCCGAAGACCAGATCGTCATTACACATGGAACCGATACCATGGCGCAAACCGCTTCGCTCTTGGCCGCACAAGTACCAAACAAAACCATCGTACTAACCGGTGCCATGATTCCCATCAAATTCGGCAGCTCAGACGGACTTTTCAATTTAGGAAGTGCCCTGGCCTTTGCACAAACCTTGCCGCCCGGCGTCTATGTAGCCATGAACGGGCGCTGGTTCGCGGCGAACCGGGTACGCAAGAACAAAGAGACCGGTATGTTCGAAGAGATCGACTAAACAGCGCTGTCTACTGCTTCTCTAGCAACTTAAAGAATTGATCGAGCTGTGGCAATACCACAATACGGGTACGCCTGTTAGCCGAACGTCCTTCTTTTGTACTATTATCTGCAATGGGGCGATATTCTCCACGACCCGCTGCCACCATGCGAGCCGGATCGAGTCCGTACTTGGTTTGCAGCAACCGGACCACGGTGGTAGCACGCATAGCGCTCAGGTCCCAGTTGTCGGCGATTACACCCGATCCTTTAAAAGCAACTCCATCGGTATGTCCTTCGACCATAAACTCCAGGTCGGGTTGATTTTTGAGTACCGTAGCCACCTTGCCGAGCACCTCGCTGGCGCGATCCGTTACATCATAGCTGCCGGTCTTAAATAGCAATTTGTCAGAAATATCTACATAGACCACGCCCTTGTCGACTTTAATATTAATATCTCCATCCTCCAGATTACCAATGGCACCCTTTAGGTTGATGACCAATGCCATGTTCAATGAATCCTTATACGACATCTGGCGCTGTATGTTCTGAATGTAGGCATCCTTAATGCCCAGGTTATCCATTGACTTCTTGATGCTCTCGGCTTGTTGCGTAGAGATTACCGATAAGCTCTCGAGTTGCTTGAGGGCTTGGTTGTTATTGTCCTTTAAATACGCGATCTGCTCTTGTAGTTCTTTGATGCGAGCCGTCAATAACGCCTTCTCTCTTTCGAGCGTTTCTTTTTGTCTCAATAAAATTCCCTTCTCTTCTCCGCACGCATTATTCTCGGTCTCGAGAGTTTTGTAACGATCCTGCAGTTTGGCATAGTCTTGCTGAGAGGTCTTGAACTTTTTGCTGCTTACACAGGCGCTCAGCGAGAGCAGGGCAATGGCCGGTACTACTAAGAAACGAAAGGGCATAATGGGGTAGATTTTTGCAAAGATAAAAAAATCGCAGTTCAGCCTACTGAACGATCGTTCGTTTAATTTGGATACTATACCTTTGCGCCTTTCACCGGTCGCGTCGGATCCAGTCACTAAAACGTTGCTATGTCTACCCAACAAAGTTTTCTTGTAACAGAAACTGCCAAGGCCCGTACCGAGCTCGATACCTGGGTCAAACAAATGGCCGCCCATTGCGATGCCAGTGCCGTGCACTGGTGCGATGGCAGCCAAGAGGAGTACGATAATCTTTGTGGCCTGCTCGAAAAAAAGGGCACCTTTATTCGACTCAACCCCGAAAAAAGACCCAACAGTTTTGCATGCTTTAGTGACCCCAGCGACGTAGCCCGGGTCGAAGACCGCACCTATATCTGCAGTCTTCGCAAAGAAGATGCCGGACCCACCAACAACTGGATGCATCCGGTAGAAATGAAGAAAAAGCTCAACGACCTACTGCAAGGCAGTATGAAAGGTCGCACCCTATATGTGATCCCCTTTTGTATGGGGCCGGTAGGTTCTCCGTACGCTCGGTATGGTGTGCAACTTACCGATTCGGAATACGCAGTGGTCAATATGCGGATCATGACCCGTATGGGATCGGCCATTTTGCCGTACCTGCAAAAGAAGAGTTATGTAAAATGCTTACACACCGTAGGCGCCCCGTTGCAAGGCAATAAAAAAGACAGCCTCTGGCCCTGTAATCCCGACGTAAAATATATTTCGCATTTTCCAGAAGAGCGACTGATCATTTCGTACGGAAGTGGTTACGGCGGAAACGCCCTGATGGGAAAAAAATGTTTTGCCCTTCGCATTGCCTCGGTAATGGGAAGAGAAGAGGGATGGCTCGCCGAACACATGCTTATACTCGGCGTCACCTCTCCTGACCAACAAAAAAATTATCTCGCGGCCGCTTTCCCCAGCGCCTGTGGCAAGACCAATTTTGCCATGCTGATTCCTCCCAAAGAATTCGATGACTGGAAAGTAACTACCGTTGGGGACGATATTGCCTGGATCCACAAAGGCAAAAAAGGTGGATTGCATGCCATCAACCCCGAAGCCGGTTATTTCGGTGTTGCACCCGGTACCAACTACCACACGAACCCCAATGCGATGGAGACCATCAAGGCCAATACCATTTTTACCAATGTGGCCGTTACACCCGATAAGGATGTATGGTGGGAAGGCCTGACCAAAGAAGCGCCCGAAGGGCTCACCGATTGGACCGGCAAACCCTGGGATCCGTCAACAGGCAAACCCGCTGCGCATCCCAACTCGCGTTTTTGTGCCCCGGCGGTACAGAATCCGGCCATCGATCCAGAATGGGACAATCCCGAGGGAGTTCCTGTTTCCGGATTTATCTTCGGTGGAAGAAGAAGCACCAGTGTTCCATTGGTCTACCAAAGTTTCAACTGGAATTTCGGCGTCTATCTGGCCACGACCATGGGTAGCGAAATGACCGCGGCCGCTTTTGGAGAAGTAGGAAAAGTAAGAAGGGACCCCTTTGCCATGCTACCCTTTATGGGCTATCATATTGGGGATTATGTCAACCATTGGTTACAGTTCGGTAGAGATCTACCGAATGCACCCCGCATCTTTAGCGTCAACTGGTTTAGAAAAGACGAGAACGGACAATTCCTTTGGCCCGGCTATGGTCAAAACATGCGCGTACTCAAATGGATCGTAGGCCGCATTCGCGGACAGGTTTCTGCCGTAGAAAGTCCGCTCGGATGGCGCCCCCGCTACGGCGATATGGATTGGAGAGGAATGGAAAGCTTTACCAAAGAAGATTTCGACAAGGTCATGATTATTGATCGCGAGCAGGGCAAAAAAGAATTACTGGGTCACCAAGAATTATTCGAACAGGTCTACGATAAATTACCCAAAGAATTTTTCTTTATACGAGAGCTCTTGCTCTCGGCCCTTTGGCGCTCGCCCGAAAAATGGGAACAACAACCCGAATAAGACTGAACTATTTAGTTACTTTGCCCCTAATTTAATCGTATGGGCAAAGACCAGGTGTTTCGCGACGAGATCGAAAAAGTAAGCGACTTTAAATTTGGCGCCAATGTGGCCAGTGTGTTCGACGATATGGTCAACCGCTCGGTTCCCTTCTACGGAGAGATTCAGCGCATGATGGCCGAACTGGCCGCCGACCATGCGCGCGAAGGAAGTTTTGTGTACGACCTGGGATGTTCTACCGGCACCACCATGATCGGCATGGATACCCTCGTCGAAAAATCCATTCGTTTTATTGGCCTTGATGATTCGCAAGAAATGCTCGACAAGTGCAACGCCAAATTCGAAGAGATAAAATTTGCAAGACCCTTCGAATTGCGTTGTGTCGATCTAAGCGAGGGCGTCGAGATCCATAATGCGTCGGTAGTCGTACTTTGTCTTACGCTGCAATTCGTGCGCCCCATTTACCGCGAAAAACTAATTCAGGATATCTGTAAAGGGCTTAATCCGGGCGGCGTATTGATCTTGGTCGAGAAGATCCTGGCCGAAGAAAGCAACTTTAACCGTGACTTTATTAACTATTACTACAACTACAAAAGACGAAACCAGTACAGCGAACTCGAGATCTCACAAAAAAGAGAAGCCCTCGAAAATGTACTCGTGCCCTATAAATTAAGCGAGAACGTATCGCTGCTGCGCGACCAGGGATTTGCCTCTTGCGAGGTATTTTTTAAATGGTACAATTTTGTCGGCCTGGTGGCTGTCAAAAAATAATCTGTGGTTATGATCGCTATCGGAAATTTTTTCTTCAAATACCGCAACTACCTCTTTGTTCTGTTCTATGCGGCGTTGTTTGTGCCTTCGCTGCCGCTTTTTAGTGCCGCCAGTTGCGGACCTTCTTATTATGGGTGGCCGATCGTGCTGGGTCTGTTCATTACCTGTGCCGGTCAGGGCATCAGAGGGCTCACTATCGGATTGGCCTATATCGTAAGGGGCGGCAAAGCGGGTAAACCCTATGCAGAGGGATTAGTTACCGAAGGTATCTTTCGGCACTGCCGCAATCCGCTCTATGTAGGGAATATTTTGATGCTGCTCGGTGTGGGCATTTTGGCGAACTCTGTTTTTTATGTCGCGGTCATGATGCCCTTGTTCTTGTTTATTTACCAGGCTATTGTGCTGGCCGAAGAAGATTTTCTCAGAAAAAAATTCGGAGCGGGTTTCGATAATTATTGTAGCGATGTAAATCGCTGGTGGCCCTCGTTACAAGGCTTGGGCAGCACGCTACGGAGTATGGAGTTTAACTGGAAGCGCTGGATCTTAAAAGAACATACCACGCAATTTATCTGGCTGTTGGGCATCTGTCTACTATTGTTCGCGCCGCTGCCTGTGCTACGCTATCCCGAGCTGCTGGCAGGCTGTGCATTGCCCCCGCATAGAATTTTCGCTATCGCGTTGGCCTTGCTCAGTTTGCTGTACGCGCTAATACGGATACTCAAAAAAACAGGTCGCTTTACGGCCTAAGCGAACCCTTTCGGCCTATTTTGGTTATTTTTGCATACCAATTTGTGGAATATGATCAAGACCGGAAATCCTATTATCAGCATTTACACCGAGATGACGCCCAATCCCGAGACCATGAAGTTTGTGGCTAACAAGCTGCTATATCCCGGCAAAAGCGTTGATTTTCCTGATATTGATAGCGCTAAACCCTCTCCACTGGCTACCGAATTGTTTGGCTTTCCATTTATCAAGGCCGTATTTATTGCCAGCAATTTTGTGACCCTTACCAAAACGGCCGAGACCGATTGGAACGATGTTATCCCTTCGGTCAGACAATTTTTAAAAGACTACCTCGAAGAGGGAAAGGCGGTGGTGAACGAAGAAGAACTGGCCAGTATAAAATTATCGGGCAGCAACGAAGTAAGTGCGGACGATGACGATGTGGTCAAGCGCATCAAAGAATTACTCGACAACTATGTTCGCCCCGCCGTTGAGATGGACGGAGGCGCCATTCAATTTAAAAGTTACGAGTCCGGAACCGTCAGTCTATCTATGCAAGGCAGCTGTAGTGGTTGCCCTTCTTCGATGATCACGCTCAAGGCAGGCATAGAAGGTATGATGAAACGAATGATACCCGAGGTCAAAGAGGTCGTGGCCGAATCGGAATAATCAATCCCCTCTCCTTTGTACTCCGAACTGATTACTGCGCTAAGCTCCGCCACCTGGTGGGAATGGGCCGCCGTTATCAGTGGCATTACGAGCGTCTGGTACAGTCGTCAAGAAAATGTATGGGTCTACCCGCTCGGACTCATCAATACCATTATCTACACCTGGATTAGTTTTGAGGCGCACCTGCCTGGTGAGGCCCTCGTTAATTTTTATTACACGGCCATGAGTATCTATGGGTGGTATTGCTGGCTGCAACGAAACGAAAAGAAACTTCAGGTTCGTTTTAGCTCGGCAACGTATTGGAAAGCGCAGTTAACTTTTTTTGTGGTTTGCTACGGGGTCTTGTATTTGTCGCTGGTCTATCTAAAACAGAATTTCTTCGAAGGGACCATTCCCTGGGCCGATGCACTGGCCTCTGCCGCCGCCTTTACCGGCATGTGGCTGATGACACAGAAAAAAGTAGAGAGCTGGTACTGGTGGTTACTCACTAACATAACGGCTATTCCACTGTACTATACCAAGGGGTTGGCATTGACCAGCCTGTACTATTTGGTGTTGACACTACTTGCCATCGACGGGCTGATCAAATGGAAAAAACTGGCCACCGCATGATCAAGAAGATCGTTATTATAGGACCCGAGAGCACCGGCAAGAGCACGCTTTGCCAAGAGCTGGCCGATCATTACCAAACTGAGTGGTGCCCCGAATATGCCAGAACATTCTTGCAACAACAAGGCAAACAACAAGGAAGTCCGTACACATTCGACGACTTGCTCACCATCGCCAAAGGACAACTGGCCCTCGAAGACCACACCTTATCGCTTGTTCAAGAAAAAGAGCGTCGCCATGGCGACCCCACTAAAGTATGGCCCTACTTTATTGATACCGATATGTATGTAATGAAAGTATGGTCCGAGTTCGTATTCAACAAGTGCCACCGTTTTATCGTAGAGCAGATCTTGCAGCGTCGTTACGACCATTACCTGCTCTGCAACACCGACCTGCCTTGGGTAAAAGATGAACTGCGTGAATATCCCGATCTGGCCACCCGCGAAAAATTATTGCTCTATTACAAAGATTGCATGCTAAATCAATCGACCCCTTGGACACTGATCAGCGGGACGGCCAAGAGTCGGCTTACGCAGGCTATCAAAGCCATCGATCCCTTGCTGTCTTAACGATTTTCGATAAGCGCCCGAATGGCATCATCATAAAACAAATGATGCATTTGACCCACAATAAAAGACGCTCTACGTTGCATATACCCCGAAGCCGGTTGAACGCGATACTTCTTAGGGTTCGGAAGCGAAGCAGCGATCAGGGCCGCTTCGTACCGAGATAGTTTTCGGGCCGGCTTATTGAAATACCGCTGAGCGGCCGCCTCTATTCCATAGATACCCGGGCCCATCTCGATTACATTCAAGTACACCTCGAGGATCCTTTTTTTACCCCAGATCCATTCGATCATAAAGGTAAAATACACCTCGAGCCCTTTTCGGACCCAGCTGCGCCCCTGCCACAAAAAAACATTTTTGGCCGTCTGCTGACTAATGGTGCTGCCCCCCCTGAGTCGATTGGGCTTTCGTTTATTATACGCAAAAGCTTTTTGAATTCGCTCCCAATCAAACCCGCTATGCGAAACAAACAATTGGTCTTCCGAAGCCAATACGGCCAGTCGTGCATAAGGGGCCACCTGGTCGGCCCTTACATAGTTGCGTCGAAGCCCATCTTTAGAGACCCACGCCGTTAGCTGCGTAAGGGTTATGGGTGGGTCGACCCATTTTAGCAGTACGATATAGACAAGCTGAAAAATAAAAAGGTAAAGTAAGGCCCGCTTTATTCTAAACCACCACGACCTGTTTGCAGCAGCAACTGCCATTGATAGTTAATTAAATCAGTTAGTAGAACGAGATCGTAAAAAATTGTCCCAATCGGTAAGCATCTTTCCTTTCATGACCCGCGGAAACTTATGCTGGCTACCCAACTTTCCGCGCTGCTCCATAAACTGTAGAAAGACCGCCTCGGGAAGCACCTCCAAGAAGATCTCCTTTAAGGCACTATCCCTTTCTATACCATAATCATCGTTCAAGTCGCGCAGGTGGCTATCGATGCGTTGACGAAGTTTCTCCGGATCGACCTTATCGTCGGTGGCAATGTACCAGCGATGCGCAAAGAACTGCTCGTACGGAAACCCCGTAACCGTATATTCGGGAATACTGATATTGAATTCCTCGCTAACCAGTTCGATGGCCTTGTTCATATTGTCTACACTCAGGTGCTCGCCGGTCAGACTTAAAAAATGTTTGATACGGCCGGTAATAACCACTTCTGATTTTTCGATATCCACAAATCGTATCGTGTCGCCGATCAAATAGCGCCATGTTCCGGCATTGGTACTTATTACCAACGCATATTCTTTTTCAAGAACCACTTCGTGGATCATGAGCGCCCTATGGCCCCGCAACAGGTTTCCATCGGCATCAAAATTTTGCTCATCGAACGGAATAAACTCAAAAAAGATATTGTTGTTGAGAATCAGTTGCATGCCCTTGGCATGTTCGCGGTGCTTGAAACCAATAAACCCTTCGCTCGACAGATAATTCTCGACATACACGATCGGCTTGCCGAGTAACTTTTCGAATCCTTTTCGGTAGGGCTCAAAGGCGACGCCGCCATGTACAAAAAAACTGAAGTTGGGCCATATCTCGTGAATGTGGTTGACCTTATAATACGCAATGATCATCTCGATGCACATTTGGCACCAAGCCGGTACGCCCACTATAAAACCAATATCCCAATTGGGAGCTTGTTCTACGATCTCGTTCAACTTCTGGTTCCAATCGGTAATGGCCGCAATGCGTCCGCCGGGCTTATAAAAAGTCTGAAACCAGAAAGGTCTTTTTTTGGCCAGTATACCGCTTAGGTCGCCGGCATACCAGCCGGCCTTTCCTTTTTTAAGACCCGTGGCGCCGCCCAGCATCAAAAATCCCTTGGTCATAGCCCTTTTGCTCGCCTCTTCGTAGCGGATCAAACTCAATAGCTGTCGCAAGTAATTGATCATGTTGCTGCGTAACAGATCGTTGGTAACCGGTATGTATTTGCTGGCCGCTTCGGAAGTGCCTGAACTAAGGGCATAATACTTGATCTTGCCGGGCCAGGTTACATCGGGGGTGCCATCCAGGGTTTGTATCCACCACTCATTGTAGATCTTATTGTAATCGTGAACCGGAACCAATTCTTGAAAGCGCTTACCGGGGTGTTTGCTAAATAAGGCTTCGTCGAAATGATACTGTTGGCCAAAGGCAGTAAAGCGGGCTTTGCGAAGCAGCTTCTTTAAGACACGCAATTGCTGTCGGCGCGGATCGCTTACACCCAAGCGAAGGGCCGAAGCCAAACTGCGTGGTAAACTGCTATCTAAAAATGAAGCCATGGTATGTAACCAGAATAAGATGCTAAGGTAAGCAATTGAGCCATCGAGGCAGTATCTTCGCGCATGCTTCGCTCTACCCTTATAGCAGCCACTAAGGCTGGCGCCGAAGAGAACGTACGTTTCTTTCAGCGATCATTTGCCATTCATAATAAAGAAGGGGTCAATAACCTGGTTACCGAGGCCGATCATGCAGCAGAGAAAGCCATTCTGGCCGTGATCAGAGATGCCTATCCCGATCACCAGATCTTGGCCGAAGAGAGTGGCAAGCTTACGCAAGATTCTGCCTATACGTGGATCATCGATCCCATTGACGGTACCGTCAACTTCGCACAAGGCATTCCGCTAAACTGCGTATCGATCGCCATTGAGCATAATGGACAAATAGTGATGGGCGCCGTTTATAATCCGCATCTCAATGAATTCTTTTTTGCAGAAAAGGGCCAGGGCGCCACACTCAACGATACACCCATTCGCGTAAGTAGCAAGACGGAGACCCTTCGCTCTTGTTTGGTTACCGGTTTTCCGTATACCTATATCAACGAACCCAACGGGCCACTCGAGGTCTTCGAGCGCTTTGTTCGAAAAGGCGTTCCGGTGAGACGTCTGGGCTCGGCAGCTATCGATCTTTGCTGGGTAGCTTGTGGTCGCTTCGATGGATTCTTCGAGCAAAAACTTGAGCCCTGGGATAGCGCCGCCGGTTATTTGATCGTAGAAGAGGCCGGAGGAAAGGTTACCGATTTTTCGGGACTATCCTTTTCGGTCTACCAGCATAAGATACTGGCCACCAACGGAAAGATTCACGAAGAAATGCTGCAGGTAATCAATGGGCAAAAAGAACTTCAATTGTAGTATATGAGCAACGAACGTACCGAGATCGGTTCACTGGGCGAGTTTGGATTAATCGAACACTTGACCCGCAACATAGAATTACAACAGGCCTCTTCGATCGTAGGAGTAGGAGATGATGCGGCCGTTATCGATCACTTCGGTAAACAAACTGTCGTTACCACAGACTTGCTCTTAGAAGGCGTGCATTTCGATCTCATGTATACGCCACTCAAGCACCTGGGATACAAAGCAGCGGTGGTCAATCTTAGTGATATCTATGCTATGAACGCACAGCCGACACAACTAGTGGTCAGCATTGGCATTAGCAATCGCTTTAGCGTAGGGGCCGTAAGTGAGATCTACGAGGGCATCTATGCCGCCTGCAGCAAATATGGCGTAGACCTGGTGGGCGGCGATACCAGTTCTTCGCAAAAAGGATTGGTCTTATCGGTTACTGCCATTGGCGAAGTCGCACCCGATACCTTCGTAAAAAGAAGCACTGCGCAAAAGGGAGACCTGCTTTGTGTTAGCGGAGATCTTGGTGCCGCCTATGTGGGGTTGCTGTTCTTAGAGAGAGAAAAGAAAATATTCTTAGAGAGCCCACAGGTGCAGCCCGATCTCGAGCAAGAGCAATATGTAATCGGTCGCTTGCTAAAGCCCGAAGCCCGAAAAGACATCATTGAATTTTTGAGCAAGGCTGCTATTACTCCTACGGCCATGATGGACATTAGTGATGGATTAAGCTCCGATGTCTTGCACCTCTGTAAACAAAGTCAATTGGGTTGTGTACTCTACGAAGAGAAAATTCCCGTTGCAGAGGCCACCCGGCTGGCGGCCTATAAATTCGAGATCGATCCTACGGCCTGTGCGCTGAGCGGGGGCGAAGATTATGAACTGCTCTTTACACTTTCGCAAGCCGACTACGATAAACTCGTACTCAATGAACAGATCAGTGTTATCGGATATATGACCGAGGCCGAACAGGGAGCTACTATTATCACCAAAGGAGGCTCTACCTATCCGCTTACCGCCCAAGGCTGGAATCACCTTAAGAAATAAACTAGCTCAGCAGTTCAAATGCATCTCCATCCTTTAAAAAAGGAAATTGTTCGCGGATGCGCTGTAAGGACTCCTTCTCTAGGGATATCGTGTGTATACAAGGCTCATCCTTTTTCGTAAATAAGATCTCTCCTAGCGGATCGATGACCATCGAATCGCCGCTATGATAAATTTGATGTCCATCTTCGCCCACACGATTGACCCCGATTACATAACATTGATTTTCGATGGCGCGCGCCTGCAACAACTGCATCCAAGCCGTTCGGCGTTTTTCTGGCCAGTTAGCCACATAGATCAGTAGATCATACTCGGGCTGTCCCTGAACTGACTGCTGACGCGACCAAACCGGAAACCGCAAATCGTAACAGATCTGCAAGTTGATCTTGAATCCATTGGCCGATGCGATCAATCGTTTGGTTCCGCGCTGGTAGTGACGATCCTCTCCGGCGTAGGCGAATAAATGTCGTTTATCGTAACGACCCAACTCGCCGGTTGGCAACACCCAAAGAAGCCGATTGTAATACCGGCCCTCTTCTTCTATTATAAGACTGCCGGTCAGGATCAACTGCAGACGCCGGGCCATAGACTGCATCCACTGCACCGTAGGTCCATCCATGGTCTCGGCCAGTTGCCGGGTCTGCATACTAAATCCGGTACTGAACAGCTCGGGTAGCACGACCACTTGGGTTTTTCCCTGTAGTGAAGCCAGCTGCGTTTCGAGGTGCTGCAGGTTAGAGGCCTTGTCTTCCCAGACAAGGGCCGTTTGTATAAGCGAGATCGTAAGCGAAGCCATAAAAAATTTATTTAGTAGCCGATCGGCACCTGGCCAGGGCCGTCCTGATCAACTCGGGCTCAAAGCCCCTGGCAATCAGGTAATCGGTGGTTTTTTTATAACGAATAATATACTGATGCGCTGACAAGAGCTCGTATTTTTCAGCGGCCAGCTTCGATAGCACCGCTACGTAATCGTCTTCGTCGATCTGCCCCAGTGCCTTTTTGATACAAAAGTCGCTGACCTTTTTTTGCTTCAACTCGTAGCGTATCCGTTGGCGGCCCCAGTGCTTGGCACGCCACTTGCCACCGGCAAAGGCCATCGCAAATCGCTCTTCGTTCAGATAATCATCCTCAATAAGGCTAGAGAGAATGGCATCATGCTCCTTTTTTGCACAGTTGAGCTGTCGCAATTTATCGCGCACCTCTTGGTGAGAACGCTCCTGGTATGCGCAATAATGGCGCAGCTTTTGCAGGGCCTGCTCGGGAGTCAATGCCTTTTTATACATCCCTTCAAAACTACCCAAAAAATCAGTAGTTTCGCTCGTAACCCACAATAGAGATTGTATGAAATTCATAGCGAATTCTTCGGTACTGCTCAAACAACTTCAGCACATTTCGGGCGTTATCAATACCAACACCGTGCTTCCTATTTTGGAAGACTTTTTGTTCGAGATCGAAAAGAATAAATTGACCGTAGTGGCCACCGATCTCGAAACGGTCATGCGCGTACAATTAGACATCGAGGCCAAAGACGCCGGCAAAGTGTGTATTCCGGCCCGCATCCTAATGGATTCGCTTAAGAATATTGGTGATCAGCCCCTCACCTTTACCATCGACAAGAATTTTGCCATCGAAATTACCAGTGACAATGGTAAGTACAAGGTGATGGGAGAGAATCCCGACAATTTTCCGAAAGAACCAACGGCAGACGACACTACTTCTTTTTCTATGACCGCCGCAGGCCTTCTTACGGCTATCAACAAAACTATTTTTGCCACCAGCAACGACGATCTGCGTCCGGCCATGACAGGTGTTTTTTTCGAACTCGATAAAAAAGGAATGCAGTGTGTGGCTACCGATGCGCACCGACTTGTGCGCTACAAGCGCACCGATGTCAAGTGCCCCAAGTCCGATTCGTTCATTGTGCCCCGCAAACCACTCAACCTGGTCAAGGCGGCCATTCCGGTAAGCGACGAAGAAGTAACGCTCAGCTATAACAGCAATCACTTGTTTATTCGCTATGGCACTACGCAAATGAGTTGTCGCCTTATCGATGCCCGCTTTCCAGATTATAAAGTGGTGATTCCCGCCGAGAACCCCTATCGCCTTACCGTCAATACGGCTGACTTTCAGAGCGCCCTTCGTCGCGTTAGCATCTTTAGTAACAAGAGTACGAACCAGGTAGCCTTGAATATCTCTGGCAGTGAATTGCAAATGGCCGCACAAGATGTCGACTTTAGCTTCGAAGGCAACGAACGAATGAAATGCCAGTATTCCGGCGAAGACCTGGTGATCGCCTTTAATGCAAAATTTCTAATCGAGATGCTGGGCGCAGCCGATAGCGAAGAGGTCAACCTCGAACTTTCTACGCCTACCAAGGCCGGTTTATTGAAACCCTGCGATGCAAGCGATAACGAAGAATTGCTGATGTTGGTAATGCCGCTGATGCTGAATCAATAACTGTGTTCTATGGATACCTGGTCTTCGGTGATCAACTATTTTCAGGATCTCGAGCAACGACCCCTCGAACGAATGGCCATCTTGGTCGGTGGGCTTTTGTTCTTCTGGGTACTCGAAGGGGCCATCCCGGTCTTTTCGCTTCGCTATCGCACCACCAAACTCAATCACGCCGCCGTCAATTTTGCCTTTACGGTCATTCACCTGATTATTCACAGTCTACTCGCCATTATTATCGTAGGACTTTCTGATTGGTGTCAGACACATTCGTTTGGGATCGTACACTGGACTCAAGCGGGCATCGGCTGGTCTGTGCTAATCGGTGTGCTGGCACTCGACTTTAGCAGTTGGTGGGTGCATTGGGTCATGCACCGCTCGTCTTGGCTCTGGAAGTTTCATCTCATTCATCACAGCGACACCAAAGTAGATGTGACGACCGGATTGCGGCATCATCCCGGAGACAGTTTGCTGCGAGGACTATTTTTTATTCTCTTTATTTTTATTTCGGGCGCTCCCATGTATGCGGTTATGATCTATCAAACCCTCGTCGTAGGCTTTACAGCCTTTACCCATGCCAATATATCGCTACCGCCTGTCGTCGATAAAATAGTCAGCTATCTATTCGTGTCGCCCAATATGCATAAAGTGCATCATCACCGGTCACAGCCCTATACCGATACCAACTATGGAGCCGTCTTATCGATCTGGGACAGAACACTTGGTACGTTTTCGCAGTTGGCCATTCACGAGGTTCAATATGGCATCGATCGCTATTATCCTGCCGAGAAAGACGAAGAGCTGGGCAGCTTGTTAAAAAATCCATTTCTTTCTTCTAACGATTAAGTGCAGTTGCGTATGAAGGCCATCGCCATGATCCCTGCCCGCTTCGAAGCCTCGCGATTTCCGGGCAAGTTAATGCAACTACTCGGCGACAAGACCGTCATTAGAAGAACGTATCAAGCAGCGCTGGACACCGGGCTTTTCGATCAAGTAGTGGTAGTTACCGATAGCGATCGCATAGAAGAAGAGATCACTAAATACGGAGGGCAGGTGCTCAGAAGCAAGCGGCCCCACGAAAGTGGAACCGACCGAATCGCCGAAGTGGCGCAAGACAGCCCCTTCGACGTTATCGTAAATGTGCAAGGAGATAGCCCTTTTATTAAAAAAGAACCCCTGCAACAATTACTGGCCCAGTTCAATGACCCCACCGTACAAGTCGGATCGCTCATGCGCCCCCTTACCCAAGCGGACGATATTCAAAACCCCAATGTGGTAAAAGTGGTGGTCGATCTCAACAACAATTCGATCTTCTTTAGTCGCAGCGTTATTCCTTTTCTGCGCGACCCGCAAGCAGCAGCGCCCTATTACGAGCATATCGGGGTCTATGCCTTTCGCAAAGAAATGTTGCTGAAATTTACCGCGTGGCCGCTGACCCCGTTGGAGAAAACAGAAAAACTGGAATGCCTTCGGCTATTAGAGCATGGTATTTCTATTCGTATGGTGCTGACCGCCGAAAAAGGAGTAGAGATCGACACCCCGCAAGACCTCGAAAAAGCGCGCGCGCTGTTGGGACTTTAATTAATTAATTCTTACATCGCGCATTTCGCGCTGCATAAAACGAGGCATCCCCGGCATCCCTTGTGGCTGTGTGGCATTTTTACCCCCCATCCTATTTAGATTAAATAAGAAGCTGACCAAGAAATAACGGCGCAGCACCATGCTGCGGGTATCTTGCAAAAAGTTATCGCCTGCATTTCGGGTAATGCTTTCGTTCTGGTTAAGCAGGTCATTGACCGAAAATTTAAGCTCCCCGTTCTTTTTCTTGAACATTAATTTACTCAGGCTCGCATTCCACAGCGGAATGCTTTGGTTAAAGCCTTCTGCGCGACCCGTGTTGATCAGGTAATCGAAATTGGTCGATAGCAAGATCCCTTTCGGAAAGGTAAACGTTACATCGGCATTATAGGTCTGTGTCCAAAAATCTTCGTTCAGTTGTTTGTTGATGCTATAGTTAAGATTCGTGTACGTAAGATTGGCGCGCAATCCAAAATCGATCTTTTCTTTGTTGATATTTATTCCTGCCCCTTGTGTAAGAGCGAGTGTCTTCGTTACATTCTCCTGTTTATTGACCATACTAATATCACGCAGATACAGGGTCGTATTGGTCAGGCTAATATTGGAGCCTTTGAGTTTGGGATTCTTGAACGGAAGGCCCAAGGTAAAGAACGAAAACGCGCGCAAGTATCCATCTACGTTAGCATAGGTGGTCGTTTGAACCGGGCCTCGTACCGAGATACTATTCACGATACGATTTTGGGTAGTGGCAATATTAAAATTAGCCGCTACAAAACGAAAGGTCGCCAGGTTAAAGGTGTTATAGCCAATATTAAAACTATGGTTGAACTCTTGCTTCAGGTTCGGATTACCAATACGCACATTGAGCGTGTCGGTGACGTCAGGTACATTTTGTAACTGCGCCACGGTGGGCTGGTTGGTGCGTCCATTATAAGACACACGAAGGTTCTTACTGCGGGTGGGTGTAAAATTAAAATTGGCCGTGGGGAAGAGATTAGTAAAGGTTTGTCGACTAATCGAATCTTTATTGGTCAGTGCTTGGTAACTATGATTCTCGAGTTCGGCCTGTTGTACGCCGATCCCAAACTGATAATTATACTTTTTCTCTTGCAAACGGTAATTGACCCCTACCCGATGCGCCGTAAAAATATTTTTAAACTCGTTGGTCTGCAGCAAATTGGGGTTGTCATATTTACCATTGCCGCTATTGTAATTAAAGGTCTCTTTTTCACTGCGATTAAAATTATTGGTATACGCGTAGTTGAACTCCAGCAATTTGTTCAATCCGAGCGGCTCGGTATACGACGTACTCACCACGTTGTTTCTGGTCTTGGTTTGTTGATTGTACTGTTGGTTTTGCGAAAAGTTAAGCCCGATACTTCCATTGGGTCTTAAAAAAAGATTATTGGCAATGGTCTTTCCATCCGCGTCACTGCCGCCGATCGTATTATTTAATCCGATCGTCAAGGTTCTACCCACCTTAAAAAATTTTCTTCTAAACAAGACATTATTGTTGATGGTAAACCCATCGCGCACATTGGTGTTCTCAGATCTCGTCTGAATGGCCAAAAAAGAAGCTAACGGTGTTTTAGACAGCGTGCTGCTGCTATCAATGTTGTAATTATCGGAATGCTGCAGCGTTACAGAGGGCGTGTACAAGATAGAGGTGAGCGAATCGAATTGATGTTCGAATCGAATATTGACCCGGTGGTTTTGATTGAGGTTATCAGAGCGCGTACTCCGGTTTTGATTGGCCGAAGAGTCATTGGCAAAGAACGTTTGACGCAGTACCGTTTGTTCTTGTACGGGTCGATTATCCGAAAAAAAGTAACTGCCGGTTAATTTCGTCTTGCCTCCGCGCCATTCGTTAGAAAAATTGGTGCCGGTAGAAAGAGATCGAATAATACCGGTATTTCCGCCGCCGCCAAATCCGCCGCCACCGCGACCACCGGTCATGGTCATACTCACCATACCACCTCCGCCGCCGCCGCCAAATCCACCTCCGCCACTGCCGCCGGTCATCGTTATGGTTGTCATACCGCCGCCAAATCCGCCGCCACCGCGACCACCGGTCATGGTCATACTCACCATACCACCTCCGCCGCCGCCGCCAAATCCACCTCCGCCACTGCCGCCGGTCATCGTTATGGTTGTCATACCTCCGCCTCCACCGCCGCCGCCGCCAAATCCACTAAACCCTCCCATCGAACTGATAATATCATTAAAGGAGAATCCTTGCTTATTGATATTATTGGCATTAAAGAGCACAGAGATACGGTTGTTGCCATCGAACTTATTAAAGCTTAGGTTTTGCTCGTAACGATCCTTGCTGCCATAGCCGGTAAGCGCTCTTCCAAAAAATCCTTTGTTGCGATCTTTCTTAAGTTTTATGTTGATGGTCTTACTCCGACTTCCGTCATCGATCTTGGTAAACTTAGCTTGCTCGCTCATGTCATCAAAGACCTGCACGCTCTCGACCATATCGGCTGTTAAGTTCTTGGTGGCCAGTTTAGGGTCGTTACCGAAAAACTCCCTTCCGTCTACCAAGATCCGCTGTACCTGTTCGCCCTGTGCTTTGACCGTCCCTTCTTTGTCGACCTCCATACCCGGAATTTTCTTTAGCAAGTCTTCGACCGTAGCATTGGGAACGGTCTTAAAACCACTGGCATTGAATTGCACCGTATCGTTCTTGACCACGATCGGCGATTCGCTGGTAATGGTGACCCCCTCGAGCATTTTATAATCCTTGTTGAGCGTAAGAGTGCCCAGATCGACCAACTTGTTTTCGGCCGTGATAGAGAAGGGCAAACGTATTTCTTGCAATCCTTTACTGCACACCAATAACTTGTAGTTACCGGGCAGCAAATTTTTTATCTCGAAAGTTCCCAGTTTTGTAGAAAGGGTAAAACTGGACAGCGAAGAATCGCGGGCGCTGATTACCGAAACCGTTGCGTCCGTTACAGGTAGTTTAGCCGTAGAATCAATTAGCTTCCCCTTGATGCTGCCATCGGCCCGCTGGGCAAAAACAGGGGGTAGACAAAAGGTGATCGCGAGCAGGGTCAGAAAGAATATTCTCATAGCCGTATAAATGGTGCGCAAAGATAGACGCAAAACGGCTCTTGTACTTGCTTAATTATCGTTAAATGGGGCAATTTAGTTGATTGCCAGGGCTAAAAGGGCCTGTTTGGGTATAAGCGGCATCTCCCGGCTTATCAACTAAAGAGGTATTCCACATCCTCGCGCGAAAGGGTCTTTACAAATCCCTGGTCATCGGCTATAATATCTTTAGCCAGGTTGCGCTTACGTTCTTGAAGTTGTAGAATTTTATCTTCTATCGTGTCTTTGCAGATCATGCGATAGGCAAAAATATTTTTGGTTTGACCAATGCGATGGGTTCTATCAATTGCCTGCTGTTCTACGGCGGGATTCCACCAGGGGTCCATAATGTACACATAGTCAGCCGCTGTTAAATTCAATCCCACGCCTCCGGCTTTTAGCGATATTAAAAACACACGCACCGAATCGTCTTGTTGAAACCGTTGAATCGCTTTTTCTCTGTCGGGCGCCGAGGTGCTTCCATCAAAATACACATAGGCCACTCCCAACTCATCGAGCTTTTCTCTGATCAACGACAGCATGCCCAAAAACTGAGAGAAGACCAGGGCCTTATGCGAACTGATCCCTTCGCTCAGCTCTCTCGATAACTCGTCGAGTTTAATGGAGTGATTCGGAAACTTTTCGGCCTCGTTTAAAATAGCCGGCGAATCACAGATCTGGCGAAGCTTCATTAAACCCTGCAGAATAGTGAGTTGTGATTTTTGTATTCCTTGCGACTCTATAGAACCAAGTATCTGATTTCTATAATTATTACGATAAGCATCGTATATATTTCTTTGATCTTCTTCCATCTCGCAGAAGAGTACCATCTCTTGCTTTTCGGGAAGGTCTTTGGCCACCTGCTCTTTGGTGCGTCTAAGAATAAAAGGATAGAGGAGTTTACGAAGATGCTCCTTTCGATCTTGTTCGCCCAGCTTGTCTATAGGAATGGCGAACTCTTGGCGAAAGAACTCCACCGAACCCAACATGCCCGGATTTAAAAAATTCATCTGCGCATAAATATCAAACGTGTTATTCTGCAACGGTGTTCCGCTCATGCAAAGTCGGTGACGGGCCTGCAACAAAGAGGCAGCCCTGGTTACTTTGCTCGATGGATTTTTAATGGCTTGCGATTCGTCTAAGATGGCGTAGTCGAATACAACGGTGCTAAGCAGCTTGATGTCGCTACGCAAGGTGCCGTAAGTGGTGATCGTAATATCGTGATCTTCGAGTTCTTCTTTTTTTCTTGTGCGCGATGCTCCGTGATGAATTCTAAAGCTAAGCGAGGGCGTAAACTTTTTAATCTCGTTCTCCCAATTATAAATAAGGGTGGTGGGGCAAACCACCAAGGCTTTTAATTTTCCTTCGCTTCGCTTATAATATTCCAAAAAAGAAAGGGCCTGTACGGTCTTACCGAGTCCCATATCATCGGCCAAAATTCCACCCCAATTAATGCCCCTCAAATAATTGAGCCACTGATACCCGGCCACCTGGTAGGGGCGCAATACGCTAGTAAGCGGACCCTCAAGTTCTATTGATTCGATCTTATCGAAGCGGCGTAGTTGCTCATACTTTTCTTCTAGCTGCAGTTCAAGATCTTCTTCTTGACGATTGGCATAGAGCTCATCGACCACGCCCAAATGATAGCGCGACAATTTTAAAGAATCGGTCTTGCCCTCTCCGACGCGAAACAAAAGCGCATACTTTTTTAACCACTCTTCGGGTAATACGCCCAGCGAACCGTCGCTGAGTTGCACATAGGGTTGTTTGTTGGCCAGCGCCTTTTTTACATCGGCCACCGTTACTTGCTGGTCGCCAAAGACAATGTTGACCTTGGCATCGAACCAATCGGTATGACTGCTAATAAAGATGCGGGTCTGTGGCTTGGCCGTATTAAAGCGATAGTTTTTGAGCAACTCAAACCCAAAGACCGGAGTCTTGGCCTCTTTCATGGCATCGATAAACAGAAAGAACCAATTGTTGCGAAGTACATCGGGGCCCTTTAGGGCCAGGGTGCCGTCCTCTTTGTTATAGACAAAGCCCGAGTGCAAGCTTTGCAATTTCTGTAAAAAGATATTTTCTTTTTCGGTCTGTCGCTGAATAATAAGCACCCCATCTCCTTGCGGGACCAGCACCCGTTGTCCGTCTTTGAAACCGGCTTCGTATCCCTGGTATAAAAATCGGGGGGTAAAGATCAGGTAATCGCCTTTTTCGGTAAGCACCACCCTGGGTTCGGGGCTTGTATTGCCAATCGCGCTCGTCAGCGATTTATCGAACTGCACGTTGTACTCTCGAGACAAGGGCAAAATAAATGCTTGCAGCTCTTGTTTCCATTGTGCATTTTGAATAACCCGTTTGCCGGTACCTCTAAAGGGGTCGATCAGCGCAATGGTCTCTTTATTTTTCCAGCAAAAAGCCTGGTGATTATAGCAGAACAGTAGGGGCGTCGGGGCTTCGTTATCGGATAGATCCAATTCGGCGATCCCGGCTTTTACTTTACAAGACAACGTATAGTTGCTGTTCTTTTTGACCACGAATAAAGGCTGGGCTTCGCCAGCCTGCAAGTGCAACGATGCTAAGTGAGCGGTCTTAAAGGTTTTGCCGGCGGCCAGAGAATAGACCAATGCCTGCGAACCAAATTCTTGAAACAAGCGATGCAACTTAGGTTGAAGGTATTCGGTAATCAGCTCCTTGGTCTCTTCGGGCAGATCATCGGCCTCGTGATGCAAGATATTCTCCCAGATGCCCGAAAAAGGAGAGTTACGATTTACGTATTTGTTGATCTCATTATCCTGCAGCTTACGCAGTAGCTGCAATAGCGCCGTGTCGAACTCGCTTAGCGCATCGGTATTAACAAAGCGGGCAATGTCGAGTTTCTCGACATTGCCGGCAAATCCGTCATTGGTCTCGTTGGGTTCACCTGTTACTGCATCTACCGAAAATCGTGGAAACGATTTCTTATTAAAATTAAATACCACCCCCAGCCGTTGTTGCGGAGCGGTCACCGCGGCCGGTGCAGGTGTTTCGGGTATTGTAGTAACAACTTCGGGGAACGAGCGCAAGGCCGGACGAGCCACAGGGGCCGTTACCGCCACTCGCTTAATAGAGGGTTCGAGCACACGCAAAAAGGGTTTGCCTTCTTGGTAGGTAAATTCAAACTTTCCTTTTAGATCGTCCTTTAATGAATACCCGTAGGCCTCTAACAATTTATTTTTCTCTTTGTCCCAATTACGAATGCTGTCAAAATAATTGGCCCCATAGGTATTGAGCAGCTGTAAGAACACGATCACTTTGGGTAAGCAAAGAGGATGTTCGGTGTCTTCGTATTCACAACGGGTATCGAAGTTGCGCTCCTCGTTTTTTTTGATCAACACCTCGTAGGTCTCTGCATCAAGGGTCACTTGCGCCTTGACCGTTTCGTTCTCTGCATATTCAATTACCGCTTTTTGGGTTCGCAAAAAAGTTTCGGCAGCTACTAAGGTTTCGGCGGCACAGAGCAGTCGAAGATGCTTAAGATCGATCGACTTCATCTTGACTACCGTATGTCGTTGGTCGTAGCGAATATGCCCCGTTTGCAAGTGCCCGCGATCGAGCAGTTCCTGCAGTTGAAACAAGGCCGCCGCCTCGTGGCGACAGATATCGCCCAAATTGTACGGACACCCGCACCGCAGTGAGGTTGCCTTGGGGTCTCTAAAATGATGGATGTATACTTTGTAGTAAGTGCTATAGCTATCGTCTTTTACGCGAAAAGTGGCGGTGCCGAACAATTCGTCATATTCGACGAGTTCGACATACCCGATGGCATGGATCTTCTTTCCTCGCTTAATGACCTCGTCGGTCCCATGCGTGTAAACGTGTTTGACTAAATGCGGTAAGGCCAACGCTCTGTTTTATTAAAAGAATACCCGGTTAAAAAAAGGATAACCTACAAATCTAAAGGAATGTGATTCGTATTTCCATCAATTTTAAAATAAAAAAATAGAGAGGCCCCGTTCGATAAACCAGTCAAAAAATGTCGTATCTTGAACGATTTTATTTTTTGATGATCAGCTTACCATCCTGGTAATACGGAAGCACATTGGCGGCGTCGGGCGTCAAACAAAATGTAATATCCTCTATTAATCCAAATCGCTGGACCAGCCGGTGATAATGCGTTAAGCGCGGTGCAAACTCTAACAGGTTCCCCTTGTGTTGTCGATACAACGATACGGCCATTAACGAGCTATCGCAGTGTATGGTAAATGCTTCTTGCAGCCGGTCAATAACAGCCCCTGCAAACAGGGTGTCCTCTACATTAAATCGGTCCTTCCAACCGGCACAGCCCAATACCACGTTCTTCTGTTGCTGCTGCAAGTAATCACAAATGGCGCTCAGGTTCGGAAAGCTACCCGATACGATCGTCGACGCATTTCGGTCTAGTGCCATCTGCAAAAGGCGAGTACCATTGGTCGTTGTCAGTACCAGGGTGCGATCGCCAATAAATTCGCGGGTATATTCGAGGGGTGAATTTCCATGCTTCAATCCTTCGGCAATCATACCATCGCGTTCGCCGGCTGCGATACCATCAATGTTTTTACTGATCTCGATGGCCTTTGGAACGGAATCGACCGGAATAACGGCACGAGCCCCATTGGCAAGCGCCGAGGCAATAGTAGAGGTGGCCCTAAAGACATCGATGATCACCACAATGCTATCGGTAAGATCATAGAGATGAAGCAGGGCAGGAGAGAGCGACGTATAAAGCGAGGGCTTGGTTTTCATGCAAAAAAATTCGCAGCTATTTGATAAGTATTTTTTTCCAACGATCCGTTTCGGCAAATCGTTTGATCGTCTCGTTGCGTCGGTGCAAGAGTGATTCCATATAACCGGTAAAATAAAAGGAGTTAAATAATCGACCCAGGCTGCCATAGGGCATTTCAAATTCGAGCAGGTCGATCAACAGCATTCCGTTATCGATCGATTTAAAATAATGCTCGTGTCGTAGACTGGCCAGATCGCCTTGCAACTGGACCTCGATCATTACATCGGGTCGCTGCAGCTCTATATACTTGACGCGCTGCAACCGCTCCTTGAACAAATGGTGTGAACGCCAAGTAACGGTATCGCCCTTTTCGATCAACCCAAATCGCGTGCCGGCCACCGCCTCTTGCTTATACGGGGCCATCGATTCTTTATACAATGTAATATGGCGACTCAAGTCAAACACCACCTCGGCAGCGGCCCCAATAAATGTAGTAAGGTGAATCTTAGGCATAGCGATTACTATACAAAAGGAATTTTTACAACCTGGGCCTTGAGCTGTTTGTCTCGCACCTGTATATAGATGGTGTTGTCAAGTTGTGCTTGAGCGGTTTGCACATATCCCATACCAATGGCCTTTCCCAAGCTGGGTGATTGGGTGCCGGAGGTCACTACGCCAATGCCCGTACCGGTCGCATCTTTTATTTCGTAGCCATGACGGGGAATGCCTTTATCGATCATTTCAAAGCCCACCAGTTTTTTGGCAAGACCTTCTGCCTTTTGACGGGCAAACTGCACCGACGAAGAAAACTCTTTGGTAAACTTCGTAATCCAACCCAAGCCGGCCTCGAGCGGAGAGGTCGTATCGTCAATATCATTTCCGTACAAACAAAACCCCATTTCGAGTCGTAGCGTATCGCGAGCGCCCAGACCAATGGGCTTTAACCCTTGCGGGCCGCCCAGCGAAAAAATAGCGTCCCAGATCTTTTCGGCATGGTCCTCTTTGTCTTCGAAATAAATCTCTACACCCCCGGCACCGGTATAACCGGTAGCGCTAATCAGCACATTCTCGACCCCTGCAAAAGTTCCTTTTACAAATGTGTAGTAGGCCAGATTAACAAGATCGAGATCGGTGAGCGGCTGCAGCATACGAGCGGCGAGCGGACCTTGCACGGCCAGCAGACAGGTTTTATCAGAGATGTTATGCATCTCTACCCCCTTGTGATTATGTTGCTGTATCCAGTTCCAGTCCTTTTCTATGTTCGAGGCGTTCACCACCAGCATATAGGCCTTATTCGGTTCCAGGCAATAGACCAGCAGGTCGTCTACAATTCCTCCTTTGTCGTTGGGTAAACAACTGTACTGCACCTTTCCGGCAACAAGTTTAGCGGCATCGTTGCTGGTAACCCGTTGAATAAGGTCTAGCGCATCGGGACCCTTGAGTACAAACTCTCCCATGTGACTAACATCAAAGACCCCTGCATTTTTGCGAACGGTGGCATGTTCGTCATTGATGCCAGAATACGAGATAGGCATTTCGTAACCAGCAAAAGGAGCCATCTTGGCCCCCAGGGCTATATGCTTATTGTAAAACGGGGTTCGCTTAACAGACATGTGCTTTTTTTCAGAGCACAAATGTACGCGAATCCGGGTTTCTTCTAGAGTGTGTCGGCAGACAAGGAGTCTTCGACCGGACGCAGTATTCCTCCAGGCATCATTTTGTAGAGAGTGCCGCTTTGGTAGGGAAAATCGGCATCCTCCCAAGAGAACTCCTTTACCCGACCCCGCTTGTTATAGCCGATATGCAATTCTCCTTGTGTCAGCTTTTCTTTGATCGACTCATCGAACGAAATGGTCTTTCCAACCGGTACTTGTACTACTATCTTTACCTGCTGGCCGCGATATTTATTGTTAGCCGCAATGGCATAGAAACTAGGCAGATCTACCAGGGTAACGGTATCAACTGTATTGGATCTCCTACTAGCATATCCTTGGGTATTGACAGGATAGTGTATCGTTTCGGCACGAGCAATGGCCTGTTGGCTATTTCGCCCGGTAGCTATTCGCAGCATTTCTATATGGTAATGGCTGTCCCGACTTTCGATTGTTTCTATAATTACCGCAGAAAGCTTGAGGGTATCCTTCGTCAGATCCCATCCCGTTTCTTCTCCCTGAATATGGATCCACGGAACCCTATTGCTATAATGGAGGGCCGGTTGCGAGACCGTAAGATGCAACGAAGAAGGATTCGCAACAGTGAGTGGCACAGGGGTAACTACTTGCTCCCGCGCAGAAAATTCTTTGCCCAAACTGCTGAATAAAAGAAACATCATTACCCATCCCAGTGTCCAAAGAGAGAAAAAACTATAGCGTAGTACGGCACTTTTTTGTTTGTATCCCACGATTCTTCTAACGAGCCAAATAATAAATCCTAGCAGCGGAACCACTACAAACAAGAGTAGGGCTGCCCAAGCCATTAACTGCTGCGAATTGTTAGCCCACAAAAAACTTTGATAGGGCCAGGTAACCGCTCCAGCAAAACAAATAGCTAATAGTGCAACCAATAGCGAAAAAGCCAGAATGCCGAAGAAAAAAGCAAAGAATACTTTGATCAATAACCCGATCGCCTTAAAAAGACGGCTGCCAATAGTTCGGTCTTTGTCGCTGAATTTTTCTTGTACGCGTTGAGTGACCTCGCTAGCAAACTTCTCGGCCTTACCGGGTAGTTCGTTGGCTACGGTCTCTACCTCTTTCCCCCAGTTGCTTACTTTTTCTTTCAGCTGGTCTGCGCCTTGCTTTACTTGTTTTTGAATAGAGGCCAGGTCGATCTTCTCGCCACGCATCTCCATTTTCTGGTAGGGGGTAACCGCTTTCGGCAGAATGACCCAAAGGGTAATATACACAATGATCGAAAACCCGACCAGCGATCCAAAACTCAGATTAAATAGCACGATTGTGAAATCATCATCCGTCCAATCCAAAATAGAAAAAAGAATTTGTAGCAGTAACGGCGACAAGAAAAGCAATCGGATATTTTTAACTGGTTTATCAAAATAAGCGGCCAACCCTCCGGCCACACCGCCTAGTACTTTATTTTCAGGATCTCTGTAAAAACGTTTCCCCTTGAATGTTTCTACAGTAGAGGCGGGCAAAAAGATCCACATCAATACATAGCCGAATAACGCCAATCCAAAACTCGAGAATGCCAAGATCACCAATAAGGCACGCACAATGGCCGGGTCAATGCCCAGGTATGCTGCCAAACCGCCGGCTACGCCTCCTATTACAGAATTTGTTTGGTCGCGGTATAGTTTTCTATGAGCCGCTCCCTCGGTATAACTTGCATTTTCTTTCTCGCTTGCCTTAGCGTTAGCCGAGGCGCCGCTCATTGTTGTATCCGAAGCCCCCTCTTGGGCCAACTCTTCGGGTCGACCCATAAGCGCGATCAGTTCTTGCACATCCAATTCTGTAATACAAGCCGTTCCCTTTTTAATTTTTTCGTGCATCAATTCGGCGATCCTGCCTTGCATATCGCTGATGATCTCTTCTCGACTCTCTTCGGTCGCAAAAAAATCGCGCAACCTTGCAATATAAGATTGCAGTTGTTCGAAGGCAGGCTCTTCTATAGATAGAATCCGGCCGCTTAAATTGATGGTGATGATCTTTTTCATGGCTATACTGATAATAGTTATTGTTTATGAATGGATCGGGTACTAGATTAGAGATTAGTGGGTTTGGGCAGGGTGGCCTTATTGACCGCTTCGGATAGTTCTTTCCAAGTTTGTTCCAGTTCTTTATAAAAGAGTTGGCCCTTTTCGGTCAGTGAAAAATATTTGCGGGGTGGGCCAGAGGGGCTTTCGACCCAGCGATACGATAACATCTCGGCGTTCTTTAGTCTGGTAAGCAACGGATAGAGCGTACCCTCCAAAATTTGCAAGCCGGCCGAGCGCATTTCGTCGACAATGTCTCCCGGATACGCTTCGCCTCTTTTGATGGCCGAAAGGATGCAAAACTCCAAGATTCCCTTGCGCATTTGGCTCTGTGTATTGTCTATATTCATAGTGTTTTTATCGATTGACAGACCAAAGATAGAGAATAATTACAGTACTATGCATAACAAAGTACCTTTTTTAATAAAATGTTTTTGCCTCACTAAAGAAAGCTTAATGACCTATTTACCGAAATGCCATATTTTTTACCGATTTTTGCCCATTATGAGCCGAAAAATAGCCTATTTAGCCAGTTTTTTTCTTGTTTTGGCCCTTTTTGGATGTGCCGATAAATACCAATCCTACCGGTCAAACTATCCCTTTAAGAGCCCCAATGGCCAGCCTGATTATACCAATCTGGACTACTGGGCCGCCCATCCCGACAAAAAAGACCCCTCCGACAGTATTCCCGGGCCGCTTAGAACAGAGACCAGAGACACCCTGGCCGATGTTTTCTTTTTGCACCCCACCACTTTTACCGACAAAAAAGAAGCAGCTCGCCCGAATGCCGCCATTGATGATGATTATATAAATGCCAAGACAGATTACTCGACCATTCTGTTTCAGGCCAGTGCCTTTAACCAACAAAGCCGGGTGTTTAGTCCACGCTATCGCCAGGCGCACATCGGTAATTTCTATGGAGCCGATTCGGCCCTGGCCGTACAGGCCTTACAGTTGGCATACGCCGACGTGCGCAACGCCTTTCGCCATTATTTACAGCATTATAATAACGGACGTCCCATTATTATTGCCTCGCACAGCCAAGGCGCACTAATGGCGATTGAACTACTCAAAGAATTTTTCGATAACAAACCGCTGCAACGACAACTTGTAGTGGCCTATGTGGTAGGATGGCCCCTCGAAACAAAAAGTTTCAACTCGCTGACCGCTTGTGTGCAACCTACACAAACAAATTGCGTGTGTAGCTGGCGAACTTTTAAGATGGGATACGAAGCGCCCTGGGTCAAAAAAGAAAAAGAGCGCGCGGCCTCGATAATCGTAACCAATCCACTCAGCTGGACCACCGATTCAGGTTTCGTATCTCGCAAAGCCAACAAAGGGGCCGTTCTTACTCGGTTCAACAAGGTTTTTACAGGCGCTGCCGATGCACAGATTCAACAGGGTGTGATATACTCGTACCGCCCACATTTTCCGGGCAGCTTTTTATATAGAACCGATAACTACCACATAGGAGACATTAATCTCTACTACCTCAACATCAGAGAGAATGTGCGCACCCGTCTGTCTGCTTTTTTAAATAAAGGAACAAGCAACAATCAGTCGGTAAGATGATCGTCATCATTTAAAAAGGTAGTGGCTGCTTTTATCTTTAAAAGAAACAGCCATCCATGAGAACGATCGTTGTTTCATGTTTACCAGGTTCCGGTCAGTTATACCGATGCGCCTATTGTGTTAGTATCGGTAGAGGAGCTTAGGCATGCGGCCGAAAAAAGAATGGAACAACTAAAAGACCTAACGCGAAAAGTGCTAAAGGCCGAACAAAAGATCTACAGCGAAACGCGGCTGGGCAATGTAACCGACGAGTTGGAATCCATTTGCGAAAAGATCAGACCCTTTGCCGTAGTAATGGGAACCAAGGGGGCTTCGGCGTTTGAACGGGTCGTTTTTGGCAGCAACACGCTAAGTGCCATCCGTCATTTGCATGTACCCGTTATTTGCGTGCCTCCGGGTAAGGCCTTTGGAAAGGGAATAAAAAAGATCGGGTTTGCCTGCGATTGCAAAGAAGTGGTAGCTACAACACCTACACGCATCATTCGAGACCTTGTTCGAAACTTCGAGGCCGAGTTGCATGTACTCAATGTTAATACCGACGGCAGTAACGAAGAAGAAAAACCCGAACAGACCGTATTGTTAGAGACACTCTTAAGCGATCTCCGCCCCATCTATCATTTCTTGGAGCACACCGATATAGAAGATGCGATCAACGAATTTGCCGAAAAGAATAATCTCGATCTGATCGTCAGTATCCCCAAACAACACAAGCTGGTCGACAAACTCTTTAAGAAAAGTTCAACGCGGCAACTGGTCTATCAAAGCCATGTGCCCGTAATGTGCATACACGAAGAATAAGCCGCGTATAATTATGAAAAGCAGTATATGCTAAAACTCGGCAGCGCCGGGGGTACGCGGAAAAGCGATCACGTCGCGAATATTGCTCATTCCGGTCACAAATTGCACCATGCGCTCAAAACCCAGTCCGAAACCGGCATGGGGAACCGTTCCAAAGCGCCGCGTGTCGAGATACCACCAAAGCTCTTCTTCGGCAATTCCCATGGCGGCCATCTTTTGTTGCAGGTTCTCCAATCTTTCTTCGCGTTGCGAACCGCCCACAATTTCTCCAATGCCGGGGGCCAGAATATCCATGGCCGCTACCGTCTTACCATCGTCGTTCTGCCGCATATAAAACGCCTTGATCGAAGCGGGATAGTTATAAAGAATAACCGGCTTCTTAAAATGCTTTTCGACCAGATAGCGCTCGTGCTCACTTTGCAGGTCCATGCCCCATCCGGTAATCTCGTATTGGAACTTCTTTTTCTTGTTGTAATTGCTCTCGCGCAAAATATCGATAGCCTCTGTATAGGTTAATCGCTCGAATTTATTTTCGGTTACAAAGCGAAGCTTGTCGAGGAGTCCTAGTTCGCTGCGCTTGTCTTGCGGTAATTGTTTTTCTTCTTCGGCCAATCGTTGGTCCAAGAATTGAAGATCATCGGCGCAATGCTCCATGGCGTAGCGAATAATATAGCCAATGAATTCTTCGGCCAGGTTCATATTGTCTTCGAGATCGTAAAAGGCCATCTCGGGTTCTATCATCCAAAACTCAGCCAAATGACGAGCGGTATTACTGTTTTCGGCCCGAAACGTAGGGCCGAACGTGTAGATCTCGCCAAAGGCGGTCGCCCCTAATTCTCCCTCAAGCTGACCGCTTACCGTTAAGTGCGTAGAGCGACCAAAAAAATCTTCTTTGTAATCTATTTGTCCGTCTTCGGTGCGTGGGGCTTTTCCGTCGAGCGGAAGAGTGGTTACCCGAAACATTTCTCCAGCGCCCTCAGCGTCACTGGCCGTAATGATGGGCGTATGGAGATATAAGAATCCTTTGCTATGAAAGAACTGGTGCACAGCAAACGATAAGGCATGCCGAACACGAAATACCGCTGCGAATGTATTGGTGCGAAAACGCAGGTGCGCTTTTTCGCGTAAGAACTCAAGGCTGTGTTTTTTGGGTTGCAGCGGATATTTTTCTGCATCGGAATCACCTAAAATATCTACGGTCGTCGCCTGCAGATCTATTTTTTGTCCTTTGCCCAGCGAGGCCACCACTTTTCCGGTTACCCGAAGAGAGGCCGATGTGGTAATGCGCGATAACAAACTGTCCGGAAACTGACCCAGGGTGAGCACCACTTGTAAGTGTTGGTTGGTACTACCATCGTTGAGGGCCACAAACTGATTATTGCGAAAGGTGCGCACCCATCCCATTACCGTCACTTCCTGACCGGCGGGCTCTTGCTGCAACAGTTCCTTTATCTTGATTCTTTTATTGAACATGAAAGGGTAATTACGAATGCAAAGGTAAGCGCTGAGCCCCGTGGAGCTGACAGCCGTCAGTTGAAAAAATTTTCGGAATTGACCTATTTATAGTAGTATTGCATCTGAAAGAGGCCCATTCGGCCCGGATTCTACTCGTTTTTCTTTCGTTTGCCGCCTCTTTGATCTGGTTAACACTCAAATTTTCAATTATCAAGTCGGGTTATTTTTAGTTGAACCCTTGATCAATTTTCATTCATGTACGATATTTTACAACTGAACGACATGCTCGTTCCCGAGTTGCTCGACATTGCCGAGCGCCTCATGATTCCCCAGGCCAAACGACTCAGTAAACAGGACCTTATTTATAAGATACTTGACAGCCACGCCATTGCAGGAGCCAAACAAGCCAAAGGAACCGAACCCGATCATAAACATAAACGCATCGTAAAAACCAGTACAGGTATCGCCAGCGAAGAAGCCATTGTAGAAAGCGGCGACACCCAAACCCCACCTTCCAAACAATTATCCATGACTGCAAAAAACGAGGACAACAAGCCCAAGAAAAGAGGAAGACCCAAAAAAGAAGAGAAGCCCGACGCTGCTGCTGCAGCCGGAGCTACCCTTCAAGAAAATGCCAACGCCCCCAGCAAGACCGACCTGTTGGCACAGACCATCTTGCAAAATACGCCCGAGCCGGGTGCTTCGCCCGAACCACAAGGCGGTCCCGCTCGCTTTGTTCCTCAAAAAAAGGAACCGGTCTTTACCGTAGAGTTCGATGGCATGATCCCGGCCGAAGGGGTATTAGAGATGATGCCCGACGGATATGGTTTTTTGCGCTCATCCGATTATAACTATTTGTCTTCGCCCGACGACGTATATGTATCACCCTCGCAGATCAAATTATTCGGACTCAAAAGCGGTGACACCGTCTATGGCACCGTTCGCCCTCCCAAAGAAGGAGAGAAATATTTTGCACTGCTCAAAGTAGACCTGCTCAACGGAAAGAGTCCCGACGAAGTACGCGACCGCGTTCCCTTCGATTATCTGACACCGCTGTTCCCGTTCGAAAAATTAAATCTGTTTACAACGCCTTCGGAATATTCTACGCGCATTATGGATTTGTTTACCCCCATTGGTAAAGGCCAGCGCGGATTGATCGTGGCGCAACCCAAAACAGGTAAGACCATGTTGTTAAAAGCGGTGGCCAATGCCATCGCTGCCAACCATCCTGAGTGTTATTTAATGATCGTTCTCGTCGATGAAAGACCCGAAGAGGTTACCGATATGGAACGAAGCGTAAAGGCAGAGGTGATCGCTTCTACCTTCGATGAGCCCGCCGAAAAACATGTTAAGGTTTCTACCATGGCACTCAATAAGGCCAAGCGATTGGTAGAGTGCGGACACGATGTAGTAATCTTACTCGACTCCATAACCCGATTGGCGCGTGCGCACAATACCGTAGCACCGGCCTCGGGTAAAGTATTATCGGGCGGGGTCGAGGCCAATGCCATGCAAAAGCCCAAGCAATTCTTTGGTGCCGCTCGTAAAATAGAGAATGGCGGATCGCTCACCATTATTGCCACCGCGCTGGTCGATACCGGCAGTAAAATGGACGAGGTGATCTTCGAGGAATTC
This sequence comes from Sphingomonadales bacterium, assembly GCA_016872155.1. Taxonomy (GTDB): domain Bacteria; phylum Bacteroidota; class Bacteroidia; order Chitinophagales; family Chitinophagaceae; genus JJ008. The sequence continues at coordinate 253,279 of VHBB01000001.1, forward strand.
AAAGGAACCGGTAATATGGAATTGCAACTCGATCGCAAACTCTCTAATAAACGGATCTATCCGGCCGTAGATCTAAATTCTTCTTCGACCCGTCGCGACGATCTGTTATTAGACCCCGCTGCACTGCAACGGATGAATCTGCTGCGCGTGTATTTGGCCGATATGAATACCGAAGAGGCCATGCGCGAATTACAAAACCGAATGAAAGGCACCAAGAGCAACGAAGAGTTCTTAGCCTCCATGAATAAATAACCAAAGAGGACCTAGGTCCTCTTTTTTTTATGCCTGTTCAGCGCGTCGATATCGAAGAGTTTTTATCGTTAGCGGCTTCTCACCCGGTGTTGGATGTGCGAAGCCCCGGCGAGTTCAAGCATGCACATGTTCCGGGGGCCATATCGTTTCCGCTTTTTACTGATGAGGAACGAAAGATCGTCGGCACGACCTACAAACAAAAAAGCAGAGAGGAGGCTATTAAGATCGGGCTGGACTTTTTTGGCCCTACCATGAAAGACAAAGTGGTCGCCGCCGAAACTATCGCGGCCTCTTTTTATAAAACCGACAATGCCCGTAATACAACCCTGCTCGTTCATTGCTGGCGGGGGGGCATGCGAAGTGCAGCCATTGCCTGGTTACTCGACCTCTATGGTTTTACCGTTTATACACTAGCCGGGGGCTACAAACGCTATCGTAATTGGGTATTAGAAGAGTTGAGCAAACCCCATTCATTACGAGTGATTGGAGGATACACCGGATCAGGTAAGACAGAATTATTACAAGCACTGGCAACGGCGGGCCAACCGGTGATCAATCTTGAAAAACTCGCCTCACATAAGGGATCTGCTTTTGGAAGCATTGGTCAACCCGCGCAACCCGGGCAAGAACAATTCGAAAATAAATTGGCCCTGGCATTACGTTCACTTCGCACAACATTTTCTGTTGATACTATCGCACCCTCTTCGGTACACGATGTGGATGGCGACTTACCGCCCATTTGGATCGAAGACGAATCACAGCGCATTGGGTTGGTCAATCTTCCCACTGCATTTTGGACTACGCTGCGCCAGGCGCCTGTTTATTTTTTAGAGATCCCTTTTGAGGAACGACTCAGTCATATCGTGGCTGAATATGGGGCGCTAGATAAAACGGCATTGATCGATGCCACCACCCGAATTACCAAAAAGTTAGGTCACCTACAAGCTCAACAGGTAACCGACCTGATCACCGAGAACAACATCAAGGCCGCCTTCGACATTTTATTGCGTTACTACGATAAACTCTACGCCAAGTCGCTGCAAAATCGCAAGTCGTTAGAAAAACAACTCACCATTATTCCTTCTACGAAGACCGGAGCGGAGAATTTACGGCTGGTGTTGAAAGGCTAGCTTTTAATTACTTTCTGATCGGCGAAAAGCCTGTCGTTTTTTTGTCGTAAAAAGGGGTTGCCCTTTTGAACTAATTGTAATAACTTTGTAATTACAATTTAATCACATGGAAGTCTCCTTGATCTCTATCGGCAACTCAAAGGGCATTCGCCTGCCGAAAACCATTCTCGAAAAATATCAATTTCAAAACACGTTAGAGCTGGTATTTGAAAAAGAGTACATCATTTTAAAACCCAGAAAAAACCCGCGTGCCGGCTGGGAAAAATCATTTCAAAAAATGCATGAAAAAGCGGATGATAAACTGCTTCTCCCTGCTATTTTTAAGGACGAAGAATTGGACGAATGGAAATAAAGCAGTACCAGGTCGCCTTAGTTAACCTTGAGCCCACCATTGGGCGAGAGATCAGAAAAACGCGACCCTGTGTTATCATTTCCCCCAACGAAATGAACAACTTCTTGGAAACGCTCATCATTGCCCCAATGACCACTGCTACAAAAGATTATCCTACACGCGTTGGGGTTCGATTTAATAAAAGAAAAGGAAGTGTCGCTCTTGACCAGATCAGAACAATAGACAAGAAAAGAATTATTAAAACATACAACAGCCTGTCTCAAAAAGAAATATTGAACGTAAAATCCATTTTGCACGAAATGCTGGTTTTATAATTTATGGTTAGACACTCGTTGAACCGCGCCGCGCTATAATCCCCACTCCATGACCACACCCCTACTTACCGAATTTTCTAAAGGCGGCGGCTGCAGTTGCAAAATTGCGCCACGGGTGCTCGAAGAGATCTTGCATTCGACTATTCAACGCCCGGCCCCTGCGGCCTTGTTGGTAGGCCACGAGACCAACGACGACGCGGCGGTCTATGATCTGGGCAATGGTACGGCGCTCATCTCGAGCACCGATTTTTTTTCGCCGCTGGTCAACGATGCATTTACGTTCGGAAAGATCGCTGCGGCCAATGCCATCAGCGATATCTATGCTATGGGGGGCAAACCATTGATCGCAATCGCGATCTTGGGTTGGCCCGTCGAAAAATTGCCGACGGCCATGGCACAACAAGTGATCGAAGGAGGCAGAACTATTTGTGAGCAAGCGGGCATTCCGCTCGCAGGCGGACACAGCATCGACAATCCTGAGCCCATCTTTGGATTAGCGGTAAGTGGCATTGTTCCTATCGAGAATCTCAAAAAAAACAATACGGCACAAGTGGGCGATTGGCTGCTACTTACCAAACCGCTGGGAACCGGGGTGCTGGCAAGTGCAGAAAAAAAAGGATTGCTTGATGCAACACAGCAGTCTATGCTATTCGAAGCGCTGTGTTCGCTCAACCAGATCGGGACCGCACTGGGTGCCATCAAAGGCGTTAGCGCCATCACCGATATAACCGGGTTTGGCCTGATGGGTCATTTGGTAGAGATGGTAAAAGGAAGCAATGCAAGCGCCGCCATCTACTATGACCGGCTGCCTGTATTACCCAATGTAAAAGAGTTGATCGCCCAACGCGTGTTTCCCGACGCCACTACGCGCAACTGGAGCGCCTATCAAGATAAAATTCGATTTGAAAAAGGGGTCAATGTAATGGAAGCCTTTACACTGCTTCCCGATCCGCAAACGAATGGCGGATTATTGATTAGTGTGGCTCCCGATGCCCTCGAAACCGTGCAAGAACTATTTAAAGAACAGGGATACGGCGCACAGATCGAACCCATTGGAAAGATCATCGACCAAGAAGAAAAGACGCTGATCGTTTACCCGAATTAAAAAACCAGATTCTCTTTATTTTTTACCTGATCGATGGGTAGCTCTGCCACCAGCTGTACGGCGGCCAGACTACGAATGGTTTGAATGGTTTGTTGCAACGAAGCATCGCTTACTTCATCTTCTTTCATTAACCATAAAAAATCGAGGTGCTTGAACTCGGGTAGCAAGAATTCACCGTCGAATTTATTATTATAGATATAATGCTCCAGCGATCCGGTGGGTTCGCGGTACTCGTAGACCGAAAAAGAGTATTCGCGCTTTTTATAGATTCGTTTTATCTCTAACTCGTTGATGCGAAAATCAAGCCCGATCACCTTGTTGAGATGCCAGCAAAACTGATAGCCGCGAATGGGCGCTACAATGCCCAGTAGGCGTGTTCCCTCGAAGAAAGCTTCGGTGATCAGCGAATTATCGAGCACCAGTTTATTGACCCGCTCTGCCATAGGTTAGTCAATACAAGGTACAACTTATCGACATTAGAACTGTATGTCGGCCACCAACTGCTCAGCACCTCGCTGGTAAATGACCTTTACCTGATCGCCTTTTTTAAACTTGCCGAGTGTTTGCATATAGCTTTCCATAGAGCCGATCTTATAGTCGCCGATCTGCAAGACAATATCGCCGGCACGAATACCGGCTTTTTGTGCCGGGCGACCTTCGCTAACGCCATCCGCTCTTACCCCGTTGCCGCTATAGGTATAGTCGGGCATAATCCCCATAGAGACACTAAAACGAGCACTGGTAGTCGTTTGCGCTTCGCGGGTCTTTAAAAAAGCCAGTCGGCCGCTTTTATCGGCTTGGGTAATCAATTGTTCTATATGGCGCAGTATAGAGACCATGCCCTTGTAATTGATACGATCGGCATCATCGCTAGGCTTATGATAATCGGTATGCAGACCGGTAAAATAGAAAAGCACCGGAATGTCCTTTCTATAAAAAGAAGTATGGTCGCTGGGGCCCGAGCCACTCGAGTCGATCTTTACGCTAAAACTTCCTTTTGCGCTACTGTTAATAACAGAAGACCAATAGGGCGAGGTGCCATAGCCGCCAATGGTAACCGTCTTGGTGCTATCGTTAAGACGACCGACCATGTCCATATTGATCATATAGTTGATCGATTTTAGGTCGATGGTAGGATTCTCAACAAAATGTTTGGAGCCATACAACCCTAACTCTTCGCCCGAAAAAGCGATGAGTAAATAGTTGTTAGACCGAGCTGCCAACTTTTTTAATTCGTAGCCCAGAGCCAACAAGGTGGCTGTACCACTGGCATTATCATCAGCGCCGTTGTGAATGGCGGCTTCTTTTTTCTCGTAACGCGAGTTTCCATCTTCGCCATAGCCTAAATGATCGAAGTGAGCGCCAAGCACCACTGTGGTGGGGGCACCATTATCTATATATCCGATCACGTTCGCTCCGGTTCTGATTTTATCGGCCAGCGAGGCGCGAGCCGAGATCTCGAGCGAAGCCACCTCTTGATTGGTAAATGCGGCCACCGCTGTGTGCTTAACATAAAAAACAGGAATGGCCACCGAAGGCAATTTATCTTTTGAATTAAAGCTTAGCTTATCATCGATCAAGCTGCTATTATGCCAGAGCAGTGCTGCTGCTCCTTTTTCTTTTGCCTTTGAACTGAACTCGTATATGTAGCCGGGCAGATCAAAATGAGGATTGGTCTTGTTCTCTTCGAGCACGTCGCGCAGATCGATCAGCCAGGGAGCGCCCATCTCGCGAAGACCCGGTGTTAGTGGAGCGGTTATCGAAGCAGCGGCACTATACGGGAACACAAAAAAATCTTTTTCGGGGGTCAGGACTTTATTTGCAATGATCATTTTGCAATCCGGTCCCATCTTTTTTCCCTCGTTCACAGAAAAAGACTGAAAATATCCATCGGTCCCTTTCGGCACCAGCCCCGCCTTGCTGTATTGGCCGGCAATGTATTCCATAGCCAATTTTTCGCCGGCCGTTCCGGTACGACGTCCTTCAAGACGATCATCGGCCAAATAGGTTACAAAGCCTGTCATTGCATTTTGCAGTAACTCATTTTTTTTGGCTAGTCGGCTAGACGCCGAACAGCCGCTTAGCACAACCAATGAACAGAACAGGGCGCTTTTCATATAGCATTTCATAGCGAAATCATTTATGGGCTGCAAAGTTACCAACTACAAAGATGCTTTGCGCAACAAGACCGAGATTTCGGGCGGGGTTTGCCATTGAGTATCTACTTTTGCAACCAATAATAGTATGTTGAACCCCCTTGGTGTCCATATTGCGCTGGTCGGCAACCCCAACAGTGGAAAAAGTTCGCTTTTTAACTGCCTCACCGGTTTGCAACAGAAAGTGGGCAACTTTCCGGGTGTTACCGTCGATAAAAAGACCGGGGCGGCCACGATCGGAGGCCTGCAGGCATCCATGATCGACCTGCCCGGGACCTATAGTTTATACCCCCGAAGGCTCGATGAATGGGTTACCTACAAGGTGGTGATGAAAGAAGACGAAGAGATCGACCCCGATCTATTGGTGGTGGTGGTCGATGCCAGCAACCTGAAAAGAAATTTACTTTTCTGTACACAGCTTATCGACCTTAAGCAACCGGTCGTGGTAGCTCTTACCATGATGGACCTGGCCCGTCGCCGCGGCATCAAGATCGACATTGCGGCGCTGGAGCGCGAATTGGGAGTAGCCGTGGTAGCGGTCGATGCCAGAAAAGGCAAGGGCTTGCAAGAGTTAAAAAAAGCAATAGAACTTACACTGCAAGGCGCGTACAAAGTTCCGACCAGAGATTTTATCGATAACTATGCACTGGCACCCATCCCCATTCAAAAAATCAAAGAGGTCCTCTCGGATTGTAGCGATTATAAAGCCATTCATCTGTTAACGCATCGGGATTCGTTTATAGTACCCGCGCCCGTTCAGCACCAGATCGATGCCATAGAAAAAGAAGGCAGGTTCAATGCCACTAAAACGCAGGCCGAAGAGATCTTGCAACGCTATGCTCGCATTCGGCAAGTTATGCAGCAAGCCGTTTTAGAACCCGACCCTTTGCAAAAAACGCTGCGCACCGAAAAACTCGATGCGGTATTGCTTCATCGCCGCTGGGGATACTTGATCTTACTGACCGTTTTGTTCTTACTTTTTCAAAGCGTCTTTTTGCTCGCGCAGTATCCAATGGACTGGATCGAAATGGGGTTTGGAAAAGCCGGAGAATGGCTTACGCTGCGACTTCCCACTGGTAAAGTAACCGATCTGCTCGTCAACGGCGTGCTGGCCGGATTAGGAGGAATCTTAGTGTTTGTACCGCAGATCATGATCTTGTTCGGTATCATTACCCTGCTCGAAGATTCGGGATACATGGCCCGCATTAGTTTTTTGTCTGACAGGCTGATGCGCAGCGTGGGGCTTAACGGAAAAAGTGTGATGCCCATGATCAGTGGCTTTGCCTGTGCGGTGCCCGCTATTATGAGTGCTCGCAATATCGAGAACAGAAAAGAGCGGCTGCTCACCATTCTGATTACTCCGCTTATGAGTTGCTCGGCCCGATTACCGGTTTATACGACCATTACCGGGCTCGTGATTCCCAATACCTATTTATTTGGATTTATCAGCTTGCAAGGTCTCGTATTGCTGGCTATGTATATGTTAGGAATCGTAATGGCGATGTTGGTCTCTTATGTCGCTAACTTGTTTATTAAAATTCAAGAGAAAAGTTTTTTTATTTTAGAACTACCCTCTTACCGGTCTCCTCGCTGGTCTAATCTATTGCCCACCATGCTCAGCAAGGCCAAGATATTTGTGCTCGATGCCGGAAAGGTCATCATGATCATTTCTCTTGTGCTATGGGGGCTTAGCTCGTACGGCCCGGAGTCTGGTATGCTGGCAGCGCAGCAACAGTTCGAAGCGGCGCAGCAAAGCGGCTTTACTGCAGCGCAAGCCGAAAGACAATACCAGACCGCCAAACTAGAAAACTCCTACGCCGGATGGCTCGGAAAAAAAATAGAGCCTGTCATTACCCCGCTCGGGTTTGATTGGAAGATCGGAGTGGCTCTTATAACTTCTTTTGCGGCCCGCGAGGTATTTGTAGGAACCATGGCCACTCTCTACAGTGTAGGTGATGAGGGCAGTCACCTGCTTAACGAAAAAATGAAGGCAGCCGTTCGTCCCGATGGAACGCCTGTATTTACCTTAGCCACCGGACTTTCGTTAATGATCTTTTATGTATTTGCCATGCAGTGCATGAGCACGCTGGCAGTGGTAAAAAGAGAGACCAAGTCGTGGAAGTGGCCCGCCATTCAATTGTTCTATATGACCGGGATGGCCTATTTACTTAGTTGGGCCTGTTACTTATTTTTTCGTTGACCGGTGCAACCCATTTGTCGTTAGGCTCAAAATAATTCCACAATAGGGTCGCTACAGAACGCGCTAGCGTCCAGGCTTCGTTATCGTGTGTCCAGCGCTGGTCTTGATTATTCTTGGTAAAAATGCAAAACACAAATGGTCGGTTAGGGGCATTAACGATCATCGCTTCGCTTCGAGAAGCATTCACGCATCCATTCTTGCTAAATACTTCGATATAAGGCGGAAAACTTCCCAGCGATTCATCTTCGTCCCAAAAGTTGCGACTCATAGCCCTTAACATCTTTTCGCTGGCATAAGCCGATATCACTTCTTTGCGGTAGATCTTTTCTAACAAACGGCCCATTTCGGCAGGCGTGGTTTGCCCCCAGCCATACTGTGTGCGATTAGCTTCGCGACCGGGCGTTCTGGAATTTACATAGGTATTTAAAAGTCCTTGTTGTAGAAGCAACTCATTGATGCGCTTTCCTCCTCCGGCCAGCGATTGCAGCCATAAGCTGGCCGTATTGTCGCTGGTGGTCATCATCAACATAATTATTTTTTTGAGTGCAATTTTTTCGCCGTCCTTAAAAGAGCCGAGAATATCTTCTCCTGCATAGAGCAGTGAGTCGCGGTAAACATGATTGCTGTCGTAAGAGAGTTGTCCATTATCTACCGCAGCAGTAATACCCAACAAGATGGGCACCTTTACAATGCTGGCCGTCGGAAAAACAGTATCGGCATTGTACAGCGACACCCGACCACTGCGCAAGTCCTTTACATAAAGGCCCACCTCTCCTTTAAAGCCTTGCAGGCGCTCGGCAATCTTTGCTTCTAGCTTTTTATCGTGTAGCTGTGCAAGCAGCGTAGAAGACGCGATCAACCCAACAAACAATAATGCGATAAAGCGTGGCATGTTCTTATTTTTTTGCCATCCGCATATAATCGAATACCAGCGCGCAGAATGTTTTAACCCCCGGGGGCATGCCGCTGTTGTCTACATAAAAATCGGGGGTATGATGCGGAGGTGCTTTGTTTGGGTCGTTCCCCTTTGGCATACCTCCCAGTGAGAAAAAGAAAGAAGGGGCTCTGGTACCGTAGTACGAAAAATCTTCGGCACCGGTGACCCAATTAGTCTCTCCCACATTGGCGGCGCCCAGCGTACGCTCTATCGTAGGCACCATTTGTTTGACTAGCTCGGGAGTATTATAGGTAACCAGCGTTTTAGTTTCGATCATTACCTCTGCCGTTGCACCGCTGGCCGCTGCGATCATGGTGGCGGTTTGTTTTATTTTTTCGTGTACGATCTTTTGCATCTCGCTGTCGAGGGTGCGGATCGTTCCTTTTAGGGTGCAAGATTCAGAAATAATATTTTGTCGCACCCCTCCATTGATCATCCCCACTGTAATAACGACAGGCGCCTTGGTTAGTTCCATCTGGCGACTAACGATACTTTGCAAACCATCGATTATTTGAGCGGAGATCTGAATAGGATCAACCCCTCTCCAGGGTTGCGAGCCATGGCTTCCCTTTCCTTTTACTTTAATAGAGAACCAATCGGCCGCTGCCATAAAGGCGCCGGGTCTGTAAGATACCTTGCCGGCCTCGAGGTCTGAAGAGATATGTATCCCAAAGATCACATCGACCTTGGGGTTATCCATCACACCTTCTTTGACCATCAGCGGCGCCCCGCCCTCTTCGCCCTCGGGGGCGCCCTCCTCGGCGGGTTGAAAAATAAATTTAACACCGCCTTGTAATTGGTCTTTCATAGATGCTAATACTTCGGCCGCCGCCATTAGCATGGCCACGTGCGTATCGTGTCCACACGCGTGCATCACCCCCACCTCGTTACCATTATATACAGCTCGCTCTTTAGACGCAAACGAAAGGGGTACGCGCTCCGTAATAGGAAGGGCGTCCATGTCTGCACGCAGACCAACACAAGGGCCGGGCTTAGCGCCGCGCAACAGACCCACCACTCCTGTTTTGGCAACGCCTTCTGTTACTTCTATGCCGAGCGAACGAAGATGGTCGGCTACCAAGCGCGCTGTTTTTACCTCGCGGTTGCCCAACTCGGGGTAGCGATGTATCGTTTCTTTCCACTGGTTGGTCTTTTGCTGAATGGCATCGGCCTTAGAAAAAGCAAGGGCAATAGGGTCTGTTGATTTCTGTGCCTGGCCACTATAAATTACCAGCAGCAAGCAAACAAGGGAGCAAAAACTTTTCACGGGTAGACTATTTGGTGTGAAAATAAGACAATCGCCCCTTTATCGTAAACCGCTTATCGATTCGCTCTTCGTACCCCGCGAATTATTTTATAATTTTAAGGGACCATGCTGCTTAGACACCTTCCTTTTTTGCGGGCTGTTTTTTGGCACAGCGTTACTGCCTTTGGCGGACCACAGGCCCATGTAGGAATGATGTTGAAAACCTTTGTTCAAAAAACTCCGTACGTAACCGAAGAAGAGCTAATGGAGTACAATGCTTTTTGTCAGCTGCTGCCCGGCGCCTCGTCTACCCAGACCCTGGCCCTTATCGGATACAAAAGAGGTGGGGTGCTATTAGCCTCTCTTACCCTGTTAATCTGGATCTTACCGGCCAGCCTGCTAATGGGGGCATTGTCTTTTTTGCTGGTGGGTCTCGAAGATCATCCGCAGCAGACGGCCATCTTTCGCTTTATTCCCCCTATGGCGGCCGGGTTTTTGGGCTTCGCCATTCTAAGGATCTTTCCGCTTTCTATTAAGAATACCATCACCTGGGTCATTATGCTGGTCAGCTTCGCAGCCACCGGTCTTTTATTCGGCAGACCCTGGCTCGTGCCGCTGCTAATTGTGGCGGGTGGAATTGCCACCAACTTTAGCATCAAGAGAATTCCGCAAGGCGCCGACAAACCCAAAGCGGTGCGCTGGTGGAATTTCTGGTTGTTTGGGATCATCTTTATCATCGCCGGTCTTCTTAGCGAAGCGGCCAGAACCAATAATTGGGCCGAACGAAAACCGATCAACCTTTTTGAGAACACCTACCGAATGGGAAGCTTCGTTTTTGGAGGCGGACAAGTGTTATTGCCCATGATGTACGAACAGTGGAGCGTGCGACCCGCAGCCGTAAAAGACAATAACCCCAATGCCATCCAAATCGACCAAGATAAGTTGTACACCGGCATGGGAATCGTGCAAGCTGTACCCGGTCCGGTTTTTTCGTTTGCCTCTTTTACCGGAGGGTTGGCTTTAAAAGATATGGGACCCTCCATGCAATTGTTGGGTTGCCTGATCGGCACCATCGCCATTTTTTTACCCAGCGCCCTATTGGTACTTTTCTTTTTTCCAGTATGGCACAATCTAAAAAAATACGCCGTTGTCTATCGATCGCTCGAGGGAATCAATGCAGCGGTGGTAGGAATTATGATAGCGTCTACTCTTTATATTTCGAGAGACATCTCTCTTACCGATGGAAACATCATTAGCAGCATTAACCTGTTGGTGATACTGGCCACGATGTTGCTGTTGCGATTTACAAAACTGTTATCGGCGCTGATCGTGCTGTTCTGCTTAGCGCTGGGTTATTTCTTATAATAGCCCCCTCTTTCTATTTCTTCTATGACCGCTTCGGGCAACATATATCGAATGGATTTTCCATTGGCAATACAAGCGCGTATGTATGTAGAAGAAAGTTGTAGCAGCGGGGCATCGATGAAGGTTGCTTTTGCTCCCAGCAAATTTTCGCTCCCATAGCCCATTCGGGGATACACCAGTATCTCATATTCGCCGATCAGGGTTTGATAGTTCTTCCAACGAGATAGGTTTTGAAAACTATCCGCCCCCATAATAATGCGGAACTCGTGTTGCGGATATTTTTCCTTTAGATAAATAAGGGTGTCGATGGTATACGAGGGTTTGGGTAGCGCAAACTCAATATCGGTGGGCTTAATGCGGGTGTCGTGCTCAGTGGCCAGCGTTGCCAGGTGTAACCGGTGATACTCATTGAGCAACGTATTCTCATTTTTCAACGGATTTTGAGGAGAGACGACCAGCCAGACCTTTTCGAGATCGGTCTCGTTGAGTATATAATTACCCACGATCAGGTGACCATTATGAATAGGGTTAAAGGATCCGAAATAAAGACCAATTTTCATTGTAAAAGCTTGAAAATCAATTTGTTATTTCAATTAAGATCGCATCCGCCTCGTTCAACCGGAGGCTAAGGTGGTATCCGGAAACTGACACCGAAAGAGGATCCCCCAGCGGGGCCACCTGTTCTACCAATATCGTCTCGCCGGGCACGCAGCCCATTTCCATCAGCTTTAAAAAGATCTCGTTGTTTTGAAACTCCTTGATTGTTCCCGCCTGGCCCGGCTTTAGCTCTGAGAGACGAATCACCATGATCAAAATATTATTTTACAAAGCTACCCTTGTTGGGTGGTATTTCTTTACGATTTTTGATAATGATGCGCTCAGGATCAAAAGTTTATTTCTTCTTCGAAAAAAGGGGATTCACCCTTTCTAGCAGAGCCTTGCTAAAGGGCTTTATTGAAAAGCTGTTTAAAAAAGAAAAAACCTTGCTGGGGTGCGTCAACTATGTCTTTTGCTCCGACAAAAGACTGCTCGAGATCAATAAAACATATCTAAAACACGATTATTACACCGATATCATCAGTTTTGACCTCTCTTCCGGACCTCAAAAGGTGGCCGAGATCTATATTAGCATCGATCGGGTCAGAGAAAACGCAAAAAACTTGGGTGTTTCATTCAAAAACGAGCTTCACCGGGTAATTTTTCATGGGGCGCTGCATATCTGTGGGTATAAAGACAAAACCGGTACCCAAAAAAAGGCCATGCGAATAAAAGAAGAGCAATGCCTCACAGCCTATGGGATTGTTCCACGTGGAACGAAGTATTCGCCCCGACCACAGGCTCGCCGTTTCGCGTGAAACACAAGCCCTGGAGCTGATCCACCCTCCGCTATTCAGATTGCCCCCTCTCTATAGGAACTATAGCTATATCTTTGCAGCGCATGTTTAAAGAATATGATGTAATCGTGGTGGGGGCTGGTCACGCCGGCTGTGAGGCGGCCGCGGCAGCAGCCAATATGGGCTCTTCTACCCTATTGATTACCATGAACATGCAAACCATTGCCCAAATGAGCTGTAATCCGGCTATGGGGGGTATCGCAAAAGGTCAGATTGTAAGAGAGATCGACGCCCTCGGGGGATATTCCGGCATTGTTACCGACCTATCCACGATTCAGTTTAGAATGCTTAACCGAAGCAAGGGTCCGGCCATGTGGAGCCCGCGGGCACAAAACGACCGGATGCTGTTTCACCTAAAGTGGAGAGAAATGCTCGAAAACACCAAGGGTCTTGATTTTTACCAAGACATGGTGGTGGGGCTTCTCATCAAGGGCGGTTATTGCTATGGTGTAAAAACAGGCCTGGGCCACGAAATAAAGGCCAAGTCGGTGGTACTGACCAATGGGACCTTTTTAAACGGTATTGTACATATTGGAGAAAAGAATTTCGGGGGCGGAAGAATGGCCGAAAAGGCTGCCACAGGTATTACAGAACAGCTTGTAAATCATGGATTTGAGAGTGATCGGCTGAAGACGGGCACTCCCCCGCGTATCGATGGAAGAAGCCTCGATTATTCTAAGATGGAGGAGCAACCCGGCGATCAGGAGATCAGCGGTTTTTCATATACGAATACTCCAAAACCAAAAGAACAAAGAAGCTGCTGGATCGCCTACACCAATAATGAAGTGCACGACACGCTCAAGGGCGGCTTTGACCGAAGCCCCATGTTTGCCGGTAGAATTGATGGGGTTGGCCCCCGCTACTGCCCTAGTATAGAAGACAAGATCAACCGTTTTGCAGAAAGAGATCGGCATCAGCTCTTTATTGAGCCCGAAGGTTGGAACACAGTCGAGATCTATGTAAACGGATTTTCCACCTCGCTTCCGGAAGAAATTCAATACGACGCTCTTCGTAAAATTTGTGGTTTTGAAAATGTTAAGATGTTCAGGCCGGGCTATGCGATAGAATACGACTTTTTTCCGCCCACCCAGCTCACCTACTCGCTCGAAACAAAGCTAATCAAGCGTCTTTTCTTTGCCGGCCAGATCAATGGCACGACCGGGTACGAAGAAGCGGCCTGCCAGGGATTGATGGCGGGAATCAACGCGCACCGAGCAGCAATCAATCTCGAGCCCGTTGTTTTAAAAAGAAGCGAAGCGTATATCGGCGTTCTTATAGACGATCTTATCAGCAAGGGAACGCAGGAGCCCTATCGCATGTTTACTTCGCGGGCCGAGTTTAGAACGTTGCTTCGCCAAGACAATGCTGATTTACGGCTGACCGAATTGAGTGTTGGATGGGGTCTCGCAACAACAGAAAGAAGCGATCAGGTAAAAAAGAAAAAAGAAGAGGTAGAGGCCATAAAAAAAATATTGTTCGCCTTGTCGCTCGAGCCACAAGAGGTAAACCAATGGTTGCAGTCGCTACATGCAGCGCCGATTGCAGAAAAACAAAAAGCACAAAAGATCTTATTGCGACCCGACGTGTCGCTAAACGATCTTGCGAATTCTGTACAAAAAGTTGGCGAAGCACTCAAGCGTTTTAGCGCAGAGAGTATTGAACAAGCGTCCATTCAAATAAAGTACGAGGTGTATATAGAAAAAGAAAGAGAGCTCGTACAACGCATGGCACAACTCGAAGAGCTGGAGATTCCTGAAACGTTTGATTATGGAAAACTTTCCTCGCTTGGTAACGAAGCGAGAGAGAAGCTCATCAAGATAAAACCCAGAACGCTCGGGCAAGCCAGCCGTATATCCGGAATCAACCCCAGCGATGTGCAGATCTTGATGGTATACATGGGTCGTTAACCGTCCGTTTTTCGCAGCTGCTCCCTTTTTGTAAGTGTATTCCCTTCGGGTCCGCTTATCGTGCCGCGGCATTTGCTGCTGCCGCACTGGCAAGCAAAGGGCTCCATACGCGGGTCCAAAAAAGTCGCATAGTCGAGGGTAAGTTCCTCGTGGGCAAAAACCGCTCGCGTGGTACAAACGTTTAATCCATCAAACACGGTGTTGGCGTCGCAACTGTGGTTTTGCGGTGCCCAGGTAGCGGGGTCTTCGTCCCAAAGCGCAAACACCTCTTCGCTAATCGGATAAGCGTAGCGTCTAAATTGAAGTTGTTGTTTCGCATTCCAACAACTATCGATATAGTGTTTGGTAACCAGGCGCTGCGCCCGTTCTTCGCCCACATAAATAATTTCGCCCACAGCCAAGTGGCGGCTGGCATAAATGCCATACCCGGCTATTGAATCTCCTTTTACATAAAAAGGTTTTTGTTTTCGTTGATGACGGGCAATGCCTTCGTTGATGATCTGTTCTAAAAATCCGCGCTTGCCGGCCCTATCAAAATTGAGTATATGATCGGCGGAGCCTTCGTATCCATCCTCGTAAAAAACAGAGCAGGTTAGATTCATCTCTAAAAAATATACCTGTCCTTCATTGTTTACCCGAAAGTCCAATCGGCCATATCCCATGCATCCGGCTGTAATAAATATTTTCTCGCTCGCTGCACGCAATTCTGCTTCGAGGGCGGGGTCATTACAAGGAATATTAGAAGCGGGGTGTAACGATGATGTTTTTAATGCATAGGTTTTAAACGCGTCTCCTGCCGGAAAAACATATTCGACGGGTTTATAGGTGGTGCAGGTGCCCGGTGTAACGCCGGCTGCAACGAGTACCGTAAACTCGCGGCCCTCTATGTACTCTTCTACCAACAGGCGATCAAAATCGGCAAGCAGGGTCTTGCATTTTTTTTCGAGGGCCCCTTTGTCGCGCACCAGAGAGTCTCTTTCTACCCCCAGGCTGTCTCCGGCGTAGGCGGGCTTAACAAAAAGCGGAAACCGAAGCGAAACGGCCGCTTCTTCGAGATCGGCCATATCGGTTATGGCTCTATAGGCAGGGGTGCGCACCTCTTCGCAATACGAGACATACTTCATGACCTCTTTGGGAACATCGTAGATGCGAGACGGTGGGCCGGTAAACGGAAGATTGAGCGTTTCCAGTGCGTAGATCACATCGACACCCGGCACCTCCCAATCGGGGTATCCCTCACAGAGATTTACAAAAATATCGTACTGCTTTTTAGAGAGGGTGCGCAGTTGTTTGTGTGTGGTAAGCTTATTTAAAAAAACATGGTCTACCGTAGCCTCGGGTAATAGTGGCGAGAGGTTGCGAGGCGGATCATAATTTTTGTAATCCACCCCGGTCGTAGAATAGTCGGGTTGCAAGACACAGACTCTCACTAAACAGCTTTTGCTTTTTTGTTTTTGACGGCCTGTGGCGTTTCGGCTCTTGTAATGGCATCAAACAAGATGGCCTCAATAATTTTTGAATAGCCAATCTTTGATGCTTTGATAATGGCGCCGATCGACGTGTAATTCTCGTCTTCGCTGAGCCCACACTGGGCGTTGGCCTCAAGAACATAAAGTCGACCCGAATCTATGTCTTGTCGTATGTCGATTCGCGTGTACCCTCTGCCGCCAAGGGCCGCGTAGGCTTCGAGACTGAGTTGTTGCAGTTTTTTTCTTAGCGACGCCCTAACGGGTCCATACTCGTAGAAGTTTTCGTTTTGCGGCATGGGGCTTTCGTCCTCGTAGATTTCCCAAAGCCGATCGAACGATAAAAATCGTTCGTTGTCGGGCAGCGATGGGTGAAAGAGTCTTTCGACGGGCTCGTATACCCGGCAATGGTCGGGGTAATTAGAAGAGCCGGTAATAAAGGTGGTAAACTCGGGCCCTTTTATATATTTTTCTACAAATAGCCCGTCACCCAACAGATTCCATCCGCGGTACCCCGACGCCAGCTCTTTTACGCGGTGCTGCAACTCTTCTTCGTTATTGATAACATTTTTTATGGAAACCCCCATGCTGCCCCCCGATACGGCGGGCTTAATAATAAGCGGGGTGCCGATCTGTTCGCAAACGCCTTTTAGCGAAGCGGGTCTTCCGCTAATGAGCTTCCAGGGTGCGGTAGAAACGCCGGCCTTGTCGAAGGCGCGCTTCATAGGTATTTTAGAGGTGGTAATGTTATAAAAATGCTGGTCCGAACCAGTATAGACCAACCCCTCTTCTTGTAGGGCGTCGATTACCGAAACGCCGGGTACCCCATTTACCTCATCGCCATCACAAAGATTAAGCACCAGCGGGCGGCGCCCGTTGTTGGTTTGTGCAATCCGAGCCACCGTGTTGCGCATATTCTTTATGGTAACGGGTGTCCAGGTCCAGGAAAGTCCCAGTTCGTCAAATACGACCTTGTACTCGTTGATGCTATGCGTAAAGTCGTAATAGTGCGAAAGGTTGGGGTCGTTGGTCTCTAGCTCGGGGGCCAATACCCAAACATGAAATGCAGAAAGTGGAGTGGTGGGGTTGGTGCGCTTCATGCAATCAGGCCACTTTTTTTCTGGCTTTTCGCGTAAGTCGTTGCAAAATGTAATCGGTAAAACGATAGTGTGCCACTTGTTCGCGATTTAAAAACGACGCGCCCTTTATTTCTCCTATACAAGAAGGTTTTCCGCAAAAACATTGAAAAGGTTGATTCATTTCCCACTCGGTAGAGGGGTAAAAAAAGCCCAGCTCTTCTTCTTCGGCAATAGAACGAAGGGCAACCACTTTCATAGTGGTTGTATCAAAAAAACAGTTGGGTTCGCAACTGTGGTTGATGTATTGCAAATAAGAAGGCTGCAACATAATGTGCTTGTTTGTTCCTACTTGCACGGTTAGATAAGAGGGGGTTCGCGAGATACTTCCAGAACTAAACGATGCGATCTCTTCTCCTTTTTTAAATGCGCGCTTGGTAAAAAAACAAAGCTGTTGGTTGCTTTCGTTTAACCGGGTTTCTGCAAAACCGTGATCGGCTACAAGCTTGTAGCTGGTTAGTGTTGGGGCTGTCATGGGTTAGTAATCTATAGGAAAGATAGACAGCGTTCCCCTTGTTTTACGCGTAGATGCGGTAATGTGAATAAGTCAACAATAACCTTATCGTGGTTTTTTATAGACCGGCACCGTGCTGCAAGGTTCTCCGTACATCAAGGTCTTAACGATCGGAAGTAGTCTTTTGGTGGTCTCTATATAGGCAAACTCGCCAATGGGAGTGTCGCCACATCCTTTAATAATTACCCGCTGGTCTTGGTAGGTAGAAAGATCGGCGGCGTTGATGTTCTTTAGAAAAAGATGTTTGCGAAGCTCTTCTTCGGAACCCATAAAAAGATCGGTAGCCATTGGCTGTAAGTAGCTGGCCAATAACATATAGGCCCAAACGGGTATAATGGCGTCGGCAGAGCAGGTAATAGCCACGGCCTTGTCTTTATAAACAGACCAATCGGTTTGCTTGAGGGACTCCCGAAACTCTTTTTCCTTTACGATCATACCCATAAACAAGTGGTCCTTTATATCGAAAAGGGCAATAGGCTGACGGGGATACCACTGTTCTAGGTCGAGCGATATCAACCCGCTTTCCGCAACTTTGTTGACGATCTGATCAGCCATGGTATACTCTATGCTAGTTAATAGCGGGCCTGGCGCTTGTCTTTAATGGTAGCGGCAGCGCGCAAAACAGAGATCGGGTTATTGGGGCTATACTGATTAGAGAATGCTTGCAAGGCTTGTTGGTAGCGGCTTTGGCGAATGCTGTTGATGTCTCCTTGTATCACCGGGGTGGTGCCCTGGTTGTCTACTCGAATAACAAAAACACCGCTCAGCCCTTCGATAGGACCGGCCAGTGCTTTACCCTTGTTAGAGGGGTTAAAGGCGGCGCCCGTAACTCGGGGTTCATAGCCGAATGTTCCCGTGAGTGCCCCGGACATTCTGATGCTGTCGGCCGCTTCAATTGTTTTACCGCCCAGCGCTGTTGCGGCAGCATCGATCGTGGCGGGGGTTCCCATCTTTTTAATAATCAGGGCTGCCTTCTTTTTATTGCGAAGCACGGGGTCTACCGAAGCTCTTGCGGTATTTACTGCGGCGGTACCTTCTTTGATAACATCGTATACTGCGGCCACAATATAGTTGTTGTCGATACGCTCGGGCTTTAACACATCGCCTTTGTCGGCCTCATAAATGGCGCGCACAAAAGACCGAGAAGCGCCCACCCCCCTAACCTCAAAGGCAACGGGCGTAATATCAGAAGCGGTTCCTTTGGTAAGTCCTTGGGCTTTTAGTTTTTGTTCATAAACCTTTTCGAAAGCGGCCAGGTCTTTGCACTCTCCGGCAAAAGCGTTGGCTTTATTAAGGGCGGCATTGTCGGTTTCTTGGCTAACCACGATTTCTCTTGGTAAATAAGCGACCTTGTACGCGGGGCCCGATCCTTTTTGAGAAAGCACCTCTATGTAGTGAAATCCAAAATCGGTCTTTACAATTCCCTTGCTGCCGGGCGAGCGTAAAAATATAAAGTCGTTAAAGGGGCCCACCATTTGTCCGGAGGGAACATTCTCGTATTTACCGCCGGTGGCCTTGCTGCCGCCGTCATCAGAAAATCTTGCCACCAGTGAATCAAAGATCGCTCCGGCAGCGACCGCCTTTTGCAGGCTGTCACAAAGATTGTACGCGGTGGCGGAGTCTCTGTTCTGGGTGCTGATCAAAATGTGTCGAAGCGAAACCGTATCGGGCATGTTGACCTTTCCCACCATGCGGGCCAACACATAGGTGTTTGCGTCAAGATAGGGTCCGTATACTTCGCCTACGGGTGTCTTAAAGATAGAGTCCTTCATCTGTTGCTGGATCGCCTTAGCGCTAACATATCCATTGTAGTACTGTGCGCCTTCGCCCGCCAAGAATTGTTCTAGGTTCTCCGCTTGCTTAAACCGCTCTTTTAGATTTGCCACCTCGCCCAGGGTGGTGGCGCTGTCAGAAGCAGACGGGGCCGCACTAAACGACACATAATAACTGCTGCGGCTTTCTTGTTGCTTAAACTGGTTCTTGTATTTGTTTATATATTTTTCGATCTCGGCGTCTGTTACCGTTACGGCAGAGTCTGGTATATTGGTATAAAGCTCTCTTACCAGTGATATGCGGGCCAGTTGGCCGTTTTCGGCGTTTTGTTTTTCTACAATCCAGCGGGGGTAGTTGGTGCTGTTGGCAAACAAAGAGCTGTACTTTTCTGACATCCTCATATTGGCCAGCGCATTGATATAATTAGAAATGCTGGTTTTTTGCTCGGGTGTTCCTGATTTTAATAGCTGGTCTATGTTTTGTTTCGCGAGGGTTCCGTTATAGAGGCCGGTCTTAGTATCCTTGAACTGGTTTTGCAGATCTTGTGGTGCATTGACCCCATATAATATGTCCCCGAGCTCCTTTTTTCCTACCTCAATACCAAGCAAAGACAACTCTTGTAAAAGAAGCGTTTCGCTTACTTTTTGATTCCAGGCCTGCTCGATCGCCTGTTGTGTCATGGCCGCGTTTTGGGGATATCCCTGTTGCTTCATATTCTCTTCGGCTTGAATAACCATAGGGTTAAACTCATCAAAGCTGATCGACCATCCGTTTACACTACCTACCGAGGTCTCCATTTGCCCGCCCATTCTACTTTTTCCGGCGAAATAATCGGTTAAAATAAAGCCCAGCAAGGCGAGCGCAACCAATACAACCGTTACCTTGGCATACTTGTCTCTGATATCCTGAATAATAGACATATATATAATGAATTAAAGGATGGCAAAAATAGGGGAAAAACTGTGGAAAAACGAGCGCTTTAAAGAGTGGGGTGGCTTAGAAACCGGGGGTGGTTTTATGGCTGGGGGCCGCTCCTTTTTTTTCACAACAAGTGTTGGTGGGACTATTTTTTTGTGGATAACCCGGCGTGAAACGGGGGTATGAAAAAGGATAAAAAGAAGGCATCTTAGTCGTCTGACTCCTTTTTTAGTTTCTTTGTTGATTTTGTGTATGAAATCCACAATAACCAAACATCGGCTTGTTTAATAAAAAACTAACATTTAAGATTATTTTATCAACTCTTTTTTGTGAATATCCTTTTATTTTACTCATTTGTAGTGTTTTATAAAATCTTCTTTTTTCCCTTTTTTGTGAATATCTCTTATCTAAAAATTGTAGACCTAGGGTTATTAACATTTACACAGCCCTAATAATAATAGGTTTTTATATAAAAAATAGATACTAATACTATTGCAAGGTTAATAAGGTGGACTGCTTTTAGTTTTTGAAAATTACAAATCAAAAGTTGAATATTGCCCCATGGAAATAAATTCAAAAGAGGGTTGGTTAGATATTTCAGTTGATCCTACACTCGACCTTTTTAGTGAGATCCAACAATTAAAAAAAGAGAAAAATGCCATTGTTTTAGCGCATTACTACCAAGACGCCGATATTCAAAATATAGCCGATTTTATTGGGGATAGCCTGGGGTTGGCAAGAAAAGCACAACAAACCAAAGCAGAAATGATCGTCTTTGCGGGCGTTCATTTTATGGCAGAGACAGCAAAAATCTTAAACCCGACAAGAAAAGTGGTAATACCCGATTTACTGGCGGGTTGTTCATTAAGCGATAGTTGTCCTCCAACACTCTTTAAAAAGTTCAAAGAAAAATATCCCGACCATAAAGTGGTGAGTTATATAAACTGCAGCGCAGCTGTTAAAGCACTAAGTGATGTTATCTGTACGAGCTCGAATGCAGTTTCTGTGGTGAATAGTTTTTCAAAAGAGCAACCACTCATTTTCGCCCCAGATAAAAATCTGGGGCGTTATGTTAACAAAATTACCGGCAGGAATATGTTGTTGTGGGACGGGGTTTGTATGGTGCACGAACTATTTAGTCAAGAAAAAATAATAAAACTCAAACTGCGGCACCCGGCCGCAAAACTAATTGCACACCCAGAGTGTGAAGAAGCGGTGCTACAGCTGGCCGACATGATCGGTTCTACAAGCGAATTATTAAAATTCAGTCAACAAGACTCCTCTCAAGAATTTATTGTAGCCACCGAGGCGGGCATCTTACATCAGATGATCAAAAACGCACCGCAAAAGAAATTTATTCCCGCCCCTCCTAACAACAACTGCGCGTGCAACGAGTGCCCACACATGAAGAGAAACACGCTCGAAAAAATATACACCTGTATAAAATATGAGCTACCCTCAATTGAAATGGACGAGGAGCTAAGAACGGCTGCCAAAAAACCAATTGATAAAATGCTAGCGATCAGTATGGCTGCCGGGCTCTGACCCCCAAAAAAGGCTGCGCCTGACCAAGACGATCTTCGATGCAGACAGATTGTTGCAGAAGTACCACTGTAAAAAGCGGTACACGGCGATGGTTGCAGGCAGGGCTGAGTTTCACGAGTCGGCCCTGTTTCTTTTTTTCTCCGAGCGTGTTGTAGCCCACCGATGCTAAAGAGCGACGCGCCTCTTCGTTTGATAACCCTCCCATAGGAGAAAAGTAGGCAACCCTAAAAAAATAACTTACATTGTATCGTCATTACCCCGCCAATTCTGATAATTATGAAAAAGACATTCGTTCTGTTTTTACTCACCCTCTTTTTGCAGCAAACCCACGCACAGGGCGGCGGCTTTGCGCCCACCAACCTGGGCGGCCCCGCCATGAAATACCAGGGATTGCGAGACACCGACCAGGTTCCCGATGTGGCGCTTAGAGAACAAGGGTTAAAGGAGTGGCGACTCAAACGCGACACCACGCTTGCCAAAGCAAAAAAGCTGCTCGAAGAAAAAAACTTCACCGCCGTCAACCAGTTATTGTTTCCCTATGATTACCTCGAACCCGACGACGCGCTTTTTTATGAGTATCTTGGAAAAAGCTATTTCTACGCAGGCCTTCACCAACCGGCTCTCGATTGTTTTGTGATCTCTAACGATCAAAAAAAACAAACCGAGCTGCTGTTTTTTATTGGGCAGTGCCACGAAAAAATGGGCAACGAAAAGGAGGCCACCAAGGTTTATAAAAAGGGCGCCAAAGAAGGAAACGCAGACTGTAAGGCCAAGCTAACGGAGTAGCCCGTAGTACAAAAAACCCCCATCATTTAAGCACAACTCCATGAAAAAAGCCAGCATTTTTTTTACAATCCTATTTTGTGCCCTCGCCGCATTTTCCCAATCAAAAAAAATAGCCGCACCCCCTGCTACGGAGCGAATTAATAGCTCGCTATTAGGGGCGGTCAACTATCGTCTTATTGGTCCGTTTAGGGGAGGGCGAAGTGCGGCCGTAACCGCCAGTTATAAAAACCGGAACACTTTTTATTTTGGGGCTACGGGCGGTGGTGTCTGGAAGAGCACCGACGCAGGCGCAAGTTGGAAAAACATAAGTGATAAATATTTTGGAGGAACCATTGGCGCCGTAGAGGCGGCACCTTCTAATGAGAACATCATCTATGTGGGCGAGGGAGAGAACACTATGCGCGGAAATGTATCCGAGGGGTTGGGTGGCATGTGGAAAAGCACCGATGGTGGAAAGACATGGAAGAACACCGGGCTTAACGACGCAAGACACATTACCAATATCATCATTCACCCTACCGATCCGCAAACGGTGTGGGTCGGCGTTATGGGACACTTGTTTGGTCCCAATACAGAGCGGGGGGTCTATAAGACCACCGATGGAGGACAATCCTGGAAACGGGTTCTCTTTGTAAACGAACAAACAGGCTGCAGCGACCTGGTAATGGAGACCGGAAATCCCTCGGTGCTTTATGCCGGTACTTGGCGAGTCATCCGCACCCCACACAGCCTAGAAAGCGGTGGAGAGGGCAGCGGTCTTTGGAAGAGCACCGACGGGGGCGACACATGGTCTAACATTACCACCGCAAAGGGGTTGCCAAAGGGTGTTTGGGGTATTGTGGGCGTTGCGGTGGCCCCCTCTAATACAGACAAGGTGTATGCCATTTTAGAGAACGAAAAAGGCGGTCTTTATATGAGCACAGACGGCGGCCAAAGCTGGACGCTTCAGAGTAGTGACAACAATATTCGGCAGCGTGCCTGGTACTACACCAAGGTATTTGTCGATCCCAAGAACGAAAATGTCGTTTATTGCCCCAATGTAAATTTTATGAAAAGCCGCGATGGCGGAAAAACCTTTCAGTCCGTTCGCACACCACATGGCGATCACCACGACTTGTGGATCGACCCAGAAGATGGTAAAAGAATGATCGTAGCCGATGATGGGGGAGCGCAGGTAAGTTTTGACGAAGGAAACACCTGGAGCACCTATATGAACCAACCCACCGCTCAACTTTATCGTGTAAGCACCGACAATGCTTTTCCTTATCGAGTCTTGGTAGCACAGCAAGACAACTCTACCCTTCGTATTCGCTCCTCTACATATGGGGCTTATATTGGTGAGCAAGATTGGGAAGCCACCGCCGGCTCGGAGAGTGGATATGTGGTGGCAGACCCGGCTAATCCTAATATTGTATATGGCGGAAACTACGGCGGCTATCTTTCTCGTTACGACCATAGCACCGGAGAAAATCGTGCCATTACTGTTTGGCCCGATAATCCAATGGGGGCCGGTGCCGACGGACTCAAGTATCGTTTTCAGTGGAACTTTCCTATCTTTTTTTCGCCGCACAATCCCAAGAAACTATACTGCGCCGGTAATGCACTTTTTGTTACCGAAAACGAAGGCGCCAGCTGGACGCAACTTTCTCCGGATCTAACCACCAACGATAAAACAAAGCAAATTTCAAGCGGTGGCCCCATTACCAAAGACAATACATCGGTAGAGTACTATTGTACCATTTTTACCGCTACCGAAAGCCCATTAGAAAAAGATCATATCTGGACCGGCAGCGACGATGGGCTTGTGTATTTGAGTCGGGATGGCGGAAAGAACTGGACCAACGTAACGCCCGCCATCGCCCCCACGCTAATGATGTGGAATGCTATTGAAGTAGACCCCTTTAAAAAAGGAGCCGCTTATATTACCGGAACACGGTATAAACTGGACGATTACACCCCGTATATCTATAAGACCGAAGATTATGGAAAGACCTGGAGGTTGATTACCGCCGGCATAGACAAGATGCATTTTACCCGTGTTACCCGTGCCGATCAAAAAAGACAAGGCTTGTTATACGCGGGTACCGAATTTGGCATGTACATCAGTTTCGATGATGGCGCCAACTGGCAACGCTTTCAGCAAAATCTTCCGGTTACTCCCATTACAGACCTCACGATTAAAAACAACGATCTTGTTGTGGCCACTCAGGGTCGCTCGGTATGGATCATCGATGACCTGTCGATGGTACAGCAACACGACAATAAGATCGCCACCAAAAAACTTCATGTCTATACGCCCAATACAGCGTTTCGGGTAGCGCCCGTACAAAATCGCTGGGGAGGGGCGGCATCGTTGCCCGTTAACGTGGCGGCTAATCCACCTAAAGGAGCAGTGATTGATTTTTACAGCAGCAGCGTTACCGATTCGAGCAAGGCATCGGTTGCATTTTACGAGGCAGGCGGAAAAGAGATCTCGCGCAGCAGCACCGAATCAAAAACCAACCCCGTAAAACTAAGCCGGGGCCACAACCGCTTTACTTGGGATCTGCAATATCCGGGTGCAGAGAAGATCGACGATCTGATCTTGTGGAATGGAGTGCCTGGAACCATCACGGCGCCCCCCGGCAATTATTATGCGGTAGTAACGGTCGATAACGATTCCGTTCGTGTACCTATTCGGCTGGTGGCTGACCCTAATTACCGTTGTTCGCAAGAAGACTATGACGCACAGTTTACTTTTTTGCAACAAGTACAGGGCACCTTTAACGAAACCATGAAGGCTATCAAGAAAATTCGTTTGGCGCGAACGCAGCTAAAAGAGTTTGTGCAACGACAGGGAAAAGATTGTCCAAAAGAACTCAGCAAGCTCTCTGATAGTTTACTAAAAGCAATTACCAAGATCGAAGAGGAGTTGCACCAGACCAAGGCCAAAAGCGGGCAAGATGTGCTCAACTATCCCATTCGACTCGATGATAAACTCGGTGGCGTCTTCGATATGGCCAGTAGCGGCAATATGGCTCCTCCCAAACAGGCTCGAGACGTATATGCTGTTCTTGCCGAACAAACCGATGCAGCAACACGCCAACTAAAGCAATTGCTTGACGAGGGTATCAAAGCGTTTAACTCGTTGATAAAAGAGAAGAACCTACCGGTGATTGTATTGCAGTAGCACGCTACTGCACCAGCAAATAGTACAAGGGAAAGCCAATCGTAATGTTGAGTGGAAAGGTAACGCCCAACGCCATTGGTATGTAGAGCCCCGGATCGGAATCGGGCGCTGCCAGACGCATGGCGGCGGGTACTGCAATGTAAGACGCACTGGCGGCCAGAATTGCGAAAATAAAACGCGTGCCGGTTACGTCGCTTATAAAATGACTGAGCAGCGCCACCGCACAACCATTGAAAAGGGGCATCAGAATAGCGAACAAGAAAACAAAAAGGCCATGTTTTCTAAAGCTCGAAAAACGCTTGACGGTAATCATTCCCATTTCGAGCAAGAAGATGGCTAAAAATCCTTTAAAGATATCGGTGGTAAAAGGCTTGATCCCTTCAGCCTGTTTCGAATCGGCAACGATTCCAATTATAAGGCTACCCACGATCATCAGGACGCTTCCGTTCGATATGGCATGTTTTAAGATAGCGCCCAGATTTACCGAGCGGTCGCGCGCCTTATCGTATTTGTTGATCAATACAAATCCCATAATAATGGCCGGGAACTCCATCAAGGCCATTACGGCGATCATGTGTCCGCTAAACGCTTACCCTTGTATCTCTAAGAAACTTACGGCCGATATGAATATAACAGCGCTCACCGAACCATACGATGCGGCAATGGCTCCGGCGTTGCTGACGCCCACTTTATTTTTAAGAATATAAAAAGAATAGATAGGTATCAAGGTTGCGAGGATGGCCCCAAAGACGATTGAATAGACGATCTCTGCGCTCTGCTCGCTATGTTCGAGTTCTTGGCCGCCCTTAAAACCGATTGAAAAAAGTAAATAAAGAGAGATGAATTTTATAGAGGTGGCGGGAATTTCCAGATCGCTTTTTAGTAGCGCAGCTACAATTCCCAACACAAAGAACAATAAGGTAGGATTGGTCAAGTTAGAAACCAGAATCTGAAAACTGCTATTATCCATGGCTCGACAATTATCGGATTTTGCTAAAGGTCATTCTCATTCCTTTTTGCTCATCTCTTATGTTGGTCCCATCAAAAACAATCGCTCCGTTTACCAGCGTGGTTTTAATGCTGCTTCTTACCCGGTTGCCCACTAGCGGAGTCCAACCGCATTTATAACGAAGGTTCTGCTCGGTAATTTGCCAGGGAGCATTTAGGTCGACCAGCACGAGGTCTGCAAAGTAACCCTCTTTAATATAACCCCGTTCTTTAATTTTATAGACATCAGCCACCCGGTGACTGGTCTTTGATACAATTTGCTGAAGCGCTAGCTTTTTATCGTGAAAGAATTCCAACAACATGACCAGCGCGTGCTGAATCATCGGCCCGCCTGGCTTAACGTGGTCGTATAGCCCCTGTTTTTCTTCCCAACTATGTGGGGCGTGATCGGTGGCCACCATATCAATCTTGTCTTCTACGAGCGCCTGCAATAACCCTTTCGGATTGGATTCAGGTTTTACAGATGGATTCCACTTGATCTTATTGCCCAGCCGCTCGTAATCGTCGGTACTGAAAACTAGGTGGTGTACACAAACCTCGGAGGTGATTCTTTTTTCGCTGGCAGCGCGCGACGCGAACAAAAGCGCCTCTGCTTCGGTAGAGACATGCAAAACGTGTAAACGATTATTAAAGCGGCCAGCGAGGTCCACTAGTTTTTGGGTGGATGATAAACAAGCTCGTTCGTCTCTGATAATGCTATGGTAGTGCGGCGGAATGGCGTCCCCATACGATTCTTGGGCCTTCTTGTAATTGTCGGCCATAATGGCTTCGTCTTCTGAATGAAGTGCAACCAGGTGTCCGGTTCTGGAAAATAGTTTTTCGAGATAGGGGTGATTGTTGCAAAGCAAGGAGTGATTTTCGTCAAAATACAAGCCATCGTCGGTGAGCCCGCAAACGTCTTCGGTTCCTACCTTAAGCGCCTCTTCGATATTATCGCGGGTAAGTCCCATAAAAAAAGAATAGTTCGAAACAGAGGTCTGCGCCGCCCGCTTGTATTTTTCTTCGAGCGCCTCTACGGTAATAGTATTTGGGAGGGTATTGGGCATGTCCATAAAAGAGGTAACACCCCCTGCAACAGCGGCCCTCGATTCAGAGGCGATATCTCCTTTATAGGTCAAGCCCGGATCGCGAAAATGAACATGAGCGTCGATTACGCCCGGCATCAACACCGCACCTTCTGCATCGATCTCTTGATAGCGCAATGTCGAAGACAGTCCAATCTGTTTGTCAATTTTAGCGATACGTTGGTCTTGTATGTGTACGTCGCCCACGAAGTCTTGGTCTTCGTTTATAATGCGCGCATTCTTTATTAGTATATGACTCATAGTTAAGGATTACAAATATCGCAATACATAGGGTCCTCTGTTTGTTTTTTGTTTGGGAACTCCTCTTTTTTTTCGAACAAGCAGCGCTGGCATCGGTATGTATAATAAAGGGCGGATCGGGTAGGCGAACCGCATAATTGGCAGGGTAGGCCCGGGGTGGCTTCTGTTACCGAAAAGCCAGGGCAATTACACTGGGGGCAGCCAGAGGCTATTTTTTCTGTCAATTGATGACAAGCCTGTCCGATCACTTTCATTCGCGATGGATTATACAAGGCCCGCATATCCGTTTCTACGAAAGCGCTTCCACGTGTTTCGATCAAACCGCTGACTAAGCGCTCAAGTTGTGGCCAATCGTTGATTCCTTTTGTGATACCCGTATTATCTTTCTCTGCCGCGCGAACGATCAGGGCATGCGACGGAAACTGTACTCTTCTGGCAAAATCCTTTAGCTCGTCTAGGTTTGACACCAGCGCACCACTAAAATTGGTTTCGGTACTTACGGATCGGCCTAGTATTTCGATATTATTTTTTTTATCGACCAGTAGTACTAATTCGTCATTGCCGGGTACAAATACCAGCGAGGGGTGCGCCCCAAAAGAACCCTCCGAGGCCACGGCTAAATTGCAGCCGGTCAGCTCCATTCCCCATTCGCATTTTTTTCGGGCGGTGGCCAGCGGGTCGTCTAGACGTTCAATTTCTCCGGTAAAGGTGCCAAGTAGGTCTGTATCGAGGCGGTCGTCGGTAAAACAATGTACCCCCAGAGCTGCTTCGAGTAAAGGAGACAACACCATCTCTTTTTTGTGCTTGGTAGCGATCAGGAGCCTGCGACCTGTAAACAAGGCATCATTATTTTTCGGATAGTAAATAGAAAAGAGCTCTTGCAAAGGTACAAAATTCTTTAGCGCCTGTTGCGTCTTAATTTTTGATAGTCGAGAAAATAGATCAGTCGTGCGGTCAACTCTTTGCCTTGTGCCATTCGGAATACTTCTACCAGGTTTTGGCCATATTTAGTAAAGCGAAGACCATCAATGTCTCTATCGAGGGGCATCCAATTTTTCCAACCAATAATCAAGCGACTGCCATACATAAAGTCCCAGGTATAAAAAAGATCGAGGTTATAGGCGTTGTAGTTATTGTCGTTTCCGTTTATAAAGGCCCGATCGATCCAATACCCCCTGGCATCTACATTAAAATATTTTTCGTAGCGCACACTACTCCAGTAGTGTCTGGCGCGAAGTGTTAGAAACATGCGAGGTGTAAAGTTGTACAGCCCCGATAGCAACGTTGTAAATTGTTTAACATCGCGCCAGCCCACGATCGGATCTCCGTTGGTCTCTCTTCGAAAGGCATAGCCCACGTTACCATTATCATTGCTACCCGAACCCGACCATTCGATGCTCAATCGGTCATTGAAGCGAAAGCGCAGGGTAAGCTCATAATTGATATACTCAGCGTCTCTAAAAGAGGGGGTCTGGCCCAGTCCGCCTTCGAGACTTACATACAATCTTTTTCGGCTATCTGTACTTCCGCTGAAGCCCACATAGTGCCAGGGCATCATTCGGATCATACGACCCGGGGTACGTAATTCAAAATAGTCGTGTTGCCACACCGGCTTTGATTCGTAGTTGATCGACAGGTCCCAGAAGTTCTTAAAGAAATGAAAAACAGAAGCCCCCAGCTGAACCTCTTGCCACACGTTTGGTTTGTAAAGCTGACGATTGGTGAATCGAAGCGAATATCGGTAGCTGAGAAAATTCTTGGTGGGAGTAAACTGATTGTAACTAATCTGCGCCGCTGTCGTAACCTCATTGGGCGCTTGTAAAAAACCGAGATCATTAGGATCGTAGCGATCCGATTCAATATTATTACTAACGTTAAACTGCACCTTGCCACTTACTTTTCGAAGACTTACCGTAGTATTGAAGCCATCGTAAGGGTTCGCTCCCAAAATCTTGCTATATCGACCGGTGCCTACAATGCCATAATTATTTTTCTTATCATAGAGGGCAAAATCGAGGGCCGAAACATTGGCATCACGGGCAAGACCGCTTCGTGTAACGTTCGTGTTGGTAAAGGTAACCGACGATCTTCCCTTCAGCGCCTGGTCAATAACCACTAAACTATAATTGGTAAGGGGCTCTGTTTCTATAGACTCTGTTATCCCCGTTGTCTTATTGAAGATAGAAGCGGTCATAGGAGCGCTTACCGCGTTAAAAACACCGATGCCTAGATTTTTTTTATTTCTCCCAGAAAACTTAGAGGCATTGATCAGCTGCGTAATGCCGGGGTTCTTGATAATCTCCAAGTTCGGGTCGTTGGCCGCGCGGTTTCTGACCTGCCAGTAACCAGCAGGGGTCAGACCAATTCTTCGGCTATAAAATAGCCCCGCTTTATTAAAAAGCTCTGTGCCCTCTGTAAAAAAAGGCCGATTCTCTTGAAAGCGAACTTCGAAGGGCGATAGATTTAAGATCACATTGTCTGAGATCACTTGTCCAAAATCGGGCACCAGTGTGGCGTCGAAGGTAAAGCTCTCATTTACGCCCCATTTTACATCCATGCCTCCGTTGCGAAGCCATTCTTTGACTACACCTCGGTTGGTGGGGGTATTTCTAAATCCGGTCGTAACATAAGGAAGAAACGAAAGACGTAAAGCCGGCTCAATGTTAGTAACCCCCAGCAGATCGCCAAACTGGTTTACGAATCCGGCTACGTTAGGATCTACCGGATTCCAAAAACTGCTTTCGTTCAGCCTTCTGCTAAAGCGTTGAAAATTGATTCCCCACCGCTGCTGTTCGCTTTTTGAGAAACGAAGAGAGATATAGGGTATTCGCATTTCCAGCGTCCACCCATCGGGGGTAAAGGCCACATTGCTTTCCCAGACCGCATCCCAGCTATAATCGCTGGGCAACCCGAACATCGATTGAATGGCCGGCGAGATTCTGGCATCCGATTGCACATTACGGCTGGTGACCACAAACTGAAACCCGTTTTGATCATCATTATAGGTGTCGAGAAAAATAGAAAAATAATCGATGTCTTGCCGTTGCTCTCCATCGCGGGCCGTTAATTGTTTACGAACAGCCTTTGGATCGTCGTAGTTTTTAGCCGCTACATAGAGGGCTTCGTCGTCGTATAACAACCAAACCTCGGTGCGTAGCGTGGCGGGTTTTCCATAGTCGGGCGAATTAATAATAAAGTCCGACGCCGGGGTTGCTTGTAGCCAAACACTGTCTTTTAGTAGACCGTCTATCTTGGGAGCCACCGAGGTGCGAACGGCCGAGGTGTTTTTGATAAGTGTTGACGGTATTGATTGAGAAAAAACAGGGGTGAAAAAAATGCAGCAGAGCAGTATTGGTATCTTATTCATTTCGCCAGCAAAAATGCCACTAATATCTTAAAAAACCGCCAGGTAAACATTTTATGATTAATTTTAATTACCACAACCATGAAACCAATTCTTAGAGCGCTGCGGGTAGATAATTACATTAAAAACACTGTCATTTTATTACCGGGTGTTTTTGGTGCCAAGATTTTTCAATCGAATATTTTAGGGTACACACTACTTTCGATTGTATTGTTTTCGTTGCTTAGCAGCGGTATTTATCTTATTAATGACCTGGCCGATCAAAAAGAAGATAGAGTACACCCTAAAAAACGGTTTAGGCCGGTTGCATCAGGTGAAGTAAGCCTCTCGTTGGCAATCACCGCCGCACTTTTTCTTCTTTCAACCGCCTCTATAGGGGCTTATCTATGGTTGCCCAAAGCAGCGCTTCAACTTTTTGTTGCCTACATAGCCCTCAATTTTTTTTATACGTTTTTTCTGAAAAAGATAGTTTTAATCGAGTTTTTTACTATTGCAATTTTTTTTGAGCTTCGGCTTTTTCTAGGCGGGATCATTGCTGACACCCCACCATCTCATTGGCTGATATTAACAACCTTTTTTCTAGCAGTTCTTATTGCACTCGGAAAGCGAAGAGACGACCTCCTGCTCTTTGAACAAACAGGCGCCCTAACTAGAAGGTCGACAGACTCTTATAATCGAGTGTATTTAGACAGCTTACTTACCATCTTCGCTTCTTCTCTTGTATTAATTTATGTTCTCTATACTATTTCCGAACCGGTAATGACGCGCTTTAGCCCCTATTTTTATACTACAAACATTTTTGTACTTCTTGGATTGTCCCGTTACTTGCAGCAGCTGTTCGTAAAATGCAATTCTGGAAACCCCATCCATCTTTTACTTAAAGACCGCTATATTCAGTTTTGCGTTTTGGCGTGGGTGGTGCTGGTTCTGTATTTTATTTATGTTGTATAGAAAACCATGAAAAGACGAATTGACCTTTCTTTTCTGAGCTCATTATTGATAGGGCATTACCTAATGGTTTTACTTTTAGGTAGCTTGTTTTTTTTCCTTGATCTAGCTTTTTTGGCTTTCCTCTTTCCTCTATCTCTTCTAGCGGTCGTCTTACTTTCAGCTGCGTTTCGTTCATTTTTTTCTCTTTCAAAAAAGGTATACCGCAATACACTTCTTCTCTTCTTTTTTTTAGTCTTTATTTCGGGCCTTTTGTGTTTGGTTCTTTTTGATAATTCATGGGATGGCCAAACGTATCATATGCAAACCGCACTGTCGTTGTCTGCGGGCTGGAATCCATTTTACACACTCATCTCGTCAGATATTGCAAACGCCACCTGGGTTAATCATTACCCGAGAGCATTTGAGCTACTGGGCGTTAGTTACTTTGCTTTTATAAAGAATATTGAGATCATTAAGATCTCCAATATTCTTGTTGCCTGGGCTTCATTGGCGGCCAGCGTACAATTTTTTTCGCAACAGGCACAGTTTTCTGTTTTTACAAAGCGACTTTTAGTCACCGTTACGTGGTTAAATCCAATTTCTACAACTCAGCTCTTTTCTGGGATGGTTGACGGGCAGGTCTATAATTTGCTAATTATTGTTGTAGTGGGGTTTTTAGGAGCACAGCATAGTAGACTCTTGGTTGTTGCGGCTATATCTGCTCTTGTAATTTTGGCCAGCCTTAAGTTTACGGGCTTGGTTTATGCAATTTTATTTTTAGGTTTTGGACTTTTGTATTGGCTGGTAAAAAAGCACATCACGATTTTCGCTGCTTTGAGGATGGGTGTAATTTTTATTTTTCTGACTGGTTTTATAAATTTTAGTCCGTATGGCACAAACATTAAACGAGAACAGCATATTTTTTTTCCATTGATGGGGGTGGCCCCCGTTAATATAATGATCGGGACAAATATGCCCGAAGGGTTTAAAGATCAAAATCGGTTTAACAAGTTTTTTTCTTCATTGACTGCGCGTAGTTCAAATGTGCATGGAAGCAATATGGCTCCAATGCCTGTCCCTAAGTTCCCCTTTACTATTCGCTTAAGCGAGTTGACTGTATTCAAAGCTTCTTCTGTGTTATATGGGGCAATGGGCCCCCTTTTTTCCGGCGTGTTGGCTATCTCAATTTTTTTATTGCTATGTGTTTTTTTCGCTCTATCGCCGGCGAGGTTTAAATTAAATGTACTACTCCTCGTGTTCGTCTCTTTTACAATTTTTTTAAACCCCGAATGCTGGGTTTCTCGCTACGTTCCTCAGTTATGGGTAATTCCG
This sequence comes from Sphingomonadales bacterium, assembly GCA_016872155.1. Lineage (GTDB taxonomy): Bacteria > Bacteroidota > Bacteroidia > Chitinophagales > Chitinophagaceae > JJ008. Next base: position 286,903 of record VHBB01000001.1, read on the forward strand.
ATTATTATTCTTTTACCCTTGCTAACACGCCCGATCACCAATTCTTTTTTACAGAGACTCTCTTTATCTTGTTTGCTTTTACTCACAGTTAATGGACTTATGGCAGGAGTCATCAACTGGGGCGCCAATTATATAATTTCTCGACAAATAGAGGACGAATACAGATGGGTATCCAAAATTAAGCAAACAGTTTACTATACCGAGAACGATTTTTGCAGTACGAGAAAACGAATGGAAAAATTTAATGTAAAAGCGGTGGCGATACCTCGCTATAGCAAACCGCCTCAAGGTAATTATACGGTTTTTAATCCACTAACCACAAAGAGCGAAGTTTTTATTCCGATCAATACACCCCCTTATCAACCCTCAAAATTCTTTTCGGTATTATTTTCTTATGTCAAGCGAAATCGATAGTAAAACACTGGTATTATTTGACTTTGACGGCACCCTTACAAAGGGCGATACGCTTTTCCATTTTCTATTCTATTCAACTCCGTTCTATAAATTGCCCCTGCTTGTTTTATTGAGCCTACCCGTGTTGGTGGCGTATGCGTTTCGAATTTTGTCAAACGACAAAGCTAAGGAGACAATATTATCCATTTTTTTCAAGGGAAAGAGAAAAGACTTTTTTATTGGTAAAGGTGAGTCGTTTGTGGAACACAGGCTTGAACGGATATTACGAAAGTCGACGGTTAGCCAACTAGTTTCTTATAAAGAGAAAAGCGCTACTATTTGCATCGTGACCGCATCTCCTCATTATTGGGTTGAGCCGTGGGCTAGAATGCAAAAAGTAGATCTTATTTCTACTCACCTTGACTTTAGAAACGATGTTTTTAGTGGAAAATTTCTGGGAAAAAATTGTAACGGAATGGAAAAGGTTATACAAATTAAAAAAAAGTATACATTAGAATCCTTTTCTAAAATCGTAGCTTTTGGCAATACGAAGCATGATTTACCAATGCTCTCTCTTGCACAGGAGTCTTTTTATCGTCAGTTTTAGTTTTACCACCCAATCCCATAATCCTCTCCATGGTTGCTGGATCCGCCCCAGAGTGTTCCGTTTTTCCAATCAAAGAAGATCGCATTGATAGGACCCGAGGTACGATCGTCAAAACTGAGCGTATAGCCCATTTTTGTGAGGGCCTCTCGAATGGCTTTTGAGGTCTGATCGTGGAGCAGCAGATTGCCTGGCTTTGGTTTTCTGTCTTTGATCGTACTACCCCCCAGCGATAACCAAAGCTGATTGCTGTTGATATTTGCCGCTTCGCAGGCTTGTTGTACCGTCATATTAAATTCGACCATATTCAAAAAGAACTGTAGCAGGTTTTGATCTTGTGTATCGCCTCCTTGTACGGCGAACGATAAGTAGGGTTTCCCGTCTTTTAATGCTAAGCTCGGTGTAAGCGTAACGCGTGGTCTTTTACCAGGAGCGATCACATTGAATGGATTAATGGCAGCGTCGAGAACAAAACTTTGTAGACGTTGGCTCATACCCACCCCTGTGTTCCCCGCAATAGTAGCCGGAATCCAACCGCCACTGGGGGTAATGGATACGACCCATCCCTCTTTATCGGCGGCTTCTACCGACGTGGTGCCGCGCCATAAACGATCTTGGTAGTCCGCAGTTGCCATAGCGATCGCTCCGCTGTCGTGTGCGGGAACGAAATTTCGCTTTGTGCTATCGCTTAGGTCAAAAGGTCTTTTGTTAAGTAATTCTATATATGGGTTTTCGGCATGCTGAAACGGATAGGGATCACCGGGGCCGATAAATCTGTCATTACTGGTCATATTTAGTTGAGCCGCCCTTTGTTTTGCATACTCTTTACTTAGCAGCCCTTGCATGGGTTCGGCAGGGGCAACCAGCGGATCGCCATAATAAAAATCACGATCGGCAAAGGCCATGCTCATGGCTTGGTATACGGTATGAATATAGGCTGCGCTGTTGTAGCCCATCTTTTTCAGATCAACATTTTCTAAGATGTTAAGCGCTTGCAGCAGAGCGGGGCCTTGTGTCCATTGTTGTAATTTATAAACCTCGATTCCTTTGTAATTGACCATTAGCGGCTCTTCCCAACGAGGTTTCCAGCTAGACAGATCACTTTTGGTTATTAATCCCCCTTGCTCTTGACATCCTCTTACGAACTCATCTGCAATGTCTCCTTTATAAAACCGATCGTAAGCCGTCATAATGGCTTCTTTTCTTGAGGCTCCCTTTTTTAGTGCCGCTTGCTCTGCCGCTACCATTTTAGTGAGTGTTTTTAGCAGATCTTCTTGAATAAAGATCTCTCCCGCACGAGGAGCCTCTCTCGATTCACCTAGATGAGGCAACAACACTTTTTTACTGTAGGGCCATTCTTTAATACGTTGTTTACTTCTCTCAATACTATTGGCGGTTTGTGCATCAATCGGGTAACCTGCGGCTAAGTCCATGGCGGGTGCCAGCACCTCTTTTAAACTTTTAGTGCCATACTCGGCCAGCATATAGCAAATTCCACCGGGAGTTCCCGGTGTGGTCGCGGCCAAGGGTCCGTATTCGGGAGGAAACTCATAGCCCCTTGATTTAAAAAATTCGACGGTGGCACCCGAAGGAGCCACGCCCATTGCATTAAGGGCAATTACTTTTTTAGTTTTTGGATTATAGAGCAAGGCCTGCGTTTCGCCACCCCAACTGAGTACATCCCACATGGTACAAGTGGCCGCCAGCATCGCACAGGCAGCGTCTACTGCGTTTCCGCCCTGCTGAAAAAGCGTTGCCCCCGCTGTGGCCGCTAACGGTTTTCCGGTTATGGCCATCCAGTTCTTGGCATGAAGCGGTGGCTTCTGTGTCTGTTGTGATGCCGCAATAAAGTTGAGGGCACAAAGCGAACAGAAGATTATAAATTTTTTCATCGGGATTATCTTATCTATATTCAAATGTAATATCTATTGTGCGTTTTATAAACTATGGTCAAAGCGGGTATTGATATTGTTTTACAGCAGGCTCCTGTGTGGAGTAAGCAACGTATCGGACTAGTCACCAACGATGCAGCACGCACCCATCAAGGGCTTTTTTCTCGAAAGGCACTTCTAGATAATGGCTTTAATCTGGTCAAGATCTTTTCTCCTGAGCACGGTATCTCAGCCACCGGGGCCGATGGCGCTCCCATGCATGATCAACAGGATCCCCTTACTCAGCTGCCGGTGGTTAGCTTATATGGAGAAAAACTGACCCCTGCTGCTACCGATCTCGCAGACCTTGACCTGTTACTATTTGATGTTCCCGATGTGGGTACCCGGTTCTACACGTATCTGTGGACCCTTTCTTATTGTCTGGAGATTTGTGCATCGATTCAAAAACCACTGATCGTCTTAGATCGTCCCAATCCCATTTCGGGATTATTGTCGTTGGCCGGCGGTCCCCTTTTAGATGAGACTACGTGTAGTTCATTTATTGGAAGATGGAGTATCCCCATTCGACACAGCTGTACGCTGGGGGAGCTGGCTTTATATTTTAATAAAGAGAAAAACATCGGCTGCTCCCTTCAGGTCGTTTGCTGCGAGGGATGGGCGCGCCACCAATTTTATCTCGATACGAAATGGAAATTTGTAGCACCGTCCCCCGCCTTGCAACAATTCGAGAGCACAGTTCTATATCCGGGCACTTGTCTGCTAGAGGCCACCAATCTTCATGAGGGCCGTGGAACGAAGCAGGCCTTTTCGCTGGTGGCCGCCCCTTGGTTAGATACAACATTATTGCGTCATCAGTTGCAGGCCTACGGAGATCTTGGCGTTGATTTTGGCGAGGAGACATTTAGATCTACCAGTACTCGCTATGCGGGTGAAACCTGTAAGGCCTTGCTATTTTCCGTTACTGATTTTCGGCAATTTGATGCGGTCTTATTTGGATTCTTGCTGGTAAAATGTTTAAAGGATAATTTTTCTGAGTTTGCCTGGACTACTTATCCTACGGCCGTCAATCCGACGGGGCAGCATCACCTCGATCGCTTATCGGGTGTTTCAAATTGCTGCCAATGGTTTGAGCTGCCGATCGACGCATTTAAAAATCGAATAGCTGAGCGCTGTGCTACGTCTAATTCCTGGATAGAAAAGATAACCCCTTTCTTAGCATACAAATGATTCTTTGTTCGGCTTACCTACTCATTCCAATAAGCCACACATATAGCCATTCGCCGGCTTTATATGATGCGCCCAACAGCAACGGGTAGGCTAAAAATAACCAGGCATAGTCTATCATGCGCAACATTCTTAACGCCTGAGTGCCCTTTTCGACCAATAGATTGATAAAATCATACCAACCTACGATGCCCCATTTAGCAATGACCCCATTTAAAATAATGGCGGTTACCAATATCACCCATCCTATTATAAAAAGTTTGATCATACGGCTTCTGTTTTTTTAGTTCTGTTCATCCTGCAACGATCACTGCAATACCGCACCTCTTCCCAATTCTTCTCCCATTTTTTTCGCCAGGTAAAAGGGCGCTGGCATACCAAACAGATCTTTTGCTGTAAGTTTTCTTTTTTGACGGTTTTTTTCAACGTGCGGTAGTTTATCAGCCTTGTAGTTTTTTAACGCCGGGCCGAATTGAGAAGATTGCGATTGATAGTAGTACCAAAATTCCCATAGCTATTGCCGTATAGGCAATCTCGGGCACATCGATTATTCGTTTTACGTAGACCCCATAAAAGGCCCAAGTCACTGCGAACGCTAAAAAGGGGTTAGCTAGTCTTTTCATGACCCACGCGACTATAATAGCAGCAACGATCAAAATGGCCAGCGTACTAAATACCTGGATTGAAAAAGGGATCGTGAAATTGAAAGCGACCAGCCACGTAGTAACGTTAGCGACAGTGGCAATACAGATCCAACCCAGATAAACGCCGAACACGATCTTTGGTAAAAGCAGTTTTTCTGTATCGGCTTGTTGGTTGATCATCGCAAGCGTTGCCAGCAGTGCAAACATTATGAGAAGCGACAGACCAATGCATTCTAACTGCCAAGCCACAATCCAAGCGCCGTTCAATAAACAGCTGGTCAAAAAAAGATAGCTATTATAAAAGCGCGATTTCTTGCTGCTGGGTAAAAACTGGGCGATCAAAAAGATAAAGACCAGCGTGTAGATCAGACTCCAAATGGCAAAGGTTTGATTGGCGGGGGTAAACAAATTGGCATACTTGTCAGACAGCTCTCGTATCGATTTACCCCCGAGTTGGGTAACTACCGATAAGTAATTTACATACAGGGCTGCCACAAAGCCAATAATATTCAGCAGTTTGACCAGAAGTTCTTTTTTCATAGTGAGGTGCTTGTCGCTGTAAAAGTTACTGACCCGGGTATTAAAAAGGATTGAAACCCTGCCTAAGATTTTTCTTTTTTACTCTTTTTTAAGAATAGCATATAGTCGGTAACCTGCTCAATTTGCTTATCGGTCAGCATATTTTCCCAGGCCATCATGGCGGTGTTGGGTACTCCTTTTTTTATCGTTTGGGTCACTGCTTTTTTCGATTCACCCTGCTTCCATTTTGTCGTGAGCAGCGAAGGGGCTTGCCCACCTTCGAGTTTTTTGCCGTGGCAGGCGCTACAGTAGTTCATATAGATCTCTGCCCCTGGATTTTTATCAGTTTGTGCCGATGTAGTTTTAATTGAGACTATGACTAAAGCCAGAAGTAGTGATAATTGCTTCATATTTCTTTTCATTCGTATCATTTGCCTTTGTAGCCTAGTTTTTCTGGGGTAATCGGTAGATCACGCACCCGTTTACCGGTAGCATTATAGACAGCATTCGAGATAGCGGCCGCCAGACCGATCAGCGCAATTTCTCCCAAGCCTTTGGCACCAATTGGATTGATGATGGGATCGGGTTTATTCACAAACCAAACCGTGGTCTTGGGGATATCAGTATGTAAGGGCACGCGATAGCCTGCAAAACTAGCGTTGATGATCTGCCCTGTGCTGTGATCGAATTTAAGTTCTTCTTTTAGCGCCATTCCAATTCCACCTACCACACCCCCCAGCATCTGGCTACGTGCCGTGTTTTCGCTGATGATCTTTCCGGCATCGGCTGTAGTGACCACCTCTTTGATCTTTATCTCCATCGTCTTGGGATGCACATGCACTTTCACAAAGTGACAAGAGAAAGAGTTAGTGGCGTGTTTCAATTCTTGTGCATTGGTTCCTTGCGAGTCTTTAGTGATCTCTATAGAAGGTTTTTGTGCTTTTTTTAGGAGTGTACTTATGGCTACATTATTTTCTCCTGCCACCACCGAGGCATTCTTTATCTCTATGTTTTTAGTGTCTACATTTTTAAATTCATCCAGGTGATTTTGTGCTAGTGCCTGCAGCGAACTCTTTAGTGCTTCACAAACTAAGTGCACGGCTGTGCCCAGCGTAGAGGTAGTAGTAGATCCTCCTTGCGTGGGGCCCGGTGGCAGATCGGAGTCGCCCAACGAAAATTTAATTTTTTCGATAGGCCACTGCAGATTCTCTGCCGCGATCTTCATCATGGCAGTAGTGGTGCCGGGGCCCATGTCACTCACGGCACTTTGCAGCACGAGGATTCCATTGTCTTGCAAAATGGCCCGGACCGAAGCTTGCCCGCGGCCGGCGCCAAACACCCCGTTGGCCATGCCATATCCTACCAGCATGCCTTCCTCTTTTTTACTGCCCGGCGTAACGGGTCTGTTATTCCAACCGATCAGCTCTTTGCCTTTTTCGTAGCAGTCTCGCAGGTAATTAGAAGACCAGGGTAGTTTTGATTCGGGGTTTACTTCTGGGAAATTCTTTAATCGCAGTGCTACCGGATCTATTTTTAATTGATAAGCCAGCTCATCGATGCTACTCTCTAACGCAAAACAACCGGTGGCTTCGCCGGGTCCGCGCATCCAGGTGGGCACACTTACGTCTAGGGGCAATAATTTATAGCTGGTCTGTACGTTGTCGCAAGCATATAAGAAGCGAGAGGCATTTACGATCCCTTCTCTAAAATCTTCGTAGCGCGCCGTCATGCTGATGGCATTATGAGCGATGCTCAGAAATTTTCCATCGGCTGAGGCGCCCATTTTTATTTCTTGCCAAGATTGGGGTCTGTAACCCGTTAGGTTGAACATTTGTGGCCGCGTGAGTACCACTTTTACCGGGCGCTTTAATTTTTTGGCTGCAATACAAGCAGCTGGTACATTATGCCAACCGCGAAGCGCATTTCCAAAAGCGCCTCCAACATAATTTACTATGACCCTTACGTTTTTATCAGGAATTGAAAAAAGTCTCGCCAAGGTTCCCTGCATCGATTTTGGTCCTTGCGTTTTATCGTATACGGTTAGTTTGTCGTCTCCCTCCCAGACGGCGATGGTGGCTTGCAACTCCATGGGGCTATGCACCTCAATGGGGATGTTATATTCACCTTCGACTTTTACAGCCGCTTCGTCTATTGCATTCGCTTTTCCTCTAGAATAATTACCGCTTGTTTTAAGCTTTGCTGCATCCTTTCGGGCCGCGTTAAAATCGGTCTCAAAGGCTTCGCGCTCGTATTGAACGATCAGTAACTGCGCCGCGGCATTGGCATTTTCGAGACTGTCTGCTACCACTAGCGCAACGGGCTGTCCATAAAACCGTACTATGTTATCGTGCAATACTTTTAGTCCCCACCATTGTTTAGGGTTTTTGCTTCCGTCGGCTTGTAGCGGTTCATAGCCCGGTGTACTGGGACAGTTTTTATATGAAATGACATCCAGCACTCCGTCTGCAGCCCGAGCCGGGCCCTCTTCGATGGCGGTAATCGTTCCCTTTGCAATGGTGCTGCAGACAAAAACGCCATAGGCAATATTATCGATACGATGCTCGGCCGAATATTTGGCACGACCGGTTACTTTTTCTACCGCATCGGCGCGGGGGCTGTCATTTTCTATTCCTATAAATTTTTCCATGGTAATCTGTTAGGGCAGTGAGGTTAGACGGGTTTTCCGGACGCTTGCACCGATGCAATGGCATCTACGATATTTTGATAGGCGCCGCAGCGACAAATATTCCCCGACATGTAGCGCTGAATGCCTTCGCGGCTGGCGGCACGCTTTTCGCGAATGCACGCAATACCCGACATGATCTGCCCGGGGGTACAATACCCACATTGCATGGCATCATTGACCACAAAGGCCTCTTGAAGAGGATGTAGCTGATCTCCGTTGGCTAATCCTTCTATGGTCGTGACCGTTTTTCCATTGTTGAACATAGCCAGTGACAAACAGCTATTCATTCGCTTACCATCTATGTGCACAATACAAGCCCCGCATTGCCCCATGGCACAACCCTTTTTCGTACCGGTTAGCCCCAACTGCTCGCGCAAGAAATTAAGAAGCGTCGTACGGCTGTCAATCTCGGCACTGCGCTCTACTCCGTTAACGATCAGCTTGATCTTTTCTTTCGGGGCCGGCGTGGGAATTATATTTTCCAATGGAAGGGCCTTTACCAGCAGGGTCGGGGCCAGGTAAAAGGCGGCAAGTGTACCCGACTTTCGCAGAAAATCGCGGCGGCTGCCTTGATAACAGTATTTTTCCATAGCTACGTATTACTATGAAGGTAATAAAAATCAATTGCGCCTTCGCTGCCCGGTATTAATTTTTGTTGTAGATTTATTGACATATCGCGCGACTAAAAATCTTAAACTATGTCTTCTACCGTACCCTATTTTAAAAATGAGCCGTTCATGGTCTTACTGCTCGGATTTCTTACCTGCGGCCTGTATTTGATCTATTGGAATATTAAGGCGGCGCAGGTACTTAATGCAGTAGCCGATAAAGAAGTGATCTCTCAGCCGGTTGCCATTTTTGCAGGCTGTTGTATGCCCGTCAATCTTTATTTCTATTATCTGGCCGGAAAAGAAGCCCTCCCTAAGCTGTACGAACAGGTGGGCGCTAACAAAAAAGACGAAACTGTCTTATTGATGGTGCTCGGATTTATTTTTCCAATGGTGGCCGCAATGATCGTGCAAGGTGATATCAATAAGCTCTATAACCAAGCCTGAGCAGAAAAAACTGCTGGGGATAGCTGCTGCGGCACTCACCTTACTGGTGCCCTACCTGATCCATATTTTCGATCATGGCAATATCGAACAGGCGCAATCGCTCTGTGTCTTTAAAATGCTGACGGGGTTGCCTTGTCCGGGTTGTGGTATTACAAAGTCGTTGATCTTTTTATACCAGGGTGATCTTGACAAGAGTCTTCATTATCACCTATTCGGCCTCCCACTCGTAGTTGGTTGTGTTCTTTTGATCGGGCTACTTGTGACCGAAATGGTCACAAAAAAAGTTTTTTTACGATCGGTAATTTACAGTCAACGTTTGGGCTATGGGCTGGCGATTATTTTGGGCATCTATCACTTAGCCCGGCTGTATAATTTCTTGTCAACGACTAGTTTTCAAGAAATAATCAAAGGATCAATTTGGCAGTAGCTAGCGTGAGTAGGCTAAGGAGTAGTATAAATTTAGTGGGGCGCATAATTTTTTATTATCTGGGTGGCATGATGTTTTCCATGCCAGGCGTAGATCAATAGCATATTCCAAAGCGTAAGGGTGCGTTGCTGTTCGGGGTGATATAGTGTACGCAAATAATCTTCGGGTGTTAAAGAAACAAGTAGTCTATGCCAGCGACGGTGTAAAGCATGAAGCAGGGTGACTGATACATTAACAGGCATATCGGCGACATCGATGGTGTTCGCCCATAATTTTTCGCTATAGGGTTTAATGGTGGGTTGCTCTTCGGTCATCGCTAGTTTAAACCGAATAAAAGCATTCATATGCGAATCGGCTAAGTGATGCACAATCTGGTTGGGTGTCCAGCCCCCTTCGCGGTAAGGGGTGTGTAATTGTACTTCATCCAGATGTTGTACGGCCGCTTCGAGTAAGGCAGGCAGTTGTTCTATATCGCTTAAGCAGCGGAGCCTTACGGCGTCGCTATAGTCCACCAACTCTACTCGTCCGATCGGATAGCGGATGTCTTGTTCCATATATTCATTTTGCTTTTGTACACTTGTCCGGCCCCGAGCAGTGTAAAGGGTTTAAACACCCGACCCCATTCTTTTTTTTGTTGTTCCCATGCTGCGGGATCAAAAATTAGGAGGTAAGAATTTCCTGCCACGCCAATGCTATCTCCTTCTACTATGGCAGCGGTCGCCTCATCGAGTGCAATGCCAAGATGATCGGGATATTGCTCGATTACGGGTATCAAATCAAATTGCCGATTTCTTACCAATACGTGTTGGTCAATGGCGGTACGCTGCATAAATGCGAATCCAGATTTGAATGTAGTGGGAGTGTGGGGTGATTTGCGATGATCTCCGCCAATGAGTAGCGATCCCATAATGGTCGCACCGGCGGAGGTGCCCATAATAACGCCTCCTCTTTTTAAGAGGCCTATCAATTCGTTATGAATAGCGGTATTGCCATAAATGTCGGCTAAGATCTCTTGATCGCCTCCTCCTAAAAAAACACCTTTAGCATTTTTGATCTGCTGTAGCATTGCCGAATTGTCGGTTTCCTCTCTTTTTCTTGTATGGACCGTTTGTAGATTCGTAAAACCACGATCACTGAATTTAAGCAGGTGTTTTCCTTGCTCGATCCATGGTTCATCTCTGGTAGCCGTTGGTATATAGACGATCGGTTGATCCTTACCGCCAATCTTTATTTCAAAAATAGTGTAGAGGGTATCTGGAATTGATCCGCCTCCGATAATAATGAGACACCCGGGCTGATAATTGAATTGGGCATCTGCTGAAATAAAAAGAAGAAATACCGCTAATCCTAAAAATGCTCTTTTCATAGGGCAGCCCTGTTTTGTTATTTTAAATATTTACCAAACCATTCCAAATGTTTATGGTGCCGATGAATAATATAGCTTGGGATTCTTAATCCATGATGTTGGTTGGGGTAAATGACCAGTTCCGTTGGTATTCCGGTCGATTTGAAGGCCTGATACATTTGTTCGGCTCCTATAACCGGCACATTAAAGTCGTCCTCACTGGCCATAAATAGGGTGGGGGTTCTTATGGTCTCTACTTTAAAGAATGGGTAGGAGAGATCTAGCCACTTCTTGGGATTTTTCCAGGGCTTTCCCAACTCTTCTTCGTACTGTCTAATATATTGGTCAGATCCGTACATCGATAATTGCAAAGAGCTACCCGCACCACTCACTGCGGCCTTAAATCGTTTATCGGTGGTAATCGTGTAGTTCGTAAGAATACCGCCATAGCTCCAACCGGAAATCCCCAACTTATCGGGGTCGGCATAGCCGGCTTTAATTAAGTGGTCGGTAACCGCTATAATATCTTTTACCTCTTTATTACCCCAGTCACCTGCAATGCTTTTTGTATAGGCCATGCCCCTACCACTGCTGCCTCTGTAATTAACAGCGGCTACCGCATAGCCCGCCGCAGATAATATCTGACGGGTCATATCGAAATCAAATTCGTCTTGGGCAACAGGGCCACCATGAATATATAGGATCAATGGTAGCTTACGCGCACTGCTATCGGGCAAGTAAAGGATTCCGGAAACTATATTTTTGTCGGCCGTCTCGCAGCTAAAGCCTTGCACGTACGAGAGCCGCAGTGGTGCGAGAAACTCTTTGCTAAAAGTTGATATTTTAGTGAAGCGTCCGTTAAATCCGGTGAAAATCTCATTCGGGTTTGTTGAATTGCTAAATAAGCAAACCATACGACCATCGAGTCCGATCTCTAACGAAGAAAACGCCCCTTCTTCGTTCGTAATAAAAGAATGATTGTTTACTGCCAATGAAAACTGAAGGATATTTCTTTTGCGGTCATCTTCTACGACCGCGTAAATGAATTTGCTATCTGGCGACCAGGTGGCATTGCTAATCGAGCGATCGAGCGTATTCGATATATACCTTGTCGCTTTAGTGTTACGATCGAATAACCAGAGTTGAGCCTGTTCGTACATATTAAAGCCACTCACGGTGGTCGATTGTGTATACGATAGGTAGTTACCATCGGGGCTAAAACGAGGTAGTCCGTTTTCTCCGGGGTATGTGCTGACTCTTTCTGTCACTCTATTCTGCAGGTCATGAATAAATACATCCGTGTTTTCGTTCTGGTCAGGGTCTTCGGTTGTATTGCTTAAGAAAGCGATATATTTTCCATCATTGCTAATTACAGCATTCGTTTCGTTATAGCTTCCCTTTGTTAGGGTATCAATTTTTTTCGATTCTATGTTAAAAACGTACAAATGTGTCTTTCGTTCATCAAGATACCCCTCGCTATCATTTTTAAAAGCATAGCGCTTGATCTCGTAGGGTTTTCTAATCTTCGTTTTTGCCGTATCGGCAGTAGAGGCCTCTCGGATCTCCATTAAAATGCGATTTCCGTCCGGAAACCAGCGGTAAGCAGAAAGTTCGCCTTTAACCTTCGTAAGCTGTATAGGTTCGCCCCCTTTACGATTCATCAGAAAAATTTGTGAACCACTTTCATCGGATTTTCCTTTCGACAGAAATGAAATGTATTTATTATCGGGGCTCCACTGCGGTTGACCGATACCTTTGGTTTGTTCAGACAGTTGTATACTTTCTTTTCCCTCAACATCCATCATATAGAGTTTGCTGTCGTAACCATCTTTTGAAGAATCGGTCTTAGCGTGATTGTATAAGATCCATTTTGCGTCGGGAGAAAGTTTTACCGACGAAACCGAATAAAACCGCCATACATCTTCGGGTTTGATCGGCCTTTTCGAAGGCTCTTGTGCAAAACAAAACGAGGTTAAACAAACCAGCGAGATCGCGTAAAAAAGTCGAGCAGACATACAGATTAGTTTTGTGTGAATCTACAACATTCAAAAGATTCTGATCCGATTTTTGGTTCTTAATTACCAGACCTATCTTTGAAATAAGCCATGCCTACCCTTACCACTATTTTTATCAAGCCTTTAATGAATCGGTTTCGCCGTCGCCGCTTTCGCTTTTTTTTAGCGTGCATAAACGATTTGCCGAGACCATTGACCATTCTTGATATCGGGGGTACAGAAGCGTATTGGAATCAGGTCGGTTTGTCTGCGCAAGGCATACAGGTTATCTTACTGAATCTGACCGAAGTTCCAGTGGTCAATGCGAACCAATTTCGTTCCGTTAGCGGAACGGCAACAGATCTAAGCAGCTGGTCCGACCAATCGGTCGATCTTATTTTCTCCAATTCTGTCATTGAACATTTGTTCAATTGGAGTCAGCAACAAAAAATGGCCCAAGAAGTACAGCGAGTCGGCAAATCATTCTTTATACAGACCCCTAACTATTATTTTCCTATTGAGCCGCATTGGCTGTTTCCGTTCTTTCAATTTTTGCCGCGTGCCTGGCGCATTGCGTTGACCCGATTGGCCTCGTGGGGACATATGCCAGCCTGTACTACTATCGAAGAGGCCTCTTTGTTGGTTGATGAGGTTAGATTATTGACGCCTTCTGAAATGAAAACACTTTTTCTGGGCGCTTCGCTTTATAAAGAAAGATGGTGTGGGCTGGTAAAGTCGATATCGGCGTACTTTATTCTCAGGTAGAAAATCTATTAACACCGTACCATTTAGTTACATCTTTTGCTTTTAACGGCCCTCCATGTCCAACCCAGTAACGCTGCGCCGGCCTGGTTAAAATATTCTCTATCGAGCTGTGGAGCAGGGGGCGATCTTCTATAAAGTAGTGATAGTCGGGTAGCGTCGGAAAGAACAGTCCACCCAACCATCCTCCCATCAACAGGTCGCCAATTATCATATCACCATTATCAAACCCAATGGAGACGCTGCCCATCGAATGCCCAGGGGTATGTACTAGGGTAGCATCGATCCCAAAACTGCTTAAATCTTTCATGCTGTCTACTAAATAGTCAGGAGTAAAAGGGGCGTATGGTTTGTCTACAAAAGGCACTAAGATCTTAGAGAAAACTGTGGTGGTGGCAATGGGCCCATTACTCCCCGTGGTAACCATTTTTAAATCACCACTATGTAATGCGGTAGGTATGTTGCACTGGTCAAGCAATTCCCTTGTGCTACCGCAGTGATCGGAATGACCATGTGTGTGTAGAATAAGCGAAATATCACGAAGCTCTACGTTGTGCTTATGTAGAAATCGGATAATCTTTTTTCCTTCTCCCGGGCTACCCGTATCGATCAATATATTGACAGCCCCCTTAACCAGATACGAATTAGAGATCGATAGAGGTATTTGATGAATGACGGTCATTTTCTAAAAGCCGAACGTATCGCAAAAGCAAGCAGAAAAAGTTTTTTCATATGTAGGGGGTTAGTATAATAAATGTACCTTTTTTCAATTAAAAGAGCCCTTAATCATTCTATTATTTTGAATAAACGAATGTTTGTTTTAATGCTCAAACCAGCTGTACCAACGAAGCGGACTTTTTCAGTACGGCTTCATCGAGCGAATGATCCTGAAGCTTGCCTTTTATAAAGTCTTCATAGGCGCTCATATCAAAATGACCATGCCCGCAGAGGTTAAATAAAATGACGCGCTCATCTCCGTTCTCATTGGCCTCTTTGGCTTCTCTTATTACCTGCGCAATGGCATGATTGGCTTCGGGAGCCGGTAAAATCCCCTCTGTTTTGGCAAAGAGTAGTCCAGACTCAAAACACTCCAGTTGTTGTAGAGCAACCGCCCCAATTTGTCCTTTATTTAAAAGGTGGCTACAAAGTGCACTTGCTCCGTGGTACCGAAGTCCGCCCGCATGCAAACCCGGCGGCATAAACTCATGCCCGAGGCTATACATGGGCAATAACGGGGTGAATCCTGCCGAATCGCCGTAGTCATATCCAAAGACGCCTCTAGTTAACTTAGGGCAAGAAGCGGGTTCTACCGCAATGGCTCTTACTTTTTTACCACCGCGGAGCATTTCACCAACAAATGGGAACGAAAGTCCTGCAAAATTCGAACCGCCTCCCAGCGGTGCAATTACCACATCGGGATAGTCGTTTGCCAACTCAAATTGTTTTAGGGCCTCTTGACCAATTACAGTTTGATGCAGTAAAACGTGGTTTAGAACGCTTCCAAGTGCATAGTGCGCATCGTTGTCCTGAACAGCCACTTCTACCGCCTCGCTTATAGCTATCCCCAGCGATCCAAGCGAGACCGGATCTATCTCGAGTTGTCCGCGTCCTACTTGTGTTCGAGTGCTGGGAGAAGGAAACACGTTTGCGCCGAAGGTTTCCATGATCAACTTTCTGTACGGTTTTTGGTCGTAACTGCCTCTTACCATATACACTTCGCATTGTAAGCCAAACTGGGCGCAGGCAAAACTGAGTGCGGTGCCCCATTGCCCGGCCCCGGTTTCTGTCACGATCTTTTTTATTCCTTCTTGATAGTTGTAGAATGCCTGCGCGATCGCTGTATTGGTTTTGTGAGAGCCACTAGGGCTACTCCCTTCGTATTTGTAGTAAATTCTGGCTTTTGTTTTTAATGCTTTTTCTAATCTTTTGGCCCGTACCAGCGGACTCGGCCTGTATAGTTGATAAAGTTCACGTACTTCTTTCGGGATTTCGATAAAGCGCTCCGTACTCACCTCTTGTTTGATCAGCTCCATTGGAAATAACGGCGTAAGATCTTGGGGTCCCACCGGTTGTTTTGTTTGTGGGTGTAGCGGCGGTAATAAGGGCTCGGTAAGATCTGCAGCAATATTGTAATAGTCCTTAGGGGCTTGATCGGTAGATAAATAGTATTTCATTATAGTAGTTATTGACGTTTAAAATAGTTGTATAAAAATGCGGATAAGAAAAAAGGCCTGCCTTATAAAAGACAGACCTCTTAGTAAGATGGTTATATGGCGATCAACGCCAACGACCACAGCTTCCCAGGCCTGCCCTTGTAGCAAGCCAACGCCAAAAATTCCATGTTTGGGAAGTGATCATTGATTAATTCAGTGTAAGAAAGTGAAAATAGCAAAAAAATTGAAATTAATACTAGCGCTTACTTATTTTATTGAGAGTTATCTGCCGCTGGCGACTACATCTGAAGCGGTCGATCTCAGCACTGCGTTTTTTTAAGTGCTTTTGGCTGACCCCGCTATTGACCCGCTCTCTCCAAAGACGAAAGCTACTGCCTTTAAGTCGTTGACGCATCAGTTTGATTACTTCCGCTTCCGTTAAACCGAATTGAAATAAGATAGCCTCGAAGGGGGTTCGGTCTTCCCAGGCCATTTCGATGATGCGGTCTTTGTCTGTGGCGGAGAGCATAAACTACTTTACAAACCCCAACAGAAAAAGTTGAAATTCGGGGCTGAACATGGGGCCAGAGGCCCTTGACAGGGTTTAGTAAGGCGCAAATAGTGCTTAATCGATGCAGCATAATTGGGCCAAATCTTGACATACAATAAACCAGATTATTACCAGTTTGTTGTGTATTTGTTACAGCTTTTAAGTTTTGTTTATACTTTATATAAATCTTTTAAACAAATGCCTATGCGACAGTTAGTCTTTTTGATGGCCGCTCTATGTTTAAGCGGTTCTGTTTTGCTTGCTCAAAACAAGGTCCTGACCGGCAAGGTCACGGATGAGAGTACCGGTTCTCCGCTTGCCGGGGTTTCCGTACTGGTCAAAGGTTCTGCTTCCGGAACCACTTCTAAAGAAGATGGTTCTTTTCAGATTACCGTTTCTGAAAAAGCACGCACACTTGTATTTTCTTACGTTAACTTTTCTACCAAAGAGGTTGCCATCGAGGGCAAATCAACTTTTGCCGTGCAGCTGCTCAATGATGAGAAAGCCATGCAAGAAGTGGTAGTGGTAGGATTTGGTACACAGCGTCGTCGTGATGTGACCTCCTCCATTGCCACCATTAGTTCTGACAAAATCAAGAACATCCCGGTGCAAACCTTCGAACAGGCACTTAGCGGTAAGGCCGCGGGATTGAACGTGACCCTCCCCAATGGGGTATTGGGTAATCCTCCTGTGGTAAGGGTGCGTGGGGTAAACTCTATTCAGGGTTCCTCTTTTCCACTTGTTTTGATTGATGGGGTACCCGCTTTTACAGGAGACATCAGTACCAACCTAAGCGCCAATAACGCATTGGGTAATTTGAATCCTGCCGATATCGAAGACATTCAAATTTTAAAAGATGCCGCCGCCGCTGCTATCTATGGAAGCCGCGCCGCTAATGGGGTCATGCTTATTACTACCAAAAAAGGGAAGTCTGGAAAAGCTAAAGTTAATTATGATACATGGGTAGGATGGACCAAGCCGTTCCGCTTGTATGATGTGCTAGATGCTAGGGATTATGTTGATATTAAAAACGAGGCGGTCAGAAACTTGAATGCCCCCGTGTTTACTGGACATGTGGCAGGTTCTCCTTTGTTTTTTTTGGACACCATCAATGGTAAAGTGGTAGATACGCGCTGGAATGACGAAGTGTATCAAACCGGATTCCAACACAATCATAATATCAGTATCTCTGGTGCTAACGCCGGAACACGCTATTATTTTAGTACTAACTACACGAACCAAGAGGGAATGATCCAGACCAACACCTTCGAGCGTATGCAGATGCGCATGAATGTGGATCAAAAGGTCAACAACTGGTTCAGTATGGGGGGTAATCTAAACTTTAGCCGCGTTGAAACGGGTTCTCCAAGTACAGGTTCCTTACCCGGTACCCCTTTTAACACGGCTGGGGTAGCTCGCTTGGCCTTCTTGACCTCGCCTAATCTTTCTCCTTACCTGGCTGATGGTCGCTATAATATCCGCGGTATTGACAATCCTACACAGCGCAACTCATTCAACTCTTTGGGGCTGGGCCGTAACCTTGTCCAGACTGGTTTGGTAAACCCCGCTTTGCTGCGCGACCTAAACCGAATTAACTCATTAGTTGATCAGTTTCAAGCCAACGTGTATGCAGAAATAAAGCTATCACCTGATCTTACCTTCCGTTCACAATACGGCGTCAACTGGCAACGTACCGAAGACAAAACCTTCTATAATGCTTTGCATGGCGATGGTATCGGATCTCCCTCTACCACTTCTGATGATGGAAGTGCTTTTAACATCACTGGTCGTTATGAGATCGGTAACTTTCAGAATTTCATCACCTATAATAAAACCATTAAAGGCAATCACAATTTAAATGTGACGGTGGGTTCCGAAGAGCAAAAAACAATCGTTGATCGTTGGGGTGGTTCTAGAAGCGGCCTCACTGACGAATTTTATAATGAGTATCAGGGAAGCTATACCATCAATAATAACCCTGTTGGTAATGCCTTGACCGAAAACTATCTTCTCTCTTTCCTTAGCCGTGTTAACTATAACTTCAAGAATCGCTATTTCTTAGGTCTGACCGGCCGTCGTGACGGTTATTCGGCATTTGCCGAAGGGAAAAAATGGGGTAACTTCTTTGGTGTTTCCGGAGGATGGAACATCTCTGACGAAAAATTCTTTGAAGGCGCTAAGAAAGTGTTCAATATGCTTCGATTACGCGGTAGCTACGGCCAAGTAGGTAATCTTGCGGCTGTGGGCAACTTCGCGAGTCTTTCAACCTTCGGATCTTCTCAATACGGTTTAGGATATCCCACCCTTTTCTTTAGCCAGGCTGGCAACCAGGATTTGACTTGGGAAACCAGTACTAAATTTGATGTAGGATTCCAGTTTAGTGTACTTAACGATCGTATTAGTGGTGAAATTAGCTACTATAATACCGATCTTTCGAATTTGATCATCAATCGTCCACTTCCTACCAGCATGGGAGTGCCTGGTAACTCTATTCAAGCTAACGCTGCCAGTATGTACAATCGTGGTATAGAGTTAACCTTAAATGCAAAGGTGATTGACAAGAAAGATTTTGTATGGAATACGAGCTTTAACATTACTACGCAGAAAAATGAAGTAACAGCTCTTGCTCCTGGCGTTCCGGAGATAATTGGTACTACGCAACTGGAGCGTGCTAACCTTACGGTAGTAGGTAAGCCCATTGGATCTTTCTATGTAGTTCGTACCGGTGGTGTTGATCCTCAAACTGGTCAGCGCATATTTATTAATCGAGCCGGAGAGAAGGTCTTTTTCGACTTTGCCCGCCCTATCGCCAGTCGCTGGCAGCTCGCTGATGGTACAAACGCAACTGCTTTAGGTATTGCGTCTGATGGTGTCTTTGCCGGAAGTGCGCTTCCTACTGCTTACGGCGGATTTATCAATAACTTCTACTACAAAGGACTTGATCTGACCATCGATGCCTTTTATAGCATCGGCAACTATGTTTACTTCGGATCACGTGCCGGTATGCTTGATCAACGGTTCTGGAATAATTTCCAAGAAGTAAAAAATCGTTGGACTAAGCCCGGTGATAATGCCGATATTCCCCGTATCGTCTATGGAGATAATATTTCTAATGGTTCAGCATTCCCTATTGATCAGAATCTATTCAAAGGAGATTTTCTACGTGTTCGCAGCATAGCCTTAGGATACACGCTGCCAAACAAGATCATGCAAAATCTTAAGTTATCAAGCGTCCGAGTCTATACACAGTTACTCAATCCATTTATTATTACGGCTTATCCCGGTATCGATCCTGAAATCTCAGTGAATGGTAACTCGGCTTTAACCCCGGGCGTAGATCGTAATACCGTAGGGCAGGCACGTACTATTACATTCGGCGTAAATGTTGGATTCTAATCATTAAAATTGAATTGCTATGAAACGTATTATAATACAAACTAGAGTAATGCTATCAGCCTTGCTGCTGCTAGCCATTATAGGAACCGGTTGCAAGAAAGAAAATCTTATTCCGATTCCTCAGACCGCATTGTCGGATGCTACCTCTTTTTCTTCTCCTCAGCGGATTGCCCAACAAGTTTTTGGAGTTTACTCCGCTGCTAAAAGTGGCCAATTTCTCGGAGGCCGCGCTATGATTTATCAAGATGTGCGCGGAGAGGACTGGATTAATGTTACTACTAACGGGGTTACAGCATTGGGAGTTTGGAACTTTTCTATTACAGAGGGCGATAATCAGGTAGAAAACTATTGGGCTGCCGGGTACGCTGCTATTAATCGAGCCAATGTCGTATTAGAGGGAATAGATGCTAATGCCTCGGTTATTCCAGCAACGTTGGCTACTAAGTATAAGGCCGAGGTACGCTTTATTCGTGCCTTGTCTTATTTCTACTTGCAAAGCTTATATGCGCGTCGTCCGTTTAATGCCGACAACGGCGCTAGTTTGAGCATTCCTCTTCGTTTGACGGCTAATAAAGGTTCTGCTGGAGCCTCTCTGGCTCGTGCTACGCAGACTGCCGTATTTAGTCAAATTCTAGAAGATTTGAATTTCGCAGAGCAGAACCTTCCTGCAACCTATGGAGCTGCCGCCGGTGATAGTAACGTGGTTCGTGCGCATAAAAATGCCGCCGTTGCTATGAAAATGCGCGTATACATGCACATGAATCGCTGGAGTGATGTAATTACAGAAGGTAATAAAATCGTTTCCACTACGACGCCTTTCCAATCTACTTCAAACATCAATCATCGTTTAGCTGCTACAGCGCTTGCTCCTTTCAGAACCCCCTACACTAGTACCGAGAATATTTTCAGCATGCCAATGAATGTTACTAATTCTCCTGGCACTCAAAACGGACTCGGCGGTTATTGGACCAATGAGTTTGGTCTTAATTCTGCTGGCATCTTGGGTAGCACTCTCTTTCCGGCCACAGATGCACGAAGGACTAATTTTTTAACACCTGCAGCCGGTACTACACCTGCGCGCTGGACTAAGTTTAATGATGACCTGAACAACTATGTTCCCGTTATTCGTTATGCAGAGGTGTTATTGAATCTCGCGGAGGCTCTGGCCCGTCAAGCTGCAAATCCCGCTGTAGATTCTAGAGCAGTAGCTTTACTCAATGCGGTACGTAATCGTGCTGATGCTTCAGTAAGCTGGGCTCCAGCTACTAAAACTGAATTGATCGATGCGATTTTGCTCGAGCGGCGCATTGAACTGTTAGGAGAGGGCTTCCGGTCCTTGGATATTATGCGGTTGGGGATCGATTTTCCTGCTAAGGCTTCGGTAAGTTCTGTTTCAAGTACTTCCCTGAGTTATGTTTGGCCTATACCTGCCACTGAATTGCAATTGAATTCTTTGATGGTGCGTAATAACTAATAGAGAGTATTTTTTTCCGCAAGGGGGCTCCAATCGTGAGCCCCCTTTTTTTCATTGCCCGGTACGTATATCTTTTTACCCCCTTTTGATCACTGATCGCCTTGTTTACCATGCGCTTTGCTACGTCTTGTGCACTTATCGCTCGATATTGTGTCTAGTGGTATCAGTAAAAACATCTTACCATTTGTTTTAGTAGGTCACGTCTCGATCAATTCATTAATTTTGTAATTACGAATCTATGGTTATGCAGCATAATTTTTTAGTTACTTTCTTATTTGTTTTATTTAGTTGCTTATCTGCCAGTAAAAAAGCACAAGCAAATTTTACGGGTCAATACGTAGAGAAGTGTAAAGGATTAATGCAAATCTATACAAAGAGACAATTAAAAGATACTGTACTTAATGCAAAACTTGTTTCCTTTAAGAGGGTAAAATCAACAGCATTCGTATCCCCACCGGTAAGACCAACCGTTTCTCTACGGGCAGATTATAATTTATCTCATCTGGGGTTTATCTGCAGGCAAGAATGGAAATTCGAAAAGAAAACCAAGCTGCCTCTCAGACTCAGGGTAGGTTCACTCGAGTATGTAAATGGGCTAGAGGGCAAGTGAGCAAGAATTTTTTAAGATTTTACCAAGGTACACCCGCTACGGGCACACTAAAAAGTACAGCAAGGCTAAATAGAGCTATAATGATAGCGCCAAGAACAACAGCGAATTTTAACTTTTGAGCGCGAATGACCGACGTAATACCAAGCATGAATAAGGCAATTGCCAACAGCGCGGTCAGCATTTGAAGCCTATCACTATATTCATTTAGGGTTTCGGATTCATTTAGAAATTCAAGCGCCCTGTCGAATGCTTCTCCTTGGGGCACATATAATGTATCCATGTATGCTTTACACTCAGCCAGCTGGCTTTCCGGCTTTTCTGCAAGAATAGGTAATGCCAGTTCAAATAATTCAGCTGAGCCCGCTGAGTAGCCTGAATAAATATTGCCGCCTTTGCTAAGTGTTGTTTGCTTATCTGCCCATACAACCATATCGGTTCTGTATTTGAGCTCTGAGGTTAGATACATGTTGTGAGATTCATTAAGCCCCTGCATATAGGCAGACAAGGCCTTACTAGATCCATCACCATGCAGTGACGATTGAACTCCTGCCCATGCAGTGATAACAGAGATGATACCAAGCATTACGACAGTAGCGATTTCTTGCGTGAGTAATCTTATAATTTTATCCATGATTCTTAAATAGTTTATAAATTTTCAATTTCGAATTTAAGTAGAAATCGTAGCTAGGCTGCTATCTTTTTCTAAGTGCTTTTTTATTTTATAGAAACCGATGCGCCATAGTTTTATTACAAACCAGCCAAAAATGATTAAAAGAATTAAGAAAATTAAAATGCTAGTATTGGCCATACTGGCCGCAATGTAGAAAAGTAGAAAATCATAAATCCCGTGAAATAAGATCGGGACCCACAGCGATTTGAATAAATAAATGCGTCGTTCATTACCCTCATGAAAGCGGGCTAAAGAAAAATAATACCCCATTAATACACCATCAAAGCCATGTCCGGGAACGGCTAATACCGCTCTTGCAACTGCAACCTCCATTCCCCCATCCATAACGTATAAAATATTTTCTATTAAGGCAAAGCCAAGTGAGACAAAAACAGCATACACTATTCCATCGTAGTGATGATTTAACTCCTTACTTTTCCAAATAAGAAGATAAAGCAAGGTAAACTTGGCAATCTCTTCTGGTATGGCTGCCTCAAAAAAAGATTCGTGAAATGATACTAGCAAATCTCCTTGAAAAAGAAAAGAGAGCTTGGAAAGCGGAAAAGACATTGCCAGCGAAATGGGAATACTTATAAAGCCTCCCAAGAGGCATTTGGCCAGTAAGGCCAATGGCTCTTTCTCATGGTCCTTTTGAAAAATCATATACAGAAATATGACCACGGGAAAAGCAGAAGCAATCAGCAGTACCATAGTATATTGTTTATGCTGACATTTTCGAAGAATGAACCCATAATTATCGGGGTAATAACTTCGTTAGGCTTCTTCTTTGGGTTCGGCACCATACTTGTTCTCGCCTTTAGTTCCTTCGGTGCAGGCCAAAATGAAATTATAAATTGGGATAAGTATAAACCAGCCACTTTTATCAACATCATGCATTCTTCTAACGCTGACAGCAATTGATGGAATTAAAACTGCTAACGTGTAAATAGTAGCGGCTTTGGGAACCAGCAGTAGCCCGCAAATAAAGCCAACAGCAAACGAAACGATTATATTAAATAAAACGAACATCCAATACTCTTTTCTGCTTGCTCGTCCGCTAAAGGTTGCATAGTTCCGAAGAACGTTCAAATAGTAATTCATAGTCGTTTGGTTTTAATTTTTATCAAATTACGTGAAAAATCCCTACAAACTATCATTACAGCTAGAGTAGAGATTGATAATTTTAAACCGGCTTGGGCGTCAACAACTCCAATAGTCATGTGCACAATCTCTTGTTCGTCAATACTATATGTAAAACTATCCTTACAAGAATATCTCTATCTCTTACTTTGATGTCTTAAAATAGAAAAATAGTAATTTACAGCAACATCTATATGTGGCTTAATAAAATAATTATCATGCAACGCTTATATCTGCTTTGCTTTACGCTGGTTGTTTTTTCTTCTTCTTCTTGTAAAATAAATGTGCTATCTGGGAAAAAGCAAATGATACTAATACCCGAGGCTGTGCTACAAAGTATGGCTTCGGAGGAATATCAAAGTTTCTTAACTGAAAATAAGGTAATTACTTCTACTAAGAGTGTGGACGTACAGCTCGTCAATCGTGTCAGCGTTAACGTCATTGACGCTGTAAAAAAATATTACCAAGACGCTGGATTGACCGATCACTTGAACGGCTTTAACTGGGAAGTCAATTTAGTTGATGATAGTGCCGCGAATGCTTGGTGTATGCCAGGAGGAAAAATAGTCGTTCATACAGGATTATTGCCCATTTCAAAAAATGATGCAGGTTTAGCTGTAATTATCGGGCATGAAGTGTCGCATGCCTTATTGAAGCATGGAAATCAACGGATGAGTCAGGGTATTTTACAACTGATGGGGGAGCTTGCTGTAGAGGTGGCTGTCGCAAACAAGCCGCAAGAAACACAGGATTTATTTCTTGGCGCCTACGGCATTGGTACAGATTTGGGGGCCTTACTCCCCTTTTCAAGAAAGCATGAGCTCGAGGCAGATCGCTATGGGTTGATTTTTGCCGCATTAGCCGGTTATGATCCACAGGAGGCAATTCCATTATGGGAAAGAATGAAGAAGGCTTCGGAAGGAGAGGAGTCCTTCGAGTTTTTAAGCACCCATCCTCATGAAAGTAAACGAATTAGGCATTTTCAAAAAATTATGCCCGAGGCATTGAGCTACTATAAAAAAACTTAATATAAGGAATGCTGCTATAAAGAATCACAAGTATAAGAATATGCTTTATATTTAATTATTCTAAATCTTCAAAACATTTTTATGAAAACCCCCACGTTGCGAATAGTTACAATTGCCTTTCTTTTATTGTTGTCTTTCGTGTCATTTTCACAGCAATGGCAGCAAGTTGGCAAAGTAGGAGAATGGTCAACTACTATTGATGTTATTGCCATGAATGGTTTTTTATACAGTATCGAGAAAGATGGCACTCTTTTTAAGTCAGATAAGAATGGCAATCATCAGCAAGTTTGAGAAAAGGGCTTTTTTGATAATGTCCAATTCTTAGTAGGCCTCAACAATGAAATTTGGACGATCGAAGATGGAACGCTTTTCCGTCATAATTCTACTTCTGGCAATTGGCAGTCAGTTGGATCAGAGGGCGAGTATGAAAATACCATTGCTATCGCTGCTTTGGATGGTAAGTTGTACTCAGTTGAGGCAGATGGGACACTCTATGAAACTAAAATAGATGGAAGCTGGCGCCAAATCGGTGATGCCGGAGAATTTGAAAATCTTGAGTTATTGGTTGCCATGGGAGGTTTTCTTTGGACGGTAGAAAGTGGTACGCTTTATAAAACAAGCGTAAAAGCTATGCAGTGGCAGCAGGTTGGGCAAGTTGGAGAGTGGAAAGAAACAATTGGGATGACGGCGAGCAATGGGTTTATTTGGAGCGTGGAAGCCGATGGCACACTTTTTAAAACCGACATGAACGGACAACACACGCAAGTCGGTCCGAGTGGCGATATGAAGTCTGTTGAATTTATAGTTGCAATGGATGGCTTTTTTTACGTGGTAGAAAATGGAACATTATATCGTACGAAGGGGTAGCAATCTACGACTTGCTTAATAATTTTAAGCATTTTTTGGTTTGTCGCCTTGTCTTTTATTGCAATTCTTATCGTGTGCTTATCAAAGCTTTTTCCCATTGATGAAACATCGCGTAAGAATAGCCCCATGCGTTGACATTTTGATACTATGGTGGCTGCGGTTGGCCCATTAGTAGGTAGAAAGCATAGAATAAAATTGGCCTTACCCTCCAATACGCTTACTCCTTTAATTTTTAATAAACTTTTAGTGAACGCTTTTCTTAGTAAATGAGTTTTTTCATAGCATTCTTCATAATATCGGTTTGCTTTTAATGCCTCTAATGCTGCAATTTGCGAGGGCAGGCTAACAGCCCATGGGGGTGAAATAGATCGTAGTTTTTCTAGCTGACTTGGACCGGCACAAAGGTAGGCTGCGCGAAGGCCACTTAATGCATATACCTTAGACATAGATTTACATATAACAACATTAGTTGTAGTCGCCGCAAACTTCTCAAGCGACTGCTTTTTGCCGCAATATTCGATATACGTTTCATCGATCCATATTCGAGTATAAGGAGGTATTTGGCTTAATACTTGCTGTAATTTTTTTGCTGATATATGTTGGCCCGTTGGGCTATTGGGGTTAACGAGTACAATTAAATCATAACTATTTTTTGCGATTTTTAGAAACTCCTTTAAATCTACTGTGTAGTTATTGGCTTTTACCAGGTTAATACGATCAACATGACATCCAATGATATTTTTTAGAACATGAATATATTCCCCATAGGTAGGATCAAGAATTAAAACGCGTGATGCAGGCGAAAGCCATTCTCTAAATGCAAGAAAAATCAGATCGGAAGACCCAGCCCCTGACAATATGTTATAAGATTTTACCCCTCTTGCTTTAGCAACTCCATTGGCCATGCCCATACAGTCAGTCGGTGGTGAAGTTTTGCAAATCCAAGAAAAATGGTTTTTCAATTTTTCTACTAATGGCGGAGCCGGATCGAACCAGGCATCAAGTACATCCGCATTTATAATCTCGTTTCTTCTGTTTAAGTTTTTAAATTCGACTCCAATAGCATCAAAAAATGCGCCACCATGATAGCATGTGGCAGGTTTAAAAAAATCGATCGGTAATTGCCATTTACAACGGTTCCTGAGGTTGGTAAATAAATTTTTAAATTTATTATCAACGAGTGTATTTAATTCATCGGTCTTCGCGTGAATTAAAGTGTATTTTACTTTTCCCGCTTTCACGATTTTTTTTGTGGCTGTAAAACCTAGTTTCAAATACATGTTTAATACTTCGGATCGTCCAATAGCGACGACGTTATTTCCGCCAAAGGACTGAATCCATCTAAAGGCAGCCCATAGTAGTGCAAGGGCAATGGGTTTACCTCGTTGTGTCTTAAGAACTGTCAATATTCTTATTTCGAATGTATCTTCATCAACGCTGAATGGTATTTCGCTTCGAGTAAAGTATTTATCTACCGAATACTTGTTATGGTCAGGGGGTGTAACGCTTACGAATCCAACAATCTCAGTTTGTATTTTCGCTACAAAATATATATTGAAAAGATCGAGATGATCCTGGAGGGTCATTTCTTTATTTGGCGTATGTTGTCTCAGCTCTGATGCGTAGACGTCGTGTCGCAGTCGATAAATTTTATCTCGATCATTTTTTGTCGCCAGTGAAATTTCGAGTAAATTATTTTTTTCCATCATTCATTTATTTGCTACGCAGTTGATTATTTATACTCAGGGCTTTTGTGAAAAATCAACCTTTGCGCTTTGGGCATTAACACTAAAAAGGCCTCCAAAAAAAATGAATGAAAAAATGATCTTTTTCATTCTATTAAATTTGTTTGAATGTACTCTTATTTTTCTTTTTTTACCAAATTTTATAAATCTTACACACAAGACTTTATAAAAAAGCCCCTATAAAATCTTTGTAGGGGCTTTAACATTAAAATCTCAACATTAATTCATGAGGGTCGCCATCTGGGATGTGTCGTATACAATCCATTCTTCAGCAATTCTTCCATCTTTATTAAATCGATTTGCCTGAAAGACTACCACATCAACAGACTGTTCTCCTTTTGTGAACGTGACTGTTAAGTAGCTATATACATAATCTCCTTCGGTTCCATCTTTGAAATTAAAGTGGCTGCTCCACATAACATAGTCATCTTTTACCTTTGCTGTTATACCCGCTGCTGCAAACTGTCCTTGTAAGGCCACATTTTCATTGAGGGTTATTAGTTTGCCGTTATCATGAAATTTTGCTGTATCCGCATATCTTGCTCTGTATACAACAGAATCATAGCTTTCGATATCTTTAAAACTAGCTTTGATAACATCCATGTAAGCGGTACTATCATAACTTTCACCAAATTGATGAGGGTCAACGGCAGCTTTATTTTGAGCGCTTTGAGTACAAGAAACTACAGTAAGAGCAATGATAGCTGAGAGTACTAGGTTTTTCATTTTTTGTTATTTGATGTTAATATTTAAATATCAGGTATAAGTTAGTCAGCAGCGTAAAATTTTCTATATAGCTGACCTGTGATAAAAACAGCATTATTGTTTTTATTTTTTTCTGCCCAGGCTTTAAATTTTGGGTGATCATGAATTACTTTATAGTCCTCTTCAGAAGTCCAATGACCTATAGTACAGCTTCTATACGTTTTAGTGGTATCGGTAGCACTTAATTTCATATAGCTGTAATAGTTTTTCGGATATCCCATTTCAGCCATAATTGCGTTTATTTCTTTTAAACTGGAGATATATGTTTTCTCCATCGCTTCATTTTTAATATCATAAAAATGTACAGAATTTATAGCTTTTTGGGCAGCAGCTGTCGTATTAAATCCAATGGCAGCAAGTAAAAGCAAGGGGATGATTTTTTTCATTTTAGTTATTTAAGTTTCGTTAAAGATACTTGTTAAAATGGTTGGGTGAATTCTTTCTTTGGGGCAGTCAATCTTTATGTTGAACGACTATTTTCCGCTCAGATCTTTTCTGTAGTACTGCAGTTGTACATGTGTAGACACGACACAAGTACCTAGTTGTTTTCCAAAGTCATCCCATTCTTTTGCGGAGTAGCGTTTACTGAACGCTTCTTTTAAAGCATTGGTAGCCTGAGGATCTTTTTCGCCCCAGCCATTTGCATGTCGCCGAATCATTACATATCGACTCGTGTTGCCCGTAGCGTTTTTGTATACGGCAATATTGTATCCCAGATCTTCCCAAACGGGTTTTACTTTTTTATACAGATTTTCGAACTCAGTGATCTTATCTTCTTTTACAATACGCTCCGTGGCTGTGTTTTTGTCTGCATACGACCCTTGTGCTGAGGCACTCAAATCGGGGCGATAAATTAAAACGTCCATATTCATCTCTTCGAGCGTCGGAGCAACAGAGGCATCAAATGCTGACCAAAAAGCGTCGTTGTTACGAGTGGTGTCATCATAATAAGCCCAGGAGGTAAGCTTCCCCATTGACATTACGTAGCTGCCATCGTTTTTGCCACCATAGACGCGTTGAATCCTGAAATTATTTTCTCCTGTAAAATTGGTGGCCGCAAACGCTTTTAAGTTCGCCTCAAACTGACGTTGCATACCTTGCTTAGGGGTTAATACAAAAGCCAGTAGTTTACTTTCTACAAGAGGTGCAGTGCTGGCAGCGGGTGTGTTGGGTTGTTTACAAGCTACCAGCACTGCTAGTAGGCCCACAAGAGCGAGTTGTTTCATAGAGTTACTTTGTTTATTTAAATATAAAAAATACTTCTATATTCATGAACAGGAAAGCAAAAATATTTATTTATTTTCCAAGTTATTTGTCCCTCAACCACCTGTATATCAATGAATAATAATTATTTTATTTTTTAATTTAATATCATGGAAGTTCATCATCCCCATCATCCAACACATAAGAAGAACTGGAAAGAATATATAGTTGAATTTTTAATGTTGTTTGCTGCAGTAACACTTGGATTCTTTGCCGAAAATATAAGAGAGCATCAGATCATTGATAATCATAAGAATCAAAATTTGATTGCGATGGTTAATGATCTACAGCAAGACTCAATTGAAATCAAAAAGAGAATATCAGAGTATAGTAAAGCGGTTAAGCAATTTGAGAAAATAAAAGATTTATCTCTTGCTTACCACCAGAAACAAATCACAGAAAATGAACTAATTGACGCTGTTGTCTCTGAATATTTAAATACAAAATGGAGTATTAGTTTATTCATTAATAATGCATCTTATAAAAACACTATATCGGCTGGCAGTTTAGGGTATATTCAAAATAACGAAACGAAACAACTAATTGCCCAATACTATGAGGTGCTATATGGTAAGTTATTAGTAAATAATACTATACTTGATAACGATGCCAGCGAATTTACCGGGAAGACTTTCATTTTTGGATATATGCAAAAGTCGAATGAAAAACTTGAAGGTCAAACAAGAACCAATGATGAACAGATAGAGGATTTTTAAATCTATCCCTGCTTTTAGGAAATTAATTCTTGCTCCAGAATTTAGAATGTCTGTCAATAAAATCGAAGGAAGATGCGGCTACTATTTATTTGTGATGGAGATGGCTAAAGATTTAAATAATAGATTACTATCGAAACTTAATAATAGGGAGTATTAAGCCAGATTAAAAGAGGTATTCAAAAAAAACCGCGCCCCTTTCTGCGCACCCTAAAAAGAAAACCCTTGTAGGTATTTAATTTACAAGGGTTTCAGCGAATTTCGTTTGCAGAAAAAACTGCTATTTTCTGCTTTATAAAGATCTTTCTGAAGAGCACTGTGCTCGGGAAGTGCTCTGGTCGCTTTATAAAGGTAATAATTTATTTAAATAAAAGTTATTCCAAAAGATTGCACCATGTTTGCTAGCTAGTAGTTTCTGAGGGTACGTTATTGGGTTGCTTGAATCTGGTCCGCCTTGAAGGGTATAGAAACCCAATACATCAAATCTGGCAAATTACCCAAATTTAAAACTTAAACACTGTCAGTTAAAAGGGGTACTTACAGAAACAAAAAAAATAAGATTTTTATTCTTGAGCCCAGTTCCTCTCAACGGAAAGAAAAATAGTAAGTAAAACAATAAAAACGCCTCAAATTAACCGGCGATTTTTGATGAAAACTAGTTAACTTCATTAACTAAATATATGATATCCGATTCCATCATAATTGAGGAGCAGGGGCTGCGGGATGGTCTTCAGAATTTACCCCGTATTTTACCATTGAAAATGA
>VHBB01000002.1 GCA_016872155.1 Sphingomonadales bacterium
GCTGGCGGGCGATTCATCGAAAAATAAAAAAGCCGATTCATCAAAGAATCGGCTTCAGTTCAATAAAGTGCCCAGGACTGGATTCGAACCAGCACACCTCGCGGCGCCGCCACCTGAAGACGGTGCGTCTACCAATTTCGCCACCTGGGCGGGGCAGCAAAGCTAGGGTAAAAAGGGTATTGACCCAACACTACGGGCAATTGGCTTGCAGGTACTGAGAAGCACCGGGAAAATTACGACTCGCGGCTACCTGCATAGTAGCACAAGCCGCTGCTTTTTGGCCTAAGAGACCAAGGCAAAGTGCTTTAAAATAATACGACTTGGCATCTCGGGCGGTCCCCATTGCAATCACCTTATCAAAATATTCAATGGCTTTGTCGTAGCGTTGCAGGGCATGATAGCACATGCCAACATTTTCAACATTGGCGTAATCGTATGGATTAATCTCGATGGTTTTCTTAAAACCTTCGAGTGCTCCTTGGTAGTTGCGCTGTAAAAACGCTGCACTGGCAGCATCAAAAAAGGGCTTAGAGCGAATCGAAGAAAGGTTTTGCTTTCGCGATAAGATATCAGGATCTTGCGGAAATCGCGCTATGGCACTATCGACCAGTGCGGCGTACCGCGTCTCCGAAAGACGACCGGCGGTGGTAATGGCTGCCAGGTAGCTACTCCAGGTCCAAGGTTCGTTGCGCAATTTTGCCGTGGTCTGAAACGTGGCTTCAATGCCCGCACTGTCTTTTCGCTCGGCCAGCAGTTGATTTAATAGTACATAGTTGTTGCGAACCCGGGGCCGATAGTTATGCGCTATACGGGCCCAATGCAAAGCGCTGTCTTTGTTATTGAGTTGTAAATGACACTGAGCGGTAAAAAATTCGTTGATCGAAAGATAAGGGCTCTCTTGGCGGCACTGGTGTAGCAGAGCCAGGGCCTCGTTGTATTTTTTTGCTTTAATTAAGTAGCGGCTTTTAATAAGGGTAACAGGAAAACAAAACGCATTAAGGTTCGGAATGCTGGGAAGCTCCTGATTTACTTTTTCGAACTCCAGTTTAGGTTCGGCTTGTAGCATATCTTGATTGATCTCGTACTGGGCCTGCATCGATTCAAAGACCTTGCCATTAAAAAAGCCAGAGAATAAAAGGGCCGCACTGGCAATGATCGCATAGCCGATCAGTTGTAAGCGGGTGGTGGGTCGGAGTTGTACGGGCTGTTGTGTAGCCAGGGCCCGTTGTTCTTGATAGGCTAGTCGTAGTTGTACCACCAGTGCCAATACAAAGGCCAAAAAGAATTGCATAACCGGCCTTTCGACCGGAAAGTTAAAACTGGCATCGGTAAAATAGCTGGCTAGCGCCAGGGTAGCAGTAAGGGCTGGCAAAAAAAGCGAAGGGGTAAGTAAACTCAGTAAGAGGTAGAGCAGCCATACGCTGGCGACGATAAAGAGTGAGAGGTAGAGCATTCCTCCCAGCCAACCGGTGTCGGCAGTCATCTCTAAAAAGTCGTTATGAGAGTGATAAGCGACAAAAAGTTCATCAATCGTTTCTCTCTCGTAAGGAATGGAGGCCAGCTTCCAATTGCCATAACCTGCTCCCCGAATGGGATGTTTTTTGATATAGTCGATTGCGCTGAGCCAGAGATTGGTTCGACCGCTCGTTTCAAAGGTGATTGTCTTTGCTCGCTCTGCCACCGTATTATAACCCGTGGGCGCCTCTTGCAGATCCATTGCGCCTTTTAAAACTGCATTCGAAATAAAAAACCCGATCACGATGGGTAGTAGAGACCAGGCCAGTTGTCCGGTTGCGGCCGCGCGGTTCTTGGTGCGCAGGGCATTAAGTGCTACAAAGCAGATCAGTAAAAAAAGTTGAGCACCGACCGACACAAAAGAGGCGCGGGCATTAACGATAGCAATGGCACTAATGGCCAACACCAATACGATCGATAGCAAATAGCGAAGCCATCCTTTTGTTTGCCAAAGGGCATACAGGGTAAACGAGAGTTTGATGGCAAGGGTGGCTGCTAAAATATTTTTATTGCCGGTATTAACCTTTATGTTACTAATTACGCTGTCAAAAGCAGTGCCCTCATTGATCCCTTTATAAAATTGACTAATGACTTCGAGCGATTGAAAAAGCAGCAACAGCGCAAAGAAATAGGCCAAGGGTTTGAGCAGGTGCAGTCGGCCGCAAAAAAGTAACCCGATCTGAAAATACATGAGTACCGTGGTCAGAAGCCTTGCATACACCACCATCGATTCAATCCGATTGATGGCTCCTAAAACAGACAGGCCGGCCACGAGCGTAAAACCCAGCAACAACAAGGTGAGCAGTGAGTGGGTAAGAGTGCCCAGCTGCGCTTGCACCCGGTCTTTACCTAGGGTAAAAAGATAGAGACCCGAGGCCACATGCACCAGCGATAAGTAAAGCCACTGCGCGCCCATTACATCGGCCCCTTCTAGCGGGGGTACAAAATCGACCAAGGCATAGAGGGCAATCAGCAGTAAGGCAGGCAGCTCTGCGCTACTGTACCAGGGGGCGGCCGTTATCTTTTTGGGGGCCGCGGGTTGCGATGCGGGGGAACTACTTTTTTTCAAGACAACAAATTACAAACTTTTAAAAATATCAAACGGTCATCAGACTACATCCTCGAAGGGCCGCAAAATCGATCCTTCCTTTTACCTCGAATTTTCCGTCGGCATGTACAAAGCCACAGTCTTCGGTAGCAATAAAACAACAAGAGTCAATATTGGCCAGATCAATAATGTTCAGTGCGCCCGTACCCTGGGCATGCACGGCTAACGGATCGTACTCTTCGCGTACCGAAACACGCATCCAGGGCGGTGCCTGAAAAATTCCGTTGCCTGTAGACCAACCCTGCGAAAGCAGCTCGGTCATTCCGTACTCAGCATAAACGGCCGGTAGGGTAAATGCCTGTTGTAAACGTTCGTGCAGCTCTTCACGGGTCAGTTCGGAGCCGCGCCCCTTCATGCCACCGGTTTCAATAAGGGTGGTGTGTCGCAGGGGCATCGGCGAATGGCTCGCAAAGTCGAGTAGGGCAAAGCTGACTCCCAGCAGCAGGGTAGGTTGTTGTTGTTGCTCCAGAGACAAAAGGGTGTCTCGCAGCTTGTCTAGTTCATGCAAATAAAATCCGCTTTTTTCGTGCCCGCTTAGCTCAATTAGATGACTGGCCATATAGACCAGCGAAGAATTTTTTCTTTCTAGATACGACGGAAGCAGTGCCAACACACACCACTGCGAGGGGACCCCAAATTCTCGGGTAAAGCCTTGTAAAAAACTGCTTTTGTAGAGTGATGGGTCGACTACCCGGTGTACAGAGGGAATGGGTTGGGTGGTGCCACTACTTTCAAATAGCAGGGGCTCGGTGTTGGACTCCACCTTGCTGGCAGCACTTACCACCCGGGCGGTCTTAAAAAAGCTAATGGGCAAAAAAGGGATCTGTAGTAGCGATCGAACCGCGGCGGGATCGACCCCGAGGGCATCTACAAAAGCGCGATAGACGGGGTTTAGTTGATATTGATAGCTAAACGCCTCCAGCGCCAGCATTTCGAACAGGTCTGGGGTCTGCTCAAAGATCTTAACATTCCATTGCGCTCTTATCTCGGTTAGTCGTTGCAAATGCTGTATTTTTGAGATGTACGGTACGGTATGAGAAACAATATTCTTTTTGTGTTGTCGATGGTTTTGTTGTCTTTCGCTTGCAACAAAGATAAGTTTACCAGCGAACCGCAGGTGCAGATCAACTCTATTCAACCCTCGATGGTGGTTAGTGGAAACGTCATTAAACTGCTGGCCAATTATACCGATCAAGAGGGCGATATCGATTCTATCTACATTGTGTACAAATGGTTCAATGCTGCGGGTAGTACGCGTGCCGATACCTTGCAGCGTTTTCCCATCAACAGACTGGGACTTCCCGGAGCCCTTCGCAAGGCCGACATTCAACTTCAATTCGAGTACAACACCTATAATCAACCCGATCTGCTCACCTTGCCCGGTGTGCTTCGTGATACAACGGCCAGTTTTGGTCTGGTATTGATCGACAAGACCCGTAAAAGAAGTAACTATAGTGAGTCGGCCCGCATTCGTCTGCGGCGCCCCTGATCCATTTACCTATAACCCTGTACCCATGGCAAAGATTACCAAAAAGGCATCTTCCCGTTCTATTCTTAACAACGACTCCTTTGCGTTTTTTAAAAGCTATATCAACAATGCTTCTCCGGTAGGCTTTGAGACCTGGGGGCAAAAACTTTGGCTCGATTACCTAAAACCCTATGTAGATGCGCAATTTGTAGATCCGTATGGTACGGCAGTGGGGGTCATCAATCCTACGCATCCCTTTAAGGTGGTTATAGAGGCACATGCCGATGAGATCAGTTGGTTCGTCAATTATATTACGGCCGATGGATTGCTGTACTTAAAAAGAAACGGCGGGGTCGATCACCAGACTGCTCCTGCCTCTCGGGTCATAATTCATGGCAAGAAAGGTCCGGTCAAAGCGGTCTTTGGATGGCCTGCCATTCACACAAGGCTGGGGGCGCCCGAACAAAAGGAACCCAGCCCCCGCACCGATAACTTGTGGCTCGATTGCGGCGCCCGTTCAAAAAAAGAAGTTCAACAACTCGGTATTCATATTGGAGCGGTGGTAACCTACCAAGACGGTTTCGACGAACTGGCCAATGGCAATTATATTGGCCGTGCTTTCGATAATCGTATCGGCGGGTTCATTATTGCCGAGGGAGCCAGGCTGCTCAAGCAAAACAAAAAGAAACTTCCGTACGGGCTCTATGTGGTCAATGCGGTGCAAGAAGAGATCGGCTTGCGCGGGGCCGAGATGATCGCCCGTCGCATTAAACCCAATATTGCGGTGGTGACCGATGTAACGCACGATACAACCACTCCGCTAATCAATAAAAATATTGAAGGGGATGTGGCCACCGGTAAAGGTCCTTCGCTTTCGTATGCGCCGGCCGTGCACAATAAATTGCTCGGTATCGTCGAAAAAATCGCCGAACAAAAAAAGATCCCGATTCAATGGAGAGCGCTCAGTCGCAGCACCGGAACCGATACCGATTCTTTTGCATACTCCAACGATGGTTGTCCGTCGGTGCTGATCTCTATTCCTCTTCGCTACATGCATACTACGGTAGAGATGCTTCACCGCGACGATATCGAAAACACCATTCGCCTTATGTACGAGACGCTGTTGCAGCTTAGTCCCAAAACCAATCTCAACTATCTCTAAGGCACTTGCGGGCCGTGCAGTACCTTTGCACCCGTGGATATCAATTGTACCCAACAAGAACAGGCCTTGCTTCGACAAGTGGCAAGCGCAGCCGAATCCCTGCACAGAGAAACCTATCTGGTAGGGGGATTTGTGCGCGATAAATTGTTGGGTCGCCCTACCACCGATATCGATTTTGTTTGTGTAGGTGACGCGCTCGAGCTGGCGGCCGCCGTGGCTTCAGGCTTTCGGCCGAAGCCCCCTGTCGATTTTTTTAAAACGTTTGGAACGGCTCATTTTTTTCTTCGCCCTTCGGCTCCCGACCAGTTGCCCTACGATCTGGAATTTGTTGGCGCCCGCAAAGAAAGTTATCAGCCCAGCTCTCGCAAGCCCAGTGTAGAGCCCGGTACGATCAGCGACGATCAGCTGCGTCGCGATTTTACCATCAATGCACTGGCCATTAGTTTAAACCCGGCTAACTACGGACAACTCATCGATCCGTTCGGTGGTGTCGGCGATCTCGATAAAGGAATCATCAGAACACCATTATCGCCCGATACTACGTTTAGTGACGATCCGCTACGGATGATGCGGGCCATTCGCTTCGCAACCCAGTTAGGATTTAGCATTGAGCCCGGCACCTGGCAGGGCATTGTAGACAATGCAGCGCGTATTCGCATCATCTCGCAAGAGCGCATTACCGACGAACTCAACAAGATCATCGAGGCTAAGGTTCCTTCGGTGGGGTTCGATCTGCTTTATAAAAGTGGGTTGTTGCAGTTGATCTTTCCGCAGTTGGTTGCGCTCGCCGGCGCCGAATACAAAGACGGGCAGGGGCACAAAGATAATTTTTATCATACCCTGCAAGTGCTCGACAATGTGGCTGCGGTCAGCACCGATCGCTGGCTTCGCTGGGCCGCCCTGCTTCACGATATTGCCAAGCCGGCTACCAAGCGTTTCGAAGAAGGACATGGCTGGACCTTTCATGGGCACGAAGTGGTGGGTGGTCGAATGGTGCCCAAGATCTTTACCGCACTCAAGCTGCCCCTTAACGAAAAGATGAAGTTCGTTCGCAAGCTGGTCGAGCTTCATCTGCGCCCCATTAGCCTGACCAAAGAGAATATTACGGACTCGGCCGTGCGAAGACTGCTCTTTGATGCGGGTGATGATTTTGAGTCGTTGATGATGCTTTGCGAGGCCGATATAACATCAAAAAACAAGCAGAAGGTAAAGCGGTTTCTCGAGAATTTTCTTTGGGTGCGTCAGCGCTGCAAAGAGGTAGAAGAAAAAGATCATATCCGCAACTGGCAGCCGCCCATAACCGGAGAATTGATCATGGAGGTCTTTGGTCTTTCTCCTTCCAAACCCGTGGGTATTATCAAAGATGCCATTAAAGATGCGATGCTCGACGGCGAGATTCCCAATACCTACGAAGCGGCCTATGCGCATATGATCAAGATTGCGGCCGGCTTGGGCTTTGCACCTGTTACAAGCCGGTAATGCCCCCATAGGGGTTCGTCTCAATTAT
Organism: Sphingomonadales bacterium; assembly: GCA_016872155.1. GTDB lineage: Bacteria > Bacteroidota > Bacteroidia > Chitinophagales > Chitinophagaceae > JJ008. The sequence continues at coordinate 6,761 of VHBB01000002.1, forward strand.
TGTAGCTTTGTGCCTTATGCCAATATTAAAGTTTCGGGCTTATTTCGAGGATGATGAAACGGTATATCGTGATGTGGCCATTCGGCCCACGCATCATTTTAAGCAATTGCACGAAATGATCCTTAAGGCCTATGAATTCGATAGTAAGCACCAGGCTACTTTTTTTCGCAGCAACGATAAGTGGCAGCGCGGACGCGAGATTAGTTTGGCGGTCTATGACAAGTCCTATCAGGCTCCTCCCTTGCTAATGGAAGAGACGCCGATCGGCTCCGAGATCAAGGGGCCTAACCAGCGATTTATTTATGTGTATGATTTCGAGAAGAACTGGAACTTTTTGGTCGAACTAATTCAGATAAGCAAAGAAGAAGATTCCGCGCTTTCGTATCCGGTTATTACGCGCACCGAGGGATTGGCCCCGAGCCAATACGGAACCAAGGCACTGCTTGGCGAAAAGTTTGCCGATATAGAAGAAAAGTATGACCTCTCCGGAAGCGAAGAGGGATTTGGAGAAAAGGATGAAGAAGGAGAAGATATTGGTTTCGAAGACGCCGCCGCAGACGAAGAAGAACCTTCGTGAACAAGCTCCCCTCGTGAACAAGCCCGCTCATAGAATTATTGCGATAGCCGGACCCACGGCCGGGGGAAAGACCGAACTGGCCATTACTGTGGCCACTCATCTAAAAGTACCCATCGTTTCTTTTGACAGCCGTCAGTGCTACCGAGAGCTCTGCATTGGAGTGGCCAGGCCCACCGCCGAGCAACTGCAACAAGTGCCTCATTTTTTTATTGCCGATCATTCTATCGAAGAGCCGGTTAGTGCGGCCTATTACGAGGCCTATGCTACCCGACAAGTGGCTGCCCTTACGGCCAAATACGGACAAGTGGTAATGGTAGGTGGAACGGGGCTGTATTGGAAAGCCTTCTGGGAGGGGCTAGATGAAATTCCAACCATCGATGCCGGGGTAAGGGAGGCTATCTCTATGCAGTACCGGCATCAAGGTATGGAGTGGTTGCAAGCTGCCGTTCGGGCGCAAGATCCGCTCTTTGCTGCCAGCGGCGAGATGCTCAACCCCCAGCGAATGATGCGGGCCCTCGAGGTGGTTCAATCGACCGGAAAGAGTATTCTGTCTTTTCAAAAAGGGCGGCACAAGCAACAACCGTATCAGGTGGTGGGTATCGGACTGCAACTGCCCCGCCCCGAACTCAACAAGCGCATAGATGTACGGGTAGAAAAAATGATGGCGCAAGGCCTATTGAAAGAGGTTGAATCGTTGATAAAGTATATAAATTTAAATGCTTTAAATACAGTAGGTTATAAAGAGTTATTTGAATATTTACAAGAGAATATATCACTGGAGCAGGCCGTGGAACAGATCAAGCTGCACACGCGTCAATATGCCAAAAGACAACTAACCTGGTTTACCAAAGATCCATTGTTTAGATGGGGTAGACCCGACCGACCAGAAGAGATACTGTCTTGGCTTTAAGCGGGCAGTTGTCTTTTGTAAAGCTGAATGGTATTGGCCAGACCCAGGTAAAGCGCATCACAAATAAGGGCATGCCCGATGCTCACTTCTTGCAGCCAGGGAATGGCGTTGCAAAAAAACTGCAGATTATGGCGGTCCAAGTCGTGGCCGGCATTTACACCAAGCGAACAGTCAAGGGCCATCGATGCCGCCGTTACATAAGCACCGATGGCTTCGGATTCCTTTCCTAAACTAAATTGCCTGGCATAGTGCTCGGTGTATAATTCAATGCGGTCCGTACCGGTATCGGCAGCCGCTTTTATCATTTCGGGTATGGGATCTACAAATAGGCTCACCCGAATTCCTTTCGAGGTAAAGATGGCAATGGTCTCACGCAGGTAATCTTGGTGTTTGATCGTATCCCATCCATGATCGCTGGTCAGCTGCCCCAGTTCGTCGGGCACCAGTGTAACCTGATCGGGTCGGGTGGCCAGCACCAGGTCTATGAACTTTTGTTCGCGGCAATTGCCCTCAATATTTAGCTCGGTGGTAATAATCTTTTTGATCTCTACTACATCGCTATAGCGAATATGTCTTTCGTCGGGACGAGGATGCACGGTAATGCCGTCCGCTCCCATTTGCTGCGCATCGATGGCTACCTGCAAGACATTGGGGTTATTGCCCCCACGGGCATTGCGCAGTGTGGCAAATTTGTTGATGTTAACCGAGAGTTTTGTCATAGATGGAGTCGATCAATAATAAGGTTGATGCAAAGATACTCCGCTAGCACTCTTTCCAGGTATGATCGGCCAGCAGCTGAACTGCCGCTACAAATCGTTTAAATGGCAAGGAAGATCCCCATTCTTTTGGAGCTACCAGCGAAAGCATGTGTTGGCCGTCTTTTTTCTCGTAGAGGTAGTAATGCTGCCCTATGTTGGGAGCAAAAGAGAGTTTGGCTTCGTAGATCTTGAGTGAAAGATCTTTTCGTTGCTGAATCTCTTGGGCCTGCAAGGCCAACAGTTCGATCTGCTTGCGAATCTGATCGAGTTGCATGTTGGTCTGCTCTTCCATCGCTACCAGGGCCTTGTGCTTAATGACCCCTTCTTCGGTGGGTTTGATCACCGCCCCCGACACCGAGGCGGCATAGGGGAGCACACTCATTTGTTTATGATAGAACTCCACATCGTGGTAGTCCTTTCCGTTTTCGTCGAGTCCCTCTTGGGTAATGCGCAAATAGCCATTGGGCATAATCTCGTGGACAATGCGGTGCATCTGCTCTGCTTTTTTATAGAAGCAGACCTCGAAGGTGATCCCGTCTATTACCTCGGCCCTGGCTCCATCGGCCTCGCCCGCTTCGACAAATTCCTGCAACTGACCGTCGGCCTGCAGGGTATAGCCGGCAGAAAAGGCCTGGTTTTCGAGGCTTACCCAGTTATGAAAAATTCGAAGTTCTTTTTTCTCATCGGTGGCCTCAATGCGATAGGTGCCGCTTTTGGGACGTTGTCTTTTCTCGTACGTGCCCTTTTCGGGAAAAAGCTGCCAGGAGGCCAGAAAATTATAGGCTTGAACCATATGTTAACTTATTACAAAAATGAGCTCGAAAGGTTGCCTCTCTCTATCTTTATAGGCCCATTACTCCATGAAAAGATTTTTTGGCTCTACCCGCAACTTCCTACTCGTGCTGGCACTTATCGGCAGCCTGTTGCTGGGCTATTTTGTAATTATTCCGGTTGTGGCCGAGCAAGTGGCATCGGTTATTCCGCGTAGCAGCGAAAAAGTATTGGGCGATGCAGTCTACCAGGCGCTGCAAGAAGACAGTGATAGCAGGGGTAGTGCACTTCTCTCTTCTTTTTTTGATTCCATGCACATCAAGACGCCCTATGAGATCAGGATCGCCCTTGTTAATGATAAAACGGTCAATGCCTTTGCCCTGCCCGGAGGTCAATTGGTGGTTTACACGGGGCTGTTGAAGAAAATGAAAAGTTATAGCGAGCTGGCCGCTTTGCTAAGTCACGAATTTATTCATGTAGAGAAAAGACATGCCACCCGCTCCATCTGTCGAAGCCTGGGCTCTCAGTTCTTTATCGGATTGTTATTTGGAAATATGGGGTCGGTAGTCTCGGTGGCGGCCGGTCATGCCGACGAACTTAGAACGCTTAGCTATTCACGCTCGCTCGAAAAAGAGGCCGATCTAAGCGGCTTGCAGCTATTGCTTGACCGGGGTATTGATGCCAAGGGCTTTGCCGATCTTTTTAATCATTTAAAGCAAGCGGAGTCATCGCTGGTACTACCCGAGATCATCAGCAGTCATCCCGATACCGACGACCGCGCCGCTTATATTAAAAAAGCGGCCACTGGTCAACAACCTGTTTCGCATCCCTCGTTAAATCATATTTTTGATACACTAAAAAAATCGTACCCATGATCGTTACTACTACCAACGCCATTGAAGGAAGACCCGTACAAGAATATTTGGGTCTTGTCAATGCCCAATGCATTATTGGCGCTAACATGTTCAAAGATATTTTTGCCGGTCTTCGCGATCTGGTCGGCGGGCGCAGTAAAACCTACGAAGGGGTTATAGAAGAAGCTAAAAATGATGCCCTTCGCGAACTGCAAGACAAAGCCCGCTCGCTGGGTGCCAATGCCATTATCGGGGTCGATCTCGATTTTGAGACCGTCGGAGCCAGTGGCAGTATGCTAATGGTAATCGCTACCGGTACGGCCGTGAGACTTTCCTAAACGAAGCCCCATGCGAGTTTTTTTGCTGATGTCTTTTTGCGCGTTTCTGCTAACGGGCAATTTGATTGCACAAGACTGTAATCTGATCAAAGAGACCGATCCTTATACCCGGCAAACCCGATTGTCTACCGGATTTATAGAGTTAACGGGCGCTTCGCTTGTAGCCGATGCCGACAATAAAGAGATCGATATTATGCTCACCTTTAAGACCGATCGGTGCTTTGATGACGGCTGCACGGCGATGGTGTATTTCGAGGGGGGTAAACAAAAACTAAGCCTGCGCAATGGTGGCACTATGAACTGCGAGGGGTTGTTTCATTTTATTTTTCGAAATGGCCCCACTATCAATTACCAGTTAAAGAAAATGGCCACCCAACTAATTAGTCATATGGTCTTTACCGACCGCAACGAAAAGACGATCCCGGTAACGCTAAGCTCCCAGCAGCAAGAGACGCTGCGTAATGCGCTTCGGTGCTTTTCCGAGCAGGCGCCTACTTTATTGCAGCCTTCAAATTAAAAAAGCCCCTCCGGTATGAAGGGGCTTTGCAGTTTAGTTTTGGTCGGTTATTAATAACGGTAATGTTCGGGTTTGAACGGACCGGCCTTGCTAATACCCAAGTACTCAGACTGGGGAGCGGTCAACTCATCAAGCTCTACACCGATCTTGGACAGATGCAAATAAGCTACCTTCTCGTCGAGGTGCTTGGGTAACACATATACTTTATTGTCGTAGTTCTTGTGATTCTTCCACAGTTCGATCTGCGCCAAGGTCTGGTTGGTAAAGGAATTACTCATTACAAAAGAGGGGTGACCAGTGGCACAACCCAGATTGACCAGACGGCCTTCGGCTAGAATAATAATATCCTTTCCATCCACATTATAGATGTCTACCTGTGGTTTGATGGTGTCTTTGGTATGACCATAGTTGGTGTTGAGCCAAGCAATATCGATCTCGATATCGAAGTGTCCGATATTACAAACGATGGCTTTGTCTTTCATCAATTTAAAATGAGCGCCGGTAATCAGGTCGCGGCAGCCCGAAGCGGTTACCACAATGTCAGCCTCTTTTACGGCATCGATCATCTTCTTGACCTCGAAACCATCCATAGCCGCCTGCAGCGCACAGATCGGATCGATCTCGGTTACAATTACGCGGCAACCGGCACCGGCCAGTGAGGCGGCAGAGCCTTTACCTACATCACCATAACCACCTACAACGGCGATCTTTCCGGCCAGCATTACATCGGTAGCACGACGAATGGCATCGACCAGTGATTCTTTACAGCCATATTTGTTATCGAACTTCGATTTGGTTACAGAGTCATTGACATTGATAGCGGGCATAGGCAGTGTTCCTTTGGCCACGCGCTCGTACAAACGATGTACACCGGTAGTGGTCTCTTCGGAAATTCCTTTTACATGCTGCGCCAACTCTGGAAATTTATCGAGTACCATATTGGTCAGGTCTCCTCCGTCGTCGAGGATCATGTTAAGCGGTTTTTCTTTGCTGCCAAAGAACAACGTTTGCTCAATGCACCAATCAGCTTCTTCTATGGTTTGACCTTTCCAGGCAAATACGCCAATACCGGCAGCGGCAATTGCAGCAGCGGCATGGTCTTGGGTAGAGAAAATATTGCAAGAGCTCCATTTTACTTCGGCACCCAGGGCAACAAGTGTTTCAATAAGCACGGCCGTTTGAATGGTCATGTGCAAACAGCCCGCCACACGCGCCCCTTTGAGCGGTTGTGCGGCTCCGTACTCAGCGCGAATGGCCATAAGACCGGGCATTTCTGCTTCGGCCAAGCGTATTTCTTTACGACCCCATTCGGCCAATGAAATGTCGGCCACTTTATAGGGTAAACTAAAATCGATCGATTGGGTTAAGGTAGACATGGTACTTTTTTAATTGATTGGGCGCAAAGCTATATCATATTTGATTAATAAACCAATTGTAAGGCCATTAGTTCAAAGCAAAGACCATTATATAGTCATTCATATAATAGCCATTGCCCACTGCTATATCGGCCTCTTCGCGAATGGTATATCCCATGGCTTCGTAAAAGTAACGGGCTTTGTTTTGTCTGTTTACTTGTAATTCAATGAATTGTCCCTGTTGCGCTTTGATCTTTTCATGAATATGCGATAAAAAATAACGCCCGGCCCCTTGGCCCTGAAGCGCAGGCAATACATACAGTTTATTGAGTTTATACTGTTGATCATGCAGTAATTGATAAGAGGCGTATCCTACGGGCTTATCCTTACTGTATAGCAATAAGAATTGACATCCCTCTTTTATTTGTCTTTCCAGCGACGCGCTGCTATACATCCACTCCATCATATAGTCTAGCTGGCCTTTATCGAGAATGGGGGCATAGGTAGCGGGCCAAACCTGCTTGCAGAGTTCTTTAATTAGGTCAATGTCTTGGAAGCTGGCTTCCCTTATGGTATAAGGGGAGGGGTTCATCTGTTATTATTTATTGTCGCGATTGCGATTAAAGAGACCTCTTTTTTTAGAAGGCTCCTCTTTGGGTGCACCAATCGGGGTCCCTTTGGGGGTGGTCGCCGGCATGGTTTTTACAACGCTGTCTTTTTTTGTGGGGGTAACGGGCTTTTTGTCTTCTTCGGTAACCGGAGTCGATTCGGGCCCTATGTATTCGGTAGGTTGGTAATTATAATCCTCTTCGCTGCCAATACCCATATCTTGACCTTGCGCGCCGGGACTATTTTCTTCTGCGCCCAATAGAATATCGGCACTGTTCATGTACTGCCCCATTTCAGCCGGCACGACAAATCTTGCTTCTTTCTCTATGCCTGTCTTGGCATCGGATAACACTTTGCCAAGAAAGAATTCGCAGATGGGTCGGGCCATGCGAGAGCCTTCGCCTTCGTTGCGAATAAACTGATCGTCGAATCCCACCCAAGAGCCGACCAAGATCTGCGGAGTAAAACCAATAAACCAGGCATCTGCATTTTCGTTAGTAGTGCCGGTCTTGCCGCCCATCTCTGCGGCGCCCACGCGGCCGCGCATACCGGCAGCGGTACCTATATCAACAGCCCCTTGCATCATCCGCGCCATAGTATAGGCCGTGGCCTCGCTGATCACTTCTTTTCGGTTAACGCTAAAATCGAATTGTTTTATAACATTGCCGTTTCGGTCTTCGATTCGGCTAATGGCAAAGGGCTTAGTAGAAAAGCCTCTTCCGGCAAAAATGCTGTACCCCCAAAGCATCTCATAGAGCGAAAGATCGCAAGTACCTAATGCTACCGAGGGGTAGGGGTCAATGGGTGTGGGAATATTGAGTCTGGCCATGAACTCCGAAAATTGCTGTGGCCCCACTTGTTTCATTATATAGGCCGTAGCGCAGTTTTTCGAAAAGGCCAAGGCCGAGAACATCGATCCCGCACCTCCTTTACATTCTTTACTGGCAGGCACCCATCCGTTGCCCGGAAAAAATTGTGCCTCGTTTGGCAGGGGCGTCTCGGGCGTAAATCCTCTCTCTTCTACCGCTTGCGTATACAATAGCGGCTTGATGGTAGAGCCAACCTGTCTTTTTGTTTTGATATTAACGTGATCGTACTTGTAGGTCTTGAAATTAATACCACCCACCCAGGCCCTGATCTCGCCGGTTACCGGGTCCATGGCCAGAAAAGAAGCTTGCTCCATTTGACGGTGATACTTGATGGAATCAAGCGGCGTCATTACGGTATCCTTTTCTCTTTTTGCGTTCCAGGCAAAGATGCGCATGTTCGTTTTTTCGGTAAAGCTGGCTCTGATCTCTTCTTCGCTAAGCCCTTCTTCTTCGAGATTGCGCCAGCGGTCGGATTCTTTCATGGCCCTTTCTAAAATGCTCTCTTTGCCTTGCCAGATCTTGCCGTTCTTTACCGAGGCGCGGTTGTTTACATTTTTTTGCAGCATGGCCATGTGTTGGGCCATAGCTTCTTCGGCATACTGCTGCATCTGAATGTTGATGGTGGTATAGATCTTTAGCCCGTCGTTATACAAGCTATAGGGCTCACCGTCGGGTCGGGTCAGATCTTTGAGGGCCTCTTTGATCTCTTCTTTTAAGATCTCTCTAAAATAAGGCGCATACCCGGTGTTCTCATCCATCTTTTTATAGTTAAGCTGAATGGGAAGAGCTTTTAGTTGTTGCGCCTCTTCGGTGCTGATCTTGCCGTTGACCTCCATTTGTCCGATCACTACATTGCGTCTGTCGAGGGCGGCCTTGGGATTGCGCACCGGATTGTATAGGGTATTTCCTTTAAGCATGCCAATTAACAAGGCAGCTTCTTCTACTTGCAAACGATCGGGTTCTTTTTGAAAGAAGGTTCTGCCGGCATTGCGTATTCCATAGATGTTGTTTCCAAAGGGCACCACATTCAGATAAAGGGTAATGATCTCTTCTTTGGTAAAGTTTCGTTCGAGTTTAACGGCAATGATCCATTCTTTTAATTTCTCTACGACCCGCCAGGCTTTGTTACGACTCCCCTGTGCCAGCAGGGCTTTGGCCAGCTGTTGGGTAATGGTGCTGCCTCCTCCCTCCGATCCGAGGGTTACGACGGCGCGCAGCGTCGATTTAAAGTCAATGCCGCTATGGCTGTAAAATCGTTCGTCTTCGGTGGCAATAAGTGCATCGATGGCATAGCGAGACAGGTCGCGATACTTTACATTGCTTCGATTGCCTCGCTCGGTATAGTACTTGCCCATCAGGGTGCCATCTTGGGCATAGACCTCCGAAGCTTGTAAGATCGATGGATTCTCTAACTCCTGCAGTGATGGCATTTTGCCAAACAGGCCCAGGTTGGCCAGTAAGATCAGTAGAAAAAAAGCAATCATTCCGCCGGCAAACAATCGCCAGAAAGCTCGGACCGAAGGTTTCATACTGCTAAGTTAGGGGCTGTTGCTGTTAAGGAAACTTTTATACGCTGGTAAATCTTTGCTTTGTTGCAGACGCTCAAGATTGTCAGCGGAAATAATCATCCAAACAAATTGCGAAGCCTCAAGCCAGGGGGCAATGTCGGTACGGGTCTTTTGTGCGGCCCTCTCTTTATAAAGGCTGGCGAGTTCTTTGTTGGCAAAGGTCGATACCAATACCAGTTTCGTCTGTTCGGTAAAGGGTTGCAAGGCGGTACCCAATGCGTTGACAGCAAAGTTTTCGCGGTTAAATCGCTGCAGTGCATTTTTAGTCTCATTGACTAAGGCTACATCCACTCCGGTAAGAACCAGCATGACCAGGTGCGGTGATTGCGGGTTATTTACAAATTGGGTAGGGGCGGCGGGTAACGTGGGGGCGGATATTGTGGCGGCGGGGGCAGGAGGCATTGCGGTCGAAGTAGTGATCGTTGCCTGGGTCGGTGTAGCGACCGGTGCCTGCGCCGAGACAGGTGTGGACAAAGAAGCCTCTAGCTTGGCTCGGTTGCCCAGGGCTTCGAGTAGCGAAACTGCTTTTGGGGCCAGCGGATGTTGTGAAAATTGATTCTGTATCTGGTAAAGAATACGAATGGCAGTAGAATCTTGTCGCTGCTGAATATAGTAGATAGATTCAATGTAGAGTAGCTGCGGCGTCCAATAACCGGCTCCGTACAAACTGTCTGCCTTCTTTTTTTGGAGGATGGCCTCGCGATAGTTTTGGGCGGTAAACAGTTCGTAGATCTGCTGGTAAACGCTGTCTGCTTTTTGGGCCACAGGTAGCAATGATTTTTTTTGTGCCAGCAGCGAAACGGTGATCGGGTCGCCGGGAAACTCCGCTTGTAACCATTTTTTGAGCTGCTCGGCTTTTTCAAGATCGCCTTGTTGTTGATAGCAGCGGTAGAGATTAAAATAAACTTCTTGGCGAGGGCTAAAGCTCGTATCTGTTTTGCGCAGCCGTTCGAGCATCTCTACCCCTCGTGAACAATCGTCCATGTCTTGAATTAAAATCTTGCCTGCAGTAAACAAGGCCTGGCTAATGGAATCGCGCGATATTTTTTGCTGGGCTGCGCTAAGCGGTAATTGGTTGTAGATGGATTCCAAGTCTAGTTCGCCCGTATTTAGTTTTGCGCCCGAAGCAGAAGAGTCTGTTTGCGCGCCGGGCATCAGGCTATTCATCATGGCTTGCAAAGCCGCCAGTCTTCTCCAGTTATCGTTATTGGGCCGGTTGCCCCAGCGGGCCTTGAATTCCGTTTGTCCGCGCGTACGGCTGGTGGCATTATAGAAATACCATTCACCCTTGGTGTCACCGGGCATAAACAAGGTATTGGTTACGACCGGCTGCAAGGGGTTGTTGGTTCCCCGAAGGACGGTGCCAGCCTCTTCGCCAAGGCCTTGTTGTTTCTTATACTCCCGCAGTACTCTTCGGGCCCATTCTTTTCGCTCCTCTTCGGGAAGCAGGGCAATTCGCCAAAGGCTGTCTAGTCGTTGTAAGATATCGATGTTGGGTACTAGGCGACTCAATGCTTTTTTTCTTTCTTCTATCAGGGTTCTGTCGGCCTGGCTACTGTCTTTGATCTGTAAACTATCGTAAAAGCGAGCCGCTTCTTTGTAGTGCCCGGCCACATACGAGAGCTCGGCCAGTTGTAAAAAGGCCTTGTTGCGCTGCAGCGGACTATTGCTCGAAGCCTTGGTGCTGCTGAGCAGAGAGCGAATGGCGCGCTCCGTATTGCCTCCGGTCAGGTCCATTTGTGCCGCCATATAAAAAATGATATCGCGGTACTCGAGAAATTTATCTTGCGAGGCCATTTTCAAGAGCTCGCTTACGTTTTTGTTTATATCGGCCTTGGCATTAAGCTGGTGATTGCGAATGGAACCCAATCGGGCATAGATCTCTAATACCAGGTCGGTGGTATGTGGAATTACTTTTTGAAAATAGCGATAGGCTTCGCCGCTCTTACCGGCTTTTTCGTAGAGTTGAGCGATCAGGTATTCCCAACGAGCTTTCTCTTGCTGATTAGCGGCCTCGGGTAATGCCCTTGTTAAATGGAGTGCCGCACTGTCCCAATTTTCTAGCCGGTAGAATTGCAGGGCCATTACTTCTTCGAGAGCGGGTTGCAGTCGCTTCGGAAAGGCTGGATCTTTTTTTAGTACGTCGATCAGCGAGGCGGCCTCGGCATATTCATCTTGCGCCAGGTGATTGCGTATCTGCCAGATAAAAGCATCATTGCGACTGGGAGGGGTCGTAAAGATTTTTTTTACCGCATTGTTTTTTTCTTCATTGGCAATGCTGCTCGAACGGTTGCCATCGCGACCGCTGCCGATCACTTTGTAGTACCCGTCTTTTTCGCGGGGCGCAAATGAATAGTTGATAAATTGAAACAGCTGATAGGCCGAGTCGAATTTTTGCTGAAAGTAATAGGCCGCTCCCCAGAGCAGGTATAAATTATCGACCCAGTCGTTGCGCAAGTCGTGCAACGCAATTCCCGAAGAGGCTTTTTGAATGACCGAGTCGAGATGGATCGAATCGGCCAGAAGGGTCGCGGGCGCGTAATTATAAAAAGAGATCAATTTGCTGTAGTCGTCTTTGTGAGCAGCCTTGGCCCTGTCGATTACCTCGTTGAGCTTTCGCGCTGCATTGTAGGTAAAATTGTAGTGAGTAACGGTGTTTTGAATAAGACGCGGCAAGGCCCGCAGCTTTCCTTCGGAGGTCTTTTCGGACCGCAGGACCCGCTCTTCGTATTCTTTAGGCTTGGGTATGTTGATCTTAAAGCCGGTTTGGGCCAGCAAAGCAGGACTTTGAAGTAACAGCAGCAGCCAGGCCGACCAAGCGAATTGCCATCTGGATAGGGGTTGCATATTCTCTTGCAATCTAGTTTCTTATTAACTGAAATTCAAATATTTTAGTATTTGAAACCCTTTATTTTTTGTGAGTATTTTTCAGTAAGGGATTCGGTCTTTTTTGCCCGTTGGCCCTTACCTTTAAGCGTAACTCGGGGTATGGCCAAACTAGAACTTAGATCGGGATTAAAAAGACTGCAAAACCGCTACAGGCTGGTGGTGATGAACGATGACACCTACGAGGAGGTCGTGACCTTTCGGCTCTCCCGGTTGAGCGTCTACGTAACCATGAGCATGATATTTGTGGTGTTGGTGGGTCTTACGACTTCGCTGATCATCTTTACTCCCTTAAAATACTATATACCCGGTGCCGGCACCGACTACCAGTCAGTAACGTCGCTCAAGCGTTTACAGTACCGAATAGACTCACTCGAAAAACAAGAGGTGCTCAAACATCAATATTTACTCGGTATACAACAGGCGCTGGCCGGAAGAGGGGCTTCGGAATTAGACACCACGCTGCTACATATACCCGATGCAGAAATTAGTAATGATTAATGAAATCTAACGCTATATGTTTACCAACAAATCAAAAACCGACATGCAAACCAATGCTTCCCTGCCCGCTGGCAATGCCACGTTAATTAGTGCAGGCACCGTACTAAAGGGCGATATCTCCAGCAGCGGAGATCTTCGCATTGATGGCACTGTAATTGGCAATGTAAAGACCTCTGCCAAAGTGATCGTTGGCAGCACCGGTGTGGTCGAAGGTGATGTATCGGGTGGACAAGCCGATATTACCGGAAAGGTCAATGGCAATATCAGAGCCACCGAACTGCTGCAATTGAGAGGCGAGTGTATGGTCTCCGGCAATCTTTATGCAGGCAAGCTGCAGGTAGAGCCCACGGCTACGTTTAACGGACAATGCCACATGGGGGCTAACATTGTAGAGATGACCAGTAACGAGCAACAGACCACGGCTACGGCTACCTGGGGTTCTGTGTAAGCCGCCGCTCTTGTTATGAGCCTTCGTTCCAAGCCTTCGTCGAATCAATCGAAGCGTGACCTAATGCGTTATGCCGGACTGGCCACACAACTATTGGTGTATTTGTCTCTGTCCGTATTGGCAGGTCTTAAAGCCGATCGCTGGTTGCATTGTTTTCCGTTGTTAACGGCCTTGTTGCCCCTGCTGGTATTGGGGGCTGTATTTTACAAACTATTTAAAGAGACCGGTTCGAACAAATCATAACTATGAAAAAAAATAAAGCCGATCGCAGCTTTGCTTTTATTTGTCTGGGCGCATCGATGCTTTTATTGGCGGCCGTACAATATGCTTGGCTTGCCCCCACTGCGATAAGGGTAGTGGCCACGGCTAATCTATTGCTATACGGGTTGACCCTTTTTTTATTTAGACGTACGCGTAAAAGTTTTACCGATCCTAATTTGCACGTATCTGTTCGGGCCATTATGAGTGGCTTTATGATCAAGTTTTTTGTGTTGGCGGTCGCGGCCTTGGTTTATATTTTTTCGATGCGAAAAGAAGTGAGCCTGCCCGCACTGGGCGCAGTTGCCGTTTTGTATATTGTATACACCGGGGCAGAGGTAAGGGCCTTGCTGCTCTTGCTTAAGAAGACCGATCATGCCTAAGAAAGAAGTATCGGTACTGTATTTGTCTCGTTACCTGCCGGCCGGTGCCGAATCGTTGGTCTTGCACTACCTCGAACAATATCGCGTTCATCTTACCATCACTCAAAAAAGGCAGACGTTGCTGGGCGATTACCGGCATCCGATACCCGGTCATTCGCATCGAATTAGCGTGAATGGTAATTTGAATCCCTATGCTTTTTTAGTGACCCTGCTGCACGAATTGGCCCATCTGGTCACCTTCGAAAAATATGGTGCGCGCGTGGCCGCCCATGGTACCGAATGGAAACAATGCTATGGCGTGTTGCTAACCGAGCTGCTAAGCCAGGTGCAACTGCCCGACGAATTGCAAACAGAACTTCGACGCTCACTAAAGAATCCGGCTGCCAGCAGCTGCGCCGAAGAGTCGCTAATGCGGGTGTTAAAAAAATATGATCACCCAACCCCCGGTGGTTGTTTGCTCGAGCAATTACAACATGGCGAACGCTTTACCATTAGCGACGGAAGAATATTTGTTAAGGGCGAGAAGTTGCGTAAGCGGTACAAATGCCTTGACGCGAATACAGGAGCGGTCTATCTTTTTTCTCCGATCTACGAAGTAGAGCGGTGGGTCTCGAAAGAATCTGCGAGTTGAATACCCCACCTTGGCGAGTGGGCGCGCTTACGCCACCGCTTTTTTGACCAGGTCGGCGGCTTCGCTGAGTAATATAGCCGACTGCACTTTAAGACCGCTCTCATCGATAAGTTTTTTGGCTTCGGTCGCATTGGTTCCTTGCAGGCGAACGATAATAGGGATATTGATGTTGCCTAAGTTCTTATAGGCATCGATGACCCCTTGTGCTACGCGGTCGCAGCGAACGATCCCTCCAAAAATATTTATGAGGATGGCTTTTACGGCTGGGTCTTTCAATATGATCTTAAAGCCGGCCTCTACGGTTTGTGCATTGGCCGTTCCACCTACGTCCAAGAAATTGGCGGGCTCACCACCACTCAGTTTTATCATGTCCATCGTGGCCATGGCCAGCCCGGCCCCGTTAACCATACAGCCTACGTTACCATCTAGTTTTACGAAGTTCAGATTGTACTCCCCGGCTTCTACCTCGGTAGGATCTTCTTCGGTCACATCACGAAGAGCCGCCAGGTCGGGGTGACGTGTGAGCGCGTTATCATCCAAATTCATTTTACAATCAACGGCCAAGATCTTGTTATCGGCAGCTTTGAACAGCGGATTGATCTCGAGCATCGAGCAATCCAATCCTACATAGGCATTGTAGAGGTTGGTTACGAACTTAACGGCGTTCTTAAAGGCATCACCGCTCAGCCCCAGGTTAAAGGCAATCTTGCGCGCCTGAAAACCTTGCAGCCCGCCTCCGGGATGTACCCACTCCTTAAAGATTTTCTCGGGAGTATTATGTGCCACCTCTTCGATGTTCATTCCGCCCTCGGTACTGTACATGATTACATTTTGTCCTTTGCTTCTGTCGAGCAAAATAGACAGGTAAAATTCTTTTCTTTCGGAAGGTCCGTCGTAGTACATGTCTTGTGCCACCAATACCTTGTTGACGATCTTACCGGCCGCTCCGGTCTGTAAGGTAACAAGCGTTCCGCCTAAGATCTTTTCGGCAAATCCTGTAATGTCCGCTTCGCTCTTGCCAACTTTTACGCCATTGATGCCCGTTTCTTTGATGGTGCCTTTACCCCGGCCCCCTGCATGAATCTGCGCCTTGACTACCGCAAAGGGGCTACCCGAGCTGCTCTTGATCTTCTCGTAGGCTTCTTTGGCCTCGGCAACAGAAGAACAGGCCATACCCTCTTGAACGGGAACATTATATTTTTTTAGTAGTTCTTTGGCTTGGTATTCGTGCAGATTCATTGCTGAAAATTTTCGCGAAGATAAGACAAATCGTCCTTTTGTTTTTAACGTTACCTTTCGTTTGTAGCCGTTAAATTTGTAGCACTCCCAAAAAACTGCCTGTTGTTTTGTTGCTAACTCGAACATACCTATCACTGTTGCTTTGTCTGGTCGCTTCGCAGGTGCTGGCTCAAGAGCTTGGCCCTAGGACACTTCCCGCTAGAGGAACGGTGCCGGTCAATAGGGGGGGGATGGGCAACCTCGGACAAGCAATGGGAAGCGGGCTTCAAGGGGAAGGCACCGATAGCCTCAAGCGCCGCGACAAGAACGAAGATTCCATCACTATCTTTTATCGAAAATTAGATCGGTGGGGACCGTTCACACTCGATTCTTCGATAGCTGATTTTACCAAGCGTTTTCCCATTAAGGCCTCTACCATTCACCTGGGAAATCTGGGTAGTGCCTCGCGTTCGTTACTGTTTTCTACGCCCGGTCAAATTGGATGGGATGCCGGGCTTCATGCCTATGACCTGTACAAGTGGAACGAAGAAGAGGTTCGTTTTTTTCAGACCACTCGTCCGTATTCGGAGATCAACTACCAATTGGGTAGCCGGGTAGAGCAATTGATCAGTTTGCTGCATACGCAAAACATCAAGCCCAACTGGAATTTTATGTTTCAGTACCGACTGGTCAATTCACCGGGCATCTTTCAGCAACAGCGCTCCAATCACAATAACTATTTGTTCAGCAGTCGCTACCAATCCAAAAGCCTTCGCTATCATGTCTGGATGTACCTGCTGGGTAATCGGCTACAATCCGAAGAGAACGGAGGCATTATAGACTCGACCCATATTTTGAATGACCCGATCTACAGCGACCGTTTTAATATTCCGGTATGGTTAGGAGGCGCTTCGACCTTTACGGCCAATTTTTTCAGCAATAAGATCAATACGGGCAATCGTTACCGGCAAACCCAATTTTTATGGCGACACCAGTATGATCTTGGCAAGAAAGATTCGTTGGTCACCGATTCGACCGTCGTGCCCTTGTTCTTTCCGCGCTTGCGCATGGAGCATCAGCTTCGCTATGACCGATCGGATTTCAATTTCTTCGATCAGCAGCCCTCTCTTACCTACTACGAACGCTTTTACCCGGGGCTGGCTGTGCGGCCCGATTCATTAACGCTACGCGACAATTGGAAGATTCTTTCCAACAATTTCTCGCTGTACCAGTTTCCGGATGCAAAAAATTTGCAACAGTATTTTAAAGTGGGGGCCGAGCTGCAGCTCGTGCAGGGACAAACGATTAAAGAGAACTTTTCTTTTGTAAATACCATCGGACAGTTTTTGTACCGCAACCTGACCCGTAACAAGCGTTGGGAGATGGAGCTGGGCGGACAACTCTTTTTGTTCGGAGAACATAGGGGCGATTATCGGCTGCACGTACAATTGCAACGATCGTTGGCCAACAAAAAGGGGTCATTGTTAGTGGGGGCATTACAGCTCAACCGCACACCCGCTTTTATTTTTGATCGACGCAGTAGTTTTTATCTCGGCTCTTCCACCACCGTTTTTAGAAAAGAGAATTATACCCAGTTCTTTTCGATCATCGACTGGACGGCTAAGGGGATTACGCTGCGCGGTGATTATTTTTTGGTCAGTAATTTCAGTTATCTGCTCGATTTTCAAAAGGTCAATCAGACCAATTCTTTGTTTAACGTGCTGCAGCTGCAGGCGCTCAAGACCTTTCGTCTTACAAAAAATTTCAAGTGGCATGCCGAGTTTTATTTTCAGCAACGCATTGGGTCAGCGCCTCTCAATTTGATGCCATTCTTTACCCGCCATCGACTGGCCTACGAAGGCAGCTTGGGGTTCAAAAACCTCAACCTGGCCACGGGTCTGGAGTTGCGCTACCGACCCCCTTACAAGGCCGACCGCTATTCGCCACTGCTGGGGCAGTTCTTTTTTCAAGACAGGGTGGTGATCAGCAATCCGCTGCCAGATATGGCGGCCTATGTTAACTTCAGAATTCGTCCGTTTACGGCATTTGTACGGGCCGAGAACCTAAATACGGCCCGTGACCTTCAAGGCTTTGGGTTTACTCGTAATAACCTGCTGGGCGAGGGCTATCCGCTACAAGGCTTACACCTTCGGGTGGGCATTTTTTGGCAATTTGTTAATTAGCCGTATTTAATTAAAATAGCTCCTTAATTTTGCAATGATGATCCGCATGCTACTAGCTATATCGATGTTCTGCCTGCTGGCCTTGTCTAGCGGGTTGACCTTGCAGATGCATTATTGCATGAACCAGGTGGCCGAGTTGAGCATTTTTTCTTCTGCCGATCATACCTGCAACAGTTGCGGGATGCAAGAAGAAAAAGAGGGTTGCTGTCATCAAGAAAAACAGTTGGTCAAGCTCACTCACGATCAATTTCCTCCACATTTTGCTACGTACAACATTGCTCCGGCCTTGGCGTTTGTAGGGCCATTGGTTTACCCATCATTGTCGGCGTTGGCCAGCGAGAATGGTGTAATGGCTCGGATCGACCCAGCACCACCCGACAACTCGTCACCGCCGCTGTTTATTAAGAACAGGGTATTTAGAATTTGAGTCTTTACTTTTTTTACTTTCTTCTTCTCACTAATTTTTTAATTAACTTTTTAATGATACTACTATGAATAAGAAATATTTTATCACTTTATTTTTCAGTGCTGTACTGAGCCTTTCTTTTGTTATGGCGCAGACCGTAACGGAGCGTTTTCAAGTTTCCGGTAACTGCGGTATGTGCAAGTCTAAGATCGAAAAAGCGGCTAAAGAGGCCGGCGCCACTGCTGCCAGCTGGAACGAGGATAGCAAAGAGCTGCTGGTCAGTTTTGACAGTGGGAACAGCAGTGTAGCGCAGATACAACAAAAGATAGCCGCTGTAGGATACGACAATGTCGGTGCCCGCGCTACCGATGCTGCTTACGATAAACTGCACGGTTGCTGCAAGTACGATAGAACCGCTGCGGCTGCAGAACCTCCCTGCTGCAAAGACGGTGTTTGCTCAAAGGCGAAAGAAAAAAATTGTTGCAAGAACGGTAAGTGTACCGCGTCTTCTAAAAAAGAGGACTGCTGTGTGGGCGACAAGTGCAGCAAGGGTGCTGATTGCAAAAAGAGCTGCTGCGCTAAATCCTAATCGCATTCATGCTAAAAAAACTATCCATGTTGCTGCTTCTGTTTTGGGGGCAGCAACATGGCTTTGCACAATTTAGTCAAGCCAGGTTGCAGGCTACTGGACTAACCTGTGCATTGTGCAGTAAGGCTATACACCAGGCGCTGGAGAAATTACCCTTTGTTCAAAAAGTAACTGCGCAGTTAAAGGAATCGGCATTCGATATCACCGTAAAACCCGGTCAACACATCGAGCCCGCTCCAATTCGAATGGCCGTAGAAGAAGCGGGTTTCTTTATCGGTGCCCTATATCTGATACGCGGCGAGGAATCCGTAATGCCCGCCTTGAATAGCCCATTTAAAGAAGGAGGCAGTTACTACATTGTCGTAGAGAAGGCGGCCAGAGGAGAGGGGAGAACCTGTCAGATTCTCAATGAGCATTTTTTGACAGAGAAGGCCTTTGCGAAGATCCAGGCGGGCCCACAGGGGACTGTCATGCGTCAGCAACCGGGCTCAATTGAGGGGTCTATTGTTTTTTACCTTAAATGTCAATAGTCATGCTAGCCATCGTGAAGCTCGCTGCAAAGAGGCCTTTTTATAAGCAGTTCGTTACTGCTTACAAGGTGTCAAGGGCATCGTTGTTTGCGTTGTTAGTACTTTTTATCTTGGCGCTACCGGCAGAGGCGCAGCCCCATTTTCAGCAACCGGCCCCTCCATTGGTATTGCCCGATCGAACAGGAATAAAAGTAGATCTGCTTGCCTATCGAAATAAATATGTGCTGGTAGATTTTTGGGCTTCGTGGTGTCCGCCCTGCCGCATTTTTAACCGCACATTGGTAAAGCTGTATAAACGGTATCATCCAGTAGGGTTCGAGGTGCTGAGCGTTTCGTTAGACGAAGACAAAAAAGCCTGGCAGCGGGCCATCCGAACCGACGGACTGTCCTGGACGCAACTAGTTGATACCACTGCCTGGAATTCGGTGGTAGCGCAAGCTTGGGACGTATGGGGAGTACCCAATAGTTTTTTAATAGATACAGAGGGGAATATCATTGCCAGAAACTTGCACGGAGACGAACTGGAAAAAAAGTTGGCTGAGTTGTATCAAAAGCAAAGACCATGAACAGGCTCTTTTGTCTTTTTATTTTTTTAGTGCATTTTTTTTTGATTGACCTTTTTGCACAAGAGCTCTATGTTTTTACCGAGCCGGCCTCAGTTATGCCCACTCATTCGCTGACTCTACGTTCTCGTACGCATGGTATGGGAGCAAATGCTATGTACGATCGATTTACCTTTCGCAATAATCTTCAGCTGGTGGCCGGATTGACCGGCCGCTGGACAATGCGAGTAGGGGGGAGCTGGGGAAATATGCAGACCTATGCGGTAAAGCCCGAGTCGATTGGATTTTATTCTCGGTACCGGCTATTGTCTACAGACGACATTCATCGTCATTTTCGGCTGGCCGCCTATATTGAGGGCGCCTATACGGCTGCTCCATTCAGACACGACGAAGTAACGTTAATGGGAGACAAGTCCGGAATAGAGGCTGGTCTTATTGCGACATGTCTTAGCCAGCGTCTCGCGCTTTCTGTTACAGGGGCGCATACGCAGGTACTGCATGGCACTAGAAAAAATGCTGCCCTATTCGATCCGGCTCGCACGTTTCAAACGGTGCAATTTAGTTTCTCAGGAGGGTATTTACTTTTTCCAAGAGAGTATAAAGATTACCGCCAAACCAATTTAAATTTATATGCCGAGTTGCTGAGCCAACGATCGCTCGACAACAAGCGGTATTATGTGGATGCGGCACCGGCTTTGCAACTGATCTTCGCAAGCCGTACAAAATTGAATCTCGGGTATCGGTTCGAGTTAGCGGGCACTATGGATCGCATGGCCAATAGAAGTTGGCTGCTTACGCTAGAGACGACCTGGTTGGGATTTTTTAAGAGACGAGCCTAACGCTTGGTAAAGGCGGCAAAACGAAACGAAAGTCCCAGGGCAACATAATTATCGATCGCCTGCTCAGAGAGACCAGCCCCTGCCGAAACATCAAGCTTTATGTTATCGTTTACATAGTACGCGAACCCTCCATCTACGGCATGTGCGGGTTTTTCTCCGTGAACGATACTGCCAAAGGCCTCGATGTAACCGTACCCTCTTTTTCCAATGTTCATACCCGGGGCAAACGTATAGATCCAGGTGGCCTGGTTAGAAAATCCATTCCATTCTGCACCCACATTATAGCCGAGTGCGGTTTGTTCTCCAAGTGTATGCTGCATAACAAATCGAAAATTGGGCGACCAGCGGGGCGTACGAAAATTCTTGGACCCCCATGTGGGAACACCGGCATGAAAGATCAGCGAGGTGGCTGGTAAAAGCTTATTCTCTTTCCATAGCGCGATCTTACCGCCCACTTGTACAGGCAGTAAGCCCCTTTCTTTTTTGGGAAAGGAAGGGCTCATCAGTACGGGCTTGACCGTGTTGAGTTCGGTAATCAGGCGTAATTCAAATCGTTCGTGCAGTCCGGCCTTCCATAGCGCGGTGGGGTGAACGGTTACTCTCGATGCCAAGTAGCGTTCATTATTAAATCCGATCTCGGCTTGAACGTATCCTTTTTTAGTAATGTAAAACGACTCCGTTTGATCGGGACGATCCGTTTCCATACGACCCGTTTTCTGCGAGTGGGCTGCAACGCTGAGCAAGATCAGTATCGACAGCAGGGTAAAAGATCGTATTTTTAAATTGTTATCGTGTTCCATAAGCGCTAGTCTTTTTTAAAGATAAGCGTATATTTTTCGTAACCGAAGAACAACGATCATAAACAATATGCCATGAACTCGAACCGAAGACATTTTTTAAAGACTACGACTGCCTTGCTGGCGGTTTCCGGTTGGTCAGCGGCCCAGGCCCGTAAAAAAGGGATGCAGGCCGATGCTATTTCGTACAGCCAACGGCCGTTGCCCTATTCGTATTCTTCGCTAGAGCCGGCCATCGATGCATTGACCATGGAGATACATTATACAAAGCATGCGGCTGGTTATACCAAGAATCTGGCAGACGCGTGTGCGGCCGAAAAAATAGATAAGACCACTACATCGCTTACGACCTTGTTGGCGCAGATCTCGAACTACTCCGAAAAGATGCGTAACAATGCGGGAGGGCATTATAATCACGAGTTGTTTTGGCACTCGCTTCGCGCTGCTCAAGACGCGACTACGGCCAATCCCTCGGGCGTGCTGGCTGTAGCTATCAATAAAAAGTTTGGCTCTTTTTCGCAATTCAAAGAGCAGTTTACCGAAGTGGCGAAGGGGCGCTTTGGAAGTGGCTGGGCTTGGCTGGTCGTAACGCCCGATGGCAGTTTACAGATAGGATCAACGGCCAATCAAGACAATCCGTTAATGAATATTTCTTCGCTAAAGGGATTTCCCCTGCTCGGGTTGGATGTTTGGGAGCATGCTTACTATTTACGCTATCAAAACCGGCGCGCCGACTACATCACCTCTTGGTGGTCATTAATTGATTGGCCAGCGGTGGAGCAACGTTACCAGCAAGCTATTCGCTAATCGCCACAACCAATCGTTAGGCTTCATCGGCATAAGAGGCCACTGGTTCACAGGTGCAGACCAGGTTTCTGTCGCCATGTGTATTGTTGACCCTTGATACGGTCGGCCAAAATTTATTATGGGTAACATAATAAAGCGGGTAGGCGGCCTCTTGACGAGTATAAGGATGCGTCCATTCATTGGCCATTACAGTTTGCTGCGTGTGAGGCGCATGCTTGAGGGGATTATCCTTTTTATCGGCCTTGCCTTCTTCGATGGCGCGTATCTCGTTGCGAATAGAGATCATGGCATCGCAAAAACGATCTAACTCGGCCTTATCCTCGCTCTCGGTGGGCTCGATCATAATGGTACCTGCCACAGGGAAACTCATGGTGGGGGCATGAAATCCATAGTCCATCAATCGCTTGGCCACATCTTCTGCTTCGATCTCGGCTGTCTTTTTAAATGGACGCAGATCAACGATAAATTCGTGTGCACATTGACCGCTTTGATTGGTGTACAAGATATCGTAATGCTCTTCGAGGCGAGCGCGCATGTAGTTTGCATTCAGTATTGCGTATTCGGTTGCGGCGCGCAATCCGGTGGGGCCTAACATGCGAATATAGGCATACGAAATAAGCAAAATCGAGGCCGATCCATAGGGAGCAGCTGATACCGCTCCGTTACTGCCCTGGTGTTTGTGTCCGGGTAAGTAGGGGGCCAAGTGTGCTTTTACACAAATGGGGCCCATGCCGGGACCACCGCCACCATGCGGAATGGCAAAGGTCTTATGCAAGTTAAGGTGACACACATCGGCACCGATTAGACCAGGGGCCGTAAGCCCGACTTGAGCATTCATGTTGGCGCCATCCATATACACTTGTCCGCCATGTTCGTGAATGATGCCTGTAATTTCTTTGACGGTCTCTTCGTAAACGCCGTAGGTGCTGGGGTAAGTGATCATGATCCCGGCCAGCTCTTTGCTGTATTGCGTGGCTTTGGTACTTAGGTCGTCCATATCGATGTACCCGTTATCCAGCGCCTTTACTACGACTACTTTCATACCGGCCATTACCGCAGAGGCGGGATTGGTGCCATGGGCAGAGATGGGGATCAGCATCACGTTGCGATGCGGTTCGTTATTAGCTTGGTGATAGGCACGAATGGTCAATAGTCCGGCGTATTCTCCTTGGGCACCGCTATTGGGTTGCATGCTGCAGGCATCAAATGCGGTAATGTCGCACAGATACTGACTAAGCGCATCAATAACATATTGGTACCCTTTTGTCTGGTCGGCGGGGGCAAACGGATGAATGCTGCTCCACTCGGGCCAGCTAAGGGGCATCATTTCGGTAGCGGCATTGAGTTTCATCGTGCAACTCCCCAATGAGATCATCGACGTATTGAGAGAGAGATCGCGATTCTCGAGTTGTTTGATGTACCGCATCATTTGACTTTCGCTGCGATGCGTGTTGAATACAGGGTGCGTTAAATAGGGGCTGCTTCTGCGAAGGGCGATCGGAATTGCGGCATAGGCTTCGTTCTCGTCTAGCGTAGCGGTCGTAGGCAGCGTACTATTAAAACAGGCTGCGATCCTTTTGATCGTTTCAATATCGGTGGTCTCATCTAGCGTAATACCAATGGATCCGTTTTCGAAATAGCGAAAATTAAGTCGGTGCGATTCGGCTTTTTGTTTAATGCTAGCCGTTTTATCGGTGACCACTACCAGCGTATCGAACTGGTGGTCGGCCGTCAGCGTAAAACCTTCTTTTCGCAGTGCCGTGGCCAGCAGACGAGTAAAGCCCGTTACGCGCAGGGCCATTCTTTTAAGCCCATCTGGACCATGATACACAGCATACATAGCGGCCATATTGGCCAGCAAGGCTTGCGCGGTGCAAATATTCGATGTGGCTTTTTCTCTTTTAATGTGTTGCTCGCGCGTTTGCAATGCCATGCGCAATGCTCTTTTTCCATTGGCGTCGATACTAATGCCAATGATTCGTCCGGGAATGCTTCTTTTAAACTCATCCTTGGCCGCAAAGAAGGCGGCGTGCGGTCCGCCGTACCCTAACGGAATACCAAATCGTTGGCTCGAGCCAATGGCTACATCGGCACCCAATTCTCCGGGAGGGGTCAGTAGGGTCAGTGCCAACAGGTCGGTCGCCATTATTACATAGGCTCCTTGCGCATGCACTCGTTCAATAAAGGTCTTGTAATCTTCGATGGAACCCTTGTCGTTGGGGTATTGCACAAGGGCGCCGAAATAGGTGTTATCGATAGCGGCTTGTGCGTAAGAACCTGTTACGATCTCGATCTGCACGGGTAAGGCACGCGTGCGCAACAGGTCGATGGTTTGAGGAAAACAATCCGTATCGACAAAAAACTTGGGTCGTTCAATATGATCTTGCCGGTTAAGGGTATTGAAAAGCATCGTCATGGCCTCTGCAGCGGCGGTGGCTTCGTCGAGTAGAGAGGCATTGGCAATGGGCAGACCGGTCAGGTCGCTTACCATGGTCTGGTAATTGAGCAGACTCTCCAATCTTCCTTGTGCGATCTCTGCCTGGTAGGGGGTATACTGGGTGTACCATCCTGGATTTTCGAAGATGTTGCGTAAGATCACCGAGGGAGTGATAGAGGGGTAATATCCTTGTCCGATAAAATTTTGCCAGACCTGATTTTGTTTTCCGATCTCTTGAATGTGTTGCAGGTATTGAAATTCACTCAGAGGTTCAGGCACGGCAAGTGCTCTATTCATGCGTATGGAACCGGGAACCGTTTTATCGATCAACGAAGAGAGTTGAGCTTCGCCAATGGTTTGCAGCATCTCTTTTTCGTGAGTGGCCGATCCATTGTGACGGACACTAAATTCTTTGGATTGTAACGCGAGCAAATTCATAACAATACAAGGTTAATGATATAGGCTGCAAAGGTACGGCCAGCCGTGCACATGCAGCGTTATCTAGCGTAAATTGGGGATAAGCCGTTAAGTTCATTTCTTTGCAGGATGCCAGACGATCTGTTGCACAACTGGGAAAAAAAGTCGGCCGACCGCCAAAAGCTGTATGGCCAGTTTCTGCACAAGGTGCCGCTGCAGCAGGTGTTGAAACATCAGCCCGAATTGCACGAGGAAGCCTTTGACAAAATCGATTGTTTGCAATGTGCCAATTGCTGCAAGGGATACTCGCCCCGGTTTAAGACCCCCGACATCAAGCGGATCAGTCGCTTGCTCAAGTTAAAGGAGAGTGTATTTATCGAAACCTACCTGCGGGTCGATGAAGAGGGCGATTATGTAACCAAGTCGTTGCCTTGCCCTTTTCTGGGTGCCGATAACCGGTGCAGTATCTACGAGAACAGGCCTTCTGATTGCAGTCGTTTTCCGTACACCGACGAAGATGTGTTGGTTAAAAGAGCCAAGCTTACGCAAAAGAATAGCAGCTTTTGCCCAATTACATACTATGTGCTGGAGCGTTTGATGCAAACGTTACCCACTCGCTAAGCAGGTAAGTCAATATTCGAATTTTCGCAGGGTGGGCGCCTTAAACCAGGTAGCGGTCGTTATTAGCAAGGTCATGCATCCTCCAAAGATCACAGAGGGAACCAGGCCCATAGCCGCTGCTGCGACACCACTTTCGAACTGCCCTAATTCGTTCGAAGAGTTAATGAACATCGAGCTGACCGCAGAGACCCTTCCTCGCATGTCGTCGGGTACAAAAAGTTGTACCACGGTGCCTCTAATAATAACGCTCACTCCGTCGAAGAGCCCCGACACCAGTAAGGCGAAAAAGCTAAGCCAAAAATTGGACGAAAGTGCAAAGACTAAAATGCACAGCCCAAATCCACCTATACAAAGCAATAGTTTCTTGCCTTGCTTTTTTTGAAGCGGGTAGCGGGTAAGCCAGGCAATAGCGATAAAATTTCCAAGATAAGTGGCGGCTACCAGCCAGCCCAATCCCTGGGGGCCCACCTTAAGAATGTCATTGGCAAAAGCCGGTAGCAGCGCTACCACTCCTCCAAATAGAACGGCGAACATATCGAGGCTCATGGCGCTGAATAAAGCCTTTTGTCGCCATACGAACCGAACCCCCTCCAGCACACCCTCCCAGGTTCGTGAACCGCCTTGCCAACTAATGGGTTTGGGAGCAATTTGCATAAAGAGAATAATGGCAATAAGGTTAAGTACAAGCACCGGAATAAAAGCGATCGTAATATTGGTATAGCCCATCAACAACCCGGCCAACGCAGGTCCGGTCACGGCCGCCAGCAGCCAGATCATGCTATTGATAGATGCAGCCTTTACCAAGCTGTCGGCAGGAACCAACTGGGCTAAAAAAGCATTGAATCCGGCACCCGAGTAGGCCCGAACCGCTCCGGTGGCCGCCATGATCGCGTAGATACTCCACTCAATAACTCGGGTGCTATACTGCAAACGCATCCATTCAGAAGTGACCAGGGCCAAAGCCATCATCAGCAGCAGATAGAGCGTCATGCAAATGGCCAGCAAGCGTTGCTTGTTGCTTTTATCGACCCGTACTCCGGCGGGGAGTGCAAGTGCAATGGCGGGAATTACTTCGGAGAGCCCCAGCATGCCCAGCGCAAGTTTACTGCCTGTAATTTCATAGAGTCTCCATCCGAGTAATACCGGGGTCATTCGCAGCCCGGCAATAAACAAGATGCGAGCCACGATAAAAAGGGTGAACTCCTTATTGATGATCTGTTTAAAAAAAGGTCTATGGGTGGCGGCCAGACTCATGTTAATTCAATATAGTGTAATCCATTGGGATAATCCGTTTCAATGGCTTTAATGATGGCTTGCAAGTGTTGATCGTTATGTAAAAAATCGGCATTCGCTACATCGATTACCAATGTGCGAGTAGGTTGTTGCCGAATATAACTGCCATAGGTGTCTTGCAACTTTTCGAGATACTGATCAGGAATGTTTTGCTCGTAAGGTCGGTTGCGTTTTCGAATATTCTCTTGCAGTTTTGAAACCGGAGCTTGCAAATAAATGAGCAGATCGGGCTGCAGCAACTGTTGGTGAATGATATCGAAGAGTCGTTGGTATAGACGAAACTCATCGTCGGGTAGGGTTACTTTGGCAAAAAGAAGACATTTGGTAAAAAGATAATCCGAAATGGTCAGCTCTTTGAAAAGGTCTTGTTGCTGCAATAGTTCCTTTAACTGTTTGTAACGCTCTGCCATAAAGAAGAGCTCGACCGGAAAGGCATATTGTCCCGGGTTTTCGTAGAATTTCGGCAAAAAGGGATTTTCGGCAAACTCTTCTAAGATCAGGCGCGATTTAAAATGTCGACTCAGTAGTTGCGCCAGGGTGGTTTTTCCGGCCCCGATATTTCCTTCGATCGTAATAAACTGGTACTGCATGCCTGATGCTGCAAGATACTTTAAATCATTGCCCGCTACGAAGCCCTATTGATTTTGTGGAAAAGTCAATCGAGGGGATGCGCCGGGCTTTGATCGGTACAGTTTAGTAAAAGTGCTTCAACGGTACACTTTAGGGTGGGATGCCAGCCAAGAGGGGCGATCTCCGCCAGCGGTAGCAACGCAAATCGCCGATAGGGAAGCTCGGGATGCGGAATGGCCAGTTGATCTTCTTGTACAACCCAATCATCGTATAGTAAAATGTCTATATCGATAGCACGGGGGCCATATCGCTCGGCACGCACTCTGCCTAACTGTTGTTCGATCGAAAGCAGTGCGCGCAGTAACGCCGTTGGTGACAACACGGTGGTAATGCACAAGGCTTGGTTCAAGAAGGCGGGTTGGTCCGTCTTACCCCAGGGAGCTGTTTCGTAGCATAACGAACTCTTTTCGATGGAGCCCGCCTGTTGATCGATACGAGCAGCTGCTTGTTGCAATTGGAGTGTTCGATCACCCAGGTTCGATCCGGTAAGCAGATAAACAGTAGCCATGCGGATCAAAGATCACGAAATTAAAATACATTTGTTGCGATGTCAGATCAAGCTACGCCTTCGTATAGTCAATGGACCGCTTTGCTGGCGATGACCCGTGCAGGATTCAAGGCTATTTTTGCCAATCCGATCGCCATTGTCTTTAGTGTGATCTTTCCCATTGTTTTCGTTTTGATCTTCTCGGCCTTTGGTTCGGGTAATTCCCCTACTTACAAGATCGCGCTGCTCTCGGGGTCCGACACCACGAGTGCATTCTACCGTGCCATTAGTCAGCATCCCTCGATAAAGCTGATCCGTTTTACCGATAGCGTGCAACTACAGCAAGAACTCATCAAAGGAAAGCTTACCGGAAGTCTTTTGCTAACTGCTTCTCTTGCTACCGACAGCTCGGATTCGCCGCTGCGGGTTCAATTTTTTTCGACGACAGCCAGCGGGCCCACGATTAGACCCTTTTTGGATCTGTTAGACTATATTCGATTGCGTCAGTTGGCTTCTTCGCTTCCGACAGGGCTGGTCTCTATTGATCGTCCCGTTATTCGCTCCGTGCGAAAATATCTTCCTATCGATTTTGTATTGCCCGGACAACTGGGTTTTTCGATCTTGTTCTCTACGTTGTTTGGGATTGCGTTTACCTTCTATGGCTTGCGCGAACAAGGTGTACTCAAACGATTCTTTGCCACACCCATTCACCGCATCAACATTTTGATCGGCATTGGCATCAGTCGCATTTCGTTTCAATTGCTAAGTGTAATGGTATTGTTACTCTTTGGTCATTGGGTACTCGACTTTACCTTGCAAAACGGATGGCTGAGTATCGTACAAATCGTTTCGTTCACTATCCTCATGCTTTTGCTGCTCATGGGAGTAGGGCTCATCTTTAGTAGCATTGCCAAGACCGATGCCACCATTCCGTTGCTGATCAACCTGTTTGCCTTGCCCCAAATGCTATTATCGGGCACTTTTTTTTCTGTAGAGGTCTTTCCACTATGGTTACAACGATTTTGTGAGATCATGCCGCTCAAACAGTTCAATGATGCCGTTAGAAAAATCTCTTTCGAAGGATTAGGTTGGCTCGATTGCGGAAAGGAGTTTGGAATTTTGCTGTTGTGGATGGTGTTGATTTATGTATTGCTGTCAAAGTTGCTTCGCTGGGAATAATGCCTTTAACTATGCGTGGTCTCTCTTTTTTTCTCTTCAGTCTTCTTTTGTTGTTCTTGCTTGTAACTGCTTTTGGATTATTTTTTCCAAGTCGCGTAACGGTGTCCAGGGCGGTAGATATTCAAGCCTCCCGCACCACCGTATATGAGCTGCTGGCCGACCCCATGCAGTGGAAACAGTGGTTTCCCGGAGGCGATAGCCTACGCCTACTAAAAGCAGAGGGTCAGGTTACCGGTATTCGAACCCCCAATGGAAATGCGTTGCTGATTAAATCTCAAAATGACAGCACGATTCTTGTAAAGGGGTTGCAAGCGGCTGCGGTAGGGGGTGATATGGGTTTTCGATTGATCGGTGCCCAAGCCCAAGAAGGCGTCACCGTTCAGTGGTTCATGAACTTTACTTTCGATTGGTATCCATGGGAGCGATTTTCGAGTTTACTGCTCGAAAATAAATTCGGATCCTTTATGGAGCAGGGATTAAAAAATTTGCAACAACAGGCTCAGTCTGCGGCTCGAATAAACTGAAGATTTCTAAGAATCCCTTTGTGGCCCGCCCGCAGTAGGGGTGAATCTCGAAATATTTTTTTAAAGTTCTCCTCGGTCAGGCTCATCCATTCGCGGGTGCTTAGATTTAGTATCTCCGAAAAGGGCGCAAAGTCCGGCTCTTGGTTAGGAGTGCTAAATCGATTCCAGGGACAAACGGTTTGGCAGGTATCACAGCCAAATATCCATCCCTCCATTTTATCGCGAGCCTCCGAGGGAAGTAGTTGGTCCTTTAACTCGATCGTATAATAAGAGATGCATTGATTGGCCGCGATCGTCTTGTTGGGCAAGATGGCATTGGTGGGGCAGGCGTCGATGCAACGGGTGCAACTGCCGCAGTAGTCTTTGGCAAAAGGATCGTCTGGCGTTAAGGAGAGATCGGTAATTAACGTGGCAATAAAAAAGAAGGAGCCATTTTTCTTGGTAATAAGGTTTCCGTTCTTGCCCACCCAACCCAGACCACTGCGCGTGGCCCAACTTCGTTCCAGTACGGGAGCGGAGTCTACAAATCCTCGTCCGGCAATGGCCCCAATATTTTCTTGTAAGTCAAAGAGCAATTGCTGCAGTTTTGTTTTGATAACCTTGTGATAATCTTTTCCCCAGGCATAGGTAGCGATCTTGGGAGACGCTTGTTGCTGTTGCCCGGTTGGAAAATAATTTAGCAGTAAGGTAATCACCGAGCGAGCCCCGGGCACCAGCTTGGTGGGGTCAATGCGCAGATCGAAATAGTTCTCCATGTATCCCATTTTGCCATGGAGGCCCTGCTGTAACCATTTTTCGAGGCGACGGGCATCTTCGTCGAGAGGCATTGCCTTGGCTATGCCGCAATAGGAGAATCCCAATTGAAGGGCTTTTTCTTTTACGATACGAGTATGGTGTGCCGAGATCGACAAGTCTGGTGATATAAACGATATTATTGGCAGTTGACAGACCACTGCCGATCGATCAACGATTTCATCTCCATATGCAGATCGGCTTTATCTTCTTTTAGTTTATTCTTGGTAACTACCAAGTAGGCATAGCCTCGGCAACGATCAATCATTGACCAGCCTCCGTACATGCCGGGGGCACAGAGGGCGGTCGAACGTCCATCTCGATCTGCTAGCGTCCAGGCTCCGTGGGCATAGCCAAACCGCTCACCCGAAAAAGGGCTGTAGGCCACTTTTGCAGGCGGTGCTTGTAATTGCAACAAATTATTGACTGATGCCTCACTTAAAAAGGGTACCTGGTTGACTTTTCCATTGTTGAGCAGCATGCGTAAGAACTTGAGGTAATCGTCGGCGGTAGATTGTGCGCCTGCCGATGGGTTGAGGGCGCCACCCGCTAGGTCTGAGAAACTGGTACGACGCATACCCAACGGGGTAAGTAGTTTCGATTTTATAAGAATATCAAATTTTTTCTTGGTAACGACTTCGGCTATTCGACCGGCAATATTGAGGCCAACGGATTGGCTAAACCAACATTCCGTGCCGGGTTTGGCACGAATGGTCAGGGTAACTAGTTCGTTGACCTCCTCTTCGAGGCTTGTAAATTTTTTTCGCGGCCCCTGTAGCTGAAATTTTTGGTTGGGTTCGATCCCCGTCATTTGGCTCAGGCAATGACGAATGGTAATGTACCCCTTAAAATATTTTCCAAATGCAGGTAGGTATTTTTGAACGGGATCATCGATGGAGAGTTTTCCTTCTTCGGCCAATTTAAAGAGCAGGGCAGCGGTTAGCCATTGACTACTTAAAAAAATGGGGGCCTGCGCTTTAGTAGTAAAGGTTTTGGTCTCCATCAGTAATAGGGTGCTGTCGGCCGTAGCGACCAAAAACACGAACTCTTCTTCGAGTTCTTTGGCATTAGCGCTCGTTTTGGCCTTGACCGCGGTCCAGTCCTGCTGGGCCTTGGCTAGCGTGGGGGCCTGCAACAATAGCAGAAAAATCAGGCCCTGTATGACGTTCGTGCAGCTAGAATTCCTAAAAAATGACAAACTTTCTGTTCTAATTCGAATTATCATTTGCTGAATGATTTTTGAGCAAGTAGTTGTGTCGAATCAACGACCACTATAAAAGTACAAACTAAACTAATCATAGGATTATGAATCTATCGAATTTTACTATCAAAGCAGCCGAGGCGATCCAGCAGGCACAGCAACTGGCCTTCAACGCCCGCCATCTCTCTATAGAGACCGAACATTTGCTGAAGGCACTGTTAGAGCAAACAGATTCTCCGGTGGAGTATTTGCTGAAGAAAAACAATGTTACGGTCAACGTGGTGCAAGCTAAACTGCAAGAGTTGATGAATGCGCTGCCACGAACCGAAGGGGAGCCTGCTCAGCAAATTAGTCGAGAGGGCAACAACGTGGTGTTACGTGCCGGTGCCCTCCTTAAAACTTTTCAAGATGAATTTATAACACCCGAGCATTTATTGATGGCATTGCTGCAGGGTAACGACAGCACGGCCAAGTTACTTCGTAACGCCGGGTTAACGGAGCAAGGTTTACTATCGGCTGTCAAGGAACTTCGCAAGGGAGAAAAAGTAACCTCCTCTACACAAGGGCAGCAGTACCAGGCACTCGAGAAATATGCCCGTAACCTCAACGAAGAAGCCCGCCGCGGAAAGCTCGACCCGGTAATAGGACGCGACGAAGAGATTAGAAGAACGCTTCATATCTTGTCTCGTCGTACCAAGAACAACCCCCTATTGGTGGGGGAGCCTGGTGTGGGAAAGACCGCCATTGCCGAGGGTATCGCTCACCGCATTGTAAATGGGGATGTGCCCGAAAATTTAAAGTCAAAACTGATCTATGCCCTCGATATGGGCCAGTTGATCGCAGGAGCCAAGTATAAGGGAGAGTTTGAAGAAAGGTTAAAGGCGGTGGTAAAAGAAGTCTCGCAATCCGACGGCAGTATCATACTTTTTATTGACGAGATTCATACGCTGGTAGGGGCCGGTGGTGGAGAGGGCGCCATGGATGCGGCCAATATTTTAAAACCTGCTCTGGCTCGTGGAGAACTTAGGGCGGTAGGGGCTACTACCCTCAGCGAGTACCAAAAATATTTTGAAAAGGATAAAGCGCTAGAGAGGCGTTTTCAAAAAGTATTGATCGAAGAGCCCTCCACCGAGGATGCTATTTCTATACTGCGCGGATTAAAGGACCGTTACGAAACCCACCACCATGTGCGTATCAAAGACGAAGCCATTATTGCGGCCGTGGAGTTATCGCATCGTTATATTGCCGATCGTTTTTTACCCGACAAGGCCATAGACCTGATCGATGAGAGCGCGGCAAAGCTTCGACTTGAAATGAACTCAATGCCAGAGGAGCTAGATACGCTCGAGCGGCAAATTAGACAAGTAGAGATCGAACGCGAGGCCATTAAGCGAGAGAGCGACGAGGTGAAATTAAAAGAATTAAGTACCGAGCTAGCCAATCTGGCGGTGCAGCGCGATACGCTAAAGGCCAAGTGGACCGAAGAGAAAGAGCTTGTAGATCAGTTACAATCTGCTAAGTCTGCCATTGAACAGCTACGACAAGAGGCCGAGCGGGCCGAGCGAGAGGGCCACTATGGAAAAGTAGCCGAGATCAGATACGGAAAGATCAAAGAACAAGAGAAAAGAATAGATTCCTTAAGTGAGCAACTCAGCCAAACTGCCGAAAAAAGATTGTTGAAAGAGGAGGTTGATGCAGAGGATATTGCTGAGACCGTTGCCAAGGCCACCGGAATACCGGTTAGTCGTTTGTTGCAAGCGGAGCGTGAAAAACTGATACACCTTGAAACTGAATTGCACCAGCGCGTGGTGGGACAAGACGAGGCTATTGTAGCGGTAGCCGATGCCATTCGACGCAGTAGGGCCGGCTTGCAGGATCCCAAAAAGCCAATTGGTTCGTTTATCTTTTTAGGGACTACCGGCGTGGGCAAGACCGAACTGGCCAAAGCACTTGCAGAGCTATTGTTCGATAACGAATCGATGCTAACACGTATCGACATGAGTGAGTACCAAGAGAAGCATACCGTAAGCCGGCTCGTAGGGGCACCTCCGGGCTATGTGGGCTACGAAGAAGGAGGACAGCTGACAGAAGCGGTGCGTCGCAAGCCCTACAGTGTGGTATTGCTCGATGAGATCGAAAAGGCGCACCCAGATGTATGGAACATTTTATTACAGGTGCTCGATGATGGACGATTGACAGATAGTAAAGGTCGGTTGGTCAATTTTAGAAATACCATCATCATTATGACCTCTAATATCGGCAGCCATTTGATTATGGATGCATTTGAATCGGTGCGCGAAGAGCGTGAGGTCGAAGCAGCCGCGCATCGGGCAAAAGAAGAGGTGATGCAGTTGTTGCGTCAGACCATCAGACCTGAGTTTTTGAATAGAATTGATGAGATCATCATGTTCAATCCGCTGCTTAAAAAAGAGATCGTAGCCATTGTTCAGATTCAGTTACAGGCGCTCAGAAAGATGCTCCACGACACGGCGGGAATTGCCATTGATTTTAGTGATTATACGCTTCGCTATCTGGCCTCGCAAGGGTTTGATGTGCAGTTTGGGGCTCGCCCACTCAAGCGGTTGATTCAAAAAGAGATCATCAACCCGCTCAGTAAAAAAATACTGGCGGGAGAAATCGATAAGTCCGCTCCGGTGCTGGTAGATGTTTTCGACAATACCGTGGTCTTTCGAAATGGGGTGACCAAGGTCATAGGACTGCTGCCGTAAGCCCTTTATCTTGACAACGAGGCTGCTGCGTTTTGATGCTCAGTTCAGGTCGCTAAGGGTTCTTGCTAATTGCTAAAAATTGCATTTAAGTAACTGATAATCAATTATCTTGTTCGAAAATGTTAAATATATTTTAAGCGGTGGTTGAGCGGGATAAAAACCCCCTATCTTTAGCCGAAGCCGGGTTGCAAAAAAGATTCTTGCACGTGCTCAACCCAAAACACTAACAGTTGTTATTATCATGGTCGGTTGTCTAACCGGCAAAACAATAAAGAGATGGCATTTAAAAAGGAAGATGTTATAATTATTGAGCCCCGCGAAATTTTCGTTGGTAAAAAAGATGCGCCCGTTACCTTGATGGAGTTTGGCGAATACGAGAGCGAGGAATGTGCCAAAGTAAATGAGATCGTCAAGCAATTGCTCGAAGAGTTCGAAGGCAAGATTAGATTTCAATTCAGACATTTTCCGCTCACTCTTATTCACCAACGTAGCCTCAAGGCCAGCGAATCGGCCGTTGCAGCCGCGCAAGAGGGAAAGTTCTGGGAAATGCACAATGTACTTTTCAGCAACCGAAGAAATTTGGGTACTACCAGTTTAAAACTTCACAGTATGGAAGCCGGGGTCAAGAATAAGAAATTTCTCGACGACCTGGTCAATGGTGTTTACGGATGGCAAGTACAGGATGATCTCAAAGAAGGACTCAACCGTGGAGTAAAAGACCTGCCTGCCTTTTTTATCAATGATGTTCCTTTTACCGGCCGACCCACATTTGCTAATCTGAGCGCTGCCATTCAATCGGCCCTAAAAAAGTCAAAGGGCAAGGCCCCCGTAAAAAAGGGTGCCTCTCGCGCTGCTACTAAACCCTCTTCTGCTAAGACGGCTGCCAAGCAAAAGCAACGGGCCTGATCATAACCCCTTTCTTAACACACTATTGAAACCGTCTTTTACAAGGGCGGTTTTTTTACGTAAAAAGCCCCCTTGAAAAATCAAGAGGGCTTTTTAAAAAAGACAACGCGTATTACCAGCGACTATTAGAATAGTTAGCAGAGCGAGCAGGTCTTTCTTCGCGGGGTTTGGCAACGGCCACGCGAATGGCACGTCCTTCTACCGTAGCGCCGTCCAATTCGCCGATGGCTTTTTGGGCAGCGGCATCATCGGTCATCTCTACGAAACCAAAGCCTTTGCTGCGGTTCGTGTACTTGTCCATGATGATTTTGGCTGAGCTTACTTCGCCATAATCGGCAAAATAGCTTCTGAGATCCTCGTCTGTTACGGCGAAGGGAAGGTTTGAAACATAAATGTTCATGCAAAAAAATTAAGCATTAAAAAAACTTGAGAACAACGAAAAGGTAAAGAAGACTAACTAATGGAGACCAGAAGCTTTGCAGTAGTACGAATCGTTCCGTTACGGACAGTCAGTTGACTCAAAATAACGGGGCAAAGATAGTGGTATTTAGACGCCCCTCCAATTATTATTTTGTTTCTTTGTTTTATGATTCGATCGCTACAAGATTTTTCTACACCCTATTTTATTGGCATCGCCGGCACTGGAATGAGTGCCTTGGCGCAGTACTTGCAAGGAATCGGTATGCAAGTAGCGGGTAGCGATCGTCAATTTGTAAAGGGAGCGCATAACGAGGTGCAAGCTAAATTGATGCAAGAGGGCATTCATTGTTTTGAACAAGATGGAACCGCACTGACCGCTGCTTTCGATGTGGTCGTTGTTTCTACCGCCATAGAAGATACCATCATCGAGGTGCAGCAAGCTAAACAACTGGGTATTCCCATCATACATCGGGCGGCCCTTTTGTCCTTGATCGCTTTGAGCAAAAAAACAATTGCGATAGCCGGTACTAGTGGTAAGAGCACGACCAGTGCTATGCTTTTTGAGATACTAGACAGGGCGGGTTATCAACCGGGTATTATTAGTGGTGCCGGTCTGGTGCGTATTATCGAAGAAGGAAAGATCGGTAATGCGGTTGCCGGAAAAGGGGAGTGGTTGGTCATTGAAGCCGATGAAAGCGATGGTTCGATCGTGCAGTATCATCCGTATATGGGTGTCTTGCTCAATGTAGACAAGGATCATGATGAGATCGAAACACTTCTTTCGTTGTTTACCACCTTTAGAAGTCACTGCGCACATTTCTTGGTCAACCGCACGCATCCGCTGGCAGCGACTCTTTCTGCTAATGCGGCTAAGGATTTTGTAGTGCGAGGAACGCAGACGATTGAAACCAATGAGGAGGTTGGGTACAGCGCCGAGGCATTTGATCAGGCGGGTATGACCATCTCGTTCTTGGTTAATGATCAGCCTGTTCATTTACAACAGCTCGGTCAGCACAATATGGAAAATGCGCTGGCCGCCATGGCCGTGGCACATCAAATAGGCGTGCCCTTGGCGGTAGCTGCTGCTGCGTTGGCGGGGTATAAAGGCATCTACCGTCGTCACCAAGTATGGGGACAAAAAAGGGGGGTCTGGTTAATTGATGATTACGCACATAACCCCGTTAAATGTGCTGCCGCCATTCGTGCCTGTCAACCCGTGGCTTCAAAAGTTATTGCCTGGTTTCAGCCCCATGGATTTAAACCCACCCGCTTTTTGCGTAATGATTTTGTAAATGAGTTTACCGCGGTGCTCCGAAAGCAAGACGAGATCTGGATGAGCGAAATCTATTATGCCGGTGGAGCTGCTGTTAAAGATATTTCTGCTGGCGATCTAATCAACGATCTTGAAAAGCGGGGGGTGGCTGCCTTTTTTGTAGCCGATCGAAACGAATTGATCAAAACCCTGCGCGCTCATTTAGCAGACGATTGCGTCTTGCTGTTGATGGGGGCGCGGGACCCCTCGTTAGAAACATTTGCCCGTGAGGTCTGGGACGCGCTTTAGATTAGTTTGAAAATAACTTATAACCACCCCATGTGGCTAGCCATCCACCCACAAGGGTAGCCATTAAATAGAGAGCGAGCAGATAGAACTTTTCGGCTTTAAAAAGTATGATACTCTCTTGGCTAAAAGCCGACAGGGTAGTAAAACCTCCCAAGAGACCCGTAAAAAGAAAAAGCTTTGTTTCTTCAGTGAATATATAATACTTCTCACTTATAGCCCAAGCCACTCCGATTAATAGACAACCCAATGTGTTGGCTAACCAGGTGCCGGTTGGAAAATTATCTTGTGCCGAAGGATTTAGTATACGTTGCATCAAATAGCGAAGTACTGATCCTAAGGCGCCACCTGTTGCCACAAAAAGAAGTATTCGTATCATGGTTGATCGTGCTCGTACAGGTACTTTAGGTCGACCAGCCAGTTATTATTGCGTTTGGCAATGCGTAAGGTGTCGTGGTCGTTCTTATACGAGTTAGAGTAAATAACGACTGCCACCGAGTCATTGATGGCCGTAGCACTGTGAATAACGATGGTCGATCCTTTGTAATTGTCTTTTTCTGTCGTTGGCATTTTTTGATAGAATTGGGCAGCAATGTCCAGGTAACTATTGTTGACAGAGTCTTGCACCATAAATGTTTTCGCTTCATCGAACTTGCCATCCAATGCCGATCGAATAAAAAGCCGGGCGGCGTCCAATTCGTTTTCGGCCACGAGAACTTTTTGTTGTTTTGGCTGACAGCTCGACAAAATGAGCAGCAGCGTCAATGGGGGGAGCAGCGTGTTCAATACGGTAATGCGCATAGGGCAAATTACAAAAAATTAGAGTAACCCTATGCCGAAGCTTTCTTAGGTGCAATCGTGTAACGGTACCCTTGTCAACGCTGGTGCAGCGGCTGTTCTTTTTCGTGTTCTTGATTGTAAGCGCGCAAGATCTGCTTGACCAACCGGTGACGAACTACGTCCTCTTCGTCTAACTCAATATGGCCAATACCATCGATATTCTTTAAAATGCGAACCGCTGTTTGCAGCCCGCTTCGTTGATTACGAGGCAAGTCGACTTGTGTCATATCGCCCGTAATAATCGCTTTGGCATTCGCCCCTATGCGGGTCAGGAACATTTTCAATTGCAGATCAGTTGCGTTTTGAGCCTCATCCAAAATTATAAAGGCATTATCGAGGGTGCGGCCGCGCATATAGGCTAGCGGAGCGATCTCGATGGTGCGGGTTGTCATGTAATAGCCCAATTTATCGGCCGGGATCATATCATCGAGGGCGTCATAGAGGGGTCGGAGGTAAGGATCGATCTTTTCTTTAAGATCACCGGGCAAAAAACCAAGACTCTCTCCAGCCTCAACGGCAGGGCGGGTCAAAATGATCTTTTTGACTTGTTTATTTTTAAGGGCTCTTACGGCCAACGCTACGGCCGTGTAGGTCTTTCCGGTACCGGCCGGACCAATGGCAAACACAATATCGTTCTGCTCTGCCTCTTGCACCAATTTCTTTTGGTTGGCCGTGCGGGCACGCACCGATTTTCCGTTGGGCCCGAACACCAGTACCTCGGCTGGATTTTTTTCTTGAAAGTGATCGATGACCTCTTGGTCGTCTCCGCCTAGCACTTGTTCAAAGTACTGTTGGCTCATATG
Source organism: Sphingomonadales bacterium (assembly GCA_016872155.1). GTDB lineage: Bacteria > Bacteroidota > Bacteroidia > Chitinophagales > Chitinophagaceae > JJ008. The sequence goes on from VHBB01000002.1 coordinate 45,763, forward strand.
GCCATTACGCTCCAGGTACGAAACGATCACGCCGATCTTTTCGCGGGCAGAGTCGATCTGCTCGGGAGCTCCGCTAAGTTTAAGTTGCGTACCACGGGAGAGAATCTTGAGAAGAGGGAATTTCTTTTTTAAGAGGTCGAGTTTTCCGTTGTTGACCCCGAAGAATTCGATCGGATTGATCGTTTCGAGGTTAATAATGGTGTCTGTCAAGGCACTTCTTTTTTGTGAGGTAAAGGGGTTAGTGATGCAAAAGAGCTGATTCAATATTACCCTCTAGACAGAAAAAAACCTACTAATACTTATCAACAAATGTGAATAGCAATCAGATTATCTTTTCGTTAATGGGCCTGTGCTATTTGATCGAAAGTACCTTGTCGCGAGCAATCAGGCAAGCCCCAATAACACCCGCTTTTTCGCCCAGCCGAGAGATACGAAGCTGCGTGTCGCTGTTGACTAAGCTTAGCGAGTATTTATTGATGGCACTTTTAATCGGTAGTCGCAGATAGTCTCCGGTCTCGGAGAGCGTTCCTCCTAAGACCAATAGTTCGGGGTTGAATACATTGATGAGCATGGCCAGCCCTTTTCCGATGTTCTCTCCCAGGTCGGCCAGCATTTCAATACAAAGCATATCCTCTTGATGGGCCGCCGCAATAACATCGAGTAGGGTGATCTCTGCGGGATCTTTCTTTTTCTTCATCGCCGACGAGGTGAATCCCTGCTTGATCTTTTCTCTGAATTTTCTAAGCAGTGATTGACCCGAAGCCTCGGTTTCTAGACAACCTTTTTTTCCGCAATGGCAAAGGATCTCGTTGTCAAAAAATGGAATATGTCCAAACTCGCCGCTAAACCCGGATTTTCCATAGTAGAGTTTACCATTTACCAAGATCCCCAACCCTATTCCATAATCCATGTTGACGAACAGTACGTGGCGAGTGCCGGCTACCTCTCGGTTACTAAACTCGCCATAGGCCATGGCTCTTGAATCATTCTCTAAGAAAGTAGGAATTCCGAATGCGCGTTGAATGGTTTCGGCCAGTGGCTCTTCTTGAAAATGAAAGTAGCTATAACTATAGCCGGTGGTCTGGTTAATGCGCCCCGATAAGTTTATGCCCATGCCCAGTATCTTATTCTTGGGGATAGTGAGCTCTTGCAGATAGTGCCGAATCAATTCGAGCAACTGCTGAAAGGACTCCTGTGTATTTTCGAGTCGGTACGGAATCTTTTCCTTTACATTAATAAGATGTTTTCTGAAATCGAGCAATCCTACATTAATGTAATATCGCTTTACATCGACACCGATAAAGAAACAGGCCTCGGCCACCAACCCATAACTGCTGGCCCTTCGGCCTCCGGTAGAATCGAATTTTCCGTTATCACGTATCAAGCGGTCTTCGATTAGCTCATTAACCAGGCTCGTGATCTTGGGAACGCTGGTATTGAGCTCACGACTAAGTTCAGTAATGGTAAAATCGCCTTGTTGGTCGAGATGATGTAGGATGCTACGCTTTAGAAATTTATTTTTATAGGCTACGCCCGAGGCATTTTCGTCGCTAAAAAGCTCGAAGATTCGATGTTTGGGGGGTTGGGCCGACTTTTTCATTACTATATGAAAATCAGATACTAATATAAGTGAATCTTGCAAAAAAGTCCTATGTTGATAAACTAAATAAAATATTTTATTAAGAATTGGGTTTTACGAAATTATTTTTATGATATTTATCCTTGAACTGCAACCCATTATCTAACCCAAGACGGTTCAACGAATGCTAGCTTCACAAGCCCTGCCCAAGGACCTGCCTACTATCGGTCGTTATGCCGATCTGTACCTATCTGAGTTAAAAGAGAATATTTTGCCTTTTTGGCTGCGCCACAGCAAAGACGAAAAGCATGGCGGGTATTTTACTTGTCTCGATCGGGAGGGAAAGGTGTACGATACCGACAAATTTATGTGGCTGCAAGGCAGGGAGGTTTGGACCTTTAGTTACATGTACAAACATGTAGAGGCGCGACCGGAGTGGCTACAGATGGCCATACACGGAGCGGACTTTATGGAGAAATTCGGAAGGGATAACGAAGGCAATTGGTACTTCTCGTTAACACAAGATGGCAGGCCCTTGGTACAGCCTTACAATATCTTTAGTGATTGTTTTGCGACCATGGCTTTTGCGGCACTCGATCGTGCTCAGCCTTCGGATCGCTACAAAAAGATCGCCACCGAGACCTTCGAAAATATTTTACGTAGACGTCATAACTGGAAGGGTATTTTCAATAAGGCCGTACCCGGCACACGTCCGCTAAAGAATTTCAGTTTGCCGATGATCCTATGTAACCTGGCCCTGGAATTAGAACCCATCATTGGATCTCGGCGAGTAGAGGCACTTATTCCCGAAGTGATCCACGAAGTGATGGAGGTGTTTTATCAGCCTGATACCGGACTAATTGTAGAGAATGTTTATGAGGATGGTAGTTTCTGTGACAGTTTTGAAGGAAGGTTACTAAATCCGGGACATGCTATCGAGGCCATGTGGTTTGTGATGGATCTGGCGGTGCGCGCTAACGACAGCCAACTTGTTGAAAAGGCAAAAGATATTATGCTCCACACCCTGCAAACAGGTTGGGACAAAGAGTATGGAGGTATTTTTTATTTTCTGGATGCCCACGGGCATCCCCCACAACAATTAGAGTGGGATCAAAAACTTTGGTGGGTGCATGTAGAGGCACTAGTGGCCTTGGCCAAGGGATACAAACTAACGGGAGATCCTGCTTGTGCCAGTTGGTTCGAGACTATTCATGAATACACCTGGAATCATTTTAGGGATTCCGACTTTGGCGAGTGGTTTGGTTATTTAAATCGTCGCGGCGAAGTATTGCTCTCATTAAAGGGGGGAAAATGGAAAGGGTGTTTTCATGTTCCCCGTTCATTGTATCAAATTTCAAAAACATTGTCTTCGCTATAAAAGAACATGCGTTGTAAGCGTATCATACATCGGTTTTTTATGCATGCGTTGCTGGTTGGCCTGGCACCACTGCTTATTGCCCACCAGACGCTGGCCAAAAGCCCCCGGGCGCTATCGACCGATGTGCTGGTAATCGGAGGAGGTGCCTCGGGTGTGGCAGCCGGTATTCAATCGGCCCGTATGGGTGCTCGCACCATGATGGCAGAAGAGACTAGTTGGCTGGGAGGAATGCTAAGTGCTGCCGGTGTATCGGCTACCGATGGCAATCATCTATTGCCCTCGGGCATCTGGGGCGAATTTAGAAGCCGCATTTACCGGCATTATGGAGGCGCGCAGCGAGTGGCTACCGGGTGGGTTAGCAATACACACTTTGAACCCCATGTGGCCGACAGTATTTTTAAATCGATGGCTAGCGCCGAAAAGAATCTTACGGTGTATTACAGATGGCGCTTTATTGCAGTCGTCAAACAACGAGCGGTGTTGGTCGGGGCCCGCTTCTTGGATCTGCAAACCGGAGATACACTGCTTGTTCGTGCCAAACAACTGATCGATGCCACAGAGTTGGGCGATGTGATCGCATCGGCCGGTATTCCTTATTCGCTAGGAATGGAATCTAGTGCATCCACTGGAGAAAATGTGCAAGTGCCTGCCTCTAACGATATCATACAAGACCTGACCTATGTGGCCATCTTAAAGGATTATGGAAAGGATGCGGATTGTACGATCACAAGGCCTGTAGGGTACGATCCCCTGGAGTTCGATGGCTGCTGTCTGGATTATTATAACGACAAATCGAGGATCGCTCCCGGGGTGGATTGTGCCAAGATGATGACCTATGCTAAATTGCCCGGCCAAAAGTACCTGATTAACTGGCCCGGTTATGGCAATGATATTTATCTAAACATCGTTGGATTAAATGCCAAGGAGCGCGCTAAAGAACTTCAAAAAGCTAAACAGCAGACGCTGCGTTTTATTTATTTTTTACAACATCAGTTGGGCTATAAGCATCTTGGCTTGGCCGCTGACGAATTTCCAACGCCCGATAGGTTGGCCTTGATTCCTTATCACCGCGAGTCAAGAAGGGTAGTGGGCGTAGTGCGCTTCAAGATTCAACATATAAGTGATCCCTTTAACCCCGCGCACCCATTGTATAGAACCGGTATTGCAGTTGGGGATTATCCTATCGATCATCATCATCGAAAAAATGCGGAGGCTCCCCAGCACCTGGGATTTTATCCGATCCCTTCTTTTAATGTGCCACTGGGTGCTTTGATCCCCACGGGTACGACCGGGTTGATCGTTGCAGAAAAGTCGATCAGCGTTAGCAATGTGGTCAATGGGACGACGCGCTTACAGCCCTGCGTGTTATTGATCGGGCAGGCGGCCGGTGCGCTGGCAGCATTAACCGTGCAACGAAAAGATGCAAAGGCCTTGTTGGTGCCCGTGCGCAGTGTGCAACGCGCGTTGCTAAGCAGCGGAGCTTACCTGATGCCTTATGCGGATGTGCCTGTTAACGATCCTCATTTTGCCGCCATTCAACGGGTGGGGGCGACGGGTCTATTACGGGGCAAGGGACAGCCCAATGCTTGGGCCAACCGAACCTGGTTTTCTCCGGACTCAACCATACGGCAGTCGGAGTTAATAGAGGCGATTCCATTCGAAATGCTCAGCGCTACCGAGCGTAAGCAACACACAGAGCCAACGCTGCTGACCATTGAACAGTCTATCAATTTTGTAGCAATGCTCAGACAGCAAGCCGCCCGCCAGACCCAGAAGTTCATCCCTTCGTGGAACACCGAGAAGATCGGCGAAATGGCCCGGACAAATTGGAAGCAGTGGGGATTGGATGATTTTAGATTGCCCCGCGTTATTACCCGTCGGGAGTTGGCCGTGCTACTGGATGCACTGTTCGATCCGTTCTCTATGTACGATATCAATCACCAAGGAGTTATTCAATTTTAATTATATAAAAACAAAACCCTGATTATGAAAAAAGCAACGATTCTGTGTTGGGTGCTGACCCTGCTCATGGGGCTGGCACAAGCACAGCAAGCCAAAGTTGCCGGTAGAGTTACCGATGCCAATGGAAATCCTCTCGAAGGAGTATCCGTGACCATCAAAGGAAAGTCTATCGGAACGGTTACCAACGCTTCGGGTCTTTATTCGCTGAGTGTAGTCGCAGGCGAATCGCTGGTCTTTAGCAGTGTGGGCCTGGTGAGTCAAGAACAAAAAGTAGCGGGCAACACGCTCAATGTGCAACTGCAAGCCATCAATGCCACGCTCTCCGAAGTGGTGGCTGTAGGTTATGGTCAGCAGCGAAAGGCTACCTTGACCGGCTCGGTGGTCACGCTTAAGCAAGAGGACCTGATGCGTAGACAAGTGGCCACAGCCAGTAATCTACTGCAAGGATTGGCCCCCGGCGTAACGGTTCAGCAGCAGTCTGGAAAGCCCGGTGCCGATGGCGCCTCTATTCGAATTCGCGGTCTTGGTTCTATCTATGCCGGACAAAGCCCATTGATTATGGTAGATGGGGTTGTGTCGGGCTTTGATGCCATCGATCCCAACGCCATTGAGAGTATCACGATCTTAAAGGATGCGGCCTCTACGGCGATCTATGGAGCCCGTGCCGCCAATGGGGTTATACTTGTCAAGACCCGTCGTGCCAAAGGCAAGGGGGTGCAAGTAGCGTACAATGCTTTCTTGTCTAAGCAAGATGCCACTGCTATTCCGCAGCGTACTACGGCCATTGAGCATATGGAGCTTAGCAATGCTGCAGAGCGAAATCGCACTGGAAATCCCAATGCCTTTCTATTTTCACAAACGCTGCTTGATCGCTATAGCAGTACACCTGCCAATAACTTGGATGTGATCGATACCGATTGGCTTGACCTGTTGTTGACCAATAGCGGATTGATGCAGAATCACAACGTTACGATCAATGCTGCCGGAGACAATTCCAATATTTTTGCTTCGGTTACCTATTTGAATCAGCAGGGATTGATTCCCAATAACAGCTTTCAGCGATACGATATTCGCTTTAATCCCGACTTTAAGCTCAGCGATAAGTTAACTGTTAACGGGGTCATGAATATCAATAATAGCCGTACCACGGCTCCCTCTACCGGATCGCCCGAGTTCATTATTCGGCAGGCCATTGGTCTTCCGGCCATCGGTGGTGGAAAATATGGACCCGGCATGTATGGTAATGCCGGTCAGTCTAACAACCGAAATCCGTTGGCTATGGCTGAGGCGGCCGGAACCTCGGTGTCTCGCGTTAATAGCATGCTCACCAAGGTCGGGTTTGTGTATAAGCCTATCAGTAATGTAGAGGTAGAAGGATACTGGGCGCGCGAATACTGGGTGCCTAACGGAAAATCATTTGTAAAGAATGCTGATATCTATATCCCTAATTTAGTTACATTAGGTTACGATCGCGTTGCCCCCTGGCCTGGTTCTACCAGCTTGAGCGAGTCGTATTCTACGAATGTGCGTACCACGTATCTCGGGCAGGCAACCTGGACCAAGCGCTTCGGTGCTAATACGATCAAATTGTTGGGTGGTGCACAGACCGAAGAATTTACATACTCCGGAATATCTGGCTCACGTACAGGGTTTCTTAATCCTAATCAGCCCTATTTGAATTTGGGCAGTGCTAATCTTAATAACACCGGTAACGCTTACGAAACAGCACTGGCTGGTTTTTATGCGCGTCTCAACTATAACTACGACGACAAATATTTTCTAGAAGTAAATGGTCGCTATGATGGATCTTCTCGTTTCTCACAAGCATTAGATAAGCAATGGGGATTCTTTCCCTCTGCCTCGGCGGGGTGGATCTTCTCGAAAGAGAATTTCTTTAGCGGTCTCTCCGATGTCATCACCTTTGGTAAGTTAAGAGGTTCTTGGGGTGTTTTGGGTAACCAGGCGCTTCCCGAAATCTATCCCTTTGCCGTGAACTTTGGTACCGCTGGGTACTCTGCTAATTTCTTGAATGGTACCAATAACTATATCAATAACATCAACACACTGGGCTATGCCTTGTTGGATGCGCCTAATCCGGGTATAACCTGGGAAGAATCTAAGCAGGCTAACATTGCTTTGGACCTGACTGTAAAAAATAACCTGACCTTGACCTTCGAGTACTACGAACGTAAGGTAGATCAGATGTTGCTAAGCCGCCCCATCCCTACGTATGTAGGTCTCAACTCTCCCTTTGTAAATGCGGGCTCTATGGAGAATGTGGGATGGGAGTTTAGTGCCAACTATCGCAAGTCTCTTAGCAATAAAGTAAAGCTCGATGTAACCGCGATGATCTCGGATGTGCGCAACAAAGTATTGACACTTCCTGGGGTTCCCTTCTTAGATGGAGGTTCTATACGTGCAATGCCCGGTCAGGCCCTTTGGTCCTATTTTGGGTTAAAGTCCATTGGCTACTTTAGCGACTCCAACGATGTTAAGAACTCTCCCGTACAGTTTGGCGTTCCCTGGAGTTCGAATCCCGCTGTGGGTACAAAGCCAGGCGATGTTAAATATGCCGATATTAGCGGACCCAACGGAAAAGCCGACGGCGTAGTGGATAATTTTGACCGTACGTTTATCGGTAATAATTTTCCTCGCTATGAATACAGTATTAACGTAAACCTTTCGGTCGGAAATTTCGATCTGAGTCTCTTTGGTCAGGGCGTGGGCATGCGTAATAATTATTACAGTGGCACAGGGGCTATTCCTTTTGCCAGTGGTGATTTTGCGGCCTCATTGCTCAATATGCATAAAGATTTCTGGACACCTAATAATCCCAATGCTCGTTTTCCCCGCTTGTTACCTTCCGGCTCAGGAGGCAACAACTATGTAGCCTCGTCTCATTGGATCAAGGATGCCTCTTTCTTTAGGGTCAAGAACGTAAATCTGGCCTACCGTGTTCCAGCCGCTTGGTTAAAGAAAACGGGAGTGCCTGTAAGTTCAGCCAAGGTGTATGTAAGCGGACAGAATCTGCTTACGTTTACCAATGCATGGGACGGATTTGACCCCGAGATCAACAATGCGAACGCAGAGTTTTATCCGTTAATGAGAACATTCACTTTTGGTGTAAACATAAATTTCTAACCAACTAAATCAGGATAGTATGAAAAAGATAAGTTCCATACTGATGTTGACAGCCTTGCTTGGTTTAGCGGGTTGTAGCAAATTCCTCGACCGCCAGCCGCTGGATAGTTCTTCGTCGGCTACCTTTATGCAGTCGGAGCAAGAAATGAACCTGGCCCTAAATGGAGTGTATGCGGCTGCCTTCTGGCAATTCCCCAATAACACACCCTTATTGTTTGCCATTGAATCGTCTACCGATCTGGCCATTAAGCGTACGGGTAATGCCGAAGATCAGGTAGCCATGGGCGACGGAGGTCCTTTTTTGATCGGCAACACATTGCCCGGTCACTCGTGGACACAGGCCTATCGACTGGTAAGCCGTGCCAATATCATGCTCGACGGAATGACCAAGGGCAAAGACAATGTGGCGCCTGCCAGCTATGCGCGACTCCGTGCAGAGGCATTGGTGCTTCGTGCCTGGGCCTATTATCATTTAATAGGTTGGTTTGGCGATCCGGTATTTTATACCAAGCCGCTTGACCCCACTGAATACGAGACCATCAGCAGAACGCCTACAGCCACTGCCGTAGCTAGTTTATACAGAGATCTAGATGAGGCTGCGGCAGGATTTGATGCCGGCGGATCTCAGCCCATTATCGCCTACGGACGGGTTAACAAAGGGGTTGCTTTAGGATTAAAGGCCCGTTTGGCCATGCTGATCAAAGACTATGCGACTGCAAAAGCGGCAACGCAGTCTGTGATCTCTTCTAATGGTTACGGACTTAATCCCCGCTACACCGATCTGTTTATGCTGGCCGGTCAACGCTCGAACGTAAACCGTGAGTTGATGTTCGTTCAGACCTATCCCACTGATGTACTCAATCCCCAGAACTTTCTGATAGTATTGACCATACCTCGTCAGGTGGGTACGTCTCAGAGTAGCCATTTTCCCAGCCAGCAATTAGTGGATCTTTACGAAACCCGCGATGGAAACCGTATCGATCGTTCTTCTCTCTATAGTGCTGCGGCCCCTTCGGCGAACCGCGATCCTCGTCTTCGCTGGACGGTCTACATGCAAGGGGATACTATGGTGCATAATACAGCGCTGGCGCCCAGTCTACCGTATGTGCAACCCAAAGAGCGTACCATCTTTAACATTTATAGCAATGTAATTTTTAAATTCAACTGGAATACCGGCGTTTACGATAGCCGTCCTAACAATATCGATTGGATCGGCTACCTGGTCTTTCCATGGTTTGCCGGCGCAACGGGTAGCAGTGGAGGAGTAGGTTATGTATGGAGAAAATATATTGACTCCACCCAATATTCTTGGGACACCAAGACCGGTTACATTAACATGCGTTATGCCGAGATCTTGCTGACCTATGCCGAGGCGAAGATAGAATTAGGAGAGATCGACGGTACCGTATGGAATGCGATCAATGCCGTTCGTGCCCGCGCCGGCATGCCTGCCATTACCACGGCCAATGCTGCTGAGCTGCGCGAGATCGTTCGCAGAGAGCGTGCCGTAGAATTTGCAGGAGAGGGTCTTCGTCTGATCGATCTGCGACGCTGGGATCTCTACAATAAAGCCATGACCATGCCTGTGGTGGGAGTCTCGCTGAACCCGGCCGATCCTGCCGAGACACCGAGCTTTAATGCCGATGGGCTTCCGGTCTATTCTGCCGCCAGTATTGCCAAGCGCTTAAAAACAAGAGCGCAGACACGCGTTAACACCAATACGCGCTACAAACTTTGGCCTATTCCGCAAGGAGAGATCGATAAGAATAAGAATATCATTCAAAACCCCGGATGGCAATAATCTTTTATAAATAAACCAAAACCAAGAGGTCGTTCGCTTATGAACGGCCTCTTTTTTTTATCTTTCATCATACAGAACTATGCATAGAGAATCTTCTTTAGATGCGCTGCGCGGACTCGCCATTGTAGGGATGGTGTTGTCGGGTAGCATTGCCTTTGGTGGTGTACTGCCGGCTTGGATGTATCACGCACAGGTGCCGCCGCCGCTGCATCAATTTGATCCAACGCTACCGGGCATTACCTGGGTCGATCTGGTCTTTCCGTTTTTTTTATTCAGCATGGGAGCCGCTTTTCCATTGGCGCTTAGAGGGGCTATTGAACAACAAAAGCCCGCATTGCATTTTTGGAAGCTGGCCGCCCTACGATTTTTTTTGTTGGCTTTCTTTGCTCTGTTCAGCCAGCACCTCAAGGCCTGGGTCATTTCTTCGGAGCCGGGTGTTAAAGAGCAGTGCTTATCGTTGTTGGCCTTTACGTTGTTGTTCGGAATTTTTTATCGGGGATGGAAGGGAGCTGTTGCTCGTTACGAAAAATGGATCCGTAGCGGCTGTTTTGTACTTGCTCTCTTTTTGTTGGCTCGACTTCCCTTTCATAAGGGAGCCGGATTTGATCTATACAAGAGTGATGTTATTTTGATGGTGCTCGCCAATATGGCTTTTTTTGGCTTGTTGCTATATTATTTTACCGCACATCGTCCGCTACTTCGCCTATTGATCTTGCCAACAGTGGCCGCTATGATTCTATCGGCCAGAGAGTCCGTTGATAATCCGGTAAAAGCTTTTTTTTATTTTAACCAGATGGCCGGATTTAAATTCGATTGGCTTTATAAATTCTATTTTCTCAAATACCTCTTTATTGTAATTCCGGGTACGCTGGCCGGGGAGTGGATGCTGTCAACTTCGTGGTCATCGCCGGTGTCTGCCCCACGGCGCGCACAAGGGGTCTATGGCTTGTCGATAATTTCTTTGCTCATCGGCGTATTATATCTGCTTTTGTATCGACAAGCACCGCTGGCCTTGTCGGGTATTTCAATATGGATCTTGTTTGCGCTATTCAGTGGGCTTTTGTATTGGGTTCTTCGAAAGGTTAGTCAACAGTCTTTTCAAAATATGATGATGGCTGGGTGGTTATTGTTATTCATGGGACTTCTATTGGAACCTTACGAAGGAGGTATTAAAAAAGACCCTTCGACCTTTAGTTATTATTTTGTGTGCAGTGGTTTTGCTTTTCTCTTGCTGCCATTATTTCGTTTTTTATCGGCTCAGGTAATGGGTAGCTATCTATTAGCACCGCTGATCGATATTGGAAAAAATCCGATGCTGGCGTACGTAGCCGGATCTTTACTTGTTTTACCTGTTCTTTCGCTAACAGGCATTAAGGTATACTGGGATGAATTGATCCATTCACCCTGGCAAGGATTATTAAAGGGGCTGCTCTTTACGGGTACAGTAGTGCTGGTCACTCGTTATTCGGTCAAGCGGAGATGGTTTTGGAAAACATAACGGCCAGCACTATTATTCGATCAATATAAGATGGTCGAAGGTAAAGCCCGCTCCGGGATGAAGGCTGCTCAAGCTGATCTTGTCGAGTAGCAAGGGCTTTTCGAAGAAGAGGTGAAAATCTTTTTTATCCAGGTCTTCTCTTCCAATGTGCGCATAACAGATTCTGTGATCTTGTAGGGCCCGCACTTCGGCGCCGTATCGTATGATCTTTTCAACGACCAGTTTCTCCTTAAAAAAGCCTCGCAGCACGCACACGGGGGTTGCCTCTGGCACTATCGTTTCCGTAAAAGCAGAGAGCCTGCATCCGATCAATGGAATGGTTTGAGCAATAGCGATGGAAAGAGCAGTAGGTCTGTTTGCTCCTGCCGTTATAGTACGATTTTGAAAAGAAATGGTCGTATCTATTTTTCGACCCCACCTGACATCTATGGGTTTGGGTTGGGCATAGAAGCGTTGCGTAAAAAATTGAACCGGATCGTAGGGTAGTGCTTGCGGTACTTCTTTTCGTCCACTCCACGCATAGTCGAGCGCGAGCACGTAGGCGCCAAATTGCTCGATATTGAGCAGCATGTTTTTTTCGCTGCTTTCAAAATCGGCCCAAGTGGTTTGTAGCAGACCGGCATTCTGCTCTATGGCAGCCAGTGTGAACCCTCGCACGTTGTTGGGTAAAAGCCAGGGCGAGGCCAGGGGTTTGAACCCTTCTTGCTGCCACAGCTGTAAACTTTTTTTGTAGACCTCCGGGTCGGGATTGCCCAGGTAATGCCAGTCGGCGATCCAGGTTCCTTTTGGAATGCTGTTTCGTAGGGTGCGCGCTCGAATAGGATCGATACCATTGCAAGCATCGGGGCCTTCGCCGGGAGCCAGTCCCATATCGCCCCAGATCATCAACGCCGCATCTTTTGATCGGGCATAGCGGTCCAGAACGCCGAGCTGCTTTTTGAAAAATTGTATTTCTTTTTCTCTAGGCAGCTGAAATCCGATCATGCCGATCTCGTCGAAACCCACGTGCATGGTCTTGGGTTGTAACAAGGTAAAGGCCTCATTCCAAATCGAAAGAATTGCCTTACGGGCGGCCGATTTGTTAGGATCAAGTGTATAGGGATACTGCGGATTAACCGCCCACTTGCGCGTGGAGCGGGGTTTGAAGAACCACTCCATGTGCCCCAGGCTTTGAATAAGGGGAATAGGTTCAATTTGTTTCTCTCGTAAGTAATTAAACTCTTTTTGCAGATCCGAAAGTGGAACAGAGATACTATTGTGTATTTCCGGAAAGGAGGCCCAGGTAGCCTGCTCACATTGAAGCACGGTCTTGTTCATCTTTAAAGGCAGTAATACCTGATCGTACATTTTTTTATGAAATGACCAAGAGGTAGGACCCGTGAACATATGAATACCTCTAAACGAAAGCGCAGGTCCGTCCTCGATGGCACAATAAAACAAACCTAGGTGGCCGTCTTTATTCCGAGTAAGTTGAGCCAGTGAGTAAAGGGCATGTTGCCAACCCGAACGATCTGCAAAATCGATCTGAATGCCTTTTTCAGTTACTTGCAGGCGGTAGTGTTCGGGTCGTAAGCTGCTGTCTATAGTAAGCTGTATAGCAGGATATACCAAAGAAGATAATCGCCACGAGCGGCCTAGTAGTTCGTTGTATAGTCGAAGACTGGACGCTGCCCATACGTCTTGCGTCGAAGCAGTCTGCAAATCAGGCAGCTGGTAGAACAGCGTTTTGTCGTAAGCTTCTTTTATAGGTCTTGGCACTAAAGTGGAGCGAGCAAAATCATAACGCGGCCAGGCGGTAACTTTTTTTTCACTCATGCTCAGTTGAACAATACCCTCTGCTAAAGAGGTGTCATTGCGCAGGGCCTCATTACTTACCGTGTACCTTACATCAAATTGTCTCTTGACAGGCGAAGCGGGGCTGATTACAATATCATTTTCGACCAGTAGCAAGTGTTGAGCGCGTCTGTTATAATCAAGAGCATATGGGGCTCGGTCTTCGTCTTTTTTAATCCGAAACGGATGACTGTTGCTAAAGCGAAAATCTCCTAGTGGGGAATACACATAGAGAATGGTGTCAAAGAAATTATCGAGCTGTTCGTACGTAATCAAGCCACGGCTGTCTTTAAAACTGGCATTGGTAAAGTAGGGCGACCAGAGCTTGGTGTATACCACATCGGCTTTTCCCGTTTTGCGATCGTTTCTTTTGCAATCGATAACGATCTGTGCCTGATTTTCTTTTTGTGTCAATGAAAAAATGCCTCCAATGGCTGTGTTTTTACTGCCCACATAAAGAATATCGCGTTCCGGTAACGAAGAATCGGCATCTTGCTCCCACCAGGTAAAATAGTATTCGTGTTGTTTGCGGTCGGGGGTAAAGAAATTGATCTCGGACCCTGTAGTAATTGGAATGTTGCGGGCAGTTATAAGAAGTCCTTTTTTGGGAATCAACCGGGCTTTAAAATGATCGGCCGAGGTTGGTGTCTGCGCCGAACAAGGCAGCGAGATCTCAAAAAACAGCCCAATTAATCCAAGTGCAGCCGCCGACGTTCTACTAAAAAAAGCCCAGCTCTGGTTACTCATAGATCGTATAGATTAGATGGCCTCCCTTTAGCAGGGCTGCGTGCGAAATACGGCTGATCGGAATATCTTTTTTATTGAATTGAATGCCAGCTATACCGGTTTTACCGCTCCCTTTTTTCTTTTTTACCTCTATCAATAAGTTCCGTTGACCGGGTAATTGAATAAGCGCCTTGTTGATAAGCGGGACTCCAAAAACATAGTCGCCGCTGGCCGGATTGAGCGGATACATGCCCAGCGCTGTCCAAACATACCAGGCACTCATTTGTCCACAGTCATCATTGCCGGTTAGTCCATCCGGTCCGGTCTTGTACATGCTGTCGGCTACCAAACGAAGCCAATGTGCCGCTTTTTCGGGAGCGCCGAGTGCCGTATAGAGATAAATAATATGATGACTGGGCTCATTACCATGGGCATATTGACCAATGAGTCCAGTTACGTCGATCGAAACATTATCGCCGTGTAATTCCGAGGGAGCCGAAAAAAGTTCATCGAGTTTTTTAATGAGCGCTTTCTCACCTCCGTGCAAGTCGGCAAATCCTTTTACGTCGTGCGGTACAAAAAAACTATGCTGCCAGGCCGTTCCCTCTATGTATTGACCGTCAAAGCCATGTTCGCTGAGAAGTGGATCAAAGGGTTCAATAAATTGACCCTGGCTATTTTTAGATCGAAAAAAACCGGTGGCGCTGTCGAATAAATTTTTGTACGAGGCCGCTCTTTTTATAAATAGTGCATAGTCTTCTGTCTTGCCCAACAGAAGGGCCACTTGTGCAATACACCAATCATCATAGGCATACTCGAGTGTAATCGTTACGCTCCAGCCATGCTTGTCTTGTGGTAAATAGCCATACTTTATATAGTCGGGAGTGCCTCGCTGGTTTTGGAGCGCACTTTTCTTCATCGCCTGATAGACGCGCTCGGGATCCAGGCTTTTATTTCCTTTTAAAAGTGCATCAGCCAAGATGGGTATACTGTGATAGCCTGTCATCGTGTTGGCCTCCCAGCTGCTAATATCCCAAACGGGTAACAGGCCATTATCCTCGTAGAAGGCCATCATACTTTGCAACATGTCGGTGTGACGCTCCGGTTGTGTTAGGCTAAACAGGGGGTGCAAGGCCCGAAACACATCCCACTGCGAGAAGATGGTATACTTATTCTTTCCATTGGTAAATTGGCGTAGTTGATCGCGGTAGGTTTTATATGCACCGTCTCGATCGCTCCCAATAACGGGCGCCAAACAAGTTCGATACAAGGCCGTGTAAAACGTAGTGGCTCGGTTGCGATCGGTGGTATCGATTTGGATCTTGCGTAATTCTTTTTCCCAGCGCTTGGTGGCGGCTTCGGCAAAGGCATCGAGTTGACCCGGCTCTTGCTGTCTGGCTTCGGCCAGTGCTTTATCGGTGCTTACATTGCTAAGTGATACGCTCATTTGTAAGGGAGAGGTGGTTCTAAATTGTAAGACCAGCTTTACTTTTTTTCCCCAGGCTTGTTGCCCATTTTGCAGCGAATCGTCTATGAAAAAATAGCCTGAGACCGGAAGGGTAAAGCGCGCAGCGAAATAAACTTTTTGTCCCTTGGCCCATCCTGTGCTGTAGCGGTAGCCGATCAGCGTATACGGATCGAGCAACTGTAGCATACCATCAGTGGGTTGATCCCAGTTGATGGCAAAGCCCATGTCGAAGCGAAGCCAGCCGGTTTTGTCGGGATACGTGTAGCGGTGAAATCCGGTACGATCAGTGGCACTCAGTTCTGCGGAAATTCCATTGCTAAGGGCCACGTGATAATATCCGGGTCGAGCCGATTCACTTTGATGCGAAAAAGGAATTTTAATTTTTTGTTCGCGAATAAAGTTGGTGTCTGTAAGCGGGAGTACAGAGATGTCGCACCCATCTCCAATTCCCGTTCCGCTCAAGTGTGTGTGACTGAATCCTGCAATGGTGCGACTGCTATAGTGATAACCACTGCACCAATCCCATCCTTCATCGCCATTGTCGGGGCTTAATTGTACCATACCGAACGGAACAGTGGCTCCGGGGTATACGTGGCCGTGCCCGCCCGTGCCTAAGAATGGATCGACCCACTTTGTGTATTGTTGCGCCTGTAGGTGCCCTGTTAAAAGAAAACCACATAAAAGCCAAGCAATGCGCATACCAGATTATTTGATGAAAGGATATTGTCCCTGAAACCAGGCAGGTCCGTCCTTAATACCCTCGTAAAAGAAAAAGGCCTCTCCTTTAAACCCGTTATTGCGGTTGGATTGCACCATCTGGCTCAGAAAACCAGGAGAGGCTAGATAGGTGCCCGATTTTAAAATAATACCGGGGTATAAGGGAACCTGATTGTTACGGTAGTTATTCTTTTGTTGTAGCAGCACCGTGTTGTAGGCGGTAATATCGTAGCGATAACACTGCGGAAAAACCGCATCTACCCAAGCACTGTCTACCCAGGTGGGCCAATCCTGTAAATATTCGTTGAGGCTAAACGGATAGGGGCTGGGCGACATGGTAAAATGTACCGGCGGGCGAATAGTCTTTACTTCTTGACGCAGTCTCTTTAAAAATCCATTTAGTTTTTTTGCTCTCCAGTTGATCCAACCGGCATCGTTGATAGCGGTAGGAGGAGAAGCGCCCGCATTCTCTGATTGATACAGCGATACGGTATAAGGATCGTATCCCCCGATGGTCGGCATGGCGGGCAATCGGTCATCGCCTTGCACCCCGTCAACCGCATAGTTACTGACCACTTCTTTAAATAGATTGATCATGAATTGCTGTACCTCGGGATGAATTCCATTGAGCCAGTCAAATCCATTTTTTACCACAAGGTTACCGGCCATGTCTCGAGCGGCCCATTGCGGTTTGGCAGCCACGATCGGACCGCCTGCTGCATTATACGAAGAAGAGAATCCATACTCGAACCAAGCATGCACTTTTAGACCGACCGCTCTTGCTTCTTCTATACATTCTTGCAAAGGGTCACGACCCGAAAATCGTTCCAGGATGGGTTTGCCGATCAGGGAGTTCATGACGGCACTGGGATACATGGTGCGTGCATTATTATAGACGACCACAAAGAGATGATTGATGCCGGCGGCCTTGCAGTTCGTGACCATTTGTTTAATCTGGTCTCTGTTATCAAGTGCAGTGCTGGCTGTCGTCGTAACCCAGACCCCTCTAATGGCATTGGGATCCCAGGCGGGCGTGGGCGGAACGATCGGGCCCGGTGACGTGGTTTTTTTCTTACAACCGGACGACAGCAACAACGTGGAGAGTAAGAAGAGTACCAACAGACGACCCATAACGATGGGGAAAATAGAAGATCGAAGGGTCAACATCTTAGGCATGGTAAAAGCAGATCGCATGGTATAAGGTAATCGGATGATAAACCGAGAATCTCGGCGCAAAATGCAGCTTCGAATCTATTTAATAAATATTAGAACTGCATAAAAAGTTTTTAAAATAATTTATTTAGCCAGTACCTTTCCATTACTAAAAAAATCAGCTTGCCAACCCAAGACACTTTTTTAAAAAATCCGTTACGCTGGATTCCTACTACCTGGTTCGCCATGGGGCTGCCCAACCTGGTATTGGGCGGAACGGTGGTCTCCCTTCTTTATAAGAGTATGGGATACACCGATAGCCAGATTGCCTTTTGGACCGGTATCATCATTTTGCCCTGGAGTTTTAAGCCCCTGTGGGGGCCCTTTATGGAGCTATATAAGACCAAAAAGTTCTATATCTATTTTTCGCAACTCTGCTGCGCCTTATTGCTGGCCCTTTCTGCGCTTAGTTTGTATAGCGACTCCTTTTTTACCTACTCGGTGCTACTCTTCTTTGTCACGGCTTTTTTTGGGGCTACACAAGATATTGCCGCCGATGGGTTGTACCTGCAAGAGCTCTCTGCCAAGCAGCAGGCGCAGTTTGTAGGATGGCAGGGTACTTTTTACAATGTGGCCAAGCTGTTCTCTAATGGGGGTATGGTATTTTTAGCCGGCGTATTGATACCGGTCATAGGCAGTAAACAGAGTTGGGCACTGGTGCTTTTAGTCTATGCAGTAGTCATGCTCGTACTGGGTCTGTATAACCGAACCATGTTACCGGGTGCTCCTGCTGGCCATTCGGCCGCTAACCAGCGCGAGGTCTGGAGTACACTGCGCGATGTAATGGTGAGCTTTTTTACCAAGAAGCATGTAGGGTGGGGTATTTTGTTTATAATGTTGTATCGATTTGCAGAAGGTCAGGCCATTAAGATTATGCCCTTGTTTTTAAAGGCCGAGCGAAGTGCGGGTGGCTTAGGACTTACCGAGGCCACCGTCGGTTTGCTCACCGGCGTCTATGGGACCATTGCCTTTGTTCTGGGCTCTCTACTAGCGGGTTATTTCGTAGCCAACAAAGGGCTTAACCGAAAGACATTATTGGTGCTCTGTGCTTGTTTTAATTTGCCCTTTGCCTCGTATACGTATTTAGCCCTTACGCAGACCAGTGTGCAGTGGATTGTAGGCGCCGCCATTGCCGTGGAACACTTTGGATATGGATTTGGATTTATCGGGTTGATCTTATTTATTATGCAACAATTGGCGCCGGGGCGCTATCAAATGGCACACTATGCCTTTGGCAGTGCGCTCACGTATTTTGGCTATACGCTGGCCTCGATGATCAGCGGGGCCATCTCTGATGCACTGGGTTACCAGCAATTCTTTTTGTGGGTGCTGGTCTCGACCCTCCCGGCTTTTGTGGTCAGTTGGCTTGTACCTTTAAAAAAAATTGATCCTTCTCAATAATCAACGACATGCTTATAACCGGAACGTTCATAGACGAGATTAGTCACGATATTCCTCATCAAAATTGGGGACCTGCCGAGTGGGAAGCCGATTTTCAACATATGAAAAAGGCCGGCATCGATACGGTCGTGTTGATCAGAAGTGGGTATCGCGATTTTCTTACATATCCCTCTGCTTATCTACTCCGAAAAAAGAATTGCTTTACGCCCCCGATCGATCTGGTCGCGCTGTTGTTGAAACTCTCCGATCAATATGGCATGCAATTCTATTTTGGGCTTTATGATAGTGGCACCTATTGGGATACCGGCAACATGCAAGAAGAGATCGATCTAAACCGCTACGTGATCGACGAGGTTTGGAAAACATATGGACATCATGCATCTTTCAAAGGCTGGTACCTGAGCATGGAAATTAGCAGAAAGACCAAAGGGGCCATCGAGGCCTTTCGCACCCTGGGGTTGCAATGCAAGCAGGTAAGTGGAGGACTGCCCACCTTTATCTCACCTTGGATCGATGGTAAAAAAGCGGTGTTGGCCGCCAGCGGACAATTGAGTAAAGAGGAGGCGGTCTCGCTACAAGATCATGAAAGGGAGTGGAACGAAATCTTTGAAGGCGTGCAGGGTGCAGTAGATGCGGTGGCCTTTCAGGACGGGCATATCAACTACCACGAGCTTGCGGATTTTTTTAGCATTAACAAAAAACTGGCCGATCGCTACAGCCTGCAGTGCTGGACCAATGCGGAGAGTTTTGACAGGGACATGCCTATAAAATTTTTACCCATCAAGTTCGAAAAGTTGCGTCTTAAGCTCGAGGCCGCCTCGAAGGCAGGCTACGACAAGGCCATCACCTTTGAGTTCTCTCATTTTATGAGTCCGCAATCGGTCTATGGGGCGGCGCATCATTTGTATAATCGATACATGGAGTATCGTCATCAACTCTTATCTGTTACCTAATATATGCGCAGCTCTCTTTTTTTATCGGTATTGCTTTGTGGTTGTCTGGGCTTAGTTCCTGCAGCGGCGCAACAACCCCTTCGCGGTGTTTGGATTACCAATGTAGCCAGCGATGCGCTTACATCGCGAGCAAAGATTCAGCAGACCGTTCGTCGGTGCAAAGAATACGACTTTACGCATCTTTTTGTGGTGGTGTGGAATGGGGGATACACGCTCTATCCCAGTGCCGTCCAGCAAAAATATATCGGCATCAAGCAGCATCCTGCCTTTACAGGGCGCGATCCGTTGCGAGAGATGATCACCGAAGCGCATGCCCTAGGACTGCGTGTGCATGCCTGGTTCGAGTTCGGTTTTTCGTACGCGCATCGCGACAGCAATAATCGTTGGTTACAAATGTATCCCCAATGGGTAGGACGCAATAATAACGGGGCGTTGTTGCAGAAAAATGGATTTTACTGGTGGAGTTCACTTCATCCGGGTCCACAGCAATTGATGCTCTCATTGGTCAAAGAGGTGGTCCGCAAGTATGCTGTCGATGGGGTACAAGGAGATGACCGACTCCCTGCCATGCCGGCCGAAGGGGGCTACGATCCGTACACGATAAAGCTTTATGCCGATACGCACCAAGGAGCGGCACCTCCACAAGATCCCAAACAAAGGCAGTGGTTACAATGGAAGGCCGATCAATTGAGTTTGTACGGAAAAAAAATGTACCAGTCCGTCAAAGCCATTCGCCCTGATTGTATGGTCAGTTGGGCGCCCAGTATCTATCCTTGGAGCAAAGAGGAATATCTGCAGGACTGGCCCGCATGGCTCGAAGGAGGCTATGCCGATATGCTGTTTCCGCAACTCTATCGGTACAGTAGTGCCGCCTACGAGACCCTCTTAAAACAATTGCAGCAACAGATCCCGTTGCAGCATCGCCATCGGGTTTATCCCGGCATGCTGACTTCGTTAGGAGATGGCTACCAGGCCAGCGATACACTGATGCAACAGTTTATTACCCTAAATCGACGCTATGGTTTTGAGGGGGAGGTATTTTTTTATTATGAGACGCTCAATAGAACGTCGACGTCGCTTTACAAAAAATGATGCGTATGAAAAAGATAAGTTTGTCTCTCGCTTTTTTAGTTGTGCTGCTTACCGCTTGCTCGAAGTCTTCGGGTGGCGGCGGCGGAAATGGTGGTGGCGGTACGCCTACGTCCACACCTGTCGTTCCGATCATAACACTTGCGCCAGGCTGGAAATACTCCGCTACCTTATCAATAAATTTTCCATCAGGAATGCAGGCTTTTAGTTTCGATACCATTTTTAATGGACGAAAAATAAAAGCTTTTTGCGTGGCATTTGATCCTTCTTCGGGGCGTTTCGATTTTAAACCCGTGGTCAGTAGCACGGCGAGAACAACCAGTCAATTTGCTACAGCCGAGACGGGGTTGGTTTATGTAGCCATCAACGGAGGTTTTTATGGCGGTAATCAGTCGTACAGTTTAATCAAGTACAATGGGGTAACCAGCGCCCCCAACATTAAAGCCGTCACTAGATTATTTAATAATTCGAACACTACGTATTATCCTACACGCGCTGCATTTGGGTTGACCACCAGCGGAGCGCCGACCACGGCCTGGGTCTACTCGGTCGGAGCCGGTAACGATAATATTTACGCATATCCTTCTCCCAGCCCCAATGCCGAGGGCAGTGCTCCGCAGGCTGTGCCCACCGAAAATTTTCCAGCTGGGGGCAGTCCCTGGAATGCCACCTCTGCCATTGGAGGTTCTCCGATGTTGTTGCGGGGTGGTGCTGTTCGTATCTCTGATACCGAAGAATTGATCAGCATCAATAATACCACCTCTCGTCCTCGCTCTGCTGTGGGCTATACGACCAGCGGAAGAGTGTTGCTGCTGGCCGTCGAAGGCGATAATACTGCAGCCGGCTATCCCGGAATCAATTTGGCCGATCTGGCCTCGATGCTCGGTTCGCTGGGTTGCACCGATGCCATCAATCTGGATGGCGGGGGGTCTACCTCTTTAGTAATTGGTAACCAGCTAACTGTGCGGCCGGGTGATAATGGGGTCGAGCGGGCTGTGCAATCCGCCTTATTAATAAAGCAACGATAGGGTAGTAAAAAAATGACATAATAATCCATTTTTTACTACAAAAATTCTTAAAGGGTTAGGCTAAATTGTAAAATTCCTACTACAGGATTTTAACCAAAACCTGCATCCCGATGCGATTTTTATTGTTGGATGATCACTCCATCACCATTACTGGATTAGAGATGGTGCTAAAGCATGAGTATCCCGACGCAAAATTTTCTTCTTGTACCACGGCCAACGAGGCCATTGCGAGTTTTTCCAAAGATGATTTTGATTTGGCCATACTCGATGTTAATATTCCGGGAACCAACATTCACACCGTTATCGATTATATGCTGGCCAAAAAGCCAAAGCAGCTCATCATGATGTTCTCTATGAATCCGGATACTATCTATGCTAAGCGTTTTTTACGATTGGGGGTCAAAGGATTTGTCAATAAGGAAAACCCTCCGAGCGAACTTATGACGGCCGTTCGAACAATTTTACAGGGCGGCCTCTATTTAAGCCACCGGTTGGTGCAAAAGATGTCGGATGATTTTTTATTGTCGCGTACCGAAAATCCGTTCGACAAGTTATCGCAACGCGAAATGGAGGTTTGCTCTTTTATGATCAAAGGATACTCGTTGGCGGACATTGCCGATATTATGCAATTGCATAAATCTACCATTGGCACACATCGATCTCGGATCTTAGAAAAGATCGGTGTAAAAAAGATCTTCGAGTTGCGCGAAATGGCCCTGCAGTACAATATCCCCATTCACACCTAGGCCTGTCGTTATTTTTTCTCGAGCCATTGCAGCATCTCGTTGGCCCGTGCTTCGAACTGAGCGGTTTTCTTTCGGTATTGTTTAATAAAAGGATTATCGGCGAAACTGCCCATTACCTGGTTCATTTCCTTTTCGGTGTCGTATACCATTTTTCGAAATGGATTTTGATAGTCCTTGCTGCGCGAAGCGATCAGCTGCTGCTCGATCCAGCGGTTGGTCACTATAGCCTCCCGAACCAGGGCTACTACTCGGTGACGGCTAAGTTGTGAGGTGCTGATGCCACTTATTTCCCATAGCGAGGCCAGGGCATGCATCCTTTTTTGCTTGGGGTATAGTAAGGACTGCTCCCGATACCAGGCATGTATGGCGTCCCATCCATCCAGCGTTTCGCTTTTGATCTTTTTTATTAGTTGGGTGAGTGCTGGTTCGGAAATCAATTGCCCGCCCACGTTTTTCCACTTTATTCTCTTTGTTTTCTTGGCTTGTAGTAGCATCGATTGTAGATCGGCCCATGTGCGCTGCTTACTGTCGAACGATTCAAGCAGCTGCTCAATGGCGTAGAACAAGATCATTCTCTTGTAAACCTGATAAGCCTGAACCGTTTTTGTAAGAACGACCTTTCGCTTACTGTTTTCAAAACCCTCTGCCGTAATACAAAGGGTGTTAACATAGTCTGTATTGTGCTCGAGCAGCCAGGCGCCGGTACTGCTAAGTTGGCGGGGAAATACTTTTTTTTGCTCGGCTTTTGCGTAGGCGCGGCCGGTGGCCTGTTGCAAAATGTCTACTGCGGTAAAAAGCTCATTGATCGTATCGGGAGCGAGGTAATCATATTCCAGATAAATAGAGCGATCGGTTCGTTGGTCGCGGGTCTTATACTTTTCGCTGTTACGGGCCAGTGCATACAGGTTATACATAAACCAATAGCCCGGCATTACCATAAGTTCGTTAGTATCTGGCTGGTTACTGACCAGTGAAAAGGGGAGGGGAATGTTCAGCTCGTGCAAGTAATCTCCTTTTGCGATCATCGTATACGCAGCAAAACAGGAATTATGCTTAACGCTCACGCACAAGGCGGGCCAAAATCCTCTACCTGCCACCAGTTCGCCATCGGCTGCTCTGGAATTATGGTTAGAACCGATGGTAGCACCGGCCGCCATATTGCTTTGTCCTTGCACGACGGCCGCACAGAGAAACGAATTGTTGTGATGCTGTTCGTGTCCGGGAAAAATAAGTGAGTTGAGTACCTCGCAACAAGAGATCGTAGAGTTATCACCTAAATAAGAATTGATCAAACGGGCTCCATATTTTAATTGGGAATGACTTCCCATAATAAAGCGAACCGCTTTTACACCATAAAAGACCCTGCATCCAAAACCGATAATGCCATTGACGAGCTCACAGCCCTCGCCAATTTGGGTTGCAGCCTTTTCGTCTGAAGAGATCGTAAGATTTTTTAGCTTGTTGGCCCCTTTTATATAGGCATCGCTTCCGATCCAGACATCTTTGATAATGTCGCAATTCTTAATTACGGTTCGTTCTCCGATCTTTCCGTAGTAGCCTCTTTTACGATCGAACTTATCGTCGGTAAAATCCTTTAGCTTCTCGAGCAATGCGCTATCGGCGCGATACTTCGACCAGATCCAGGCATCGGCCGCCAGCATGCCATTGAACGGGAGCACCTTGCGCCCCCCATTTTCGTTACAGATCTCCATCCAAATGCGAACCGACTCATCCTCTCCTTGCTTTACGATACCGTTTCCAAATTTTGTGTGATTCGATACCGACAGCTCCTTGATATTGACCAACATCACATCGTTGCTAACGATATAGTGACTCATAAAACTTACCTGGTCAATGACCACATTGTCGCCAAGGTCACAACTAATTATTGTGCTGTTGTAGATGCCCACGGGCATCCGTAGGTTATTGAATTCATGAAAAAAGGGTTGCAGTATACCTATGCGGATCCGACCAAAAAAGCTGCAGCGTTTAATTAGCCGGACGTCAAAGGGATCGACCACCTCGATATGGTTCCAGTCATCGGCACTATTGTCGTTCTTTAGTAAGATTTGAATCTCTTTGGCATTCAGTTTGCGATAGGATTGCCGGCTTCGGTGCTGGCGATCACGTAGATAGAACTCGTCTTTTCCTTTGGGTAAAAAAGGCTTTTCGATAAAGCCAAATCCCAGCGACGAGACCGGTTGTTTGTTAATGATATTCATAATTACTCTACAGTTACCGATTTAGCAAGGTTGCGGGGTTTGTCGACGTCACATCCTTTCTCGATTCCAATATAGTAGGCCAGCAGTTGCAGGGGTATTACGTTTAATAACGGAGCCAGCATTTCGTCGGCGGCCGGAACGGTTAGATAGGCTTCGCAAAGTTGAGCAGCAGCTTCGTCTTCTTCGGTGATAATACCAATCACTCTTCCTTTGCGGGCTTTGATCTCTTGCATATTGCTAAGCACTTTTTCGTGGTAGGAGTCTTTAGTGGCTACGACGACTACCGGTAATTGATCGTCTACCAGCGCAATGGGCCCATGCTTCATTTCGGCAGCGGGATACCCTTCGGCATGTATGTAAGAGATCTCTTTTAATTTAAGTGCTCCCTCGAGGGCGATCGGAAAATTATACCCGCGCCCCAGGTATAAAAAATCGCGGGCTTGCGCATAGCGATGCGCTATCTGTTGTATGGGTTCGGTGTTGGCCAATATCTTCTCTACTTTGGCAGGAATGGCCTCAAGCTCGTGCAAAAGCGCGGTCAGCCTTTCGGAACTGATACTGTTTCTGAGTTGGGCAATTTTGAACGCGATCATGGTCAAAACGGCCAATTGAGCTGTAAAGGCCTTGGTAGAAGCGACACCGATCTCGGGGCCGGCATGGGTGTAAGCCCCCGCATCACTTAGTCTGGCGATCGAAGAGCCCACCACATTGACGACACCCAAAATAATGGCTCCTTTTGCCTTGGCATTTTCGATAGCGACCAACGTGTCTGCCGTTTCTCCGCTTTGCGAAATGGCCAGTATTACATCGCCCGGATGAATAACAGGGTTGCGGTAACGAAATTCAGACGCATACTCTACCTCTACATTTAGTCGGCAACATTCCTCAAAAATATATTCGGCCGTCAATCCGGCGTGCCAGCTAGTGCCACAGGCGATCATTACAATTCGGTTGGCTTGTTTCAGGGCTTCGCTGTATTGCTCTATACCGCTTAGAGTAATGGTGCCGGCTTCGGCATGCAGTCGTCCGCGCAAACAATCAAAGATGGTTTTGGGTTGCTCAAAGATCTCTTTGAGCATAAAGTGTTCGTAGCCTCCTTTTTCAATAGCGGCCAGTTCTATGTCGAGTTTTTGTACATAGGGGGTAATGCGTTCGTTGCCCAGGTTCTTTAAGATAAGTTCGTTAGGTCTAACGATGGCCAGTTCGTAGTCGTTTACATACACCACTTCTTTGGTATACTCCAGCATGGGCGAAGCATCGGATCCTAAGAAATGTTCTCCTTGTCCCACACCGATCACCAGCGGACTTCCTTTTCTTGCCGCAATGATAGTATCGGGTGCATCCTGGTCGATCAGTAAGATCACATAGGCACCGGTTACTCGTTTAAGGGCTATGCGAATAGCCTCTTCGAGCGAGCAAGCATTGTTTTTTTTGATCTCTTCGATAAAGTTCAACAGCACTTCGGTGTCGGTATCACTTTTAAATTGGTACCCCTTATTTTCTAATTCTTTTTTGAGCTGGCTGTAATTTTCGATGATGCCATTATGGATCATGGCCAGGGTACCGCCGGCCGACAAATGAGGATGGGCATTGCGATCGCTGGGCTCACCATGCGTGGCCCATCTCGTGTGCCCGATGCCGGTGGTTCCCCCCAGGTCTTTACCCACAATGGATTCTTCGAGTAAGGCCACTTTTCCCTTCTTTTTATACACGCGAAGAGATTGATGTAACAAGGCCACCCCGGTACTATCGTACCCCCGGTATTCAAGTCTTTTAAGTCCTTTAATAACAATTGGATAAGCGTCGCGGCCCCCGGTGTAGCCAACAATTCCACACATAAGCAGGATTTTGTGTAACAAACCTACTTAACTGAACTCATTTTGCCATAAATCCCGCAGAAAAACGCATCAATTTTATAGCAAGTAGTTGCCCTTATCTTACTATCAATCAGGCAAGTAAGTCGCTCAGCATCCAATAAGCAGTACCAAAATAGATGAGCAAGCCGGTAATGTCCACGAGGGTGGCAATAAAGGGGGTCGACGAAGTGGCCGGGTCGGCGCCCAGGCGTTTAAGAAGGAGCGGTAGCATGGATCCCATCATGGTGCCCCATAACACAACGCCCGTAAGAGCGGTTCCGATGGCCAGCCCAACGGTGGCATAATGCGGGCCAAAGAGATCCAATAAAAAATGCCCTGCTACCACAATGGTGTAGCCCAGCAAACCAAGGGTGAGCCCCATAAAAAATCCTGATTTGATCTCTCTTCGGGCAATCCGCCACCAGTCCTGTATCGTAATCTCGCCAAGGGCGAGCGCTTGAATAATTAGGGTAGCCGCCTGTGAACCGCTGTTGCCACCGCTCGAAATGATCAGTGGAATAAACGTGGACAGCACTAAAACTTGCTCGAGTGTTTGTTGAAAGCCCGACATGGCGGCAATGGTAAATGTTTCGCCTACAAAAAGGATGAGCAACCAGATGATCCTTTTTTTATACAATCGAAAAAGTGGAATATCCAGGTAGGGCTCTTCGAGCGCAGCGGTACCTCCCATTTTTTGCATATCCTCACTAAACTCCTCGCTGGTTACCCACAGTATATCATCGATGGTTACGATGCCCAATAGCTTGTTGCTTTGACTGACCACAGGCAAGGCTACTCGGTTGTTCATTTTAAAGATCTCTCCGGCGGTCTCTTGGTCATCTTCGGGATGAAGCGCTATGACCCGTCCGTCGATCAGCTCCTCTACTTTTTTATTGGGATCGCTTAGAATAATATCGCTAATACGTATATCGTCGATCAATTCTCCTTTTTCGTTGATCACATAGATAACGTTGATGGTTTCGCTGTCCTTTCCATATTTACGGATGGTGGCAAATACCTGCTCGATGCTGTCATGCGCATACACATATACATAATCGGGCGTCATAAGACGACCAATACTATTTTCGGGGTAACCCAACAGCGAAAGCGTGATCTTTCTTTCTTCGGGGTCGAGCAATTTTATCAACTCACGCACTACGTTGCTGGGCAGCTCCTCTAAAAAGTCGGTCCGGTCGTCGGCGGGTAACTCATTGAGCAACGAAGCCGTAACACTGGCTGGTAGTTTATGAATAATGCTTTTTTGCGAAGAGATATCCAAGATCTTGAACACGCTTGCGGCGCGGTGCATAGACATAGAGGTGATGATCGTCGTCTCTTCGTCGGGGTAAGCGTCCACGAGTTCGGCCACCTCACTGATATTTTGGTCATCCAAAAAATCACGAAGTGCCGCTGCATCTCCCGGTTGCAGTAACTCCTCGAAGCGGGAGGCTAGAATCGCTTGTGTTTGCTCGGCGGACATGCTTCAAAAGTACAAAGGAATATGCGTACTTCGCAGTACGTTTTCGTATGCTATTGCCCTGTCTCTATATTGCCCCGACACGCACAAAGGGCCGGGGCGTGTTTACCAGTGAGCCACTCGAAGCTGGTCAGCTTATTGAGTGCTCTCCGGTTATTGTATTAAATGCAAATGACAGAAAGCTGCTTGATCAAACGCTGTTGCACGATTATATTTTTGAGTGGGATCCCGAGCAAAAGCAATGTTGTATGGCACTGGGCTATGTGCCGCTCTATAATCATGCATGCCCCAGTAACTGCGAATACGAAATGGATTATGACGCCGGTCAGATCTCGATTCGCACCCTAAGGGGTATTCAAAAAGGAGAGGAGTTACTCATTAACTACCACGGTGATTTTGATAAGGCCGACCCTCTTTGGTTTACCACGCACTAACAAAAAACCCTGCTAAAAGGCAGGGTTTTAAACTAGTTATATCCTTAGCGTCGATCAAAAGCGGATCTGTGCTCTGATCTCTCCCAATGGATTGGCAGCGGTGCGAATGCTTACATAATACACGCCATTAAGAATACTCTCTTCGGTTACCACCACGCCATCGGCAAAAAGTCTTCCACTAATGGAACCGCAACTGGTATTGGTTACCGTGGCACAGCGAGTAATAGACGATAGGTTAGCGGAGGTAATAAAGTTTTGTACGGCGCTGGCCGCAAATCCAGTAGGGGCCAGGCCATGAATGGAAGCTCCGGTTACGGCTCCGGTAAGTCCAGACCATCTGATCGTATAGGTGAGCATCTTGGTATCTGTGTTGTAATTGATATTCATTTTGCCCAGGGCTGGAGAAGCAGTCGGAGGAAAGTTCAGAGCGCCGGTCAATGGTATATCGTTTTTAATGTATTCTTTTCTAACAAAAAGATCGGCATCCCGATCGCATGAGGCGAGGGTCAAGGCTAGTACTGAGATTAGCAAAAAATAAGCAGCTGGTTTAAGCAGTTTCATACTGACAGATTTTGGTAAAAGTATGAAAATTTTAGATTGTACGTAAAAATAAACCCTTGGGATTGCCAGCGAGGGGGTTATTTAAGCTTGTCCTTGATCTCCTGCAACTTAACCAGGGCCTGTAAGGGGGTCAGCCGGTCCAGATCGGTCTCTTCCAGCAATGCCCTTAATGACTTGAAGGTTTCGGTGTGGGCATCAAAAATCGAAAGCTGCAACTCTGCCGAGGGTAATGCCTGGGTCAAGGCCTGCTGGTCGGCTATCGTTTGGGCCTCGCGGCCCTTTTCGAGCTGGCGAAGCAGGGCTTCGGCCCGTTTAATGAGGGTGGGGGGCATTCCTGCCATTTTTGCCACATGAATACCAAAGCTGTGGGTGGTACCGCCTTTTTCCAGCTTTCGTAAAAAAATGATCTTGTTGCCCGTCTCCCGGTGCGTAATATGAAAATTTTTAACTCGTGGCCAACGCGATTCCAGTTCGTTGAGCTCATGGTAATGCGTGGCAAACACAGTGAGCGGTCGAAGAGGACTTTCATGTAAAAACTCGGCAATGCTCCAAGCAATAGAGATACCATCGTAAGTAGAAGTGCCCCTCCCGATCTCGTCGAGCAGTACCAGACTTTTATCGCTGAGTGAATTAATAATAGAGGCGGTCTCGTTCATCTCGACCATAAACGTAGACTCACCCGCCGATAGGTTATCAGAGGCGCCCACCCGGGTAAAAATGCGGTCGGTAAGGGGTATCTGCGCCTGGCCTGCAGGTACGGGGTGACCCATGTGTGCCATTATGGTAATCAGCGCGGTTTGGCGCAGCAGCGCCGATTTTCCGCTCATGTTGGGGCCGGTCAGAATAATTACCTGTTGTTGCTCTTTGTCAAGCACGAGGTCGTTGGCTATATAGCCTTGCCCCGGAGAAAGCGATCGCTCAATAACCGGGTGCCTGCCATCGGTGACCAGATAACTCGTGCCGTTGGTTACCGAGGCGGGATGATAGTGATGGCGAACACTATTTTCGGCAAAGCAGCAAATACAATCCAGTCGGGCAATTTGTGCAGCGGTTTGTTGAAGGGAAGGTACGTTCGGCAATAGTGCTTCTACCAGCGCTTCGTATAGCTTTACCTCGAGTTGCAAGATCTTTTCTTCGGCTCCTAAGATCTTTTCTTCGTATTCCTTTAGCTCGGGCGTTATATAGCGCTCGGCTTGGGTAAGGGTTTGTTTTCTGATCCAGTCGGCGGGCACTTTCTCTTTGTGCGCATGGGTTACTTCGAGGTAATAGCCAAATACATTGGTAAAACCGATCTTGAGCGAGGAGATGCCTGTTCGTTCGATCTCTTTTTGTAATAGGGATTGCAGATACTCTTTTCCATGCAGGGCCAACGCGCGTAGCTCGTCGAGCTCTAGATCGACCCCCGGTGCAATGCTACCTCCTTTTTGAACCTGCACAGAAGGCTGTTGTACCAGTGTCTTTTCTATACGCTCCCTAACACCGAGGCAAGGGTCGATCGTATCGAGTAATTGCTGCCAATGACCGGCTGTAGCCGTGGTCGATACCTCGCGCATGCGCTGTGCTGCCTCGAGCCCACTGGCCAATTGGCGTAGTTCGCGAGGCGAAACTCTTCTAAGGGCAATTCGTGCGGCCAATCGCTCCAGGTCTCCGCACTCGCTGCAAGTGGCAATAAGTTGCTCTCGCACCGATCGATCGTTCATGAGCGAAAGCACCCAACCTTTTCGCTCTTCTATTTGCCGTAGGTCGATGAGCGGAAACAAAAGCCAACGTTTTAAGAGACGAGCTCCCATGGGAGTGACCGTATTATCAAGCACCGAGAGCAGAGTGGGGCTTTCGGGCTGTGTACCGCTAATCAGTTCGAGATTACGGATCGTAAACCGATCCATCCATAAGAATTGATGTTGGTCTATTCGCTGCAAGTGGGTAATGTGTTCGAGATGGGGATGTTCGGTCTCGCGCAGGTAATGAAACAACGCCCCTGCGGCCGTTAGGCCCCTTGTCATGTTCGCTACGCCGAATCCTTTGAGCGAATGTGTCTCGAAATGCTTTAATAGTGTTTCGACAGCGTAGGTAACATCAAATATCCATTCATCGAGGGTGTAGGTATAGACACGGATCGAGAATAGTTCTTTGAGGCTGCTTACTTGTTTTTTAGAGCAGACAATTTCGGCAGTCTGAAAACTTTGTAATAATTTATCGATGGTATCGGTGCCACCTTCTGCCAATAGCATTTCGCCGGTAGACAGATCGAGCAGTGCCAGCCCGTATACATCATCGGTAGGGGGCGTAACGGATGCCAGAAAATTATTCGATCGCTGTTCGAGTAATTTATCGCCGGTAGCCGTACCGGGGGTAACCATTTCGGTGACCCCTCTTTTAACAATACCCTTGGCTTGTTTAGGGTCCTCGAGCTGATCGCAAACCGCAACGCGGTGGCCGGCTTTGACCAGTTTGTGCAGGTAGCTATCGAGTGAGTGATGAGGAAAGCCGGCTAGCTCCGCCGAGGCGGCTGCTCCATTGTTTCTCTTGGTAAGCGTAATACCCAGCACGGCTGCGGCTATTACAGCGTCTTGTCCAAATGTCTCGTAAAAGTCTCCTACCCGAAATAATAAGATCGCATCGGGATACTTTTGTTTGATGGCCCGATGCTGCTGCATGAGCGGGGTATCTGCTGAGTTACTTTTTGCCATAGCTAATCGATAAGCGAATCGGGGGAGACAAAAATAAGGAACCCTGCTTACCTTTGCCGCATGCGTAAACTAAGCGGAGACGAAATGGGGAGATTATCGGTTGCGCAGTGTAAGGAGTTGCCTCGTTTCCCGATCGTGGTCGTGCTCGAAAATATTCGAAGCGCCTACAACGTGGGTAGTGTTTTTCGAAGTGCCGATGCTTTTTTTATAGAGTCCATCTACTTGGTAGGCTATTGCGCCACGCCCCCGCACAAAGAGATTGCTAAAACCGCGCTGGGGGCCGAAAAGGCCGTTCCCTGGAAGCAGGTTCCAAAGGCCGCTGTGGCGATACAAGAGTTACAAAGCAGAGGATACCGGGTGCTGGCTGCCGAGCAAACCGATTCCAGTGTACGGTTACACCAGCTGCCGGTGCATCCCGGTCAAAAGCTGGCCATTGTATTTGGCAACGAAGTAACGGGGATAGAGAGTGATACCTTGCAATGTTGTGATGGATGCATCGAGATTCCTCAGTTTGGAATGAAGCATTCGCTCAATATTGCCACGGCGGCCGGTGTGGTCCTCTGGGAATTGGTACGTTATCAGTTGCAAAACGCCAACGACCCGTCATGAAAAAACAGATTCGTCATTATCTACAGCTTATTGCTTTTTCGCATACGATCTTTGCCATGCCTTTTGCTTTGGTGGGTTTTTCGCTGGGTGTTCGCGAGCAGTTTTCTAAGGATGGGCTTTCGTTGACTGCAAAAGCATTTACCCTCGATGGGTTGTGGCGTTTGGTGCTAGTGGTGGCCTGTATGGTCTTTGCCCGCAGTGCCGCGATGGCCTTTAATCGTTTTTTGGATCATGGCTTTGATGCCCGCAATCCCCGAACGGCTACCCGTGAGATTCCCGCCGGCAAGATCAGCCCCACCGGGGCGCTGGTGTTCACCATCCTGAATGCTTTGTTGTTTGTGGGATGTACATTTTTTATCAATCGCCTTTGTTTTTATTTGTCGCCGTTGGCACTGTTGGTGATTCTCGGCTATAGTTATACCAAGCGATTTACTTCGCTTTGCCATCTGGTGTTGGGCGTGGGGCTGGCACTGGCGCCCTTGGGCGCTTATTTGGCAGTTACCGGGCATTTTGCCAGTTTGCCCATTTTATTTTCATTGCTGGTATTATGCTGGGTAGCGGGGTTTGATATCATTTATTCTTTGCAAGACGAGGCCTTCGACAGGTCGCAGCACTTGTTCTCTATACCCGTCTGGCTGGGTAGTGTCAATGCACTGCGTCTGGCCAGATTCTTACATGCTCTCTGCGCACTGCTGGTTTGTTGCGCGGGGTGGTGGGGAGGTTTTAGTTTTTTATATTGGGCCGGCGCTCTCCTTTTTATTGCCATGCTTTGGTACCAACATTCGCTGGTCAAACCCAACGACCTGCGAAGGGTCAATATAGCTTTTATGACGGCCAATGGCATTGCATCGGTATGCTTTGCTCTTTTTTTGATCGCCGACCTTTTAAATCTTTTTTGATATGGCCAGGATTATGGCACTCGATATTGGAGGCAAGCGCACGGGAATTGCCGTAACCGATCCGCTGCAAATTATTGCTACGGGTCTTACCACGATCGACGCCAATCAATTGATCGTATTTATCGACAATTACCTTCGACAAGAATCGGTTTCTCTGTTTGTGGTGGGCTGGCCTACCAATTGGGACGAAACCGCCACACACGGCACGCCCATTGTTGCCAAAGCCATTGCCCAATTGCAAAAAAAGTTCCCGCATATTCCGATCCACAAGATGGACGAGCGATTTACGTCTAAGATGGCCAAAGATGCCATGCTCGAGATGGGACTTAAAAAGAAGGATAGAGCCAATAAAAAGCTGGTCGACGAGATCGCGGCTACCATTCTGTTACAAGAATACCTACGAACCGTGCAGGGTGCTTAACTTTGCCTTATGATATTTCCTATTGTTGCTTACGGACATCCGGTGCTTAGAAAGGTGGCAGATCCGATACAACCCGGTATGCTTTCGCTCGACTCTCTTATTGCCGATATGTGGGAAACTTTGTATGCCAGTAACGGGGTGGGTTTAGCGGCCCCCCAAGTCAATAGAAGTATACGTCTTTTTATGGTCGATACCATGCAGATGTTCGAGAGCATGGAACAAGGCGAACGAGAAAAGTATGCAGATGCACCGGGTATCAAGGCCGTTTTTATTAACGCCCGTATCGTTTCGCTTAGCGGAACTCCTTGGGCATACAACGAAGGTTGTTTGAGTATCCCTAAGATCAGAGAGGATGTGCTGCGCCCCGAAACGGTCGAGTTGGAGTATCAAGATGAACAGTGGCAGCCCCACCGTAAAACTTTTTCTGGACTCACCGCAAGAGTTATTCTGCACGAGTATGATCATATTGAGGGAAAGTTATTTATCGATCACCTCTCCGGACTAAAGAAGAAATTGCTCAAAGGGAAACTGACCGATATTACCAAGGGTCAAGTCAGGGTCGATTACAAGATGCATTTTTCTTAATGAAGCGTTGCGTAGTTATAGGGGTTTGTCTTATGGTCTCTTCGGTGCAGGCGCAGACCCCTGTCGAGGATTCAATAGAGAAAATTCGTCTGGCCCGTTCGATCAAGTTATCGGAGGTGATCGTACGCAGTCGACTCAACGTGGCCCGCTTTATTGAGCAGATCAAGGCCGACACGAGTTTTTATAAGGCTTTCAAGAATTTGCGAGTACTCAACTTTACATCGAGTAACGATATTGTAATGCGCGACAAGCAGGGACAGGTACAAGCGCGGTTGTTGAGCAAGACCCAACAAAGCCGAACCGGGGCTTGTCGATCTATGCGTGTACTCGAAGAGAAGGCCACCGGAAATTTTTATGACAGAAGAGGTCGTTATACCTACTACACGGCAGCGCTCTATGCAAGTTTGTTTTTTACAACAGGCGTTGTTTGCGGAGAGACCAATACGATTCGTTCGCGGGCATTCTCTACACGCGGACTCAGCGGCGTCTCTAAACACAAAGAGCAATTAAAGATGTTGCTCTTTAAGCCCGGTCAGCGTGTACAGGGCGTACCCTTGCTGGGAGACAAGATGGATATTTTTGATAGTGATCGGGCCCGGTTTTATGATTTCTCGATCGATTACAGCGAGCACCGCGAAGAGCCTTGCTACCTTTTCTCCGTAGCTGCCAAAAAGGGTCTTTCGGCCGCTCAGCGCGATCAACTCGTGATCGACAAGATGGATACCTGGTTTAGCATTCGTACGCTCGAAGTGCTCAAGCGAACCTACTCGATGAGTTACCAAGCCGGTGTGTATGATTTTTCTGTTTCGATGGAGGCCGAAATGGCTCGCTACGGGTCTTATGTGGTACCCGTGCTATTACGCTATGTCGGCGATTGGGACCTGGTCTTTAAAAAAAGAGAGAGGGGATTGTTTACCGCTACCATCTATAATGTGCACTGATCAGTCTTTTTTGAAGCCTGCAACATACGCTCTCCATTTGGCAACAAGTTTTTCGATATCATCTGCCAGTGCTGTCTCGAAATACAATTCTTTTTGAGTAACCGGATGCAAGAAGCCCAGTGTCTTGGCATGCAGGGCCTGCCGAGGGCATAGGGCAAAGCAATTTTCTACAAATTGCTTGTACTTGGCGTATATCGTTCCTTTTACGATGGTATCGCCTCCGTAGGTATCATCGCTAAAGAGCGGGTGGCCCAAGTACTTCATATGAACCCTAATTTGATGCGTTCTTCCGGTCTCGAGCACACAACGCAGATAGGTAACATAACCGAGTCGTTCTAATACTTGATAATGGGTGATGGCCTCTTTTCCATAGTCGCCCTCGGGATAGGCCTCGAATTTTTTTCTAAATCGCTGGTGTCTTCCAACGTGTGCCACGATGGTGCCTTGGTCTTGTGGCAGATCGCCCCATACTAATGCGTGATATTCTCTTTTTACGCTGTGGTCGAAAAATTGTTTGGCCAGTTGTCGCATGGCCACATCGGTCTTGGCCAGCACGAGCAACCCGCTGGTATTTTTATCGATGCGGTGAACCAGGCCAAAGCGGGGGAGCACCTCTTCGGTAAGGGTAGGGTTCTGCTGCCGAAGATACCAGGCTACACCGTTAAGCAGGGTGCCTCTGTAATTACCACTCCCGGGATGTACCACCAGACCGGCCGGCTTGTTGATGACCATCAAATCGGCATCTTCGTACACAATGTCCAGCTTCATTTCTTCGGGCAGGACCTCGGTCTCTTCGGGGCTAGTATCCGAATAGATGCAGATCTGATCGAGTGGCTTGATCTTGTAATTGGATTTAACAGGTACTCCATTGACCGTGACCATCCCCAGGGTCATAGCCTGTTGTAATTTATTGCGCGTGGCCCCCTCTATGCGGTTCGCTAAGAATTTATCGATACGCAGCGGCTCTTGCCCTTTATCGATCTGCAGGGTAAAACGTTCGTAGAGTTCGTCGCCACCTTCGGTAATCCGATCCTCTGTTTCGGGGTTCATGCGCACAAAGGTAAAGCTTGCGGCTTTGTTGGTACCTTTGTATTTCTATGCGGCAAGTCATACAATTTCAAGATCTGGGTCTGTTAGAATATCGGGCGGCTTGGGATCTGCAAGAACAGTACTTGCAAGCAACCTTGGCACGCAAGGCGGCCGGTGAACCCACGTCTCATCATCTGTTGCTGGTAGAGCATCCTCCGGTCTATACATTGGGTAAAAGTGGCAAGATGGAACATGTGTTGATCGATCGCCAAGAGATGGAAGAGCGGCAGATCGGTTTTTATCAAAGTAACCGGGGGGGCGATATTACCTATCACGGACCCGGGCAGATCGTGGGGTATCCCATTTTCGATCTGGAATGTTTTTATACCGACATCGGAAGATACTTGCGATCGCTCGAAGAGGTCATTATTCGGACCCTCTCTGCCTACGGATTGCAGGGGCAGCGCTCGAGCGGAGAAACAGGGGTTTGGCTAGAGCCTGAGGTTCCGCAGAAAGCCCGTAAGATCTGTGCTATGGGTGTGCGTTGTAGCCGCTGGGTTACCATGCACGGATTTGCATTGAATGTGCATCCTGATCTCTCTTACTTCGATAATATAATACCTTGCGGCATCGCCAATAAATCGGTTACCTCGCTACAGCGCGAAACAGGACGTGCCCTTTCGATGCAAGAAGTAAAACAGCGGTTACTTACGAATTTCGAACAGGTGTTCGATAGTACAATCATGCCAGCCATCGAAGCCCGCTAGCCGTTCGCTCATTAGAAATCCTTTTCTAAAAAGACCTTATGCCTCTCTAGCAGGCGTGCTTCGTCGTACAGTTCGAACAAGAACCAGCCGCTATGCAAAAAATTGGTCTTGTCCAATAAAAAGCTGGGGGCCGGAAGTTGCTTTAGTTCAAATAAGAATTGCTTATCGGCCTCGTAGAATCGTATACGGTAGTTGGCGATTCTTTTTTTATTGGGAACATCGACGCGAACATGGCCTTCGGGTATGGCATATACATAGAGCGAGGGAGCATAAGCGTCGGGGTCGTTTTGCGGGCTTACCGTAAAGGGAACTTTGGCAGAATCACCCATTTTCGAAATGTCGAGTTTTATGACGACGGGCTCTATTTTTTTAACCGGAAATTGCGAAGCGGCCTTAGGAACTTCGTTGCTTTCCGTTTGGTTATCTGGCGGAGGTGTCGGTGCAGGGGAGGCTTCAACGATCTTGGTCGTTGTGATGGCTGGCTGGCTGCTAGCGCGCTGTTGGGTAGCTGTTTCGGGGGCAGCCGCAATCTGTTTGAGCGGTTGTCGGGGCGTGGTAAAAAAATATTGACCCTTATCGAGCTGAATGTAGAGCCGATAGAACATATGATCGTTAGAGGCCTTGGTATCGGCAAATCCATTTTGAACGGCGCTGGGATCGGGTACGGTCAGTATGCTTTTATAGCCGCGCAGGCTATCGAACGAACGCTGAATGGTAATTTGTGCGGTGTAAGGGTATTGGTTTAACCAACTAATTACGATGCGACCACTGCCGATATCACGTACATCAAAAGCAGGTAGGGGTTGCTGGCCGATGGCCACTGTTGAAAAGAGTAACGACAAAAAAAGCGGCCATCTTTTAAAAGTAAGTTTTGCAGGCATAGGTACTAACGCAAAGATATAAAGGTAGCTTGGCAAGAACTACTACGGATTTGTTTAGGAGAAACACAATACATCGGTGGCCAGTGAGCGATTGCCTTGTAGGCCTCCGCTATGAATAATGAGCACGCGGCTGCCCGGCCCTATGAAATCAGTTTCTAGTAAACGGATACAAGCGTTGAATAGTTTCGCTGTGTAGACAATATCGGTAGGGATACTCGTTTGCTTGTAGAACTCGTTCATGAACGACAGCAACGCATCGGGGTGCTTGGCATAGCCGCCCCATTCATAGCCTACGAGCAATTGCCATTTTACGGCAGAATTGCAAATGAAATTTTTCAGCGACCCTTCGATGGCCTGTCGATCATGTAGCACCGGGATTCCCAGCACGGTGCAGCCGGGAGCTGCGGCATTGATCAGGCCGGTCAGGGTGGTGCCGGTACCGGCGGCGCAGATGATATGCGTGTACTTGTGTTTGTCAACGTGGTCCAAAATGGTACTTGCGCCTTGTACGCCATAGGCACCTGTTCCTCCTTCGTTGATCGTATAATCCGTGGGCATGAGCAGCTGTTCGGGGATCTTTTTTTGGCCATAATCTTGTCTGCTCAAAAAATAGAGCTGCATGCCCATCGATTCGACATCTTGCAGCGTTTGCGAACATTTCGCCGGCCGTTCTCCGCGCACCAAAGCTGCCGACGCTAATCCATAGCGTTGGCAAGCCGCTGCCGTAGCCAGTAAGTGGTTAGACCAGGCACCGCCAAAGGTGACCACTCGTTTTTTATTGAGGTCAAGCGCCTCTTGCAGATAAAGGGTAAGTTTGAACCACTTATTGCCCGATAACAGAGGGTCTAGTTGATCTAGCCGCAATACATCGACCTCCTTATTTTCTGGTTGTACCGCCGGGTGAACAAGGGGTTGGATAAAGGGCTTTTCGAAACGAAATGGATTCATGAAAGGGCTAACGAAAATACATGTAATTTTGCCCCCGCAAATTTTGCCTATGAAACCCACCTTGGTAATTCTGGCCGCCGGTATGGCCTCTCGCTACGGGAGCATGAAGCAGGTTCAGTCATTTGGACCCTCGGGCGAAACCATCATCGATTACTCGATCTACGATGCTATTCGGGCCGGTTTTGGTAAAGTGGTATTTATTATTCGAAGCCAATTTGCCGAGCAGTTCAAGTCTCTGTTCGAGCCCAAGTTGTCGGGACGAATAGAAACGGCCTATGTGTTTCAAGAGATGGATTCGTATACCAATGGCTATGCCAGTCCCGCTGATCGCACCAAACCCTGGGGCACGGCCCATGCGGTGCTTTGTGCGAAAGAAGCAGTGGAGGGTCCTTTTGCCGTTATTAATGCCGATGATTTTTATGGCAGGGAAGCATTCGAGAATGCTGCTGCTTTTTTGACCACGCAATGTAGCGAGCAACAATATGCAATCGTTGGTTACGAGTTGTCGGGTACGCTATCGGAGCATGGTACCGTTAACCGTGGCGTATGCACACTCGATGCAAAAGGGCATCTGGCTACTATTACCGAGCGAATCAATATTGCTAAGAACGGAGGCGAAGTAGTCTGTGACGACGGATTGCTGCCTCGTACGTTGCCGTTGACCACATCGGTATCAATGAATTTCTGGTGCTTTTCTCCTTCTTTTTTCTCCTATACGCAAGCGCAGTTCGCCGCATTCTTGCAAGAGCATGGACAAGCGCTCAAATCTGAATTCTTTATTCCGCTAGTGGCCGATCAATTTATTAAAGAGGGCGGAACCGTAGCGGTAGTGCCCACCCGTTCTCATTGGTTTGGGGTTACGTACAAAGAAGATGCTCCGCAGGTTGCACTGCGTTTGCAACAACTGATCGAAAGCGGAGAATATCCCCGTTCTCTTTGGTCTTAATTGACCTTTACCATGTAAACGTAGTCTTGGATTCTCTTTACTTGTTCGCTACGCTCCAGTGAAGAGATGTTGCTGCGGCCATTCAGGCGAATGGATAACGAAGGGTCGGCGTTGCGAAGCGAATCACTAAGTTGATAAATGTATTTTCCTTGCACGGCAAAGGCAAATCCTTCGGCATTGGTCTGACGGCCGTTTAAGATACCGATCACTTCCCCGCGTCGATTAATGATGGGACTACCGCTATTACCACGGTTGGCGCTGATCTCGATCTGGCAGCTAAGGGTATCTCCGTCGTAGCCGGTGCGGGCACTCAGGTATCCCTGGCTATATACTACCTCGTTGCGCGGATAGCCTAGCGTAAAGATCGGGTCGGCCAGCTGTCCGGCCTTTTTGCTAATGGAGTAGGGAAGGGCGCCATAACGTTTAAAATTATCATCGGTTACTCGCAAGATGGCCAGGTCGCGCACCTTGTCAATATGTACCACTTCGACCAAGTACTCTCCTAGGTTATTTTGAATGGCAATGGTGCGAGCCTCGCTTACCACATGCGCGTTGGTTACCAGGTATCCTTTGGGGTCAATAATAAATCCGGTACCCCCGGTTGTAAAGGGCATATCAACCGGAATGGTCTTTGATCGTTTTATCTGGTCAATCTCGGAGGCTTGCTTGCGTGTCTTGTATTCTAGCTGCGAATATTTTTTGTTGAGCTCTTCGAACTGGGAGTGAGGAGAGGCCGGCGCCAGGGTCCACACCAAGGCACTAATGCTAAGGGTGGTAACCACGGCAATGGCTGCGGCGATCGAGCTGACCCGCTTATAGCGATTGAACAGGTAGATCACGCGGGCCTTACCGGATAAGCGATTGGATTGTATGCTGCCTTTCTCGGCCAGGTCGGTATGAATGAACTGTAACAAATGGCGAAACTTTTTCCATTCTCCAAATCGATTTAGTTGTTGCAAGAAAAAAGTATGCTCCACTACCAATTGATCTACTTCGGCGTTCGTTTTGCGAAGCTGTTCGAATTGTACGCGTTCGTCGGGGTTCATCTCTCCGCGAATGTATCGTTCTACCGTTTCCAACATGTTCAGTTCACTCATGGTCCATTCCGTTTTTGTAGTGCGCAAAGAATATCTTTTTAAGCCTGAGCAGACATTTGTACTTCTGGTTTTTGGCGTTGTCGGCGTTGGTGTAGCCAAAAGAGGTGGCTATTACCTGCATATTCTGTTTTTTTAGATAATAGGCCTCTAACAGACTCTTGCAGGGCTCTCCCAAGCTGGCGATCGCTTTTTCCATCATGTCAAATTCGGCATCTCTTTTTTCGTGGGCCGTAATCTCGTCTTCTACCGGGTAGATCGAATCGGGGTCCTCGGCGGCGGTAACAAATCGATTATTTACGCTTAATTTCTTGAGCCACAATCGTTTGCTAACAGAATAGATATAGGTCTTTAGCTGGCAGTTCAATTCAAAACTTCCGGATCGGACCTTTTCGTACAGTACAATGAGTGCCTCCTGAAAAATATCCTTGGCATCGTCTGCAGAACCATTGTTATTGATAATCAAGGACTGGATCATATTGTAATGATCCTTGTAAATGATCTCAATGGTTCTTTTATCTCCTTCGGCCAATCCTTTCAAAAGGCCCTGTTCGTAGGGTTCGGGTTTCA
The DNA here is from genome assembly GCA_016872155.1 of Sphingomonadales bacterium. Lineage (GTDB taxonomy): Bacteria > Bacteroidota > Bacteroidia > Chitinophagales > Chitinophagaceae > JJ008. The sequence goes on from VHBB01000002.1 coordinate 87,225, forward strand.
CTATCCTGCTAGCTTTAATACAAAATTTCAAAAATAGTAACCCGAATGGGTTACTTTTTGCCAAAATCGGTATAAATTCGCGAAATATTTCACAAAACACAAAAACAAAATCAAATGAAGAAGTTTTTTGCAATTGCCTTCATCGCTGCTACCCTGGTAGCTTGTAACGGTGGTGGCGAAGCTACTCCTGCTGCTGACACAACTGCCGTTGCTGTTGACACTGCTGCTGCTGCTACTGTTGATACAGCTGCTGCTGCCGCTGACACTACAGCTCCTGCTGCTGAAGCTGCTAAGTAATCAATTGCGCAAGTAATTGCCGAAGGCCGTTCCCCCGGGAACGGCTTTCTTTTTATCCCTCATTTACATATACACCATTTCGTGAATACATTTCAATCCCTTGGCCTTCGCACCGACCTGCTCGAGGCCGTTCAGTCGCTCGGTTTTACCGAGCCCACGCCTATACAGCAAAAAGCCATCCCCGTTTTGCTACAGGGCACCCGTGACTTTATCGGGCTGGCCCAAACCGGCACCGGCAAGACCGCTGCTTTCGGACTTCCGCTATTGCAGTTGGTGCGCCGTGAGGACCGCTATCCCCAGGCCCTGATTATTTGCCCGACACGCGAACTCTGTTTGCAGATAACGGGCGACCTCGAGAAATTTCAAGGCAGAAAAGACGCACTGGGTGTAACGGCCGTCTATGGCGGGGCTTCGATCGTAATGCAGATCAAAGAACTGAAAAGAGGCACTCATGTGGTAGTGGCCACGCCCGGCCGATTGATCGATCTAATCGAGCGTAAGGCCATTCGCCTAGAAGAAATTCAGTATGTGGTGCTCGATGAGGCCGACGAGATGCTCAACATGGGATTCAAAGAAGACATTGAGTTTATCTTAAAAAATACACCCAAGCGAGAAAGTACTTGGCTCTTTAGTGCCACCATGCCTGCCGAGATCAGGCAAGTGAGCAAGCGTTATATGGAGCAACCCTTCGAGGTGACCATCGGTAAGGTCAATGCCGGTAATGCCAGTATCGACCATCAGTATTATCTTACCCAACATCATAGTCGCTACGAGGTTTTAAAAAGGATCATTGACTTTAACCCCGGCATCTATGGGATCATCTTTGCCAGAACCAAGGCCGATGCGCAGACCATTGCCGAAAAATTGATCCGCGAGGGCTACGATATCGATTCCATTCACGGAGATCTGTCGCAACCCCAGCGAGATAAGGTGATGGGGTTATTTAGAGACAAGAGCATTCGATTGCTGGTCGCTACCGATGTGGCGGCCCGCGGCATCGATGTGCAAGGCATTACGCACGTCATTAACTACGAATTACCCGACGATACCGAAGTGTATACCCATCGCAGCGGTCGCACCGGAAGGGCCGGACGCAGCGGACTTTGCGTATCGATCGTAACCCCCAAAGAACAATATCGTCTTCGTCAAGTAGAGAAACTCATCAACAACCGATTTCATAAAATGGACATTCCTACCGGCAAGGATGTCTGCCGAAAGCAGTTCTTTCACTTTATAGATCGTATGCTCGAAGCAGATATTAGCCATGGGGAATACGAGGCCTACCTGCCTTCCCTGCGCGAGAAATTTGCCGCAGTGGAGAAAGAAGAGATCTTGCAGCGGGTGGCCGCGTTGGAGTTCGATCGGTTTTTAAAGTATTACGAAAATGCCGCCGACCTGAATGTACGCGATACAGGACGCAAAGAAAAAGCAGTCCGCGGTGCAGAGCGAGAAGTTCGAGGCCGCCAGCAAGGCAATGCTGGAGGTTCTTATCAGCGACTTTTTGTGAACCTGGGCACCAAGGATGGATTTTACAAGGCCAGTTTCTTACAGTTTATTTTAGACATGAGCGATCTTAGTAAAGATGTGCTTGGTAAGATCGATATGCGAGAAATGAATAGTTGGGTAGAGGTCGACCCTCGGGCCGCCAAGCAGATGATCCAGTCGCTCGACGGAAAGAATTTTAGAGGCCGCCGCATTCGCATGAACGATGCTGAGTCTGGTGGAGGTCGTCGCAAATAATAATATCTTTACGGCATGTGCGCTCTGCAAGTCAATGCTCTTGCTTCGCTCGACACGCTTTGGTCGAAGCGACCACTGATTATTAGTGGCCCTTGCAGTGCCGAGACCCGCACGCAGGTTACAGAGACTGCCCTTCGTTTAAAGGCCACCGGAAAGGTCGATATGCTTAGGGCCGGTATTTGGAAACCCCGTACCAAACCGGGTCTCTTTGAGGGAGTAGGAAGAAAAGGTCTTCCGTGGTTACAAGAAGCTCGAGAACTGACCGGTCTACCGATAATGGTAGAAGTGGCAACGGCCCGCCAAGTTGAAGAGGCACTGGCGCATCAGATCGATGTACTTTGGATCGGCGCACGCACCACCGTCAATCCCTTTAGTGTGCAAGAGGTGGCCGATGCGCTTGCAGGCGTATCCATTCCTGTTTTTATTAAAAATCCCATCAACCCCGATCTCGAACTATGGGCGGGTGCCGTGGAGCGCATTGAACGTAGCGGCATAAAAAATATTGGGCTTATTCACCGGGGTTTTAGCACGTTTTCCCAGACCCCTTATCGTAATGCCCCCCTGTGGCATTTAGCCATTGAAATGAAATTGCGTTTTCCAAAGCTGGTATTTATAAATGACCCCTCTCATATCTGTGGCCGTCGTGACCTGCTGGGCGAAGTGATGCAACGGGCAATCGATCTGGATGTCGATGGGTTGATGATAGAAAGTCATATTCAACCCGAGCAGGCCTGGAGTGATGCGGCCCAGCAAGTAACCCCCGAGGTGCTAGCTACGTTGCTTAGTGAGTTAGTATGGCGAAGCGAAGACAGTTCCTCTGATGCGTATCATAGTGCACTCGATCAGCTGAGACAACAGATCAACCAACTCGATGAAGAGGTTTTGCAGTTGCTGGCCAGACGAATGCAAGTGGCAGAGCAGATCGCAACGTACAAGCAAGAGAATAACATTACTATTTTGCAGGCCGGGCGCTGGCAAGAGATTATGGAGCGTACCTTACGGAGGGCCGGTGAATTGCAACTAAGTCGAACCTTTATTACACAGTATCTCGATGCGCTCCATATGGAAAGTATAAGTCACCAACAACAGATATTGGACAAGAACAAACCGACTGCGGGTTAATTATTGGCTATGAAAAAAGTTCGTTTTACCATTGGGTCTGCTCATACCGATTGCTTTTTTGACGCCCGCTTTTCTCAGTTAAGCCAACTGACCATTCCTGCTAACACGATTCTCGTTACCGATCAGCAGGTGTACAGACATCACCGTCAATTATTTTCTGCCTGGAATACCATTGTGTTGCGAGCCGGAGAGTCGTACAAAGTGCAGGCCACTGTCGATGCCCTCGTTGCGCAGTTGGTCTCTCTAAAGGCCGATCGCTCCACTACATTGGTAGGAGTAGGAGGAGGGGTAGTGACCGACCTGGTGGGCTATACGGCCACGATCTATATGCGGGGAATTCGTTTTGGCTTTGTACCCACGACCGTACTGGCCATGGTCGATGCATCGGTCGGCGGCAAGAACGGGGTGGATGTTGGCAATTATAAAAATCTAATCGGTACCATTCGACAACCCGCTTTTTTACTCTATGATACTTCGCTGTTGTCGACGCTACCGCAGGCAGAATGGCAAAATGGCTTTGCAGAGATCATTAAGCATGCGTCAATACTGGACGCGTCGCTCTTTGCTGCCCTCGAAAAGAGATCGCTGCAATACTTCCGGCAACATGCGAAAGCGCTCTCTGCTCTGTTGATAAAAAACGTTCGTCTTAAGATGCGCGTGGTGCAAGCCGATGAACAAGAGAGTGGCAACCGAAAGTGGCTCAATTTTGGTCATACGCTGGGCCATGCACTGGAAATGCAATACCAATTATCGCACGGGCAGGCCATCTCGCTGGGGATGGTCATAGCGGCTGAACTCTCTACACATTATCTGAAGTTTACCGGCGTTGCTCGTCTCGAGGCACTGCTGCTTCGTTACGGGTTACCCACCAGGGCCAGGTTCGATTTAAAAAAACTGATTCGCATCGTGGGGATGGATAAAAAGAAAAAAGCGGATCTCATTAGTTATGTGCTGTTAAAGAAGATCGGACAGGTGGCCGTTAAGCCCCTGCGTATTGATTCGCTCGAAAAAATGATAGCCCGTCTAACGTGAAGGTGATCTTACAACCCTCTCCACTCAGGGGTGCCATTCGAGTACCTGCTTCTAAAAGCGTTATGCAGCGTGCTTGTGCAGCGGCACTGATCAGGCAGGGTTGCACCCGGTTGGTTAATCCTGGCCAGGCAGCCGACGACCATGCCGCACTATCCGTTATTCAAGCGTTGGGAGCAACCGTTCAGCAACAAGGTAACGAAGTAATGATCTGCAGTAATGGCTTGCATGCGGTAGGCCCGGTTAAGGTCGATTGCGGAGAATCGGGGCTGAGCATTCGAATGTTTACTCCTCTGGTCGCTTGCCTTTCGCATCCGGTTACGCTTACCGGTTCTGGTAGTTTGGTCAATCGCCCGATGCATTTTTTTGAGGAGGTGCTTCCTTCGTTGGGAGTAGCGGTCTGTACCACCGATGGAAAGCTACCCATTGGCATTCAGGGCCCGTTGCGACCGACTACCATTAGGGTAGACGGTAGGTTGAGTTCACAATTTTTGACCGGTCTGTTATTTGCCTATGCGGCCGCCGATGCCCGTTATGTAACTATTTACGTAGAGGGATTGGTCAGTAAACCCTATATCGATCTGACGCTTTCGGTATTGCGCTCTTTTGGATGTCCTTGTCCGGAGAATAGAGACTATAGAGCATTTTATTTTACCTCTACGCCCGCGCCGCTGCCGATCGATCGTAGTTCATCTGCAAGTACGCCATTTACCTATACGATCGAGTCCGATTGGAGTAGTGCTTCTTTTTTATTGGTGGCAGGTGCCTTGGCCGGTTCGCTACAATTGCAAGGACTCGATCTGCAATCGGTGCAATCAGACCGCGCCATCCTGCAAGCGCTCGATGCTGCCGGTGTACAATACGCGATCGATGCAAAAGGAATTAGCGTTCACCGTTCGGAGATAAAGCCTTTTGCTTTTGATGCTACGGATTGCCCTGATCTGTTTCCACCGCTGGTAGCGTTGGCGGCCTTTGCCGAGGGCGATTCTGTACTGAAGGGCGCCCATCGTCTGGCACACAAAGAAAGTGACCGGGCTACCACCCTGCAACAAGAGTTTGCCAAGATGAGCGTACCCATTCAAATCGAAAACGATGCGTTGATCGTAAAAGGAAGGGGCCTTGTGCAAGGAGCCAGCGTTTCTTCTTGTAACGATCATCGCATAGCGATGGCCTTGGGAGTGGCGGCGCTTCGCGCATCGGGGCCAACGGTCATTACCGGGGCAGCGGCCGTAAAAAAATCATATCCTACTTTCTTTACCGATCTGTCGATGTTGGGGGCCTCCGTATCTTTACCTGACTTTAATGAATAGTAATTGAATTCGTTCGGACAACTTTTTAGAGTAAACATCTTTGGTGAATCGCATGGCGAATCGGTGGGCATTCTCATAGATGGATGCCCGGCCGGACTTTCGTTGGGTCCCGAAGATCTGCTGGCCGATATTGAACGCAGAAAAGGTGGACAACAACCAGGTACCACGCCTCGCATCGAAGAGGATCTTCCGAATTTTAAAAGTGGGTTGTTTCAGGGAAAGACCACCGGAGCCCCTTTGCTTATTTGCTTCGATAATAAAAACACACGAAGCAGTGATTACGAAAAACAGCGAAGCATACCCCGCCCGGGGCATGCCGATTTTGTGGCTGCCAAAAAGTTCGGAGGCTTCGAAGACTATCGAGGCAGTGGTCATTTTAGTGGAAGGCTCACGTTGCCCCTGGTGGCAGCGGGTGCCATAGCCAAAAAATTATTGGGGTCCGTACAGATCGCAGCCACACTGACCGAGGTGGGCGGTTACGCCGACATAGAAAAAGGAATTGCGTATGCGATCGCACAAAAAGATAGCGTGGGCGGTATTGTAGAATGCAGGGTTAGTGGCCTTGCGGTCGGGTTGGGCGAGCCGTTCTTCGATGCGACCGAGTCGTTGCTGGCCCATGCTGTTTTTGCCGTGCCCGCCATTCGGGGTATTGAATTTGGAACCGGTTTTGCCGCAGCCCGTCTGTTGGGCAGTCAGCATAATGATGCGATCGAAGATGCCAAGGGAACCACGCGCACCAATCATGCGGGGGGTATTGTAGGAGGACTAACCAATGGAAACGAACTGGTCTTTCGAGTGGCCGTTAAACCCACCTCATCGACCCCGCAAGAGCAACGCAGTCTCAATACTAGTAGTGGACAACAAGAAGAATTTATAATCAAGGGTCGTCATGACCTTTGTATCGCCCTTCGGGTGCCGGTAGTTATCGAAGCTGTAACAGCTTTGGTGCTAGCCGATCTACTGCTGCGCGAGCAACATATCAAGAGGGTACTTTTCTAACGGCCCGCTTTTTAGTCTAGTTTTTTAAAGGGGATATTCAGCAGCGAAAAGTTTTTTGCATTGGGCAATGAGTAGTGCCACCATTCTGTTTCGAGCGCTACAAATCCTTCTGCGGCCATTTCGGTGCGAAGTAGTTTTCGATTTTGTAGCACGAGGTCTGGCAGGGCAGTAAATGTGTGATGGGCCGTGTCTGAGAAGTTATCGAACGAGGTGCCCATTTCTAACTCTTTTTTTGTGCGCAGGTCAATTAGGGTCAGGTCGATGGCAATGCCTCTGTTATGGCCACTTCCTTTGGCGGGGTTGGCCACATAGCGCTCGTCTTGTATCAGTTGCCAAAAGGCCTCGGTAACTCCAAAGGGGCGGTACGCATCGAAGATCTTTAGCCCTAATCCTTTTTTTTGTAACGAGGCAGCCACTCTAGACAAGGCCTCGGCCGCCGGTCTGCGCAAGTAGCAGCTACGGGTGTTGGCAGGGTAGAGGGCCTGTCCGGTAAAATTGTTGGGGCTGGCATACCTGATCTCATAGACCAGTCCGGTGGCCGTGCTGCTGAGCTCGACTAATTGTTGGTCAGCATCGGCACGAACCATTTTGTGGTAGGTGCGCATCCGCTCTACGACCTCGGGTCGAGGGTACGAGGTCTGGGCTTGCACTATTTTGGCTTGCCCGATACCCCACAAGAGGCTTCCGCACAAGCAAAATATCGTTGTTTTGTGTCGATGGTTGGCCATTCTTAAAGATAAGCGGTTCATGGCTTTTTGAAACGCGGAAATTGGGCGCCTATTTTGACCAAATATTTTTATTTCATCATATAGAACTTACCCGTTATTTTTGTGGGGTATAAACCCAAACTATCTCTCTATGAAGAAGTTCTTAAACCTGATCATAGCAGGATGTCTGCTGGTGTCTGCCGCTCAGGCTCAGAATGCCCAATCCTTTGGATTTAGCTTTTTTCTGAACGATTTCGCCTCTGCTCAGCGCATTCGCTCTACCTCTTTGAACACGGTGATCAATAACAAGACCTTTGCGCGGATGGACCAGATGAACTCCGGTTTTGCCGTTAACTACCACAAGCAAATGCGTGATCGCATGTCGGTTACCGCATCGCTGGGTGTTTCCGGTATTCGTTACCCTATGCCCGGCCGCACTATTACCAAGAATGGTAGCTTGGTCGAGTTTAGCGCTACTGTAAACGCCATGATGACCACCGACGAATACTATGTTCAGCCCTATGTTGTGTTAGGGGTGGGCATGCATAAATTCGATGTTCATTACGGTGCTTTTTTGCCTGCCGGTCTGGGTTTAAAGCTTAACATTCTGGGTGATGCCAGCGTGGTAGTTACCTCTACTTACCGTGTACCCGTTACCAACGAAACGGCCAATTATCATTTTCAGCACTCCATTGGAATTGCTGCCCCCCTCGGAAAGAAAAAATAAGCCACTGATAAGGTTTCTTACCACCTAATTCTTCAACCCCGCCCCGGCGGGGTTTTTTTATGGTTTTTCCCCTACCTTTGCGGCCTCAAAATCATATTCAACGATCATGGCAGATTTAAAGTACCAACGCAACTTCGGTATCGCCGCACACATCGATGCCGGAAAGACCACCACCACTGAGCGTATTCTTCGCTACACCGGTATGATCCATCGTATTGGCGAGGTGCACGAAGGGGCCGCTACCACCGACTGGATGGAGCAAGAAAAAGAAAGAGGGATTACCATCACCTCTGCCGCAGTAAGTTGCAAGTGGAATTTTCCTACCGATAAGGGACAGAACACTGCCGACACCAAGCCCTACTATTTTAATATCATCGATACGCCCGGTCACGTAGACTTTACCGTAGAGGTAGAGCGCTCTATGCGCGTACTGGATGGATTGATCGCCCTGTTCTCTGCCGTGGATGGCGTGGAGCCCCAATCGGAGACCGTATGGCGTCAGGCCAATCGCTATGGTGTTCCTCGTATTGGTTTCGTCAACAAGATGGACCGTGCCGGTGCCGACTTTTTAAATGTGGTCAAGCAGGTCAAAGAGATGCTGGGATCAAAAGCCGTTCCGTTGCAATTGCCCATTGGCGCAGAAGATAATTTCAAGGGTGTGGTTGACCTAATTAAGATGAAAGGAATTATCTGGCACGCCGAGACCGAAGGGATGACCTTCGACGAGATCGACGTACCCGCCGACATGGTCGATGAAGCCATGGAGTGGAGAGCGTCACTGGTAGAGGCCGTGGCCGAATACGATGACACCCTGATGGAAAAATTCTTCGAAGATCCCAATAGCATCTCTGAAGCTGAGATTCACGAGGCGATCCGTAAAGCCACCATCGATTTGTCGATCGTGCCTATGATGTGCGGTTCTTCTTTCAAGAACAAAGGGGTGCAAACTGCGCTTGATGCAGTTTGTCGTTACCTGCCTTCTCCCATCGATATTCCCGATACTAAAGGAACCAATCCTGATACCGGCGAAGAGCTGACTCGTAAGGCCGATCCCAAGGAGCCCTTTGCGGCCCTTGCCTTCAAGATCATGACCGATCCTTTTGTGGGTCGTCTGGCCTTCTTCCGCGCTTACTCCGGGCGTTTGGATGCCGGTTCGTACGTGCTTAATGTACGTAGCGGTAAGAAGGAGCGGATTAGCCGTATTATGAAGATGTTTGCCAACAAACAAAATCCCATCGATTTTATTGAGGCCGGAGATATTGGTGCTGCTGTTGGATTTAAAGAGATCAAGACTGGTGATACGCTTTGCGACGAGAATCATCCCATTACACTCGAGAATATGTTTATTCCCGAGCCGGTGATCGCAGTAGCCGTTGAGCCCAAGACACAGGCTGACGTTGACAAAATGGGAATGGCCATTGCCAAGTTGGTCGAAGAAGATCCTACGCTGCGCGTAAACACCGATGAGGAAACCGGCCAAACCATCCTGCGTGGAATGGGTGAGCTGCACCTCGAGATCATCGTGGACCGTATGCGCCGCGAATTTAAAGTAGAAGTAAACCAGGGTGCTCCCCAGGTGGCTTATAAAGAAGCTTTCGTTAATACAGTAGAGCACCGCGAGACGCTCAAGAAGCAAACGGGTGGTCGTGGTAAGTTCGCCGATATCGTCTTTAATCTGGGTCCTGTGGATGCCGAGTGGCAAGCCGAGAATCCCGATAAACATTATCAGTTCGTCAATGATCTTTTCGGAGGATCCATTCCTCGTGAATTCGTGCCTGCCATTCAAAAAGGATTCGAGCAATCGATGACAACGGGTGTGCTGGCCAACTATCCTGTGGCGAATATGAAGATCCGTGTGTTTGACGGTAGTTTCCACGCTGTAGACTCCGACTCTATGTCGTTCGAGCTTTGCGCCAAGCAAGGTTTCCGCGAAGCGGCCCGCAAAGCCAAGCCGGTGCTGCTGGAGCCGATCATGAAGGTAGAGGTGGTGACCCCCGATCAATACATGGGTGATGTAACCGGAGACTTGAACCGTCGTCGGGGAATGATGGAAGGAATGGATAGCCGCGCCGGTGCCCAGGTTATCAAAGCCAAGGTGCCACTCAGCGAAATGTTCGGGTACGTAACGCAACTGCGCTCGCTGAGTTCCGGACGCGCTTCTTCTACCATGGAATTCTCTCACTACTCTCCTGCACCTACCAACATTGCCGAAGAGGTGATCGCGAAGGTAAAGGGCAAGGTGAATGCTTAATTTCTATTACTGCTATTGTTAGAGACCGCTCTTTGGGCGGTCTTTTTTTTGAATGTAGGGCCTGCGGTAGCGGAGCCTGCGGGTTACTCGCCAAACGAACAATGGCTAAAAATCTGTTCGCTTGCCGATTTTTCGGGCGCCCTTGTTCAAAAGGCTCGCCAACCCGCAGGCTCCGCTACTCAAGATGCTGTTCAATTGATGGGTGGCTTTGGCAGGGGAGAAACAGGGGGAGGGTTATTTTATAATTTGTTGATTGTGTATTTTTTATGTAAATACAAGGCTGTGATGAAAGGGGTATTTTCGGAGTGTGGAAAGCTCTTTAAAAATAGGGGCTAACTATTTGGCAGATACGGACTTCTCCCTTACCTTTGCATCCCCTAAAGAAAACGGGAAAAAATTCATGTCGCAGCGAATCAGAATAAAATTGCAGTCTTACGATCACAATCTGGTAGATAAATCTGCCGATAAGATCGTAAAAACGGTGCGTGGCACCGGTGCCGTGGTAACAGGACCCATTCCTTTGCCTACTAATCGCAAAATTTTTACAGTACTGCGTTCGCCGCACGTGAACAAGAAAAGCCGAGAGCAATTTCAACTGGCTACGCACAAGCGTTTGCTAGACATTTACACTTCTACCAGTCGCACGGTAGATGCACTGAGCAAACTCGATTTGCCCAGTGGTGTGGAAGTTGAGATCAAAGCGTAGTGCTTTTCTTAACCGGTGCAACTGTTCCATGTAAACAGAAGTTCCGGAAGCGTAACGGGAGGTCGCATCTCCTTAGCTCTTATAAAAAACAGATTTTGAAAATTGGCCATCTCTCAATTGGCGCTGCGTAGCAGCTTCAAAAAAAGAGCGCTGGCTTCTTAACATAAAACAAGCCATTCAGGGTTTGTTTACTGCCGGTACTTCCCCAGAAAGGAAAAGGTCGGTGGCAAACGGGGATTGAAGTTCGAATCGTACGCGGTTCGAATTGTCCCAATAACCTTGCAGGCACTAAACCTACGATCATGAAAGGTATTATTGGGAAAAAGGTCGGAATGACCAGCATTTTCGATCCCACCGGAAAACAAACAGCCTGCACTATCATTGAAGCGGGTCCCTGTGTCGTTACCCAGGTCAAAACCAAAGAGACCGACGGCTACAGCGCATTGCAACTTTCTTTTGGCGACAAAAAAGAAAAGAATTCTTCTAGCGCTGCCATCAATCACTTTTCTAAAGCACAAACTTCTCCCAAGCGTTTCTCGAAAGAGTTTCGTGATTTCTCCGTTACCAAGACTATCGGCGAGACCGTTACCGTAGACATTTTCTCAGAAGGTGAGACCATCGAAGTGGTGGGCACTACCAAGGGAAAGGGTTTTCAGGGTGTGGTTAAGCGTCATGGATTCTCGGGTGTGGGTCAGCAATCGCACGGTCAGCACGACCGTCAGCGTGCTCCCGGATCGTTAGGTAACTCTTCTGACGCCAGCCGCGTTATGAAAGGGATGCGCATGGCGGGTCGCATGGGAAATGATCGTGTAAAGATGAAGGGCCTCAAAGTGGTCAAGATCTTCGCCGACAAAAATTACATATTGGTGAGCGGATCGGTTCCCGGTCACAACGGTTCAATTGTACTCATTCAAAAATAAGTTCGCCCTCGCGCGCTGAAAAACTGATACGAAAATGAAAATCGAAGTCTTAAATACAAAAGGGAGCACTACCGGTCGCTCGGTAGAATTGCCCGAGGAGATCTTTGGTGCCGCTCCAAACAACCACGTGATCTATCTGGCCGTTAAGCAGTATCTCGCTGCGCAACGTCAGGGTACGCACAAAGTAAAGACCCGCGCCGAAGTAAAAGGAGCCAGTCGCAAGCTGCACAAGCAAAAAGGAACGGGTGGTAGCCGTAAGGGTAATATCCGTAACCCTTTATACAAGGGCGGTGGTACCATCTTTGGACCCAAGCCGCACAGCTACGACATTAAATTGAATCGCAAGGTGAAGGACCTGGCCAAGATCTCTGCGCTTAGCTACAAGGCACAAGAGAAGGCGATCGTGGTGGTAGAAGACATTGCCATGGAAGCGCCCAAGACCAAGCAATTCATGGAGATCTTGGGTAACCTCAAAGTGGCCGATAAAAAGACACTTTTCGTTTCTCCCGAATACAACGATAACGTAGAGCGTTCGCTGCGCAACGTGCCCTCTGTATTGGGGGTGTTGTTAAGCGATATCAACACCTATGATATCGTTAACTCAGAAGTACTGGTCATGACAGAGAGCGCTGCCAAGATCTTTGCCGAAGACGAAACCGCCGAGGCTTAATTAACCGAATAAAAAAGTAGACATGAAACTTTCTGAAATACTGATCAAGCCCATCCTGACCGAAAAGGCCAATGGCCAACAGGAAAAGCTGCGTCGTTATGCGTTTAAGGTAGCCCGCAAGGCCAATAAGCTCGAGATCAAAAAAGCGGTCGAGAGTTTTTATGGTGTAACGGTCACCAATGTAAACACGTCGGTAGTACCCGGTAAGCACAAGAGTCGTTTTACCAAAAGTGGCGTTGTATCGGGTCGCAAGCCTGCTTACAAAAAAGCATTTGTAACGGTTGCCGAAGGAGAGAACATCGATCTGTACGCAACGATCTAATTAAAAAAAAGAATGGCCTCAACAGCCGCTAATGTTGAATAAAAAAAAGAAGTATGGCACTACGTAAATTCAAACCTATCACCGCAGGAACCCGCTGGAGAATCGGGAATGCCTATGCGGAGGTAACCACCAACGAGCCCGAGAAAAGCCTGATCGAAGCAAAGCCCCGCACGGGTGGTCGTAACTCATCGGGTCATCTTTCTATGCGCTACCGCGGAGGTGGACACAAGAAAAAATACCGTATTATCGATTTCAAACGTAACAAGGCCGGTGTGGCCACGGTTGAATCCATTCAATACGATCCCAACCGTACCGCCTTTATTGCGCTGCTGGTCTATGCTGATGGCGAAAAGCGTTACATCTTAGCCCCACAAGGAATACAAGTGGGTGCCAAAGTAGAAAGTGGAGCCAATGTGGCTCCCGAAGTAGGCAATGCACTCCCTATGCGCAACATGCCGCTCGGTACCAACGTACACAATATTGAAATGCAACCCGGTCAGGGCGGTAAACTCGCTCGCAGTGCCGGTTCTTCTGCGCAGCTTTCTAACAAAGAAGATCGGTATGCTGTACTCAAAATGCCTAGCGGAGAACTTCGCAAGGTATTGATCGATTGCTATGCTACCGTAGGGGTGGTCAGCAACAGCGATCACAGCTTGCAAAGCATGGGTAAGGCCGGTCGTAACCGCTGGAAAGGTATCCGCCCCCGCAACCGTGGGGTTGCCATGAACCCTGTCGATCACCCGATGGGGGGTGGTGAGGGTAAGGCCTCCGGAGGACAGCCTCGCAGCAGAAATGGTCAATACTCTCGCGGTCTTAAGACCCGTACGGTCGGTAAGTCTAGCGACAAGCTGATCATTCAACGCAAGAACGGAAAGAAACTGTCTAAATAATTTTTCTAACACCAACGACAATCTATTATGGCTCGTTCGATCAAAAAAGGACCTTATATCGCTACCCATCTCGAAAAGAAAGTGGTGGCCATGAATGATGGCAAGACCAAAAAAGGAGTGATCAAGACCTGGAGTCGTCGCTCTACCATCAGTCCTGATTTCGTGGGACACACGTTTGCTGTTCATAATGGCAATAAGTTTATCCCCGTGTATGTAACCGAATTTATGGTGGGCCACAAATTGGGGGAGTTTGCCCCGACCCGTCAGTTCAAAGGACACTCTAAAAAAGAAGCGTAATCCAAGAAATTTATTATCATGGAAGCAGTAGCTAAACTTAGAAATTATCCCACTTCGCCCCGCAAGATGCGCTTGTTGGCCGATATGATCCGTGGCCAAAAAGTAGAAAAGGTGCTGGCGCAGCTGGAGCATAATCCCAAGCATCCCGCCGTTCCCTTGCGTAAGTTGGTATTAAGTGCCATCAGCAACTGGAAACAAAAGAACGAGGGGGGAGACGAAAGCACCCTGGTCATTAAGACCATTTTCGTAGACGGAGCCCGCAGTATAAAAAGAATGCGTCCTGCTCCACAGGGTCGCGGCTACCGCGTTCGCAAGCGCAGCAATCACGTAACGGTGATTGTCGATACAAAGGAATCTAAATCATCAAACGAATAACCTACACCACACATGGGTCAGAAAGCAAATCCGATTGGTAATCGTTTAGGCATCATCCGCGGATGGGAGTCTAACTGGTACGGCAACAGAAAAGATTTTGCCGGAAAGCTGATCGAAGATCACAAGATCAGAGCCTACCTCAATGCGCGCATCAACAAAGGCGGTATCTCTAAGATCGTAATTGAGCGTACACTGGGCAAGCTGATCGTTACCATCCATACGTCCAAACCCGGTATCATTATCGGTAAAGGCGGTGGAGAAGTAGATCGCATTAAAGAAGAGCTCAAGAAGCTTACCGGAAAAGAAGATGTTCAGATCAACATTCTGGAGATCCGTCGTCCTGAGCTCGATGCCATGATCGTGGGAGACAATATTGCTCGCCAGATCGAGAACCGTATCAACTTTAAGCGGGCTACCAAGCTGGCTATCGCTTCTGCTCTTCGTATGGGAGCCGAGGGAATCAAGATCAAGTTGAGCGGTCGTTTGGCCGGGGCCGAGATTGCCCGTAGCGAGGAGTTCAAGCAAGGTCGTGTGCCGCTGCACACCTTCCGTATGGATATCGATTACGCCAATGTATTTGCTCAAACCGTTTACGGTAAGATTGGTATTAAAGTATGGATCTGTAAAGGAGAAGTACTGGCCAAGCGTGATCTCAATCCCAACTTCGTGGGGGGTAAATCCGATATGAGCGAGCGCAGAGGGGGTCGTGAAGAAGCCCGTGGCGATCGTCGTGATGACAGAAGGGGAGGAGCCGGAGATCGTGGTCGTGGTGGCAGAGAGCGTCGTGGTTAATAAATATTTGATTAAAGAAACTTGAAATAGACTAGCATGTTACAGCCAAAAAGAACCAAGCACAGAAAAATGCAAAAGGGACGCATGAAGGGTGATGCCAAGCGTGGCGCTACCATTGCCTTCGGATCGTATGCCCTAAAAGCACTGGACCAGCATTGGATCACCGATCGTCAGATCGAAGCCGCCCGTCAGGCCCTGACCCGCGAAATGAAGCGGGAAGGTAATGTGTGGATCCGCATCTTCCCCGATAAGCCTATCACGCGTAAGCCCGCCGAAGTAAGGATGGGTAAGGGTAAGGGTAACCTCGAATTCTGGGCTGCCGTGGTAAAACCCGGTCGTATCCTTTTCGAGGTCGATGGAGTGAGCGAGCAAGTAGCCCGCGCCTCTTTATCACTGGCCGCCGGTAAGCTGCCTATCAAAACTAAATTCATTGTACGCCGTGACCTGGTCACTGCCTAACCGATAAACGCTTATTACGATGTCTAAGAAAACAGAATTTGTAAAGAGTATTCACGGTATGAACGAGCAAGACCTTCGCGCTCGTCTGACCGAAGACCAGCAGCGACTCAAGAAGCTGGAGTTCGCTCACGCGATCTCTCCGCTCGAGAATCCCATGACCATCCGTGGTCTGCGTCGCGATATCGCTCGTCTTAAGACCGAAATCAAGTTAAAGCAACAGCAAGCCTGATAAAAACCCCAACATGGAAGCCAGAAATTTAAGAAAGACCAGGATCGGAGTCGTGACCAGCAACAAGATGGCCAAGACCATTACCGTTGCCGTGGAGCGAAAAGTAAAACACCCCATCTATGGTAAGTTCGTTAAGAAGACCACCAAGTTCCATGCGCATGACGACAAGAACGAATGCAGCATCGGAGACGTGGTAAAGATCATGGAGACCCGCCCGCTAAGCAAGACCAAGCGCTGGCGCTTGATTGAAGTGGTAGAGAAAGTGAAGTAAAGCCTTATTGAAACGTAATTAAAAAAAATAGTTAGCATGATACAACAAGAAAGCCGTTTGAACGTAGCCGACAACAGTGGCGCCAAAGAGGTGCTCTGTATACGCGTTCTCGGTAACAGCGGACAGCGTTATGCCAGAATCGGAGACAAGATCGTGGTAACCGTTAAGGACGCTTTGCCTGCCGGCGGTATCAAAAAAGGAACGGTGGCCAAAGCGGTTATTGTTCGCACGACCAACAAGCTGCGTCGCAAGGATGGTTCTTATATCCGTTTTGACGACAACGCCGTGGTTATCCTGAACCAATCCGATGAGCCTCGTGGTACGCGGATCTTCGGGCCCGTTGCCCGTGAACTGCGCGACAAAGGATACATGAAAATTATTTCACTGGCCCCCGAGGTACTCTAAAATTGTCAACGGGCAACTGCCCACAACACATACAACGTATGAAAGCAAGATTCAAAGCCAAGTTCAACATTCGCAAAGGGGATACCGTAGTGGTGATCGCCGGCGACGATAAAGACCTGGCCAAGCCCCGCACGGTACGCGAAGTGCTTGTAGAAAAAGGCAAGGTGATCGTAGAAGGTGTCAACATTATCACTAAGCACTCTAAGCCTACGGCTCAAAATACCAAAGGCGGCATCGTTAAGAAAGAGGCTCCCATCAGCATCAGCAATGTAATGTTGTGGGATGCCAAGGCCAAAGCCCCTACACGTGTAAAGCGCGAAAGGGAAAATGGAAAGACCCTCAGAGTTTCTAAAAAATCAGGAGAAAAGATATGAGTACGACAACCTATACCCCCAGATTGGCTTCCAAGTACAAACAGGAAGTAGTGCCTGCCCTGGTCAAGAAGTTCAGCTACGAGACCGTAATGCAAGCCCCTCGTCTCGAGAAGATCTGTATTAACCGTGGTGTAAACGGTGCGGTATCCGATAAAAAGACGATCGATGTTGCTATCGACGAGTTGACCACGATCGCCGGTCAAAAAGCCGTAGCTACCATGTCTAAAAAAGACATCTCGAATTTTAAGCTGCGTAAGAATATGCCTATCGGTGCTAAAGTAACACTGCGCGGAAACAAGATGTACGAGTTTTTGGATCGTCTGATCGCCGTAGCGCTGCCCCGGGTGCGTGACTTCAAGGGTATTAACGACAAATCATTCGATGGTCGTGGCAACTATACCTTGGGTGTTACCGAACAGATCATCTTTCCGGAGATCGATATTGACAAAGTGAGCAAGATTACGGGTATGGACATTACGTTCGTTACCACGGCCAACAGCGACGAAGAGGCCTATGCCTTGCTCAAGGAATTGGGTATGCCCTTTAAAAATGCAAAAAACAACTAATCAAATAGTATAACAACATGGCAAAAACATCCGTAAAAGCCAGACAGCGCAAGCGTGAAGAAATGGTAGATCATTATGCTGCCAAGCGTGAGGCGTTGAAAAAGGCCGGCGATTGGAAAGCGCTCGACGAATTGCCTCGCAATGGGTCGAAAGTGCGTCTGAAGAACCGTTGTCAACTCTCCGGTCGTCCCAAGGGATATGTCCGTTTCTTCGGCATCTCCCGTGTGGCCCTGCGAGACATGGCACTCAATGGAAAGATCCCCGGGCTCAAAAAAGCAAGCTGGTAATCCTTTAAAAAACGTATTATGGTAACAGATCCTATAGCAGACTTTCTGACAAGAATCCGTAACGCACAGATGGCAGGGCACCGTGTGGTGGACATCCCTGCTTCTAATCTTAAGAAGCGTATGACGGAGATCCTCTACAATCAAGGGTACATCCTCAAGTATAAATTTGAGGACGACAACAAGCAAGGTGTCATCAAGATCGCCTTAAAGTACGATCCCAACACCAAGCAGCCCGCCATTCAGCGAATGGAGCGGATCAGCCGTCCCGGTCTTCGTCAGTATTCGAAGCCCGCTGATTTTCGTAGAGTAAAATCAGGGTTGGGTGTCGCCATCCTTTCTACTTCGAAAGGCGTGATGACCGACAAGGAAGCCAAGGCACAAAATGTTGGAGGAGAAGTACTCTGTCATATCTATTAAAAAAATAACTGATTATGTCTCGTATTGGTAAAAAAGCGGTATCGGTTCCATCGAACGTAACCATCACGGTTGGTAAAGACAACGTGATCGCCGTAAAGGGTCCCAAGGGTGAACTAAAGCAGTCCATCGATCGTGATATCACTGTAGAGGTAAAAGACGGACAAGTAAATTTTGCACGTCCTACCGATCAGATCCGTCACCGAGCCCTGCATGGTCTGTATCGTGCGCTGGTGGCCAACTTGGTCAAAGGCGTCACAGAGGGTTACGAAAGAAAGCTCGAGTTGATCGGGGTAGGTTTTAAAGCCTCTAATGCCGGTAACGTGCTCGATCTGACGTTGGGTTACTCGCACAATATAATTTTCGAAGTACCCAAAGAGATTAAGGTGGCCACTGCCCAAGAAAAAGGACAGAACCCCATCATTACCCTCGAGGGAATCGACAAGCAACTGATCGGTCAAGTCGCTGCCAAACTACGCAGCTTGCGTAAGCCTGAACCTTACAAGGGTAAAGGGGTACGTTATGTAGGCGAAGTGGTTCGTAAGAAAGCTGGTAAGGCCGCAGGTAAATAATCTAGTAACAAGCAGAATTAAATTCTTATATCGATGACACCACAATTCAAAACCCGACGCAGACAGAACATACGCTATCGTATTCGTCGTAAGATCAGCGGTTCGGCGGCTAAGCCCCGTCTCTCTATCTTTCGCAGCAACGCAGATATCTATGCGCAGCTGATCGACGATGTCAGTGGACAGACACTTGCCTCGGCCTCTTCTCGCGACAAGGATATTGCCGCGCAAAAGGGAACCAAGATCGAAAAGAGCAAACTGGTAGGAGCAGCCATTGCCCGCAAGGCCAGTGAGCTTAAGATTAGCGATGTAACATTCGATCGCGGTGGCTACCTGTATCATGGACGTGTAAAATCTGTAGCCGACGGCGCTCGTGAGGGAGGATTACAGTTCTAATCGAACTCAATTAACAACGACAAAAAAAACATACATGTCAAAACTCAATGTAAACAGAGTGAAGGCCGGCGATCTGGAGCTGAAAGATAAAGTGGTGGCCATTAACCGCGTGGTCAAGACCACCAAGGGTGGACGCGCATTCAGTTTCTCTGCCCTGGTGGTAGTAGGTAACGGAAACGGCGTGGTTGGCCATGGTCTCGGTAAGGCCAAAGAGGTACAAGAAGCCATCACCAAGGGTATTGAAGATGCTAAAAAGAATCTGATCAAGGTGCCCGTCATGAAAGGTACGGTGCCGCACGATCAGTGGGCCAAAGAAGGGGCCGCCAAAGTGCTGATCAAGCCTGCTGCGCATGGTACCGGTGTAATTGCCGGGGGCTCTATGCGCGCGGTGCTGGAGAGTGCCGGTGTAACAGACGTATTGGCCAAGTCTTTGGGCTCTGCCAATCCGCACAATGTGGTAAAAGCTACGTTCAAGGCGCTTGCCTTACTGCGTGAGCCCATCCATGTAGCCAAGACGCGCACCATTGGTCTTAAGAAAGTATTTAACGGATAAAACAAGTAACATGAAGAAGATAAAGGTAACATTGGTCAAGAGTCCCATCGATCGTCCGGAGCGTCAAAAGTTGACGTTGCAGGCACTGGGCCTTAACAAAACCAATTCTTCTCGCGAATTGGAGGCCACGCCTCAGGTGCTGGGTATGGTACGCAAAGTAACCCACCTGGTTAAAGTAGAAGAAACTAAGTAAACGAAAAGACCCCGCTTGGGGTGTTTTCAATTTTTAAGCGAGCCCCGTCTACTAAAGCTTTCGGGGCGATAAGTAAACAATAAAAGCCATGAAACTTCATCAGTTAAAGCCCGCCAAAGGGGCTACGCACAAAACAAAGCGTATCGGACGCGGAGATGGTTCCGGTCACGGAGGCACCGCTACGAAAGGAACGAAGGGAGCGCAAAGCCGCACCGGTTTTAAAAGCAAGATGGCCCACGAGGGTGGTCAGATGCCCATTCAGCGTCGTGTACCTAAGCGTGGATTCAAAAATCCCCATCGCGTTTCTTACAAAGTATTTAACCTTGGTCAGATCGAGCAGTTGGCTGCCAAGTATAACATTACCGAGTTTTCGCTCGAGAATCTCTACATCAACGGGTTGATTGCCCAGACCGATCTGGTCAAGTTGTTGGGTAACGGAGAGCTCAAGGGAAAATATAGTTTCCGTATCAATGCCGTCAGTGAAAAAGCCAAAGCTGCCGTAGAGGCCGCAGGCGGTACGGTAGAAATTGTAAAATAAATTAGCGGACTAAAATACGTATAGCCCCGTGAATAAATTTTTTCAAACCCTTAAGAATATCTGGAGCATCGAAGAGTTACGTGGAAAGATCCTTTTCACCTTGCTGATGATTACGATCTACCGAATCGGGGCGCATATTGCCCTGCCCGGTATCGATCCGATCAAATTGTCGGCGACCTCCGAGAACAGCACCGGCATACTCGGTCTTATCGATGCCTTTTCGGGAGGAGCCTTTAACCAGGCTTCCATCTTTGCGCTGGGTATTATGCCCTACATCTCTGCCTCGATCTTCGTACAGTTGCTGACCGTACTGGTCCCCCGCTTTCAGAAGATGCAAAAAGAAGGAGAGAGCGGAAGAAAGAAGATCAATCAATACACAAGGTATCTAACCGTTGTCGTAACCTTATTGCAAGCTTCTGCCTATGTTACCTACCTGCAAGGACTAACGCAGCAGGGGGGTGGGATCCTTCCCGGATTCGCTCCTTATTTCTGGTTGACCACCGTAACGGTGCTGACCGCTGGTACGCTTTTTGTAATGTGGATGGGCGAAAAGATCACTGACAAAGGTCTTGGTAACGGAACCTCGCTGATCATCATGATCGGTATTTTGGCTCGCCTTCCTCAATCTTTTTTACAAGAGTTGAGTGCCAAGTCGGTGCGTAATGGACAGATCTTGGTATTTATTATTGAGATGGCCGTGCTGATCGCGATCATTATGGGTTGCATCTTGTTGGTGCAGGGTGTTCGTAAAGTGCCTGTCAACTACGCCAAGCAAATCGTAGGCAATCGCCAATTTGGGGGAGCCCGTCAGTTTCTGCCGCTCAAGGTCAATGGTGCCGGTGTAATGCCGATCATCTTTGCGCAAGCCATTATTTTTATTCCTACCATCTTCGCCAATTACAATACACAGAATAATGCCTTTTTACAGGCTATTACCGACCAAAGTAATATTTGGTATATGGTCATCTATTCGGTGGTCGTAATCGGGTTTACCTTTCTGTACACGGCTCTTATTTTTAATCCGAAGCAGATCGCCGATAACCTAAAGCAGAATAACGGTTTTGTGCCCGGTGTTAAGCCCGGTCAACCTACGGCCGATTATATCGGTGCCATCATGGATCGTATTACGTTTCCGGGCGCCATCTTGTTGGCGTTGGTCGGTATTTTGCCCGGTATCGCCGAGCGATTGGGAGTTACCCAACAGTTCTCTACGTTCTTTGGAGGTACTTCATTGCTGATTATGGTGGGTGTGATTCTCGATACCTTACAACAGATCGAGACGCAACTCCTGATGAGACAGTACGACGGTCTTATGAAGAGTGGTCGTATACAAGGACGTCAAGCCTCTGCCCCCGTCGATATGTAAATAATTGTTTTGTGAATACGAAAGCCCGGTCGGTCAAACGGCCGGGTTTTGTTTTTTTAAAGGATATTTGCAACCATGATCATAAAATCGGCATCGGAGATCGAGCAAATGCGGGCGTCGGCTTTATTGGTCAGTCGCGCCCTTACCGAAGTGGCGAAGGTCCTTCGCCCGGGCATCACCACCCACTGGCTCGATCAATTTATCGGAATGTTTATTCGCGACCAGGGGGCTGTTCCTTCTTTTTTAAATTATCACGGGTATCCCTATAATTCTTGTTTGTCTGTAAACGATGTAGTGGTACATGGCTTTCCTACGCAGAACGAATTGAAAGAAGGCGATATAATTTCGGTCGACATCGGTGTCTTGTATCAAGGCTGGCATGGCGATCATGCGTATTGTTTTGCCATTGGCGATCCGGGGGCTGCGGTAATGCAATTGATCAAGGTTACAAAGGAGTCCTTGTACCTGGGAATAGAAAAAGCGGTAGCTGGCAATCGGGTGGGCGATATTTCGTTTGCCATTCAATCGCACACCGAAAAGAAGTACGGTTACGGTGTGGTGAGAGAGTTGGTGGGCCATGGCTTGGGTCGCGACCTGCACGAAGATCCCCAGGTTCCCAACTATGGAAAAAGGGGAACGGGGCCTAAATTAAAAGAAGGCGTGGTGCTGGCTATCGAACCCATGATAAACTTGGGAAAAAAAGAAGTCTACACGGCCACCGATGGATGGACGGTACGCACCAAAGACGGTAAGCCTTCTGTTCACTTTGAACATGATGTATGCGTGCAAAAAGATCGCGCTGACATGTTATCGAATTACACCGAGATAGAAGCGGCCGAAAGAGCTAATACGAATTTATTTACCGTTTAGTGCTTAAATGCCCGCCTAACCTGTATGCATCTACCCGCTACACAAACATTGGTCGTGATCGGGGGCGGGGCCGCCGGTTTGTTTTGTGCTGTCAATGCTGCGCGGTTGGCGCCTTCGCTACAAGTGATCGTGCTCGAGCGCTCGAATAAATTATTAGCAAAGGTCAAGATAAGCGGAGGGGGTCGTTGCAATGTAACGCATGCCTGTTTCGATCGACAGGAACTGCCCGGCTATTATCCGCGCGGCGCGCAATTTGTAAAGCGGTATCAGCATTCTTTTTTTACCACCGATACGGTCGACTGGTTCGCGGCTCGAAAGGTGAGCCTAAAGACGGAACCCGACGGTAGGATGTTTCCGGTTACCGATAACTCGCAAACCATTATCGATGTCTTGTTGCAAGAGGCGGCTCTCTATGGGGTGCAGATCAGGTTGCAAACCGATGTGGAGGCGATCGAGCCGGTCCAGCATGCAGCAAGCAGCCAGTTTGTCTTGCAGATCAGACAAGGAGAACCGATTGTTGCCGACTTCTGTTGTATTGCCTGTGGCGGATTTTCGAAGCCGGCTTCGTTCGAATTTATCACCAAGCTGGGTCACAGCATCGAAGCGCCGGTCCCTTCTCTTTTTACGTTCAATGCGCCTGCTCATCCATTGGTGTCGTTGCAAGGGGTATCCGTAGCTGGGGTCAGCGTTAAGATCAGCGGTACTCCCTTTGTACAAACGGGCCCCGTGTTGCTAACACATTGGGGGTTGAGCGGCCCGGCTATCTTAAAGTTGAGTGCCTATGCTGCACGCGAGTTGGCAGCGCGTAATTACTCATTCGACATTCAACTGAACTGGGTGGCCCAAGGAGGACAAAGTGCTGCTACGCTTTCTACTTTTTTTTCTGATCAGCGACGGATGCATCCGACTCAACAGGTCAGCAATGGAAAATTGCAGGGAATTCCCCAACGGCTTTGGAATTTCTTTTTAGAGCAATCGGGTGTAGTACCCGACCGAAGATGGGCCGACTTTTCTCGACGCGAAGAAAATCAATTGATTCGTTTGTTGACCGATATGTCGGTTCACATCCAAGGAAAGACCACCTTTAAAGAAGAGTTCGTAACGGCCGGGGGGGTGGAGCTTTCGGCCATCGATCCCCAAACCATGATGAGTAAAAAGTTAAGACATCTTTATTTTGCCGGAGAGATCATGAACGTAGACGGGGTTACGGGTGGATTTAATTTTCAACATGCGTGGAGCAGCGGCATGATCGCTGCGCGTGCCATTAGCGCGGATCGAACTGGGGCTTGATGCGTACCCGACACCAGGCACAAAAAGGGGCCACGATCAGTAAGGCCAATGCGGCCAAAAAAGAATGCGTGCTGTACCATAGTAGCCCAGCCATCAATAATAAATAAATTGGGTATAGCAATAGCAGCAGGCTGCTGACTACCGAGTCGTAATGGACGGTCTTATCAAAATAATGCAAGGCGATCTGTTGGATGGGTTTGTACAAAGGCCAGTGAAAGAGTTGGCCCAGCCCTGCGGGAATTGTGCAGCTAATTTTTTCGAGTCTGGTTATGCGAACCCCCATTTTTTGTTGTAGCGTCTCTGGATCGTGCTTATCAATCTCGTAGACCAGAGGCTGCAGTCGTCGTAACAGTAATTGGTTAAAGGCAGTGAGGCGTTGTCCGTCGGTCGCGTTTGTTGCGATGTCTTGTGCGTAGATCGGTTCGCCGATGTTGATGTCGACATTTTTTCCAAACCTCCGAAACGAACTGTAGTTAAGACCCACTGGCAATACGGTGAGTGGAATACCGGCCTCCCAGGTTTGTATAGCCAAGCGTGCGGTTCCTTTTTTTAGCGGGCGCAGGTGCCACTCGTTTACACAAAGGGCTTCGCTATAGATGGTCACGATCTGATGTTGCCGAAACAGATCTACGCAGGCTGTAAAGGTCTCGTAATTGATGCTGAGGTTAGATACACCTTCGCTGCTGCGGTAGACCGGAAGTATATTTAGCTTTCGAAGTAGGCGCGCATGGGTTTTATTTCGAAAGGCATCCCCTCTAGCCAAGGCCCAAACCGGCGATGTAAAGAGCAGATCGAGCAGTATGGAATCCAAAAAAGAATTGGGATGATTGACCGCCAGGAGCAGGGGTCCTTTGCGCTTGAGCATCTCCGGATGGCTGATCCGAATTCTTCTGCATAATATATTGATTGCCAGTCTTCCGGCAAGCTTTATGGCAGCGTAAAGCAAGGGTCGATTTTTCGTGAAAATAGCGATAATAGCCGTATCTTTGCCATCCCGAAATAAAACCCTCGGGTAAGCTATCATGTTTGAAAACAAAATTCCAAAACAATTAAACGCTGATGCACAGGAGCAGGCCACCGAAATGTCGGAAGCTGCTGCAGCGACAACAACTTCACCTGTGTCGAGCGTATCCAGCGCTCACGACGATTTTGACTGGAGTGTCGACAAGCGTAATGTTACCTCTTATTCCGAAGCGGAGAAAGAGAAGTATCACAAAGTGTACGAAAATACATTCGTGCAGCTTAGCGACGGCGAACTGATTAAAGGAACCGTGGTAGGTCTTACCAAGACCGATGTGGTCCTCAATATCGGATTCAAAAGCGATGGATTGATTTCTCTCAATGAGTTTCGCGATCTACCTACTCTTGCCATTGGCGATGAGGTAGAGGTGATGATCGTAGAAAAAGAAGACCGCGACGGACATTTGAACCTTAGCCGTCGTCAGGCTCGCATTACGCGTGCTTGGGAACGTATCGTAGAGGTGCATAAGACCGGCGAAGTAATTACCGGTACGGTAACGTCTAAGACCAAGGGTGGATTGATCGTAGATGTATTCGGTATGGAGACCTTCTTGCCCGGATCGCAGATCGATGTAAAACCCGTAACGGATTACGACCAGTTCGTGGGTAAGACCATGGAGTTTAAGGTCGTTAAGATCAACGAAGCCATCAAGAATGCCGTTGTCTCGCACAAGGCGCTTATTGAAAGTGATATCGAGGCCCAGCGTGCGCAGATCATGAGTAAGCTCGAAAAAGGTCAGGTACTCGAAGGAACCGTTAAGAATATCACCGATTTCGGGGCCTTTATGGACCTCGGCGGACTCGACGGTCTCCTGTACATTACCGATATTTCGTGGGGTCGTATTGCCCATCCTTCTGAAGTGCTCAAGCTCGATCAGAAGATCAATGTGGTGGTGCTCGATTTCGACGATGAGAAGCGACGCATTAGCCTTGGCTTAAAGCAATTGACCCCGCATCCTTGGGATGTATTGGGTGATGCCATTACCGAAGGCAATGTGGTCAAAGGTCGCGTCGTGAATATCGAAGACTATGGTGCCTTCCTCGAGATCCAACCCGGCGTAGAAGGATTGGTGCACGTGTCTGAGATTACATGGGCCAATACCCCGATCAATGCCAAAGAATTCTTTAAGCTCGGTGACGAGCACGAAGCCAAGATCGTAACCCTCGATAAGGACAGTCGCAAGATGAGCTTGTCCATCAAGCAACTTACCGCCGATCCTTGGAATGATATCGAAACAAAATTCCCCGAGGGAAGTCGTCATGACGGACTGGTCAAGAATATCACCAATTACGGTGTGTTCGTAGAACTGGCCCCTGGTATCGGAGGCATGATTCACATTAGCGACCTCAGCTGGCTTAAGCGATTCAATCATCCTACTGAGTATACCAAAGTAGGTCAGCACATCGATGTGATGATCTTGGGTATTGACAAGGATAATCGTAAACTGCAACTCGGTCACAAGCAACTCGAACAAGATCCTTGGAATCAACTGCAAGAGACCTTTGCCATTGATACCCTGCACGAGGGGCTGGTAACGCGTCGCGATGATAAGGGTGCAACCGTTCAGTTGCCTTACGGACTCGAAGGGTTTGCTCCTAACCGTCATTTGGCCAAGCAAGATGGTAAGAGCATTGCCGCCGACGAGACCGCTTCTTTTATGGTTATCGAGTTCGATCGCAACGAAAAGCGTATCGTACTATCACATACACGCATTTGGGAGCAAGGAAAAGAGGACGAAGCCGAACAGGCTAAGAAAGAAGTGCGTGCCGATGCCGAAAAGACCAAGAAGGCGGTTAAGAACATTCAGGGTAAAGTAGAGAAAGCTACGCTAGGTGACCTGGGTGTACTGGCCGATCTCAAGAAAAAAATGCAAGAGGGCGGAGACGAAAAAGCTCCTGAATAACAAACTCTTGTTCACGTAACTAAAAGGCTGTCTTATTCAAGGCAGCCTTTTCTTTTAGGCAATAGCGCTGCCCTTGTTATATTTGTTGACCAGTAATTACAACATGCCGTCTATCCTGAACAGGGTTGTTAAGTGTAACCCCATCAGAAAGCTCGTCTTTCTTGTGGTGGGGCTGGCCAGCTATCCGGGTCTGGCTTGGATCAACCGCTTAACGATTAGCGGCACCGAACACATCAAGGGTCTGCCCAAGCAAAAAGTATTGTTTGTAAGCAATCATCAAACCTATTTTGCAGACGTTATTACCTTCTTTCATATCTTTTGTGCGGTCAAGTGGGGTAAGCGCGATCGCTTGGGGTTGCCCTACTATTTGTTGAATCCCTTTACCCGTGTCAATTACGTGGCCGCGGTAGAGACCATGAAAAATACACTGATCTCACGCCTGTTCTTATTGGCCGGAGGCCTCACCGTAAAGAGAACCTGGAGGTCCGAAGGCAAAGATGTACGCCGAGGGCTTGACCCCTCCGACACCCGAAAGATTACCAGAGCACTCGATAAAAATTGGGTCATTACCTTTCCGCAGGGTACCACTAAACCCTTTGCGCCCGGTCGCAAGGGCACGGCCATGATCATCAAAGAAGTTCGTCCGGTTGTAATACCGGTGGTGATCGGTGGATTTTGGCGCGCCTTTAATAAAAAGGGCCTTCGGTTTAAAAAGAAAGGAACCCGGCTTACCGTTCAGTTTAAAGCCCCTTTGCAGATCGATTACGAAGCTTCTGCCGAGCAGATCATGGAGCAGATCATGGATGCCATTGAGCAGAGTAAGCAGTATATGTTGCAAGGACGTCACCACCGTCTGGCAGTGGCGGGCAATCCTTAGTCTTTCAAAAAAAGCGCTTTTAATTCCGCTGCATCATCGGGTTTCATTTTACCACCCAAGATCAGGCGTAGCTGGCGGCGCCGAAGAGCTCCCTCGAAAAGCTTTTTCTCTTCGTCGGTCTCTGTAAGCACGGCCGGAACGGGACGGGGTTTTCTATTAGGATCCAGCGCAACGAATGTGTAATAGGCTTCGTTGCTTTTGTAGCGATACTGTTGAATAAGGTCCTCTCCCCATACGCGCAAGTGAATTTCCATAGAGGTATTAAAGGCACGTGTTATCTTGGCCTCTATGTGAACGGTATTGCCTAGTTTAATGGGGTTCTCAAAAGAGATGTTATCGACAGAGGCCGTTACGCAAGGGGCGTTGCAATGTTTTTGAGCGGCAAGTGCGGCAGCGATGTCCATCCAATACATGAGCCTTCCTCCCATCAAATTACCAAACAGGTTGGTATCATTGGGTAGTACCAACTCGGTCATAAGCGTTAAGCTGTCAATGGCCCGTTTTGCCTCCATGGTTTTGTTTTTGCAAAGATAGCACTAGCCGATCGATCGAGTCTTAATAGGCAGCAGCGGTCTGTAGGGGGGCAGGCGATAGTTTCTGTACATAAGGCGATGCCTTTTTCCAAAAACCAAAAAAAGAAGGGTAGTAGCGGTTCACTTGTGGAAACATCCAATCCCGAGCATCTTTAAGGCCGGGAATGTGTTGATAGGCCGGATGCTCTCTGGTAATGATGGATGGAACCTGGTACGCGTGCGGGATCTCGCTGAACTCACCGCAATACACCTGTAGTCCTTCGATATTCTTGGCAAGTGCCAATATAAAATCAATTACTTTTTTGCTAACGGGATATTGTGCAAAGTGTGAGGGCTCCAGCAACAGTACGCGATTGGCGGGTTCGTCGGCACGCCAAGATGGATCGAGGTGATAGTTGTGGTAAATATGCAGGGGCAGCGAAGGATCGATAGAAGGTAGTGGGGTCGAAGGCAGTTCGGTGCGTAGTTCGGGTCTCTCTTGAGCCAGGAGTGCTTCGGGGCGCTCTAAGGTGGGTAACAGGCTGTAGTCGTGATCGAGCAACGTGTTTTTTTGTTGCGTATGGCAGTATTTATTGATGTTCTCTTGATTGCAATAGTATTTTTTTGAAGAGAAGCTACCGGCCACCCACTGCCAGCTGCAGGTATTGCTGGCCAAATCGCCATCGAGCAGATGGTAGTACATCCATTGCGAGGGCAGCTTCCAATACGATTTACCAATATTGCATACCAGGCTGGCCGTATACATGCGAAGGTGATTGTGCATGTAACCGGTGCTGTATAGCTTTTCTATACCCAGATCGATGGCCTCGATACCGGTGCATGCCTTGGCAATGGCAGCAGGGAGTGCAGCCGTTTGCAGCGATGTTCTGTTCACGCGAATGTCATCGAACATATCATCGCCCAGTTGTTGCCACACGCGTTGAAAGTACTCGCGCCAGGCTAACTCTTGTAAGAACCGTTGCACTTCCTCAGGTTTGTACCCTTTGGCAAGCACTGCAGCAGCTACCTGACGGGTCGAGATTACCCCTCTGGATAGGTAGGGGGACAGGTAGGTAACATCGCCATCTACGTAATTGCGGGTTTGGCCATAGGCCACCGGATCTATGCGGTCGATCTTATCCCAAATAGAGGCGATATCGGTAGAAAATGTCATGGTAAAAACTTTAACAAAGACTCGGCTATTTAGTTGTATCGAGCTGTTTTAAAAACTGACCGGCCAGTCGAAGGTGGGTGGCCTTTTTTTCCGGATCCATTTTATCCCAGGTCTTTAGCAGCATGCCCAGTCTAGGATTTTTTGAGAAGAAATTGCGGTGTGAATGCATAAAGCGCCAGAAGAGCCCATCCCATACGGCGGTCCAGGCCACGGTCTCTTTGTTGGGTAGGGTAAGGGTGGTCTTCTTATCCCAATCACCCATTTTTAGCAGGTAATTGCTGCCGCTTATATAAGGCTTGGTGGTCATAATGCCACCGTCGGCAAATTGTGTCATTCCGTATACATTGGGTACCATTACCCAGTCGTAACTATCGATAAAAAAGACCATGAACCACTCATAGACCTGATCGGGGTCGAACTCGCAGAGCAGCATAAAATTACCCAGCACCATCAGTCTTTCAATATGGTGCGTATAGGCATAGTGCTGCAGTCTTTCAATTAGAATATCGATAGGTCTGATGCCGGTGGTGCCCTTCCAAAAAGAGGTCGGGATCTTTCGGGTAAAGTTCCAATAGTTGCGGGTGCGTTGACGCACCCCCTCTCTTTCGTATACAATGCGAATAAACTCTCTCCATCCCATAATCTGCCTTCCAAATCCTTCTAGCGAGGCCATTGAAATCTTGTGCTTGGTGGCATAGAGCGTGGCCTTGTCTAGTACCTCTTGGGGTGTTATAAGACCTATGTTAAGGGCAGGAGAAAGAACGGAGTGGTGCAGCCAGACCTGTTTTTCTTGCATGGCATCTTCGTAAGCCCCAAACTCGCTAAAGCGCTGCTCTAAAAAAAGATCGAGTTGTACCAGCGCTTCTTGCCGGGTAACCGGGTAGCAGAAAAGATCGGTAGAGCCGGGATGCGTAGCAAAATGTTTTTTTGCGTACTGGGTGGCTTCCTTAACAAACGAAGAGGATCTGATCGGAAAGGCCTGCGGCGCCTCTTTTCCTTTGGGGTATGGCTTTCGGTTATCGGCATCGAATGTCCATTTATCGCCAATAGGTTGATGATCGTTCTTAAGCAGCCACTTTCGACTCTTTCGCTGCTGAATGTAGAAATCGGTTTGAAAGTAGGTCTTTCGTTTGTCGAAGTAATCGTTAACGTCTTGCATGCGGTTTAAAAAAGCCGGAGAGCTGTAGCTCGTCAATTCAATTTTTAGCGCAGCTGCCGAGCGATGCAAGCGTTTTTCGAGCCAATGGTCTACGGTATCCACATAGTGAATGGCCGTTATTTTTTTAGCCGCTGCCGCTCGAACAAAGGCCGTTACCTCCGCCTTTTTATCGGACGCTTCTAGATACTGAACACGATATCCTTTTTGCTCGAGAATTTGTGCATATGCTTTCATCGAAGCCCTGTGTAAAACGATCTTTTGAAGATGAAAGGGGTATTGTGTAAAGAACAGCGATTCCTCGACCAGCCATACCGCGCGGTCTTTGTGCAAGGCAGGGTGTGCCGCAAAGAGTTGGTGAGGAAAAATTAGGGTGATGGCTGCCATACAAGAGATTCTATAAACAATTGATCGAGGTAATTGTTCTTTTTCAAATCTTTCTATGGAATCCATTAAGGGTAAGCAGATCTTATTGACCGGTGCGACCGGAGGCATTGGAGCGCAAACGGCAAGAATGTTGTCGGCGGGGGGTGCTCGTCTTTTCTTAACGGGCCGCAATCCCGAGCGATTGAGCGCACTGGCAGCCGAATTGAACTTGCCGGCCTCGCAATATTATTGTGCGGAACTCTCGAGTGAGTCTCAGGTTAACGCCCTTCGGCAACACTATTTTTCTGTATTCTCGGGCATCGATATACTTATAAACGCAGCTGGCGTGGGTATTATCCGCCCCATTGAACAATTGTCGGAGTCCGACCTCTTGCAAAGCCTTCAGTCAAACCTGATCGCTCCTTTTTTATTGGTCAAATCTTTTTTGCCTGCCATGAAAGAAGTCAAAAAGGGTCTGATCATCAATATTCCCGGTGTCTTAGGAAAAGTGCCCATGGCCGGCGCTGCTGCTTACTGCGCCGCTAAGTATGGGTTGGTGGGTATGATGCAAAGTATTCGAGAAGAGGTCAAGCGCACCGAGATACGATTTACCAATATTTATTTGGGTGGGGTAGATTCTGCTTTTTGGGATACGATCGATCTGCGCGTTCAGCGCGATAAGATGATCCAGTCCGAAGAGGCCGCTCGTGCCATCTGGTTTCTATGCCAGCAGCCGGCCAGCGGGGTGGTGAGCGAGATGGTACTGCAGCCGTTCAATCACCAGGCTATTTAATTTTTTGCTCCTTAATCCGAAGCCCAAGTTTTATTTTTGCGCAGTCTCACGAGGCTCCTGCGCGGGCCCGATACAAACTGCTTGCCATGTCGCTGCCAGATCCTTTGATCTCTTTTGAAAATACCCAGTATGCCTTCGAATACAAATCGGATGCTTCCCTTCGAAGGGCCCGATTTCTTTTTTCGCTCATGTCCTATTCGTGGCTGGTGTCACTGGGCACCCGCTTAACACCCTGGGCTATTCGAGTGGGTCTTCCCATTAAAGGGCTGTTGCGTAAAACACTTTTCGCGCAATTTGTGGGCGGAGAGACCTTGGAGGGTACCAAGCCTGTTACCACAACGCTTAGTCAATATGCTGTTCAGGTCATCTTGGACTATGGGGTCGAGGGAAAAGAGGGCGAAGAGAACTTCGACCATGCCACAGCGCAGTTTGGGCAAGTTATTGACTATGCCGCTTCGGTCTCGTCCATTCCCTTTATGAGCATCAAGGTAACGGGGTTCGCTCGTTTTGCCTTGCTCGAGCAGGTGCACCGACAGATGGGGGTACAAGAGGGGAACATTCTCGATCGTTATCAGCAAACAATAGCAGCGCTGGAGCCTCCTCTCAACATCGAATGGCAAAAAGTAGTTGATCGGGTCCGTCATCTTTGTGCCCGCGCCGCTCAACAAAAGATCGGCATAGCCATCGATGCCGAAGAAAGTTGGATCCAAGCGCCTATCGACGCCCTGGCCCTGCTCATGATGGAGCAATTCAACGGAGGGGTACCTGTTGTGTACAATACGATACAGCTGTATCGGCTCGATCGTTATCAGTTCTTGCAAGATTGTACGGCGATCGCCGCTGCAAAAAAATATATACTCGCTGTAAAACTGGTGCGAGGGGCCTATATCGAAAAGGAGCGCAAGCGGGCTCAAGAAATGGGATACCCTTCTCCCATTCATGCCGATAAACAGGCGGTAGACAGGGACTATGACCAATCACTTCGCCATTGTATTGATCGGATTGAGGGTACTGCCATTATTGTGGCTTCGCATAACGAGCACAGCAATCTGTTGGCTACCCAGCTTGTTCAACGAAAGGGACTTTCGCTGCGCCACCCGCACATTCATTGGAGTCAGCTATATGGAATGAGCGATAATATTACCTTTAATTTATCGAAGGCCGGTGCCAGCGTTAGCAAGTACCTCCCCTTTGGTCCGCTCGAAGATGTGATTCCTTACCTGATGCGCCGTGCACAAGAAAATACCGCTGTTAAGGGACAGACCGGTCGTGAATTGGGGTTAATTCAAAAAGAGTTGGACAGAAGAAGGCATTCGGCTTAATTTGCGGTATGCAACAGTACCATCAGCTGCTACGCTATATTTTGGAGCATGGGGTCGAAAAGACAGATCGTACCGGCACGGGTACGCAAAGTGTGTTTGGATACCAGTTTCGGTTTAACCTAGAAGAAGGATTTCCACTGGTCACGACCAAAAAATTGCATCTTAAAAGTATCATCTACGAACTTCTTTGGTTTTTAAAAGGAGAGACCAATATTGCTTACCTCAACGAAAACGGCGTAAGTATTTGGGATGAATGGGCCAATGAGCAGGGCGAACTGGGTCCCGTTTATGGAAAGCAGTGGCGTAGTTGGGAAGGAAAGGATGGAAAGGTGGTCGACCAGATCAACGACTTGATTACCCAGATCAAGACCAATCCCGATAGTCGCAGGTTGATCGTAAGCGCTTGGAATGTGGCCGAACTGCCCGCTATGGCACTCATGCCTTGTCATGCCCTGTTTCAATTCTATGTGGCCAATGGCAAGCTTAGCTGTCAACTCTACCAGCGAAGTGCGGATGTTTTTTTGGGTGTTCCATTTAACATTGCCTCCTATGCCTTGCTCACGCATATGATCGCACAGGTCTGTGGGCTGGGGGTGGGCGATTTCGTCCATACGTTCGGCGATGTGCACATTTACAATAACCATCGCGAGCAAGTGTCGTTGCAGTTAAGTCGAGAGCCTTATCCGTTGCCTACATTGCAGATCAATTCGGCCGTCAATGATATTTTTTCATTTCAGTACCAAGATTTCTCTTTGCTGAATTATCAGCACCATCCTGCCATCAAGGCGCCTGTTGCCGTATAAAACGCTTGCAAAGAGAACGATCGTACAAAAAAACCAGTTTGCATGATTCAATCCCTGGTAGTCGCAGCCGCCTCTAACCATGCCATTGGCAAGGCGGGGGCGCTTCCGTGGCAACTGCCTGCCGATCTGCGGCATTTTAAAAATATTACTTGGGGGCTACCGATCATCATGGGTAGAAAGACCTATGCCTCGCTTACCGGTCCCTTGCCCGGTCGTACCAATATTGTACTGACGCGCAGCAAAGACTGGACGCCCGGCCATGAGCAAGTGCATGTGGTTGCTTCGCCCGAAGAGGCCTTGCAAAAGGCCAGATCGATCTTTGCCAACGAGGTGATGATAATCGGGGGTGGCGAGATATACTCTATTTTTTTACCAACCGCAAGTCGGATCTACCTAACCCGGGTCGAGGCCGAGCCGGAGGCTGATACTTTTTTTCCGGCGCTTGATGCCAACGAGTGGAGACTGCGGCAGCAGCTTCGCCAAGAAGCCGACGCCAAGAATGCGTACAATTATAGCTTTGAGATCTGGGAGCGCATTTAATACTATCTTATGTATTCTTTATTAAGTACTTGTGTAGATTATCTACAATTTTACACAAGTTCTTTTCCAGCCAGTGGTCATGGCATTCACTCTCCATTTGCTTATAGTTTTGCCCGCGATATATTGTGCGATAAGACGCCCTATTTGGAGTATGAGCGCTGGCACCGTTGGTATGGGGAACTGCGCCGTGACCAAACCTTACTGCCCGCAGCCACCTTGGGCGCGGCATCGACAACAGCTCCGGGTCGCGCTTTTAGAACCGTGGCCGACCTGGCTTCTCGGGTCGCTAAGCCTCCGCGTGCGGGGCAGTTACTT
This sequence comes from Sphingomonadales bacterium, assembly GCA_016872155.1. Taxonomy (GTDB): domain Bacteria; phylum Bacteroidota; class Bacteroidia; order Chitinophagales; family Chitinophagaceae; genus JJ008. Next base: position 121,941 of record VHBB01000002.1, read on the forward strand.
TATCGCCTGGCCCTGCATAACAAACCCGCGCATGTGCTGGAACTCGGCACATCATTGGGGCTTAGTACCGCCTGGTTTTCGCTGGCCAATCCGGCTTCTCGGATCACGACCATCGAGGGCAATGCAGCGATCGCCAACAGGGCCAGCCTGCATTTCAAAAATTGGGGACTCAGTAACATCGACCTGGTCAACGATAATTTTGATGATTGTCTTTCCTCGGTTGTGGACAGCCTTCCTACGATCGATCTGGTCTTCTTAGATGGCAATCATCAACAGATACCTACGCTTCGCTACTTTGAGCAGGTCTTGGTCAAAAAACATGCAGACACAATTATTATCGTGGATGATATTTATTGGAGCCCGGGCATGAAGGCCGCCTGGCAAGCCATTAAGCAACATCCCGACGTGCGCTGCACCATCGATCTATTTCAGTTCGGCTTGGTTTTTTTTAATGCCGCCTTTAGGGAGCCGCGCCATTTCTCTATCCGGTTTTAATCGCTACCTTAGATCCCTCTTCTTACAACAACTTTTTTAGAACAAATTATTTCTATGGTCATTGGAGTTCTTGCTGAGTCTTTGCCCGAGACCCGGGTCTCTCTAACCGACGAAGGAGTTGCGGCCCTGGTAAAAAAAGGAATCGAGGTAGTCGTAGAGCAAGGGGCGGGGCTACGGGCCCATTGTAGCGATGAGGCTTACAAAAAGGCCGGCGCAACGATTTTGTCTGCTGCCGAAGTAATGGCGCAATCAGCCGTTTTGCTTTGCATACATCCGCCGGCTTCCGCACAGTTACCGGCCCTGCAACAAAAAGTGATCGTGGGGGCTTATCAGCCACTCTATCAAAAAGAGTGGGCTTCGGTCGTGGCCCAGCATAACATCACCTGTTTCTCGCTCGATATGTTGCCCCGTACCACCCGTGCGCAGGCAATGGATATTCTCAGCTCTCAGGCCAATATTGCAGGATACAAAGCCGTGCTGCTAGCCGCTACGACGTATAGCCGCTATTTTCCGATGTTCATGACAGCGGCCGGTAGTATTGCTCCCGCCAAGGTGTTGATCTTGGGAGCCGGTGTGGCAGGCCTGCAAGCGATCGCAACGGCCAAGCGATTGGGTGCGGTGGTCGAAGTATTCGATACACGTCCTGCCGTAAAAGAAGAAGTGATGAGTTTAGGTGCCAAATTTGTAGAGGTAGAAGGGGCAGCCGATGCCAGCAAGGCCGGTGGCTATGCGGTAGAGCAATCGGCCGATTATTTGCAACGACAAAGCGAACGCATTGCGGCTGCAGCGGCCAAGGCCGATATTATTATCACCACCGCTCAGATACCCGGAAAAAAAGCGCCGCTGCTCATTACAGAATCCATGATCGACAGCCTGCGTTCCGGAACTGTAATCATAGACCTGGCCGCTGCCACAGGAGGGAATACCCCTTTTACCCAAAATAACCAGACCGTTGAGCGTAAGGGCGTGACCATTGTTGGAAATTCTTCGCTTTTTTGCAGCATGCCCGCCGATGCGAGTAAGCTCTATGGAAAGAATGTCATTAATTTTTTGCAATTGCTGCTCACTAAAGAAGGCCAGTTGCACCTCAACTTTAACGATGAGTTGGTAAAAGGATGTTGCATCACCCACGAAGGACAAATTTTGCACGAACGTTTAAAATAATCAGCTATGTCTACTGTTTTTAATTGGATCCATACGCACCAGGCGATCATCTACATCGTAGTGCTGATGATCTTTGTGGGCATCGAAGTGATCGGCAGTGTTCCCAGTGTTTTGCATACGCCGCTCATGAGCGGTGCCAATGCCATTCACGGAGTGGTGATTATCGGAGCTATCATTGTAATGGGAAAGGCCGAGGCCGATAATTATCTGGCACTGGCGCTGGGCTTTTTGGCCGTGGTATTAGGAACGCTCAATGTAGTGGGAGGATTTGTGGTTACTGATCGCATGCTCGAGATGTTCAGCAAGAAGAAAAAATCTTCCTAAGTCTTTAAACCTACTGTTTGTGGAATACAACATCCTCTCTTTTATTTATCTGCTGGCTTCGGTCACTTTTATTATCGGACTTAAGATGCTCTCTCATCCTACGACGGCCCGAAAGGGAAATGCCGTGGCCGCAGCGGGAATGACACTGGCTATTTTCGGAACCATTTTTTTATATAACGAAGAAGGGGCATCACTCGGTAACTATGGTTGGATCTTTGCCGGTCTCGCCATTGGCGCTGTGGTGGGAACGCTGGCGGCCCGTCGCGTTAAAATGACGGCCATGCCAGAGATGGTGAGTCTTTTTAATGGAATGGGAGGCGCTTGCGCTGCGCTTATTAGCATTGTGGAGTTCGATCATCTTATGCATTTGCCCGGCTTGTCGGGTTTGCTGCTCGTCCTGATGAGTGCGTCTGCCCTGCAGGGACTTTTATTGATTATCTTACTGGGTCTTATTATAGGTTCAGTTTCTTTTGCAGGAAGCATGGTGGCTTGGGGAAAGTTGAATGGATCGCTCCGCGATTTTTCTTTTCGCGGGCAACAAGCCTTTAATATTGCCTTGTTGCTGTTGATCTTGGGGCTGGCCACCTACCTGATCGTAGCCATGCCTGCCAATGCACTACCTCTTTTCTATGTCATCTTTGCCTTATCGCTCTTGTACGGATTATTTTTTGTCTTTCCGATCGGAGGGGCCGATATGCCGGTAGTTATTTCGTTACTGAATTCATTTACCGGAGTCGCAGCCGCCTGTGGGGGATTTCTTTACGATAATAAAGTGATGCTGACCGGAGGTATTTTGGTTGGTGCCGCCGGTACACTGCTGACTATTCTAATGTGCAAGGCCATGAATCGTTCATTGACCAATGTATTGATCGGTGCCTTTGGCGGAAATACCGCCACCGCGGCGGCCGGGCAGTCGCAGGGTTCGTACAAAGAGATCTCGCTTTCAGATGCGGCCGTTGTAATGAGCTATGCCAATAAAGTGATGATCGTTCCAGGTTATGGACTGGCTGTGGCCCAGGCACAGCATGCTTGTCATGAACTCGAAAAATTACTTACGGCAAAAGGAGTAGAGGTGGGCTATGCCATTCATCCCGTGGCGGGTCGTATGCCCGGTCATATGAATGTATTGCTTGCAGAGGCCGATGTATCGTACGAGAAGTTGCTAGAGATGGAGCAAGCCAACGAAGAATTTCCCACGACCGATGTGGTCTTGATCTTAGGAGCCAACGATGTTGTCAACCCCGCCGCCAAAACCGATCCGGGCTCGCCCATTTATGGTATGCCCATATTGGATGTAGAGCTGGCTAAGCATGTTATCGTTAACAAGCGCAGCATGAAGCCTGGCTACGCCGGTATCGAGAACGATCTATTCTTTAGACCCAAGACTTCGATGCTCTTTGGAGATGCAAAAAAAGTATTGCAAGATCTTATTACCGAAGTAAAGAATAGTTAGTGTTGCTTCCTGCCTCTTTACTCGATCAACTTTTACCGGCGCCCGGTTTTGATCGGGATCTTTTTTTGCAAGCGCATCAACAGCGATTACCTATTACATCCATTCGGTTGAACCCCGCTAAAATGCCAGCCTTGTCCGAGGCCATGCAACCGGTAGAGTGGTGTCGTAACGGGTATTACTTAAAAGAGCGGCCCTCGTTTACATTCGATCCCTTGTTTCATGCCGGATGTTATTATGTGCAAGAGGCCAGCAGCATGTTGCTCGAGCAGGCCTTTACACAACTACTGCCGCAGGACCAATCGCTTCGCGTGCTGGACCTCTGTGCGGCTCCGGGTGGAAAGAGTACGCATGTATACTCTTTATTGCCTGCTAATAGCTTTTTAATTGCCAACGAAGTGATCAGGTCTAGGGCCTGGGTGTTGCGCGATACGATCATCAGGTGGGGCGCTACGAATGCCATCGTTACCAATAACGATCCGGAGCAGTTTCGCGCTCTCGAAAATTATTTTGATTGGATAACGGTGGATGCCCCTTGCAGTGGGAGTGGACTTTTTAGAAAAGATCCCGAGGCTATTGGCCAGTGGAGTACGGCAGCCGTAGAGCACTGTGCCGCCAGACAGCAACGGATCTTGTCGGCTGCTTGGCAGGCCCTTCGTCCGGGGGGGATCTTGTTTTACTCCACTTGTTCTTACTCGGTCGAAGAGAACGAAGCCGTGGCAAACTGGATGATCACCCATTTTAATGCGGAGTGTAAAGAACTGCGCTTGCAAGAACCATGGGGTATAACCGCTACCGACCCGGGTTACCGCTGCTGGCCTTATAACACGCGCGGAGAAGGATTCTACTGTTGTTGCTTGCAAAAGCCGGGGGCTCCGTCATCTGACTGCTTAGCGCTTAAAGAAAAAGAATTACATCCGTTAAATAAAAAAGAGCAGGCGCTGGTGCGACCTTGGGTCAGCCAACCAGACGCTTTTTATTTTTCGCTGCAGCAAACCGTGTATGGTTGGCCTCTTCATTTTCGAAGTGAATGGCAGGCTATTGCCTCGCTATTGAATGTGATCTACTCCGGTGTTCGGGTGGGTCAGCTACTGCGCGACAAACTCGTACCCGATCATGCGTTGTCGCAGCACGGTTGGTTGAGCGAGTCGGTTTCCTTGCTTGCACTAACGCGCTCTGATGCCATCGCCTATTTGCAACGAGGTGCCTTTTCTGTTGAATCGCTCGAAAAAGGATGGAGCGTAGTTGCATACCAACAGTTTCCGCTCGGTTGGATCAATGCGCTCCCTAACCGTATTAACAACTATTATCCAAAAGAGCTACGCATTCTCAAAGAGCGTCCACTTGAGTAAGCTGCCTATTTTAGTACATCTTTATTGCTGGCCTTCATCGAACCGATAACCTTTTAGAAATTCGGTTACCGGCATTTTCTTTTTTCCCTCTAGCTGTAAGGAGACGATCTCGAGTGCACCCGCTGCGCAGCCCACATATAGATAGCTCTTTCCATCGGTTTCAAAAGCTCCGGGCAGTAGCGAAGCACGATGGGGCAAGGGTTTAGACTGTACGATCTTGAGCAGCTTTTCATTGAGCAGGGTGTAGGCACAAGGCGAAGGGCTGAGGCCTCTTACCAAATTATGTATGGTAGTTGCGGATTGCTGCCAATCGATCTGCCCGGTCTCTTTGGTCAGCTTGGGCGCATGCCGAAGCGGTATTTGCTGATCGACCTTTTCGGCTTGTGGGGTAGGAGTGATCGTCTGCTCTACCCATTCCCGCACCGTTTTGACCAGTAGTGCGGCGCCGATCTCTTTCATTTTATCGTGTAGTTCACCAGCGGTTTCTTCGGGGGCAATGTCGATGGGCATGCTACGTAGTATTTGTCCTGTATCGATTTCGTGTTGCAACAAAAAAGTAGTGACGCCGGTTTTTGTATTGCCATCAATAATGGCCCAATTGATGGGAGCGGCTCCTCGGTATTGGGGCAACAGAGAGCCATGCAGGTTAATGGTGCCCAACCGGGGTCGATTCCACACCACCTCCGGAAGCATTCTAAAGGCTACCACTACATGCAGATCGGCTTTCCAACGATAGAGTGCTTCTAAAAAACCTGGATCTTTTAGTTTAATTGGTTGCAGTAGTGGTATTTTATTTTCGAGCGCATAGGTTTTTACGGCAGAAGGTTGCAATTGCAATCCGCGACCGGCTGGCTTATCGGGTGCGGTCACCACCCCCACGATGGTGCAGCCGGCTTTACAAAGCGCATCGAGACTGGCCACGGCAAAGGCAGGCGTGCCCATAAACACGATACGCGCAGTGCGATAATCTTTCATGGCTACGAAAGTAACAAAAAGCAGGGGGCTCGCTGCTTATTCAAAATCTTCGTAAAGCAGATACTTTTTTCGAATGGCTTTATACGCGCGTAGTGCAGGTTGCCAGCTTTTTTTGATCTCCTCTTCAGAAAGACCACGGCGAATTTGTTGCCAGAGTTCGTTGTTGCCTGCCAATTTATTAAAGAAGGAGCCTTTCATATCGCCCGATTTTGGCAACAGAAAAAAACTATCCTTATCAGGAAACAGGCGGTAGGCTTCGATCAGCCATTTTAGTTGAATGGCGCCTTTGGTCTTGGCCAGTACTTGCTGGGGTGTGCCACTCAGGTCCCATCCATAACAGACGTTGCCATAGTGTTTAGAGTTCTTGGCACCTGCGTTGGGTTGCGGAGTAAACTTGACCAGTTGTTTGGGAAGGGCGGGATGGCCAAACAGCATAAAGGGTTTGTCGGTGCCTCTTCCTTCGCTCAGCGCTGTTCCTTCGAAAAAACAGGTAGAAGGGTAGAGGTACATGGTGGCCAGGTTGGGAATATTTGGGGAGGGTTTGACCGGCGGTTCATACAGCGAACGGTGTGTGTAATTCTTGCAGCAGATAACAATAAGGGCAAACCCGCCTCGGTCGGCGAGCTTTTGATTGATCGCTTCTTCTTCACAACTGGTCAATAGCATCTCGCCAGGTTCTTCGGTGGCCAAGGACATGGCAGTGGGTTCTGCGACCAACGTTGCGGCGGCCGCCAGTGGAGAAGCTACGGCGGCAGCGGCCTCTTCGCGAGGGGCTTCTTTTTTTTCGCTATTGTGTTTCAGTATCCATCCCTCTCCCAATAACAGCTTAGCATACTCGCCAATGGTAAGACCGTATACGATGGGAATGGGTTGCATGCCGATGAATGAGCGGTATTGCAGATCGAGCACCGGGCCATCTACATAAAATCCGTTGGGGTTAGGTCGGTCTAGTACGATCAGGGGTTTGTTAAATTCCATTGCTGATTGCATATAAGCCTCTAATGAGGATATATAGGTATAGAATCGTACCCCCACATCTTGTATGTCAAAGACCATCACATCGATCTCGCTTAGATCTTTTTCGTCGGGTCTGCGCTTTTGTCCGTACAGTGAGACAACGGGAATGCCAGTCTTCTTATCTACATAGTTGCCCACTTTTTCTCCGGCATCGGCATCACCTCTGAATCCGTGCTCGGGTCCAAAAATGACCCGAATATCGACCCCCAATTGTTGTAAGCTATCGACCAAGTGAGTCTTTCCGATCATAGAAGTTTGATTCGCAAAAATGGCGACCCTTTTTCCTTTTAGTAAGGGCAAGTAACTTTTTACTTGCTCGGCACCCGGTTTAATAACGGGGCTAGTGGTAGTAATGGGCTTGCTAGCCAAGGACTGCGCTGTGGCAGGCAGGGCCAGACCCAAAAACAGAGCGACGATCAAGAGGGTTCTCATAGGGTGATACATGTTGATGTGGGATAAAAATAAGCAATCGGACCATGGGTCAAAAAAATAAATCCGAGGCGCTCTCATTATGGTTAACTTGCAAGAAATTTTAAAATAGCAATATGGCAACGGTCAAAAGCGGCGATAAAATTAAGGTTCACTATCACGGAAAGCTCGTATCGGGCGAGACCTTCGATTCATCGGCCGGCCGTGAGCCGTTGGCATTCGAAGTAGGCAGCGGTGCGGTTATTAAAGGGTTCGACGAAGGGGTAACCGGAATGTCGGTCGGAGAAAAAAAGACCATCCAGATCCCTTTTATGGAAGCCTACGGGCCCCACAGTGCCGAGATGGTCATTGAAATGCCAAAGGATCGTTTTCCGGCCGAAATGGAGGTAACCATTGGCATGCCCCTGCAGATGAGCGATGGACAGGGCCGTCAGTTTCAAGTTACGGTTACCGAGGTCAAAGAAACGGCAGTGTTGCTCGATGCCAATCATCCCCTGGCAGGGAAAGACCTGATCTTTGACCTGGAGCTCGTCGAGATCGAAGGAGCCAGTCCGCTGATCATTCTTCCCTGATCTTTTTGAGACATCGTATCGGGTTCGCCCTTGGGTCTCTTGTTTGCAAGACGAGAACTTCGTCGTAATTTGTAAAAAATTTATCTATGGAATTCGTTAGCTGGCTGTTTGGAAATTGGTATTGGTTCTTTTTGCTGGGGCTGTTGCTTTCCGGCTTGTTTACCATCAACCAGGGATATATCGGGGTCATTACCATGTTCGGAAAATACCGCCGTGTGGTGCGACCCGGTCTGAATTTTAAGATTCCTTTTTTAGAGAAGGTCTTCAAGCGAGTTTCGGTGCAAAACCGTTCGGTAGAATTAGAGTTTCAGGCCGTTACGCAAGACCAGGCGAACGTGTATTTCAAGAGTATGTTGTTGTACTCCGTACAAAATGCCGACGAAGAGACAATAAAGAAAGTAGCCTTTAAGTTTATTACCGATAAAGACCTGATGCAAGCCCTGGTTCGTACCATCGAAGGAAATATCCGCTCTTTTGTAGCGACCAAAAAGCAGGCCGAAGTGTTGGGGCTGCGTCGCGAGATCGTTCAGTATGTAAAAGTAGAGGTCGATCACTCACTCGAGGAGTGGGGGTATCATTTGCAAGATCTTCAGATCAACGACATCACTTTCGATAAGCTGATCTTGGACTCGATGAGCAAAGTGGTGGCCTCTAACAACCTTAAGGCCGCAGCCGAAAACGAAGGGCAAGCCTTGCTTATTACCAAGACAAAAGCCGCAGAGGCCGATGGTAATGCCATCAAGATCTCGGCCGAGGCAGAGAAAGAAGCCGCTCGCCTACGCGGACAAGGGGTGGCGCTGTTTCGTATGGAGGTCGCGGCGGGTATGACGGAAGCGGCCGAACAAATGAAGCAGGCCAACCTCGATACCAATGTGATCTTATTTAGCATGTGGACAGAGGCTATCAAAAATTTCGCGGAGTATGGAAAAGGAAATGTGATCTTTTTAGATGGCAGCGCCGACGGGATGGAGAAGACGATGAAGCAAATACAGGCGCTGATGTTCAAGTCGGCCGGTAACACTTCTAAAGAATAGTAGCTACGAATAATTCTTTCTATCAACCCTGAATAAAGCAGTACGCGCATGATTAATCTTCTGCAAATCACCGATAGTGTTTCTTCGGCTGCCAAGCGAGTGGCGGGCGATGCAAACCAAGACGGATACCTAAGCTTATGGGAACTACTTTCTACCGGCGGCTGGATTATGATTCCACTGGGTATTATGTTGTTGGCCGTCATTTATGTTTTTGCCGAGCGTTATTTTGCCATTCGAGAGGCCGGGCGTATCGATGCTAACTTTATGAATATTATTCGCGATCATATTGTTACGGGCAATGTGGTGGCCGCTCGCAATTTTGCCAAGAACAGCAATAATCCGGTGGCCCGGATCGTCGATAAAGGAATTCAGCGCATTGGTAAGCCCATTGATGCGATCGAAAAGAGCATGGATAATGTGGGGGTACTTGAAATGTATAAGCTCGAAAAGAATTTGGGTGTGCTCTCTGTGATCTCCAAGGCGGCGCCCATTTTTGGTTTTGTGGGGACCCTGGTGGGATTAATGCAACTTTTTTCTAGCATCACCACCTCTAATGAGTTCGAAGTTTCTACCATTGCCGGGGGCATCTATACCAAACTTATCACCTCTATATCGGGGTTGGTAATCGGGCTCATCGCTTATTTGTTGTACAGCTACCTTATGACCCAGATCGATAAAACGGCGCACCAAATGGAATCGGCCGCTGCCGACTTTTTAGACGTATTACAAGAGCCTACTCGATAAGCGCCGCATGAAATTTAGAAGAAAACATAGTGAGCAGTCCGAGGTATTTACCGATTCTCTCAACGATATCTTGTTTATTCTGCTGATGTTCTTTTTGATCGTGGCCACACTGGCCAACCCCAATGTAATAAAGGTGGGATTACCCAAGGGCGCAAAAGATACCAAGGCTAAACAGCATATTATGGTATCGATCGATCGTAATCAACAATTTTATTTGGGTACCACGGCCTTGACTTCCGATCGGTTCGAGGCCGCATTGACCGAAGAGATTCGTCGTTATCGCAGCTTGGTCGACACCCCTACGGTAGTTATTAATGCAGATACCACGGCTTATTACGGCGAGGTCTATCAAATTATGTTACTGGCTAAAAAAGAAAAAGCCAAAGTGGTGGCCCGCATCGATTAGACACTTAGCGCCAAGCGCGTAACATTCGCTCTTTTCCCTGCATATCCGCTTTGATCGCTATCTGAAAGCCGGCCTTTAAAAAAAGGCTGCCGACCTCTTGGGCGTAAGAGGCGTTCAACTCTGTAAATAATTGCCCTTGGGGGTTTAATTTTTGCTCAGCTAACAGGGCCAGTTGTTTATAGAAGAAAAGCGGATCGGCTTCGGGTGCAAACAGCGCCAAATGGGGCTCGTGGTCAAGCACGGTAGGACTCATCTCAGCTTTTTCTGCGGCGCTAATGTAGGGGGGATTACTAACGATAATATCGGTGGCGCCCAATGGAGTCCACCCCATCGAATCGGAAAGATCTGCCTGCAATACGTCGATGGATATGCCCAGTTGTTGGGCATTGTACCTTGCCACCGAAAGGGCTCCCGGGTCAACATCTACTGCGGTAACGGTTGCCTTTCTGATTCTTCTTTTCAAGGCCAGTGCTATACAGCCACTTCCCGTACACATATCCATTATCTGTAAGGCAGAAACCGGAAAACGGCAGTTGGCAATGATCCACTCGACCAACTCTTCTGTCTCTGGTCTTGGAATCAGCACCTGCGCATTGACCATTAGCTTTAACCCGCAAAACCAGGCCTCACCCAATACATATTGCAGCGGTTTGCCGGCCAATATTTGCTGTGTTAGTTGTGTTAGCTGCTCTGTTTGAGCTGTATGAAGCGTTGTACCTCGTAGTTTTTGAAAATCACTTCTATCTATTTTGCAAACATATTCCAGTAGCAACGGCATCATGGCATGGGCCTCTGCGGCATCGATTGCGGTCTCTAGTCGTTTAGTATAGTGAGTAAAAGCTTCTGCAACGGTCATGCCAAAAAAGTTAAGAGCGAAAACGGTGGCTGACCAGCAACTCTTTGCTACCGGGTGTATACTGATAAAATCCTTCTCCGGTCTTAACGCCCAGTTTATTCTCTTTTACCAATTGCTCCAGTAAATGGGCGGGTGCATACTTATCGGTCTTGAATCCTTCGTGCAACACTTGCATGATGGAAAGGCAAACATCCAATCCTATTAGATCGGCCAGCTGCAACGGACCCATTGGGTGGGCCATTCCCAACTTCATGATCGTATCGATCTCTGTAACACCGGCTACGCCCTCTTGCAGGCTGCAGATCGCTTCGTTGATCATGGGCATCAAAATGCGATTGGCGATAAAGCCGGGAAAATCATTTACGACGCAAGGAACTTTTTGAAGGTCTTTGCTGTACGATACAATGGTATCGGTAACGGACCTATCGGTTTGTGCTGTGGTGATGATCTCTACCAATTTCATGACTGGCACCGGATTCATAAAGTGCATGCCGATTACCTTTTCGGGCCTGCGCGTAGCGGCGGCAATGGTTTGAATGGGAATAGAAGAAGTGTTGGTGGCCAGTATGCAATCGGCAGGGGCCGCGGCATCGAGTGATGTAAATAGGGCTAACTTAATTTCTTTGTTCTCGGTTGCGGCCTCAACGACCAATGAAGCTTGCTGTACACTCTCGGTAAGAGAGGTGTTAATGGAGATGTGTTGTAGGGTTTCTTCGACTTGCGCTGCTGTAAGAGCTCCCTTGGATTGCATGCGCTCCAGATTTTTTTTGATCGTGGCCAAGGCTTTTTCTAGCGGGGCAGCCTGTAGGTCGATCAGCGTTACGTGCCAGCCATGTTGTGCAAAGACGTGCGCAATTCCATTTCCCATGGTACCGGCCCCGATCACTGCCATTTTCTTCATAGGTAGTCGCTTAATTTTTCTTTTTAAAATCACCTCGTTTCCACGATTCGATAAAATCTGCCCAGGCCGCCGGATTAAAAATATTCATAGGAGGGGTTTGGCCCTGGTAAACGGCACGATTGGCGATCTTGTTCATTTGCATGCGAGTGGCCTCGCCGCCATCACCGGGCACCGTTCGCAGTAACAACCTTCGAGTGGTAGCGTTGGTGTTCTTTCTAGCAATCTCGTATTGGTCATCGGGTACCTGAACATTTACGAAGTCTCTGGCAAATTGCTCGGGAGTGGGTCGAGGTTTGAGTACGGTGGCAGGAAGATAAACCGTATCGGCTATTAACAATTGAACAATACTATATTGATTGCCGACTAGGTTGCGGGGAATAGTAACTGTTTTGCCTTGGTAGCTTACATGCGAAAATTCAATCTGGTCTCCTTTAAGCACAACGATCGAAAAAACTCCTTGGTTATTGGTAATGGTGCCTCGGTTCTGTCCCTTGACCACAATACTTACCGCAGGAATGCCCACCAGACTATCGGCAGTCATGACCACGCCGAATAATTGCACGACAGAGTCGCGCGTCGTTTCAAATTGTGCGCTGGCAAGGGTGGGGAGCAAAAGCGACAGGGCAAGCGAAAAAAGAAGGTGTCTTCTCACGGTGCAAAATTAAACAGGTTCAGCTTAATTACGGCAACAAAATGCCGGTTGCAATGTTTACTTTTGTACCCCTATGACAGAAGCGCAAATTCTGGATGCCCTCCGAAATGTACAGGAGCCCGACCTGGGTAAAGACCTGGTAACGCTCAACATGGTCAAAGACATTGCCATCGATGAGAAACGCGTGTCATTTACCATTGTGTTGACGACCCCGGCCTGCCCCATGAAAGAGATGATGCAAAATGCTTGTATCAATGCCATACGGTTGTTGGTTAACAAAGAGGCCGAGGTGCACGTCAACTTTACCGCGCAGACCAGCACCAAACGCGCTGATGGTATGGCCCTATTGCCGCAGGTAAAAAATATTATTGCCGTGGTCAGTGGCAAGGGTGGGGTCGGTAAGTCTACAGTAGCAGCTAACCTGGCGCTGGCACTTGCCCAAGGAGGTGCACAGGTCGGATTGATGGATGCCGATATCTATGGACCCAGTGTCCCGATCATGTTTGGGGTCCGTGGTGAGCGGCCGTTGATGAAAGAGATTAATGGCAAGGGTATGATCGTGCCGCTCGAGCGCTTTGGAATAAAATTGATGAGTATCGGGCTATTGGTCGACGAAAAAAATGCCGTGGTTTGGAGAGGACCTATGGCCAGCAGTGCTGTTAAGCAGTTCGCTACCGATGTGTGCTGGGATGCGCTTGACTATTTAGTGATCGATATGCCACCGGGTACCGGCGATATACATTTGACTTTGTTGCAGACAGTGCCCGTTACCGGGGCCGTGATCGTGACCACCCCGCAAGATGTGGCGCTAGCCGATGCCAAGAAGGGAATTGCTATGTTCGGTCAGGCACAACTTAAGATCCCTATAATCGGGCTGGTCGAGAACATGAGTTATTTTACACCGGCAGAATTGCCCAATAACAAGTATTATTTATTCGGTAAGCAAGGTGGACGCAAGTTGGCCGACGAATATGATCTTCCGTTCTTAGGTGAGATTCCGCTGGTGCAGTCCATCCGCGAGGGAGGAGACCAGGGTGTTCCGGTCATGATGAGTGACGACAGCGTCTCTAAGCAGGCCTTTGCCCAATTCGCCTCGCTGGTGGTCAGGAGTATTGCCATGGGCAATGCTCATATTAAGACCGAGCAGATCGCTGCTATGGTTTAATGTTTTATCTTTCCATTCGTTTCTTTTTAAAGTATGAATCGTCAGCAACTTATTCATCAGATCCTCACTAAGCGATCGTACCTATGTGTCGGGCTCGACAGCGATGTCGATAAACTTCCATCGGGTCTTTCAAAGGATGCTGCGGGTGTGCTGGCTTTCAATAAAGCGATCGTGGATGCCACTCGCTCTTCTTGTGTTGCCTATAAGATCAATACGGCTTTCTATGAATCGCTGGGGGCAATGGGCTGGTCCGTGATGGAGCAAACGGTGGCCTACATCGGAAAAGAACACCTGGTTATCGCCGATGCCAAGCGCGGCGATATTGGCAATACGGCCGATCAATATGCCAAGGCTTTTTTTAAGACGCTCTCTTTTGATGCTATTACCGTTGCACCCTATATGGGGGCCGACAGTATCCGTCCTTTTTTAGAATATTCCGGAAAATGGGCCATCGTTTTGGGTCTTACCTCGAACCCGGGTGCGGCCGATTTTGAATTACAGCCCTGCGGCGATCAATTACTCTACGAACGGGTAATGCAAACAGTTTCTTCTTGTGGTAGCCCTTCTAATTTGATGTTTGTCGTGGGGGCCACGCAAGCGGCTGTAATGGCATCGATCAGAAAAAATTATCCCGATCATTTCTTTTTGGTACCTGGTGTCGGAGCCCAGGGTGGGAGTCTCGAAGAGGTCTCTCGCCACGCACTGACTTCCGAGGCCGGTCTACTGGTCAACGTAAGCCGTGCCATTATTTTTGCATCCGCTGGCGATGATTTTGCCGAAAAGGCCTCGGCCGAGGCGCTGCGCTACCAACAACAGATGGCCGCACTACTGCCCCGCGGGGTATAATCACAGGTGCGAGCCCTAGCGGTTCCAGCGTCACGAACGAGGGCCTTTTGTTACCTTTGCGCTACAAATTAGTTTACCATGGCCGTTCGAACCGACCTCTTTCAACATCCTGATTATTTTGCGCTCGATGAGTTGCTGACCGAAGAACATAAACTGGTTCGGGAGTCCGTTCGCAACTATGTAAAAAAGGAGATCTCTCCCATTATCGAAGATTATGCGCAGCGGGCTGAGTTTCCCGAACAAATCGTTCGCCAGTTAGGAGAGATGGGTTGCTTTGGACCCACCGTTCCCGCCGAATATGGCGGTGGCGGACTTGATTACATCTCGTACGGGCTTATGATGCAAGAACTGGAGCGAGGGGATAGTGGCGTTCGTTCTACCGCCTCGGTGCAAGGCTCATTGGTAATGTTCCCGATCTATGCCTATGGAAGCGAGGAGCAAAAAAGAAAGTTTCTTCCTAAGCTCGCCAGCGGAGAATGGCTGGGTTGCTTTGGTCTAACCGAACCCAATCATGGAAGTGACCCCAGCAGCATGCTCACCAATTTTAAAGCCGACGGAGATCATGTGTTGTTGAACGGGGCTAAAATGTGGATCAGTAATTCACCATTTGCACAGGTGGCTGTCGTGTGGGCCAAAGACGAAGCCGGAGAAATATATGGATTGATCGTAGAAAGAGGCATGAAGGGATTTAGTACACCCACTACCCATGGTAAATGGAGTCTCAGGGCTTCTGCTACCGGCGAGTTGGTATTCGATAACGTGCGGGTGCCTCGCTCTAATATTTTACCGGGCGTCAAGGGCTTGAAAGGTCCCTTGAGTTGTCTGACCAAGGCTCGCTTTGGTATTGCTTGGGGAGCGCTCGGGGCTGCGATGGATTGTTATGATACGGCGCTTCGCTATGCCAAAGAGAGAGAGCAATTTGGAAAACCGATCGCAGGATTTCAGTTGCAACAAAAAAAGTTGGCCGAGATGCTCACCGAGATCACCAAGGCCCAGTTATTGGTATGGCGCTTAGGCGTGTTGATGAACGAAAATAAAGTTACGCCCCAGCAGGTTAGTATGGCCAAGCGAAACTCTTGCGAGATCGCCACCCAGATCTGTCGAGATGCTCGTCAGGTATTAGGAGGAATGGGTATTACAGGGGAATATTCTATTATGCGTCATATGATGAATCTCGAAAGTGTTATTACCTACGAGGGTACGCATGATATTCACTTGCTGATCACGGGCATGGATATTACGGGCATCAATGCCTTTAAATAGGTAGAATGCGCATTTATCTGATCGGCTTTATGGGAGCCGGAAAATCGTATTGGGGGCCAAGGCTGGCCCAAATGGCCGGACTTCGCTTTTACGATCTCGACCTGGCGATCGAAGAGAGTCGGGGGCAGTCCATCGATCAACTTTTTGCGTTGCAGGGCGAAGAATCCTTTCGCGTTATTGAAAAGGAAGTATTGCATTTGCTAACCGAAACGCATGAACATTTCGTGATGGCCTGCGGGGGCGGTACGCCTTGTTTTTTGAACAATCTCGAATACATGAAGCGGTCGGGCAAGGTGGTTTGGATCAACCCCACGAACGAAGTATTGACCCGCCGATTATCGAAAGAGCGTGACGAGCGTCCGCTATTGCAATCGGTAGCTGAAAGCGAGCTGGCCGGTTTTATTCAAAAGAAGATGGCCGACCGACGACTTTATTACGAACAAGCTCATCTTCGTTTCGATCAGGAAACAATAGATCTTACTGCGGTTTTAAAAGCGATTCAACATGTATAGATTTTTTGGAGCCCTCGGCGCCCTGGCCATGGCAGTGGGTATATTGGCTGGAGCTTTTGGTGCGCACGGACTACAACGACTAACGACCGATCCCGCCGTAATGGAGCCGTACAAGACGGCCGTGCAGTATTTGCTTTGGCACGGCTTGGCCCTGCTCTTGCTATGGACCGCACGAGAGCGATTTTCTGATAAACATTTTTTATGGACCGGATCTTGTTTTCAATGCGGCATCGTACTTTTTTGCGGGTCGCTTTTTTTGATCACGGCCGGTAAGATCTTTAATTTCTCGTTGCCCTGGATTGTTTACCTGACACCGGTGGGTGGACTATTTTTTGTAGCTGGTTGGGTGCTTCTTTTCTGGGTACTCATTCGCAAACAGAGAAACTGATTATATTTGTAAGAATGGCCAATAAGCTTCGAAACTCCGCTGCTAAAACCGAAACGGCCGCCAAGCCTGCCGCAAAAGATCTCCGAGACTTTACTCCCGAAAAAGAAGCGTCGATCGGCTGGATTGCACTGGCCCGCGACGAAAGAACGCTCAAGATTGTAGGACTTATCTCTATAGTACTCTCCGTTTTTCTATTTATTTCTTTTGCCTCGTATTTATTTACCTGGAAGCAAGACCAGGCCATCGCCCAACAGGGCTTCTCGGCCTTATTGTACGAAGAAAAACCGGCGCTCAACTGGCTGGGTAGGCTCGGCGCGGTAGTCTCTCATTTTTTCTTTTTCAAGGCCTTTGGTATTGCCTCGTTTCTCATCTGCACCTTCTTTTTTGTGGTGGGGGTCAATTTACTTTTTAGACAAAAGGTATTTTCTATTTGGAGAAATCTCAAATACGTTACGATTGGCACTACGGTGGTATCCGTATCGATGTCCTATCTTTTTTCAAGCAGTGCCTTTGCCTTTGGAGGTGGGGTGGGTAATCTATTGAACCAAGAGCTAGAAGGAGCACTTGGGGTAGTGGGTGCAGGTGCTGCCTTGCTCTTGATCGTGACCGCCTACGGTATCTGGCAGTTCAACCCAAGATTCAAACTTTCTGCCGATGCCCTAGCTGCGGGGGCAGCCGTCAGCGAGGTACCAACAGACGAAGAAACAATCCACTCTCAAGCTGCGGTCGAGGAAAAAGACGATCCAAAACCACTCTCTTCTTCGTTTGTGCCACCGGTTGCGGGGCAAACCATCAACGATCTGTATGCGGCCGGGGCTGCTACCCTTCAATACCATGAGTCTACGCCATCTACTGAGACTGGTCAAGACCAGCCTGCATTGGTAGCTTCGGCAGCCGAAGAGTTGGCAACGGAAGAGATACTGCCAGAACAATCTTCTGTCGCTGGCGCAGCGGTAACGCCCATCGACCTTGCGCTCGAAACCGCTGCCGACAACGCATTATCTGCTGAACAAGAGACCTTGCATGATGCCGACAATAACAAGGCCGATCACATAAATGAAGATGGGGATCTCGAGCTAGAGATCAAGTCTACTCCCTTAGACGCTGCTGCAGAAGAAGAGGTGGTGGCGGAAAATCTTCCTCCCTACGAGCCTACGCTCGATCTGAGTAATTATAAATATCCCTCCCTTAATTTGCTCGAACAACACGGTTCTGATAAGATCGTGCAGGACAATAACGATCTCGAAAATCAAAAGAACCAGATCATCAATACGCTTCGCAATTATGCGATAGAGATACAAAAGATCAGCGCCACCATTGGACCTACGGTTACGCTTTACGAGATCGTTCCGGCCCCGGGCGTTCGTATATCGCGCATCAAGAATCTCGAAGATGATATTGCGCTGAGTTTGGCGGCGCTGGGTATTCGCATTATTGCGCCCATTCCCGGAAAAGGAACCATCGGTATTGAGGTGCCTAATATCAAAAAGACTGTTGTGAGCATGCGAAGCCTGCTCTCGTCAGAAAAGTTTCAGCACAACAATTATAGTTTACCCATTGGTATCGGCAAGCGAATCGATAACGAAAATTACATTGTGGATTTGACCTCCATGCCACACTTGTTAATGGCCGGTGCTACCGGTCAGGGTAAATCGGTGGGGTTAAATGCCATTCTGGTCTCGTTGCTTTTTAAGAAGCATCCGTCTCAACTTAAGTTCGTGCTCATTGACCCTAAAAAGGTTGAGTTGAGTATCTATCGTCATATCGAAAAGCATTTCTTGGCCAAACTCCCCGGCGAAGAGGATGCTATTATTACCGACACCAAAAAAGTGATTCACACCCTCAATGCGCTTTGCATAGAGATGGACAACCGCTACGATCTGTTAAAAGAAGCGGGGGCCCGTAACATCAAGGAGTATAACGAGAAGTTCATTAAGCGTAAGCTCAATCCTCAAAAAGGGCACCAGTACTTACCGTTTATCGTGTTGGTGATCGATGAGTTTGCCGACCTGATCATGACCGCCGGCAAGGAAGTCGAGACACCCATTACCCGATTGGCCCAACTGGCCCGTGCCATTGGCATTCATCTGATCATTGCTACGCAGCGTCCGTCGGTGAATATTATAACCGGTACCATCAAAGCGAACTTTCCGGCGCGTATCGCCTTTAAGGTCTCTTCAAAGATCGACTCTCGCACCATATTAGATACCGGCGGTGCCGAGCAATTGATCGGAAAGGGAGATATGCTCATCTCGCATCATGGCGAGCTAACCCGTTTGCAATGTGCCTTCGTGGATACGCCCGAAGTAGAGCAGATCGTCGATTTTATCAGTGAGCAACAAGGATACCCCCAAGCCTTTTTGTTGCCAGAATATGTGGACGAAAAAGAAATGGAGGGGCGCGAATTGGATATGGACGACCGCGACTCGCTCTTTGCCGACGCTGCCCGTTTGATCGTTCAGCACCAGATCGGTTCTACGTCGTTATTGCAACGCCGCATGAAACTGGGATATAACCGGGCCGGGCGGTTAATGGACCAACTCGAGATAGCGGGCGTTGTCGGACCCGCTCAGGGCAGTAAACCCCGCGATGTAATGATCAAGACCGATGCCGATCTGCAACGCCTGTTAGACCAGCTGGGATCCTGAAAAAAGTTAGCATCTTGTTAAGGTAGAACCTTTTAGAAAGGCGAATCTTTCAACTTCGTCTAATTACTGATTTGGGCTATCTTCGCCCCACCTTTTACTACCGTAAATGCCCTGCATGAAAAAGTTTTTTCTTCTTGTTTTGTTGGCCTTTTTGCAAAGCAGTCTGTTGATGGCACAGGCCAAGACCGGCTCTCGCAACGACCCCGAAGCCAAAAAGATATTGGACGCCGTTAGCGCCAAATTTAAGTCGTTTGCCACGGTGCAAGCGGCCTTTACCTACAAAGTAGAGAGTGCGGCCGGAAAGGTTTTGTCATCCAAGACCGGAACCATTACTATGAAGGGCACCAAGTATCGGCTCAACTTTAGTGGGCAAGAGATAATTTGTAATGGCACCACCGTTTGGAATATCGATAAAGCCGCCAACGAGGTAACCATTAATACCCTTGATGCCTCGAGTGGTATGATTACACCCCAAAAACTTTTCTCTAATTTTTATGATAAGGATTTTCTCTATGTGCTCAACGGAGAAAAGAAAGCCGGTGCCAAATGGGTACAAGAAATTCAACTGACCCCGGTCGATAAGTCAAAAAATTTTCACACGGTTTTTTTGCAAATCGAAAAGACGGCTAAGACCATGTACAGCACGCGGGTGTTAGAAAATGCAGGTAATCGCTATTCGTATACGGTCAACAGCATGAAAACGAACGTGCCGGCCGCTGATGCAATTTTTGCATTCGACAAAGCTAAATACCCGGGTATCAACATCGAGGACCTTAGGTAAGCAGGGCCGAGCGAATCCGTACCAATTTTGTAAGTAACGCCTCCATTTTTTCGAGCGCCAGCATGTTGGCGCCGTCGCTTTTAGCCGCGGCGGGTTCGGGGTGTGTCTCTATAAAGATACCTTGGGCTCCGGCACCAATGGCTGCGCAAGCAATCGTTTCGATCAGCTCGGGCTGTCCACCTGTTATGCCGACCGATTGATTGGGTTGTTGCAGCGAATGCGTTACATCCATCACCACAGGATAGCCGAGCTCCCTCATCCACTGAATATTTCTAAAGTCTACCACCAGGTCTTGGTAGCCAAAGGTGGTTCCTCGTTCGGTAAGCAATATCTTTTGATTGCCGGTCTTTTCAATTTTTTCAGCGGCAAACTTCATGGCCGGACCGCTCAAGAATTGTCCTTTTTTAATATTGATGATCTTTTCGGTGCGTCCGGCTGCCTCGAGCAGATCGGTCTGTCTGCATAAAAAGGCAGGAATCTGCAATACATCGACATAGGGCGCCGCCTGGACAGCCTCTTCGGCCGTGTGAATATCGGTTACGACCGGAAGGGCAAGTCGGGTACGCATCTGTTGCAGTATTTTTAGCGCTTCGGTATCTCCTATGCCGGTAAATGAACCTGCACTCGAGCGGTTGGCCTTTCGATAAGACGCTTTAAAAACAAAAGGGATACGCAACCGCGTACAGATCTCTTTCAAGGCTGCGGCCGTTTCCATGACCAATGGCTCGGATTCTACCACGCAGGGGCCTGCCAATAGAAAAAAGGAGTTCTTGTCGTAGGCTTGCTCGGCAAACAGGGGTTGCAGAAACGATGTCATGTTACAAAAGTAGTGGTAAGTTTGCCAAATAAATACCGGCCATGCACAAAGAGAAGATCTTGGTTATAGGCGCCTCCGGACAGATCGGCGTTGAACTTACATTGGCACTTCGAAAAATGTACGGCGCTGCTCAAGTGGTTGCAGCCGATCTTCGAGAGCAAAATCCCTTACTGGCCGGTACCGGGCCCTATGTTTCGTTAGATGTCATGAACAAAGAGATGTTGCATGTGCAGGTAATTCGGCAAAACATTACCCAGATCTATTTGCTGGCAGCGATCTTATCGGCCACGGGCGAAAAAAATCCTTCGCTGGCCTGGAACCTAAACATGCAGGGCCTTTTAAATGTATTGGATATTGCCCGCGAAGAGAAGTTGAGTAAAGTGTTCTGGCCCTCTTCGATCGCTGTATTCGGACCTAGCTCTCCCCGCATCAATTGCCCGCAACAAACCATTATTGAACCTACGACCATCTATGGCATTAGCAAGTATGCAGGTGAGTTCTGGTGCCATTATTACTGGCAGCGCTATGGAGTAGATGTAAGAAGTATCCGCTATCCCGGATTGATCTCTTACAAATCCGAACCGGGTGGAGGAACGACCGATTATGCCGTCGAGATCTATCACGAGGCACTGGCCAAGCAATCGTATAATTGTTTTTTAAAGGAGGATACTTATTTGCCAATGATGTATATGCCCGATGCCATTCGGGCTACTACCGAACTAATGGAAGCTGCTGCCGAACGAATTGCTATTCGAAACTCTTATAATTTATCGGCCATGAGTTTTTCGCCTGCTGAGATCGCAGCCTCGATTAAACGTCAGCTTTCTGCATTTTCTATTTCGTATCGTCCTGATTACCGGCAGGCCATTGCCGACAGTTGGCCGCAAAGCATCGACGATAGTGTGGCTCGCCGTGACTGGGGATGGAAACCCCAGTACGATCTGGACGCTATGACCGAAGATATGTTACTCAATCTTGGGTAGCCAGTACGTGTCGAACGATCTCTTCTAGGTACTGCCGATCGGTATCATCAAAATCGGCGATCTTTTCGCTATCTACATCGAGCACTCCCATTACTCGGCCTGCCTGCCATAGCGGGATTACGATCTCCGATCTCGACAGACTGCTACAAGCAATGTGACCCGGAAAGGCTAGTACGTCTGCTACGACGATGGTCTTTTCTTGCTGCCAGCAGGCTCCACATACGCCTCTTGCTTTTTGTATGCGGGTACAAGCTACCGGTCCCTGAAAAGGACCCAAGACCAGTTCGTTTTCTTTGACTAGATAAAATCCTACCCAAAGCCATCCAAACTGCTCCTTAAGGGCAGCACAAGTGTTGGCCATATTGGCTACAAAATCGGTTTCACCCGCTAACAGCCCTTGTAGTTGCGGCAACAGGCTGCGGTATTGCTCCGCTTTACTGCCCTGAATAATTTTTAGATCTTCTGCCATGGGGGCAAAGATATAATCCCGCGGGCTTAGTAACTTTATTTCTATATGCCTGCTATGCGTTCTTTTGTAGTGTTGATGGGAGGGTTATTGATGGCTGCAGTTTCGGTCGCACAGCCCTTTGGGGGCAATCCTTCTCGTCAACGGTGGAAGCAACTCTCTACCGATAGCGTTCGCGTACTATTTGCCCCGGGGCTCGATAGCCAGGCGCAGCGTGCGGTATCGTTAATTCGTCGGTTGGCGGCCTATGACTCGTTTCGTTTGGGTAAGCAGTTGCGACCCATCGACATTGTGCTGCAGCAAAGCGCTGTTATCTCGAATGCCTATGTGCAATTAGGGCCCTTTCGTAGTGAATGGATGTTAATGCCCAATCTCAATAATTTTAGCAGTGGCGCATTGGGATGGAGCGACCTGTTGGCCTTGCACGAATACCGACACGTAGAGCAGATCAATAATATGAATACCGGGCTAAGCAAGGCGGCTCGTATCCTATTGGGCCAGCAAGGGTACGACCTGGCCATCAATGCCGCTGTTCCCAATTGGTTCTTCGAGGGAGATGCCACCTGGCAAGAGACGGCACTGAGTGCACAGGGCAGGGGAAGGTTACCACAGTTTTTGAATG
The DNA here is from genome assembly GCA_016872155.1 of Sphingomonadales bacterium. Lineage (GTDB taxonomy): Bacteria > Bacteroidota > Bacteroidia > Chitinophagales > Chitinophagaceae > JJ008. The sequence continues at coordinate 144,803 of VHBB01000002.1, forward strand.
CCTTTCCGGCTCTTTGGCAAGGTGGAAAAAAATATTCATGGTTAAAGCTTCGTAATGGATCTTATAAGGATGTTGTTCCCGATCACTACGAATTGGGCTATCTGTTGGTCAATTACGGAGTAGCCACCTACGGCGAAAAATTCTGGCCTTCGGTCATTAAGCGAGCAGCGTCGTTCTCGTCTTGGGTCTATCCTTTTCAACAAGCCCTTGCCAAAACGGCCAACCTCTCGTATGCTCAGTTTAGAAAGAATGCGTTCGATTGGTATAAGCGCCAACAGCCGGCCTCGGAATCTACGGTGCCCTCTTGGTTACTTAAGACTAGAACGGGCTATGCCACCGATTGGCAATATCCGTATTGGGTAGGAGAAGATACGATGTTGGTTCAAATGAGTAGTCGTATTCATCGGCCCGGTTTTTATTTGGTAACCAAGAATCGGGAACAGCTTATACGCACCCTGGATATTTCGTTGCAACAACCTTTTGCGTATAGAAATGGTAAGATAGTATATGCCGCTTATAGTAAAGATCCTCGCTGGCACTGGGTAAGCTATAGCTCTCTTCGTATTGTCGATCTGCAAAGCGGCACGCAAAAGGAACTTACACGTCGCTCTCGTTTTTTTACACCCGATATTGCTCCCGGACTCGAGAAGGTCATTGCCGTGCAGGTAACAGAGTCGGGTAAGTCCTCGCTGGAATTACTCGCTGCCTCTGATGGAAAAAAAATTCAATCGTATGTGTCGCCCTTGGGGTATTTGTATACCGATCCTAAGTTCATCTCTGACACAGCTATTGTAGCGGCTGTTCGTAACCAGCAAGGTGCTATGGCGCTCGTGCGTCTGTCTCTGCTTTCGGGGCAAGAAGAAACATTGATCCCCTTTCTTCCATTTTCGCTGGGGTTTCTTTTTCCAGAAGAGGGTTCCATTTTCTTTACCGCCGGATTTTCGGGTAACGATCAGCTCTATAATTATCGCTTGAGCGATCGTTCAATTTGGCAGGTTACAGCGGGCGGTATTGGAAAGTACAATGTGCATGCCGCTAACGGTAAACTCTATTGGTCTGAGCCCACCGCAGAAGGGTCGCAGATAAGAGTGGTCAGTCGCGACCCCACTGGCTGGAAGAAAATCAGTGTCGATACCATGCTGAGGGCTGCTCCCTATGCGGTCGCGGGCGTAAGCCGGCAGGGCACTTCTTTTTTATCGCAGTTCGATAGCCGTTATGCAAGGCAAGACACCGTTGCTGCCCAGCGCTACAGAAAGACGACCGGTCTTGTCAATATTCACAGCTGGCGACCCGATTATCAAGATCCGCTGTTTCGGTTTGCGTTGTATGGAGAAAACGTGCTCAATACCCTGCAAACAGAGTTCGCCTACGAGTATAACGAAAACGAGAGAAGTCATGCCGTAGGTGCCGCTACTACCTACGGAGCCTGGTTTCCGCAAATTACCCTTGGCGCCAACTATACCTTCGAACGATCTGCCGTGGTAAGAGGTGTAAGAAGGGCTTGGTCGCAACTCGATACACGCATAGGCGTGCGTGTGCCCCTACAAGATATCAAAGGGAGGGTTTATCGCCATCTTATGGCAGAAAGCTATTATGTGCTACGAAACGACATGTACAAAGGGCCTTACCGCGATAGTTTAGGAACGGTCACCTTTAGTTATCTAATGCATAGTATTCAGTTCTCGTTGGGAGCCCAGCAGGCCTTGCAACATATTTTTCCTCGATGGGGTATACAGTTTAGTTTACTGGGCCAGCACAGCGTCTCTTCGTATAAGGGCAGACAGTTCAATACAACGGCTACCGTGTATATGCCGGGTTTGTCTCATCGGCATCATTTCGTTGTACAAGGGGCCTGGCAAGAGCGTGATACACTCGGACAGCTCAGTTTTGGCAATCGATTAGCCTACAGCCGTGGGTTTACGGGCCGCTATTTTAGCCGAATGTGGAAAACAGGTATCAATTATCATTTTCCAATTTGGTTGCCCGATCTTGGGCTGGCCAGTATCGTCTTTGTAAACCGCATTCGGGCCAATCTTTTTTATGACTATATGCTGGTCTATTCACGCAACAAAAAACAGACGGCAGCGCAGCGTAGCACCGGGGCCGAAGTTTTCTTTGATACAAAATGGTGGAACCAGCACCCCGTTAGTTTTGGTTTCAGGGTCAATTACCTAATTGATCGAGACCAGTTCGATGGCTATCGGGGATGGTTCGCCGAATTCATAATGCCCATAACGCTTTTTTGATCGACTCGCTTAGTGTAGCGAACGCAGGCTTTCTTCTATCAAGCGGATCTTGGTAAGGGCATCGGCCTGTTTCTTCCTTTCGTTCTCAATGACCGCAGGATTGGCCTGTTGTACAAATTTTTCGTTGCTCAACTTTTTCTCTACACTTGCCAAAAATCCTCTTTGGTAGTCTAGGTCCTTTAGTAGTTTTTCTTTTTGTGAGCCGGTATCGAGCGTTGTGCTGGTCTCGATATAGATCTTTTGTTTGCCCACCACAACGGTTATGCTGTTGGCAACGGCATCTATCGATTTTTCGCAGCGCACCGAAACGGCATTGACTTGTTTGCAAAGCAGTGGCGTAATGGAAGCGACCAGGGCAGTGGCTTCTGACTCTATATGCAGGGTAACCGGATCTTTGGGTTTGATCTGGTTCTTGTTGCGGGCGTCACGAATGGCAGAGATCATTTGTTTTAGCAGGTCACCGGCCAGTAGGATCTCTTTATTAAAAGCAACCGGTGTCGCCAGCGGACGAACGGTCAGGTCCTCTTGTCTCGGCTTAAGTTGGTGAAACACCTCTTCGGTAATAAAGGGCATAAACGGATGAAGCAACTGCATGAGCTCTTCGAAGAAAGAGAGGGTCTTCTCGTACGTAGAAGCTGGCAGGGGTTGATCGAATCCGGGCTTGACCCACTCCAAATACCAACTGCAAAAATCATCCCATATTAGGGAGTAGATCGTTTTGAGCGCTTCGCTCAATTTATAATCACCATAAAGCTCTTCGAGCGTGGCTCGTGCCTCTCGTAGTCGGTTCTCGAACCAATCGATAGCAATGGCGGGTGTGGAGAGGCTCGGGTCGTTCGTCTGTCGTTGCTCCCAACTGCGAATCAATTTGAGTGCATTCCAGATCTTATTGTTGAAGTGCAACCCTTGTTCATTGGTGCTTTCGTCCCAAAGCAGGTCATTGCCCGCGGGCGAAGCGATCATAATTCCAAAGCGAACGGCATCGGCTCCGTATTGATCGATCAGGGCCAGCAGGTCGGGCGAATTGCCCAGGCTCTTACTCATTTTTCTGCCCTGCTTGTCGCGTACGATCCCGGTAAAGTAGACTTGCCGAAAGGGGATCTGCTGCTGAAACTCGCAACCGGCCATAATCATGCGTGCTACCCAAAAAAAGATGATCTCCGGTGCCGTTACCAAAGTATTAGTGGGGTAGTAGTACGCCACTTCTTTATTGCCGGGCTGGCTGTAGCCCTTAAAAACTTCGAAGGGCCAGAGCCACGAAGAGAACCAAGTGTCCAGGCAATCCTCATCTTGGCGAAGATGGGCGGGGACTGTTCCGTATAATTTTTTGTACTGCTCTTTGGCAGCGTCTAGATCGGCGGCTACGACTACCTGACCCTGCTCATCGTACCAGGCCGGAATACGATGTCCCCACCACAGCTGCCGCGAGATGCACCAGTCTTTGATGTTCTCCATCCAGTGTCGGTAGAGATTTTTGAATTTGGCTGGATAGAATTTGATCTCCTCGTCGGCAACCGCCTTTAAGGCGGGTCCGCTGATCTTTTTCATATCGACCCACCATTGCAGCGAAAGGCGGGGCTCCACGACCACATCGGTACGTTCACTGTATCCTACTTCGCTGCTATAGGTTTCGGTTTTTTCAAGAAATCCTTTTTCATCGAGTTCTTTTGCAATGAGTTTACGAACCTCGAATCGATCTTTTCCAACATAGATTCCGGCCTCTTCGCTAAGGGTACCATCGTCATTGAAAACATCAATTAAAGCAAGCCCATGTTTTTGCCCCAGCTGGTAGTCGTTGATGTCGTGCGCGGGAGTAACTTTTAGAGCGCCGGTTCCAAAATCCATGCTAACATATTCGTCGGCAATAATCGGAATGCGGCGATTGATGAGCGGCACAAAGGCATAGCGCCCCTGCAGCGATTGATAACGGGGATCATCGGGATGCACGCAAATGGCGGTATCTCCCATAATGGTCTCGGGTCTAACGGTGGCGACCACCATGTACGCTTCGTTGTCACCCTCGAGTTTATAGCGAAGGTGGTAGAGCGTTTGTTGTGTTTGTTTGCGAATGACCTCTTCGTCGCTAAGGGCGGTCTTGGCGCGGGGATCCCAGTTGATCATGCGCTTTCCTCTATAGATGTATCCTTTGTTGTAGAGCTCAATGAATACGTTGATCACCGCCTGGTAGTAATCGGGATCCATGGTAAAATGAGTGCGCTCCCAATCGAGGCTGCATCCCATTTTCTTGAGTTGCTCCAAAATGATCCCGCCGTATTTACTTTTCCATTCCCAAGCATACGAAAGAAATTCATCGCGGCTAAGGGTGGCCTTTTGGATTCCTTTTTCTCGCAAGAGTTGAACGACCTTGGCCTCGGTGGCAATAGAGGCGTGGTCGGTACCCGGTACCCAGCAGGCATTTTTTCCTTGCATACGGGCTCTGCGCACCAACACATCCTGAATGGTGTTATTGAGGCAATGCCCCATGTGAAGCACACCGGTAACGTTAGGAGGGGGAATAACGACCGTAAATGGTTCCCGCTCGTCGGGAACGGAATGAAAATACCCTTTCTCGATCCAATGTCGATACCATTTATTCTCGGCTACTGAATGCTCAAAATTTTTGCTCAACTCCATGGGGCACAAAAATACCCGGTTTTGCCCTTATGGCAATCAGCCAACAGGTGCTTCGATCGTGGCATTGATGCCCCGATCTACTATGGCTTCGCACATGGGTTTCAAGATCTCGAATTCTCCGTTTTTAACTGCATATTTACCTTTAAAGTGTATCAGGTAGGCGCATTGTTCGGCTTGTTCCTGCGTATGACCGCATATCTCTACCAGTGTAATGATGACCCAATCAAATGTATTGACATCATCATTCCAGACAATAAGATGACCGGGAGCTCCCTCATCGGTGAGCACCTCGGCGTCCTGAAAGGGTAACGAGCGAATATCTTCTTGGTAAGCGTTCATGGATACAAAATTAATCGAATGGCTATTTTGCAAAAAGCTTTGTTCAAATGCAAGCCCCCCCTTATCTTTGCCCTCCGCAAAAAGGGAGCTTAGCTCAGCTGGTTTAGAGCATCTGCCTTACAAGCAGAGGGTCGGCGGTTCGATCCCGTCAGCTCCCACTGAAAATCAAAGGGTTACATCTAGTAACCCTTTTTCTTTTTGGGAGCGTCAGAAAGGTTTAAGGGGTATACCAAATAAGGGTAGTGCTGGGGTTGTCGATTTGCCACTTGGCAGACGTTAGCATCAAAAATAATTGGGATCAGAAAGAGGTAGGAGTGGAACGTACTGGACTCGAACCAGTGACCCCTACTCTGTCAAAGTAGTGCTCTAAACCAACTGAGCTAACGTTCCGGGAGAGCGAATGTAGGTAAAATTCTAAATTCTCCAGTCCACGATCGTATTGATCCATTCGCTTCGGTAAGGGGTTTGCACGCGAATGTAATTATCGGTGTAGCCCTCCATCATTCCCTCGTGTTCTGCTTTTTCGAATAAGACCGGTCGCACCGTATCAAAAAATTGAGCGGTAAATTGTTTGGTCTTGATAAAAGAGAGGTTACGAAGTTTTTTATTGCGCTCTTGCCGAACCGAAGTAGGAACCTTGTTGTGCAACGATAGCGCATGCGTATTATCTCGCTCCGAATACGTGAACACATGTAAATAAGTAACGGGTAATTGCTCTAAAAACGAATAGGTTTCAGCGAATTCTTCTTCTGTCTCTCCGGGAAATCCAACGATCACATCTACCCCAATGGCAGCATGGGGCATGCATTGTTTGATCCATTCAACGCGCTCGGTGTAGAGCGCTCTTTTGTAGCGTCTTCTCATTAGCCCCAGTATACGATCGCTTCCGCTTTGCATTGGAATATGAAAATGGGGCATAAAGCGCTTGCTCTTCGCTACAAAGTCGACGATCTCGTTTGTAAGTAGATTAGGTTCGATCGACGAGATCCGGTACCTGTCGATGCCTTCAACGGTATCCAGCGCCTGCACCAGTTGAAAGAAATCCTCACCGGGTTGTCCAAAGTCGCCCAAGTTAACGCCGGTCAAAACGACCTCTTTCGTTTGGGTCGCAGCCAATTCTCGCGCATTGGCCACCACATTGGCAATGCTGTCGCTGCGGCTTTTTCCTCTTGCTAGGGGGATGGTGCAAAACGAGCAGTTATAATCGCAACCATCTTGCACTTTTAAAAAACTACGGGTACGGTCTTGCGAAGACCACGATGCCGTAAAGTCACGTACGTCTTCTATGTCACAGCTGCAGATCTTTGTGCCTTCTTGTTGTTGAAGATTTTTTATGTGATAGGGCAAATTGAATTTTTCGGCCGCCCCCAAGACCAGGTCTACTCCCGGAATCGTGGCAATCTCATTAGGCTTTAGTTGCGCATAGCAACCGGTAATGACTACATAGCTCTCTGGGGCTCTTCGCTGGATTCTTCTGACCAGCTGGCGACATTCCTTATCGGCGTTGTCGGTTACCGAACAGGTATTAATTACATACACATCGGCTGCTTGATCGAACTCCTTTTTTTCGAACCCTTCTTTTTCGAGCATTCGCCCAAGGGAAGAGGTCTCGGAGTAGTTCAACTTACAGCCCAGGGTATGAAAAGCGACAGAGCGAATCGAAGACATGGGCGCAAAGGTAGAACATCCGGCTTAGATGGGGCTTAAACTGTACCTTCGTTTTGTTACCTATACTATGAAAAGACCCGTCTTGTTCTTGTACAATATGTATGCGCTGTTGACCTTTGTAGCGTTGATGCTTTTGCTATTTCCGTTTTTTTTAGTGGCATCATGGGGAGGACCGGTAGCAGGGGGTAATCGATCGATCAGACTTTGTCGGTGGTGGGCGGATGCCTGGATGGCGTTGATCGGCATGCGACACCGCACCGTATTCGAAGTGCCCCACGATAAGGAGCGTCCTTACATTTTTGTGGCCAATCATATTTCTTATATTGATGCCGTTATTTTGGTCAAGGCTATTCGCCAATATTTTAGGCCCCTGGCCAGAGCAGAGACGGCCGCCTTGCCGATCTTTGGTTATATCTATCGTAATGCCTGCGTAATGGTAGACCGAAGCGACCCCGAGAGTAGGGCGGCCAGCGTCAAACGGTTAAAGACATTACTGCAAAAAAAGATCTCGGTATTCGTTTTTCCGGAGGGTACATTCAATATGGGCGATCTACCCTTAAAATCCTTTTATGATGGTGCTTTTCGTGTAGCGCTCGAGACCGGAACGCCCATTAAGCCCATCTTATTCTTGGATGCATTTGATCGAATGCACTACAGTCGACTAGCCTCGCTAACGCCGGGTCCCAGCAGGGCCGTTTACCTCGAAGAAATATCGGTAGAAGGATACGATGTCGACGAGGTCGCCCGCCTGCGCAATGATGTCTACGCCATTATGCATCAAAAATTGATCGCATACAACGCTGCTTGGATCGGATCATCGCCTAAGAGCTGAATTCTTGCTACATTAGTGTGTTGATGATAGCGCGTGCAATTTATAGTAAGCAATATGCAGTGGTAATTGTGCCGGCTGCCCTTCCGCAGAATTACACATGGTCTGTGCCGGCTGCCTTGCAAACACAGTTGCAACCCGGCCACCGGGTTTTGGTCAACCTAGGAAAAAATAAACGATATGTCGGCATCGTTAAGTCAATTGGTAGCGAGGTTCCTGCGGGCCTTCGGGTAAAAGAGATCATCCAGTTGTTAGATACAACTCCTTTTGTAAACAAACACACCTTGCGTTTATGGGAGTGGATGGCGGAGTATTACCTCTGTTCGGAGGGCGAAGTAATGGCCGCAGCCCTTCCGGCTCCATTTCGTACCGTTTCGGGCGATGCGGGTGCAGCGGTTCAAGCAAAGGTCGAGCGATTCGTTCGGCTGGGCAATAATTATGAGGTAGAAGAGAAGCTCGCTACGCTTTTAAACACGTGGAAGGGAGCGCCTCGGCAACTTGCGGTACTACTGGCTTATCTCGAGCTGCACCAAAAGTGTGGTGAGGTCGCTGTTGCGGCCTTGTTAAAACGAGTAGGGGCAACGACTACTTTACTGAATGCATTGATCGAAAAAGAAATTCTAGTTGCTTACAGCAAACAAGTAGACCGCCTTAGCTATCTACCCGTTATTCATTCGATCGATTTTACGCTAACGACTCACCAGCAAAAGGCCTTTGATCAGATCAAGCAGTCTTGGTCATCCTTATCTGTATGCCTATTACATGGAGTTACGGCCAGTGGAAAAACACAAGTGTACATGCGGTTGATCAGCGAAGCATTACAACGTGGGGAGCAGGTGTTATATATGTTACCCGAGATCGCATTGACGGCACAGATCGTGCGCAGGCTGCAGCATTGTTTCGGTGGTCAGGTTGGTGTGTATCACTCAAAGTTCTCTCCGCAAGAACGGGCAGAGCTTTGGCAAAAAGTGGTCACCGGGCAGCTTACTGTATTGCTTGGGGCTCGTTCTGCCGTTTTTTTGCCGTTCAAACAGCTGGGGTTGATCGTTATCGATGAGGAGCATGACCCTTCGTTTAAGCAGCAAGAGCCCGCGCCCCGCTACCATGGGCGGGATGCTGCCATTTATCTGGCTACCTTAACAGGGGCGAAGGTTTTGTTGGGAAGCGCGACCCCTGCGGTCGAAACCTATCAACAAGCCCTTACAAAAAAATATGGATTAGTCACGCTCTCTCAGCGTTATGCCGACGTTGCGTTGCCGCCTATTCGAATTATTGACACACGTGCCGTACCGGTAAAAAAAAGAGTAGGCGGATCTCTTACGCCCCTCTTAGTACAATCGATGGAGCGGGTACTCGAACAGGGGCGTCAGCTAATCTTATTTCAAAATCGAAGGGGATATGTGCCTTACCAGATTTGTTCGCAATGCGGATGGATACCGGCTTGCCGTCACTGTGATGTTTCGCTAACGCTGCATAAAAAAAAGCAGCAATTACTTTGTCATTACTGTGGCTCGGCCTATGGTGTGGTAACCCGTTGCACCGATTGTGGCGGGCAGTCGTTTACACAACGAAATTTCGGAACGGAGCTGATCGAAGAAGAACTACAGCGGCTTTTCCCCTCGGCCCGGATAGCTCGCATGGATATCGATGCCATTCGCGGAAAGCAAGCGCATGAGCAATTGGTACGAATGTTCGAGCAAGGGCAGATCGATATTTTAGTAGGCACGCAAATGGTGGTAAAGGGATTGGATGTAGATCGCGTTGACCTGGTGGGAGTGGTCGATGCCGATGGGCTGCTGCATTTTACGGATTTTCGGGTGCACGAAAGAGCCTTTCAATTAATGGAGCAGGTGAGTGGCAGGGCAGGGCGAAAGGAGCAGACCGCCACTGTGCTCGTTCAAACTTCGCAGCCGGCCCACCCGGTCCTTGCCTTTGTAACGGCACATGATTACCGTGCATTCTTCGACGAAGAGATCGGCAAGCGCGAAGAGTTTTTTTATCCTCCTTATAGTCGATTGATTGTATTGAGTTTTCGCCACAGGGATCAATCGGTGAGCGCAAGGGCGGCGCAAACCTTTGCCAATGCATTTAAAAAAAGCTATGGTAGTTATATGGTAGGTCCGGCCCCCGCCGTAGTTGCCCGGGTGCGTAATCAATACAGAACAGAACTCTTGTTAAAGCTGCCCAGGCGCGCCAATCTGCTTTCGCAGTGCAAAGCCGATATAAAAGAGCTGATCGTGCAGCTTACGGGTCAACAAAATTTTCGAGCTGTGCAAGTGGTAGTAGACGTAGATGTGCTGTAAAGAACGCTGTATTCGTCTAGAAGAGCCACTGCTTTTGGGTAACAAGCTGCTGGGGGGAGGCCTGGATACAATGTATCTGCAGTCTTGCTTTGAAGAAAAAAAACCTGTTATTCGCCCATTGTTGACCCCCCTTGCCGGTATTTTGCGTGTACCTCCCTGCCAGCGCAGATTCGAGCGGGTCTTTACGAGTACACCGTAACGTGTACAAGCTGTTAATAACCTAGCGGAGCAGTGAGTTGTATAAGTGCTTGTGCCACCGGAGTAAAAAAAGTCGAACACTTTTACGAGCTTGAGGGAATATGCGTATTTTCATCGCCTCAAAAATTCAGCCCTGATGAAAGCAATTTTTTTGCGAATCTCCGCATTGTTCATTCTTTTATTTTTTTGCTCATGCTTGCTGGCTCAACAGCCTCGCGATTATCAAGTAAAACTGCGTTCCGGCGCGTTTGTTCCCGAGCTCAATGCCGATAAACCTCGCAGTACCGATTCTGTATTTCGCAATGCACAGTACGGCCCTTTTTGGTATGCTGTATTACAGTTCAATGATATTCCATCGGAGTCGCTTCGCCTTCAATTAACACAATCCGGCATTACGCTGCTGGATTATTTTCCTAACTACGCCTATGCGGCCAAGATCAATACTGGTTTTGATACTAGAACCTTCGCTTCCTTATCCGTTCGATCGGTGTTTGTATTTCAGGATCTTCAAAAGACCATCCCTGATCTTTTCTATGCTAAGGTGCCTGCCCATGCCCTTATAGAACCCGGCAAAGCCGATGTCACCATCATTACTTACGAAACCATGACTCGCTCTGCTATAGAGCCTTTGCTCAGCAGTCTGGGCGCACAACTGATCAGAGAAGATGCCCCCTTTAGAAGTTTTGTTGTACGGGTGCCTGCTACGCAACTCAAATCATTGGTACGTCTTTCGGTAGTGCAGTGGGCTGAATTTATCGATGAACCCAATAAAGAAGAAAATCTTCCAGGCCGTTCTTTGCACCGGGTAAGTCCTATTAGCGACGGGCCTCGAAATCTTAAAGGAGAAGGCATTAATGTTGGCATTTGGGATGGAGGCGCAATAGGGCAACATCTTGATTTTTTACCCACCGGCCGCGTTACACAGGTCGAGAATGCGGCCTTCAGTAACCATTCGACCCACTGCTCCGGCACTATACTCGGAAAAGGAATCGCCAATCCCAATGCCAGAGGTATGGCTCCCAATGCAAAATTGTACTCTTATGATTTTAATGGAAATGTATCGGCTGAGATCGCCGCTGCCATACCGGCCTATAATCTTGTGGTGAGCAGTCACTCTTATGGTGCAACTACTGCAACCTGTGGAATAAATGGAACCAATGTATGGTATTCAGCTACCAGTCGCGCCACCGATCTTAATTTGAACAATTTTCCTTTTCACTTACATGTACACTCTGCAGGGAATTCTCAAACCTCTTGTACCGGTGGCTGGCATACGATAACGGGCAGCGGTAAGTCTGCTAAAAACAATATCCTTGTTGCCAGCGTCACCTCTACTGATGCGATATCTTCTTTTAGCAGTTTTGGACCCGTGCAAGATGGAAGGGTGAAGCCCGATATCAGTGCCATGGGCACCAATGTATTCTCTACCTACAGCACGGGGCCCACCGCTTACGCTACGATCTCTGGTACGTCCATGGCTACTCCCGGTGTGGCGGGCTCTATAGCCCTATTGGTTGAGCGGTTTAAGCAACTCAATAGCAATACACTTCCGCCATCTGCCCTTATTAAGAGCGCTGTATTAAATACTGCTCAAGATCTGGGTAATCCCGGGCCTGATTATCGGTTTGGGTACGGCCGCATCGATGCGTTGGAGGCCGTTCGGGTACTTGAAGACAACCGATATGTAGTTACCACCGTTGCCAATGCTGCCTTCAATGAGTTGACCATTAGCGTTCCTCCCAATACCGCCCGCCTAAATGTAATGTTGAACTGGAACGATCCGGCCGGTGCTCCCAATGCCAATCCGGCATTGGTCAACAACTTAGATATTGCTGTTAACAATACTACTACGACTTTTTTGCCCTGGGTACTCGATAAAGACAATCCTTCGGCTACTGCTACTACTGGAATAGATAATGTTAGTAATGTAGAACAAGTGACCATCAATAATCCAGCCGCCGGTACCTATGTGGTTAAAGTAACGGGCACTAGTGTGGCTACAGGCACCAACCAACAATATGCTTTGACGTGGACTATCGATCAGCCTCGTATCGAAATGATCTATCCCAATGGGGGTGAATCATTTTCTCCCGGCAGCTCAGAGGTAATTACGTGGAATCAGTTCGGTCTTACCGGGACGCAAACACTAGAGTACTCGGTAGATAACGGCGCCAACTGGTTATTGATCTCCAATACTATTGCCAGCACCACCAATCGCTTTACCTGGTCCGTTCCCGCTGGAATCAATACATCGCAGGCGCGCATTCGAGTGACTAGTGGCTCTTTGTCCGATCAGAGCGACGCCGTTTTTAAAGCCTTGGGTACTGTAACCGGTTTTTCTGGTAATGGTACCAGCTGTGCCGCAGGAGAGATCAATTTTAGCTGGACTACAGTAGCGGGTGCTACGCACTATGATATTTACAGGCTTAATCAGGCCAATGGAGAGTATGTGCTTTTTGCAGGCAATCTTACCAGCAATAGTTATTCGGCCACCGGACTTACGCCCGGGCAAAGTGATTGGTATTCTATTCGCTGCAGAAGTTCGGTCACTACTGCCGAGAGCCAAAGAACAAATGCTATTGCAGTAACTGCATCGTCTGGTGGAGGTAATATGGGAGCTCTAGGAGCCATAACAGGAGAGACCACCATCTGTAGTACCGGTCCGGTTTCTTACAGTATCAACCCCGTTACAGGTGCTACCGGATATGTATGGACCGTTCCTGCGGGCGCCGCGATTGTAGGAGGGCAGGGGACTAACCAGATCAGCGTCTCGTTCGTTTCCGGTAGTCAGTCCGGGAATGTCTCTGTTTATGCGACCAATACTAATTGTCAGACCCCTTCTGTGCAGCTATCCGTTATAGTGGGCAATAGCTCTTTAACCGCTCCCGTTAGTGAAGGTAATCAGCAACAATTAGTTTGCCCCGGAGCTGCCATACCCACGCTGGCCGCCTCGGCATCTGTACTAACCGGGCAAACTGTTGTTTGGTATTCAGCTGCTACAGGTGGATCGGTAGTCGCCAACCCTACTCTTAATACAATTGGTTCGGTTACCTACTTTGCGGCTGCACGCGATAACCTTACCGGATGTGAGGGCACCGCAAGAACGGGTGTAACACTCACCCTTACAGCGGTACCAGCCGCTACCATCACAGCCGGAGGACCCACCAGTTTTTGTTTGGGTGGATCGGTTACGCTTACTGCCAATAGTGGTACCTCTTATTTGTGGAGCAATGGCCAAACCGGCTCGTCGATTACAGTCAATACAAGTCAATCTGTAACAGTAACGGTAACGACCGGCTCTTGCGTAAGCACCGCTGCTCCGACTGTTGTTACAGTTAACCCGCTACCTGTTGCCACCATCACGCCATTAACTGCTACCCGTGTGTGTGACGGCGATCGTGTATTGCTGGCTGCCTCTACAGGAAGCACTTGGAGTTGGAGTAATGGCGCAACTTCGCAATCGGTATTGATCGGTACAAGCGGCAACTACCTAGTTACTGTAACAAATAGCTTTGGATGTTCAGCAGCCTCCGCTCCAGTAGCTGTTACCATTGAACCCAATCCGGTTGTCACTTTGCAAGCCAGTCCCTATACCAGGGTGTTGCCAGGTATTCAAACGACCATCAATGCATTGGTTACACCGGCCGGTTCTTATAACTTTGCCTGGTTCCTTAACAATAACCCGCTTACAGGAGAATCCACGGCTAGCGTAGATTCCATTGGGTGGAAGCATCCCTCGGGCAGTTACAAGGTAAGAGTACAAAATAATCCGCCTCGTCTACCTTGCGCCAATACCTCTGAAGTGCTGGTAATCGGAGACTCGGTAACTGCGCGTTTGTTTGTCTTTCCTAGTCCAAATAATGGCTCATTTAAAGTGTCTTATTATAGTGCGGTTGCTACGACGTATAGCCTTCAAGTCTTCGATAGTAAAGGAGGCATGGTATTTAATAAGCAGCTTCCGGCCACCGCGGGATATCCTTTATTAGATGTTGATCTTCGTAGTGCACAAGGCGGGCTGTATATTGTTCGTTTGGTCAATGCCGCCAACGCGGTACTAGCATCCGGAAAAGTGATCATCAACAAGTAGCTGTTTGCTCTTCTGTAAAGGCTGATCGGTATCAACAAAATACTGATCAGCCTTTTTTTATGTCTACACAGTAGTGTTGCTTTATTAATTATTGTCATTTTTATTCAATCGGCAGGGTGTCATCTTGCACCTATCAACGTTGTAAGGGCAGGTTCTTGAAGACATCTTCGGAAACCAGACCAGTCCGTTTCTTGTCTTTTCGAACAGAAATTTCAATGTAGCCATTCGATCTGCTACTGCAAATTTCTCTTACATCGGATCAGGTACTGGTAACAATGTAATGCCTTGTAGTGTATTGCAATACAATTTGGCTACTAATGGTACCGGGGGTGTAAATGCCACACCCTCTATGTGGAACTCACTGAGCACTACTGCCTCTCCCCTGATTACTGGAGGCACGTTTGGCCCTGCCAGACCTTTCTCTGTTAAGATGAGGGCTATTCCCGGATGGAGTTACACCGGTGGCGATTATTTGCTGAGCGTTATATTGACCGCTACGCAGCTTTAAGAAGTAAAGTTCATTTGGGGTTGCTCTCTTTTAGAAGAGGGCAACCTCTTTTTAAGCAGGCTCAATGATCGATGAACTCATAATGCGAAACAGGCTTCGTACGTTACTGTTACCGGTTTTTATTTCAATGCCCAGTTGTTCGGTTTTTTGCTGGCTCTTTCCAAGATAAGTCAAGGTGCTCAACAGGCCTATGATTTAAATCATGATTAATATGATAAGGGTAATCTTTTAAAAATTTCTTTTTGGTTTTTGGATAAAGGTTTATTTCTAGTAGATATACTGGCAGTTATTGAATATTTATTCTCATTGTTGTTTTCCTGAAATTTCTTTTGAAAAAAGACATCAAATTCAATTCTCATCAGCTGAAATTATTTAACTGTATAACTAATTTTATGAAAAATTTTCTTATTGTGTTTCTCGTTTCTTTCTTATTGACCGCTTTTGGGTGTACTCGTCAAAAAGATATCGTTTCGCTGGATCAAACTTCTAGCGATAAGCCTGTCTTAGCTGCCCGTTACCCCTCAACTCCCGAGGAGTTGGCCCTGGTCGGTCATCTCTCTGAGATAACAGAGGTATTTAAAGTGCTCTACAAGAATAATGCTAATGTAAGATTGGTTAATGCTTCTATCTATGCCCATGTATTTGCCGATGAGACTGTTCTTTTGGGCGATCTTATTTTTCCTGCACAAAGCAGACTGCCACTATATACTCGTTTTGATTCTCTCTCCCGAGCCTGGAATGTAGATCTTGCTTCTTTTGCCCAGCAATTCTGGAGTGAGGTACAAAAACGCAATAACGCCGACCTTGAACAGTTCTTGCAAGGTCTAATGCCTTCTGTTGCTGCAGGACAATATGGTGTTGATAACGGAACGGCGCCCCCTGTCTCTGTCTATTTTCCATATTCCGAGTTGTTCGCTCCTTCTACCGGCGGGGCTTATCTTCCTACAGTATCACTGCTCAATGCTGCCGCTGATACAGATGAGGCGCCCGGTAGTGAGCCTGTTTACCAAGGAAGCACACTTACTGGTTATACTACTGTCTTAGTGAATGATGTTTATACAACTTCACATCCTACTCATATAGTTGGGGTCAATGGTCCTGAGCAGCCGGCCACCGGACCTGGGGGGGGGGGGATAGGTATTGGTGGTGGCGGTTTTTGTTTTGGGCCTGGTTGCATGGGATGGATACCGCCTCCAACCACCGTGCCGGTAGAGATCAAACGTTCAGTTTTAGTTGATAATTATGTCTTAAAAGCTCAGTATGATAATCTGATCAGCTTTACAGGGAATGGTGGTGGCTCAGAGGTTCGCATCAATAGGATCTCTGCTCATCTACAGCCTACTATAGGCTCTGCAGTTACTGAATTTGCACCGCTGCCCCTTGTGAATGCTCCTCCTGGCTTTAGTTTCGATCAAACACTGACCTCACATACCCGGCAAGAGATTAGCGACAAGGTCTGGAAGAAAACTCTCTTTTGGGGACCGGCGTATGGTGAATCTCGGTGGGACACCAGTTGGGTACAAGACAATTTTGAACAGGTCTTAGCTGTTTGGGAGTATGATAATACCAACCAGCGGGCCTCTTTTAATGGGCAGCTTTATACCACACTAATTCAAACCACTAGTACTCCTATGGCGTTAGTTGGCGGTGTCAAGCCTTACTCGGTACTGGCTCCCTCTATGCATCCGCCAATAAAACACCTTAGAATTTCTAGAAGCGTTTATTTTGGTGAGGCTCGAAATAATTTTGGATTTGGATATCGACCCGGTAATTGTGGAACTGATTTTAACAGATCTCAATATAAGTGGGATTGTACAAATTGGAGTGATTATGCAGGATTGGACCCCTATTCTTTTTCATTTCCTAGTCCCGCCAATCAAACCTCGCTTTGGCCTGCTCGTGATGTACACTGGGACACAAAGGCGGGCTCGGTATTTGGCTGGGTATGGCCTTATCGAGTTTATTACACTGGAGGGTATTCACCGATTTGGTTCTAACATTTTAGTAAAGCTAGATTATGAGGTATACTTTTATATTATTGGTTCTTTTATCTGCTTGCACCGGCGATGTATTTCCTCCAAAGGAGAACCTTCCGGACATTAATTTATTATATGATAAGAAGTGGAATTTAAAAAGTAGTGTTCGGGATGGCATTTCTTCCGTCCACCAAGGGGAGTGGGTGTTGCTTACCCGTGTCAATACAACTTCTTATTGCGGGCCGGTATGGAATGATAATTTCGGTAATAGTTGGTCTGTAATTGTTGATCCAATGGCCATTTCTACTCCTTTTACTGAGTATTATATACGTTATTTAATGAAGGATAGTATGGTCTTGGTGAGCGACAGGAATAATACATATAGGTTTAGTGTGAGGTAGCTGATTGCAGCTCTTTCGAGCTATCTTGCAGTTATTGAGCGCTCCTTCGGATCATATTATTCTATATGACGGGTTTTGCTATTTGTGTAGCAGGGCTGTTCAATTTGTTTTACAGCGCGACCCCGTCGGTCATTTTTGCTTTACATCGCTTCAGTCCGAAGCTGGTAAGTCTATTTTACTGAACTATCATCGCTCTAACCTCGCTCTTGATTCTGTAGTACTAATCTCTAAAGGGCGAGTATATACGAGGTCTGATGCCGCGTTGTTGATCTTGCGTCATTTATCCGGCGGTTGGCGGCTATTTTCTTTTTTTCTGATCATCCCCAGGCCAATCAGGGATCTCTTGTACCGCTTGGTAGCTCGTTATCGTTATCGCCTCTTTGGTAAAAGGGTCTCTTGTCTTATTGCTCTGCCTGAGTGGGAGGGGCGATTTTTTTAGGGAAATAATGAGCAATTTTTACCAAATATTGACTTATATCAATGTTTCAACTTATTTTCTGAGTCGATTTACGAATTTGTTACTTATTTGTGAGTATGCTCACCCTGGTCAATGATCTGGTTAAAATGCTTTCTCTCTTTTATCCTGTTTCAAAAGAGGTTAGGGCCTTTTTGTTGGCAAATTGCAGGCTTAGAAAAGCAGCCAAGGGCGAGTACCTGCTTGTGCCCGGCGAGGTTTGCGACCGATACTTTTTTATTCATCAGGGTGCGGTAAGAGCTTTTATTCGCGAGGGTGGAAAAGAAGTTACCACCTGGATTTCTGCCACCAACGAGATCGCGACTTCTATTTACAGTATGCGGGAGAAGAGGCCCTCGATGGAATATATTCAGGCCATTTGTGAATCAGTTTTACTAGAGCTGGACGCCGACAAGTTAGAGGAGTTGTTTCAAAAGTTTCCCGAGACCAATATCATCATCAGACGTCTCTTGACTGCCTATTATCAAGATGCAGAGATACGGTCATTCATTGCTCGTATTCCTTCTGCCGAGGCCCGCTGTCAGTTCTTTTTAAAGACATATCCAGACAAAGCGCTACTCGCCCCAAAAAAATATATAGCTTCTTTTCTCGGCATACGAGAAGAAACCTTGTCTAGGGTCATGAATAAGCGTAAGTAGGGGATTGAGTTTCTATGATTGATTTAAGTCAATTCATCCTAAAAAATTGGTTAATTACTTACGCTTGATTACTAATTTTCAGTTCAGCTATTAAAAGCCATCCGCTATGAAAACCTTTAAAAAGTTAGTTTATTTCTTTTGTTTTTTCGGGTCTCTGTCTTCCAGCAATAGTCTTTTAGCGCAAGTGGGGGTAGGAACCTCATCTCCTACGACCGGTACTAAGTTCGAGGTCGTTGGCGCGGGAACGACCTCTGCCACCACCGCCTTGCGGGTTCGCAATTCTTCTTCTTCGACCCCGCTTATGATGGTTCGGGATGATGGGAATGTGGGGATTGGGACTGTCAATCCTTCAGCGGGTTTGGAGATCGTAACGGATGGTTCTCAACTAAATGCTTTGAGAGTGACTTCCAGTCAAACGTATAGTTCAAGTCCGGATGCAGGCATTGTATTTAGAATGAAATATAATACTGCAGGAACGTATACATCTGGAGCCGTTATTAGCGGTGTAAAAGAGAATGGCACTGATGGAGATCAATCTGGAAGTTTACGTTTTTTGACTAATAATAATGGTTCAATAGATGAAAAAATGAGAATAACAAGTGGTGGTAATATTATTCTTGGAACCGCAACCAGTGGAGGAACATCAACTCCAACTTATATAGATTTAGGAAATAATTACAGTAATGGGGCTTCAAGAGATAAATTAAAAATTTATTTAATTAATGATGGAGGTATTACAAAATATGGATTTAGTGTTGGCAGTAACAGTGATCTTCAGTACCACTCTAATTCAGTTCATCGGTTCTATATTCAGGATGTTAGTAGAGTAACAATAGACGCTAATGGCAATGTAACAGCTACTGCTTTTACATCATCCTCTGATGCTCGATTAAAGAATGTCTTGCAATCTTGGGACAATGAAGATCAAATTGACTTTGTTCAATTCCGCTGGAAAAATGGACCCGATGCCAGAGATCACTTCGGATACTTAGCCCAAGATGTTCAAAAGGTATTACCCGATGCCGTGCATACTGATGGAGAGGGTATGCTATCTGTCAATTATGACGAGGTACATAGCTTTAAGATCTCTAATCTGGAGCAAAAGAATTCGAAACAAGAACAACGTATCAAAGAGTTGGAAAATACAGTAGAGGAATTAAAAAAGCTAATTAAGAAAAGAAGATTTAGGAAATAGGTTTTCGTTTTTTGAAGTAGAGATCGTATTCTGCTCGCTACGCTCGCAGTTCCGCGGGGGGAGGGGCACTAATAAAAAAGTCCTGGCTCGCTTCGCTCACCCGGTCTTTTTATTTGTCCGCTTAGTCAAACCAGCCCGCCTTCGGCGGACCGGCTTGCCCCGCCGCCAAATAAAAAATCCCGCACTTCGTGCAGGACTTTTTTATTTGTGCCCGAGATCGGAATCGAACCGATACACCATTGCTGGCGGCAGATTTTGAGTCTGCTGCGTCTACCAGTTTCGCCACCCGGGCGGGAGGAGGGCAAAGGTAAGCAAATCAGCTAAAAAGACTGCCCCGAATGCGCTCCAGATATTTCTTCTGAAAATAATACTCTTTTACTTTCAACAAGTCGGCCTCTGATGTTTGTCCATCCTGATACTGCGCAATAATATCGCCAACGGGGGCATAGATCTGCGCTTCTAGCGCTTGCAGGCGGTCTTTCAACGTCGATTGTTGCTCCTCATCCTGTTCGCTAATGGCTTCGTTGATCTCCATCATCTCCATTAAAAAAACGGGATCCAACTGATACTTCTCATTATCGGCAAGTAATCCTTTTAATTGTAATACGTAGGCGATGGTTTCCTCCCGGTGTTGAAAGACCTTCCAGGCCTTATTGACCAAGGCGCTTTTTTCAAGGGCTTCTTCTTGCGCCTCGGGCGTTTCGTTAGTAAAGAAATCGGGGTGATAGCGACGGCTGAGTTGCATAAAGGTGCTTCTCAGGGCCTGGCTGTCTACCTGCAGCTGAATGGGTATCGCAAAGAGTTCAAAATAGTTCATACAATAAAACCGCTTAAATCGGGTTAATTTTGCGGCTGATTGCAAAGGTATGCCTATGATTAAGATTGGATTGTTGCGCGAGGGTAAAAATCCGCCCGATAGTCGGGTAGCGCTCACCCCGGCACAGTGCAAGTGGCTTCAAAAGAACTTCCAGCAAGTGCAAATTGTGGCGCAACCTTCGCCCACTCGTTGTTTTGCCGATAAGGAGTACCTGGCAGCAGGAGTCGCAGTGCAAGAGGACCTTTCTGGCTGCGAGTATATTTTTGGCATCAAAGAGGTGTCGATCGAGCAGCTGATCGAACAGAAGACCTACTTGTTTTTTTCGCATACCAAAAAGCTCCAGCCGTATAATCAAGACTTATTTCGGGCTGTTTTGCAAAAGCGTATCCGTCTTATCGATTACGAATGTCTGGAGCACGAAGACGGGCAGCGAATTATCGGATTTGGCTTCTTTGCCGGGGTGGTGGGTGCCCACAATGGGATCATGGCTTATGGAAAAAGAACCGGCACCTTTACCTTAAATAGGGTTTATAAACAGCGTAGCTTCAAAGAGTTAATTCATACATATTTTGGCCTTAAGCTGCCTCCGATCAAAATTGCCGTAACCGGTTCGGGCCGGGTGGCCCACGGTATTTTAGAGGTGATGAACCTGATAGGCATCCATGAGGTGGAGCCCTCGGACTACCTAAAAAGGGACTACACCTACCCGGTGTATACGCATCTAAAGGGCGCCGATCTTTTTCAGCATAAAGAAAATGGGGGCTACGACCGCGAGGAGTTCCATGCGCACCACGACCGCTACAAGACCCGGTTTAAACCGTATACCTATGTTACCGATATTTTGATGAACGGTATTTATTGGGAGCAGGGAATGCAACGGCTTTTCGAAAGCGAAGACGTGCGTGACCCCAAATTCCGCATCGTAACAATTGCCGATATTACCGATGATGCCCACGGGTCAGTTCCTATCAATCTGGGCGATCAAAGTATCGAGGACCCGCTCTATGGGGTCGATCGAACAACCCTGGCTAAAACCGCTCCCTATTTGCCCGGTTCTATCGATGTGATGGCGGTAGGTAATTTACCCAATGAGCTGCCCCGTGATGCCAGTCGCTATTTTGGAGAACAATTGATCAAATACATTCTAGAAGATCTGTTCAAAGGCGGCTCTTCGCTTATAGAAAAAGCCACGTTAACCAATAATGGGGCGCTATCTCCTACCTACGAATACATGCGTAGCTATGCTGGTCTAGGCTGATCTTATAGCGCCAGGTAGTAGTCTTTTAGCAATTCGGTAAATTCATGGCTATACGTGCCCACTGCATTTGTAATGCAAATTTCTTTTTCGTCTATACGTTTAGATGTCTGCATCTCTTCGGTCTTTTTTCGTTGACCGGCCAATAGCAGCCGGTGGGCTGGATGCTGTGCAGCGGTTCTTACTTTTATTTTTTCTATCAGGGTCAGCTCGGCCGATCGAATTAATTCCTCGACCTCTTTTTCTCTTCTTGCCGGCACCAACAGAAAAAAATAACCACGACTATGCAGATTTACGGCAATAAAAGAAAATAATTGCGCCAGCGATAGGGTCTCGTTATGAAAGGCCCAGTTTCTTTTTTGTGCCGTTGCTTTTAGATCATCTTGATAAAATGGGGGATTACTAACAATTATGTCGTAGGGGGCCGCTGGCAAAAAATTGGTCACATTTGTCGTAACAACGCTGAGTTGCTTTTCAGCGCTAGCTTTTGCAATGTTGCTACGGGCCTGTTCAGCGGTCGGGGGATCTATTTCAAGTGCTTCAATTGAGCTGGTTGGATTTTTTTGATGTATCATGGGCGAAAGGAGGCCCGTGCCGGCTCCTACATCGGCTATTCGAAGCGAAGTAGGCTGCGCCTGCCGCTGCATCTGCCTGCTTACCCAGGCCCCAAACAAACAAGCGTCGGTCGTTACTTTCATAGCGGCCTGGTCTTGCCAAATGGTAAATTGTTTGAACGAAAAATACGAGTTAGCCATACGATAAACTTACCAGGTAGCCTTGGCACTGGAGCGCTGGTCAAGCGAAGCAAATTGCTTGTCGAGGTATTTGTAATAACCGGTTATGGCAATCATGGCCGCATTGTCGGTACAATAGGCCAGCGAAGGAATGCTGTATTGATAGTTGTATGGTGCGGCCAGTTGCTGAATGCCATTTCGCAGCCCGCTATTGGCCGATACACCACCGGCCAGGGCAATGTTCTTGATGCCGGTTTTTATAACAGCTTTTTTTAATTTATGCAGCAAGATCGAAACGATGCGCTGTTGAATCGACGCGCAAAGATCTGCCAGATTTTCTTTAATAAAAGCATGCTGCTCTTCGGTAGTTGCGATCAACTCGGGATGATAAGCGTGGCTTTTACCGGCGTTTTGCAAAAAGTAGAGAATGGATGTTTTTAATCCGCTAAAACTAAAATTGAGGTCAGGAATCTGGGGCTCCGGAAACACAAAGCGGTCGGCGCGTCCCGTTTTAGCATAGTGGTCTATCAACGGGCCACCGGGGTAGGGTAGTCCGAGTAGTTTGGCCGTTTTATCGAACGCCTCGCCGGCCGCATCATCAATGGTCTCCCCAATCACTTCCATACGAGTGGGGCTTTCGCACAAGACCAGTTGGGTATGTCCGCCACTAACTGTTAGGCATATAAAGGGAAACGCCAATTCGGGATGCTCAATAAGATTGGCCAGCACATGGGCTTGCATATGATGCACCGCAATAAGGGGTTTGCGAAGCGAAAGGGCCAATGATTTAGCAAATTGTCCACCTACCAGCAGCGATCCGATCAGACCCGGACTTTGCGTGTAAGCAATGGCGTCAATGCGATCGAGGGTAAGATTGGCCTTGCAAAGGGCTTGCTCTACCACCGGAACAATATGT
This sequence comes from Sphingomonadales bacterium, assembly GCA_016872155.1. Classification (GTDB taxonomy): domain Bacteria; phylum Bacteroidota; class Bacteroidia; order Chitinophagales; family Chitinophagaceae; genus JJ008. Next base: position 168,022 of record VHBB01000002.1, read on the forward strand.
TGCATATGAGCCCTCGAGGCAAGTTCGGGAACAACGCCTCCAAAATTTTTGTGTACCTCTTGCGTGGCTACTTCGTTCGACAAGATCTTTCCGTTCACACAAACGGCGGCAGCGGTTTCGTCGCAAGAAGATTCTATGGCGAGTATATGAATGGACACGGCTGTAAAAATAGTAAAGTTCTGCTGCGCCCTTTTATTTACTGCGAATGGCCACAACGGGATCCATGCGGGCGGCTTGTCTGGCAGGAATAAAGCCGGCTATTATGCCCACGATAATGCAAATGCCGATGGCCAGCATCATATTGCTGGTAGAAATAAAGACGGGAAAGTTGAGCGCACTGGTCAGGATCTGTGTGAGCAAAAAGACAAGACTAAGCCCGATCAGTCCTCCAATAATGCAGAGAAAAGAGGATTCTAGCAAAAACTCGGTCAGTATGATCCTGCTTTTGGCGCCGATCGCTTTTTTTAGGCCGATCTGACTGGTTCGTTCCCGCACCGATACAAACATAATATTGGCAACACCGAACATGCCCACAATGAGTGAAAGCATCGCGATGGCCCAGCCGCCTATATTTACTTTTACGAAAAGATCGCTAACTTCTTTACTAAAGTCATTGATGTCGTTGAGCGAGAAATTATCCTCTTGTGTAGGGGTCAGTTTTCTAACGGCGCGCATGGTGCCGGTCAATTCTTCTTTTAATGTAGCAGAGGCTATCCCTTCTTTTCCTTGCACCATAATTAGCGGATCTGCCTTAAGCTCGTTCATGAGCATTCGCCCAAAACGGTAGGGAATAAAAATACTCTTGTCAAATTCCCAGCCCCCTTCCGATAAAAAGCCCTTGCCTTGTTTTTTGATAATGCCAATAACCAGCAGTTGCTTTCCTCTTACCTCTACCACTTTATCGATAGCGAGTTCGGCCTGGCCAAATAATTGTTCTGCAATTTCGTTGCCAATAATGCCCACGTGGGCTCCGTCTTTGTACTCTCTGTCTGCGATGGCTCTGCCAAAAGTGATCTCAGCGGGTTGTATGTATTGAAAATCTTCGTTAATGCTGTGGGTGGTTACGCCGCTGAGTTGTCGTCCGGCAAATTCTACCGGATCGTTGATGCTGTTGTGAAAAGCCACATAGCGGGCCATGGGCGTTCGTTCTCTGATCTCTTGTACTTCTTGATAGCGTGGAGAGGGACGGTTTACAAATTTCCACCAAGGATAGTCGGGGCCACCGCCACTGTACTCCCATTTATCGATATAGATGGTGTTGTTGCCAAGCGATTTGATCTCGTTTTGAATATTCTGCTCAAGACTGTTGACGGTTGCCAGTACACCAATAATGCAAAAGATGCCAATGGTAATGCCAAACAGCGATAAAAAGGTACGGAGCTTATTTTTCCATAGCTCTTGTATGGCCATTTTAAAGCTGCTGACAACGATCTCTAGGGTACCCCTTATCATACGACAAAGGTACTGTCAATCGGGGGCATACACGCTACTTTTTGACAGACGGCAAGGGCGGGCTGCGACCGGCCCTCTTTCAAGTGCGGACTCCCCCTTACCTTTGCGGCGCTCTTATGAAATACCAGCACGAAATCGCCAAGCGACGCAGTTTTGCCATCATCTCTCACCCCGATGCCGGAAAAACTACCCTTACCGAGAAGTTTTTGCTTTTCGGAGGGGCCATTCAGGTGGCAGGGGCCGTTAAAAGTAACAAGATAAAGAAGCATGCGACCAGCGATTTTATGGAGATCGAAAGGCAGCGGGGTATTTCGGTCGCGACCTCGGTGATGAGTTTTGAATATAATGGTATTCTGATCAATTTGCTCGATACGCCGGGTCACAAAGATTTTGCGGAAGATACCTACCGTACCCTAACGGCAGTCGATAGCGTAATTCTGGTGGTGGACAGCGTTAATGGGGTAGAGGAGCAAACGCGCCGTCTGATGGAGGTCTGTCGTATGCGCGACACGCCGGTCATTGTTTTTATCAACAAGATGGACCGCGATGGAAAAAACAGATTTGATCTGTTAGAAGAGATCGAAAAAGAGTTAACGATTCGGCTTCATCCCATGACCTGGCCCATCAACAGTGGTAAGGACTTTAAGGGGGTATACAACATGACCGATCAAAGCCTGCTCTTGTTCAGAGCCGGAACCCGCGGCGACGAAGACACGCTCAAGATCGCTTCGCTGGCCGATCCCATTTTGGAACAAAAGCTTGGCGAAAGAGATGCTCATCAATTGCGCGAAGACGCCGAGTTGGTCGAGGGCGTCTACGGGCCCCTGAACATAGAGGATTATCTGCAGGCCCGTGTCGCGCCCGTTTTCTTTGGAAGCGCCATTAACAATTTTGGCGTAAAAGAAATGCTCGATACATTTATTCGGATTGCCCCTACGCCTCGCAGCAGAGTTGCCACCACCCGCCCGGTAGAGGTACAAGAAGACAAGATGAGTGGATTCGTCTTTAAGATCCATGCTAACCTCGATCCCAAGCACCGCGACCGGATCGCATTTTTTAGAATTTGCGCCGGAAAATTTGAACGCAACAAATATTATCACCATGTTCGTCTCGATAAGGATCTGCGTTTTAGCAATCCATATTCTTTTATGGCGCGCGATAAAAGTATCATCGAAGATGCCTATGCGGGCGATGTGGTAGGTCTTTTCGATACGGGTAATTTCAAGATCGGGGATACGCTTACCGAGGGGGAAGATTTTTATTTTACCGGCATCCCTTCTTTTTCTCCCGAGATCTTTAAAGAGGTAGTCAATAAAGACCCGCTAAAAACCAAACAACTCGAAAAGGGGTTACTACAATTGACCGACGAGGGCGTTGCCCAGCTCTTTACCCAATTTGGGGGCAATAAAAAAATAATCGGATGTGTGGGGGAGCTGCAGTTTGAGGTTATCCAGTACAGGCTATTACATGAGTACGGGGCTTCGGTAGTGTTTAATTCCATGCCTTTTTACAAGGCCTGCTGGCTTACGGCTGCCGATCCGTCGAAGCTTATCGATTTTCTGCGATTCAAGCAGGCCAATGCGGCCGAAGATAAAGACGGTCATCCTGTGTACCTGGCCCAAAGCGAATGGTTTCTTAACACAGAGATGACCAATAATCCCGATATTCAGTTTCACTTTAGCAGCGAAATTCATAAGTAGGTCCTTCAATAGAAGGAGCCGTCTTTCTGCGGGCAGGCAGGGTATCGGAGGGCAGGTATCGCCTATAAATGCCCATCAATTACTTTAAACGCGGATAGCCAGTAGTTAAAAGGGTGCTTGTAAGCCCGTATAGTTATGCGGGGTGATACTTTTGAGTTCCTTTTTGACAGCGGCTTTAACACCGAGCCCGTCAATGAACTTGTGTAACACTTGTTTGGTAATACGCTGCTGCCCACGGGTAAGGTCTTTTAGCGCTTCATAGGGTTCGGGATAGTTTTCGCGACGAAGTATAGTTTGAATAGCTTCTGCCACTACGGCCCAATTTTGATCAAGGTCCTCATAGATCTTTGCATCATTAAGCACCAGCTTACCAATGCCTTTTTCGAGTGAACGCAAGGCCACCAGCGTATGGGCTACCGGAACACCAATATTGCGCAATACGGTCGAGTCGGTCAGGTCGCGTTGAAGTCGAGATACGGGCAATTTGCCAGCCATATGCTCAAAGAGCGCATTGGCCAAGCCTAAATTTCCTTCAGCATTTTCGAAGTCGATGGGATTGACCTTATGGGGCATAGCCGAGGAGCCGACCTCTCCTTTCTTGGTCTTTTGCGAGAAATATTCCAGAGAGATATAGGTCCACATATCTCTGGAGAAATCGATCAGGATAGTATTGATCCTGCGCATGGCATCGAACTGCGCCGCTAGCTGGTCGTAGTGTTCGATCTGGGTGGTGTGCTGTTGGCGAGTAAGTCCGAGAGAAGCCAACATCTCATTGCCAAAACGGATCCAGTTGATCTGAGGGAAGGCCACATGGTGTGCATTGAAATTACCGGTGGCACCTCCAAATTTAGCGGTAAACGGAACACCGATAAATTGCTCGATCTGGTTTTGAATGCGTTCCACAAAAACCATGATCTCCTTTCCCAGTTTGGTAGGACTGGCCGGTTGGCCATGGGTACGGGCCAGAAGGGGAACATCCCGATATCGTTGGGCCAGTATCCTTAACTCGGTATTCAAATTCAGCAGGGTCGGAAGATATTCGTTTTCCATCGCGTGTTTCCAGGCAAGCGGTACTGCTGTGTTGTTGATGTCTTGCGAGGTAAGTCCGAAATGAACCCATTCCCGAATGGCGGTAGCTCCGCACGTGTCTAATTCTTTTTTTAAGAAATATTCGACGGCCTTAACATCGTGATTAGTGGTCTTTTCAATGGTTTTGATGGCCATGGCCTGCTCTGGTGAGAATGTCTCGCACAGTGTTTTTAGGTGTTTGGTAGCCGCAGCCCCCAGTTTGATGATCTTTTTTTTCTCGAGCCAAAAGAGGTAATGAACCTCTACCAGAATTCTGTATTTGATTAGGCCAAACTCGGAGAAATACTCTTCGAGCGACTGTACCTGGCTTCGATATCGGCCGTCAATGGCGGCTATGGCGGTGAGTGTGCTGCGTTCCATGAATTCTATTGGTTTATGGACGGCTGATCCAGTACCTTTGTAACCACAAATTTAGTTAATTTGAAGAAGATACGAGTTGGGATCGTTAACTACCTTAACACGAGGCCGTTGCTGTATGGGTTAGAGCAGGCTGATTTTTTGCCAGAGATGGAACTAACTGGTAATTATCCAGCTGCTGTGGCCTCACAATTAATAGGGGGAGACCTAGATTTGGCCTTAGTACCAGTCGCCATTATCCCCACATTGCCAACGCATTTTATTGTGGGGAACCATTGCATTGCTACTGATTATGAAGTTGCTTCAGTATGCGTTTGTAGCCAGGTTCCCATTAGGGAGGTTGATAGTATATTGTTAGACTACCAAAGCAAAACATCCATTGCTCTTTTGCAGATTCTTCTCCGATATCACTGGAGGTTAAATCCTCGCTTGAGTTTAACTAAGTCGGACTCTTTTATAGCAGAGATTGTAGATCGACAAGCAGGTTTGATTATAGGCGACAGGGCCTTAGAGGTTCGTTCTAAGTATCATCACGTCTATGATCTTGGGGTGGCATGGCATATGTTTACTGGGCTTCCTTTTGTTTTTGCCACTTGGATTAGTACTCAGAAACTCCCTCCCTCTTTTATTGCGCGATTTGATGCCGCCAATGCTTTGGGCGTTCGGTCTATTGATAAAGTCATTCAACAAGTTGGGAAAAACAGCTCTTATGATTTGGATACGTACTTTAGAAAAAATATCAGTTATCAGCTAACCGATAAAAAAAATCAGGCAATTACTTCTTTTTTGGATTTTCTAAGGTAGCTCTACGTTGGTTTCTTTTTATTATCTCTAAAGCAAAAAATGTTCAATTGTAAGTCAAAAAGATGGGTTGTTTCTTCTTTCTGGTAGAGTGGCGTTTTATAGTTGACAGCCGCCTCCTTTAGATAGTAGGTGAACTTGGCTCTGGTTAGTAATGATAGCAAATCAGTTAGTTGATTTTGTTTGTTGAAAAACCCATGATACTCGATAAACATTGAATTAACTAAAAAAAGCCTGTCTTCAATGTCAGTTATTATATCATACTCTGCGCCCTCTACATCTAATTTTAGAAAGTCTACGGGATCGTTAATATAATCTCGTAGGCGAACAGAGCGTATCATTTCTTCAGACTCAAGTGTCGAATTAGCCAATCTGCTAGCCATGCCATGATTGCTAATAAATGGGACTAGTCCGCTGCGGTTCCACACCGCAGCTTGAATGGGGGAGACGTTTGCAAGTTCAAAAGATAAAATATTTTTTTTGAGTAATTCGAAATTATCGCTATCTGGCTCGAAAGCTGTAATTATTGCTTGAGGGCATACGGTTTTTAAATAGATAATACTTAGGCCAATATTGGCCCCGCAGTCTATTATTCTGGCATTTTTTTGAAAGGATTGCTTGTAAACCTCATGAATAAAAATTTCTTCTAGTCCATGTAAAAGTTCTTGTGGGGCCTTAAAATAAAGTAGGTTACCCAAAAATTGTTGTTGATAGAGGCGGCCCGGGGGGAGGTGTTTGATAATTGTTTTTCTCCAAAAGGAAATGCCCAATTTTCTCCAGCTTCTATTTTGTTGGGTTGTAAGACGGGTTCGCAGCCCGTAAAGAAGCCTATGTGCTAAACTGTTAGGGTAAGGTTGACTCATTTAATCTATAAAAGTACGAATTTTGTATTGATGCAGCCACTTCTGTCTATTTGTATCCCTTCTTTTCAACGACCGCTTTTTTTAAAGCGGTTATTAGACAGTATACGTATTCAGACATTTACCGATTTTGAGGTGATTATTTCGGATGATTCGGCAGACGACTCCGTGCTCAATTTGTTGCAGCAAATGTCTTATCCGTTTTGTTTGCGTTATCATAAGAATGAGCAATCGCTGGGAACCCCACGTAATTGGGTTAGGGCAATAGAGCTAGCCAGTGGTAAGTGGATTAAGTTGATGCATGATGATGATTGGCTCACTGATCAGTATTCATTGGAGCATTTTGTTGCTTCAATTTCTGTTGGAACTGATGTGCTTTTTTCTGGATACCGTACCTTTAACGAGGTGTCTAAGACGGTTACCGACAAGACGCTTAATCTGACTCAGTTTAAAATGCTTCAAAGAAATCCTTATCGGTTATTTGCTGAAAATATTATAGGCCCACCCAGTGTTGTCTTATTCAGAAGTGATATGGTTGAGCGCTATGATATCAGCCTCAAGTGGCTGGTTGATTTGGAGGCATACATAAGAATGATAAGAGGTTATTCTTGTCATTATATCTCTCATCCGCTTATAACAATGGGAATCAGCGATAGTCAGGTTACACAGTCCTGTCGTCTGAATCCCGGCGTAGAGATACCTGAGATGCTTTATTTTTATAATAAGCATGGAAAAGTTAGCGCACAGACATGGATTGTATATGATGCATGGTGGCGAATAATTAGAAATTTATCTATTCGTAATCTTGATCAGCTTGTTAAGTACTCAAATGGTCAGTATGTCCCTAATTTTATTTTACAAATTATCAAGTTGCAAAGTCTCATACCTTTGTCACTACTCAGACAAGGGCTGATATCGAAATTAGTTATGCTTTTTTCATATTACTTCAACCGGTAGCATGATTTTTTCATTAGAAATCAAGAGGTGCTGGTTCTGGATGCTGAAAAAGTTTATCGTTTCATCAAATTCTAGTTTTTATGGTTGTTGGTAACGGGCTAGTCGCTAGAGCGTTTTCTGCTTATCAAGAAGATGTAGATAAACTTATTTTTGCTTCTGGCGTATCTAATTCTTCTTTTACAAATCATCAAGAGGCAGATCGGGAGTATGAATTACTTTATACATACCTGAAAAAATATCCAGATCTCCAGCTTATTTATTTCAGTACTGCATCAGTTTATGACCCTTCTTTGCAGGATTCCTTTTATATTCGGCATAAGTTGAATATAGAGAATTATATCAAGGAAAATGCTTCCAAATATCTTATCATTCGGGCTTCTAATATTGTTGGTGGTGGGACCAATCCTAATACACTTGTTAATCGGTTTATTCATCAGTTTTCAACTAACGAGACTATTGATGTTTGGAGACATGCTACGCGTAATTTAATTGGGTTAGATGATTTTTATTTAATTGTGGACTCTTTGATTAAGAAGCAACTTTATACTAATTCAATAGTTAATGTTGCGAATCCGATTTCCAACACTGTTTTTCAGGTAGTAGATGCTATTGCTAACTTTATGCAGGTTGTTCCAAATATTAGGATTTTGGACAGGGGTACGTCTTATTTTATTAATGTTACAACTATTTTACCATTAATTCATAAATTAGAGTTGTGTTTCACTGCCGATTATCTTGACAGCTTGCTGAAGCGGTATTACTCATGAGTTATAAAGTTTTTCGATCTAGGATTTTACTTGAGCGTATTTTTTGCTTTCCTTTTGTCTTTTTTGGAAGAATTTACGGGTATTTATTTCGTATAAAGATTCGTCCTGGAATAATTATATTCTCCTCTTCGGCTGATTTGGGTGGCTCCATTAGGGTTAATGCTGATTTGGCCACTTGTTTTATCGACTTGAGGCCATTGGTTATTTTTACCAAACGTCCAAAGAATAATGGTTTTATCAATCTTTTTCAAAATAGTAGTATCGATACGCTTGATCTTCATCGTTATATCGACAATAAGGTTTTTCATTTTATAAACATTTTTTGGCGAGGTGTTTTGGCTGAGTGGATTATGCAGTCAAAGCCTATGGCTATAATAGGTGGAGAGTGTATTTATTTCTATAAGGTAATTCCTTATGTCTCTAGTACAATTCGAAAAATTGAAATATGTCATTTAAATACTTGGATACGTTATTCCCTCGCATTCGAGCCTGAAATTTCATATCGGGTCTTTTCAACTAGAAAAGTAATGCGTGATGTAGTTGATTTATATAAAAAGAATGGTTTTGGTAAGGAGCAATTTGATAAGCTTTATTTTATTGATAATTTTATTGAGATTCCGCCGCTCCAAAAAGTGCAGCATCAAGTAATGCAGGTCTTATTTGTTGGCAGAGGGTCTTCACAAAAGAGGCTTCATCTTATTGGTGAAATCGCCCTTTTGTGCAAACAGTTATCTGCTGCTATCGAATTTTCATTTGTTGGCGATGTAGCCGATTATCTTCCTTCATCTCTTCACCCATTTGTCAATCTGTACGGCAATGTAAGTGGTAAATATTTGATGGAAGAAATTTACCAAAGCGCCGATGTTTTAATTTTAACATCTGCATTTGAGGGTCTTCCTCTTGTTGCTATGGAAATGATGGCCAGAGGTAAGGTGGTCTTGAGTACGGCTGTAGATGGAATTCCTGATTATATTGAGCATCTCAAAAATGGATTGCTTATCTACTCAATTTCTGAAAATGAAATAATTAATGAGGGGGTTTCGCTGCTGCGTTTGTTAGAAGTGGATAAAGACTTATTGGCTTCTCTTGGTTTGCAAGCGAGAATTTTTGCCGAGCAGAACTTTAGTAAAAATAATTTTATTTCTTTCTATAGAGGGTTGGTGCTGGGGTCTAGTTATAGTGCTCAAAGCTGATTTACCAATGCTTTGATGTTATTTTCCCAACAGTATTTCTCGTAAAATGATGCAGGTGTCTGTAGTGGAAGCTGTTGCTTTAATGCTTGTATTTCGGTTGCAAAAGCTTTCCAATCTCCATCTGGTGAAAGGCGCAGCATTCTGCCCACACTTTTAGTATCCATTCCTTGGGCAGCAGTTTCCATTGCCACTACGGGTGTGCCAAAAGCGATTGATTCGATCATTTTTGTTTTAACTCCTCCTCCTTTTGTAACAGGGTTTAAAAAGATATCAGCTCCTTTAAAATAAAGTTCAATGTCTTCTACATATCCAGTGTAATGGATATTTAGTTGTTGATAGGGATGCAGGTCTTTTTCTTTTTTGGGGAGTCCTTTTCCAGAAATCAGTAAAATATAGCAGTCTGGGTACGCTGTTTGAAGTTTTGGCATTAGCTTATTAATTAGCTGCTTAAGGGCTGTATAATTCGGGGCGTAATCTAGTGAGCCATTAAAGTATAGAATAGTTTGTTGGCTGTTAAGACTATGTTTTTCGATTATTTTATTTCTACTGGTCTCTTTGTCAGTGGGACAATGCTGTAAATTTATACCATATGGTATTTCAAGGCAATCTGCTGAGTCTTTTTGCCATTCATTTATTGCAAAGCGTTTGTCTTCTGGGGTTATGAAACCGATCTTATCGGCTATACGAAAGGCGCTACGCTCATATTTTTCTAATAGAGGCCACCATATCTTGCCTAATGAGCGGAATCTTTGGTATTCGATGTTGTGGGTATGTAGGAGGGTTTTGATACCCGTTTTTTCTTTGATCGTCTTGGCCAGCCAACCAAAATAGGGATGTTCCCAAATAATCCAGTCGTAGCGATTGCGTTCAATTAGATCAACGAGGGTTGCTTTAAGGGTGAGATCTGCATAGCGAAATATGGAGTAGGGTAGCACAGGCAGTAGCCTATAGTGAGGGGAGGGAACGAATCCAGCATCTTGAGCGGTACTGACTACGGTAACTTTAGCTTGCTGACCCAAAGCATCCAGAAATTGAGCAATATATTTTTGCCCGCCCGATCGATACGGCAAAAAGGTGTAGGGCGCAACAACGAGAATTTTTTTGCTCACCGGTTAGTTTTTGGTGCTTGTTACGCTACTTGTTTTGTATGCCATAAAAAATCCCGTCAGTACTACTAGCGTAATTAGTATAGTGGATACGAACATCCATGTATTTCCGGTCTTGACCGACTCGGGCTCAAAAATAAATTCTATTTTATGCTGCCCTGCCGGCAATGAGAGCCCTCTGAGCACATAGTTCACATTAAGATAGTCGGTCTTTTTTCCATCTACGTATGCATTCCACCCCTTGGGATAATAAATCTCGCTAAATACCGCAAAGCGGGGCTTGCTCCCGGCTGTTTCATAGACAAGGGTATCGTTATCAAATTTTGAAAGGGCCAGCGTGGCGCTGCTGTCGCGCTCAAACGCAGTAGCAACAATGCCGGCCGATTTTTCTACCAAGGCTATATGACGAAGATCGGTCTCTCCCAGTTGTTGCAGGGTAGCAGCGCGGTCGTTGGTCAATACTAGGCTATCAACCAGCCAGCAGCTGCCATAGGCCGAATCGCGGTTACTGATCAGCGAGGGTTGATTGGTAGAGGGATCGTTAACGATCACGTATCGCGTATTCAACATATTCAAGATGGTGGGGTTGACGCCACCCGCAAAATACTTTTCGATCAGGTCTTGGTAGATCCTGAGTTTCGCGGCATGGTAGCCACCCACTGAGCGATGATGGTAAGAAGTAATGGCATCATTGAAAGTACTTGTGCTCATGTTGAGCACCCGATACTGAGTGTCGCGGTCTTTTAATATCTCTTGGTCGATTGCAGTAGGGGCAAAGTTTTTTTGTTGATACTCGTCGCTCGAAACATAACTTTCGTTTGGTAAGTAATCTTTACTGGTCAAGGTTAACTCTGCAGTAGACACCACGATCAATAAGGCCAGGGCCCAGAACTTTCCCAGATAATTTTTTAAATAGGCCCATCCAATTCCAAGTAAAACCAGTGTGAGCAACAGAGCCCTTATTACGGCGCTGCCGAACATGGTTTGTCGCTCTTGCTTCATACTACCGATTATGAGTCTGGCAAATTCATCCGATCCGTTCTTATCGGTATAGCCGGCCAGTATTTGCGCATCAATGGAGGCTCCATAGTTTTGAAAAAGCCAAGCCGCAACTAGCAGCCCGAATAGTACCCCCAGCGGAGCGAGTATTTTTTTTGACAGTAGATCCGAAGCGGTCCAATTGCCACTGGTAAGTTGAGAGAGTCCCAGCACCGCCGCCACTGATAGGCTTAGTTGAGGAATTACTTGGGCCATAGAGGGAGCTCTGAATTTATTGAACAATGGCAGGTATTCAAAAAGCAATAAGTTGAATAGCGCAAAATTCTTGCCCCACGAAATAAAGAGTCCTAGTAGCGTGGCTGCCAAAAGCCCCCAGCGCAAGGGACCTTTTGCGAAGAAGAGTCCCCAGAGTGCAAATATCACGATCAGTACGCCCAAATAAGCGGGGCCGGCTGTGTAAGGTAATCCGCCCCAGTATTGCGGTAATCCTTGAGCCAGTTGTTCGGCATTTTGCTGATCGATCCCTTTTTCCATCAGGTCGTTGGCGATCTGAGAGCCTTCTTCGAACCGGAGACTGTGCCCGCCCCCAAAGGCGTTGGGTAGTAACAGCGTAAAACTTTCCTTTGGGGCCAGCGAATATTCAAATGCATACGAAGTGTCCAATCCCTTGGTCTGGGTAGTGGTTACTTTTCCACTTTGATCGATGGAGAGGTCTTTGCCGCCCCGCATGGTATAGCGGCTATACTCCGAGCTGGTGAGTAAAATAAGGGCGTTACCTCCCATGGCTAGTAGCGCTGCGCTCAGGCTAATGGCAAGTGACAGCAGCAAGTGCCTCCACTCTTTGTTGCGGATCCACTCAATGGCATAGGCTGCCGAAACGAGCAGGGCGATCAAAAAGAAATAATACGTAATCTGCAGGTGGTTGGCCGCGATTAGTAAATAGGCGCCCAATGTTGAGAGACTCCATCCTATCCAATATTTCTTGTGATAGGTGAGCAACAGACCTGCCAGTAACAGCGGTAAAAAGGCAGTTGCGATCATTTGCGTATCGTGCCCGGCAGCAATAATGACCGGGTTATAGGTAGAGAAGGCATAGCCGGTGGCCACCAGCGTGGCTACGACCGGAAGAGCGCCCATGGTAAGCGCCAGTAGGTAAAAGCAAACACAGGCTAAAAAGAAAAAGTTCATTGGTTTGGGCAACCCCAGCATAAAAAGTTGAGGAAGGTTCGGTACGATCGTTTTACCCTCCATCGCTACTTGATAATTGGGCATGCCACTAAAGAGATGTGTATTCCAAAGTGGAAAATGCCCCTTGGCGGCTTTGTATTCAAAGGCGTCTTGCGCCATTCCTTTCCAGCTTACATTGTCGTGTTGGTCCAACTCGTTTCCTTGCAGGGCCGGTAAGCAAAAAAGGGCCGCCACGGCCATAAAGAAAAGAAGTGCCACTACATGGGGCAGGGCCTTTTTAAGTAAGGCATTTTGCATAGAGAGAATGTTTGAGCAACAAAATAATGCTATTTTCATGGATAAGTAAAACCCTGTTATGGTGCAATCCATTATTGCGAATAAGGCCAATCGGTTGTTTTTGATCTTGGGTGGTTTCTTTATTGCCAACGCGTTGATCGCCGAGATTATTGGCGTTAAGATCTTTTCTCTCGAGCAAACATTGGGACTGGCCCCGCTATCGTTGCGGATAATGGGCAATGAACTGTCTTTTAACTTAACGGCCGGTGTGCTGCTGTGGCCTGTGGTCTTTATTATGACAGATCTGATCAATGAGTATTATGGTACGCGGGGGGTGCGTTTTTTATCTTGGTTAACGGCTGGTCTGATCGCCTTTGCTTTTATAATTTTTATGGGGGCAATTCGGCTGTCACCGGCTGCTTTCTTTTTGACTAGCAAGCAGGGCAGCGGGGTCCCCGATATGCAGCTGGCCTATGCCAGCGTGCTGGGGCAAGGCGGATTTATTATCGTAGGATCGCTAACGGCCTTTTTATTGGGGCAGCTGGTCGATGTGCTGGTCTTTCACCGCATTAAAAAACTGACAGGAGAAAAACACATTTGGTTGCGGGCCACCGGATCGACCCTGGTCTCTCAGTTTCTTGACAGCTTTGTGGTATTGTTCATTGCTTTTTATATTGGCACAAGGGCCAATGCTCAGCCGGGCGATTTTGAGTGGCCATTTAGTTTATTCATAGCAGTGGGAATCGTAAACTATTGTTACAAGTTTATGGTGGCCTTGTTGCTTACACCGGTAATTTACTGGGTACATGGATGGATCGAGCGTTATCTGGGTCACGACTTGGCCGCCTCTATGAAAAAAGAGGCGATGCTTAGTTAAGGGGCTACCGTTGCTTGAGCTGTGCGGCTACGATCTTGTCGATGGGCAGACTCAGTGCCTCGGGGCCGAACTCGGCCCATTTTATAAATCGAAACGATTCTGTTTGTTGATTCTTTTCGTAGAGCGCCAGCTCTCTTTCATCAAAATCAAAAGGGGTCGTCTTGAGGTTTACTGTCATTTTTTCGAGAGGGCGTACAGCGTAGTAGATCGAGATAATTTGGTGCGAGGGATTAAAGGCCGAAAGCTGAAAATAGTCCGTGGTGTAGATATGTTCGTCTACGGCAATTCGCAGGTTCATTTCTTCTGCAAATTCTCTAATCAGGCAATCACGGGTGCCTTCGCCCAGTTGTAGTCCTCCGCCCGGAAATTTGGTAAATCGATCTTTTTTGATCCACTCATCGCTAACCAAGATGCCTAGTTCGGCGTCTTGTAAAATGCCGTAGACGCGAATGGTGAATTTTTTCATGGCAACAGTAGTTGAGGGTCGGGAATCGCTTCGAATACAAAGGTAGCAGGTCCACGAAGCCAGATATTAACATACTCCACGCCTTCTTTTTCAAATTGAACCAGCAAAGATCCTCCCTTGGTTTGCACCTCCAGTTGCTGAGTACCCTTTTTGTCTGCAGCAAAGGTAAGAGCAGCGGCCACGGCACCCGTGCCACAAGAGTAGGTCTCGTCTTCTACGCCCCGTTCGTAGGTGCGAATCCGAATGCTGTTCGGGTCGGCAGTGCGTTGCACAAAATTTACATTGATCCCTTCACTACGGTAGCATTCATTGTTTCGAATGGATCTTCCGACGGCTACTACATCGGTGGTATCCAGTTCGTTTACCGCTACCACCAGGTGGGGAGAGCCGGTATCGACAAAGATGTCTTTATCTTGAAAATGCAAGGCCTTTACAGGTTGCATCAGCAACGAAACGCTGCCATCGGGCTCTCTGCGGGAGCGGTGAGTGCCGTCGGCTGCCGTAAAGATGTATTCATCGCTAGCAATTCCTAACTGATAGGCGAATTGCGTTATGCAGCGGGCCCCGTTACCACAAAAACTCCCCGGCTTTCCGTCTGCGTTAAAATAGCGCATCGAAAAATGGTCTGCAGTCGATCCGACTTCGAGTAAGATCAAACCATCGGCACCTATCCCAAAGCGGCGATCACAAAGTTTCTCAATAACAGAAGACGTGAGCAATGAATAGTGGCCACTACGATTATCGCCCAGCAAAAAATCATTGCCGGTGCCTTGATATTTGTAAAAGCGAGAAGTACTCATAGGGCGTCTGCAAAGGTGCGCAGAAAGCGTTGGATCAAATTTTCGACAGCCGCATTTACATTTGTCGAGAAGGTCTTTGCCACGCGGTTGGCTACTACTGCATTTAAGGCCAGGCATTGATGCCCCAATAATCGGCCCAATCCGTAGATGGCGGCAGTTTCCATTTCCATATTCGAGATACGGTGTGTTCCGTAACGAAAATCTGTTAGGCTGTCCACAAATCCGGGATGCTTCAGTCCCAAGCGAACCACCCTTCCTTGCGGCCCATAGAATCCGGGTGCAGTTATGGTAATGCCATGATGTAGGTCGGTAGTAAATAAGCCTAACAGAGAAGGGGAGGCGCTGCTAATGTAGGGCAGCCCAGATAGGTGATGAAATTGTGTTTGGGTGCAGAAGGCATCGAGCAGCGTGGTCTCTTCGGCCGTGGGTTCCAGCTTGTAATAGTGCATCAAGTTATCGATGCCCAGCCCATGGGTAGAAGCGACCAGCGAATCGATGGGAATAGCGGGTTGCAGCGAACCCGTTGTTCCCAGGCGTATTATTTTAAGCGACTGCAGCGTTGTGTGGGGAAGCCTTGTCGTTAGATCTATATTGACCAACGCATCGAGTTCGTTCATTACGATATCGATGTTATCGGGACCGATGCCAGAAGAAAGCACCGTGATTCTTTTTTGGCCAATGCGACCGGTATGCGTAATAAACTCCCGGTGCTCTCCTTTGTGTTCCAGTTGGTCAAAATATTTACTAACGGCCGCTACGCGGGCAGGATCACCCACGGTAACAACAGTAGGCGCCAACTCTTCTGGACGAAGGTCCAGGTGGTACACGGCGCCCCGCGCATTGATGATTAACTCAGAGGGAGCGATCGGCTTCATGGATGTCAAAAATAGTGCTTATTTTCGCAGCGTTTCTATCGGGTCCTGTGGCCGAGTGGCTAGGCAGAGCTCTGCAAAAGCTCGTACAGCGGTTCGAATCCGCTCGGGACCTCTTCAATACCCCCTCAACATTTGGTTGCTAGGGGGTTTGTTTTTTAAGGAGGTTCTCGCTGCGTGCGTTAAATTTGCCCTTTATGCTGACCCAAGAAGAAGAGAAGTTTATGGCGTACTGGCAAGAGCACCGCTTGAAAAAACGCAAGTGGATCAAGCAGCTCTCTGTAGGACTTCCGCTGGCCTTGGCGCTGGTGGCCGGTATCTCGGTTAATCTATTTTCGGGATGGTATACCCGGGCACAGATGGTATTATTTCGAGAAAGTGCTTCATTAATTATTATACTACTGGTCGCCGCATTGGCCCTGGTTGTGTTTATGGTCGTTTTTTCTTCTCGCCATCGTTGGGATCAATTTGAGCAACGCTACCTCGAGCTAATGCAGCGAAAAGAGGCCGTCGGCGGTCAAAAAGAAATGGCTAGTCATTCTCAGTAATCATTAAAATTAATTTTACATGAACATCGGTTTAAGAAAAAAGTCCCGTTTTATTGTAGAGGTATCTCTTCTGTTTTCTTTTGTTCTTCTTTTGGGAGGATGTGTAAAAGACAAGGCCTGTGTGCCCAAAACCGTGGCCAGCGAGCAGGCTACGATGCAAGCCTATGCCACCGCCAATAACATGACGGTGCAGGCTCATCCCAGCGGCATGCTCTACCAGATCGTGAACGCTGGTAATGGGGCAACGCCAAACCTGGCCTCAATGGTTTCGGTGCGTTATACCGGTAAGCTTATGAATGGTACTATATTCGATTCTAGGACCACTACGCCCACCGAGTTTGTGTTGGGGCAGGTCATTACCGGTTGGCAACTGGGCGTGCCGCTTATTCAAAAGGGGGGCACAGTTCGCTTGATTATTCCCTCTTCGCTGGCCTATGGCTGCACGGCTACGGGCCCCATACCGGCCGACGCTGTTCTCTATTTTGAAATTGAATTGGTAGACGTTAGATAAATCTATGCCGCACGAAGCGATCTCCACCTTTGATATTTTTAAGATCGGGATAGGACCCTCGAGTTCACATACCTTGGGCCCCTGGAGAGCCGCCTTGCGCTTTGTAGACGAATTGAGGGCATCGGGAGAACTTTCGCAAGTAACCGCCCTGCGTGTTTTGTTGTATGGTTCGTTGGCAAAGACCGGAAAGGGGCACGGCACCGACATTGCGGTTCAATTGGGATTGTCCGGAGAAGATCCGGTGCAATTTCCCGTCGATCAGCTGCATGCCCGTTTAAACAATATTGCGGCTTCGAACCGCCTTCTATTGGGTAAAGCACACGAGATCGTTTTCGATCCAAGAGAAGATATCGAGTTCTTGATTACCGAAACTTTACCTTTTCACTCCAATGGCATTAGTTTCTTAGCCACCCTTTTATCGGGGGCCAACCGGGCGGCCACTTTTTACTCTGTTGGCGGAGGGTTCGTGGTAAAAGAAGGGGAATCCTCTTCTTCTCAACAACTTGTCGAACTCCCTTTTCCTATCAATAATGCATCCGACTTGCAACACTGGTGTATCAAGACCGGGTTATCGATTCATGAGATCGTATTAGAAAATGAATCGGCGTGGCGACCAGAGGTCGATACAAAAAAAATGGCCTTGGAGATTTGGAGGGTAATGCAGGATTGCATCTATCGGGGATGCCACACCGTTGGTGTATTGCCCGGTGGACTAGAGGTGAATCGCAGAGCGGCCGATCTTCATAAAAAGTTATTGTCTTCGAAGACTGGCTATAAGGACAAGCGTGAATGGACGTCCGCCATCAGCGCCGGTGGCCATGATTTTAAATATACACTCGACTGGGTCAGTTGTTTTGCGCTTGCCGTTAACGAAGAGAATGCGGCCTTTGGAAGAGTAGTAACGGCTCCTACCAATGGGGCAGCCGGTGTTATTCCGGCCGTGTTGCAATATTTTATTTGCTTTTGTAATGGTGAGCAAGAAGAAAAGATGCTGGCATTTCTTTTGACGGCTGCACAGATCGGTACCCTTTTTAAAAAGGGGGCAACGCTCTCTGCGGCCATGGGTGGATGCCAGGCCGAGATCGGCGTATCTTCTGCTATGGCAGCCGCGGGGCTAACCGATGCCATGGGGGGTACCCAGCGTCAAGTCCTTATGGCAGCCGAGATCGCCATGGAACACCATTTGGGTTTAACCTGCGATCCCATTGGAGGATTGGTTCAGGTACCCTGTATAGAACGCAATACGATGGGTGCGATCAAAGCCATTACGGCTTCGCAATTGGCCTTGCAAAGTGCGCCCGATCTGGCCAAGGTTTCGCTCGATGCCGTTATTAGAACCATGTGGGAGACGGCCCAAGATATGAATCACAAGTACAAAGAAACGGCCGATGGCGGACTAGCCATTAGTGTGCCGCTTAGTTTACCGGAATGCTAAAGTCGTTGACGACATTATAAAGTGTATCTCTTTCGATCGGATCTCTCTTGGCTTGTCGAATAAGATGTACCAGTTGCTCGGTACTAAGGGTAGGGTGTTGCTCTTCCGATCCGGCCATGCTGTAGATCTTGGTACTGTCATCGATAGTGCCATCAATGTCATCTACGCCAAACGAAAGGGAGAGCTGTGCATTTTGTCTGCCCAGCATGGGCCAGTACGATTTTACATGCGAAAAATTATCGAGGTAGATTCGGGCAATGGCATAGAGGCGCATGTCTTCGGTTAACGTACTTTCCTTAACATGACTCATGTCGTTATCCTTATTGCGGAACTTAAGCGGAATAAAGGTATTGAAGCCATGGGTCTGATCTTGCAGTTCACGAAGCCTTCGCATGTGGTCAATTCGATCCTCGAACGATTCGATATGTCCGTATAGCATGGTTGCATTAGAGGGAAGCCCCATCTCGTGTGCCGTGCGGTGAATCGCCAACCAACCCTCGGCGTCTACCTTGTCGGCACAGATCTGCTGGCGAATGGTGGGAGCAAAGATCTCGGCGCCTCCACCGGGAATAGAGTCAAGGCCAGCTTCCTTTAATCTTGTTAATCCCTCTTGCACGCTCAGTTTTGCCTTACGAAACATGTAGTCGTATTCTACGGCGGTAAACGCTTTAATATGTAAAGAGGGACGATGGGCCTTGATGGCTTTGAGTAGTTCGCTAAAGAAAGCCAGGTCCATTTTGGGGTGTACGCCTCCGACAATATGAACTTCGGTTACCGGCTTACCATCGTAGCGCTTGACCAGGTGCAGCATTTGCTCAATGCTGAGTTCCCATCCCTCTTCGCGATGGGCATAGAGGCGACTATAGGCACAGAACTGACAACTAAAAACACAAACGTTGGTCGGTTCAATATGAAAGTTGCGGTTAAAGTAAACCTTGTTGCCATGTAAACGCTCTTTGATCTGGTTAGCTAAGGTGCCCACCAGTCCTAGGCTTGCCTGTCGAAAAAGGGTCAGACAGTCCGCATCGGTAATACGTTCGCCTGCGCTAACTTTTTCGGCAATACCCGCAAGAGGTTTAGGTAGTTGATGAAAGGGGAGCATACGAAGTTCTATAACGTGGCTGCAAAGGTAAGTTGAATTCAGTAGTTGCCTTTGCTTTGTTATTCGATGTTGTAAAAATTACTATCTTTCGTTGAACCAAACCAACGCGTCGTATGGAAAGATTTCAAGGCATTATCGGGATCGTACTGATCTTGGCGATCGCTTTTTTGTTTTCTAACAATAAAAAAAAGATCGATCTCCGTCTGGTAATCAGCGGTATCCTTTTGCAAGTTTCCATCGCGCTGTTGATCTTTAAAGTGGGGCCCGTTCAATGGTTCTTTCAGCAAGTGGGCAGAGCAATTGGCAAATTAGAGCAGTTCTCAAAAGCAGGCGTAGATTTTGTCTATGGCGGCGTAGCGACCATTGGGGCAACGGGCAGTGCACAGAACTACAGAGCACCCGACTCGTTCGTATTCGCCTTCAACGTTACGGCTACCATCGTCTTGGTCTGCGCATTGGTAGCGGTCTTTTATCATATTGGATTAATGCAGCGGGTGGTGTCGCTGATTGCCCGTGCCATGAACAAAGTAATGCGGGTGAGCGGGGCCGAGGCACTCAGCAATGTGGCTAGTGCCTTTGTGGGTCAGGTAGAGGCGCAAGTTATGGTCAGACCCTATTTGCCCTCAATGACCAAAAGTGAATTGCTGGCCTCTATGAGTGGAAGTCTGGCCTGCATTGCAGGCGGTATTCTGATCGTATATGCCAACATGGGTGCTAAGGCCGGTATGGATCTCGCACCCACCTTGATTATGGCAAGTTTAATGGCCGCACCCGGGGCACTGGTCATCTCTAAGATCGTATGGCCCGAGACCGAAGAGAGCCAGACCCGAGGAAAAGTAAAACTCGAAGTAAAAAGCAGCTATGTCAATGTTATCGATGCCATCTCGCATGGGGCAGGAGATGGTTTTAAGATCGCCATGAATGTAATTGCAATGCTAATCGGCTTTATTGCTGTAATAACGCTGATCGATTGGACCCTGCTCAAAGCAGGTCATATTTTTGCTCCAGACTTCGACCTTAGCCTTAATTGGATCTTTGCTAAACTTTTTTATCCATTTGCCTGGGCTATGGGTATCCCGACGGTCGATGTTAATGCCGCTGCCACCTTGCTGGGACAAAAGCTAACCATCAACGAATTTGTGGCCTTCTCTAACCTTACATCCAAGGCGGTTCCCATTTTAACTACAAAGGGTCTCTGGATCGTGAGCATCGCCATTTGCGGCTTTGCCAATTTCAGTTCGGTAGGAATGCAAATAGGCGGTATCGGTGCCCTGGTACCCGAGCGAAGGGGAGATTTGGCCAAGCTGGGATTCAAAGCCCTGCTCTGCGGAACGCTGGCCTCTTATCTATCTGCCTCCATTGCGGGAATACTCATGTAAAATGGCGCGAGAAGCGGATCATTAAATATGCGCCTCGATCTTTTTTACAAAATTAGCCTTGGGTTGTGCGCCCACCAGTTTGTCTACTACTTGACCATTTTTGATAAATAAGATGGCGGGTATAGAAGTGATGCCATAGTTCATGGACACTTCGGGATTGTGATCTACATTAAGTTTTCCGACTGTTACCTTTCCGTCGTATTCTTTCGAAAGCTCTTCAATAACAGGTCCGATCGCTCTGCATGGTCCGCACCATTCTGCCCAAAAATCCACCAGGGCTAGTTTGTTTGATTCCAGTACTTCGGTCTTAAAATTCTGATCGGTAAATTCTTTTGCCATTGTTTGTTTTTTTAAAGAAGTAGCAAATTTAGTTCCGTGCGTTCTATTCCCGCCGGCCTGGCACGGTTTGTGCAAAAGTTGTCAGCCTAATGGCTTTGCACCAGCATCCCGATGCCCGGCGTGCTCTCTAAAAATTGTACCAGCTCTGGGTTTACCTCTATGCCGTAAGAGGTAGCTATTAAGTTGACCTTCATTTTTTTATGAACATCATTTAGGATTAATTTAAATGCTGTTTTGCCGGGGTTTCGTTTTAGGTTCTTTTCAAAAAATTGAATCAGATCGGCATTGATGTCTTTGGGTTGTACCTCGATGGTTAGCGATCTTGTCAGATTGGCCAGCATGGTCTCGGCCAGGGTGACCCCATTGATCTTGAACTCGAATTCGTTTCGGTTATAGCGTTGCTTTAGAAAACCCACGATCAACACGCTGCTGCCCGGCTGCAAGATCGGAGATAGCCGAAGGTAATCGTCGCTAAAGAGTGGAAACTCCAATTTACCCGTATAATCTTCGATCACAAAACTTCCGTACTTGTTTCCGCTCTTGGCAATACGGTGCTGGGCATCGGTGACAAGACCTACCAAGCGAAATTGGACCCCGGGGTTGGCTTGCTGAGAGATGGTGTCTCTGAATTCATTAAAGTCACTGATGGCCGTAATGCCATAGTGCTTGATCTCGAAACGATAGTTATCGAGGGGATGACCACTTAAATAAATACCGGTCACCTCTTTTTCATGATCGAGTTGTACTACCAACGGCCAAGGGGGTACATCGCTAATTCGGGGAGGCGGGATCTCCATAGTAATGGGCAGGTCTCCAAACAGCGTGTTGGCAGAGGCGGCCTGTTGTTGTCCCATTACCTGCCCGTATTTCATGATCTTTTCTAGTCCGCTAACTTGTTCTCCGTCGGGAATGGTAAAGTATTGCGCGCGATGCAGATCGGGAAAACAATCAAAGGCTCCGGCGTAGGCCAGGCTTTCTAATGTTTTTTTATTGACGGTGCGCTGATTGACCCGTTTAATAAAATCAAATACATTTTTAAAGGGACCGGCTTTCTTTCGCTCTTCGATCATGCTCTCTACCGCGGCTTCGCCAACGCCTTTGAGTCCACCGAGTCCAAACCGAATCTCTCCTTTGGCATTCACCGCAAATCCTTTTAATGATTCGTTGCAGTCGGGGCCGAGCACCTTTATGCCCATTCGTTTACACTCCTCCATAAAGAAGGTGATCTTTTCAATACTGCCGGCATTGTTAAGCACGGCAGACATATAGGCGGCCGGGTAGTGTGCCTTTAGGTATGCGGTTTGATAGGCCACATAGGCATAGCAGGTGGAATGCGATTTATTAAAGGCATATTGGGCAAAGGCCTCCCAATCGGTCCAGATCTTTTCAAGTCGTTCTGCGGGGAGTAGTAGTTGGGTGGCGCCTTCAATAAATTGTTTTTTCATTTTATCGAGGGTCTCCCGGTTCTTCTTTCCCATTGCTTTTCGAAGCACGTCGGCATCTCCTTTGCTAAAGCCCGCCAGCTTTTGGGCTAGCAACATTACTTGTTCTTGGTATACGGTAATTCCATAGGTCTCTTCGAGGTATTCTTGCATCTCGGGCAGGTCATAACTAATGGCCTCACGACCATGCTTACGATCGATATAATTGGGAATATAGGCCATGGGACCCGGACGATAGAGTGCATTCATGGCAATCAGATCTCCAAACTTATCGGGCTTTAGTTCGCGCAAATACTTTTGCATGCCCGGACTTTCGAACTGAAAGGTGCCAATGGTAGAGCCGTGTTGATAGAGCTCGAAGGTCTTGGTATCGTCGAGGGGAATCTTGTCGATGTCTATTTCTACTTCGTGCAGTTGTTTGGTCAGCGCCAGCGCATGTTTGATGATCGACAGGGTCTTAAGCCCCAAGAAGTCCATCTTGATAATACCGGCACTTTCAATGTCGTTTCCCTCTATCTGTGTTACCCAAAGAGGGGAGTCCTTGGCCGTAGCAACCGGTATTAGATCGGTCAGATCTTTAGGAGCAATAATGATACCCGCTGCGTGTATACCGGTGCTGCGAACCGATCCTTCGAGCCTTTCGGCTTCGTGCAACACTTTTGAGGCGGGCGTTTGTAATTGTTTGTAGATCTCTCTGAGCTTCTTTACGCTTTCCAGGTCATCGTTGCCCAGTCCGTCTTTTTCTTCGAGCGATTTTTCTCCATCTTTGGTCTTGAGTGGAGCATGCAACACTCTACGCAGTTCAATCCCGGGTCTGTCGGGTACCAGTTTGGCCAGTGCATTCGATTCGGTAAGAGGAAGGTCCATAACACGGGCCACATCTTTAATACTCATCTTGGCTGCCATGGTACCATAGGTGATAATCTGGGCCACCTGGTTCTTTCCGTACTTTTCTACCACATAGTCGATCACTTTTTGTCTTCCTTCGTCGTCGAAGTCGGTATCGATATCGGGCATCGACTTACGATCGGGATTTAAAAATCGCTCGAACAGTAAATTGTATTTAATGGGGTCAATGTTGGTAATGCCGATGCAATAGGCTACTACAGAACCGGCGGCCGATCCGCGGCCGGGGCCGATAAAGACGCCTTTGTCGCGCCCCGCCCTTATAAAATCACTTACAATTAAAAAGTAACCGGCAAATCCCATCATTTTGATGGTAAAGAGTTCGAACTCTATTCGTTCTTTGATCTCGTCGGTAAGGGTCTGGTATCTTTTCTCGGCTCCTTCGAAGGTTAAATGCCTTAAATACTCCCACTGGTTTTGCGACTCGGCCGAAACCTTGTATTTGCCAATGGTCTCTTCTTTGGTATGTACCTGAAATTGTTTGGCAACCGGAAAATTAGGCAACAGAATGTCGCGGGTCAGGTTGACGGGCTCTACCTTATCGACGATCTCTTGGGTATTATCGATGGCCTCGGGCAGATCGGCAAAGGTTTGTTGCATCTGCGCTGCGGTCTTAAAAAAGAACTGATCGTTCGGAAAAGCAAAGCGTTTATTACGCACGTTCACATCATCGTCCGTGAGTTCGCGCAGGGCCGGTGTCGATTGCTTTTCACCGGTATTGATGCAAAGTAAAATATCGTGTGCGTTAAAGTCATCTTGTTCTACATAGTGACTGTCGTTGCTGGCGATGATCTTGACTCCGTATTGGCGGGCCCATTTAATGAGTAATTCATTGACCTTATCTTGCTCGGGTAAGCCATGTCGTTGTAACTCTACATAAAAATTTTGCTGAAAGATATTCAGCCACCAGCGAAATTCATTTTCGGCCTCTTCCTCTCCTTTTTTTAGGATGGCCTGGGGCACGGAGGCGCCCAGGCAACAGGTGGTGGCAATGAGTCCCTCGGCATACTTTACGATCAATTCTTTATCGATACGAGGGTACTTGCTGTACATGCCCTCTACATAGCCCAGCGAGGTTAGCTTGACCAGGTTATGATAGCCCTTTTCGTTTTTGGCCAGTAAGATCTGATGAAAGCGTTTGTCTCGTTGATCTTTGGTAAATGTTTTTTGATGTCGATTCTCGGTCAGGTAAAATTCACAGCCCACAATGGGTTTTACTTTTAAATTTCCTTTCTCGTCTTTATGACGATAGGCCTCGGCCACAAACTCAAACACCCCGAACATATTTCCATGATCACTAATGGCGAGTCCGGGCATTCCATCTTTTATGGCTTTTGTAAACAGGGCCGGTATAGAGGCCGCTCCATCTAACAGCGAAAACTGGGTATGAACATGCAGGTGAGAGAACTTCATAGCGGGTCAATAATAGTCAAATTATCTACCTTCGCAAAATTCCATTTTATCTCGTTGCGACCCTTTTTTCTTGCATATAAATTTTGGGGCCTGGTGGCCTGTTGGCTACTGACCGGTTGTTCGGTAGTAACATCGATTACGTCAACTAAACCTGCTGTCGAAAAACAGGTTCTGCGCACTGGCTCCCCTTCTTTTTTACCGGCCATGGCCGTAGACAAACCGGCTTCTGTAGCGCCAGTCACTAGCAAGCCGACGCGCCCGGGTTCTGCAACTCCTGCTATGCCTGCTGTACGTCAAACCGCACCGGTAAATTTCGCTCCGGTGCAGTATAGCGCTGCGCAGATCGAGGCCGCTACAGCCATGCAACTTAAGTATGCCGTGCTACTAGATACCAAGGTAGAGCAACTGCCCTCGTTGAGCCTGTTGGAGCAGATCGATCCGTGGATGGGAGTGCCGTACCGCTCTGGCGGAAGCAGCCGCTCGGGTATTGATTGCTCCGCCTTTACCATGCAGGTCTTTGAGCAGTGCTGCGGTTTTAAACTACCGCGTACCTCCCGGCAACAGCATGCCTTTTGCGAGCCCACGAGATCTGATGCTTTAATTACGGGCGATCTGCTCTTTTATGCTACGCGCGGAAAAGGGGTATCGCATGTAGGAATTTATTTAGGCAACGGAAAATTTGCACATGCCTCTGTAAGTAACGGCGTAACGGTAAGTGATATTGCCGACCCTTATTATCAAAAAAGATTTATATCGGCAGGTCGTATTCCTGCTGGCGTTTCTAGGTAATGATCAGAGAAGTCTTTTTCTAAACGCCTCCCATACTAGCGCCAGATCTGGTGTTAATTGCAGGCGATAGGCCCCTGCCAAGTAGAGGGTAATAAAGAAAAGACTGCGCAATGCCATAGCGAACCATCCTTCCATATCCTTGAATAAATAAAAACAAATGGCCCAACTGCCCGCGGCCAGTAACACGGTGTAAAGGGTCTTTACAGAGAAAGGTTGCAAGTCATACAGTTTCCATAGAAATAAAATACGCAAAAGGTTGTAGCATCCAATAGAAATTAACTGAGCTAATGCGGTACCTATAATTCCGATTTCTTTGGTAAGCCAGTAACTGAGTGGGAGTATTATAATTAGTAACATTATACCGCTAATGAACTCAAAGCGCCATTTAGGAGAGGTGACAATAATCTGGGAGTTGACTCCGGTGCCCATATCGATCAGTCTCGTGACTCCTAATATCACTGCCAGGTCGAAGGCTAGCAGGTAGGTAGATTTTAATTGAAAGGTCAACACTGCATCTGTATAATTTATGGCCAACAGGGCTAATAAGGCGGCCCCGACGATCAATTGATTGATCGATGAGCGTTGATAGATCTGTGCTATGGTAGGGATATCTTTTTGTTTCCAGGCTGTAGAGAGGGGGGCAATGGAGGCGGCTGCTATACCGCGTTGAGGAACTTGAATTATGGAAGCCATGTTCTGCGCCAATGAGTAAAGTGCCACCTTGGTCATCGCATTGTTTAAAACAGAGGCTATTAGTATAGTATCAAAGATTTGGCTTAACGTAAAAACTAGTGTTCCGACATAGGTAAATGAAGTATAGCGAATAGCTGAACGTTTGAGTCTTCTACTCACCGTACTAAATGGCATACTGAGTGGGGCTTGCTTTCTATATACTAGTATAAGCAGCAGTGCCACGGCGATAAAGGGGTAACTAAATGCAAAAAGTTTAATAAAAAGATCGTAGCTATCGATGACCCCCCAGGCGAAACCTCCTATTAGCATCAGCACAAACAAGCGCCAACCCGCCTCTTTTAAAAAATGGCTGGTAGCCGCTCGCTGTTGTTGCCAATTCCAAGCCTCAAAAATGTTATACATTAATAAGCCTGATCCAAGTAGGAAGGTCCAATGATAATAATCGACCAGCTGCGGCGCATTGGTGGCATATTTCTTGATGACTAATGGCTCTACGTAAAGACCCAGCGAAATAGCCGCAATACAACCGAAGAGGCCTAATAGTATTGATAGGCTCAACTGGTCATTCTTTCTAAATTGAATATGATCGCTGTAATAAGGATAGAACTTGTAGATAAAAAACGGTGCTCCCAAGTTTGCGCCTGCGGCCAGCAAATTAGCGATTGCAATAAAAGTATTATAAAGCCCGAACTCAGCTTCGGTAAAAAGCCCTTGCTTGGTAAATAAGTAGGTATTGAAAAGCCCCACCGCAAAGCCGGCATAGATTACCAGGGTAGAAAGAATGCTTTGCTTTCTGATCACACTCATTGTATAAAGATACTATCTATTGGCTCAATCGATCCGGCGCAGGGTCCAGTAGTAGTTGCCATCCAACGAGAGGGGATCGCTGCTTTCGTCCATCGATGTTTCGGTCCATTGGGTAGAAAGGGTTAGCTGCCGTTGCCCCCAGCGCACTGGCATTTTAAAGTTATCGATGCAGTTGCGAAACCTGAACCTGATCTTTCCCTGGTCTAGTTGATATTCCAATACCGGAATGCCGGTGTTGCGCAGGTATTGATCAAAGATTAACGAAAGATCCAGCTGGGCCTTTTTCGCAATGTATTGCTCCACTTGCCTGGAGTCTACGGTGCTATGGCGAAAATCGGTATTCAGGCCTGTTAAAATGGTACGGAAAAGCGAATCGTTTCCGATCATCTCTCTAATGTGATGCAGCAGGCCCGCTCCTTTGTTATACATATCTCCGCTTCCTTCTTGGTTAACGCCATAGTCGCCAATAAGGGGCTTGTCGTTGCGAATGTTTTTTCGCACCCCGCGGCAGTATTCGTTGGCGGCTTTTTTTCCGTAGTGATAATCAATAAAGAGGACCTCTGAATACATGGTGAAGCCCTCGTGTACCCACATATCGGCAATATCATTGGTGGTGATATTGTTGGCAAACCATTCGTGACCGCTCTCGTGAATAATAATATAGTCCCAATCTTTGCCCCAGCCACTGCCCGACAGGTCGCGTCCGCGGTAACCGGTCTTAAAGCCATTTCCGTAGGCAATAGCGCTTTGATGCTCCATGCCCAGGTGCGAAGACTCTACCAGTTTGTAGCCGTCTTCGTAAAAAGGGTAGGGGCCAAACCAATACTCAAAGGCCTTGAGCATCCGCGGTACGTCCTTGTTAAAGGAGAGTTTAGCTTTCTCTAAATTATAATCCAACACCCAGTAGTCCAGGTCTAGCTCTTTTGTGGTGATGCCTTTGTATTGATCTTTCCAGTGCAAATATTTTCCGATGTAGGGTACCAGATTGTAATTGTTGATAGGGTTGGTTACCTGCCAAGAAAAACTGTGCCATCCGTTTTGATCGGCCGTCTCATTGATAAGTCGGCCATTGGCCACCGCAGTAAGTGTATCGGGTACGATTACCGTTACTAATGCCCCGCGATCGGGCTCGTCACTCTGGTGATCTTTGCATGGATACCAAACACTGGCGCCCAAGCCCTGGCATGCAACGGTCATCCAGGGTCTGCCCTCTTTATCTTTTGTAAAGATCCAGCCTCCGTCCCAGGGTGGATTCTTGGCCATGCGGGGCGCACCGCTATAATAGATCGTAATCGCTTGCTCCGTTTTTTTCTTCGTGACCGAACGTTGGTTGAGCCAGACCAGCCAACTATCCTTTCCTCTTTTTTTGTACTCCACGATATGACGTCCTTCAAATAAGATACTATCGATCTTTAATGGGGATTGCAGATCGATCTGCAAAACGGGCTTTGCCTTGGCGTTGGTGCTTATAAAGCCAATGGTATTGCTGCCGCTGATGGTCTTGGTCTCGTAATCGGGCTTGACCGAAATGGAATAGTGTTGCACATTCCACCAGTTGCGTTCGTTATTCAGCGATCCGCGCAGCGTATCATCTATCGTATAGACGGGTTTACGTTGCAGGGGCTGTGCAATTAAAGAGGGGCTGGCAAAAAATAGAACACCGGCCAGCAGCATGGCTACAAAATGGCATCTCATGACAGCGAATATACTTCGCCTTGGGCAGATTGTGCTGCGCCAGTTCTTCTTTGCACAGTAAACTAATTCTTCTTAAGCCGCCCAGCAAATACCTTTCTGAACTTGTCGAGTTTGGGTTGAATTACGAATTGGCAGTAAGGATTGCTGTTCCCGTTCAACTCCATATACTGCTGGTGATAGTCTTCGGCCGGATAAAAAATGGTAAAGGGGCTGATCTCTGTAACGATCGGATCGCTCCAGGCACCGGAGCGGTCCAAGGCTATCTTGTAAGACTCAGCCTTTTGACGCTGCTCCTCACTATGGTAGAAAACGCCGCTTCGATACTGTGTTCCCACATCATTTCCCTGGCGGTTGAGTGTAGTGGGGTCATGGGTTTTCCAAAATACTTCTAGGAGCTCATCAAAGCTAATTCGGGTGGGATCGTATGTTATTTGAATACATTCGGCATGTCCCGTAGATCCTGAGCAGACCTCTTTGTAAGTTGGGTTCTTGGTAGCCCCGCCCGTGTAGCCCGAAACTGCGCTGACAACGCCATCAAGCTCTTCGAAGATCGCTTCGGTGCACCAGAAACATCCGTTGGCAAAGGTGGCGGTATCGGTTTTGATAGAAGGGGTAGCGGTTTGCATGGTGGGTTTATTTTTTTTGGCAGACATAGGTTGGCTGCAGGAGGGTAATGCGTTAAGTAGGCCGAAAAAGGGTAGAAAGCAGATTCCAAGGGTCCAGTTATTACGTTTTGTCATACTACTCAATAACAAAAGTTTGATTAGTTGGTTTAAGATCGGCTTTTCGTTTTTTTAACTAAAAATATTTTACTTTAATTTGTAACAAATTAATCCTCATGAGAAAGCTTTTTTTTCTTCTAGTTTTTTCGCTTTTCAGTCAATTTGCTATGACCTCCAATGCCCAAAATGTTTTCATTGAAGATGTGCGTACCGATCATGCCACCGTAGTGCCCAAAAAAATGGAGTTTAAGCCAACGCAGCAATTAAGTGACAATGTTGAAATAATTGAATTGATTTCGTTAGGCACCCCAACAATAAAAATTTCTAATATGGCCGATGGCACTAAGCGCAGCTATGACCATGCCCTCCGTATTAGTTATCCTCTGGTTTTGGCCAGTGGAAAAACGGGTTATCAGCTTTGTTTTTATAACACGCCTGAGATTATGCCCTATACTGTCGAGACAAAAGCGGGAATTACATCTATTTATTTTCCAGTGTCTATTCATGACGTTATTAAGAATCGTATTGATCAAACATTGGCTGCCAAAAAGAAGATTGCTATTAAGCTAACCCAACTTATTGATGGATATAGAGAGGCTATCTTAGGTGGAAATTAGGGGAAGGCCGTCCTATTTAACCTTTCAAAGGGGGGGGGTGTCCTCGCTTCGCTCGGACATCGGGGTGGGGTCCGTATAAAAGATTTGATGTGGGGCTTCGCCCCTTTTCATTTTTCATTATGCTCGCTTTGGAATGCAAGCATTCCACGCTCACCTAATGAAAAATGCCCCCAGCGGGGGCATCAATTCTTTTATGCGGAGAGAGAGGGATTCGAACCCCCGGACCTGTTACAGTCAACGGTTTTCAAGACCGCCGCAATCGACCGCTCTGCCATCTCTCCGGCGCAAAGGTAAGCCTATGATCTTTTCAGCCCAAATCCCGCGCAACAAAAGCTAACTTTGTATCTCTTTTTTTATGCGCGAACTATCTTCTCTGGCAAGTTTTTTTTGGAAGTATAAACTTAGGCTGGCCGCTGGCTTCGGCTTCGTGGTTCTCTCGAACTATTTTAACGTGTTGTCGCCCCAGATCACGGGTTTTGTCATCGATCATGTACAACGCGCTTTATCACTCCAAGGCTATCAGCCGCCCGCTGCCTATGCTGCCTACGATACCCTGGTCAAACTGTTTATCGATTGGATCAGACAGTGGGGCTCCGATGTGGGTGTCGTGGTAGCCTTGTGTGGGGCGGTCATCTTGCTATTGGCTCTGCTACGCGGGATCTTTCTTTTTATGATGCGACAAACATTGATCGTTATGAGTCGCTACATAGAGTACGAGCAAAAGAACCAGATCTTTTCGCACTACCAACTGCTCGATACGGCGTTCTTTCGGGAGCAACGTACCGGCGATCTCATGAATCGCATTACCGAAGATGTTAGCCGGGTACGGATGTTCACCGGCCCTGCTGTGATGTATATCTCCAATCTGGTCTCGGTTATATCGCTGAGTCTTTTTTTTATGTTTCGAAGAAACGTAGAGCTGACCCTCTACGTACTAATGCCACTTCCTATGCTTGCTATTGCCATTTATTATATAAATAACGTAATCCATCGGCGCAGTGAACGAATTCAAGAAACCTTATCTGACCTTACCACGCATGCGCAAGAGGCCTATTCGGGTATTCGCGTGGTCAAGGCCTTTGCGCAAGAGCAGGCGCTCTCTGGATTCTTTCGAAAGATCACTGCCCAATATAAAAAAGAAGTACTGGGGTTGGTCAAAGTGGAGTCCCTGTATTTTCCATCGATCAGTTTATTGATCGGACTCAGTACGTTACTCACGATCATGATCGGGGGGCTTTATTATATAGAGGGTGAGCAGGCGATCTCTCTAAGCACTATCGTGGAGTTTGTGATGTATATTAATATGCTTACGTTTCCGGTTAGTGCCATCGGACTTACCGCTAGCATGATACAGCGAGCCGCCGCTTCGCAACAGCGCATCAATGAATTCTTGTCGATTCGTCCGGCGGTAACGGATAGTCCAGGGGCTACCGATCAACCCCTGCGCGGAAAAATTACTTTCAACCAAGTCAATTTTACCTATGCCGATACAGGCATACGAGCGTTGCAAGACTTAAGCTTCTCTATCGAAGCTGGCCAAAAAGTAGCTATCGTAGGCAGAACCGGTAGCGGAAAATCTACGCTCGTGCAGCTATTGCTTCGTCAGTTCGACGTATCATCGGGTCAGATCTTGATAGACGAAATTCTCTTGCAACAATTCAAATTACGCTCTCTGCGAAGCCAGATCGGCTATGTACCACAAGATGTTTTTTTATTTAGCGACACGGTAAGCGCCAACATAGGGTTTGGGGTCGCATCGGTCGATTCTCAGAAGGTCGTACAGTCCGCAAGACTCGCTTGCATAGACGAAGAGATCAACGAGCTTTCAGCAGGGTACGATACAATGGTAGGAGAAAGGGGTGTTATGCTCAGTGGCGGACAAAAGCAACGCATCTCACTGGCCAGGGCGCTGCTTCGTGATCCGGCTGTTTTATTACTAGATGATTGCATGAGTGCCGTCGATGCCCGAACCGAGCAGCAGATCTCGTTGGGTTTAAAGGAGTATTTAAGTGGCAAGACGGCCATTATCGTAACCCATCGCATTTTTAGTTTACTGGAGTTCGATAAAGTGCTAGTGCTTGATGAGGGCAGGCTGGTAGAGGCGGGCTCGCCGAACGATCTTTTGCAAGCCGGCGGCTACTACGCCGAGATGTACAAAAGGCAGCAACAAGAACAAGCCAGTGCCTAGGTCTTGACGATTTGGTTTTTTCACAAACATTTTTTTTATTTGTAGATAGTCAATCTGTTATTAACTAACTGCTTAAAATTATTTTTGTGTCTTACGAGAACAACGAAAGAAAACAGGACAGTATTTACAGCAAACGAATCAGGGCCGGAAAGCGCCGCACGTACTTTTTTGATGTACGATCTACCAAGGGTAACGATTATTACCTGACCATCACCGAAAGCCGAAAGCGTTTCGATGACAATGGGTATGACCGCCACAAGATCTTTTTGTACAAAGAAGATTTTAATAAGTTCGTAAAAGCGTTGGAAGAGGCGGTATCGTATGTAAAAACAGACCTGATGCCTGATTTTGATTTTGATGCTTTTAACCACGACGAGAATGCCGACGAAGAGGGAGGCCCTCGTTTTACTAACAACGTTTCAGAGACACCTCTTAGTAGTTCCTCTCAGCCCGAGGATAGCAATATTGGAAATATCGCCGGGCAGCCAGGGGAGGAGGTCGATAAGTGGTGATTTTAACTCATTGATTATCAATAAAAAAACTCCTATCGAACCTAGCTTTTTATCCTTTTGTTAATGATAATCAAAAATTTCTATTATCTTTCGACTTGAATTGTGCATACGCTTGATTAGTAGTACAATAATATTTTATTAAAACTGTAACTATGCAACCAAACTTTACCCTGAAAAAGGTAATTAACAATCTGGCACTCTGTCTGGTACTCCTTTTAATGGCTGTTAGCCTATCTAAGCTGCAGGCTCAAACTGTTATTACAACTAATTACACCTCAGGCATAACCCCTCCGTCAGGA
Source organism: Sphingomonadales bacterium (assembly GCA_016872155.1). Lineage (GTDB taxonomy): Bacteria > Bacteroidota > Bacteroidia > Chitinophagales > Chitinophagaceae > JJ008. Next base: position 201,179 of record VHBB01000002.1, read on the forward strand.
CTCGCTGGTAATTCAAGAGCTATTACTTTTACGGTAACCAATAGTAATGCTAATCCTGTTGTTTTAACTCGGTTGGATGCTAACGCTTTTGTTGCTACATCCACGGGTTCTGTTACGGGAAGCCTTTGGTTTTCTACCACTTCGCTTAGTGGAGATCCCGGCACTATTGGAGCCCCAGCTTGGACCTTAGTGGCTACGGGTTCGCCAGTTAGCATAACTGCAGATGGTAGTTATACTTTCCTTTCTGGACTTTCTTTATCCATTCCATCTGCAACCACTTACCGGTTTGCTTTCGTTTCTTCAAATGGGTTAGTTTATGCTGGTTCAACACTTGCCCCTAACTCCTTCACAAATGATGGAATTACTATTGGAACCGGTAATTTCCAGGTGGCTGGCGCAAATGTTGGCTACACAGGTAATTTCCCATCACCCTTACCAAATACTCCTCGTGGTTTTTGGGGGTCTTTGCATTTCACTAATCCTGCTTGTGTCGGCACTCCTGCACCAGGCAACACTCTCGTATCTGCTACAGCAGGAGCTTGTCCTGGAGTTAACTTTACATTATCCTTACAAAACACAACCTCCGGAACTGGGGTAACATATCAATGGCAATCATCCGCTGACGGAACAACTTGGTCAAATATTACAGGTGCAACATCTAGCACTCTTCTAAGAAATCAAACAGCTGCTACTTACTACCGCTGTCAAGTAACTTGTTCCGGCAATACCGGCACTTCCAGTTCATTGCTTGTTGCTATGGCGCCGGCTTCTGCTTGCTATTGTACACCTACCTATTCGTCTGGTTGCGGGTTGGGTGATGCCATTACCAGAGTTGCTATACCAGGCACAACATTAAATAATGCCTCTGCTTGTTCAACCCCTCCATTCACATATTATAGTAATGTAGCGGCTCCTTCGCTGATAGCTGGGGGTACTTATACAGTAAATGTGTCTATGGGAACTGACCCAAGTCAACACGCTCGTGTTTGGTTTGATTGGAACCAGGATGGTGATTTTGCTGATGCCGGTGAGGCGGCCGGAGCTACTACGGGTAGCGCTGGCGCAAACGGCACAGCTGCCATTGTAATTACTGTTCCCGCTACTGCCATAGTAGGTACCACACGAATGCGCGTAAGAGGCGGAGATGATGTCGCCATAGGTGCCACACAGTCCTGCGGTGCTTCTTCTAGCTTTTTTGGTGAGGCCGAAGATTATAATGTATCAATTGCTCCTTGTGTTCAGGGAGCCTTTACTACACAGCCTGCTGCTGCTACTGCTACTTGTGGTGGTAATGCCACCTTTACCGTTGCCGCATCAGGTTCGCTGCCCACGTTTACATGGCAGTTCCGTACTGGACCAAACGCCATTTGGCAAGCCTTACCCAACGGCGGAATTGTGAGCGGTGCAACGACTGCCACTCTTGTTTTGACCGATATTCCTGACAGCTGGAACGGACGTGAGTTTAGAAGCCTCTTTAGTGGTGCTTGTACCGGCGCTAATCCTTCTAATGGTGCCGTGTTAACAGTAAACAGATTGGCGGCAACGACCAACGTTTCTACTGCCTCAATTTGTAGAGGAAGTTCTCAAATGCTTTCTCTAACCAATACCGTATCTGCACCCACAACAGCAACTTTTACCGCAACAAGTGGGCTTCCTTTAGCGATACCTGACAATAACTTAAATGGTGTATCCAGTACTGTTAACGTAAGTGGCGTACCCGCTGGTTCTGTAATTACCAATGTTGCAGTACGCTTCAGCATGACGCACACTTATGTCGGCGACGTTATCATGAATTTGAAAGCCCCCAATGGTCAGACACTCAATTTGGTAGGATTATTGAATAACGGAGGGGGGGGAAATGCTACTGCCAACTTCACCAACACTGTCATTGACTCTTTATCGGTTACACCCCTTAGTGGTGCAGCCGCTCCCCGCACCGGAACCTTCAGGGCCGATCGTCTCGTATTTAACCCCAACGTTCCCTCAGTAACCCCGGTTACCACTACTAACTGGTTGCCACTACTTGGAACTGTTAACGGCGTATGGACCATCGGAATTTGTGATACCTACTTAGGGGATCTTGGAACACTTACAGACTTGTCCATACAAATAACTTACGTAGCCCCTATATTTGCACAAGGTACCTGGACGGCTACACCGGCAACGCCTAACTCAATGTTTACAGACGCTGCCTTAACGGTTCCTTATACGGGCACTCCGGCTACTACTATATATGTGAATCCTGCAGCCAATACTAGCTACGCTGTTCAATTTACTACCTCTACCACGCCATGTACCACTACACCAAGAGTGATCCCTGTTGCTGTGGGTGTTCCCATGACCTTAACAGCGCCTGCCACTGTTGCTGCATGTATCGGAAGCGGATTTACGCTAACCGCTAGCCATGCAGCCATTCCTGCTACTAATGCTGCACCTCTTTACCAATGGCAACAAAGCGCCGACGGTGGAGTTAACTGGAGCAGTATTAGCGGAGCTACAGGCATTACCCTGACTGTTCCAACTACAACTGCAGCTATGAATGGCAGAAGGTATCGTTTACTCTCTCAGTCTGGCGGTTGTGCCATCGCGGTATCTAATACCTCTGTACTCACTGTTAATCCGCTGCCTACTGTATCGCTGGCAGCTCCTGCAACCAGCTTGATTCCCGGCAGAACGGTAACCATTACCGGTACCAGCTCTCCTGCTGCTGCTACAAGTGGATGGTCTTGGTCCTTGAATGGAGCTACTATCGCCGGTGCTACAGCCACTCAGATCGTCAACATCGATGGTCTCGGAAGCTATCAGGCTACCGTACGTGATGTGAATGGTTGTGTCAATAGATCAAATGTGCTCGCCATTGGCGGAGAAGCTTCTGATAAGCTCTTTATTTACCCTAACCCCACAGCAGGTGCCTTCCAGGTTCGCTACTATCACGCTGGTGATGTCAACGAGAAGCGTACCATCTCTGTGTACAACCCGCTCGGACAGTTGGTGGCAGTAAAGTCCTTCGATCTCACCTACAGCACGGCTCCTTACCTCCGTATGGATGTGGACATGAGTGGTGCCGCCCGTGGAACCTATGTGGTCAAAGTGGCCCACGAGTACAGTGGTAAGATCGTATCAGGTCTTGTACTGGTGCAGTAATCGACACTCAAATCTCACTATAGAAAAGTCCCCGGTTTTCCGGGGACTTTTTTTTGGCTTGGGTATTTTAAGATCGAAGTGGGGAGGGTCTTTTTGCGCGAAAGGGTAGCTTCACGCCCGTGTTAGCGCATGGCCTTATAGCAATTGATTAGTCCGTTGGTAGAGGAGTCGTGGGTATGGATAGGTTTTGCCATCTTTTAGTTCGGGCAGAATCTTGCCGGCCAGCTCTTTTCCAAGTTCTACACCCCATTGGTCAAAGCTGTAGATATTCCAGATAATGCCTTGGGTAAAGATCTTATGTTCGTACAACGCAATCAATTCGCCCAGGGTAAAGGGGGTTACTTGCTTTACCAAGATCGTATTGGTGGGGCGATTGCCTGCAAAGATCTTATAGGGGAGTAGCTTTTTTATACGAGCCGCAGAAAGTCCTTGTTTTTTTAAGGAGGCTTTTACGTGCGCGGCTGTTTGGCCATTGAGCAGGGCCTCTGTTTGAGCAAAGAGATTGCTCATTAGTTTTTGATGATGATCGCCAAGCGTATGATGGGAGCGGGCCGCACCAATAAAATCACAGGGAATAAGGGCTGTACCTTGGTGAATCAGTTGAAAGAAGGCATGTTGACCGTTCGTACCCGGCTCTCCCCAAATAATGGGGCCCGTGTTATAACGAACGGCTTTTCCATTTCTGTCAATACTTTTTCCGTTACTCTCCATATTGCCTTGCTGAAAATAAGCGGCGAACCGGTGCAGGTGTTGGTCATAGGGCAATATGGCTTCGGTTTCGGCTGCAAAGAAATTGCGATACCAAATGCCAATAAGGGCCATCAGCACCGAAATATTATGCTCCAGGGGCTGGGTGCGAAACTCCTTGTCGATATGATGTGCCCCCTTAAGTAATGCCTCGAAATTATTGTAGCCGATGGTCAATGCAATGGACAGTCCTATTGCACTCCAAAGCGAATAGCGACCGCCTACCCAATCCCAAAAAACGAACATGTTGGCCGGATCGATCCCGAATTTTTTAACCTCCGCCTCGTTGGTACTTAACGCCACAAAATGTTTAGCGATATGCTTTTCTTGTTTTGCCTTTTGCAAGAACCACTGGCGGGCCGTAAAGGCATTGGTCATGGTCTCTTGCGTGGTAAAGGTCTTAGAAGCGATCAAAAACAGGGTTTGCTCGGCATCTATTTTTTCTAGTACAGCGGCAATTTGAGCACCATCTACATTGGATACAAAAAATGTTTCTATCCCTTTTTTCCAATAGGGGCGAAGGGCCTCGGTAACCATCAGGGGCCCCAGGTCGCTGCCGCCGATCCCGATATTGACAATATACTTAATTTTTTTTCGGGTATAGCCTCTCCATTTGCCATCGTGAATGGCCTGGCAGCATTTTTTCATTTGTTGCTGTACCTTTTTAACGGCGGGCATTACATCTTGCCCTTGGTAGTAGACAGGCTGTTTAGAAAAATTTCTAAGGGCGGTATGCAAGACGGCCCGTTGCTCGGTTTCGTTAATGGGGGCTCCGCTAAATTGCTGCTCAATGGCCTCCGACAATTTGCATTCACGGGCCAGGGCCAGTAAAAGAGAGATGGTTTCTTCGGTAATGTGATTTTTAGAGTAATCGATCACCAATTGGTTGGCGCAGGCCGAAAACTTCTTGAATCGATCGGGGTCGGCGGCAAAGAGCTCTTGCAAGGTGATCTTTTTTTGCCGAGCATAGTGTTTCTTCAGTTCTTTCCAAGCCTTGGTCTTCGTAGGATTGATGGTGGCTAGCATGGCTTTAGAGCGAATTAAAAATATCAATAGTTTGATAAATGTCACTCTCGCTAATATCGAGGTGAGTGACCAGCCGAATACGCACCGGACTAATGGCATAGGCCAGCACTCCTCTTTCTTTGAGGGTAGCAGCAAGGGCCGGAGCCGACTGGCCCTCTTGTAACTCAAAGATCAAGATATTGGTCTCTACGGGCAGTAGCAGTTTGACGAACGATTTTTTTTGCAAGCACTCGCCCAACATCCGGGCATGCAAATGATCTTGCTCCAGCCTGGCTATGTGGTGGTCTAGTGCGTAGAGGCCCGCGGCCGCCAACGAACCGGCCTGTCTCATTCCGCCTCCAAAGACCTTGCGGATTCGGCGTGCCTTTTTTATAAATGCGCGGTTTCCCAATAACAGACTCCCTACCGGACAGCCCAGGCTTTTGCTAAGACAAACCGAGATGCTATCGAAGGTACTCCCATAGTCAAGGTAGTTCTCTTGTTTGGCCACGATGGCATTCCACACCCGCGCTCCATCAAGGTGCAAGGCCAGGCCTTTTTCTTGGCAGAGCTGCTTGATCGATACGATCTCTTCAAATGCATAGCAACAGCCTCCGCCCCGGTTACTCGTATTCTCTAGCGATACCAGTCGGCTAATGGGGCGGTGCACATCATCGGGTTGAATGGCCTCGGCCACCTGTCGGGTCTTGATGCGCCCCCGGTCGCCGGCCAATAACTTTACCGAAGCCCCGGCGTTAAAAGCAATTCCGCCTCCCTCGTATTGATAGATATGCGAGTTCTCTTCGCAGATCACTTCATCGCCCGGCTGGGTATGGCATTTAATGGCGATCTGATTGGTCATGGTTCCCGAGGGACAAAATACCGCCGCCTCCATTCCAAAGAGTTGTGCCGTTTTTTCTTCGAGTTGATTGATCGAAGGGTCTTCGCCAAAAACATCATCGCCCACTGGCGCGGCGGCCATGGCCTCGCGCATGGCCGGCGTGGGTCGGGTAACCGTATCGGATCGGTAGTCGATGGGCTTGGTGCTCATTGATGCAAGTTAATAAGCCCTCTCCGTTTTTACGCGTTTTTAGCAGCTATCTTTGCACAAAATCAATAGCTATGCCTTCTTTTGATATCGTAAGCAAAGTAGATGCCCAGGCGCTCGATAACGCCGTTAATGTTACACAACGCGAGATCACCAACCGCTTTGATTTTAAGGGATCGCATGTACTGATCGAACTCGACAAGAAATCGTTTCAGCTAAAACTCGAAACGGACGATGATATGAAGATGCGTCAGCTGCTAGACGTACTCATTAACCGGGCTCATAAGCAGGGCATAGCCCCCGAAGCCTTCGATACAAGCAAAGAGGGGAGTCAACAAGGAAAAATCTGGCGCAAAGAAGTAAAGGTGCGCAACGGCCTGGCCCAAGAGGATGCCAAAAAGATCGTCAAGGTCATTAAGGATGCTGGATTAAAGGTGCAGGCCTCTATAAATGACGATCTGGTGCGGGTTACCGGAAAAAAGATCGATGACCTGCAATCGGTGATCCAACTCTGTAAAACGTCTTCTTTGGAGATTCCCTTGCAATATGTCAATATGCGCGATTGATTTGGTGTAAAACCAGGGCTTGCTTACCTTTGCCGTCCACTATTTAATAATCTTTACGGCAAAATCCGTAAGACCTTAAAAATCATAGTATTATGAAAAAAGGAATCCACCCCGAAAGCTACCGGATGGTCGTTTTCAAGGACATGAGTAACGGCCACTCTTTTCTGAGCCGATCTACCGCGGCTTCGAAAGAAACCGTAAAATGGGAAGATGGTAATGAGTATCCCCTTATCAAATTGGAGATCTCTAATACGTCTCATCCCTTTTTTACCGGTAAGAACATGCTGGTAGATACCGCCGGTCGTATCGACAAGTTCAAAAAGAAATACGCCAAGAAATAAAAGGGCTGCCCAACCGTGGCCTAAGCTTAGTATCAACGCCTCGCATTGTCGGGGCGTTTTTTTTACTTTTACGCTTCCATGCCCAAACAACAACTTGTATTTACAGAAGAGTTTTGCCAGCCCGAGCTGCTCTTTCCGTTCACGCTGTGTCGCTCGATACAAGATACAAGGGTGGGTATTTTGACCATTCGGGAGAAGTGGGAAAAAATGCTGGGCATTCCTTCTGTCGATAAACGGCAAAATAATTACAAAGACAGTGAATGCCATGTAGACTTCGATCAGTTGCGCTCGGGTGATAGTTGGTGGTTATTACATGGAAATACACTTCCCACCGCCTCGCTATGCAAAGCGGTCAAGTTATTGCAAAATGGCGATTGTCTGCTCGACAGTAACGGCAGTGCCATTGCATACAGGGTCTCAAAAAAACAAGTGATTGGGGCCCATAAGGTAAAGATGTTGCGCAGCATTGTCTACAAGCAAACAGTAAATACGCTCGTCTATCCCTGGGATATTCTTCGTCTCAATGAATGGGCATTGCAAGAAGATTTTAAACTGCTAACAGCCGGGCGAAAATCGGCTCCCATTCCTGCCGGAACGCGTGTTAGCGGCCGAGGCCAACTCTTTATAGAGAAGGGGGCCACGCTATGCCATGCCACGATCAATGCAACGGAGGGCCCTGTTTATATTGATAAAGGAGCAACACTTATGGAGGGCACCCTGGTACGGGGTCCTGTTTCTATTGGTAAAGGGGCCTGTGTTAAGATGGGTACCCGTCTCTATGGCGCCACCACGGTGGGTCCTTATTGTACGGTCGGCGGAGAGATCAAGCATAGTATTCTTTTGGGGTTTAGCAATAAGGCACATGATGGCTATCTCGGA
>VHBB01000003.1 GCA_016872155.1 Sphingomonadales bacterium
TGCCGGCCCTCCTTATGCCCTCAATACCATCGATGAATTGCCCCGTCAACTCTTTAAGCGGCAACTGGTGGCTTCGGGCGGATTATTTGTGTTGGAGCATACCCCGCGTAATGATTACCGTCAATTTCCTTTTTACCAACAGCAGCGAAATTATGGAACTACGGTCTTTAGCTTCTTCGTAAATTAGCTGTTAACCGATGTTCTACCATTTTTTTTTACGCTCTTTCAGGATCTTCCTGTTACCTCTTTCGCTCCTGTATTGGTTGGTCGTTTACGTGCGTAACCTTCTTTTCGATAAAAATATACTGCGCTCGGCTTCTTTTGGAATGCCGCTCATAACCGTGGGCAATCTGGCCATTGGCGGAACCGGTAAATCACCACTTATCGAATACCTGGTGGGACTGCTGCATACCCGCTACCGAGTAGCGACCCTTAGCCGGGGATATCGAAGAAGGACGCTTGGCTATGCGTTGGCCACGGCTAGCTCTACCGCGCTAGAGATCGGAGACGAACCGCTGGCCTTACACAGAAAGTTTCCGACTATTCCCGTGGCAGTAGGCGAAGAGAGGCTACTGGCCATTCCCGAATTATTGCACGATCATCCCACTACAGAGGTAATTTTATTAGACGATGCCTTTCAGCATCGCTCTATTCGGGCAGGCTTTTCTGTGTTGCTAACGGAGTATTCTAATTTGTTTACCCGCGATTTTTATTTGCCTACCGGCGATCTTCGTGATCTGAAAAGCCGCTACCAAGAGGCCTCTGTACTGGTCGTGACCAAATGTCCGGCCGATCTAAGCGAGCAGCAGCGAGCCGCCTTGATCAACGAGATGGCTCCCGCTCAGGGGCAACCTGTTTTTTTTACCACCCTTGCCTATGGCACGCCCTATCATCTTGTGGATAAAGAACCACAAGCGCTGTCCGGTCAACAGGAGATCTTGTTGGTAACGGGCATTTCGAATCCTCGCCCGCTTAAGCAGTACATAGAAGAACATTCCGCCACGTATCATCAGCTTACGTATAGAGATCATCATATATTTTCTATCGAAGACCTAAAAGACATACAGCGCGAGTTCGAAAAGATCTCTTCGCCTCATCGGCTCTTGATCACCACCGAAAAAGATGCCGTGCGGCTAGAGAAATTTAGTACCGAGATCGGAACGCTGCCTTGGTATGTACTGCCGGTAGAGCACCGGTTCTTATTTGGAGAAAAGGACCGTTTTGATCAATTGGTGATTGATTTTATTAAAAATTTTCAAAGACCCGCCTAGCCTATATGGGAAGAAAGAACAGTAAGAGAAAACAGCAGCAGCGTAAACACCATCCTAGTGCAGTGGCGCAGGTCGTAAAGGGTACGCTCGAATTGACGCGCTCGGGAATGGGCTATGTGCTGGTCGATCAACTTGAGACTGATATTATGGTTCGCCCTGGTGATCTGCATAGTGCTTTGCATGGCGATCTGGTTAAAGTGGCCATTAAAGAGCGAAAGACCAATGGTCGGATGCAAGGGGTTGTCAAAGAGGTCATCAAACGTAAGCGAAGCGAATTTATCGGGCAACTGCAAGTGGGCAATGGATTTGCTTTTTTTGTGGCCGAGACCGATAAGCCCATGCCCGATATATTTATTCCTAAACAACTTTTGCAAGGGGCGATACAAGGCGACAGGGTCGTGGTAAAAGTAATTAAGTGGGAAGAAGGAGGCGACAAACGACCCATGGGAGAAGTAATTACGATCTTAAAAGAAGAAGACATGAACGACGCGGCCATGAAAGAGATCTTGCTCGAGGCCGGTTTTCCGTTGTCGTTTAGCGAAGAGGCATTCGAAGAGTCGGCCCGTATACCCGAGGTGATCGGCCAAGAAGAGATAGCGCAACGAAGAGATTGCCGCTCTATTCTCACTTTTACCATTGACCCCGTCGATGCCAAAGATTTTGACGATGCCATCTCTATACAGCAACTACCCAACGGTAATCTGGAGATCGGTGTTCATATTGCCGATGTAAGCCACTATGTAGTGCCAAAAACGGCGCTGGATGCCGAAGCGTATGCCAGGGCCACTTCGGTCTATTTGCCCGATAGGGTCAAACCCATGTTGCCCGAACATATTTCGAATGTGCTTTGTTCGCTGCGTCCAAAAGAAGAAAAACTGACCTTCTCGGCTATTTTTATCATTACGCCGCAGGGGCAAATAAAAGATCAGTGGCTGGGCCGCACCGTTATTTATTCCGATCATCGCTTTACTTATGAAGAGGTGCAGGCTATTATCGAAGAGGGGAGCGGACTCTATGCCAAAGAGATCTTGCAGTTACATCAACTGGCCCGTCAGTTTCGGGCCCGGCGTTTCGAGCAAGGGGCCATCAATTTTTCTTCGCAAGAGGTTCGATTCAAGCTCAACGAAAAAGGAGACCCTGTAGGAATCATGGTCAAAGAGAGCAAAGAGTCACATCAGTTGATCGAAGAGTTTATGTTGCTGGCCAACCGAACCGTGGCTGCCTTTATTGCCCATAAAAAAATAGACAACAAGCCCATCCCTTTTCCGTACCGAATTCACGACGATCCCGACGAAGAAAAGCTAATTCCCTTTGTCGATTTTGCCCGCAAGTTCGGACACGGGTTTGACCGCTCCAGCCCAGCGGCCATCGCTGCTTCGTTCAATCAATTGTTGCAAGATGTCAAGGGTCGCCCCGAGCAACATGTGCTGGAGCAATTGGGTATCCGCACCATGGCCAAGGCCCGCTATACGGCCGATAACGTCGGTCACTATGGATTGGGTTTTGAGAATTACTGCCATTTTACCTCACCCATTCGTCGCTATCCCGACATACAGGCGCATCGCATCTTGTGGGAGGTGTTGCAGCAAAAGATACAACCCGATAAAAAATTAGAGGAGAAATGCAAGCATACCAGCGAGCGAGAGCGAGCCGCCATGGAGGCCGAGCGGGCTGCCAATAAGTACAAGCAGGTGCAATACATGAAAAACTTCTTGGCCGAAGAGTTCGAAGGAATCATCAGCGGCGTAGCCCACTTTGGATTTTGGGTCGAGACCATCGAACATAAGTGTGAGGGGTTGGTGAGTGTGGTCTCGTTGTCTGACTATGATGACTTTCGGCATGTAGAGTCCGATTACTGCTTGTTGGGTATGCGCACCGGAAAAAAGTTTCGCATGGGCGATAAGGTGTGGATCAAGGTCGTGGCCGCAAATCTCACCAAGCGCCAGCTCGATTACGAGTGGGTGGTGGCGGGCGAGTTGGCCGCTAAAAAATCAGTGCCCAAATTGCCCAAAACCAAGAAATGAGTCTTATTTTGGGCTATGCATTCGTTTAGCGATCTCTCGGCGCAGTTTAACCAGCAATTTTCAGCAAAACAGTTTCCGGATACACCTGCCAACCTTTACCAGGCCACAGATTATTTTTTGCAGATCGGAGGTAAACGAATCAGGCCCGTGCTTTGCTTGTTGGGTAACGAACTTTTTGAACCCATTAAAGCCGATGCCTGGTCGGCAGCAACGGCCATTGAGCTTTTTCACAATTTTACCCTTATTCACGACGACATTATGGATAAGGCACCCCTACGCAGGGGTATGCAAACCGTACACACCCGCTATGGCGATAATACGGCCTTGCTGGCTGGCGATGTAATGATGATTCAAGCTTATCATTGGCTCAATAAGGTTAATGCTAACTATCTGCCTTCGTTGTTGCAGCTATTTAATCGTACGGCCACCGAGGTTTGCGAGGGCCAACAGCTCGATATGGATTTTGAAAGCCGTCAAGAGGTACAGCTAGACGAATACTTGCACATGATTAAATTAAAAACCTCTGTGCTCCTGGCCTGTGCGTTGCAAATGGGGGCGCTGATCGGTGGGGCGGGTCAACGCAACCAAGAACTGATCTACTCGTTCGGATTACAGCTGGGGCTGGCCTTTCAGGTGCAAGATGATTATTTGGATGCCTTTGGCGACCCGCAAAAATTCGGAAAGCAAACCGGTGGCGATATTTTGGCCAATAAAAAAACCTTTTTGCTCATTCATGCGCTCGCATCGGTAAGCCCTACAGAAAAGCAAGAGCTTCAGACCTTGCTCGCGTCGACTGCTGCCGATAAGGTCGAGCGCGTGCTCAAGATCTATAAAAACTCGGGCGTAGATCAATGGGCCTTATCGCTCAAGCAGCAGTTACTAGATAAAGCCCTCGACAATTTAGAGCAGATCGCCGTTCTTTCTGCGCGCAAAGAGCCGTTGCGAGAGCTGGCCGCCTACCTAATTCAAAGAGAAGTGTAGTAGAATCATTATAAAATAATTTGCATATGTCTTCTTCGCTGTTTAGAAAAAAATCAATTGAGTCCATTCGAGCCGAGTACGAAAAAAGTAGCGCGCAGCAAGGGTCTCTAAAAAAAGTACTGGGGGTTCGCGATCTTACATTCTTAGGTATTGCGGCCGTTATTGGAGCGGGTGTTTTTTCTACCATCGGTGGAGCGGCCTATCACGGCGGACCCGGCATCTCGCTTCTTTTTGTTATTACGGCCATTACCTGCGGCTTCTCTGCACTTTGTTATGCGGAGTTCTCTAGCCGGGTACCGGTAGCGGGGAGTGCTTATACGTATTCGTATGTAACGTTCGGTGAGCTGGTGGCCTGGATTATCGGGTGGGCGCTAATTTTAGAATATGCCATTGGTAATATCGTGGTGGCTATTTCGTGGAGTGGTTATTTTAATAATCTACTGGTGCATGTTTTTAACATTCACCTGCCGGATTGGATGCTGGTAGACCCCGTTACGGCAGCCAATGCCTACCGTGAGGCTACCCAGGCCTTGGGGTCGGGTGTACCCCTTGATGAAAGGCAACTTCGATCGTATCAATTTGCCATTGAGGCCTACCGCCAAGCCCCACAGCTTGGATCGTTAAAAGTATTTTTTAATCTACCTGCTTTTGTAATTGTGGCCTTGATTACCTGGCTGGCCTATGTGGGCATCAATCAAAGTAAACGATCGGCCAATGCCATGGTAATTTTTAAAGTGTTGGTTATTTTGTTTGTAATCGGTGCCGGCGCTTTTTATGTAGATACCAATAACTGGAATCCTTTTATGCCCAATGGAATTACCGGTGTTTTAAAAGGAGTCTCCGCTGTTTTTTATGCCTACATTGGGTTTGATGCCATCTCTACTACCGCAGAAGAATGTAAAAACCCACAACGCGATATGCCCCGGGGAATGATCTACTCACTTTTAATTTGCACCGTACTCTATATTTTAATTGCGCTTGTGTTGACCGGCATGGAACACTACGAGGCCTTTAAAGGAGTCAGCGATCCGCTGGCTTTTGTCTTTGAGAACAGGGCCCCGTGGATCGAAAACATTGTTTCGGTGAGCGCGGTGGTGGCCACTACGTCGGTTTTATTGGTCTTTCAGATCGGTCAACCCCGCATATGGATGAGCATGAGCAGAGACGGATTGCTTCCGCGTCGTTTTGGAAAGATCAATGCCAAGTATCAAACTCCCGGCTTTGCCACTTTATTAACGGGTGTGATCGTTGGTGTAGGGGCCCTTTTCTTGCAAAGCGGATTGGTAACCGATCTGACCAGCATTGGAACCCTTTTTGCTTTTGTATTAGTATCGGGTGGTGTGCTGTTATTGCCTCGTATCGAAAAGACGCCCGGGCAATTTCGATTGCCGTACATAAATGGGCAAGTATGGGCACCGCTTTTAGTGATTGGATTTTTTTATATGACCAGCGATCGCTTAGTAAGTGCTTTTGCCAATATTTTTAATGAGGGATACCAAGAGCTACTCTTTATAGGCTACTTTGTTTGTGCAGCTGTGCTGGCCTTTTTTTCGTTTACCAGAAAACTATCGCTTATTCCGGTGCTGGGCGTGCTTTCTTGTATGTATCTGATGATCGAAATTCCCTCGATTAGCTGGAGCTGGTTCTTTGCCTGGATGGCATTGGGGTTACTGATCTACTTTGGGTACGGCTATCGTAAAAGCCTGCTGAATAAATGAGTACTACCACAGTACTATTACGATAAGCATTTACACATAATGCAAAATCAATAAAAAACGACATCAGTTTCATTGCGTTTCTACAGCCTAAGAAAAATTGCTGTTGGAACTTTGTTAAGTATTGAAAATCGCTGATTCAAGTAATTCAGAATCAATTTTCAACTACTTAAAACCACTGCAATGATTTACTGGCTTAAGAAGATCGATCGTTTCAATTTCCTTTACAGTATCGGTGCCGTCATTATCCTGGTTGGGGTAATTGCGAAATTTTTAGAGTGGGAATACGAAGATGAATTACTGATTTCCGGATTAATGATGGAGATCTTCGTATTTGCCACTTCGTCTATTCAGTATAAGAAAAAGCCATTTTATTATAAGTGGGAGAGGATCTTTCCTGACCTGCTAGACACCAAGGCCGAAAATCCGCAAGACACCATTGCCGTTCACGACCGAATTGAGCAGGTGACAACCGGCTACATAGGAACCCTGCAAACTCATATTGTTCGTCTCGATAAACTCAACTACGATTTTTATAAGCTCAGCGACCAGATCAGGGACAGTATGAGCGCCATTGCAGTAAATGCCCAATCGGTATCAGAGAGTCTTAGCAAGATCAATGTCGGCACCGATTCCATTACCCAAGGTATACATGAATTCGAAAACTTGGGTCAAAGCTATTCGATGCTCGATGCAGAGATCTCGAAATTGAGGGCCGTAACAGAATCGAATAGTGGCCGGCTGGCACAATTAGAAAAAGAATTGGAGGGGGCCGGAAAGTCGGTCAAGGAGTTGGGGTTTCAAAATAACAATGGATACTACGGCATCCACTACGCCGAAACGACCGGCTTATTGGTAGAGGCTATCAAAGAACAACAGAAAATTATACAAGAGCTAAAGGCGAGTATGGCTACGTTGTCAGCTCAGCTACGGCAACTGCAAGCAGAGCTACCGGTTAAAAAAGACAACCCCGGTTCAAGTTCTAAGAGCAATCAATAACTTTATATTTTAAATTTCTACTACATGAAAAGTATGTCCCATCGCACCTTGCACACGCTACGCAACCTGTCTTTGTTACTAACCCTGGTACTTCTATTGGGTTTTACGGCACAGCGCATCTACGTATTTAAAATGACCGAGGCACAGGCCCAGTACCACTGGCAAAACCTCGAGGTAATTAAAGTGGCCATGGATCAAAGCAACCTGCCCCACAACCAGGTAAAGCAGGTTATTGGTGCCATCGATTCGCTGCAAAAAGACCTGCAGCGCGGTCTAACCATCGATTCTACTTCTGCTGCTCCCAAACTTAAGTAGTCGGGTTTGGCTTATCTTTGCCTCGCTACAGACCGGGCCGTCGATCCCTCGCTTCCAGAGGGGTAGGAAAGTCCGGACAGCACAGTGCCATGCACCGGTTAAGAGCCGGGATTCGGGAAACCGAAGACAGATAGTGCCACAGAAAATAACTGCCCTTACCATTAACTTGTTAAGGGTGAGGATGAAAACGTGGGGTAAGAGCCCACGGCCCCGGATGGTAACATCCCGGGCGGGTAAACCTTGCATGCTGAAATGCCACGTATAGTAGCCCACAAGAGTGGCACACTCAAGCCTTGCGCAAGCAGGCGGGTTACAGGGTAGGCAGCTTGAGCCCCAGGGGTAACGCTGGGGACAGATAAATGACGCCCTCGACAGAATCCGGCTTACAGGTCTGTAGCATTTTTTTAAATTTTTTTTATGTTCTACAAGGCAGAAGAAGCGCGCGATAAAATGGAGGCTCCCCTCCATGTAGTCGATCTGCATATAGAAAAGCTTTGCACGCATTACCGCGATCTTTCGAATGCCGAGATTATTTTACTGCAACTGGAAACGCTAGAGAAATATTTTTATTTGGCTTGGGTGCATCACCTCGGCTCTCTTACCGTTATTCACGGCGTTGGCAAAGGAAAACTTAAAAGCGAAATACATCGCTGGCTAAAAGACAGACCTGAGGTGCGCAATTTCGAAAGCCGCTATCATCCCCTTTATGGCAATGGCGCTACTGTTATTCAATTTGCGCTCTAATTGCCTACCTTTGACCTATGACAATCGAGAAATTACAGGATATGCGGTCCCGCCTTGCCGGGATAAGGAGGTTTCTTTGACGTCGAGAACCGACTGCAAAAAATAGCCCAAGACAAACAACTTTCGCTCAGTTCCGGATTCTGGGACGACAACAAGCGCGCCACCGAGATCATGAAGAGCATCAAGCTCAACGAATACTGGGTGGGTCTCTACGACATGGCTAACACCGGTGTAGAAGACTTTGCCGTGCTGTTCGAGTTCTGGAAAGCGGGCGATGCTACCGAAGAAGAAACGCAAGCGGCCTTTCAAAAGGCCATTCAGCTACTCGATGACGCCGAGTTTAAGGCTACGCTTAACGAGCCCGAAGATGAACTGCCCGCTGTACTGCAGATCAACTCCGGTGCGGGCGGTACCGAAAGCCAAGACTGGGCCGAAATGCTGGCCCGCATGTACCGTATGTACGGCGAAAAGCAGGGCTATAAGGTTACCGAATTAGACTGGGTGTGGGGCGATGGGGCCGGTATTAAAACTTGCACCTTGCAATTCGAGGGGCCCTTTGCCTATGGATTTTTAAAGGCCGAAAGCGGGGTGCACAGATTGGTGCGCATCTCACCCTTCGATAGTAACGCACGTCGTCATACCTCTTTTGTATCGGTCTTTGTCTATCCGCTGGTCGACGATACCATCCACATAGAAATTAAAGATGCCGATGTAAAAATGGAGACCGCGCGCAGTGGTGGAGCCGGCGGACAAAACGTAAACAAGGTAGAGACCAAGGTAATGCTCACGCACTTGCCCACCGGTATTGTGGTGGTTTGCCAAACCGAGCGCTCGCAACTGGGCAACCGCGAAAAGGCCATGACCATGCTTAAAAGTCGGCTCTACGAAGAGGAGCTGCGCAAACGCAACGAGATTCGCGATGCGGTTAACAGTACCAAAAAGAAGATCGAGTGGGGCAGCCAGATTAGAAGCTATGTGTTTCATCCGTACAAGATGATCAAAGACCACCGCACCGATTACGAAGTAGGCAATATTCAACCTGTAATGGATGGCGAACTCGATGGATTTATTAAAGCCTATTTAATGAGCCAGAAAGAAACGCAGTCTTCGTAAATTTTCAAATTGCTACCTTTAAAGAACTAACGCATCCTAGCTAAAATATACCCTATGTCAATTGGAACCTTTTCGTATTTGCTTCCTGCCAACGAGCCGGTACTGGGCTACGCGCCCGGATCTGCCGAACGCAAACGCTTAAAAGAGACACTGGCCGAACTAAAGAGCCAGCAGGTTGATGTGCCCATGTACATTGGATCAAAAGAGGTTCGAACAGGAAAAAAGGTTTCCATGCATCCCCCGCACCAGCGCAAGCATGTGTTGGGGTATTTTCATCAGGGCGAAGAAAAGCACGTGCAGCAAGCCATTGATGCGGCGCTCGAGGCCCGCGCTGCCTGGGCGGCGATGAGTTGGGAAAGTCGCGCTGCTATTTTTTTAAAGGCCGCCGATCTAATGGCCACCAAGTATCGTCCCTATATGACGGGCACTACCATGCTGGGGCAAAGTAAAAATGCCTTTCAGGCAGAAATCGATGCGGCCTGCGAGCTCATCGACTTTTTACGCTTTAACGTACATTATCTCTCTGAGATCTATAAACAACAACCGATAAGCTCGCCGGGTGTGCACAACCGCATGGAGTACCGTTCGCTCGAAGGCTTTGTGCTGGCCGTATCTCCTTTTAATTTTACGGCCATTGGAGGCAATCTTCCGGCGGCGCCCGCCCTTTGTGGCAACGTTGTCGTCTGGAAATGCGCCAATACGCAGGTGTACTCCGCACAAATGACCATGCGCATATTTAAAGAAGCCGGACTTCCCGACGGCGTTATCAATTTAATTTATGTAGATGGCGCTACCATTGGTCGCGTTTGTTTTAATCACCGCGACTTTGCCGGTGTGCACTTTACCGGTTCTACCGGTGTCTTCAATAACATGTGGGAGACCATTGGCAAGAACATGGGCAAGTACCGCAGCTATCCTCGTATTGTGGGCGAAACCGGTGGAAAAGATTTTGTCTTGGCCCATCGCTCGGCCGATCCCGATGTATTGGTAACGGCCCTGCTGCGCGGCGCCTTCGAATACCAGGGTCAAAAATGTTCAGCTGCTTCGCGCGCCTACATTCCCTCTAACCTTGCAGAAGAGGTTAAAAAGAAACTGGTGGCCGGCCTCAAGAGTTTTAAGATGGGCTCGGTCGAGAACTTCTCGAATTTTATCAATGCGGTAATCGATCAAAAAAGTTTTGACTCGATTAAACGCTATATAGACCAGGCAAAAAAAGATCCTAAGTGTACTATTTTGGCGGGCGGTAAATGCGACGATAAAGAAGGCTACTTTGTTCAACCCACGCTCATAGAAACCAAGAATCCCCGCTCGCTGACCATGTGCGAAGAGATCTTTGGCCCCGTGCTTACGATCTATGTATACCCGGCGGGTGGTTTCGAAAAGGCGCTCGAACTAGTCGATACGACTTCGCCTTATGCGCTTACCGGTGCTATTATTGCACAAGACCGCGCAGCCATAGAAAGGGCCACCGAGCGGCTGCGCCATGCAGCGGGCAATTTTTACATTAACGATAAGCCCACCGGAGCGGTGGTAGGGCAGCAACCTTTTGGAGGCGGCAGGGCTTCGGGTACAAACGACAAGGCGGGTGCTATGCTCAATTTATATCGCTGGCTGAGTGCTCGTACCCTCAAAGAAACCTTGGCGCCACCCACCGATTACCGATATCCGTTTTTGGCAGAGGAGTAATGACTAATTTGCCACCTACAAAAAATTAATTTGTGAAGACCCTCATCAATAACCAAGCCTTGTTAACCATCATTGACCGGCTGGCCGATCAATTGCTCATCGCTTATCCCGATGTTTCTACAACTGTTTTGGTGGGCATTCAACAGGGCGGGGTAGTGGTATCGAATCTACTTTACCAAGCCTTGCAAAAAAATAGTAAGGGTGCAATTGTTGAGCACGGTCAACTCGATATTACTTTTTACAGAGACGATGTGCGCCATAAGATCTTGGCCCCCGATACCATGCATCTTCCGTTTGCCATCGAAGGCAAAACAGTTATTTTGGTAGATGATGTGCTCTTTACAGGCCGCACCATCAAAGCCGCTCTTGATGCGCTTTTCGATTATGGACGCCCCGACCGGGTTAAGCTTTGTGTACTGGCCGACCGCCCCGAGCACCGGCAGTTTCCCATACAGGCCGATCATATTGGGCAGGTTATTTCTACCCAACGCAATGATAAACTGAAACTTAGGGTCAACGAAAAGGGCCAGGCCGAGCTGCTGCTGCTAAGTGCGTAAAATGCATTAGCTTTGCTTTTTAATGCAACTATCCACCAAACACCTGCTGGGCATTAAAAATCTCTCCTCACAAGACATCTCTCTTATTTTATCGACAGCCGAACAGTTCAAAGAAGTTTTGCAGCGTCCGGTCAAAAAGGTTCCTTCGCTGCGCGAGGTAACCATCGTTAATCTTTTTTACGAGAATTCTACCCGCACGCGCATCTCTTTTGAGCTGGCCGAAAAAAGACTAAGTGCCGATACCATCAATTTTGCCGCTTCTTCTTCTTCGGCTGCCAAAGGCGAGACCTTGCTCGACACGGTCAACAATATCTTATCGATGAAGGTCGATATGGTGGTGATGCGCCATAGCGCCAGCGGTGCCCCGCACTTTTTAGCCCAGCATATTCCGGCCGCCATTGTCAATGCCGGCGATGGCATCAACGAGCATCCTACCCAAGCATTACTCGATGCGTTTTCGATACAAGAAAAAACCGGTTCGCTGCAAGGAAGAAAAGTAGCGTTGATCGGCGATATTATGCACTCGCGCGTGGCGCAAAGCAATATCTACTTGCTTAAAAAAATGGGAGCCGAGGTGGTGGTCTGCGGCCCGCCCACGTTAATTCCCAAACATATTGCATCTGCACTAGGTGTATCGGTTAGCTATAACATTAAAGAAACCCTGGCCTGGTGCGATGTGGCCAATGTGCTTCGCATACAACTCGAAAGACAAAACCAGGTTCTGTTCTCTTCGCTTCGAGAGTACAATATTGCCTACGGCATCAGCCGCCAACTGCTCGATAGCCTAAATAAAGAGATCGTGATTATGCATCCCGGGCCCATTAACCGCGGCGTAGAATTAAACAGCGATGTGGCCGATAGCAAACAATCCATTATCTTACAGCAGGTAGAAAATGGAGTAGCCGTACGAATGGCGGTCTTGTATTTACTCTCTGGCCGCACGGCGCAAGCCTGATAAACTGACCCTATGCAACGCATCTGTCTTTTTCCCGGCACCTTTGATCCGCTCACCCTGGGTCATGTCGATATCATTAACCGGGCCCTGCCGCTTTTTGACAAGATTATTGTAGGGATAGGCTTAAATGCAGCTAAAGCACCCATGTTCTCTCCAGAACAACGCCTGCAATGGGTCAGCGAGATCTATGCCAACGACAGTCGGGTAGAGGGCGCGGTCTACGACGGTCTAACGGTTGACTACTGCAAAAAGATCGGGGCTCATTTTATACTTCGTGGCATTCGTTACGTAAGCGATTTTGAATACGAAAAGACCATTGCCGACGCCAACCGTACGCTCGATAAGACCATCGAGACCATCTTTTTGACCGGAGAACCCAAATACACTTCGGTTGCTTCTACCATTGTACGCGATATCCTCAGAAATAATGGGGATGCCTCTCCTTTTTTACCCGAGATCGTCTGGGCTTCGCTGCGCCAGCACTAACACATCCTTAATGGTGTGATAGGTGTTTTGCAAATAAGGATCCAGCTCATGGATCGGCACCCACTTGAGATCGGTAATATCCTCTTCGCGTTGCGGGGTCAATGAATGGCTGTCGGATGTTTTCATTTTAAACCACTGTACAAGCTTAAAGATCGGCTGGCCGCTTTCTATGTAACAATAAGCCGAAGAACCTATTTTTTCTTGCAAGGTCAGGTTTTGAAGACCGGTTTCTTCCCTCACTTCTCGTAGTGCACAATCGACGATCGATTCGCCCGCATCGAGTTTTCCTTTTGGAAGATCCCACATTCCGCGGCGAAAGATCAGCAAGAGTTCGTCGGCATCGTTAACGACTACGCCACCCGCAGCCTCTATTGTAACAGTAGGGGAGAGTAAGGCCTTCATCAGTTTTTCTATGTCGTGGTAGAGATAAAAACAGGGGTAATCGCCGGGTTTTTCCAATAATTTCCAGCAGGCCGCAACAGAACTCGCAGAAAGATCCTTTAAAAAAATGGCATCGGGAAGATCAGCATAGTCTTCGCTGATCTCATCGAGATTAGATGATAAAAAAACGGGGTGACCTCCAAAATATATCTTGTAAATCATAAGGGTAGATAATTAGTGATTTGAGAATAAGGTTTACTATTTTTGAAACATGACGGATGCATCGATCATTGCCGAAAAACTATTACAAGTTAAAGCCGTGGCGCTTAAACCTCAAGGGTTTTTTACCTGGGCCAGCGGTTGGAAAAGCCCCATCTATTGTGACAACCGAAAAGTGCTCTCCCATCCGTACGTGCGCGATTTTATTAAATCGGAGCTCTGCAATGTTGTTTTCGAACGCTTCGAAACAGCGCAGGGATTGGCCGGTGTTGCCACGGCGGGTATTCCCTGGGGGGCTATGGCGGCCGATCAGCTAAAGCTGCCCTTTATGTATGTTCGCCCTAAACCCAAAGAACACGGCCTGGGCAACCAGATCGAGGGGGAGTACCAGCCCGGGCAAAGGGTGGTGGTGGTCGAAGACCTTGTGTCGACAGGCAAGAGCAGTTTACAGGCCGTAGATGCCCTTTTGGACAAGGGGTTGGATGTAATTGGAATGGTGTCTATCTTCAATTATGGGTTTCCAGTAGCTAAACAAGAAATTGAGAAAAAATCTATAAACTATTATTCTTTAACAGATTATCCTACTCTTTTAGCGCTAGCCCGGTCTAAGGGCACTCTTTCGGAAGCTGAATTTTCGCTGCTTAATGAGTGGCAAAAAGACCCTGCGGGATGGGGGCGGTAGGCCACGTTTTTGACCTCCAGATTTTATTGAGAACCTTTTTTTAATTTTTTTCGAGCTTGTTTTTAAACGTTTAGTCTTTTCTTATCTCTAAACGGACAACAAAACCAAGATGTAAGACGTTATTTGTCAACAATTTTTAAGAATGTTTACTTACATTCGCAAGCCCTTTTATCAAAAACTTCCCAATGCGCTCTTTCTGCAGTAGAAAATCCTTTTTTTTAATGCTTCTCTGCTGCTTTACTCTTGGGATACATGCACAAGATTTTTCTAACAGGGGTAGGGAGTTTTGGGTGGCTTATAGTTACCATGTCGGGATGGTCAACGCGGGTGGCGCTCCTGCCATGACGCTCTATTTAACATCTCCCGTCGCAACTACCTACACCGTTGAGGCATTTGGTGCTGCAGGGCCTCCGATTAGCACGGGCAACATCAATGCCAACCAGGTAATACCGGTTATTATTCCTAACACTTTTTTTATTAATGTAAATGGCCTAGCGCCAGCCGGCCGCGCCATTCGGGTAACCGCGGCAGAACCCATAGCGCTGTATTCTTTTATAACAAGAAGTTCTGCTAGTGCGGCCACCTTGTGTCTGCCTACCAATGTGCTGGGGCGTGAATATGTTGCTTCAAGTTTTACACAGGTTTCTAACGAAGCGAACGCCTGCTCCTATATTACTATAGTTGGAGTAGAAGATAATACCAATGTTGATATTACGGTTACGGCAGCAACCCGTGGAAACTGGGCAGCGGGCTCCACCAACCGAATCACGTTGAACAAAGGAGATGTTTATCAAGTATTAGGAACAACCACGGGTAGTAATGGGGTAGATCTCTCCGGTTCAAAAATTGTATCGGTGGCATCGGGTACGTCTTCTTGCAAAAGAATCGCAGTTTTTTCCGGTTCCGGTAAACTAGGAATTGCCGCTGGTGGATGTAACAATCCCTCGGCAGACAATTTGTACCAACAGCTTTATCCTGTATCTACATGGGGAAAAAGATTTCTTACAGCTCCATCATCGGGTCGTCCCTTCAATTACTATAGAGTCTACAGAAAAAGTAGCTCTACTGCACTATCAGTAAATGGGGTAGCGGTGGCTCCCACCTCGTTTACCAATGATTATTATCAATTCTACAATAACACACTAAATCTCATTGAGTCGAACGAACCCGTCGCAGTTGCACAGTATTTTCCAAGTCAGAGCTGCCCTGCCGGGGCGGGAGGTAATCCGAATCCTTACGATCCCGAGATGATCATCTTAAGTCCCTTGGAACAAAACATAAAGGATGTTACGCTGCAAAATAGCCCACTAACCAACAATACGATCACCCATCAACATTACATACAAGTTATAATGCCCAATACCGGAACGGCAATAAGTTCTTTTCGTTTTGATGGAAATCCGGTTACGGCAGCCTCTTGGATTCCCCATTCGCAAGATAATACCTACTCTTATCTCTACTTAAATAATGTGACTGTTGGCAATCACCGAATCAGTTCTGATTCCGGTTTCGTGGCGCTGGCCTACGGTTACGGAGCCACTGAGTCGTATGGATATTCTGCCGGTGCCAATGTAAAGGACCTTTATCAATACTTGAGTGTTACCAGTAACGGAGTGCTAACGCCTACACCACGTTCTTGTGTCAATACCCCCATTAAGTTTGGTATTACTTTTCCTTACGAACCTCCTCAAATAAGATGGGTGTTTGGTTCTGCATTGAATGCTATTGGCATTGCCAATACTACCCTTCCAAACCCGACTTACACTTCTACCTCTGTTGTACAGGGTAGAACACTTTACTACTACGAATTGCCAAGCTTATATAACATTAGCACGACAGGAGTATATCCCATAACAGTCTTTGCGGTCAACAATGGACCCGATGGTTGCGGAGGCGAGCAAGAGATCAAATACGATTTAACCATCGATCCAAAACCTCAAGCTTCATTTACCTATTCTGGATCTTGTCTAAATTCTCCAATCACATTCACAGATAATTCAGCGGCCGGCAATTCTCCCATCACGGCCTATTCTTGGTCATTTGGTGATAATAATACTTCTACCCAGTTCAATCCAACTTATACTTATTCCACAGCAGGTACGTACAGTGTATCTTATTCAATTTCCAATAATATCGGATGCATATCAGAACCCTTTGTCTTGCCGATCAATGTAGTTGCTCCGCCAACCGCTACGATTACCGGAGGAGGATTAACATGTATTAACTCGCCCCTTTCACCGCAAGTTACCTTTACAGGATCGGGAGGTACTGCACCTTATATCTTCCAATATACGATCAATGGGACAGGTCCGCTTTCTGCCACCACATTATCTTCTACCAATTCAGTGACCATAAGTGCGCCCACCAACCAGCTGGGAATTTTTTCTTACACAATTTCTAGTGTAACAGAGTCAGGAGCTGGAGCTTGCAGCCAAGTACAAACCGGTACGGTGACGGTTACCATCAACACCAACCCATCGGCCACCATTACCGGTACGACCGAAGTTTGTAAGGGGACGGCCTTCCCGCCGGTTACGTTTACCGGAAGCGATGGAACGCCTCCTTATACATTTACATATAACATCAATGGCGGTCCTTCGCTGGTCGCGAGTACACTTTCCAGCTCTTCTTCTACTGCACTGTTAATCTCTACGGTTACTCCGGGCACTTATACCTATAACTTAACAGGAGTAGTCGATGTAAACAATACGGTTTGCAGCGGATCTCCTACGGGCAGCGCCACGGTTATTGTAAACGACCTGCCTACTGCCACTATTAGTGGAACCACCAGTGTTTGTTTGAGCGCCACAGAACCACAGATTAGTTTTACCGGTGCCAATGGAACAGCGCCCTATACTTTCTTTTACACCATTAATGGGGCTGGGACCTTAAGTGTTACTAGCAATGGCAACACAGCCACCGTTCCGGTACCTACCACAACGGCAGGCACCTTTACCTATACGCTGCAAAGCGTAAGAGATGCCAGTGTTACCGCCTGTACGCAGCCCCAATCCGGTACTGCTGTGGTAACAGTTTGGCCACGTCCGCAAGCAGCTTATACGACCAGTTCTCCTGTCTGCCAGGCTGGGGTCATTAGTTTTACCGATCAGTCCATCGCTAACGTAGGTACAGTTACGGGTTGGTTGTGGAATTTTGGGGATCCCTTAAGTGGTGGTCAGAATACATCTACGCTGCAGAGTCCCTTACATTTTTATGCATCAGCAGGAACGTATACCATTACGCTCACGGTTACGACGAGCAATGGCTGTGTGAGTGTTAATGCCGTTACTCCGTTGGTGGTGCACCCCAAGCCCAGAGCCGGGTATATAATTCCTGAAGTCTGCCTGAGTGACACCTATGCGCAGTTTACCGACACCAGCTCTGTAGCTAGTCCCTCTACCATTACTGCCTGGCAGTGGAATTTTGGTAATCAAAATGCTTCTCCGCCGGGCAACCCGAACACCGCTACCTTGCAAAATCCACAACATAGCTACACGGCTGTTGGCACCTATACCGTTACTTTAATTTCTACTAGTAGTGATGGATGCAGGGATACCATTATTCAACAACTTACAGTAAACGGAAGTTTTCCGGTAGCCAGTTTTTCAGTTAATAACCCTACCACGCTTTGTGCTAATGATTCAGTTCGCATTACCAATAACTCAACGGTACTTCCGGGCGTTATTACTAAAGTAGAGATCTGGTGGGATAATATTGGTGCTCCCGCTACTGTTTTTGTAGACGATAATCCGTTTTTTGGTAAGGTGTATAGTTATCGTTATCCGAATTTTCAATCGCCACTTACAAAGACGTATCAAATAAAATTCAGGGCTTATTCGGGCGGCGTTTGTATGCGAGAGGTTACGCAAACGATTACGGTCAATGCGGCCCCCAAAGTACAATTCAATTCTATACCCAATATTTGCTTCGATGCGCCTGCCTACCAAATTACACAAGCATCCGAGATCGGTAATGTGCCGGGGTCGGGTGTATTTTCAGGAAGCGGTGTTACCGCCGCCGGGGTATTTAGTCCTACACAAGTAGGGGCGGGCACGTTTAGCATTTCTTATCTCTTTACTTCTACTACCGGCGGATGCAAAGATAGCCTTACGCAAACGATCAAGGTATGGGAGCGAGCCATTGCTGACTTTACGGTTACGGCTGAACCTTTTTGCGAGAGACAACCTATTACTTTTACTTCTAATTCATCATCATCAGAAGGTACGCTTACCACCTGGAATTGGGACTTTGCAGATGGGGCAGGAGTGTTCACCGCTACCTCAGCAGCAGCACTTACGCGTACCTATGTCACTTTTGGTACGTTTAATGTAAAGCTGAATGTGGTAACCAGCAACAATTGCGTAAGTGCCGATAAAATTATTCCGGTGGTGGTAAAACCCTTGGCTCGTCCTAATTTTAGTTTCCCCGCCGTTAGTTGTCTGCCAAATGCCAATGTTGAATTTACCAACCTATCAACCGTTCCCAACGCTGCTCCGAGTACGCTGACCTATCTATGGAATTTTGACGATCCGCCCAGCGGAACGGTCAACACTTCTACGGCCACCGATCCTTCGCATGTATATGTAAACCTTGGGCCCTACAATGTTAAGTTAACAGCAACGACATTGGATGGTTGTATACACGATACGACCATTGTGCTCAATACCATACATCCGCAACCGATCGCTTCTTTTACGACTGATGCTATAGATGTTTGTATCGGAGCGCCTTTTTTGTTTACCAGCACTAGCGATCCGGCGGATGGTACTATACAATCTTATAGTTGGGATATGGCCGATGGTGCAACGCGAACACTGGGTAGTTTTTCGTATACCTATGCCGATACGGGCACCTATACGGTAAGCCATTTTATAATAAATAGTTTTGGTTGTAAGAGCACGATCGCTACAAAGACCATCTATGTAAATGGATATCCCGATGCCGATGCTGGTCCCGATAAATTAATGCTCGAAGGCGGTCAAGTACAACTAACCCCTCCTAATAATTACCCCATGCCGGTCAGCTTTGCATGGACACCTCCCACCTATTTGGATGATCCCACTCGAATAGACCCCACAGCGCGCCCCCCAGATGATATTACCTATTTACTGACTGTTACTAGTAACAAAGGATGCAGTGATACCAGCAGTGTTTTTATTAGGGTATTGAAAGATCCGCCGGTGCCTAATATTTTCTCTCCCAATGGTGATGGGGTGCATGACACATGGATTATCCCTTATCTGGATAGTTATCCGGGCTGTACGGTCGAGGTTGTAAACCGCTATGGAAACCTGGTGTTCCGTTCGGTCGGCTATGCCACACCCTGGGATGGAAAGGTAAAAGGTAAGGATGTACCGGTGGGTACCTATTACTTCGTGATCGATCCTAAGAACGGCCGCAAAAAGAAAGCGGGCTATGTAGACATAATTAGATAACACATGAACAGACGTTTTTTACATAGCTGTTTCTTAGTTGGTTTAATGAGCCTTGCGTTGTTAGTTGGCGGGCTGCAATTACAAGCACAACAGCGTCCTCATTATACGCAGTATGTGATCAATCCTTTTATCATCAATCCGGCCATTGCCGGTATCGATAACTACGGAGATCTTAAGATATCCGGAAGAGACCAGTGGACCGGACTTACCGGCGCACCCCGTACCACATATCTAACACTGCATGCACCGATCGGTAAAAACGATTACAGAACCTCGTCTACCTCGTTTGGTGTACCCGGAAACAACCCCCGTGGCAGAGCCTATTGGGAGAACTACACCGCGGCCGAACCGCATCATGGGGCCGGTGTGAGCATCATCAACGACAGAACCGGTAGCTTTAATTTTTTGTCGGCCAGTGCCAGCTATGCCTATCATATTGGATTAAACCCCACCACCAATCTTTCTGCCGGACTCTCGGCCGGTATTACCACTGTTCGTATCGATAGAACCAATCACGATTTTACCGGGTTTGGTGATGCTTCTGATCCCGCGTTTGGATCTGTTACCACCGGAGAGCTTCGCAAGTTGCGCCCCCAAATGGCAGCCGGGCTATGGCTGTACTCGCGTAATTATTTTGTGGGATTGGCCGCACAAAATGTAATACCGCAAACACTCAGTTTTGTAGATGATAACCCATCGATCTTACAAAAGAGCAAACTGATCCCACATCTCTTTTTAACGGCCGGGTATCGATTTATGATAGGCGAAGATTTTAATGTAACGCCTTCGATCATGACCAAATACATTCAGGGAAGCGCCACGGCCGCCATGGGTATACAGCCCGAAGTGAACCTTAAGGTTCAGTACAGAGATGCACTTTGGCTGGGCGGAAGTTATCGCTATCAAGATGGGTTTGCCGGTATGCTGGGCCTTAATGTAAGTAATGCCGTAACGATCAGCTACGCCTTCGAAAAATCGTTTAGCACCAATATTCTTCGCGACTTTAATACGGGCACCCACGAACTTGTTATTGGGTTCTTGCTCGGCAATAAGTACAGCGAAGCCTGTCCGCGCTGCTACTAAGCGTTCACTTTTCTCTATAAGGCCGCTACGATCTTTTTTAATTCACTCAACTCTTCTGCACTAGCACGGTAATAAGACGAGCGTAAGGCTTGTAGTGCCAGTTGCACCGGAGAGCCCTCGAACAAATGTCCGATCAATCGGTTAGTCTGTTGCTCGCGCAAGGCGCCACGATCGATGCGCGATCTGTACATATGTTTTCTGCCATTTTCGATTCTACTGACCATTCCTTTGTCGAACATAAGCTGTAGTAACTTAAGGGTGGTCGTGTAGCCCGTTTGTTTGTAGGCCGATAATTGTTGATGCACATCTTTTACAGAAGCCTCTTCTCGCTCCCAAAGAACGCTGAGAATTTCAAGTTCTCCTTCGGTGGGCTTATGAATTTTTGCATACATGGGGTAGGGTTTCAGTGTTTGTATGGATGGGGCTAAATCTACGAATCAATTCGTATTCTTAGCCCAAAAAAAAGCCCCGCTGTAGAAACAGCGGGACAATTGTAATGGTTATGATTAGCAATTTGGGGCTTTCTCTGCATTGACCGCTTCTTGCCAATGAAGATAATTGCCGGGGTAGTCATTTAACATTCCACCGGGCTGTGAGACAGGCGGTGGAGGAGGTGGTATTTTTTCGCTTTCCAACTGCGCCAGTGTGGGAGCGATAACTAAAGATACGATAGACATCAATTTAATCAAAATATTCATCGAAGGGCCTGAGGTGTCTTTAAAGGGATCTCCCACGGTATCTCCGGTTACAGAGGCCTTATGGGGTTCCGATTTTTTATAATAGGTCTCTCCGTTAATCTCGACTCCTTTTTCGAACGACTTCTTGGCATTGTCCCAAGCACCGCCTGCATTGTTTTGGAACATACCCATGAGCACACCACTCACCGTGGCGCCGGCTAAAAATCCTCCCAATGCCTCGGGGCCGAGTATAAATCCAACCAGTAGCGGAGAGACGATCGTAATGGCTCCGGGCAACATCATCTTTTTAATGGAGGCCTGGGTAGAAATGGCTACACACTTATCGTATTCGGGTTTGCCGGTTCCTTCCATAATACCAGGGATGGTACGAAACTGACGACGCACTTCTTCTACCATGCTCATGGCGGCTTCTCCTACGGCACGAATAGCGAGAGAAGAGAACAGCAGCGGAATCATTCCTCCTACAAAAAGGGCAGCCAGTACATCGGCCTTGTAAATATCAATGTGTTGATTATTGGGCATGGCCACGCCAACGAAAGCCGCGAATAAAGCAAGGGCAGTTAGGGCGGCAGAGGCAATGGCAAATCCTTTTCCGGTGGCAGCAGTCGTGTTACCGACGGCGTCGAGTACATCGGTTTTTTCGCGTACTTCTTTGGGCAGCTCGCTCATTTCTGCAATACCGCCCGCGTTATCGGCAATAGGACCAAAGGCATCAATGGCCAACTGCATTGCCGTGGTGGCCATCATACCGGCTGCGGCAATAGCCACCCCATAGAGACCGGCAAATTGATACGAGCCATAGATACCACCGGCCAACACCAAAATGGGTAAGAAGGTAGATTCCATTCCAACGGCTAGTCCACCGATTACATTGGTAGCATGACCTGTAGAAGATTGACGAATAATAGAGAGCACAGGGCGTTTACCCATGGCAGTATAGTATTCGGTAATAATGCTCATAAGCGCTCCAACCAGCAGACCTACGCCAATGGCGCCGAGCACCCCCCATTTAGTAAAGATCACACCGCGAAGCTCCATCGCCTCGGGCAATATAAAATAGACAAGGGCAGCAGAGGCAATGGCGGTCAACACGATCGATCCCCAGTTACCCATGTTGAGCGCTTTTTGTACCGTATCGGTACTAATGCCGGCTTGCTCGCTAATGCTCACAAACCAAGTACCTACAATAGAAAAAAGAATTCCCACACCTGCAATAAGCATAGGAAGTACAATGGGGGCGTATCCGCCCAAGATATCTTGTCCGAATACAACGGTCGTTTGCTGGCCCAGTACGATGGTGGCAAGCACGGTGGCCACATACGAACCAAAAAGATCGGCGCCCATACCGGCCACATCACCCACATTATCGCCCACATTATCGGCAATGGTGGCAGGGTTGCGAGGATCGTCTTCGGGAATACCGGCCTCAACTTTACCGACCAGGTCGGCGCCCACATCGGCGGCTTTAGTATAGATACCGCCACCTACACGAGCAAAAAGAGCAATCGATTCGGCACCCAGCGAAAACCCGGTAAGTACTTCGATGGTCTTGATCATCTCATCGGAATTAACCGGAGCACCGGGCGCAAAAACTTGTTTTAAGATAATATAGAGTCCGCCTAAACCGAGCACGGCCAATCCCGATACACCCAGCCCCATAACGGCTCCTCCGGTAAACGAAACATTGAGGGCTTTACTAAGGCTGGTGCGGGCCGCTTGTGCAGTTCTTACGTTGGCCAGGGTTGCGATCTTCATTCCAATATAACCCGCCGTGGCGCTAAAGACCGCGCCTACTACGAAAGAAACGGCGATCATCCAATGGGAGTGAGGGTTAGAGCTAGACATCAGCGCGAGCAACATACCCACGACCACTACAAAATAGCCCAGGATCTTCCACTCGGCCTTTAAAAAGGCCATGGCCCCTTCGGCAATGTAGGTGCTGATCTCTTTCATACGATCGGTGCCGGCGTCTTGCTTGGCAACCCAATTAAACTTAACCAGGGTGTAAAGGAGTCCGATAACACCGGACAGGGGAACCAGATAAATTAGCTTGTCCATAATTGTATTTTCTGCAGTTCAGTTTTTGACAGAAATAGCCCCTAAAATAGGGGGGTTGTTCGGGCGGTAAAGATAGGGGGTCAGCGCCTATTAATCAAGGGCTAACCAGGCACCTCCCAGGTGGTCTATAAGGTCGCTTGGCAGTAGGGCCGGCTCCGATACCGAACGGGCGGCCAAATTGCCTGCCAACCCGTGTAAATAAACTCCCAAACGTACGGCCTGCTGTGTAGGTAATCGTTGCGCCAAAAGTCCGGTAAGGATGCCGGTTAGCACATCGCCCATACCCCCGGTGGCCATGCCGGGATTGCCACTGCCATTAAAGAAAACGGTACCGTCCGGACAAACGATCTGGGTGTGATGTCCTTTTATGACCAAATAAACTTGATGCCGGGTCGCTTTATCGATAGCCTTATGCAGGCGTTCAACATCGTTAGCACTGTTGCCGAAGAGTCGTGCAAATTCTTTGGGATGCGGGGTCAGCACACTGCTGTTCGGTATCCGGTCAATTAAAGAGGGCCGCATCGCCAGACAGTTTAAGGCATCGGCGTCTAGCACCAGGGGTTGCGTAGAAGAGGACAGTAGCTTTTCCAGAAGGGCCAACACGTTGGGGTGCGTACCCATGCCAGGGCCAATGCCAATGGCACTATAGACAGAGAGGTCATCGGGAAAACGACTAATGTGATCTTGTTGATCGTCTACTATACACATCGCCTCTGGAACGGCGGTCTGTAGAATGATAGTTCCCGCACTGGGAACCTGGCAGCTGAGTAAGCCCAAGCCCGATCGTAAGGCGCCTTTGGCGGCCAGCACCGCTGCACCCATTTTGCCGAGTTGACCGCATAATAAAAGTGCATGACCAAAATTTCCTTTGTGCGCATGGCGAGCGCGTTGAGGACGCAGGGTCTTGATGTCTTCTAGTAACTGTAAATAGTAGGGGGTATCGGTATGGGTATAGAAACCCGGGTGCAGGCCAATAGAAAGCAAATGCACTTGCCCCAAATAAGGTTCGTTTTCGTCTAGCAACATGGCTAGCTTATACGATTGTAAACAAAGGGTATGAGTGGCCCTCACCACCGGATACAAAACAGATGAGCCATCGGCCAGTAGTCCGCTCGGCAGATCAATTGAAATACAAGTGCATCTCGATTGATTGATCGTTTCTACCATAGCGGCGCTAAGAGATTCGAGTCCGCGATTAAGCCCCGATCCGTACAAGGCATCGATTACCATACTGCTTTCGGGCAGACTTGGTAATTGATCGGGCTGTTGTACAAAGCGAATGGTTACTTGCGGATATCGATGAAGGCGAGACAGATTTAATTGAAAATCGGGGGTGCCCAACGAACCAAATTCAAGTACGTATACCTGAATCGATTTACCCTGATGGGCTAACAGACGAGCAATGGCAAGACCGTCCCCTCCGTTATTGCCCTTGCCACAGCATACGACAAATTCGTTTTGCTCGGGGTACTGCGCCACGATCCACGCAAAACAACGGTGAGCCGCACGCTCCATGAGCTGTTCGGAGCTGATCGGCTCTTCTCGAAGGGTATATTCATCCCAAGCCCTGATCTGATCGGCACTAAAGATCTTCATAAATCGAAAGTTCTGTATTTAATTTGAAAGCAACAATGAGTAGAACGGCTTATCGCTTTAAGAAAGGCTACAGATCTTCTTCTCGCTCATCTTGGTTGTAGTAATTGCCAAATAGATCGTAGCTGTGATGGGCGGCCGAATAGATACCTCGGTTAAAGCGATTGCCCAAAATGATAATCACTACTTTTTCTTCGACCAATCGGGTAAAGACGGCATTGTTGCCATGCCATCTTCCAAAGTGATAAATAACTTTTTTTCCATTGGGCAAGAACTCCAATCGAAATCCCAGTCCGTAGTGATGGGTGCCGGGTCTTTCAAAGCTGTACCCCTGAAACGCTTGTTGCAAAAGAGTTGTATCGATTAGCTGATCGGTATAGAGCGCCTGATCCCAAACCAAGAGGTCTTGGGGTGTGCTATAGATATTTTTATCGCCATAGGTTAGATCGAGATAATCAAGCGGCCAAGGTTTACCATTGGGTTGGTAAGAAGCCACCGCGCGTTTGGCATGTTGTGGCTGGTAGACGAACGTGTTTTTCATGCCCAGCCGTTTAAATAAATGCTGGTGCAGATAGTCGGGATACGTTTTGGAACTGATCTTTTCTATCAGCAGTGCCAGCAAAATATAATTGGTATTGCAGTACTCGAACCGTCGGTTGGGAGCCGCATGACGAATGGGCTTTTCTGCGATCATTACATTCAATACATCTTGGTTGGTGGCCATGCGCTCTTTATTCCAAGAAGAGGCCTCCATAAAGTAGAGATAGTTAGGAAGACCACTGCGATGCGAAAGCAGATCGCGAACCGTAATGCCAGGGTAGGGAAGGGTCGGAAAAAATTTTGAGATCGTATCTGTTAGTGAAAGATGGCCTTGTTGGATTAACTGCAGCGTGGCAATGGCCGTAAAGGGTTTGCTGGTAGAGGCAATGTGCAACGGGCTGCCGGCCGTAAGGGGGCGGGTGCGCTCCGGAAGATCCTCGTAGCCCCTGTATTGCTCGTAGATGATCGTACCCCCTTTGGCCACCAAAATTCCTCCGTTAAAATTTCGGTAGGGACCCAGCAGGGTGCTATCAAAGTAGGCCGTTAACAGGGTTTGATAGTGGGCTTTTTCGTTTTCCGAGAGTGACTGTGGAGTAGGGGCCTTGTAGTTGCTTACCGTTTCTTTTGAGCGTTGCAATAACTCACAAGACAAACAACCATTCATTAGTGTCAGGAAGAGAAAAAGATGGTATACCGTGTAGTTTTTCAAGGGTGCCCAAAGATAGGGTTCCTGTTTATTTACAGCTATATTTGCGAAGCTACTTTACAATTTATCGACACGGTAATGCAAACGACCACCAGTTATCCCAAAGAAAAGATCAAGATCCTTTTTTTGGAAAATATTAGTGATGCAGCGGTCAAAAAATTTCGATCGCACGGCTATACACAAATAGAGAAGATCAACCGTGCCCTTAGTGAACAACAACTTATCGATGCCGTAAAGGATGTACATATTCTAGGCATCCGCTCTAAGACCTCAATTACCCAGCCGGTACTGGCGGCCGCCAAAAAGCTCCAGGCCATTGGGTGTTTTTGCATTGGGGTCAACCAGATCGATCTTAAGGCGGCCACCCAAAAAGGAGTGGCCGTATTCAATGCTCCTTATTCGAATACACGATCGGTAGCCGAGTTGGTCATTGGTTCTTCTATAATGTTGCTACGCGGCATTCCCGATAAGAACTTGGCGGCGCACCAGGGTAGTTGGCAAAAAGATGCCAAGGGAAGCCGAGAGATGCGCGGCAAGACCATGGGTATAGTAGGATATGGCAATATCGGAAGCCAGGTAAGTGTAATGGCCGAGGCCCTGGGCATGCGGGTCGTATTTTATGACATAGAGAATAAATTGCCATTGGGTAATGCAACGGCTTGCCGCACGCTAAAAGAATTGCTGGCTGCAGCAGATATAATAACATTACATGTACCGGAGACTCCGCTTACACATCATCTTATTAATAAGCAAACCCTTCGACAATGTAAAAAAGGAGCCTTGCTTATTAATTATGCAAGAGGCCATGTGGTCGATCTAGATGCGGTTCGTTATGCCCTGGAAAAAGGTCATGTTGCCGGGGCTGCTATAGATGTATACCCCTGGGAGCCCGAAAAGAACGGCGATCCCTTTTCTTGTCCGCTTCAACAACAACCCAATGTGTTGCTGACCCCGCATATTGGCGGCAGTACCGAAGAGGCCCAGCAAAATATTGGCGAGGACGTAAGCGTAAAGCTCTTTCAGTACCTCGAAACAGGCTTTAGCGACGGCTCTCATACCATTCCGCCCATTTCGCTGCCGCGCCAAACCGGGGCGCATCGCATTTTGCATATTCATAAGAATGTTCCGGGCGTACTGTCAGCGATCAATGCTGCCCTTTCAAGTAATAATATAAATATCCTTGGTCAATATTTGAAAACCAATGAGATGATAGGATATGTTATACTTGATATTGATCATAAGCTTTCGACCAGGGCGCTATCGATCTTACGGGATATACCCGGCTCGATCAAAGTGCGGGTGCTTTATTAAGCATCTTTTATTCCTATAATTTATATTATGTTAAGTATGTGATGCAAAGAAAAAGCCGTCTGTTTAAGATGGCCTTCCCCGATTCGATCAGATTAGTTCTTTATGGATTCGTATCGATCATTCCACTTCTTCTCTTCTGCCGCCCACTTGGCCTGATCGGCCGTGTTTTTGGCCTTGGCCGCCATCGCCTTTTTAAAGGCGAATATATCGGCCAGATAACTGGTGGCTTTCTTATACTGTTGTTTATCGCG
This sequence comes from Sphingomonadales bacterium, assembly GCA_016872155.1. GTDB lineage: Bacteria > Bacteroidota > Bacteroidia > Chitinophagales > Chitinophagaceae > JJ008. Next base: position 27,804 of record VHBB01000003.1, read on the forward strand.
GGTATCGAGTTCTCCCCTGGCTGCAAAAATGCCGGCGGCCGCTTCGTAAGGCTCTTTGGCACCTTCTAGGGTTTCGCCGTATTCTTTATCGAGTGCGTCTCTTTTGGCAATATCCTCTTTTGAGGCCATGGTACCGGGTTTGGTACGCGCCTTCATGTCTTTGGCATGCTGGTCTCTTTTTTCGCTTACTACGGACGCTTTATTAATAAAATGATCTCCGATATAGAGATAAGGAATCTCATAGCCGGGTCTTGCCTTAGCAGCCCGGTTAAAGGCGCCTATCATCTTCTTTTCTAGCTCAGCATTATAGGCAGGCAACACAGCCTCTGTATCGCGAGGATCGAGTGTGTCGTATAGGATCTCTCCGAGCACTTGGTTAGCCTTAAAATTATCGGGATCAGTGGCCAGCAATTCATCGATGGCTTTTAGCTTCTCTTCGAATCCGTTTGCCAAGCCCACGGCAAAATCCACTTTGTCGTAATCGAAATAATCACTTTTGGGAAACACCTCTTTGCCTAGCGCTTTATAGCGCTCAAAGGCTTCCATGTCTTTTTTTCCAAAGGAGTATGTAATTAGGTAACGATAAACACCCTCAAATCCATCTCCACCTACTTTAGCATTAGCTAATTTTTGATAATACACCAAGGCATCGTCTTTGAATCCACCTGATTCGGCCGTTATACCGGCCAAAATTAGCACGTTAGTGTCTAGTGAAGAGCTGAGTAATTTAAATTTGGTTAGAATATCGGAGTAGCCGATCGCTTTTTTTAACTTAACAAGCGCATCTCCCCAATTTTTTTTGCTGTAATCGTTATATCCGCTCGTATAAAAAGTAGAATAAAGATTGACCGCCCCATTTTGATACATGGGTTCGCTTAGCAAGGCCATGGCAGGATCCATCTCTCTGAACTTGGCAAAGGCGGCATCGGCATCAGCGATCAGTTGTTCCGCTTCGGGGGTTCCTTTTTTGCTGTCTGTGTTGGCCAGCGACGAATAGATGATCGACTTTAAAATAAAGGCCTCGGGTTTGGCGGTATATTTAGCATTGTTAAAGGCTTTGTCGATGTCGGTCTTGGCCTTATCGAATTGATTAAGCATGACCAGTGTCTTTACAGGGTCATAATTCTGTGCCACCAACGAGGTAGCGGCCATAAGTAATACTGCAAGTGTTAAAAAATACGATTTCATGTTTGTGGGTTGATAGGTCTAAAATACAATTATACCAGTGTCTAGTGTTATTCAGTTTTAGGAGATTCATTACCATCAGGTAAGGCATCGCCTGTTGAAGGCAAGTTCGATTCCTCGGTTTCTTCCTCTGCTTGTTGATCATCTAAATTGGTGATGGCGGCAATATCATCGCCCTCGTCAATGCGAATCAGTTTTACGCCCTGCGTAGCACGCCCCTGCTCGCTAATACCGCTTACAGGCATGCGAATGGTTACCCCGCTTTTGCAGGTGATCATAATATCCTCATTGGGTGATACGTCGAGCATGCCGACCAGTGAACCGGTCTTATCGGTCACATTGATGGTCTTGACTCCTTTGCCACCGCGGTTGGTAAAGCGGTATTCATCTACTGCCGTGCGTTTGCCGAATCCCTTTTCACTTACGACCAGCACCGTGCGCTGCATCTCTGCATTGGGATTAACACAGATCATACCCACCACCTCATCATCTTGCTCTTCTACCTCTATGCCGGCCACACCGATGGCACCGCGACCAGTGGCACGAACCTTTTCTTCTGAAAAGCGAATGGCGCGCCCGCTTTTTACAGCCATCATAATCTCGCTGGTGCCATCGGTTAGTCGGGCTTGCAATAGTTCATCGCCCTCAACGATAGTAATGGCATTCACTCCGGTTTGACGTGGTCTACTAAAATCTTCGAGCGCGGTTTTTTTAATGATGCCCTTTTTGGTACAGAGCACGATGTTGTGCGTATTAACAAAAGCCTCATCTTTCAAATCCTTTACATCTAAAATGGCGCGCACCTTATCGTCTGGTGGCAGTTGCATTAGATTTTGAATGGCTCTTCCTTTAGAGGTTTTTTCTCCCTCGGGAATTTCATAGACGTTGAGCCAATAGACCCTGCCTTTTTCGGAAAAGAAAAGCATGGTATGATGCGTAGAGGCCACAAATAAATGTTCGATGTAATCCTCTTCTCTGGTCTTTCCTCCGATCACGCCCCGACCCCCTCTGCGCTGCGATCGATATTCGTCGGCCGGTGTTCGTTTAATATAGCCTAAATGAGAAATGGTAATGACCACATCTTCTTCTTTGATCAGATCTTTTATCTTGACCTCGTCGTCGAGGTAAGTGATCTCGGTCTTGCGGGCATCTCCGTATTTTTCTTTGATCTCGAGGAGTTCTGTTTTTATGATCTCAAAACGTTTGCCCTCGTTGCTCAACAATTCTTGCAACCAGGCAATCAGCTTCATCAACTCATCGTATTCCTCACGGATCTTGTCTCGCTCCATGCCGGTAAGACGCTGCAAGCGTAGCTCGAGAATAGCCTTGGCCTGCACTTCGTCGAGCCCCCAGCCTGCTCCGATCAGGCTTTCCTTGGCAAGCTCCGGTGTGGCCGATTGACGAATAAGTGCAATTACTTCGTCGAGATGATCGAGTGCGATCAAATAGCCTTTTAAAATATGCGCTCTTTTTTCGGCTTCCTTTAATTCATAGCGGGTTCTGCGCACCACCACGTCGTGACGAAACTCTACGAACTCTTGAACCAATTGCTTTACATGCAAGGTGCGGGGTCTTCCTTTTACGATCGCCACATTGTTAATGCCATAAGAGGTCTGCAGATCGGTATGCTTGTAAAGCTGGTTAATGATTACATTGGCAATGGCATCTTTTCTGATGTCTATTACAATACGGGTGCCTTCTTTTTGATTTGATTCGTTGTTAACGTGGGTAATTCCTTCGATCACTTTTTCGTTGACCAATTCGCCAATGCGGTTGGTAAGCGCATCCCTGTTAACTTGGTAAGGAACTTCGGTGATGACCAGTTGTTCTTTGCCACCGGCCTTGGTATCGACGATGACTTTTCCGCGCACCACTACCCTGCCCCTGCCAAAATGCATCGCAGCCTTTACACCCTCCATTCCGTAGATAACACCACCGGTCGGGAAATCGGGTGCCTTGATATGCTGCATCAGTTCGTCGATGGTTATCTCACGATTGTCAATATACGCCACACACCCATCGATCACTTCGCTCAGGTTATGCGGCATCATGTTGGTCGCCATCCCTACGGCAATACCGCTCGATCCATTGATCAGCAGCTGCGGAATACGGGTAGGTAGCACCGTTGGTTCTGTTTCGGAATCGTCGAAATTGAGTTGAAAATCGACCGTTTCTTTTTCGATGTCATCGAGCATATGCTCCGACAACTTCTCTAGTCTCGCCTCGGTATATCGCATGGCGGCCGGGCCGTCTCCATCTTGGTTACCAAAGTTTCCCTGCCCGTCAACAAGGGTATATCGCATGCTCCACTCCTGGGCCATTCTAACCATGGCATCGTAGACAGAAGAATCTCCATGCGGGTGATATTTACCGAGTACCTCTCCCACGATACGAGCCGATTTTTTATAGGCTTTATTGTGATTGAGTCCAAGTTCATTCATAGCATATAGCACCCGGCGATGCACCGGCTTTAATCCATCGCGCACATCCGGTAAGGCGCGACCCACGATTACCGACATAGAATAATCGATATAGGCGGTCTTCATTTGCTCTTCGATCTGCACAGGAGTGATCCTGTTAAAATCGCTTGTTTCCTGGGGGTTCAGCTGTTCGTCCATGATCGTAAAAAAGCCCTTTTTTCGGGGTATGCAAATCTAGTTTTTTAGGGGCTGATTTCCTTGTAAATTCAGGCTTTTTTGAGGCTATTTTATCCACCCTTGTTAATTAAAAAAATGGAGATATTTGCCCTATGAAAACCATCCTTTTATTCGGGGCAGGCAAGTCTTCTTCGGTACTTATTGACTACCTGTTGAAAAAGGCCCCCGAGCATGGTTATCTGCTACGGGTCGTTGATGCCAATGCCGATTTGGCAACGGCGAAGATCGCGGGCTCTCCCCATGGGGTGGCGCTGAGCTTTGACAGTACCGACCATGCCCGTAGATCGCTCGAGATCGAGGGGGCCGATCTGGTCATTTCATTGCTGCCTCCGCAACTTCATCAGCTGGTAGCCAACGATTGCCTGCGGTTAAAAAAGCATCTTCTGACCGCCTCGTATGTAACCGATGAGCTCAAGTCGATGGACGCCGCCTTGCGATCGAGCGGTCTTCTTTTTCTCTGCGAGATGGGGCTCGATCCGGGTATTGATCATATGAGCGCTATGGCCATTATTGACGCCATTCATCAAAAAGGCGGACAGGTATTTTCTTTTGTTTCTCATTGTGGAGGATTGGTGGCTCCTGAATCGGATAATAACCCCTGGCATTACAAGATTAGCTGGAACCCTCGCAACGTGGTAACGGCCGGACAGGCGGGCGCACTCTATCGACAAAACGGAGAGTCGGTATCCCTTTCTTACGAAGAGATATTTGCCCGCGACCATAGTGTCGACATAGACAAACTGGGTACGTATGCCTGGTATCCCAACCGCGATTCGCTATCGTACTTATCGCTATATGGACTTCAGACAGCCCATACGTTTATACGCACCACCTTGCGTCACCCCGATTTTATACAGGGTTGGAAAAAATTAATTCAATTATCTCTTACCAGCGACCAACCGCTCTATCAGTTACCGGGCGCCACACTTAGTTCTGCTTTCTCTTATCATTTTACAAAAAGTGGATGGATGCAAAAAATGCAGCAAAGCGTAGCGCAAGATTCGCTCTTTGCCCAACAACTTCAATTTTTAGGGGTCGATCAAGATTTAACTCCGCTTGGCACAGCTAGCTTTACGCCTGCCCTTCTTTTGCAACTAGCTCTAGAGAAAAAACTTGCGCTGTCGCAAAACGACCGAGACATGATTATTATGCGCCACGAGATCGGCTACGATCTGTCTGGAACATCGCGCCAAGTAGTTAGTCAATTGATCGTAAAGGGAGAAGATCCGCTTCGTACGGCCATGGCTAAGACCGTCGGCCTGCCGCTGGCTATGGCAGCGCTACTTATACTGCAAGACAAGATCTCGCTACGCGGTCTACAAATACCTACACATTCCGAGATCTACCAGCCGGTATTGCAATCGCTAAAAGAAGAGAAAATAGAATTTTCAGAGACAGACCTTGCTGTGCTATAGTTTGTGACCCGCTAACTCCAACACGATCTTCCATTCTTTATCTGTAACCGGTTGCACCGACAACCGTCCTAGTTTGACCAGTGCCATTTCGGCCAGTCTTTTATCGGCCTTAATGGTAGCTAATGAAACAGGTTTTTTAAGAGTCTGAAACGGCTTTACATCAACGGCCACCCATGCGGTCTCTTCCGTAGTGGGATCTTGATAAGCCTCTTTGACGATCTCTGCAATCCCTACGATCTCTACCCCCTCGTTGGAATGATAAAAGAAGGCCAGATCGCCTTTTTTCATAGCGCGCAAATTATTACGAGCCGCATAATTACGTACCCCGTCCCAAAAGGTTCTTTTATCGTTGAGAAATTGCTCCCACGAGTATTTAAAGGGTTCTGACTTTAGTAACCAATAGGCCATAAAAAAAATTTACCAGCCGGCTGCCAAGACATCGGCCAGGTGTAGCGTGGTGATCGAATATCCTTTCTGATTGATGTAGCCTTGCTGGTGCATTAAACAAGACAGATCGGTGGAGATTAGATAACGAGCACCGGTGGCAAGCGCGTTCTCTACTTTTTGTTCTCCCATGGCAACCGATATATTGTCGTACTTAACGGCAAAGGTGCCCCCAAATCCGCAGCAGGTCTCGGCATCGGCCATCTCTACCAACGACAGCCCCTTGACCTTGGCAAGTAGTGTTCGCGGTTCTTGTCGAATCTTGCACTCGCGCAGGGCGGCGCAAGAATCATGATAAGTGCCTACCCCACTTAGCTGAGCACCAAACTCTACCTTGCCTAACACATTGACCAAAAAATCAGAAAACTCATAGGTGCGTTGCTTAAGATCTTGAACCTCGTGATGCAACGATGAATTGTCGAAGAGCCGACTGTAATAGTTCTTAACAAAACCCGCGCAACTGGCACTGGGCGTTACGATGGGGTCGGTTCCCTGTAAATCTTTAATGAATTTTTGACAGACCGATTTGGATTCTTCCCAAAAGCCGGCATTAAAGGCCGCCTGTCCGCAACAAGTTTGCTTTGTGTTATACGAAACGGTGCAGCCTGCTTTTTCTAATACCCGCACCATGTTGAAAGCCGTATCCGGAAACAGCTGATCTACAAAACAGGGTATAAAAAGCTGTACGTTCAACGCTGGCGGTGGGGTTAGTTGGCAGATTGATAGACACCCAAACGAGCCAGGTATTTTTCGGCATCATAAGACTGCTGGCTGCGGGGGTATTTTTCACGCACCTCTTCGTATAGAGCGATCGCTTCTTTGGTATTGTTCATTACCTGATCTGCAAAGTAGGCGGCCGTAAATAAATAATCAGGCGAGTTGACCTCGTCTTTTTTAAAATGATAGGCTGCTTTTTTATAGGCAGCAAGGGCATCGCTATTCTTACCGCTGTCTGCGTAGGCGTCTCCAAGCAGTTTGTAAGCGCGGGCTTGTACCCCCTTAGACGAGGTGCTGAATTTCTCGAGCATAGCAATGGCGCTTGTATTATCACCCAGCTTTATATAGCAACTTCCTGCATAAAAGTGAGCCAGATTGGCGGCATCTGTACCGCTAAAGCGATCGATCACCTTTAAAAACCCCAGGTTCTGTCCGTCTCCATTGAGTGCCAGAGCGGCTGAATCTTTTCTGTAATACTCCTCGGCCCGAAACATAGCTTCCAGCGCCTTGTTCTCGCGAGGTTGTTGGTACAATTGCTGGTAGGCGAACCAGCCGGCTACTGCCACTACAAGCACTAACGAAACAATAGACAGGTGTTTGCTGTAGGCAGCCCAGAAGGCCTGTAACTTTTCTAGTACACCTGCGTTGGTCTCTTCGGTAAGGGGATTTTTTTGCTCAGCCATATCGGTTTAATTGATCGGTAAAATTAATCGATTATAAAAGGGTAATGAGGATCTACATAAACATCTTTCAGTACTTCGCTATCATCGGGCCAAGGACTTTCTTCGGCAAAACGAACAGAGGCCGATACCATAGCATTGACTCGGTTATTGATGATCTCAATATCGGCCTCGGTGGCAAATTGATTTTCGTAAATGGTATGCAACACTTGCTGAATGGGATCTTTGCCTCTGTAATCATCCACCTCTTCTTTGCTGCGGTATTTTTGGGGGTCACTAATGGAGTGCCCTTTGTAGCGATAAGTTTTGATCTCGATTAGTGTGGGGCCGCCCTTCTCACGAGCCCGGTTAACGGCACGGCTAATGCCATTGTGCACGGCCTCGGCGCTCATTCCATCGATGGTATCGGCAGGCATTTCGTAGGCGTCTGCCAGTTTATAGATGTCAACTACGTTCGACGTACGTTGAATCGAAGTACCCATGGCGTAGTTGTTGTTCTCGCAAATAAAGACAACCGGCAGTTTCCAGAGCATGGCCAGATTGAAGGTCTCGTGCAGCATACCCTGACGGGCGGCACCATCCCCAAAAAAGGTCAGCACAACATTTTCACTATTGCGATATTGTTCGGCAAAGGCTAGTCCGGCACCGGTGCCGATCTGCGCACCCACAATACCGTGCCCCCCATAGAAATTATTTTCTTTGCTAAAGAAGTGCATGCTTCCTCCCTTACCCTTGGCACAGCCCGTGGCCTTACCGTATAGTTCGGCCATACAGCTGTTTACCGTTACCCCTTTTGCAATAGCCAGTCCATGGTCGCGGTAGGCGGTAATAAACAGGTCTTCGGGACGAGTGGCCGTCATACAGCCGGCGGCGATCGCCTCTTGGCCTACATAGGCATGAAAAAAACCCCGGATCTTACCCTCCATTTTGTACTTCTCTTCTGCCATCAGCTCGAACTGTCTGATCAGCTGCATTAACTCGTACCAGTACAGATAGGTTTCTTTCGAAAATTTAGCTGTCAAGGGTATCAATTTTGAGTCGCAAAAATAAGGGAAAGGGCCCATATTAGGTAAATTGCAGCCTACCATGCTTCGGATACAAAAAATAGCGCTGCTGCAGTTCAAGAATTACTCGCGTTTCGAGGCAAATTTTGAACAACGGGTCGTAGGTATCTGTGGTGCCAATGGGGTCGGCAAAACCAGCTTGTTGGACGCTATTCATTACCTGGGACTGACCAAAAGTTACTTTAGCCGGCAAGACCAATTGGTGGTTCAATCGGGCCAGGAAGGGTTTAGAATAGAGGGCAGTGTAGAGCTTAACGGATTGTCTTCTGCCGTAGCCTGCGTGGTAAGAGAAGCCGGAAAAAAAGAGTTCTATTTAAACGGCGCGCCCTACGAAAAGCTGTCGACCCATATTGGTAAATTTCCGGTGGTAGTAATCGCTCCCGACGATGTGTTGCTGGTAACGGGAGACAGTAAAGAACGAAGATCATTTATCGATCAACTTTTGGCGCAGGTCAACCCTGTCTATTTACAATCCCTCATTCGCTATAACCGTGTTTTGTTGCAACGCAATGCACTGCTTAAGCAATCCGATTTTTTTGCCAATTCCGAGCTTTCGCTGCTCGATGTGCTCGATGAACAATTATCAAAAGAGGGACATACTATCTACGAGACCAGGGCAGAATTTCTAGGTCCATTTATTAAACTTGTAGAAGAAAACTACCGATCCATTGCAGCTACAACCAGTAATGGAGCTACTACTCCACCCGTTACCGAATCGGTTTCTATCGAGTATCAAAGTCAGTTAAAGGATCGTCCTTTAAGCGAATTGCTTCGGCAAAGCCGGCCGGCCGATCAGGCGGCCCAACGAACGACCCGGGGTGTTCACCGCGACGAGCTTCAGTTTACCTTGCTGCAACAACCCTTTCGACAAATGGCCTCACAGGGTCAGCGCAAGAGCCTGCTCTTTGCGCTAAAGCTGGCCCAGGTTCAAGTGATCAAAGAAATAAAAGGATTCTCTCCTCTTCTACTGCTCGATGATGTCTTCGAAAAGTTAGATGAAATGCGAATCCAAAATCTGCTGCAAAAGGTCTGCTCCGACACGGATGGTCAGCTCTTTATTACCGATACCAGCGCCGAGCGCCTTGGGCTTCAGTTGTCTGCGCTCGGGGTTCCTTTTCAGCTCGTTTCGCTCTAAGGGTACCCTATCTTTGCCATATGGCACAGTATTCGATGGCCGAGGCCCTGCAACAATTTTTAAATGAGAGTCGCATTAAAGGAGACGTACAGGCTTTTCAGATTCAAGAAGCCTGGGAATCTATTATGGGAAAGACCGTTGCCCGCTATACCGATTCGATCAAGATTTTTGGGGATCGTCTGATTATCTCTACGACAGTAGGTCCTCTAAAAAATGAGTTGCATTTTCAAAAGGAATCCATCATCAAACGTGTCAACGAGGCCATGGGGGCCGAGATCGTGAAAGAGGTGCTTATTCAATAACTGACAGGGCGCACCCTATACTTCTCTTTTTTCGTATTGTTCCACGATCTACCAACATAATGGTTGGCTCTACCCTTGCCGCCGTTTGGATCGCTTTAAGATCACAGCTGAATACAGGTAGATCAGTAAGTGCGAGTGCGGAGAGTCGAAGAGCGGCTTCGTTGGGCTGTGCGGTAATCAATAGCACAGGTAGATTCTTTTTTCGCGCTTCTTTTTCAAGGGCCAAGAACGATGCTTTCCAACGATCGAAAGATCGCATCGAGGCGGCCCAGATCCAAATGGCAGGCCCTGTATTTAAGATCGCATCGGTAGAATCAGCACCCGAAATTCCTTGTAGGGCGAAACCTTTAATGGGAGCTTCGTTATTACTTCCCTTTCGTATAAGCCTATCTTCTCTGCCTACGAACTCATACGCAGCAGAAAAATCGGCCGGAAAATCACTGGCCGGAAAACGAATCTCACGTCCATTTTTTCGGTAGGTAAACTCAATCACAAAACTATCGGCAATGGCATTGGACGGAATTTTCATTGCTTCGGGTATGCTGGCCATTTCTTTGTAGGGCAGGCAATCTACCAAGGGTAGATATCGCAACGCGTATAGCTGAAACCCGAATGCAAAAAAGGTCGATAGCAAAATGGGGAGACGCTGGCGAAACGAAAAAACGAATGAATCGGTTTTGCTTGCGTTTAGCAATAAAAACCCGATCAAAACGGTCAGCACAACATCTTTGCCAAAGGAGACGCCCGAAGAAATAGGAAGACAATCGCCAAAGCACCCACAGTTCTTGGGCATGCCCGTAAAAAAAGTATAACCGGTCAGAACGGTAAAAAGCAAGATCAATGCCAGCAACAGCCAATTGATGTAGCGAAGCGCCCACCCCATAAGTAAAGCCACGCCCGCGACGATCTCTACACTGTTAAGTACTATCGATGCGGTAAGTGTGTAGGGCTCGAACCCATGCCATTTCCATACTTCGAAGAATTCTTGCATCTTATAGCTAAGACCCAAGGGGTCATTGGCTTTGACCAGTCCCGAGAAAATAAACAGCAACCCCACTGCCCACCGTACGAGTAGCAAGACGACTTTCATAGCAGAATAAGGGCAAAGACAGCGTAATTGATAATATCTTGGTAGTTGGCATCGATCCCTTCGCTGATCAGTGTCTTTCCATCGTTTTCCAAGATCTGCCGAATGCGCTGCAGCTTCATAAGAATTAAGTCTACAAAACTTTCTTGGCTCATACTTCGCCAGGCCTCTCCATAGTCGTGATTCTTATCTTGCATCAGCGATTTGGTCTTCGAGATCTCGCGATCATACAGTTGCTCCAGCAACGGTAATGCCAGCTCTTGTTCTTCTTCTTCGGGCAGTTGTAGCTGCAAAAGACCTATGACCGCGTAGTTGATGATTCCCTTAAACTCGGCTGCTACCCCCTCTTCTATCTTTTGCTGCCCTTTTTGTTGTATGGTACGAATTCGCTGGGCCTTAATAAAGATCTGATCGACGATCGAGATCGTGCGCAGCACTCGCCATGCCGTTCCGTAATCGGCGGCCTTTTTTAAAAAAATATCTTTACACGTCTGAATGGTTTCGTCGTACTGTTGTGATGTATTGACCATAGCGAAATCGGCTTTCTTACCTTTGCTCCAAAAGTAACAAACGAAAACGAATGTTTACCCTTCGTAACAAAGAACGCACCCTTTCTGTGGATAAGCCCGTGGTGATGGGGATACTCAACATTACCCCCGATTCATTCTTTGTGGGAAGCCGCTACGAACAGCTCGACCATGTACTCGAGAAAGCAGAGCAAATGCTGCAAAATGGGGCCACGATCTTAGATATTGGGGGGCAAAGCACCAGACCCGGCAGCACAAGAATAGATGCCGCTTCCGAATGGGCACGCATTGAAAATCCATTACGCGAATTGGTCAAACGATTTCCTGAAGCTTTTATTTCGATCGACACCTATCATGCGGCCGTAGCCACCCATGCGCTTAATGAGGGGGCCTTTATGATCAACGATATCTCGGCAGGAGAAATGGATAAGAATATGATCGATACCGTTGCCCGGGCGGGCGCCCCTTATGTAATTATGCATATGCGGGGTACCCCTGCTACCATGCAGGAGCAAACGCAATACGATGATCTCACCCAAGAAGTGATCGCCTATCTAAAGGCCAAAAAAGACAGCTGCATACAACGGGGCATTACCGATCTGGTGGTAGATCCTGGCTTTGGGTTTGCCAAAACCATCGCACAAAATTTTCAATTACTCGCGCAGTTAGAAAAGTTTTCGGTGCTGCAAAGCCCGTTGCTGCTGGGCATCTCAAGAAAATCTTTTATATACAAGACCCTCGGATGCTTACCCGAACAGGCCTTAAACGGAAGCACCTTTCTGCATGCCATTGGGCTGCAAAAAGGTGCTGCTATCTTGCGGGTGCACGATGTAAAAGAAGCCGTTGAGGCTATTCGTCTCTTTGAACGAATGCGCTAATTACTTCTTTTGCGCAGGCTGCGAAGCCTGTACATCTAACACGGTAAAATCAAATATCAAATGCTCGTAAGGTTTGATGGGCGCACCGGGAGGAGGAGCTGCACCATACCCCAAAGTAGAGGGAATATAGACCTTGGCTTTACCTCCTTTGCGCATAAAGGGCATGGCTTCGTCAAAACCCTTGATCATTTGCCCAACACCCACACTAAAACGGAGGGGCTCTACATGCTTAAAGGTCGTATCGGTATTGCTGTCAAAAACCTTGCCCGCAAAGGTCGATCCGGTATAATTGACCGAAACAAAATTGCCGGCCTGAATCAATTCACCGCTACCGGGGGTAATGATCTCTACAAAGGCACCCGATGGAGTGCGCTGTAATCCGGCCAATTTTTTACCCAAAAAGGCCTCTACCTCTTTTGATTCCCGCACCGCATAAGCCTTTGTCTCTTTCTCTTCGTCCAAACGCTTTAAGCTATCATTGGCCAAGATGCCCAACACCTTGAACTTGGTAATAATGCGGTCTCCGTTTTTAAATTGAGGAGGCAAATTACCCGGAGGCATTCTTTTGATAAAAGTATCCATCATTTGAGTGGCAATAACCGAGTCGCCAACATGCAACTTACCCCACAGCTCAGAGATGTCATAAGGCTGCGACTGGCCACCCATGGGTACATACAAAGGAATTTTATTGCCCGTTGTAAAGTAGACACTGTCATTGATCTGTTGCAACAAGTGAAGCTTTAGGTATTCGCCCGATTTGGCTACTTGGGTATCTTTTCCAGGAAAAAGTTGATAAGGCATACCGCCGGCCGTTTTCTGATAAGAGGGGCCGCCACAAGAGGCAAGCAGCAATGCTCCTGCCAATACGACCAGTACAGCGTTGAAAAGTTTCATAGATGTGTTTTATTGAGTAAGAGATAATTGATGCGGTAATGCTGCTTTAAACGCAGCTACGGCCTCTTCAAGTGACTGACCACTGCGGCCTCCGGCAGCATTGTAGTGACCACCCCCTTCAAAGTAGGTTCGGGCAAAGGTATTGCAATCGAACTGCCCTTTGCTTCGAAAGCTCCATTTTCTTTCTTCGCTCCTGTCTATGACCAAGGCTGCAAAGCGAATCCCCTGAATGGATTGGGGATAGTTGACCAATCCTTCGGTGTCGCCGGTTTTGATATTGAACTGTACCAGATCGGCCTTGGGAATCGCAATAAGCGCCGTATTATACTCGTACAAGATCTCCATGCGGTGCAACAGTACATGGCCGGTAAAACGTAATCGATTCTCCAAGAAATTATCGTATAAACCCTCGTGAACTTTACCATGATCCAACCCGCGTCTTTTAAGATCGGCCACCAGGGTATGTACAGCTGCATGGGTCGAAGAAAAACGAAACGACCCCGTATCGCCAACCACTCCTGCATATATGCAAGTGGCAATATCTTGGTCAATAAGATCGGCGTCTCTTGCGGCAACGATAAAATCGTAGATCATTTCGCATGTAGAACTCTTTTGGGTATCGCTAACACCAAATGTAAACGAGGCCGTATCGGGTTCTTGGTGATGGTCGATCAGCACCTTGGTGCAGGTCAAGGCCCGTAGCGAATCAGTCATTGATTTAGTGCGATAAAAGATATTGAAATCCAGACAAAATAAAATATCGGCCTCTCTCAACAGCTTCTCAGCGCTGATGGTCTCTTGTTCGTAATTGATCACTTGCGCCGTGCCGGGCATCCAATCCACAAATCCGGCCCAGTTGGTCGGCGATAGCACAGAAACCTGGTGTCCCTTTTTGCGCAGGTAATGACCCAGTGCCAGCGAAGACCCCATGGCATCCGCATCGGGTTTTTGATGCGTGGTAATGACCATCTTTTGGGGTTGTTGCAGCAGCGAAAAAAGATCGTGAATCGGTTTCATAAAGATGATGGCGAAGGTATGAAATAAAGGCCGTAACTTCGCGGCGCAAAACCTCCACACCCATGAGCAACAGAACCTTTACCATGATCAAGCCCGATGCCTTCCGTAACGGTCACAGCGGTGCTATTTTGGATCGTATTACCAAAGAGGGCTTTTCGATCAAAGCCCTTAAAATGGTGAAACTCTCTGCCGAGAAAGCCGGCGAATTCTATGCCATTCACAAAGAAAGACCCTTCTATGGCGAGCTGGTTGCTTTTATGAGTAGCGGTCCTATTATTGCAGCCATTTTAGAAAAAGAAAATGCCGTAGAAAGTTTTCGTACGCTGATCGGTGCTACCAATCCTGCGCAAGCCGCTGAGGGTACTATTCGCAAATTGTTTGCCACTTCGGTAGGAGAAAACGCGGTACATGGCAGCGACAGCAACGAGAATGCGGCCATCGAGGGCGCTTTTTTCTTTGCTGGTCTCGATCAATTCTAAGCCGATATCTTTTTAGTAACGCACGTTAATTCGGACCCATTTTCTCTCTCCCTTTTTTAGGGATATGGAAGCTTTTGTAAACGACGGCGGACCAAAGAGTCCCATTACATTATTCGAAAATCCATAACCCTCTTTGGGTAGTCCCAGGGCCGATGTATTCATCTTATTATCGCCATTTTCGTCGTGCAATAAAGCGATCGCATATTGTCCGGGTAACAGAGAATCGATCTCAACTTGCACCTTTCCCTCTTTTCCCAGCGCAACACGACCTTTGTAATAGGCCAGTGCAGGTTGATCGGGATATCCCTTTCCGTCTTTAAACAGACTATACAGAATCGCACCTGTAGAATTTCTGGTGCCACCGACACTCAGTTGAATGGAGCCGTATCCGTATGCGGACTGTGCATAAAGGGATGCGTTCAAGGCGAATGCCAACAAGGCACATTGACTACTTATTATCAACGACGGCTTCTTGGCCATAAAGTTGTTCTTTATACTTTAGCGAGGGCGATGTTAAAAAAGGACCTACTCCCAATTGATTCCATTTTGCATCGACCGCTTGAATGGTTTTATCATCGGCCACGATAATATTGGGCCAGTCACGCTGAAAATTATCCAGCTCTTTTGTTTTGCGAGTTCCATCCAAACCCAGACAACCTATAGTACCGGTGGCAAGTACTGTTTGGTATAAATATTGATCGCGTTTAGGGTCCAGGTTATTACAAAAACGCCAGAGCGCCGTGGGTAGATCGTTAGGATCAACGGTATGCTCCACATAAAGGATCATCTTGATTCCGCGACAGATCTCGAGTGAAGAGACAGCACTATGCAAGTCACGAATATGTCCGGGCCGCTCTTTTTTAACTGCAATGAGTAAGCAAGGGATCTGATCGTCGAGCAAGCTGGCGTTGACCGATTTGATCGCTGCGAATTCTGCTAACAAAGAGGCCGTTAGCAAGGCAGGTGTCGTCGCAGGCAACATAAAAAGCGCACCATCTTCGGTCTCTTCCGGAAATTTAGCGGTGCCATCAATGCACATCTTTCCACCAAATCCCAATTTGCTACAGCTATGATCTAATACATCCATAGGGCCGCTCGAAAAGAAAACATCGGTTACCGGATTAAGATGCTTAAATACATAGCGGGCCAGGGCCTTGTAATCTTGTATACGAACACCCTGATCGGCGAGCACTAAGATCTTATTGAACATCATTTGACCCGCCCCCCACATAGCGTTCATCACCTTTTGTCCTTGTCCGGCATACTCTTTGTTGATCTTGGTGATGACCAGATTATGAAAGACTCCCTCTACCGGCATATCCATATCCATGATCTCGGGCACCATGGTCATTTTAATAGGAGCTAAAAAGATCCGCTCGGTGGCTTTACCCAACCAAGCATCCTCTTGCGGCGGAATACCGACAATGGTAGCAGGATAAACGGCATTGCGGCGATGCGTAATGGCCGTAATATGAAAACGAGGATACCAATCAGGAAGCGAGTAGTAACCGGTGTGATCGCCAAAGGGTCCTTCCCAAATAAGTTCATCGTTGGGGTCCACATAGCCCTCTATAATGAAGTCAGCATCGGCCGGAACTTCGATCTCGGGTTGCGTGAGGCACTTGACTAGTTCAACTTTCTTTTTTCTCAAAAAACCCGCCAGCATGTATTCGTCCACATTCTCCGGCAATGGCGCTGTAGCACTGTAGGCATAGACCGGATCTCCACCCAAGGCTACGGCCACCGGCATTTTCTTGCCTAGTTTTTTATACTCGGCAAAATGCTTGGCACTTACTTTATGCTTATGCCAGTGCATACCGGTAAGAGTAGGGCCAAAGACTTGCATACGGTACATGCCCACATTACGACTTTGTGTTACTGGGTCCTTGGTATGAATAACCGGAAGGGTTACAAAAGGACCTCCGTCTTTTGGCCAGCAGGTGATAACAGGAACCTTTGTGATATCGGGTTCTGCCATTATAACTTCTTGACAAGCGCCCCTACCCTTTTTTACGGCAGGCATCCAACTGGCAAAGGCTCCCAGCTTGGGTAGCAGTTTTAACTTATCGAGCATCGACTCCTTGGGGGCCGAGATCATCTTAAAAAGTTCTTCGATCTCACGGGCGGTCTCGTCCAGATCTGAAACGCCCAAGGCCATACACATTCTACGCTCACTCCCGTAGGCGTTCATTAAAACAGGAAAATCATACCCGGTATTCTCAAACAAAAGGGCCTTTCCACCTTCACCCGACTTACTAATACGGTCGGTGATCTCGGCAATTTCGAGATGAGGGTCGACAAAGGTTTTGATCCGCACCAGTTCGTTTGCTTTTTCGAGTGCCTCAATAAAAGCTTGTTGATCTTTCCAGGCCATAGATTACTAATTGATCATTATAACAAAAGCTATGTTTAAAGGTTTACCCGAACGCCCAGCCCCGGCAGCTGCGAGCCCATTACTTTTCCATTGTTATACGAAAGGCCAGTGGCCAGGTCTTCTTCTAAAAGCAGTGGACCATCCAGGTCGGCGAAGTCTGCGAAAGGAAGTAAATGAAACAAAGCCGCCGTTCCCACGGTCGACTCATTCATGGAACCCAGCATAATTTTTAGATTCAATTCATGGGCCTTGTCGATCATACGTCGGGCGGGCGTTATACCACTGCACTTTGTGAGTTTAATGTTAATACCATGAAAGAAATGCACACATCGCTCTACATCGTGTTCACCCACGCAACTCTCATCGGCAATCAGCGGCAAGGGCGATTGCTGATAGAGCACCCTCATCCCTTCCCAATCATCTTTGGCAAGGGGTTGTTCAACCAACTCGACCCCCAACTCTTGTAAAGCAGGCAACAATTGAAGGGCCGTTTCTAGCGACCATCCGGCATTGGCATCTACACGTAGACGCGCCTTGGTATGTGCGCGCAGTGCTCTTATCTTTTCTAGGTCGTCGGGGGTTCCCACCTTTATTTTATAGAGGGGCCAGGGGGTAGCCAGCATTTTTTCTACCATCCGCTCTTGGGTATCGATGCCAATGGTATAATCGGTGTGGGGCTCTTCGGTGTTGGGCGCCTTAAACAAAGTACGCAAAGGACAATTTTTTAGTTGGCCATATAAGTCCCAGCCAGCCATATCGAGAGCGCAAACCAAAAAGGGATTATGAGGAAATAGATGATGCAGATAATGCCAATAGCGCTCGGGGTCCGTAAAGGCAAACTTTTCTACACTCGATTTCTTTTTTTCCAAATCAGCGATCATTTGCTCTACCGATATATCGTAATACGCAATGGCCGGTGCCTCGCCAAATCCGGTCCATTGGCCCATCGATAAAGAGACCAACAAGGTGGGCTGGTGTGTTTTTGTTCCTTTAGAGATCGTAAAGGGGTATCGAAATTTTAACCGATGAGGCCAATAGCGAAGCTGCATGGAGTCGTTTGCGCAAAGATATAGCACGCGCGCCATCAGGCACGTCCGGCCGAAACGATCATCTCGCGAAGGGTTTCGTTAAAAGCGGTTTGCGTTAATAAGGCTTCGAGGCTGATGTGCATTCGGTACTGCCAGTAATTTTTTGGATTGGCCGGATCGTTGATTCGCTCTTCGCGCGGATCTTGTCTGCGAATGCTGTCGCTAATACCCAGTAGATCTTGCAGCTGAAAGATGCTCCACATGGCCGGAGACTGCAAGTGTTGCTGAACAATAGAACGGTTAATCCAGGCTTCGCAATAATAAGGAGCTTCGCCCCATTGCTTCATCTCTTGATGATAGAAGGACTGGGTTCGCTCCCGGTTCTCTTCCCACCATCCTCTAATGGTGCTCATATCGTGCGTAGAAGGCGTAACCACCGAGAGGTAAGGCGCATCGGCCGGGTTAAAAAAGGCCTTGTTTGGATCTTTAGGCATCCGTTGAATTTCGAGACTTAAAATTCCATTTTGATTCATTACATCGGGCACACAGTGAGGCACCATGCCAAGGTCTTCGCCACAGACCAGCATATTGGTGGCTGCTTTGAGCTTCGGCAACTTTTGCATGGCTTCGTGGTACCAACAGCTGTCTTGCCGGTAGTAGAAGTAATCGTGGTATAAGGGCAACAGGGCCTCTTGCGTTTTTTTATCTAAGTAGCGAAACGATGTGGTCTTTTCTATCGAGATCCTGAAATGAAATTTTGTATGCGCCGAGCCGGGCTCTTCGAATAGCAGCACATTGGCAATTAGCTGTAGCAATCCCGACTTTACCTTTTCGTGAACGGGATCGAACGGTAACGCCTCGAAATACTGAGCCACTTTTTGCTGCGTGTCGTAAAGCGAAGAGAGTTTCAAGCCCTGATGCGAATCTTGGAGTAAAAATTGTTCACGCACCCAAAAACGATCCTCTCCGAACAGATCGAGCAAGATCTCTTCGTTAATAAAGGGCGCACAAAAGCGATGGGCATCGAAGGAAATACCCTTTTGCCAAAATTCCTCAACCGACACCGGTAAGCAGGGTACAAATCGACCCAGTAATCCTTGAACGGCGTGCGTGGGTATACTCCAGATTCTAAAAAAACCTAAGATATGGTCTATGCGAAAGGCATCAAAGTAATTGCTCATTTGCTCAAAACGAAGCCGCCACCATAAAAAATCATCTTGTTGCATGCTGGCCCAGTTGTAGGTAGGAAATCCCCAGTTCTGTCCTATGGCGGTAAAATCATCGGGAGGGGCACCCGCTTGCCAATTCATATTATAGAGATCGGGGGCCACCCAAGCATCTACCGAGTAGCGATAGATACCGATAGGAATATCTCCTTTCAACACTACCCCTTTTTTATGTGCATGGCTAACGGCTTCTACCAACTGACGGTGCAAATGAAACTGTACAAAGCAATAAAATCCGAGCGGGCCATTGGTTTTTCGAGAAGAAAACAATTGATCGATCGCGGCTTCGTTATATTCAGCGAAATGAGGCCATTGATCGTAAACGCAGGTTCCATAGAGGTCTCTGCATTCGCAAAAGACCGCATAGGGCTTTAACCAATGTTTATTCTTGGCAAAAAAGAGCTGATACTCGCTGGTGGCAAAGCAGTCAGTACCCATCGACTCGTACAACTCGCGCAGGGTATTGAGCTTTACCTTAATGACCGTTTCGTAATCGACCACCGAACGTGCGTTGAGCTGCTCCTGTAGTTTTCGAAGCGTGCGCAGTTGCTTGGCATGCGAGGTTCCGGCTACCGCTGCCAAGTTGATGTAAAGTGGATGCAGCGCAAAGGCCGAGATGGCGGCATAGGGATAAGAATCGATCCACGAATGAGTGGCGATGGTATCGTTGATGGGCAACAGTTGTATCATCCGAAGACCCGAATGGGCTGCCCAATCGGCCAGTAACTTTATATCTGCGAATTCTCCTACCCCAAAGCTGTTGTTAGATCGCAAACTAAAAACAGGAATGGCGACTCCGGTCCCTTTCCATGTGCTATTTGGAAGACGGGCAAACCCATCGTGTAAAACAACTAGCCCTTTCAATAAAGGATGATCGGGCAATTCTCTATTTTCTCCGTCTTCGTAGCGAACAAAACTATTGGCTAGTAGATCCCAGACGCCATACTTATAGGCAACGGGGGTACTCGGTTCTTGTAAGGGCAGCACTAATTCGTACCAGCCATTTTCTTTTTGCAGCAAGTGAGGCGCCACTGTATTCCAATTACCCAGGGATGCTGAACTGCCTAGCAAACAAAGGGTTTGCCCGGGCTCAAGCAAGGGAGCCTTTACCCGAAAATGATGCGTGGGTTGCGCTGCTACGACAGGCTTTGGCCTTTTACGTTTCTTATGTTTAAACAGCACCTGATCGAAAGGAGCCGTATAAAAAGCATTTTCGAACTCCCCCGCATAATTCCAAGTATCGATCAATACCACATCTTGCTGCTGATTGACTTGTAAGACGCGGTCATGGCCACACTCTTCTACGTATTGCCCATCCTCTCCTTTTAAAAGGTAGCGGTATTGTAATTTGATCTGCGAGGATGTAAACGAAACGGGCACCTCGAGTTGCCAAAATTGCTCATTTACATACGTAAGGCATAGAGCCCCCTGGGGTTGATGCTTACCTAACTCGGAGAGGTTTCCAGACACCCAAAGCGTTTGCCCCAACTGGGTTTTATAACGGATATTGAACTGAAGCAATGGCACAATCGAGAGAGTTGGCGTGGTTTAATGTGTCTACTCCACACAATGAACGAAAATAGGCAAAAAATCGATTTCAGTAAATCGGCCAATACCAAAAATTAACTGATAAAGTATTTATTGTGAAAGGTTTCGGCAATTGCCTCCGCCTTATTACTTTTGTACAAAATTTATCGTAATGGAATCATCTAAAAAGAACCGGGCCATTTGGTGGGCCGTCTTTTTTGCGTCGACCGCCGCCCTTCTTTGGGCCATTGGCGCGCATTGGGAATGGCTTACATTGATCCTGCCTTTTCAGACCACGTCGTTGGTAAAGGCAATGGATATCATGTAATCGACATTCTTATAAACGGTATTGCATAAAAAAGCCCTCCGATTGGAAGGCTTTTTTAGTAGTGAGGGTCTCTATAGATTTTACTTGACCGAAGCCACCAGACTCTTGAAGGTCTCTGGGTTGTTCATTGCCAGATCGGCCAGCACCTTACGATCGAGTTCAATTCCTTTTTTCTGTAAGCGGTTGATGAACTCTGAATAGGTTAATCCTTCGGCGCGAACGGCAGCATTGATACGGGCAATCCACAGCGAACGATATTCTCTTTTCTTGAGTTTACGACCTACGAACATGTAGGTCATTCCTTTCTCGACCACATTCTTGGCTACGGTCAGAACATTTTTGCGCTTACCATAGAAACCTTTGGCTTGCTTTAGTATTTTTTTACGGCGGGCTTTGGAGGCCACGGCATTTTTTGAACGAGGCATAGTAGATAAATTAGATGGTTAGATACTTGAGTTTCGATAAATCCTTACTTGAGGCGAAGCAAACGTTTTACAAAATCAACGTGTGATTTTGCCACTGTGCCATCGAGGCGCATGTTGCGTTTACGTTTTTTTGATTTTTTGGTAAGGATGTGACGCTTGAAACTCTTCTGATGCATGATCTTTCCGGTGCCGGTCACTTTAAAGCGCTTTTTGGCACTCGAATTGGTCTTTACTTTAGGCATGGTACCCAATATTAATATTACACCCTGGAGGCATTCCCCACGGGGGGACCTTTGTCGAACCTCTTTAGGCAATGACCCACCCTTTCGAGCGGGGTGCAAAGATAGGGTATTTCGGTAGGAAAGAGAAGCTTGGGTACTACAAAAATGGGAGACCTTGATGGCCTCCCATTTCTAATTTAAATATCGAAATAACTATTACTAATATCTGGGATTCAATGCTTTTTCTATTCTAAAACTAAGATCTTGCAGATGATACTTGCTCAAGCGATCGACATACAGTGTCTGGGCGGCATTGAGTTCTGCGCGCAGCGACTGTAAATGAGCCCGCACAATTGATCGTAGATCGGATTTGTCGGCACCGGTCGAGGCTATTGAAATACTGATGCCGGGGCCAAAGGCGCTGGCAGCGGGTGCAGGCGGATTTAGCAAATTGGTCATCGTATTGACATAGGTCTTTTGAAGATTGCGACGGTAGGCATCGATCGGCTTTTTGGTAGTCAGTTCAGACCAGATACCCGACTTTAGATCGGCAAGTAATTCAAGAGCGCTATAGGCCTTGCTGCCGGCTACGGCCTCTGCCTCGATCAATTTAGAAAGATTTCTGGAGCCTAGCAATCGGTTGAGCATATTGTCTTGCACATTACCAATCACGACCAGTCCTGATTGACCGGTGCGATCAAAAATTGACTGATCGATGAGCCAAGTAGGCGTTGCGAATAACTGTTTGTTTAAAAAGGCAACGGCCTCTTTTTGTTTGGCCTTGCTAACAAGTTCGTAAACGGGTCCGCTTTGTTCTTGCGTCTTGGGGGTTTCCATAATTCCACCCACAAATTTGGCCACGTGCCCATTGTAGCGAGCGAATTGGCCCACCACCTCTTGATAAATCGTACGCAGTCCTTCAAAATCTTCATTGGGCTCTTTGGTCCATTTCAAAAGATTGGGCACGATGCGTTGCAGATTTTTTATGCCGTAGGCGCTCCCCTTCATGGGATCGTCTCCTACTTGTTCACTTTGAGAGCGAGGATCGTCGGGGTTGGTCTCGGTACCAAACCACAATCGATTGTCTTTTAACTTCTCAATAACCCAGCGATTGAGCATCGACTGCTCTTGCTCGGCAGATGTAAATTGAGGAAATAACTTGTATCCCCACTCAATGGCCCAATTGTCGTAGTCACCAATTCTTGGAAAGAGCCCTTTTTCAGCAATGCCATCTTCGGGTTGTGCCACATAGTTAAAACGGGCATAATCCATAATGGAGGGGGTGTGGCCGTTGGCCTCTACCCATGCTTTATTACGAAGATTATCAACGGGCACGCTCGAGCTCGATCCGTAGTTATGGCGCAGCCCCAGGGTATGCCCCACTTCGTGCGAAGAAACAAAACGAATCAACTGCCCCATAAGTGAATCGGGAAAAACCATTTGTTGAGCACGAACATCGAGGGGTCCGCACTGAATCATGTACCAATTACGCAGCAATGCCATTACATTATGATACCAGTTGATATGGCTTTCCATGATCTCGCCGCTACGAGGATCCGAGATGCTCGGTCCGCTGGCGTTTGGAATGTCGGAGGGCTTGTAAACGATAGCGGAGTTGCGCGCATCATCAAGGCTCCAAGTGCTGTCCTCTTGACGAGAAGGCGCTCTTTTGGCCATGATGGCATTTTTAAAACCGGCTTTTTCGAAAGCCCCTTTCCAATCATCAACACCCTGCATTAAAAAAGGTATCCATTTTTCGGGGGTAGCCGGATCGATATAGAATACAATTGGTTTAGCAGGCTCTACCAGTTCTCCTTTTTTATATTTTTCTACGTCTTGTGGCTTGGGCTCCAATCTCCATCTTTTGACCAACGAAAGAGATTTTACACCCTGCGGGTTCGCATCAAAGTCGGTGTAACCAACGGCGAAGTACCCTACTCTGGCATCATAAAAGCGAGGCTGCATAGGAACTTTGGGCAAAATAACGATAGAGCTGTTGAGCTCCATGGTCATGTTACCACCACCGGCTGCACCACCCATCGAAGGCCCAGCGCCGGGAACGCCACTTGGCGCACCACCCCGCAAATAGGTTTTGATGGCTTTGATCTCTACGTTGATCGGAAAGGATTTCACCGATACGACATACGACTTGTCGGCTTGCAGGGCTGTCAATCGAAGCGAAGATTTTAGCGAAGAGCCAAAATGAAGTACATCGTTATCGCCCGAAATAAAATCAGTAATGTCAAGCACCACCGATGCTGAGTCTTTGCCAAATGCCTTTACATCGAACGACTGCGCAATGGGTTGAATATTGGAGTTGTTGACGGTGGTAAACATTGGAGAAGTGGAATCCTTTGCATATTCAGCATACGATATCGTGCGCAAAAAGACCTTGTTGTTGGGCCCCTTCTCAAACCGAATTACATTTTGCCCGATCTGATCACCGGCATATCCAAAGAAACTTCCTCCGGCGCGAAGACCGGCGGGAGCTTTTGAGATACGGTTAACGACCAACATGTCGCGCAATAACAACGAATCGGGAACTTCAATAAAAAAACGATCCTCGACCTTATGTACCCAAAACAGGCCTTTGGTGGTAACTGCTTTGGCAGTAATTACTTCTTTATAGGCTTTGGGGCCGGTGGCAGGAGGCGCTCCGCCGGGACCTCTGCGGATAGAATCGGCGGGTCTGGCACCGGCGGCGGCAGGGGCGGAGGGTGCGGGCGGTTGTTGTGCCATCGCCATCACAGCGGCGAACAGCAGCGAAGCAAGCATAGGTAAGCGTAACATAAAAATCAAGGGGGTTATCTTAAAAAATTGAAAAGAAAAAGGATCAACCTTTCTTTTTTCCTTTGGGTGCAAACATGGCAAGCATACGGCGCCCTTCCATCTTGGGCAAGTTTTCGAGAACACCGATCTCGGCCAAACGCTCGGCAAACTTTAACAGTAAGAGCTGACCCCGGTCCTGAAACTGGATGGCTCTTCCTTTAAATTGAACGTACGCTTTGACCTTGTTGCCATCCTTTAAGAACTCGATGGCATGCTTGGCCTTAAAATCAAAATCATGATCGTCGGTGTTGGGCGTAAAGCGAATCTCCTTAACCTCGGAGACCTTGCTTTTGGCCTTCATCTCTTTTTCTTTCTTCTTCTTATCGTACAAAAACTTATTGTAATCAATAATCTTGCATACGGGTGGATCGACTGTGGGAGAGATCTCTACCAAATCGAGCCCTTGCTCTTGAGACATACGAAGGGCATCTTGCAACGAATAAATGCCCACCTCTACATTGTCGCCCACGAGCCTGACCTGTGGAACCCTAATAAAATGGTTGATGCGATGTTCGGGCTCCTTGCGTGGGGCAAATCGCCCCCTGTTAAAACCGCCCTTGTTAAAACCTCCGGGGCCACCGGGTCTGGGGCCGCCTGCGCCGGGAGGACGATTAAATCCGCCTCCGGGTCTTTGTGGTACTGCCATTTATTGAATTTAGGTTACTAAAATACACTATTCTGATTTTCTGCTGCCAATTTCTTCCAGGGCCAATTCTATGAAGGTATTTACCGGTTGGGCTCCCAAATCGCCTTTACCCTGGCGACGAACCGCCACTTTTTCTTCGCTCATCTCTTTTTCTCCGACCACCAACATGTAGGGGATCTTCATCAGCTCGGTGTCGCGGATCTTCTTGCCGATCTTTTCACCCCGATCGTCAGTCTCGGCACGAATACCCGCCTCTTTTAACTGACGTTGTACCTGATGGGCATAATCGAGAAACTTATCGCTGATCGGCAGGACCTTTACTTGTACCGGAGCAAGCCACAGAGGGAACTTTCCGGCATAGTGCTCTAGCAAGAACCCAATAAAACGCTCGTGCGTGCCCAAGGGTGCACGGTGGATGATCAGCGGTACCTCGGGGGTATTGTCTCGGTTGGTATACGAAAGTTTGAATTTAAGACCAGAATTAAAATCGACCTGGTTGGTAGCCAACGTAAATTCTCGACCAATGGCGCTCCAGATCTGCACATCGATCTTGGGTCCATAGAAAGCAGCCTCGTCTTGCACTTCAACAAATGGAGTGTTGGTCTCTATGAGTACTTTTCGAACCATCGCTTCTGTCTCTAGCCAAAGAGCAGGTTCATTTACATATTTCTGTCCCAGTTTGGCCGGATCGTGCAAGCTAAGACGCATTACATATTTGTCGATACCAAAGATCTTAAAGTACTTAAGATACATGTCGTTGACAGCCTTGAACTCGTCGAAGAACTGTTCTTTGCTGCAGTAAATATGCGCATCGTTCATGTGCAAACAGCGAACGCGCATTAATCCAAATAGCTCCCCACTTTGTTCGTAGCGATAGCAAGTACCGTATTCTGCAATACGAAAGGGAAGCTCGCGATAACTTTTAGGTTCGGCATCGAATATCTTATGATGATGCGGACAGTTCATGGCTTTGAGGTAGTACTTCTCGCCGTCCATTTCCATGGGAGGAAACATACTGTCGGCATAGTAAGGCAAGTGGCCACTGGTCAGATACATGCTTTCTTTGGCAATATGCGGCGTTACCACGCGCTTGTATCCGGCAGCACTCTCTGTTTCTTTTGCTAGTTGTTCCAGCTCTTCTATAATAACGGTACCATTAGGCAACCATAACGGAAGCCCCGGGCCTACATCATCATCCATAGTGTAGATACCCAGCTCTTTTCCCAGCTTTCGGTGGTCGCGTTTCTTGGCCTCTTCGAGCATCAGCAGATATTCATCGAGCTCTTTTTGATTAGGAAAACTGATTCCGTATACACGGGTCAGCATTTTATTCTTTTCATTTCCTTTCCAGTACGCACCCGCCAAGCTGGTCAGTTTGATGGCCTTAATGGGGGCTGTGCTGGGAATATGAGGTCCTCTACACAGATCGGTAAACTCCCCTTGTTTGTAAAAAGTAATAGAGCCATCGCTAAGCCCCTGCAACAGGTCAAGTTTGTACTCATCGCCTTTTGCTGTAAAATAATTGATCGCCTCTTGCTTGCTGATCTCGATACGTTGATACGAATTGTCTTTTTTGGCCAGCTCTGCCATTTTCTTTTCGAGCTGCGCCAGATCGTCTTCGGTCATCTTGCGATCACCCAGATCCATGTCGTAGTAGAAACCTTGATCGACGGCCGGGCCTACCCAAAACTTTACACCCGGAAAATGGGCTTCGACCGCCTCGGCCAGCAAATGGGCAGAAGAATGCCAAAAAGTAGATTTGGCTTCGGCATCATTCCAAGTGAGCAAACGAAGCTGAGCATCTTCTTCGATGGGGCGATGTGCATCGCGTACCTCTCCATTAACAGCGGCTGCCAATACTTTTTTGGCTAAGCCCTCCGAAATGGAACGGGCAATGGAAAGCGCGGTACTCCCCTTTTCGAAACTGCGAACCGCTCCGTCTGGAAATGTAATGTTGATCATGCAAATAGCTTTGTGCAAGGCCTGCAAATTTAACGAAATAAGGGCAATTTGACTAGCCTATAAAGAGCTTGTTAAAATTGAAGGGGCCGGGGTGTAGCCGGTGCATGCATTCCTTGTTTCGCCTACATTTGTGCAGCCCATGAATTGCCCTCGTTTTATAGTCGTTTTTGTCGCCCTTTTCGCCATCAACTTTCAATTACCGGCCCAGCAACTGACCGGCATCTGGAAGGGCTATTTTATTACCAAAGATCAAAATCAGTACAAAGTAGAGGTCCAGATTAAAGAAAAGGGAGGAAAACTCACCGGCGTTACCTATTCGTACCTCGATATTCGGTTCTATGGAAAGGCCTCTATGACCGGCAATGCCGATAAGAAGCTAGGCAAGGTCTCGATGCAAGAGATCAAAACCGTAGAGGTTAGATCGGCCGACAGCTCCGAAACTTGTATCATGAACTATCAGCTTTCGTATAGTCGATCGGGCCAAGAAGAATACCTCGAAGGGGACTATTCTGCTACATATGAGAAAAACGGAACTAAGACCAAAAAGGGACAAGACTGCGGAGGTGGTATCGTCTTTTTAAGAAGAGTAAGCAGCTCTGACTTCAATAACAAGGCGGAAGCTATGCCACCACCAGTTGCCAAAAAGATATTCTATAACGAAGCGCCCCCTGCCAAACAGAAAAGCACAACTACAACAGTTTCTCCCGTCAAGAAGCCTGTAACGGTTACTAAAACGGTCCTTCCTACAAAAGCCGGCACAGCAAACAAGCCCGCTACTGCTGGCAAAACCCTGGCTAAATCGGTAGATAAAGAAGAATTCGCAGTTACCCCCAGCAACGAAAATAAGGTTGGCGAAATAACGAACCACGCTCCAAAAGAAGCTTCCTCTCCGGACAAGGCTTTACCCTTGCCTGTAGACAACGACCGACAAAATGAGTTGGTCAAAGAGATCGCAATTTCGTCTAAGCAGCTTGTTATTTCTGTGTACGACAACGGAGAAATCGATGGCGATACGGTATCTGTTTATTTGAACGGAGAGGTCGTGTTGCCTAAAAAACGACTTGGCTCTACCCCGCTGCAATTACGCATCTCACTGAGCGAAGAAAAAGACCTGCAAGAACTCACATTCGTAGCCGACAACCTGGGGCGCATTCCTCCGAATACGGCCCTGATGATCGTGGACACGGGTCAGCAGCAATACCGATTGCAAGTGCTGTCGACCGACAAAAAAAATGCGGTGTTTCGGTTTCGATACCAGCCTGCTCGATAAAGATCCTTTTGTTACCTTCGGTACATGTCGCGACCGCTGGTATCCTTTCTCATTATTTTAGCAACCTATTCTGTGTTGCCGGCGCAAGACCTTTCGGGCAGCTGGAAAGGGAGATTAGTGATGGCCCCCAGTGGTTGTTTTCCTGTTTATAATTTGCAGTTCGATATTCAGGTGAGTGATTCGGTGGTGCGGGGTACCGCTTGGCATTTTTCTGATTCGTTCAATTTTGTAAAACAAAATTTACAAGGTATATACCGAGCCGATAGCCAAGTTCTTTTGTTGCGCGAAACCTCCCTTATTAGCCAACAATTAAAACCCGATTGCATTCCCTGTACCAAGCAGTACAGACTTACTTATCATAAAGCCAGCGGCATTAATACGACCGATGAACAGATTAGAGGCACTTGGTTTACCGCGGGTGGCCGGGCGCAAGATGGAAAGACCCTTTGCGAACCGGGTACAGTGGTATTGAACCGATTTAGCGTAAAACCCACTGCAACAACGAAGCGCGCGCCTTCGCTTCGCAATAAGACCAATACCCTTTTTAAAGAGATCGTTGTCGATAGCGGGCTGGTGCAAATTGAGCTCTACGACAATGGCCAAATAGACGGTGACACCATCTCTGTATATGTTAACGAAAAACCGGTGGTTTACCGACAGATGCTAAAAACAGTGGCTGTCTCACTCTCTGTCTTGGTCGATCGGCAAAAGCCCCTGCAAGATGTGGTGATGGTGGGTGAGAATCTGGGCACCATTCCTCCCAACACAGCGCTCATGGTCGTTTTGGCCGGCAAAGATCGCTACCAGCTACACCTAAAGGCCGATGAGAAACAAAATGCATTGGTGCGCTTTATTTACAAAGGGTCGGCCGCTGCTTCTAAAAACTAAAGTTCCAGGTAACAGAGGGCAGCACCGGAAATAAGGACACCTGCTTGGCCGACACCTTTAGATCTCCACCGGCGATCGTACCTTCTTGATCAAAATAAATAAAATAGGGATTAAAACGACTGTACAGGTTGTAGATACTAAACACCCAAGAACTTTTTACCTTTCGGAGCTTCTTAGGAACCGGTGTATAGGTCATGGAGACGTCCATTCGATGGTAAGAGCGCATTCTGTATTGATTGATGCGACTATATTCTTGATTAAGTACCCCATTCATAACATAAAAACGTTCGGGCAGTGTAATGGCGTTGCCTGTTCCGTAAACAAAGACCGCACCCATCTTCCATTTTTTAGTAAGGGTGTAATTGCCAACCACCGACAGATCATGTCGACGATCAAAGCGAGCCGGATATTTTTTTCCTTCGTTAAGGTCTGGGAATTTTCTCCACGTCCACGAGAGCGTATACCCCACCCAACCGGTCAACTGTCCCCTAACTTTATTAATGAACCACTCGGCCCCATAACTCCAGCCACGACCAAAAACAAACTCCGACTCTGGATCGCTGATCGATGGCGTGTAGCCCTCTCGGTATTCAATCTGGTTTTGCATATCCTTGTAATAGACCTCAACGGATGTTTCCAGGGCGTTATCCATAAAATTCTTGAAGACCCCGGCCGCATAGAGCCAACTACGTTGCGGACTTACCCGGTACGTACTGGGCACCCATAGATCGGTGGGCAGTGTGGTGCCTGCGTTCGAGACAAGATGTATGTATTGAATATTGCGACTGGCCGAAGCTTTAAAAGAAAGATCTTGGCGAACCACATAGCGAAACGAAATGCGGGGCTCAAATCCACCATAGCTGATCACGGGCGTAAGCGAACCATACAAGGTGCTGTCGGTCTTGTTTCCAAAAGCATCTCGCTCGTAACGGGTAAAGGGCCCCACCTGCGAAAAACGGCTGTACCGGACTCCGTAATTGATCTGCCAGCGATCGTTCAGTTCCCAATCATCTTGCAAATAAAGGGCGGTTTCAACGGCGTACTTAGCCGATTCGTTATTGGGAGCAAAGACCACGGAGTCTTGTTGTCCGGATGCTACATTCGGAAGAAAGCGGTGATGAGTAGCTAGTACCCCAAACTTAAGTTTATGTCCGGGTAAAGGATAATAATCAAAATCGGATTTGATAGACCCATCTCGAATGCCCGAATTTAAGCCAACAGAAAAATTATCTTGACGAGCCGAAAACTGAAATCGATAATTATTAAAGACTGCCGTCGTGTTCGAAAATAAACGAGGACCAAAGACATGGTTCCAACGTACGGTGGCGGTAGCATTGCCCCATGGGATATTGGTGCTAAAGGAGCGTTTGTTATTATTAAAATCAAAAACATCCCTTCCAAAATAGCCGCTTATAAAAAGTCTGTCTTTTTTTGAGAACCGGTGGTTGAATTTGGCATTGAGATCGTAGAAATAATAGCCGGATCCGTAAAAACTACTGTTTTTACTTACAAAGGGAGTAACCAGCGCATCAATGTACGTTCTTCTGCCCGATAGAATAAAAGAGGATTTTCCTTTCTCGACAGGCCCTTGTGCCGCGAATCGAGAGGCAATAAGCCCTATGCCCCCGTCGAATTGATAGTCGTTGGCATTCCCTTCTTTCATCGATACGTCTAACACCGACGAGAGTCTTCCTCCGTACTGAGCCGGCATGCCTCCTTTAATCAATGTAAGGTTGCGAATGGCATCCCCGTTAAAGATGGAGAAGAATCCAAATAAATGACCGGTATTATATACGACCGCATCATCTAAAAGAATCAGGTTTTGATCGGGGCCACCGCCGCGAACATAAAACCCGGCATTTCCTTCTCCGGCGTTTCGCACACCGGGTAAAAGCTGTATCGTCTTTAAAATATCTACCTCCCCTAGCAAAACAGGCAGCGACTTGATCTGCCCTACCGACAGGTCGATCTTACCTAATTGCGCAGCCGTAATATTGCCATCTCTTTTTTTACTAAATACTACGACCTCTTGAATAGCGGCCGATCGAGGAACCAGATCGATGTTACGGGTCTGGTTCGTAGCAAGAGAGAGACTGAGCGATTGTACTTGATAGGAGATATGCGAAAAACTAAGCACATAGGTGCCGGGAGAAAGGGTCAAGGAATAAAACCCAAATTGATTGCTTAAAATACCCCTGGACTGCCCGTTGATCTTGATGGAGGCACCCGCCACCACCTCTCCGGTCAGTGAGTCTTTAATGTACCCATTGAGCGTAAAGCGTTCTTGCCCGGTTGCCATAAAACAGACAGAAAATACGATCGCGGCCAGTACAGATCTGATCATCATATTGCCAAAACAAAATTACTGTAAAATGGTTGTATCACACCAGCTTGTCTGCGTACCTTTGCGCCCGTTAAACGATGTTAGCAGGTTTACAAAATATAGACTTCGAGTTTGGTGCCAGAACCATCCTTCGCGATGCTTCCTGGCATATTCAGCCCGGAGAGCGAATTGGACTGATCGGCTATAACGGAACCGGAAAATCAACCTTACTCAAATTGCTGGTGGGCGAATATCAGCCCAGCAAAGGAACCGTAGAAAGAAGTCGAGGCACCACCATCGGCTACCTTCACCAAGACCTGCTGAGTTTTGACACCAACGAATCGATAGCGGCGGTTGCGCTCGGGGCTTTTGCCCGAGTGCTGGAACTAGAAAAATTAATTGAGACGCTGGGCCAAGAATTAGAGAAGACCGGAGACGAAAAAGTATTGCATCAATACAGCGACTGCTTGCAAGAAATGGACGCTCTAGACGGCTACAGCATCCATCACCGAACCGAAGAGGTACTGCAGGGACTTGGCTTTAGCAACGAAGATCTGCAACGGCCCTATAAAGAATTTAGTGGAGGATGGAGAATGCGGGTACTACTTGCCAAGATGATCTTACAACAACCCGACCTGCTCTTGTTGGACGAGCCGACCAACCACCTTGACCTCCCCTCGATCGAATGGCTCGAAAAGTATTTGTTGCATTACAAAGGTTCGGTGGTCATGGTCAGTCATGACAAGTATTTTTTAAACCGGATGGTCAATAAGATCGTAGAGCTCTACCAGCAAGAATTGCACAGCTATAGCGGCAACTATGACTTCTATGAAAAAGAAAAGGCCGTTCGAATGGAATTACAACAAAAGGCCTTCGAAAATCAGCAAGACTACATTCGGCAACAAGAGCGGATCGTAGAACGGTTCAGGGCCAAAGCCAGTAAAGCCGCCATGGCCCAAAGTATTATCAAGAAACTAGACAAGCTGGAGCGAATTGATGCAGCTGAGCTTATTCGACCCAACATCAAGATCAATTTCAGGGTCGATAAGACGCCGGGCAAAGTATTGGCCGAATTAAAGGGTATCAAAAAATCATTTGGCAAGAATTGTATACTCAAAAATGGAGTGGCCGAGATTGAACGAGGCGATAAGATCGCGCTGATCGGCGCCAATGGAAAAGGAAAATCGACACTATTGCGCATTATTGCGGGCACAGAACCCTTTGACGGCGGGGTGCGAAAATGGGGACATAATGTCTCGGAAAGCTTCTATGCCCAACATCAATTAGAGTCGCTTCGACTCGATCATACAATTTTAGGCGAGATGAAGGAATGCGGCAGCCAACTAAACGATTTAGAGCTGCGAGGCCTGTTGGGATGCTTTTTATTTAGCGGCGATGATGCCGACAAAAAAATCAGTGTACTAAGCGGCGGAGAGAAAGCCCGGGTGGCACTCGCCAAAGTGATCGTGAGCAAGGCAAACTTTTTATTGCTCGACGAGCCGACCAATCACCTTGACCTGCATAGCTGCGAGCTGCTCATCGAAGCGCTCAATAATTACCAAGGCACCCTGATGTTAGTTAGCCACGATCGGCATTTTATTGCTAAAACCGCCAACAAGATCTGGGAGATCGTAGACCAAGAGATCAAAGAGTTTAAAGGAGGATACGAAGAATGGGTAGCCTGGAAAGAGCGGATGGCTCGCCAAAAGACAATCACTTCTCTGTCGCCAACACCTGCCACTGCAATGGCCGCTGTTGCACAAAAACCAACATCTGTCCCTGCCACTTCGCCCACCCCTACCGCTTCGACCGGTGCAGTAGATAAAGAGAAGAAAAAAGAAACGCAACGACTGCAAAAAAGATTCGAGCAAGTCGAGCGTTCGCTAGCCGAATGGCAAGAGAAAAAACAACAACTCGAAACGCAGCTAGGAGACCCGGGCATCTATGCCAGTAAAGAACTCTTTTTAAAGACCGAAACCGCTTTTACACAAGCCACCCAACAGCTCGAATTGCTCAACAAAGAATATGAGGAGCTTTTTGAAAAGCTTATGACTGCATCATAACATCGGCGACAAGCTTTAAGATCGAGGCTTCTTTTTCGATGGCCTGCTGCTCCATCTCTTTTACTTGTTGCAATAAATCAACTACGAAATTCTTGTCGTCATAACCCGATACGTTGATCTTTACATTAAGTGCAGCCCCCAATACGGCACTGCGGGCACAAAGCGCCCCTACCCCTGCATCGCTCACAGAATTTGGGTTGCCCTGCTTGGCCATGGCCATGATCAATTCCATGCTTTGCAACGAACACTCCATGACCCGAAAGGGAATATCGATCGCCTTTCGGGTAGCGAGTTGAAGAGCGGCCTTACGCGATTGCTTATCTTCTTCGGTCGCTTTGGGTAGCGACATGGCTTGCATAATACCATTAAAAGCAGCTGTATCGGCATCGACAAGCCCTAATAACTCATCTTTTAATTGTTGCCCTTTATCGGCCCAGTCGCTGAATTCTTTCCAGCGGTCGTCCCACCCTTTTTTATGTGACGATAAATTGGCGACCATGGTACCCAGCGACACGCCCAGTGCACCCAAATAAGCCGCCACCGATCCTCCGCCCGGGGCCGGCGACTCGCTGGCCGTTTCGTTGGCAAAATCCAGCAGAGAGTTATATACTAATTTTCTATCGGCTTTGTCTCTTAATAAATATTCGATCACTCTTTTTTCGGGATCAAAGGGTGCCAATTCGTCGAGCCCCAGTGACCGTACCGCAATTTTGATCAACTCGGCCTCAGCAACGCCGGTAGACCTTTTTTGCTTTTCCAAAAAATAGCGACCCGCATCGGTGAGCGCCTTGAGCGGCACCAAACCTACCAACTCACTACCGGTAACCCGAAGCCCTCTTTCGGTGGCTTTTTTGCAAGCCTCGTCAAAAGCCACATGTACCGGTGTTGTTCTAATGTCGGTCAGATTAATCGAGATCTGTGCGATTCCATACTCTTCGATATACCAACCAATGGCTTTTACGGCTTTGAGCGATCCGGGAACATGAATGGTCTTTCCATTCTCTATCTTGTTACGTCCGGCCTCCCGAATATCGAAGGCCACGGCATTCGCCCTACGCGTCGATGTTGTATTTAGATTGATATTATAGGCCACTAAAAAATCTCTGGCGCCAATTACGGTCGCTCCTCTTTTTGCATCGAAACTCGAGGGGCCAAAGTCGGGTTTCCACGCGGGCTTCTTGATCTTTTTAAAAAAGCCTTCGTACTCTCCGGCTCTAATCACCGATAAATTAGACCTGGCGGGGTCAGGTTGTGCGGCTTCGTAGCAATAGACCGGAAGGTCAAGCTCGGTGCCCACCCGCTGCGCTAACTTTCTTGCATACTGAGCCGTTTCTTCTAAGGTAATACCGGCTATAGGAATCAGCGGACAAACATCGGTGGCTCCCATACGGGGATGCGCCCCTGTATGCGAGCGCATATCAATAAGTTCACCCGCCTTTTTTATGGCACAAAAGGCGGCCTCGCAGACGGCCTCGGGCTCTCCTACAAACGTAACTACGGTGCGGTTTGTTGCTTTACCCGGATCAACATTGAGCAATCGCACACCCTCTACCGATTCGATCGAATCGGTGATCTGCTTAATTACAGAGAGGTTAACGCCTTCACTAAAATTTGGAACACATTCAATGATACGTTTCATGGCAAGAGTTGATTTCTTTTCTCAATTAAGGGGCAATCCGTTTACCAGCACCTGGGCTATGCAAGGTTGTCCAAAGGCATACGGAAGATACGAAAGCGAAGAAACAGGATGGGTTACAATAAGATCGGCCCGCTTACCGATTCGAATGCTCCCGCAGTTCGCTTGTAGCTGCAAGGCGCAGGCTCCATTTATAGTGGCAGCATTGATGGCCTCTTCGGGAAGCATACGCATACGAATACAGGCCTGCGATACAACGAAGTTCATATTGCCAGAGGGGGCAGAACCCGGATTATAATCAGAGGCCAGCGCAATAGCGGCCCCCGCATCGATAAGTTGGCGAGCCGGCGGATCGGACATACGCAAGAAAAAGGCCGCGTTGGGAAGTAAGGTGCCAATGGTATCAGAACCCGCCAGGCATTCTATGGCGGCTGCATTCATGGTCTCTACATGATCGACGCTAATTGCATGTAGTTTGACCGCCGTTTGCACCCCTCCCGATAACGAAAGTTGATTACCGTGAATTTTGGCAGGTAACCCGATCGCTTTACCGGCCAAGCAGATCTGCTCGGTTTGTTCGGGCGAAAAAAATCCTTTTTCGCAAAACACATCTATAAAATCAGCCAGTTGCTCGGCAGCGATACGTGGAAGCATTTCCTCTACGATCAACTGAATGTAGCCAGCATGATCTTCTTTGTACGCTAGCGGAAAAGCATGCGCGCCTAAGAAGGTCGCTTTGATCTGCAGCGAGGAACGCTCCTTTAATTTTTTGATAACGCGCAGCATCTTTATCTCTGCCTCAACGCTAAGCCCATAGCCGCTTTTGATCTCTACGGTGGTCGTACCCATCTTGCTGATCTCTTGCAGTCGCTGCCAGGCAGTATTGAACAACGCATCTTCACTGGCCTCGGCCACTTTGCGGGCAGAGTTAAGAATGCCCCCGCCATTTGCTGCGATCTCTTGATAGGTGCGTCCCTTTATTTTATCGACGAACTCCTCTTCTCTGCTGGCCGCAAAAACAAGATGGGTATGACTGTCACACCATCCGGGAAGAACGATTCCTCCCTTGGCATCAATATGATCAGCACCGTTGTACCGTACTCGCTCAAGTGTATCCATTGAACCAAACTTGGCGATCGTGCCTTCTTCGATGAGCAAGTAGGCATTGCGCATCGTGGGTAGTTCGGCCAACTGCGCACCTCGCAATACTGTATCGTCTTGGTGCAAACCCACCAACCGATCGATATGAGTAATAAGGGTGGTTCTTGCCATTATGCCAATGATTCGATTACAATTGCACTGGCACCGCCACCGCCGTTACAAATACCGGCAGCGCCATAACGGGCACCGCGTGAACGAAGAACATGCAATAACGTTACGATAATACGAGCGCCGCTGCATCCTAACGGATGCCCCAACGATACCGCCCCACCATGCACATTGACCGAGGCAGGATCGAGCTGCAGCCTTCTGGTATTCTCTATTCCTACCACCGAGAAGGCCTCGTTCAATTCCCAAAAAGCAATATCAGCAGGCTGAAGGCCAGCTTTGGCAATGGCCTTGGGCAAGGCTAGCGAAGGAGCTGTGGTAAACCACTCGGGAGCTTGCTCGGCATCGGCATATCCTTTTATGACAGCCAGCGGGGTCAATCCCAATTCTTTAGCTTTGTCGGCAGCCATTAGTACAAGCGCTGCCGCTCCGTCGTTCATGGTAGAGGCATTGGCCGCTGTAACCGTTCCATCTTTTATAAAAGCAGAAGGCAGAGAAGGGATCTTTTCGAATTTTACGGCAAAGGGCTCTTCGTCCTTACTTACGATTATCGGATCGCCTTTTCGCTGCGGAATAGTAACGGGTATTACCTCATCGGCAAAAAGCCCTTGCTCCCAAGCACGCTGCGATCGGGTATAACTTTCAATGGCGAAAGCATCTTGTTCGGCTCGGGTTATTCCACAGTTCGATGCGCAATGCTCCGCCGCAAAACCCATCGCTTTTCCGTCGTATACATCGGTAAGACCATCTTTGGCCAATCCATCTATTAACTGGGTGTGGCCGTATTTATTTCCCCAGCGAAGCGTATCGGTATAAAAGGGCGTATTGCTCATACTCTCCATTCCACCGGCAATCACCACCGAGGCATCTCCCAACAAGATGTGTTGCGCAGCCATCGTGACCGCCTTCATTCCACTGGCACATACTTTATTGATGGTTGTACAGTTGACCGAGTCGGGAAGCCCCGCAAACTTGGCGGCCTGACGAGCGGGGGCTTGACCCAGGTTGGCTTGTAAAACAGAACCCATAAATACATCCGTAACCAGACCCGCGTCTAGACCGGACTTTTGAAGCGCCCCTTTTATAGCCAGCGCACCAAGCTGTGTGGCCGTTAAACTTTTTAGCGATCCGCCGAAACTACCCATGGGTGTTCGCACCGCGGCAACAAGTACAACCTGGTTCATAAAGCAATCATTTTAACGGTAAAGTTAATCATCAACGCCTAAAGTCAGATAAGCCCTGATTTTGGTCATTGACACATTATAAGACCTACCACACCTTTACTCGTAAATCATCCCCCGATTGTTTAATTTTGTACTATCAACCCCACCCGTTAACACATGAAAATCTTTGTAGCCGGATTGCCGCTCGATATGGATGATGCCGAACTCGAGGAATTTTTTGAGAAATTCGGCAAAGTAGAATCCGTAAAAGTGGCCATAGACAGACAAACCGGCAAAAGCAGAGGTTTTGCATTTGTAGAGATGCCCTATGCTGTAGAAGCCCGCGAGGCCATTGCCACGCTAAATAATCTTGGAATCGGAAAAAAAGTATTGGTGGTAAAAGAAGCTACGGAATCTACCCTGCAACGACCCCCTTCGGCGCAGTCGCGAGGTGCAGGGCCTTCTAACCGCGGATTTCGCCCCGGTAGCGGAAGACCTCCCGGCCGGTATTGAAATCTTATTGATATAAGATCGAACAGCTAAGCGCCTCTACCCGAACGGATGCTCCCCTTTTTTTTACTTTTTCACGCACAGGATTGTTTTGCCAAAGAAAAGTTTTCCAGGGGCCCTTTACGGAGGCACTTTGCAAGGCAATCTCGCTGGCTTCTGTTCGGCCATTATAGACAACTAATACTTTTTTCCAGGTGTCGTCAAGTCCCTTGGTATCGATCACAAAAGCGATCACACCTGTTGGCAATGCATCCAAAAAGCGAAGACGCGACGCCGGATCGGTTAGCTGAAAAGCCGGGTGCTGTTTACGCATCGCGATCAGCGCCTGCACCATCTTTACATTATCGGCGTGTGTCGTCTTAAGGTTCCAATCAATGGCATTGATGCTATCGGGCGCATTGTATGAGTTTTCATTTCCCTTTTTGCTTCGCAAGAATTCGGTGCCGGCATGCAAAAACGGTGTTCCTTGCGAAGTCAGTACCATGGCCAGGGCCAACTGGTGCATCTTTTTTCGATCTGCCTCACTAAAGCTCGAAGCCGAAATAGCAAGTCGATCCCATAGCGTATGGTTGTCGTGGCAATCCGCGTAAGCGATCATTTGACGCGGAGAAATGGCATAAGGCGCTTTACTGTAATTGACTTGTTGGTAATTGAGTTGCGGATGCGATACGGCACCCACCACCCCGAATTGAATCGAAGAAATATTTTCAAAAGCCCCGCTTACAAAACCCGGCTGATGATAATCAAACACCGACCCTTTGATTCCATCTCTAAACTCATCGCCGAAAACAGCGATCTGGTCTAGTTGACGCACGCGGTTTTTTATGGCTCGCAACGAATCTGGCAGTGGTGAAGAGCCGGCCGTCCAACCCTCTCCGTAAAGCAATAGGTCGGGGCGAATGCCGCGTAAATGACGGGCGATCTGATTCATGGTCTCCAGATCGTGTATACCCATAAGGTCAAAACGAAATCCATCAATGTGATACTCGCTTACCCAATGGGCTAAGGATTCCAGCATAAATTTTCTGAACATGGGCTTTTCGCTGGCGGTCTCGTTTCCACAGGCAGATGCATTCGAAAACTTTCCATCGCTGTTTTTTCTAAAATAATAACCCGGCACCAACTGCTCAAAATGCGAGGTCTCGGTAAGCCCGGTGTGGTTGTATACCACATCCATCACTACTTTAAGTCCTCGCTGGTGCATGGCCAGGATCATTTTTTTTAGTTCGCGTATGCGCGTACTCGGATCGCTTACCGATGTGGCATAGGTTCCTTCTGGCGTATTGTAATGCAGCGGATCATATCCCCAATTATAAGGGGGTGACGTAAGCGACTCGTCGCTCGATCTATAATCGAAGAACGGAAGCAAGTGAATATGCGTAACCCCTAACTCGGCCAGGTGGTCGAGTCCGGTTGAGGCACCATATTGGTTGGTGGTGCCCGTCTCGCTAAGCCCGAGGTATTTTCCTTTTTGGGCAATACCGGAGCTGATATCCATACTGGCGTCTCGAATATGAAGTTCATAGACGATAACGGGTGCCTGAGCGGCGCCAACGGGCAAGCGGTTGCGCTCCCATCCCTCGGGATCTGTCTTCTTGATGTCAATAACGGCCGCCCGAAGACCGTTAACACCGGTAGCAATGGCATAGGGATCGGAAACCTCTTGCGACCATTCAAACCCCAGAGAGGTTTTATTATTTACTTGAAATGTGTAATAAAGGCCTTCGCAATTCTCCGGTACAACTGCACTCCAACTTCCCTGCTCCCCCGGCTGCATTTCAATCCGTCGAGCGATTCCCCCTACTGCCTCGCGATACAAGTGCAAACGAGCGGCAGAGGCCAAGGGAGCCCATACGGTAAAACGGGTACTGGCGGGCGTATACGAAATACCCAGATCGCTACCGGTATACAATGGCCATACCGTTGCATTGGATGCTTGACCCCGAAGCGGTATCGAGTAAAATAAAGAAGACATAAGAAGCGTACTGAGTAAGAAAGGTAAACAACGCATGGGTGAAAGACTAATTTGATTTATATTGTTGTCCGTTATAAAAAATCATATGAGAGAGTTGCAAATTAAGAAAAAAGCAAAGCGCTATGACGCCGTTATCGTTGGGTCGGGAGCCGGAGGGGGCATGGCCGCTTATGTGTTGGCAAAAGCAGGACTTAAGATCTGTTTACTAGAAGCGGGTCATCACTACGACCCGCAAAAAAATAGTACACAATTAAATAATCCCTGGGATTCTCCTCGACGCGGAGCCAGCACCTCACACAGGCCCTTCGGCGATTTTGATGCCTGCTATGGAGGTTGGAAGATCGAAGGCGAACCTTTTTCGACCGAGTCCGATACCGACTTTATGTGGTGGAGAGCCCGAATGTTGGGAGGACGAACCAATCACTGGGGACGTATCTCACTTCGGTTCGGCCCCAAAGATTTTAAGCGAAAAAGTATTGACGGGCTCGGTGATGACTGGCCCATTGGCTACGAAGACATCAAACCTTACTACGATAAGATCGATCAGCTAATCGGGATCTTTGGCACCAACGAAGGACTCGACAACGATCCCGATGGCTATTTTTTGCCCCCTCCCAAACCCCGGTTGCATGAGCTTATGATCAGAAACGGTGCGGTACAAAGTGGCGTAACCGTTATTCCATCAAGATTATCGATTCTTACCAAATCCATTCCTAACGATGCAGGCCGGGGTGTCTGCTTTTATTGCGGACAATGCAATCGTAATTGCAGTATGGCCAAGGCCGATTTTTCTTCGACCAATGTACTGATCTATCCGGCCTTGCAAACCGGCAACGTAGAGCTGATCACAAATGCAATGGTGCGCGAGGTGCAGACGAATCAAGAAGGAAAGGCCACCGGTGTATCGTACGTCAACAAATTGGACTTGCAAGAATACCAAGTAGAAGGAC
Organism: Sphingomonadales bacterium; assembly: GCA_016872155.1. Taxonomy (GTDB): domain Bacteria; phylum Bacteroidota; class Bacteroidia; order Chitinophagales; family Chitinophagaceae; genus JJ008. The sequence goes on from VHBB01000003.1 coordinate 68,898, forward strand.
GCGTCGTTATTTTGGCCGCCAGCGCCTGCGAAAGTGCAAGGCTCTTGCTAAACTCCGTATCGAACAGGCATCCGAACGGACTTGCCAATAACAGCAATGTGGTCGGCAAGTATCTGCATGATTCGACCGGTGCTGCCTTGGGAGGAATACTCCCCTCACTGTTCGGCAGAAAACGGTACAACGAAGACGGCGTGGGCGGGGCTCACATCTACTCGCCTTGGTGGCTTGACAATAAAAAGCTTGATTTTCCAAGAGGATATCATATTGAATATTGGGGTGGCATGAGCCAGCCCTCCTATGGTTTTAATTGGGGTATTGAAAATCTAAATGGAAAATACCTGGTCAACGGAAAAAAGAAAGAGGCAGGCGGCTACGGAGCATCGCTCAAAGAAGATTACCGCTATTTCTATGGATGCGGGGTTGGCATGGCCGGACGTGGCGAGGCCATTCCACTCGAAAGCAATTATTGCGCCATTGACGCCGGCAAAGTAGATCAATACGGCATACCCGTACTAAAGTTCAACGTTAAGTGGAGCGAGCACGAGATCAACCAGGCCCGCCACATGAAAGAGACCTTTAAAGAGATCATGCACAACATGGGTGCTATTGTAAACTGGGGCGGCGAAGACAACGCGTCGAATAACTGGGGGCTTAGCAAACCGGGCGAGATTATTCACGAGGCAGGAACCGTGCGCATGGGCAATGATCCTAGGCGATCGGCCCTTAACAAATGGAGCCAAGCTCACGACTGCAAGAATTTATTTTGTGTTGATGGCGGGCAGTTCGTATCGCAAGCCGATAAAAATATTACGTGGACCATTTTGGCGCTGTCGATGCGCGCATCGGAATACATCGTTGATCAACTTAAAAAAAATCAACTCTAATGGATAGAAGAAAATCCCTCAAACTACTGGCCACCGGTGCGCTGGCTACGCCCCTGGCCATAGGAGCCTGCCGCTCGGATAATGAAAAAAAGAAAATAGAGGCGATCCCCTTTTCGCTAGATAGAAATCCCGACGAGGTCGTTATGGAGCAACGACTGCTTGCGCAAGAAAACTTTTTTTCGGCTGACGAAATGGCCACTTTAACCGTATTGGTCGATATCATTATTCCAAAAGATGAGAACAGTGGCAGTGCTTCCGAAGCCGGAGTACCGGCTTTTTTGGAATTTATTGTCAAGGACATGCCCCAGCACCAAGTGCCGCTGCGCGGTGGACTTCGATGGCTAGAGCTCTATTGCATCAAATCGTATGGACACTCTTTTCGCGCATGCGAGCCGAAGCAGCAACTGGCCGTTATCGATCAGATCGCCTATCCTCAAAAAGCTACCAAAAAAGTTCAACAGGGCGTTCGATTCTTTTCGTTATTGCGCGATCTGACTGCCACGGGGTTCTACACCTCTCAACAAGGCGTCAAGGACCTCGATTACAGGGGTAACCAGCCCAACCGCTGGGACGGGGTTCCCACCGATGTGCTGGCCGAGTACAAGCTACGCTACAGCGAGAAAGACCTGCGTGATTGCATCCGGTACGAAGACCAGGGCTAGCGCTTCCAAATGGGGTTTATTTAAGTAACTTGCCTTTTCTTGATCTCACCGGCTACCATACAACAGATCATGGCAAGAACCGACATCACCGATGTGGTCGGGAGCTTTGTCAAACTAAAAAAGAGGGGTACCAACCTGCTCGGACTATGTCCGTTTCATAACGAGAAGACTCCTTCTTTTACCGTCTCTCCCAGTAAAGAGATCTACAAATGCTTTGGATGCGGCAAAAGCGGCAATACCATCAGCTTTGTCATGGAGCACGAGAAATACAGCTACCCAGAGGCATTAAAATGGTTAGCGCAGCGCTATGGTATCGAAATAGAAGAGACCTACTTAAATGAGGAGCAGCGTCAGCAGGTGCAAACGGCCGACAACCTCTTTGCCCTTAACCAGTTTGCGCAGCAATTCTTTACTACACAACTACTTTCGACAGAAGAGGGACAAGATATTGGCCTGGCCTATTGCAGAGAAAGAGAGTTCACAGAGGCGATCATCAAGAAGTTTCAACTGGGCTATAGTCCCGAGCAAAAGGATGCATTTACCAAAGCCGCCTTGGCCGCACAATTTAATCCGGAGCTGCTGGTCAAGTCGGGGCTGGCGGCCAACCGCTACGATCAATTAAGCGATAATTACCGCGGAAGAATCATTTTTCCAATCCATAATCACAGTGGTAAAGTGCTGGGCTTTGGGGCTCGTACGCTTAAGAAGAACGATACCGCTCCCAAATACATCAACACGCCCGAAAACGAGATCTATGTAAAAAGCAAGATCCTCTATGGCTCTTTTTTTGCCAGACAGGCCATCGACAAGGCCGACGAATGTCTATTGGTAGAAGGATACACCGATGTCTTATCGCTACATCAATCGGGTATCGAAAATGTGGTAGCCTCGGGTGGTACTGCCTTAACACCCGATCAACTTCGGCTCGTAAAAAAATACACCAATAACCTCACCATAATTTACGATGGCGATGCCGCCGGTATTAAGGCGGCTTTGCGCGGACTCGATCTGGCACTCGAAGAAGGCTTGCAAGTACAGTTGGTGCTAATACCCGATGGAGACGACCCCGATAGCTATGTAAATAAAGTAGGACCGGCCGCGTTTCGCAGTTTCGTGCAGCAGCACAAAAAAGACGTAATACTTTTTCAAGTAGAGGTAGCCCTGCGCGACACAGGCTCGGATGCCGCGAAAAAAGCCGCAGTGGTCAACCGGATGGCCGAGACCATCTCGCGAATCAATAAGGCCGAGGACTTTACCAAGCAACAAGATTACATCAAGCAATGCGCCACTTTGCTAAAGATCGATGAGGCCGGTTTGCACACGTTGGTCAATAAGTATATTCGCGACCGCATTCAGGCACAAGAGCGCAAGACCGCTCCTCTCTCTTCGGTGGTCATAGAAGAGAATGCCCAGAGATCGGCAGCCAGCAACTTCGATGACGCCACCTTTTTACTGCTGTTCAAAGATGAGCTACAAGAAAAAGAAGTTGCCCGCATCTTGCTCGAGTACGGGCACCGCCGCTGGAATACGGATCAGAAAGTAAGTGACTTTATTTTAGAAGAGATCGCCGACGACAGCCTGCTCGAGAACGCAGAGGTACAAAAACTTTTTACCGCCTACCGAGCCCTTCGTATGCAGGGAGAGGATCCGCAGGGCCCCCAGTATTTTTTACAACATCCCGATCAGCAACTCAGTACGCTGGCGGTCTCACTTATTCAATTTCCGTACGAAGAGAGCGGCCGTTGGAAATCGGAGTTCAGTCAACAAGCCGGTTATCAATCTCGGTTATTCGAACAAGACTATGAACAATTTATTGCCACGCTGTCGGTCGGACAAGAAAGTAGTTTGCAGCAATTTCTTAAAGCCGAAGAGGACCGCTCTCCCGAAGCCATCCATTCGGCCATTCATTACCTAAAGCTTCGTAAGATCAAACGAATGCTGCTCGAAAATCAACAGGACATGGAAAAGCAACACAGTACCGAAAAATTCAGCGTACTGTTACAAACGCACGATCATTTAAAACAAATGGAAATAGCCTTAGGAAAGCAAGCCGGAAGCGTTATTATTCGCTAGCGACGGCCACCTCGCAGCGAGTAAACCGAAGTGCGCTCCACACATGGTCAAGCTCTACCCGTTCGATGCTTTCGTAGCCACCTCCTGTCAACTGGTTCCAGCTGGCTTCGCGGTTAAGATTGGTCACGATCTTGGACGTACTCTTGGGATAGGCTACCCAGAACTTAGAATTTTCCTTTAAAGAAGGCATCACATCTCTAAGAATACCATTGAGTTGATTCTCATTTACGGCAAAGATCAGCGCAAAATCGATCTTTCTGCTTTTGAGCAGTGGGGTCATGTTTTTTGCAAAAGAAAGCTTGCTGAACTGTTTTTCGATGGATGAGGGAAGGCCTTGAATCAAGAGGTTCTTTTCGTCGGCTAATTGTAATTTATCGAACAGGTTCTGTGACATAGGCAATACTTTAGCAGGGTTGTAAAATTAACGAATTTTAGCCAATAAGGCACTGCTATGACGCAGAAAAACTACGTAAAAAATAGAGGTTGACTCAAATGAAAATTGAAAATCAACACGTTAGATCAGCGTGTCTTATTCCGCTGTTCCCGGCGGCGATCGCGCCCCTTGAGGATGGGCAACTTACCCTCTTTCCCTTTTAAGAGCCTGCCAATATTTTTTTGATGGGTAAGTAATACCAGCAATGCCACCGTTATGGCAAAGACGCGGTAAAGGGGATTTTCGACATTAAAAACAACGAGAATAAAGACCGGAAAACTAATACTGGCCAAGATGCTGCTAAGAGAAACAAAACGGGTCAGGTACAAAACCAGCGAAAAAATGCTAACACATCCTACGGCCGTAAGCGGAGAGATACCGAGCACCATTCCAAAGATCGTAGCCACCCCCTTGCCTCCTCTAAAATCGGCCCAGATCGGAAAAATATGCCCAATAACAGCGGCGAGCCCTAACAGCGTTTGAAGATTCTGAAAGGCCATTCCCTCGGGCTCATAATCAGGAAGCAAAAAGACCAATTGAACGGCCAAGACCCCTTTGAGCATATCGCCGATCATCACCAGGGTACCCCATTTAGGCCCCAACACACGGTACACGTTGGTGGCCCCGGCGTTACCACTACCGTAGTCTCTGATGTCGATAGAGAAAAAACGTTGACTGACCCAAACAGCGGTGGGGACACTACCAATCAGGTAGGCTATAAGGGTTAATAGGAACTCGTTCATTACAAACTGGCTTTACAAAAATATGACAATTTGTTAATATGCCAGTCTAAGCACGCTCCATCCTAGCAGGGTCTGCTGCGAGAGCAAACGCAGTTGTTCCTGCTCACAAACAGGCAAAAAAGTAGAAATATCCTCTTCGAGAATCCCACTTAATACTAGTTGACCTCCAGGCAATACCATTCGAACCAGTGCACGCATGTGTTCGGTAAGAATAGAGAGGTTGATGTTGGCAACAATAATATCCGCAGAAACACCGGGCAACGGCGCAGCACCTTCCGAAAGTTCAATGCGACTGCATTGATTAGCTTCTATATTTTCAGCTGCGTTTTGCAGACTCCACGAATCGTTATCGATGGCGATCACCCTAGAGGCGCCCATTTTCTCGGCAAGAATGGCTAGCACCCCTGTTCCGGTACCAAAGTCAAAAACTGTTTTATCGTTTAGATCGAGTTGACGCATTTCGGAGGCCATTAACCGCGTGGTAGCGTGGTGTCCGGTTCCAAAACTCATCTTGGGTGTAATAACAAGTTCGTGCGTGGCCTGACCAAACGGTGGATGAAAGGCGGCTCGAATATGTAAAAAAGAATCGATGGTAACCGGATCAAAATTAGATTCCCATTGTTGATTCCAGTTAATGGGCTCTACGTGCTGTACGCTATACGTCAACTGCATCTCGGATGCAAGTGCAGCGAGCTGCGATTCGTTGTAGGCCGCGCTGGGAATATACGCCAGCAAGGCCTGCTCTTTTTCTTCGAATCCCTCATAACCTGCCTCGCTTAGCAGGGCAATGAGCCAATCGGTCTGCTCGGCCGTAACTGGCGAGAAGGTGATAGAGATATAGATGATCGTATTATTTATTCTCCTTCGGAAGGAGCGGTCTGATCGGGTTTTGGAATCAGCGCCTTGCGAGAGAGCTTGAATTTTCCGGATTTGGGATCGGTACCGATCAGCTTAACTTTCATGGGATCGCCTTCTTTTACGAGTCCATCGAGGGTCTCGAGACGTTTCCAGCTAACCTCACTTATATGAACCAATCCTTGCTTACCGGGTAAGAACTCCACAAAAGCACCAAAGGGCATAATAGATTTGACCACGGCATCGTAGGTGTCACCGATCTGGGGCACGGCCACGATTCCTTTGATCCAAGATACGGCTTTGTCTACGCCCTCTTTGTTGACACTAAATATGCTAACCTCTCCTCTGTTATTGATCTCTTCGAGGGTAATGGTAGTGCCGGTCTCACGCTGAATTTCCTGAATCACTTTACCACCGGGCCCAATAACAGCACCAATAAATTCCTTATCGATAAAGAGCTTGACCATACGAGGCGCATGCGGCTTAACATCCTCTCGAGAAGCCGGAATGCATTGATACATGGCATCCAAAATATGTAAGCGACCACGACGCGCCTGATCGAGCGCTTTGCGCATAACTTCCATCTTGAGCCCATCTACCTTTATATCCATTTGCACACCACAAATACCATCACGGGTACCGGTCACTTTAAAGTCCATATCACCAAGATGATCCTCGTCTCCTAGGATATCGGTAAGAATCGCGAATTTGTCGCCCTTGGTAATTAATCCCATGGCTACGCCCGACACGTGCTTGGGAATTCCCACACCCGCATCCATCAGGGCCAACGAACCGGCACAGACCGTAGCCATCGAAGAAGATCCGTTCGATTCTAATATATCACTCACCACGCGAACCGTGTACGGAAAGTCACCCGTGGGCATCATTTGCTTTAAAGAACGTTGAGCCAGGTTACCATGCCCTACCTCTCGGCGGCTTTGCCCGCGCATCATTTTTACTTCGCCCGTAGAGAACGGAGGGAAATTATAGTGCAGATAAAATTTTGAGTCTACCGATTTTGCGGCACTCTCTACCAGTAACTCATCCATGGGTGTTCCCAAGGTGACGGTGGTAAGTGATTGGGTCTCTCCTCTTGTAAATAACGAAGACCCGTGTGGAGAAGGCAGCACATCCACCTCCATATCAAGAGGACGAACGGTCTCCAGATCACGCCCATCAAGACGAACCTTTTCGTCGAGTATCATGTCTCTTACCACATCGTACTGCAGATCGCCATAATAGACCGATGTGAGTTTTTTGGTAAGATCAGGCAAACTTTCGTCTTCAGAAAGACCGGCTTCTTTTTTAATATAGCTAACCAGTTCTTTCTTGATCGCCTCAAAGCGATCGGAGCGTTCGTGCTTGCCAAATTTTCCTTTGGCCACCTCGTATACTTTAGGTTGAGCAAACGAATAGATCTTTTCTTTTAACGCTTCGTCGGTGGCGGGCTTGGTGTATTCTCTTTTTGCGGTAACACCGGCCAATGCCCTCAACTCTTGTTGCGCCTTTACCTGAACGCGGATGGCATCATGGGCCAGTTCGAGCACCTTGCAAAGGTCCTCTTCGCTGCACTCTTGCGCCTCTCCTTCTACCATCATCAAATTCTTTTCGGTAGCCGCAATAATGAAATCCATGTTTGATTTCTCCATTTGGCTGCGCGTAGGGTTGATAATAAATTGTCCATCTACCCGCGATACCCTTACCTCCGAGATAATTTCTTTGATCGGAATGTCCGAGACCGCCAGTGCAGCAGAGGCCGCCAAACAGGCCAATGCATCGGGCATAATTTCAGGATCGCTAGAAACCAGCGTGACCAATACCTGCACATCACAGAAATAATCTTCTGGAAACAGCGGACGAAGGGCACGGTCGATCAAACGACTGGTGAGTACCTCGTAATCGTTGAGCTTAGCCTCCCGCTTAAAAAAAGATCCCGGAATACGTCCGGCCGCTGCAAATTTCTCTTGGTAGTCGACCGTTAAGGGAAAGAAGCTTTGCCCTTCTTTGGGCTCGCGATTGGCCACTACGGTGGCCAGTATCATACAATTTCCCATCGATACCGTAACGGCACCGTCGGCTTGACGAGCCAAACGACCTGTTTCGATGGTAATGATTCGGCCTTGACCGATATCGAATTTTTTACTGATTGGTTGTTGTAACATAACGTGAGTTTTAACGAGACAACGTCTCTGTTGTACGGGTGCTATGAAAGGGGTACGCTGCTGCCAGCTCCCCTAATAACCTGGCCTATTTTGTACTAGAGGCTAGGTTGTTCAATAGACTAGTTCCGATAAATTTATTTTCTGATTCCCAACTGCTCGATCAACTTACGATAACCGCTCAGGTTATGCTTTTGTAAGTAATTGAGAAGACGCTTACGCTTACCCACCAGTTGCATAAGACCACGGTGTGTAGAGAAGTCTTTCTTGTTGGTTTGAAGATGATCGCTGATCTGGCTGATCCGCTCCGTGAGCAAAGCGATCTGTCCCTCGATAGAACCGGTGTTCTTGGCCGTACCGGCATACTGAGAGATAATGGTTACCTTTTTTTCTTTTGCTAGAGGCATCTTGTTGATTTTTAATTTTTCATCCGATTATCTGATTCATCCGACATCAGGGCGGCAAAGGTAAGGCAAGCACCCGTAATTGCAATGGTTTGGGGGTGGTTTTTTTACATTTTCCGGCCCTATTTGGCATTGATTATCAGCCGATAGCTTAGTTTTGAACCGTGACAATCTCTTCTGATACTCAAACCATATTACGGTTACAGTTACCGACCGATCCCCGCTGGGTCGACCTGGCCGCCTTATCGCTCGAAGATATACTCACCGATCATGCCTATTGCGAACAAAAGGCAGCGACCACTTGCATCTCTCTAATTCAGCGCTACCCCCTGCACGAAAAGATCGTCGAAGAGTTAGCGCCCATCGTAACCGAAGAATGGGGTCACTTTCGCGCGGTATTGACCGAGCTTAAAAATAGAGGGCTAAAACTGGGCAAGCAGCGAAAGGATCTTTATGTCAATGCCCTGCTGGATTTTCAACAAAAAGGAGGCAGCCCCGAAGGACGATTACTCGATCAATTACTGACCATGGCCCTGATAGAGGCCCGCAGTTGCGAGCGATTCAAACGACTTAGCGAGGGTCTTGAAGACGCCTATCTTAGAACGTTCTATCGAAAATTTATGGAAAGCGAGGCCGGCCATTATACCCTTTTTATAAAACTGGCCGATCATTATATCGATAAAGAAACGGTGCGAAAAAGATGGATGGAATGGCTGCACTACGAATCGCAGGTCATTCTTTCGCTCGAGGTTAGAGGAGACCGAATCCATTAATGCATACTTCGCAAGTACAAGAAGTCATAGCCGCCCTCGACAACTCCTTTAGCGGGTCGATCGTTCACCCTATTAGCGGCGGACTTATCAATACTTCGTTTTGCATAGAAAATCCGGCTGGCAAAAAAGTTTTTTTACAACAGATCAACGAACAGGTCTTTGCCCGACCAGAGCAGATCGCAGCTAACCTGCTTGTTATATATACTGAATTAGAAAAGCAAAACGCTGCCCATAGTATGGCCAAGCCACTTGCCTTTGAAAATGGAGGGTGGTTGTTTCGAGATACCAAGGGATCTTGTTGGCGCATCGCAGACTATATCGAGGCGGTCACCTATCAAAGAGCCGAGCGACCCGCGCAACTCGAAATGGCCGTAAAAAGTTTTGCAGGTTTTACAGCCTTACTCAAAGAGGTGGCCCTGGATAAGCTGTATACCACGTTGGCTGATTTTCATAACCTCTCCCTTCGTTTTTTGCAGTTTCAAGAAGCCATTGCCACTGGCCATCCGGGGCGAAGGAACGAAGCGTCTTATCTGATCGAAGGCCTGTTGCAACGGAGTACGTACGCAGACCTCTACCAGCAAATGAGCCAGTCACCCGATGATTTTAAAAAAAGGGTCATGCATCACGACGCCAAGCTAAGCAATCTTCTTTTTGACAAAAAAGAAGACAGGGTGCTAGCCGTGGCCGATCTGGATACGACAATGCCCGGATTTTTCTTTTCGGATCTGGGAGATATGGTCCGGTCCATGTCTTGCAGCGACGACGAAAACAGCCATCAACCCACCCGTGTAAGCGTAGTGCCAGCGGCCTACTCCATGCTCTACACGCAGTATAGATCGATACTATCGAGCCAGTTGACCAAGGCCGAAACCGAGCTGCTGCACGGCGCAGGGCTGCTAATGATCTATATGCAATCAATCCGCTTTCTAACGGATTATCTGAACGGCGACCGCTATTATAAAACAGAAAGAGTCGGACAAAACCTAGACCGGGCCCTGCATCAATTTACCTTGCTCTGCTCCGTAGAGGAGCACCTAAAAAAAGAATATCGCTTTAGTGTGCGCTAAGCTATGGTATCGGTGGCCTCTTTAAAATAAGCTAACGCACGACGAAGATCGAGCTGCGGATATTGCCGCTGTAGCGATTGCGCCAACTCGTATTGCTGCCGCAAGAATTGTTGATGTAACTGCGTTTGGGGTTGGCGAGGTCGATGTCGCATGGCCATTACCAGTTTTTTGACCTGCTCCGACAGCGATCGGGTTTCGCTGCCAACACAATGCTCTAAAAATTGCTCCATCACATACTGCGTGGCCGCATAATTAGGATGCACCAGGTCAATATCATAAAACCGATAATCCCTTAGCACATCTACGACCAATTCGTAAGCAGGAAAATAATAGAATGGGACGGCCTGCTCCTCGAGTTGTTGGAGCGCTTCGAACAATCGGGCCTTACTACGATTATTCTCTATGGCCCCATCTCGTATATGACGAACCGGGCTAACGGTTACAATAATTCGCGCCTGGGGACGCGTTGCATAAAAAGCAGTAAAGGCCCCCTTTAACAAAGCGACGATCTCTTCTACGCTCAATAATTCTTTTTGAAACCAGTGGTGCGGGGCGCGGTGGCAATTAGCGACCGGGTAGCCAAGTGAATGAGCCGCCTTGTCGGCTTGTGCGGTAAGACGGTAGCAAAAAGAAGAACCTAACGTAATGATCAACCAATCGGTGCTTTGAATAAAGCCATGCGCCTGCGCTTGCGACAAATTGATGTCTCGAAGACAAGTTTCTTGGCTGCTGTTCGAAAACCGAGAGTGATGATCCCAGCTATGCCAGCATTCTTGCCAAAAGAAGAGATCTTTTTCGCTATACAATCTGTTATCCAGATAGGAATGTAGAGAACGACATACCGCATCGGGGCCAAATAAGATACCGTGCGGATTTTGTAAGACCGGAAACGTAAGCGTATCTAAACCATCTCCTATATGCTCCGTAAAACAAGAACCGATCAGCAAGATTCGTTGTCCGTACTCGATGCGGGTTTCGGGGGGTGTAATCGATATGGGTAATTGAAACTGCATGTCTTAAGAAAATAACTGCTTGGCCATTGCAGAACTAATTTTTAATTGCGCGGCATCAATACCGGTCGAATGTCCTTTGTCGGTTAACCATTCTACCAGCTGCTCCATGTTCAGATTACTAACCAGGCTATCGGCCGCCATCGGACAACCTCCCACTCCGCCCAAGGCGGCATCAAAACGAGTACAGCCTGCCTGCAGACCTGCCTCTACTTTTTCTTTCCATCCCAACGGATTTGCATGCAAATGCAATCCGGTCTCTACCTGAGGAAAGGCCTTGCGAAAAGCCGTGGTTAGCTCGTATACCCGATCGGGTGATGCCATGCCCACCGTATCGGCCAAGGAAAAGACAGAGATACCCAATGGAACCAACCGATCTGCCCATTCCAACACTTCTTCTTGATGATAGGGATCTCCATAGGGATTTCCAAAGGCCATCGATAGATAGACGACCAATTGATGGTGTGAGGCACCGCACAACTCTTGAATAGTAGCCACAAGGCTTGCCGCTTCTTCGCGACCGGCGCGGGTGTTTCGTTGCTGAAAAGTCTCTGAAACAGAAAAAGGAAAACCCAGGTAATGGATCGTGGCATACGACAAGGCTTCACGAGCGCCTCTTTCGTTGGCAACGATTACCAACTGCTTTGATCTCGATTCCTGTAGCGGGAGCTGTCTGAGCACATCGGCAGTATCTGCCATTTGCGGAATAGCCTTGGGCGATACAAAACTGCCCAGATCGAGCGTATCGAATCCCACCGATAATAACGAGCGCAAATAAGCCACTTTTTCTGCAGTAGGTATAGTCCTTGCAAACCCTTGCATCGCATCGCGGGGGCACTCGATCAGCTTTATGAAAGGGGGCGCACTCATACCATTCGTTGCTTCATGGCCTCGTATAAGATAATACCGGTTGCGACCGATACATTTAACGACTCAAAATCGTTTTGCATAGGAATAGAGAAATTAAGGTCGCATTGCTTTTGCAAAGCCGGATAGATGCCCTTATCCTCACTGCCCAATACGATGGCGATGGGCAAGGTAAAGTCAACAGCGGCCACCGCGGTGGTAGAGCGCATAACGGCACCCAGCACTTGAATTCCATTTAAATGAAGGTCATCGACCGCCTTGAGTAAAGAAGGTACGCGGCAAACCGGGATCTTCTCTAAGGCGCCGGCCGAGGTAAGGATGGCATCTTCTTGCAAGGCCCCCACCCCTTTTTCGGGAATAATGAGCGCATGTACTCCGGTGCAATAAGCCGTGCGTGCTATCCCGCCAATGTTTCGAATATCGGTTATGCCATCGAGTATTAAAAATAGAGGGGCTTCGCCGCGCTCTACCGTCTGAGAGATGATATCTTGAAGCGCGCTGTACTGCACCCTGGATTTTTGTGCGATGCAGCCGCCATGTTCACCCGCATTAAAATTGTTAAGCTTGACCGTGGGCACATATAAAACAGGAACCCCATTTTCTGAGGCTAGCTTTCGAATAGAAGAAGCGTCGGCGTCTTGCCATTGGGTATCGACATAGATCCGGTCGAGGGCCGGTCCTTGCTGAAGGGCCTGTAACACGGCTTTGGGTCCAATGACCAATGTGTTTTTCTTGGGGCGGGGAGACGACTTTCTAAATTCCTTCACGTAGCAAAGAAAAGAAAAAAAAAAGACCCGTCGCTAGCAACGGGTCCTTACTAAACAAATTCAATGTCGATTATCGCAAGCCGAAAGCTTTTTTAACCTTGGCTACGTAATCGAGTTTCTCCCAGGTAAAGAGTTCTACTTTACGTTTTACCTGCTTTCCATTGGGAGCCGTAAACAATTTTTCTACGGTTTGAGGGGTACGTCCCATATGGCCATAGGCAGCTGTTTCGGAGTACATGGGGTTGCGCAACTTTAAACGCTGCTCGATAAAATATGGACGCATATCAAAGACGCTTTCTACGATCTTACCGATCTGTCCGTCGGTCAGATTTACCTTGGCCGTTCCGTAGGTATTGACATTGATGCTCGTGGGCTTGGCCACACCGATCGCGTACGAAACCTGTACGAGCACCTCACTGGCCACACCGGCCGCGACCAAGTTCTTGGCAATATGGCGGGTAGCATAGGCAGCCGAGCGGTCAACCTTAGAGGGATCTTTTCCACTAAAGGCTCCACCTCCGTGCGCACCCTTTCCACCATAGGTATCCACGATGATCTTACGTCCGGTCAAACCCGTGTCTCCATGGGGTCCTCCGATCACGAACTTACCGGTTGGGTTAATATGATAGTTGATATCGCTATTAAATAACTTAGCGTACTTCTTGTACTTGGCCTTGATGCGAGGAATCAGAATGTTGATCACATCATTTTTGATGCGCTGCAACATCTTAGTCTCCTGATCAAAATCATCATGTTGTGTAGAGATAACAATGGCATCGATACGAATGGGCTGATTATTGTCGTCGTACTCGAGTGTAACCTGACTTTTGGCATCGGGTCGCAGGTAAGGCATCTTAGAGTTCTTCTCTCTGCGAATGGCTGCCAGTTCTATGAGTAAGTTATGGGCCAGATCGAGGGCAAGTGGCATGTAATGCTCTGTTTCGTTGGTGGCGTAACCGAACATCATACCTTGGTCACCGGCGCCCTGTTCTTCTTTTTTCTTTTTATCGACGCCCTGGTTAATGTCGGCCGATTGTTCGTGTATGGCCGATAAGACGCCACAGCTGCTGGCTTCGAACATATATTCGCTCTTGGTATATCCGATCTTACGGATCACATTACGAGCGATCTCTTGTACGTCTAGATAGGCACTTGACTTTACTTCGCCGGCCAATACCACCTGTCCGGTGGTCACCAATGTTTCACAAGCAACTTTTGATTGCGGATCGAAAGCAAGAAAATTATCAATAAGGGCATCAGAGATCTGATCGGCCACTTTATCGGGGTGTCCTTCACTAACAGACTCCGATGTAAACAAATAAGGCATGATTAACAGGTTTAGAATTAGGCTTACAAAGATAGGAGTAGCCCGCTATAAAAAAAGAATAGCCGTCTTATTTATAACTTGGAATAGACGACCCGCAAACGAAGCCTTTTGGCCGGGTTAATAAAGTTGCCCCCGGCAATAACGATACGGCCGTATCCCACCTGATCGGAGATGGCTAAAAGACTCACCCTTCTAAATTGCGATGAATACGCATAGGTCCTAAGGGGGGCTTGTATGCGAAGGGTAAAGTTTGAGGAATCGTTGGTAACGATACGCTGCACATAGCGCGTGATATCGAATTTATAAGAACTATCCCTTAACAATAATCCTCCAAAGCGGGCATAATCGTAACTAAAGGAACTAAAATTATCCCTTGGGCTCATGTCAAAGTCAAAGAGTCTGGCTGTATCTCCACGGGCATTGATGCGATCGAGAAACAGGGCCTTCGGAAAGAAGAAGTATGCGTTTTGTTGCGTTTCGAGGGGCGTTACGAGCAGCTCGGCCCGATGAATGACAGCATTTTGCAAGGTATCAAGCCCTGGAATCCGAATGGTCGCATACGACCCGGGACTTGACTGCAAAAAGACTTTATCGTCACTGGTTTGGTTATTGGCCAGGTACTGCGCCTGCGTGCCACCTGGGGTTCTTCTTACCAAGTTGGCCTGTCCACCCCTAGAGTGATAAAATTCGGTGAACGTAGTATCGATGGTTCCATTTTTTTGAACCCGGTAATAGACGATCAACTTGGTCTTGTTATCGGATGGAGAAAAGTAAGTTAAGGCATTGCCATTGTTATCGGCTTTAATGGCGAGTCCGCGAAATAAAGCAAGGAATGCTGAATCGCTTCTATAACCACCATTGGCGGTCGTGGTGGTATCGTAGTTGGCAAAGCGAGTCCCCAATTGTGAATTGATCGGTATTCGAATAACACCGGATAGCTTCAAGGTATCTCTTCTGCGTATAAAAGAAACGCTATCGCCGAGTTGCTTCATTCGATAGGTCTTAGAACCCAGCTCGGTGCCCACGGTCGTAAAATTGGGATGATCGTACCGGTACAAAGAAGTATCACTAAAGCCAGCCCGCTGATCGATCTCGTAGACCCGAAGGGTTTGAAAACTGGTGCTATCCCCATAGTACCCACGATACGATAAGGACAAGATGACCGAATCGATGGCTACTATCGAATCCTTTCTGTAAAAAGGATAGAACATGCCTGTTAACGGAAGAATATTAAAGTAGGCGTCCGCATGGGTCTTTCCAAACTCTCTGTCGTCATCGATATGACCCAAAGCCAGATCGTCTGAATAAAAGACTTTGTTAGAATCGTTGAACAAGAAATTATCGGTCTGTGTCTCTAAAAAGGTCTGAAAGGTGCGGATATTGTCTATTGCAGGAAGCACATCACCTCCGAGTTCGGTGGGATCGTTGATCTTGGTACATCCGACAACACCCAACAAAAGAGCAACTATGGCAAAAGGCCATAAAAAATTTTTGTTCCTGCGCAAAGAAAATGGAGAAAGCATTCGCATTACTTCGACGCAAGGTCGTTATAGAGTTGTAAATAGTCTGTTAAATCGCCTTCAGGTTGAAAGGGAAGTGTCTTTTTGCCTTTTACCTTGGCGAACTCATCGGCTAATTTCTTATCGATCTTCTCTGCTCCAAATGTAATGGCATCGGCATAACTGGCCGCCCCTCTAAAAAGTGAAGTATTAGTGCCCTCTTTAAAAAGCTCCAGGTCCTTTTCTTTTAAACTGGCATGAATGAGTGCCTTTTTAATAAAACTCGAGCCGAGTTTTTCTTTGAAGGTATTCGTTCCGATGGTGTAGATAATCTTGCTATGCGCAAAGACCGGTTCTTTTCTATACAAGGTTTTGAGATAGGCCGGAATTAATGAGGTCATCCAACCACTACAATGGATAACATCGGGAGGCCAGCCAAATTTTTTGACGGTCTCTAAGGCTCCTTTACAAAAGAAAACGGTTCGCAGGTCGTTATCGTCGAACCATTTTTCGTTTTCGTCATGAAAGACGAACTTGCGTCGAAATAGCTCTTCGTTATCTAAGAAGTAAACCTGTAAACGGGCGCTGGGCAAAGAAGCCACTTTGATCTGCAGGGGCATGTCGTCGTTATCGACCGATACGTTGATACCCGAAAGCCGAACCACTTCGTGCAGTCGGTGTCTTCTTTCGTTGATAACCCCGAACCGGGGCATAATGCAACGAACCTCAAAGTTGTTCTCGTTTGCCTTGATGGCCAGTTTGTTGACGATCTCAGAGAACTCGGTGAGTTCGAGATACGGTGACATTTCGTTGGCAATGAACAGGATACGCTTTTTCGGTGCCATAGGGGCTGCAAAGTTAACAAATTAGGGCCATCTGTACAATTTAACCATGGAAATGTCTAAGCGCCTCAAAATCACAATACAATATATTTTTTTCTTAGCCCTGGGGGTGTTTTTCACCTGGCTCTCGGTCAAGAATCTCAACCAAGAGAACCGGCAGCAGATCCAACAGGCCCTTTCGAGCTCTAGACAGTGGCTGATCGTACCTGTCTTTTTAATGTTGGTCTTTAGTCATTATTTGCGGGCCCTTCGTTGGCGGCTACTGCTACAGCCCCTGGGTCATCGCCCCTCGATTGTCAATACTTTTTTGACCGTGCTCATGGGCTATCTAATCAACTTAGGGGTGCCTCGCTTAGGGGAACTCGCCAAATGCACGTTGCTGGCTCGCTACGAAAAGATACCCGCAGAACAGCTGGTCGGCACTATTATAACGGAGCGGCTTATTGACGCGGTTAGCCTGGTGCTTGTATTTGCACTGACCCTTGGTCTGCAACCCAGTTTATATGGCCAATTGCTCATTACCTTTTTTCCGAATTCGGCCTCCACGGCCGGAGGGTCTTCTTCGGGTACCTTATTTTTAGTAGTGGTGGCGGTGGGGTCGCTTTTCGTTGCTTACTGGGTAGGTATCAAAAAAAGAAAGCTCGTTGAGCTACAGCAATTAATTAGCACGTTGTTGCGCCGCGTTTACGCAGGTGTATCTTCTATCGCTGCGTTGCAACAGCGAGGATCTTTTATACTACTTAGTATTAGCATATGGGCCTTGTACCTGCTGGCTGGCTACATCGGATTTTTTGCGTTTAAAGAGACCGCCAACTTTGGTTTACCAGCGGCACTGACCATCTTGTCGGCCGGTAGCATCGGTATGATCGCCTCTCCGGGTGGAATTGGCGCTTACGCTTTTCTCTTGGAGAAGTCCATGCAATTATACGGACTACCCTATCCTATTGCATTGGCCTTTGGCTGGTTGCTTTGGCTGGCACAAACAAGCGTCACCATCTTGTCCGGATTTGTAAGCTTTATCGTGTTACCCCTTTACAATAAAAAGTAGAAGTCTCGAACTACTGCGCTTTACATAGATATCAGCAGAAATAAAATAACTTTACCGACTCAACTTTTACCCCATGAATTTTTCTTCGTTGATTCCCGACACGCGTGTTGCACCGGCTCTTTGCACGGGCACAAAATGGATACAGGGCACCGGCTCTTCGATCGTCTCCTTCTCTCCTGCAGATGGAAATAAAATCGGAGAGGTCAAGAGCGCCTCGCGAAGTGAGTACGATGCCGTAATCAAAAAAGCAGAACAAGCTTTTGCTACCTGGCGATTGAAGCCGGCGCCTCAGCGCGGTGAGATCGTTCGACAAATGGGCGAAGCCTTTCGACAACACAAGGCAGCCTTGGGCGAGCTAGTATCTTACGAAATGGGAAAAAGTTTACAAGAGGGTTTGGGAGAGGTGCAAGAAATGATCGACATATGCGATTTTGCCGTGGGGCTCTCGCGACAACTCTATGGACTTACCATGCACAGCGAAAGACCCGGTCATCGCATGTACGAACAGTACCATCCCCTGGGAGTCGTAGGTATTATATCGGCTTTTAATTTTCCGACCGCCGTATGGAGTTGGAATGCGATGATAGCCTTAGTATGTGGTGATGTCTGCGTATGGAAACCTTCGGAGAAAACTCCTTTTTGTGCCATTGCCTGCCACACTATAATTGCATCGGTGCTTGCCAACAACAAGATCGACGAGGGCGTCTGTAACCTGGTCATTGGAGGACGCGAGGTGGGTGAATGGCTGGCGGCCGACACAAAAGTTCCGCTGATCTCTGCTACCGGCTCTACAGCCATGGGAAAAAAGGTGGCTGCCGTAGTGGGACAACGATTGGGCAGAACCCTGCTTGAGTTAGGAGGAAACAATGCGATCATCATTACCCCAAATGCTGACCTCGATATTGCCATTCGAGGAGCCGTGTTTGGAGCGGTAGGCACAGCCGGACAACGTTGCACGACCACCCGTCGACTCATTATTCACGAGTCGCTCTACGAGACCGTAAAACAAAAACTCAAAACTGCGTACGGACAACTGCGAATCGGTAATCCCCTCGATCAAGAAAATCACGTGGGGCCGCTCATCGATACCGATGCGGTAAAACGATATAGTGACACCATTGCCTCTTGCCGAAAAGAAGGAGGTCAATTTGTAGTAGAGGGCGAAGTGCTGACCGGAAAAGGATTCGAGAGTGGCTGCTACGTAAGACCTTGTATTGCCGAGGCAAAACCACAGTATCAAATTGTTCAAGAAGAAACATTTGCCCCCATTTTGTACCTGCTCTCTTACCAGACCTTAGACGAAGCTATCGCCATTCAAAATGGCGTACCCCAAGGGCTCTCCTCTTCTATCATGACACTCAACATGCGCGAGGCCGAGCAATTTCTTTCTGCCCAAGGAAGCGACTGCGGCATTGCCAATGTAAATATCGGTACCAGTGGTGCCGAGATCGGCGGTGCTTTCGGTGGCGAGAAAGAAACCGGGGGTGGTCGCGAAAGCGGAAGCGATTCTTGGAAGGCCTACATGCGAAGGCAAACCAATACCATCAACTTTAACCAATCACTACCGCTTGCACAGGGTATAAAATTTGACATTTAATAAACCGCACTATGAAAAATCGTTTCCCCCTTTTAATAGCCGGCCTTATTTTCTGTTGGCCTCTTTTTGCTCAAACAGCACCTGCGCCGCTAAAAAAAGAAGTGCCCAAGGGTTGGCATTTGCTAGATCAACAAGACAGCGGCTATGCCGGCATTAGTCTTTCAAAGGCCTATGCCTTTTTAAAAAGCCAGTCCCGTAAAAGCCAGCCTGTGGTGGTAGCCGTTATTGACTCGGGCATCGATACGCTACACGAAGATCTGCGCGGGGTGCTTTGGACCAATCCCAAGGAGATTCCCGGAAACGGAGTGGACGATGACAAGAATGGCTACATAGATGATCTGCACGGCTGGAATTTTCTGGGCGGAAAAGATGGACGTAACGTAGAGAAAGATTCGTACGAAGCTGCCCGAGTGTACCACCGCTATAAAAACGAATTTGAATCGATAGACCCAACGGTCGTAAAGTTCAATAAAGAGGGTTTCTACTTGTATAACATGTGGGTACGCTCCAAGCAAGAAATTGCCGGCGAGAAAAAAGGGAACGGCGCTGAAATGATCATGATGAAAAGAGCCTATGGAAATTTATTGAAAAGCGATAGCGTACTTCGTAAGGCCTTAGGAAAAGACACCTTTCAAGGCAAGGATCTCTCCGATTTAAAGACAGACCAAGCTGATGTAAAAAAAGCCCGCTCAGCCCTCTATAACCTGATGCTTAACAACGACGCACTCGAAGCAAGCAATATCGAATTCTTAGAAGGCTTTGGCGACTACATACGCTCTATGGAGCAAAAAGAGGAGGCCGCCGAAAAGGCACCCGAAAATTATCGGGGTACTATTGTGGGCGATAACGAGCAAGACATCAACGACCAAAGCTATGGCAATACCGATATTATGGCCACCGCCAAATCGGCGTTGCATGGTACGCATGTTTCTGGCATCATCGCGGCCAGTCGGGATAATAATAAAGGAACCGATGGCGTGGCAGACCATGTAAAGATCATGACACTGCGGGCAGTTCCCGACGGCGATGAGCATGATAAGGATATTGCACTGGCCATTCGGTACGCAGCAGATAATGGAGCGCAGATCATCAATATGAGTTTCGGAAAAAGCTATTCTCCCGAAAAAAAATGGGTAGATGAAGCCGTGGCCTATGCCGCACAAAAAGGAGTATTGCTGGTACATGCAGCCGGCAACGATGCCAAAAATCTCGATACGACCTTTAATTTTCCTACACCCCTTTCCATTGCAGGAGAACGTGCCGAAAATTGGATCACCGTCGGCGCCAGTGGCGACCCCGATGCCGGGGGCTATACCGCCTCTTTCTCGAATTACGGAAAGAACGAAGTAGATGTTTTCGCTCCCGGCGTTAAGATCTATGCTCCTGTACCTGGTGGCAACACCTATCAGTTCTTGCAAGGCACCAGTATGGCCTCTCCGGTCGTAGCCGGAGTAGCAGCGCTTTTATTAGAATATTTTCCAACCCTTAGTGCCCGCCAATTAAAAATGGTGATCGAAAAGTCGGCCGTGGTCGTAAAAGATTCCGTGCGTAACCCGGGCTCCGGAGAAAAAGTATTGCTAAGCGATCTATGCAGAACAGGTGGACTTGTCAACGCCTTCGAGGCTGTTAAACTGGCCGCAACGATAAAGGGAGAGCGAAAAATACCACCAACTCCCGCAAAGCCCACCACTAAACCGGCAGCAACACCTGTAAAAAAGACCAAGGGCTTCTAAAAGGGCTCTCATTCCCCGAAAAGAACCTAATAGCAGGGCTTTACTATATTTGTTGAACAAGAAAGGTTATGGCCAAAAAAATTGAAGACCTCGACGTAAACCTAACCGGTGAGGGCTCCTCTCCGGAAGGGCCGCGAAGCAGTTGGTTTAAGCGGATCAAAAAGGGGATCAATACCCGTACCTCAGAGAAGATGGAGACGCCCGAGGGACTCTGGAACAAATGTCCTGACTGTGGCCATATCTGTACCTCGCATGACCTGAAAGAAAATTGGCATGTATGCCCCAAATGCACCTACCACTTTCGCATTAACAGCGATGCTTATTACGAGATCATTTTTGACAATAACCAGTACACCGAACTGTTCGCCTCGATACGCAGTAAGGACTTCTTGGAATTTACCGATCTAAAACCTTACAAAAAAAGACTCGAAGATATTTGGAGCAAGACCGAGCTACACGATTCCATGCGCGTAGCGGTAGGAGAAGTAAACGGAAAGAAGCTGGTGGTCGCCTGTATGGACTTTGAATTTATCGGTGGCTCGCTGGGCAGTGTGATGGGCGAAAAATTCTCACGGGCGGTCGACTACTGTATCAAACATCACCTACCCTATCTCGTTATCTCAAAAAGCGGCGGGGCTCGTATGATGGAGAGCGCTTTCTCGCTAATGCAGCTGGCAAAGACAAGTGGCAAACTCTCACAATTAAGCGATGCCAAACTTCCGTACATCTCACTGCTGACCGATCCTACGTTTGGAGGTATCTCTGCCTCTTTTGGTATGCTGGGAGATCTCAACATTGCTGAACCCGGCGCCCTGATCGGCTTTGCGGGTCCACGGGTCATTAAGGAGACCATCAAAAAAGACTTGCCCGAAGGGTTTCAGCGTTCGGAGTTTATTTTAGAACATGGATTTTTGGATTTTATCGTTCCCCGCAAAGAGCTAAAGCAAAAGCTCTTTTCGCTCATTACCCTATTTGAACAATAGTTCACGCACGGCATTACCTTTTTTATGCAGGCCCTTCAAAACAGACAGGCACTCTATGATTATTTTATAGAAACACGCTACCAAGCGGGTCTGGTACTGTTAGGCACCGAGGTAAAATCGCTTCGAGAAGGAAAAGCCAGTTTTAACGACAGCTTTTGTGTCGTACAGGGCGGTGAGGTGTTCATAAAATCACTGCATATAGCCCCCTACAGCCATGGCTCGCACAGCAATCACGAACCCTTGCGAGACAGAAAATTGCTGCTGAGTAAAAAAGAGATCGGAAAGATCGCTTCGTCGCTTAAAGAAAAAGGCTACACGCTGGTACCCCTTCGCATCTTCTTTACCGAAAAAGGACTGGTCAAGATCGAGATCGGACTGGGCAAAGGAAAAAAAGAATACGATAAGCGAGATACGATCAAAAAAAGAGAAGCCGAGCGAGAAATCAAGCGAAAAGGCCTCTAACCATACAGACCACCTACTCAAACAACTCGGGCTGCGTATTGAGCTTTGTCTTGACCCATTCCATTTCGGTAGACTTGCTAAAATCGGCCAGCTTGGTACCCACGGTCTTCCACCCCGTCACCTCTGCCATCTTGCTCAATTTTAACTTTGCCTTTCGGATCTGCGCCCCCTTTCCCTGTTGCATGCTTAGCACCGGCTCGGCATCGGTAGTTACAGCTTCTACATAATTATCGGAGCCCTCTTTTATAAAACAGAATTTGGTTCGCAGCGTACTCGTCTCTACTTTAAAGCGCTTGAGTATGTATTGCTTTTTATCGGCATCGACATACACGGCGGTTACAATTTTCTCGGGATCGAATTTTTCGATCTGTAATACTTTATCGGCATCGAATTTTTGCGTGGTCTCCTGGTCGGTAATCTCGTAGTTACCATCGCTGTAAATAACCAATAGCAGATCGTCGGGATCAAAAGAGCCCAAGGGCATTCCTTTTTCTTCGGAGTTCAGACGCCCAAATTGGTCATCGAACCAAAGTCTTTTTGCAGAGAGGGTCGACTTGCCGGCTTCTTTGAACTTGACTTGCTTAATGGGATACTTGGTCACCTGATTTCCCATGCCGCTTCTGCCCTTTACGGCCAGGGTCTCGAAATAAAAATCGAACTCTTTAATGCGTGCCGATGAGCCCGGTGTTAGCAATATCTTTACCAATTCGGCTTCTCCGTTGGGATTGACACTCAGATAATGCACCTTACTTTTTTCATCCCCCTTGGTCAGGTCATATTCCTTGTCGCGGGTTACGCCGGTAACAGTGAATCGTTTTGCATAACTAACCCCACCCTTTCCATCGGCATAGATCATGTTGTACGTGGTGCGTTCATCGTTCTTTTGAAAGATGGCCACATGCAGTATGTCTTTACCAATAAAGGACTTTTCGGACACCTTTACCACTTTTAAAATTCCTCGCTTGGTAAACGCTATAATATCATCGAGGTCAGAACACTCGAAAAGTAGCTCGTCTTTTTTAAGGCCCGTTCCAATAAACCCTTCTTCGCGATTGACATAAAGTTTGGTATTGGCGATAGCCACTTGTTTGGCCTCGATAATCTCGAACTCTTTGATCTCGGTGCGTCGTTCGCGACCCTTACCGTACTTTTTTAGCAATCCTTCGTAATAAGCCACGGCAAAATCCACAAGATGATCCAGATCGTGTCGAACTTGCTTCATACCAGCCTCGAGTTCGCGTATTTGCTCGTTAAGTTCATCGATATCGAGCTTATAGATTCTTCTGACAGGCTTTTCGGTAAGCTTTACAATGTCTTCACGGCTGATCGCTCGTTTGAGTTTTTTCTTAAAAGGATCAAAGGCTTCGTCGATAGCGACTAAGACCTTTTCCCAGCTGCTGTGTTTCTTTTCTAGCTCTTTGTATATTTTTTCTTCGAAGAATATCTTTTCGAGCGAGGTGTAATGCCATTTTTCCTGAAGCTCCGCCAGCCGGATACGAAGTTCTTTTTCTAACAACGACTTGGTATGGTCAACAGAGAATTTCAACAACTCTTGTACCCCCAGAAATTGTGGCTTTTGCTCGGCAATTACACAGGCATTCGGAGAAATGGAGATCTCGCAATCGGTAAATTTATACAAGGCATCAATGGTGATATCGGGCGAAATACCGGCCGCCAGATCGACCAAAATCTCTACCTCCGCAGCCGTATTGTCCGTTACCTTCTTGATCTTGATCTTTCCTTGGTCGTTCGCTTTTACAATCGACTCCATCAGTTGCATGGTGGTAACACCATATGGAACACTGCGAATGGCCAATGTTTTCTTATCCCACTCCTCGATATGGGCACGAACTTTAACCTTACCGCCTCTTTTACCCTGGTTGTAATCGGATACATCAATAAGCCCCCCGGTCTGAAAATCAGGAAAGAGTTCAAATCGACGGCCACGCAGGTATTTAACGGAAGCCTCTAAGAGCTCACAAAAATTATGTGGGAGTATCTTGGTCGAAAGACCAACAGCAATTCCGTCGGCACCTTGGGCCAACAATAACGGAAACTTCATGGGCAAGGTAACCGGCTCTTGCTTTCGACCATCATAGCTAAGCTGCCATTGAGTAGTCTTGGGATTAAAAGCTACTTCTAATGCAAATTTGCTAAGACGAGCCTCTATATAACGGGCCGCAGCGGCATCGTCTCCGGTTCTTACATCGCCCCAGTTACCTTGTGTATCGATCAATACGTCCTTTTGTCCGAGATTGACCAGTGCATCTCCTATGCTAGCATCGCCGTGGGGATGATACTGCATGGCCTGCCCGATTATGTTAGCCACTTTATTATAGCGACCATCGTCCATCTCTTTCATGGCATGAAGAATACGACGCTGTACGGGCTTTAATCCATCTTCGATTGCAGGTACGGCACGCTCCAAGATCACGTACGAGGCATAATCCAGAAACCAATGCTTGTACTGCCCTTGAATACCGGTATCACCGGCTTGCGCTATGGGTGCTTTCGTTTTCAACGGTCATTGACTTTTTTTATGGTTCAACAGTAGCCGACTCGTCTTTAGAGCCAAAGGCGCCGGGTTGTCTAAACTCCAGCTCCTTCCAAGGCCCACCTGGTTCTCCTTTCAGTTCTAGTACCCCTGCTTCTACCAGCGAACGAAGACGGCTCATTAAAAATACATCCCCGGTTCGGTTTTTCATACGCAGGTGCAACTGGTTCAGCAAACGAGTAGACTTTTGCCAATCGCCGCCAACAAAACGACGGATCTCTTGGTCATAGCAAGAAATCTCTTTACTGACCAGCTTCTTGCCACCTTCGAGCCAACGAACCAAACCATTCTCATTACAAAGTTTAGTCCATTCGTCCGGATCGATCTCAAATTCACTTAGGGTAATGGGGCGAGCCAGCTTTTTGGCCTTTAAGAACTCGGCCGGTCTTATCTCGCTCAAAAAACTGGGATAGAATAACTGCCCCTTCTCATTTAAAAAAGGAAGGTTGTTCATGTATAAGATCAATACCCGCCCCTGGTAGGCTCTCAACTGCGAGGTTAGCCAGTAGTAACCCGATACATCATGTTGATTTTGTCCCATCCAGATCCAGCACTCATTCGAATCCTCTTGGTCCAAGTACTTTTTTATGGATAAAACGGTCGCATCATCGTCGATCTGATCGGCCCGCTCCGTTCCATAGGGTGATCCGGATAGCAGTTGCTTCCACCATTGCTTTCTTCTTTCTTTGCCTTCCGGGGTACCCAGCTCATCGAGCGGACCCACGGCAAAATCATCGCGAATCAATTCGACGGGTCCCTCTAGCGTAGGATCCAGCCCTATTACTTCGTGGAGTAAAGCAACTTCAGGTTCATTAAAGACAAGGTGGAGCATATCAAAACTATTTTACGGCAACGGGCGTTACCAGGTAATAAACACAAGTAGTTACAAAATTGCGCAGATAGGGGATCTTACGAAGCAGGGTCCATTGTTTTTTGGGATTCCATCCAAATTTCCATTGATAGATCGGATTAATCAAATAATGTAAGGTCTTTAGGATACTATACCCCTGCTCCACACAGATGCGCTCAAAGCGTTCGATGGTGATGCGGGTATCGCGTATCTCCAGCAGCTCACTGACGGGCTCGTTGTTGATTGTTAGCAGAAAGGCATAGAGCCTACGCGGTAATAAATGAACGTAAGGCAACTTGGCCAAAAAGGAATGAGCAATTTGCTGGTGACCACCAAAGGGCATTTGCCAAGGAGGAAAGCCAAAAAAGATCACACCGCCGGGCACCAGCCAATTATGCATCGTTTTTAATAAGCGGGGCTGATCGTGTATATGCTCAATGACATCCTTTAATACGATAATGTCAAAAGCTCCCTTAAGGTCGCTGTTCAGATCGGTCTGGTAAATATCCTTATCTACAAAATGGAGTTGACCGCGACCGATGGGTTCCCAAAGAAACCCACAGGCCCATTCTACGCGCCGGGGATCAAGCTCTACCCCCACTCCCTGACATCCCCTTTCTAAAAAAGCATTTAACACCCCTCCTTCGCCGGCACCGATCTCTAACACACGCATACCCGGTGCAATCGTTACATGCTGCTCAATAAAGGGAAGTACATACCCCTTGGCAGTCAGGTATTGCATTTCAAAGTAGCGCTTGCGATCGGCATGAAAGTCAAACATCAGTTTTCTAATTCGGTTTCTAGAGGCGTATCGGATTCTATGCGGAGGTTATCGATAATAAACTCCTGACGATCGGGTGTGTTCTTTCCCATATAATACTCCAGTAATTGCTGCACATGATCTCCCTGCTCTAGTCGCATCAGCTGCTTGCGCATGTCGGGGCCAATAAACTGTGCAAATTCGTCTGGGCTAATCTCTCCTAATCCCTTAAAGCGGGTTACCTCGGGTTTTTGGCCCAGCTTCTTCATGGCCGCCATTTTCTCTTGCTCTGAATAACAATAGATCGTCTCTTGCTTATTGCGCACCCGAAACAGCGGGGTCTCTAATACATATACTTTTTCGTGCTTGACCAGGTCTGGAAAAAATTGCAAGAAAAAAGTCATGAGTAAAAGTCGAATATGCATGCCATCTACATCGGCGTCGGTGGCGATCACCACATTGTTATAGCGCAACCCGTCGAGTCCCTCTTCTATGTTAAGGGCGTGTTGCAGCAAATTAAACTCCTCATTTTCGTAGACCACTTTTTTGGTGAGCCCAAAACAGTTGAGAGGCTTACCGCGCAGGCTAAAGACCGCTTGTGATTCTACTTTTCGCGCTTTGGTAATCGATCCACTGGCACTATCGCCCTCGGTAATAAAGATGGTCGTTTCTTTTTGACGGGCTATGAATTCTTCTTTACCACGAGCCGGTGGTTCATCGTTAAAGTGAAAGCGACAATCCCGAAGTTTTCGATTATGGAGGTTAGCTTTCTTGGCCCTTTCGTTAGCCAGTTTTTTGATGCCGGCCAGCTCTTTTCGTTCCCGCTCACTTTGCTCAATGCGCTTTTTGAGGGCATCGGTCACCGTGGGATGCTTATGTAAATAGTTATCGAGCTCCTTGGCCAAAAAATCGCCCACGAACTGACGCATGCTGGGCCCCTCTATGTCGACATTGACCGATCCCAGCTTGGTCTTGGTTTGCGACTCAAAGACCGGCTCTACCACCCGTACAGAGATAGCCGCCACAATGCCGGTTCGAATATCAGAGGCGTCATAATCTTTTTTAAAGAAATCACGGATAGTCTTTACATATGCCTCGCGGAATGCCTGTTGGTGGGTACCCCCTTGGGTCGTGTGTTGCCCATTGACGAAACTGTAAATATCTTCTCCGTAATCGTTGGTATGCGAAAGGGCTACTTCGATATCGTTACCGATCAGGTGAATAATGGGATAGCGAATCTCATCTTCGTTGGTCTTGCGCTGGAGCAGATCGAGCAAGCCGTTCTTACTGTGATAAGACTTGCCGTTATAGTTGATCTTGAGCCCTGCATTCAAAAAACAATAATTCCAAAGTTGATTGTCGAGAAACTCGGGCAAAAACCGGTAATTCTTAAATACAGCTTCATCTGGCGTAAACGTTACAAGGGTTCCGTTGGGCTCTGTGGTCTTGGCTTCTTTTTGCTCTTTGACCAATTCTCCCCTAGAAAATTCGGCCGTTTTTTCTTTTCCTTCGCGGATGGCCGTTACCTTAAAATAGTTACTTAGGGCATTGACCGCCTTGGTACCGACCCCGTTCAATCCTACCGATTTTTGAAAGGCTTTACTATCGTACTTGGCTCCGGTATTGATCTTACTGACCACATCGACTACTTTTCCTAGGGGAATTCCTCTGCCATAGTCCCGAACGGTCACTGTCTTGCCCTCTATAAGCAGGTCGATCGATTTACCAAATCCCATGGTGTACTCATCGATGCAGTTATCCATCACTTCCTTGACCAATACATAAATACCGTCATCGGGTGATGATCCATCGCCCAGCTTACCGATGTACATTCCGGGACGAAGACGAATATGCTGTTTCCAATCGAGCGACTGAATACTGTCTTCGTTATAAGAGAACAAGGAACTGTCTTTTTCTTTTGCCATAGATATAAACGCAGGCAAATATACCAATTGAGGGTCTACTGTTGCAACAACTCTTTTACACTTATTCGTCGCTTTTGATCGGGATCGAAGAACCGGTAGGTGATCGTGTAGTCCTTGCCCACTAAAAAGACAGAAGGCACCGGCAGATGCGGGGTATGGGGCGCATTGATCTTTGTCAGGTCTATACCACCGCTGCGATAACGTGCCAGTTGCGATTCGGAAAGCTCCTGCAACACGTCGTAGCGCTTAGCGATGCTATGCGCTGAATCGGACAGCAGCGAGAACCCGGCCCGCGTTTTTTGAAGGGTTTGAGCACGGCTCTCGTCGGACTCAGGGCCAATGGCAACAACGGCAATGTTTCGGTCAGTAAAAAAAGATAAAGAGTCTTGCAAGCGAGTCAGAAGACGAATACAAGAAGGACTCCAATAGCCCCTATAAAAAACAAGTAAAACAGGGTCTCGCTTTGCAAGCTGTCTAAGATTGACCTCCCTTCCAAACTGATCGGTACCTGTAAAATCAGGAGCCTTGGCCCCTAAGAAAACCCCCTCGGGCTGACCCTGGGCAATTATCGGTGCCGACAAGACACAACAAAGCGTAAGAAAGAAAAAGCGTGTCATATAAACGATATCAACCCGGCAATATCAATTTTGCTGAAGGCTTCGAAAATCGACCGTTACTAGTTTGCTAACGCCCGGCTCTTGCATCGTTACCCCATAAATAACATCTACGGTACTCATGGTCATTTTATTGTGGGTAACGATAATGAACTGTGAATTTTCGCTAAACTGGCGGATCATATTAGTAAACTTGCCCACGTTCGCATCATCGAGCGGAGCATCGACCTCGTCGAGTATACAAAAAGGAGCGGGTTTAATAAGGTAAATGGCAAAAAGCAGTGCGGTTGCGGTGAGTGTTCTTTCTCCTCCACTTAATTGAGTAAGCGAGGTAGGGCGTTTCCCTTTGGGCTTGGCCACAACATCAATACCGCTTTCTGCAACATTATTCGGATCTTCTAGCACCAGATCGCACTGATCATCTTCTGTAAAGAGCGTTTTGAAAACTTTTTGAAAATGCATGCGCACTTGCTCAAAGGTGTCCAGGAACTTTTGGTTGGCAGTAGCCTCTACTTCTTCGATGGTCTTTAACAAACTGTCTTTGGCCGTAACCAGGTCTGTCTTTTGCTCAACGATAAAATCATATCGCTTCTTCATTTCCGTAAAGGCCTCGATAGCCGTTGGATTGACCTCTCCCAAATTCTCGAGCCGTTTTTTCATTCGATCGGCCGTGGCTTGCAATTCATCGAGGGCGGTCTCTGAGATCCGAGCCTCTCCCAAGATCTGTTCCAGATCGACCCTAAACTCCACGCTCAGACGCTCCTTCATACCGGCCAGCTGCAGCTTCAGCTCATTGAGCTTGTCTTTAATGGCCGCCAGCAAAAACTCGATCTGCTCTTTCTCTTTGCTCTGATGACGAATGGCGCTTTCCTTTTCGCTTAACTCATTTCGTAGAACATAATAGGCTTGGTCTGCTTCGTTGAGCGATCTTTCGTCTTGCTCTTTTTTGCGCAATAACTCAAGTAAACGTTGCTCGATTTGCAACAGCTGCTCACGTGATTGATCGGTCGATTGCAGGGTTTCGCCTTGTTGCTGCTGGCTCTGTTCGATCTGCAGACGCAGATCGGTCAATTGATTATTCTTGAACGTGGCCTCTTGGTGTAATCCGGCGATCTTATTTTGTTGACGGGTTACCGACAGGTTAAACTCGTTGAATTGCGTATTGGCCTCGTTGTAGTGCTGCTCGCTTTCACGAAACTCATTTTCGGCTCCCTGTAAAGCCAGTTGCAGATCGGCGAACGTAGCGTTGAGCTGTTCGAACTCTGTGCGCACCTCGGCCACCGACTGAAGCGTTTGGTCTACCTGTTGCTGCAGCTCCGCCATACGTGCGGCACTGCTTTGCTGCGTAGCCGTAAGATTCTCCACTTTATTTTGAATGGCAAACACCTCGTTGGTAAGTTGCTGGATCTCCTTTTCGGCTTGCCGAAGCGCTGTCTCGCGCAAGTCCTCGTTAAAGGCGATCACTTCGTTATGACGAGCCTGAATGGTAGATCGCAATGCATCAACGACAGCTTGTTGACTGCTGATCTCTAGCTGAAGCTTTTCTAGATTTTTAGCGCGGCCAATCTTGTTACCTTCAAAGAGTCCTACACTACCACCGGTTAGCGAGAATTTTCCTTTTACATATCGACCTTGTTTTTCGATAACCACAAAACCATTACTGTTGCTAAGGGCCTCTTCGCCATCGGCGATAAAGACATTACCCAACAGGTGCTGGGCCAGCTTTTGATACGGTGCCTCCACCTCGATAACACTAAGGGCCGGAGTGGCCCCGGCAAGTTGGTGCGTAGCATCGGTTGTTAGCCGGGTATTGATCTGATCGAGTAAAAAGAAATTAGCCTTTCCCTTTTGGTGCTTATCAAGCAGGTGTACTGCATCGAGCCCCTCTTGCAAATCGCTTACAACGTAGTAGCTGAGGTAAGGCTCCAACACATTTTCGAGCGCTTTTCGATATTCCTCTTTTACATACAACACATCCGACAAAATAGGAACCTGCAGTTTCCAGTCTTTATTGTTGTGCAAGAACTTGACGGAATCCGGATAGCCCTCCATTGAATCGATCATGCTTTTAAGCAGCGCATGCTCGTTTTTCTTCGCATCCAACTTGCGACTCTCTTCTGCCAGTTCGTTACGCAAGGTTTCTAATACCGCTTGCGTCTGCAAGATCTGCTCTTTGGTATTGTCTTGATGCTGCTGTAGTTGCTCCAGATCTGTTTTTCGAATCTGCAGTGATTTTTCTTTTTCGATTCGCTCGGCTTCTAACTGCTCCAGTTGACCGGCGCGTTGTACGCGCTCTGCCTCTAATTGCTGCAAGGTGCGTTGCAAATTCTGAACGGAAGTATCGGCAACAGCTACCCGCTTTTCGGCATCGAACTGCTGACGCTGGGTTTGTTGATATTGACCCCTTAGCTGATCAAGCGCGTTTCTTTTTTGCTCCATCAGCAATCGAGCCTGCTCCATGCCCTCTTGTCGCTGCGCTAGCGCCTGTGCTAACCCCTGCAAGGCTTTTTCTTCTTCGGCAATCTGCCCGTTCGTAAATGAGATGCTTTCTTCTATTCCTTTTAACTGCCCCTCTGCCTTCGATAAAAACGATTGCAACGCAGCTTGCTTCTCAGACAAATGCTCTATTCGTTGAGAGGCCAGATTCTTATCGTTTTCTTTGGCACGCACCGTTTGTTGCAGCTCGTTAAAGGACTGCTGCATGCGTTGCAGGGCTTTCTCTTTTTCAATAAAGGCCAACTTCTCGCCCTCAAGGGCCGCTTCTTGCGTTCCGATGGCCGCTTCGATCTCTACTTTTCGATTCGTTTCTTTTTCTTGTTGCTCGTGTAGGTCTTTGTACGATAGATTGAATCCCTCCAAAGAGGCTTTGGCCAGTTCGATACTAACTTCTCGATACTCTTTTTTGATCTCTTGATACTTCTCGGCTTTTTTGGCCTGGCTTTCGAGCGACTTGAGTTGATTGTTGATCTCAAAAAGCAAATCCTCTATGCGCGCAAGGTCTTGTTCGGTAGCTTCCAGCTTTGATTTCGCTTCTTTCTTTCGGGTCTTGTAAATAGAGATGCCGGCTGCTTGTTCCAGCATTTTGCGACGGCTGTTGTCTTTGTCCTTAATCAGTTCATCGACCATGTCGAGTGCGATAATGGCGTAGCTGTCGGTACTAATACCCGTGTCCAGAAATAAGTTTTGAATGTCCTTTAAGCGACACTGCACATCATTGAGACGATACTCGCTCTCTCCGTTCTTATAAAATTTTCGGGTAATGGTCACCACGTTGAACTCGGTGGGCAACAGATTGCGTGTGTTCTCAAAAGTCAAACTAACTTCTGCCAATCCGCTCGCACTTCTTGTTTTAGAACCATTAAACACAAGACTGTCGAGGTTCTCGCTTCGCAATTGGCTGATCTTTTGTTCGCCGATTACCCAGCGTATGCTGTCTACAATATTAGATTTACCGCATCCGTTGGGTCCAACAATGCCGGTTATATTATCGTCGAAGTTGATGACCGTTTTATCAGCAAAACTCTTGAAGCCCTTGATTTCTAAGCTCTTTAATCTCACAATACATCGATTTTAATAGGAAAAAGACCGCTGCGAATTTAACGGGAAAACTGCAGAATACGCCGGGGCTTGGCCCCCCAGTTATTCACATGAAAAAGGAAAAATTGTGTAAAGATTTACCATATCCATGCGCGTACAGAGAGGTAAACCGTCTGGCCCTTTTGCAGGGTATTGATGCGGGTGCTGACCTTTACTAATTGACCAAGGCAATAGACCTGCGCCTCAAAAAAAGCCCCCCTAAAAAAAACGTCGGCAATAGTGGCCGGCCGGGCCTGGGGCGGCGGGTCCTCTAAATGAATTTTTAGTTGTTCGGGTCGCAAGAAAACTGTCTTACTCGCATCCTCTGTTTCGGGCTTATTAGCCAGCCGGGCCAGCCATCCATAAGAGACGGGAGTATAAGGCCCCAACAACGAGGCGCAGTAATTATTGATAGGATTCAAATACAAAGCCGTTGGCGAACCTTGCTGCACGATCTTTCCCTGCTGCATAAGCAAGATGGTATCGGCCCAGGCAAGCAGGTCGGCCGCATCATGAGAAACGATCAGTAGCGTTACAGAGAGGCTTTTTTCAATATTCGTTAATACCGCTTTTATCTTTTCTTTTTGAGCCCCGTCCAAGTTAGAGAAGGGCTCGTCGAGCAATAATAAACGAGGGTTTTTTCCAAGTGCCGCCGCTAGCGCCACTCGTTGCCGCTCCCCTCCCGAAAGTTGAGTGGTCTTTCTAGCGAGCACCTGTTCAATATCGCAAAGGGCGGCCAGTCGCTGGCTCGATGCCCCATCAAGTACGCCAGTCAGCTGCAAGTACTCTTCGACCCGGTAATTGTTGAGTAATTCAAAATGTTGACTGAGATAGGCAATAGATGAATGCCCAGGCAGCAACTGCTCTTCGGGGCCCTTTATACGATCACCCCCCAGTAAAAGATTTCCTTGATCGGGTTGCAAAAGACCGGCGATCATCTTTAGCAGCGAAGACTTGCCGGCTCCGGTTTGGCCAGCGATCCCCAAACGATGACCAGCCTGTATAGAGAAGCTGATATCATTGACCACTCGTTGCCCATTGAGCACCTTAACCACTTGATTTACAACCAGCCATTCCATTTCACAAAAATACTCGTTAATTATTTAACCTTTTAATCTCCGGCTTGTTAAACACGCTTGATGAAGCATTATACGATAGAAGAGGTCAAAAGTTGGGACAGATTTTACCGCGGCAATTTTATCAATTCCATCAGCGGCTTTAAATCGGTTAGCCTGATCGGGACGGTAGATCAAGACAACAACGCGAATCTGGCCATCTTTAGCAATATCGTTCACCTGGGTGCAGACCCTGCACTGATCGGCTTTATCAATCGTCCGCGCGAAGCCTCTCCGCATACGCTAGCTAATATCGAAAGTACACACTGTTACACCATCAACCATATACAAGAGGAGTTTGTAGAGAAAGCCCATCAAACCAGTGCAAAGTACGATAGTAAAGAAAGCGAGTTCGATAAAACAGGACTTACTCCGCTATGGACCGATGACTCCAAAGCTCCTTATGTAAAAGAAAGCAAGGTTCGTTATGCATTAGAATTGCAAGAGATTATTCCACTTAAAAAGAATAATACTTTTTTGGTGGTGGGCTCCCTAAAAGACATCTATGTTCCCAAGGTAGCTGTACAACCCGATGGATTCGTGGACCTCTCCAGTGTTGGAACATTGACTTCGTTAGGTCTTGATGGCTATTATAAAACATCACTGTTAAGCCGTTACTCTTACGCAAAGCCGAATCTACAGCCTGCTCGTTTAGACAATTGATCGAGCCTTGCAAAAGCAAGCGCTTTAAGCGTTTAACTTTTACTTTAATTTTCGCAGAAGATCTAATCCTTTTTCGATGGCCACTTTTTTGGCAATGTCGTAACCGGCATCGGCATGACGAATAACACCCATGCCCGGATCGTTGCGAAGTACGCGAGATAAGCGAGCAGCTGCCTGAGGCGTGCCATCAGCCACGATTACCATACCGGAGTGAATACTATACCCCATTCCCACACCACCTCCATGATGTAAACTTACCCAACTCGCCCCGCCGGCAGTATTGACCAGCGCATTTAATATGGGCCAGTCAGCAACAGCATCGCTGCCATCGAGCATGGCCTCAGTTTCGCGATTAGGGCTTGCCACACTACCGGTATCCAAATGATCTCTGCCAATGACAATGGGAGCTTTTAGTTTTCCAGTGCGAACCAGTTCGTTAAAAGCCAGACCGGCCTTTTCTCTTTCTCCTTGCCCCAGCCAACAGATGCGGGCCGGTAACCCCTGAAAAGCGATTTTCTCACGGGCCATCCTCATCCAGCGGTTCAGTCCTTTGTTTTCAGGAAAAAGCGATAAGATAAGTTCATCGGTTACTGCAATGTCGGCAGGGTCGCCGCTCAGCGCCACCCAACGAAAAGGTCCTTTTCCCTCGCAAAACAAAGGGCGTATGTAGGCCGGAACAAATCCCGGAAAAGCAAAACAATCTAGGGTATCGTTCGATAAAAACTTTTGTTGGTACTCTTTTGCACGGGCCCTGATATTATTACCATAATCAAACGTAATGGCCCCTTTGTTCATCAATTGCACCATCAACGATACATGATGATACATCGAGTGGTAGGCCAAGGCAGTAAATGCATCCGGATCTTGCTCTCGTAGTTTAATGGCTTCTTGATAAGAGGTCTGGTGCGGCCAGTATCCTACCAACGGGTCGTGTGCACTGGTCTGATCGGTAAGGGTATCGGGTACGATATTTTTTTGGATGAGCCTTTCGAGCAGTTCAATAGCATTGCAGCGAACGCCGATGCTACGCGCCACCCCCTTCGCTTTGTAGTGCAAAGCGGCTTCGATAGCGATATCGATATCGGTAAATTTTTCGTCGAGATATTTTGTCTCTAATCGTTTGTCAATACGCCATTCCTCTACTTCGGCCACAAGGGCTACTCCTTCGTTCATAGTAATGGCCAGCGGTTGTGCCCCACCCATACCGCCCAGACCGGCCGTTACGTTAAGGGTGCCTTTTAACGATCCACCAAAATGTTTATCGGCTGCGGCAGCATAGGTTTCGTAAGTACCCTGTACGATACCTTGCGAGCCGATATAGATCCAACTGCCCGCGGTCATTTGACCGTACATCATCAGCCCTTTTTTTTCTAGTTCATCGAAGTGCGTCCAATTGGCCCAATTCGGCACCAGTTGTGAATTGCTAAGCAATACCCGGGGTGCATCTGGATTTGTCTTTAAGATGGCTACGGGTTTTCCGCTTTGTATTAACAATGATTCGTCTTCTTCTAACACCAACAATGCGCGAATGATATGTTCAAGGGCTTCTGGGTTGCGGGCCGCTTTACCTCTACCGCCATAGACGATCAGATCTTCTGGCCGCTCTGCAACTGCCGGGTCCAAATTGTTGAGTAACATTCTAAGCGCGGCTTCTTGCACCCATCCTTTGCAATGCAGGGCCGTGCCCGTAGGCGTTTTTAGAGGAATGGCATTGGCAGTAGAGATCATAACAACGATTTAGTATCCAAAAGGCAAAAATACATATCTTGTCGGGTAAGTACTTTTTATGAGCATACACATTAGTGCCCGCCCCGAAGAAATTGCACCCCTTATGCTACTGTCGGGCGATCCGCTGCGCGCCAAATTCATAGCCAAGGAATTCTTGAGCGCTGCGCGCTTAGTGAGCGAAACACGCAATTGCTTATTCTATACAGGACAATACAAAGGAAAAAATATTAGCGTTGGAGCCAGCGGAATGGGTTGCCCCTCGATCGGCATCTACTCGTACGAATTATACACCGAGTACCAAGTCGACACGATCATTCGCATTGGTACTTGTGGGGCCTATCATCAAGAATTACAACTCTTCGATCTGATCAATGTAAAAGAGGCCGTCAGCGAGTCTACCTTTGCCTTGCATGCCTGGGGTATTAAAGAATCGGTGATCGGTTGTCAGGGAAAGATATACGACACCATCAATAGCGTTGCCACTGTACAAGAAAGAATGCTGCACTGCGGAGCCATTCATTCCAGCGATGTGTTTTATTCGAATCAAGCGGGATTCCCACCACTGGCCCTGCAACACGATTGTTTGGCCGTAGAGATGGAGTCGTTTGCGCTATTTGCCAATGCCCAACACTGCCAAAAAAATGCGGCTTGTCTACTTACCGTATCCGATCTGATCGCCGCTAAAAAGAAGATAAGCCCCGAGCAACGAGAAAAGGCCCTGCTCCCGATGATACAATTGGCTCTGGATGCCTCTATTAGCGAGGCCGCTGTTTAAATTGAAGTACCCGGCAGGCGGCCGGGCTTATAGGCCAAATTGCTCGTAACCCTCATTGAGCGATGGCCCTGCCGTATTTGAAAATCGATTGACCTGCTGGACAAAATCAAAAGACCGAAGCTGAGAAGCCATTTTTTCTACATCTAAAGCAAATATTCGGTCTTCGTTTGCAAAGCTAACGTAATTACGTACATACGAGTGTGCAAACTCGAGAATATTTGAACTTTTCAAAGGCCTTCTAAACTCAATGGCCTGGGCCGCAGACAAGAGCTCAATGGCCAAGATGTATTCTAGGTTATCGATAACCTGACTGAGCTTTCTGCCACTGATACTCCCCATTGACACATGATCTTCTTGTCCCAGCGAAGTGGGGATACTATCGGCACTGGCCGGAAAACATAGCGTCTTATTTTCTGTAACCAGGGCGGCTGTAGTGTACTGAGGAATCATAAAACCACTGTTGAGGCCCACATTTTTCATAAGCAACACCGGAAGACCCCACTTACCCTCGAGAAGTAAGTAACAACGGCGATCGCTAATATTGCCGATCTCGGCCGCAGCTACGCAAGCGTAGTCTAGGGGAATAGCCAGGGGTTGACCATGAAAATTACCACCGCTTACCGCCTCTCCGTCTTCGAGCAAGATGGGATTATCGGTTACGGCATTAAGCTCGATTTGGGTAAGCGTAGACAAGTGCAACCAACTGGTTCGCGATGCACCATGCACCTGCGGCATGCACCGCAGCGAGTAAGGATCTTGTACACGATCGCAATTGACATGACTGGCCATGATGGCCGAACCTTGTAGCAAAAGCCGGAGTCGTTGTGCCACCAATTGGCTACCGGCATAAGGACGAAGCGCATGCAACCGCGCATCAAAGGGAGCACTGGTACCGGTTAAGGCTTCCAGACTCATGGCCCCAATTATATCGGCCGCTTCTAAACAGTTATGCAATCGTTGTACGCCTTTAATGGCGAACGAAACTATAAACTGGGTGCCATTTAGAAGGGCAAGTCCTTCTTTGGGGCCAAGGCTTAGCGGCTCTATATTTCTTGAAGAGAGGTACTCACCTGCGGCCACTCTTTCTGTAATCGCTCCGGTTTTGGAGGGCACAAATAGCTCGCCTGCCCCAATAAGGGGTAAAAAAAGATGGGCCAACGGAGAAAGATCGCCCGAGGCTCCTACACTGCCCTTCTCGGGCACCACCGGTATTATATTATTGTCTATATGCCAAACAATGCGCTCTATGGTAGAGAGCCGTATCCCACTATGACCCTTGGCCAGTGAATGAACCTTGGTAATGAGCATTAGTTTTGCGATCTCGACGGGCAAGGGTTGCCCAACCCCCACGCTATGACTTTGTAAGATCTTATGCTGCAAAGTAGCCGTATCCGCTGCAGAGATGCTGGTCGATGCCAAGATGCCAAATCCGGTATTGATACCATAAACGGTCTTGCCCGATGCAACAATGCTTTCCACGGCAGCCTGAGATCGACTAATAGATTCGGCAGCCACATTTCCAATTACTCCCTGGCAAGTGCCATTGGCAATAGCGATCGCTTTGGCAACAGTAAGCTTATCAACGCCATAGAAAAAGGTAGATGACATGGCAGCGGTTTGTTCCGCAAGTTAAAGAAATGTAACTTTGCGATGCCCAACCAGTAAGGGTACTGGTCCGGTAGCTCAGTTGAATAGAGCAGCTGCCTTCTAAGCAGCAGGTCATTGGTTTGAATCCAATCCGGATCACGTAGAAGTCTCACCCAACCCGGTGGGGCTTTTTTGTTGCTGCTCAAAGGCCCTTACAAAATTATTGAACTCTTGCCCGTTGCTAAGACTCAATTTTTTCATAATACGTTGCTTGTGGGCCGACAGCGTAGAGGGGGCCAGATTAAGCAAGCGGGCTGCTTCTTTCATACTACTCTTTT
Organism: Sphingomonadales bacterium; assembly: GCA_016872155.1. Classification (GTDB taxonomy): domain Bacteria; phylum Bacteroidota; class Bacteroidia; order Chitinophagales; family Chitinophagaceae; genus JJ008. Next base: position 107,571 of record VHBB01000003.1, read on the forward strand.
CTGAGATCTTCTCGAGCACGGTAATTTCGCGCTTTGTAAGTTGATTGAGTCGAGCATCCACCTCGGTAAACACAAAGCCGTCACAAAGAATATGTAAGATGATACTTTGGGGCACATGCACCTTTCCGTTTAAAACGACCGACAGGGCAGCGAGTACCCCGTCGGAGCTATCTTGTTTTGAAAAACTACCATCCAGTCCATTTCGGTAGGCTTTTAAAACATCCTGCTGGTATTTATCAAATACGAAGACAACTTTCTTGAGGGGATCGGTTTTTTTGATCCCCAACAGCAAACTATTGACATCGGCCTCGTAAGCATCGATATCGAGCAGCAATAGATCGAAATGCGCGTTTAGTAATTGCTCATGAGTAACAGAGGCCGTGCGCATAATTTCAAATTGCAGACTTTCAGAAAGCTCTTGCAGCAACTTGACGATACCCTCTGCCAGCAGATGCGTTTCAAAACATAGCAGGACTTTCATGAAAACATTGAAAATTAAAACCAGTCGATCGCTTATAAAAAACACTAGCGGCTCATTTGAAATTATCAGTTTGGCCCTTTAAAATCCAGTAAACGACTTTTTTATTTACAACTAGCAATAATTGAATAATCATTAACTAATTAATAGTTGTTTTTGCAATATTTACTTAATTCTAAGAAATTTTACAATATTAAGTGTAAACACTAAAAGAAATGCTTCTCAACTGCGTCATGTTGAGCTAGAAGAGATCGGCTTACATTTTTACCGATTTGTAGAGCACCACATCGATCAATTAGAAAGAGATTACTTATTAGGCACCTATGAGCTACCTTTTGTGCACTATTGCTTTCGGCTTTTTGTAGATCACTACCGCACCATCCATACGGTAGAAAATAACAAAAATTAGCCTGCACAAGACTTCGCCTAGCCTGGCAAACAAGAGGCCTATCTTTGCGAAAACAGCGGGATGAAAGTATCGATCGAGTCGTCATGGAAGGCCGTTCTCTCAACGGAGTTTAGTAAACCCTATTTTAAGCAACTGGCCCTTCATTTAAAGACCGAAAAGCAGCAAAAAAAAGTTATTTACCCCGCTGGTAAGCTAATTTTTAATGCCTTTGACAGCACCCCATTTACCCAAGTAAAATTGGTCATTTTAGGGCAAGACCCTTATCATGGTCCCGGGCAGGCACATGGCCTTAGTTTCTCGGTACCTGCCGGGGTTTCCCCGCCCCCTTCGCTTCTAAATATTTTTAAGGAATTGCAAACTGATACAGGCATGCCCATTCCCGGCTCGGGCGATCTTACCCCCTGGGCCCGTCAGGGTGTTTTTTTGCTCAATGCCTCTCTTACCGTTCGCCAAGCGGAACCCATGAGCCATGCCCAGATCGGCTGGGCTTTTTTTACCGATGCGGTCATCAGATCGTTGAGCGAGAAAAAAGAGCACCTAGTCTTTCTGTTATGGGGCAAGTTTGCCAAAGAAAAAGCAGCGCTGATCGATAGCAGCAAACACCTGGTACTTACAGCGGCCCACCCCTCTCCACTTTCGGCCCATCAAGGATTTTTAGGATGCAGGCATTTTTCGGCTGCCAACCAGTACCTCGTAAAAAACGGGATCGACCCCATTGACTGGCACTTGTAGAGGGTTGAAAAAGCCAGGAAAAGAACTGAACTTAAAAGCCGGTAAAGAAACGCGTCCGGTTAATGCGTAGATCTTGCAATAAGGAGGCCTTTGGCGAGATCGTAAAACTAAAAGAACGGGTAAACCCAACCGGAATTACATTGATGGCCAGTTGCCAGCAATGAAGATCACGATTAATCGCCATGGTCAGGTACTGCACATCTCCCCGACTCATGTCGATACTGGCAGAGCCAGACAATTTCCACTTGGGAGTAAGGTTAAAACTGCCGGCCAGATTGACCCCGCTTTGAAATTCTTTTTCGTATCCACTAAAGTCGGGGCGAAGCCGGCTAAAAAAAGAAAGGGAATAGCTAAGGTTAAGCTGCCACTGAATATTGAAATCGACGAACTCATTGGGATTTTGCTGCATGTACTCGAGCAATCGTTGCTGGTCTCCTTGCAAGATCGGATCATTGAGTCGTTCTTCTGCTTGTTTTTTTCGAAGCTCCTCTTTTTTAGGGTCCTTGGGTTTGCTTTGAAAATTGGTACCAATGGCTACACTCCCCGAACTAATGCGGCCCAGACGAAAACGGCCTCCCTGCCAGGCATAACGATTGATCTCAAATCCATTCTTATCGGTTTGATACGGATTTAGACTAGTCGAAGCATTTATGTTGATCTTGTCAAACAGTGTCGTGCGCAAGTAAAAGGGAATTTCGCGAGAGAGATTCATAGAGTCGCGCAACAGATCGTAGGTGGCGCTAAATCCGAATCCGTCTAGTAAGACCACCTTTTTTATAGCCGCCTTGCCGGTATCTTTTTTAGAACGGTATTTCATCTCCAGGTTATTGTCGACACCGAATTGAACGGTTCCGGAGCGTCTCGTAGACGTATTGTACAAGAATTGTCCTTCCATGTCGTTGTAGTAAAGAATTCGGCCGGTCGTATCGACTTGTGTACTAAAAATTCGGTTCTTATTAAAGTCTGGGGTATAGCTGAGCGCAAGTTGCGGACGAATGATATGCCGCATGGCCATAATGCGAGAGCGCTTAAACTGATACATTCCATAAAGCGCCGTATTAAACCCCAACGAAATACTGGCTCGCTGGTCAATAAACAACCCCTTTTGTGTGATCGTATCGACCTTTTTACGGTTGGCGTTCCACCCATACCTGGTAACGCGCTGCAACCAGCTCTGGTTATAACTAATTCCCGGAGAAACAATTACACGTCCACCCAAGATCGGTGGCAAGGCCAGCACAATAGGAACAGAATGATTGGCCATCCACTGCGCCGTATCGAGCAGATACCGCATAAAGGGCTTTACCCCGTTTTTTCCATAAGAGAGCGTATCAAAAAAACTAAAAGAATTAGAGAAGGTCGCATTATAACCCACGGCTAGTTTCTCGTACCAACGGGCTTCGCCGGCCGCATTTCTTCTTTCGAACGGGTAGATGTTATTGAGGGTAAAGGCGCCATTAGGAAGAGAGATGTTGATCAGCCCGATGTTATTGTTCTGGTTATGATTGGCACTGAGCGAAATGTTATAGGGCTTGTTCTTCCAGGTTTTCGAAAAAGTAATGGAAGAGCCCAGCATGTTTTGAAAAGGAAGCACCGCATTGCCGGGAATACTGCGGTTATATTTTGTAGAGCCGGCATTGACGTTGGCACTGAACGTAACACCGGGTCGAGCCCGACCATCTACGGCATGAGACCAAGAGATATTAAAAACACGCGTTTTATTAAAATCAGGATCGCCCTTAAAATTTTGTTTTGATGAACGAAAATCGAGACCAAAGCCCCCATTGTACCTGTATCGTCTACGGTACGAAGTGCGCGCGCTCGCTGCCCACTCGCCGTACGAAAAAAGATCGGCCGTAAGCTGGGCATCCCAATAATCATTGATTACCTTGTAATAACCCATTCCCTGCAAGCCAAGACCCCGTTGTTCATCATTCATAAAATTGGGACGCATGAGCCCAGAGTGTCTTCCTTGGTTAAGCGGATAAAACCCAAAAGGAACATAGATGGGCATTGGCACGCCTTCGAATTCTGGATGAGCCGGGCCCGATACGGCCAACTGCTGATTGATCATTTTCATTTTTCCCGACACAAAGGCAAAATGAGGCTCGTCGAGCATACAAGTGGTAAAGCGCGCCTCTTTGATAAACGTGGTGGTGGGGCTTACCTTCTTGGCTTGCTCGCCAATTACAAGCATCTCACCTTGCTTGGTATATGTCTTTTTAGTAACCCCCACTTGCGTTCGAAAATTATAAAAGATCGTGTCGTTGGTCATCTCTGTCTCGCCCGTCTTAAAAACGGCGGCTTCTAGCGTGCCTCCGGTACTATCGACCGTGCGAACGGCTTTGACCACTTTTGTTTGTTGATCTAGTTCTACTGTAGGGGCAGCGAGCGTCATGTCGGTATACGCCGTATTGGTCTTTCCATAAATGATCAATTTTTTTTGACGTACCAACACGACCGCCGAGTCAGTGGCCTGGTACTTGATCGGTGCCTCTAAGGTGTCTTTAGATCGCTTGATTTGAAAAGTATCTGTTGTCGCCATTGTCGTTGGCGCGGGTTTTGATACAGGAACCGTATCGAGCGTTGTTAATGAATAGCCAAATCGCTCAATAGAGGCAGCGTACACCGTGGTTATACACGGCTGGGTATAAATTAAACCCGACAGGAGTACCCCCAATAAGCAGCAATTTGGCTTAAATTTGTATGCTAGGTTCATGCAGCGGGGCAAATGTAAATCTTTATGCCCTCTATAGCGGCTGCCCGGACCCAACAAATTGTGAATATTGCCTTTTTCTAACCCTATGACCAACAGAGTTCTACTTCTTTTTATTCTGGCCGCCGGTTGCATCAGTGTGTCTTCTTTTGTCCGCGAAACCCCCGTTCCCAAAAAAAAGAAAGTCATCAACACCATCGTGATCGATCCGGGTCATGGCGGATCGGACGCCGGAGCCATGGGACAGTATTCGACCGAGAAAGAGATCTGCTTGGCTGTTTCGCTAAAACTGGGTGCCCTAATCAGAAACGAATTTCCTGACCTCAACATACTTTTTACACGCGAAACAGATACGTACCCCGAGCTGCACGACCGTGCAAAATTTGCCAACGAGAACAAAGGAGATCTTTATCTCTGCGTTCACGTAAATGCGGCCGGTGGCCGAAGAAAAGCGGAGTTGATCGGTTACAAGACCGTTACTTACTATACCGGCAAAGGGGCCAGCAGAAAAAAAAGGACCAAGCGGGTTCCGCAATATCGTTACACGAACCTTCCCAGCGAAGCCAAAGGCACCGAGACCTACATTTGGGGAGCCCACCGCAGCGAAGACAAAGAATTGGCCATTATAGAGAATGCCCCCATGCTGCGCGAAGAGAACTTCGAAAAAAACTATGGTAATATCGATGTCAACTCACCGGAGTTCATTGCCATCTCGCTCTTAAAGACCAAACAATATTTTAAAAGGAGTGCCACGCTGGCGGGTTTTATACAAGACGAATTTGTAAAAGTAGGGCGAGTGGACCGCGATGTAAGACAACGAGGAATCGGTATTTGGGTTCTGCAGGCTACGGCTATGCCCAGCGTGCTTGTTGAAACCGGATTTATCTCTAACCCCGACGAAGAGCAATACCTTAACAGCAACGAAGGACAAGAAGAATTATCGGCTTGCATCGTAAGGGCGTTAAAGAACTATATAGCCTGGCTGGAGCAGCGGCAAAACGGAACAGGCCAAGAACCTCCTGCGCAAGGGTATAGCAGTAATCTCTCTTTTTTACAGCAAGTAGCGGCCGCAGAAAAACATCGTCATCCATGAAGATCAGTAACGAGACAAAAGTAGGAGCACTTACCATTTTGGCCCTGGCCTTGCTTTTTATAGGGTTTAATTACCTAAAGGGCAGAGATGTGTTTAGCCGATCCAAAAAGATCTATGCGGTCTTTACCGATCTGGGAAGTTTGGAAAAATCAAACGAAGTAAAGATCAACGGCCTTCCAATAGGTTCCGTCTATGATAAAAGAGAAAAAGATAAGGATGTAAGTGCCATTGTCGTAACCATACAATTGACGCGCGACATTAATATTCCCAAAAATTCGGTAGCCTACATCTCGTCGAGTCTGGTCGGCTCTTCTTATATCGTAATTGAGCGAGGCAACAGTAGTGAGCTCTTGCAAGACGAAGATACCATCGCCACCAGGCTAGAGACCGGCATCTTAGGCGATGTTAAGGCCCAGCTTGATCCTACGATTAGCAGTGTCAGAAATATCTTGGATTCGCTCAAAAAGACACTAGGCGGTATCAATCAATTACTCGATACCGAAAACAGGAACAACCTAAAACAGACCATGGCCAACCTCAACACGGCAAGTGCCAATTTAAATATGTTACTCAATAGCGAGAGTGGTGCCTTGGCCCGCTCACTACAAAATGCCGAGGACTTTACGGGTACACTCAAGGCAAGCAGTCAAGATATCAAGGCCACACTTCAAAACACAAAGAGGGTCAGCGAGCAACTCGCTGCCATGCCGTTGGCGGCAACGGTCGATTCGCTGGAGCAATTGATCGGTTCGTTAAGAAGCACGCTGCAAAGCATTAATCAAGGTAAAGGCACCCTGGGTGGGCTGTTGCAAGACCGCACCCTTTACGATCAATTACAACAAACTGTGCTAAGTGCCGAGATATTGATGGATGATCTGCGCACGCATCCCAAGCGATACGTTCAAGTATCGGTGTTTGGAAAAAAAGATAAATCCACGCCGCTTAGTTCTCCTGCAAAAAAGACCCCGCTTTCCGACCCCGCCCATGATAAACAATAAGGCATTTCGAGGCCTTTTCGGCAGCTTACTATTGCTTGCTTGTTCGAGTTTATTACAAGCCCAGCAGCCTACAGTGTTGGCTGACACCAACCGGGTGCAGATCGTAGGAGCCGAACGGTTAACGTTGCTAAAAAAAGACGATAGTACCAGTTTGCAGATCTTGGCGGGACAGGTACAACTACAACAAGGAAAGACCTTGTTTTTTTGCGACAGCTGCGTGCTCAATAACGATCTTCAACTTTTTGAGGCCTGGGGCAACGTACAGATCAAAGACAATGACAGCATCAATGTATTTGCTCGTCATCTCCGCTATATAATCGATAAGAAACTCGCCTATCTAGACGGAGGCGTTCGTCTATCGGATGGAAAAGCACAACTTACCACGCCCGATCTCGAATACGATCTTAACACCGACATGGGCATCTACAAAAAAGGTGGACGACTCGTTAACAAAAAAACGATACTTACCAGTAAAGAAGGATACTACTACGCCTCCCTCAAAGAGGTCTATTTCAAAAATCAGGTCTACTTAAAAGACCCCGGATACGAGATCAAGACCGACTCTCTTCTCTACAATACCGCTACCCAAACCAATCGGTTTATAGCACAAACGCTGATTGTGGATAGTTCCGGAAGAAGCATCCAAACCTCGGACGGCTTTTATTCGACCAGCACCGGCAAAGCAGAATTTGGAAAACGCCCCGTTATTAAAGATGGTCCCACTACCATTGTGGGTGACCGTGTAGCTTTCGATGATAGTTCGGGAACCTCGCAGGCAGCCGGTAATGTAATTATTATCGATACCGCGCAGGGCACTACCCTGCTGGCCGGCGAAGTCTTTAGAGATAACAAGAAAGAGCGCTTTTTAGCCACTAAAAAACCATTGCTTATTATAGAACAAGAGCGGGACTCCATATATGTAACGGCCGATACGATCTACTCGGCAACAACTCCGGAACTAACTACTACTTCGATTAAGACCCCAAAAAAAGACAGTGTAGTCGCTGTTAAGGATAGCACTGCTCGGTTTCTGGAGGCTTTTCATCATGTGCGCATCTTTTCTGATTCTTTGCAAGCGGTCTGCGATAGCCTTTACTATTCGTACAAAGACTCGACCTACCGACTCTATACCGATCCGGTAATCTGGTCGAACGGAAGTCAAATTACCGGCGACACGGTGTTGTTGTTTACCAAGAATAAAAAACCCGAACGATTAAAAGTGTTCGAGAACAGCATGCTGGTGCAAGAGCAAGAGCCGGGTCTCTATAACCAGATCGCCTCCATTCGTATGGATGGTTTTTTTTCGAAAGGAGAACTAGACTCTGTTCGAGCGCTGGGGCAAGCCAAGACCATTTATTACATTCAAGACGAGGATAGCGCTTACACGGGTATCAACGAATCGAGCAGTGATATTATAGATATTTATTTACTCGAAAAAGAACTAGACAAGATCGTCCTTCGCAACGAGGTCTCCGGCACCCTTTGGCCCATTGGTCAAAAAGATCCGCTGCTCATGAGACTGCCCAAGTTTCGGTGGCTCGAGAACAGAAGGCCTAAAACAAGGCTTGAGATTATAGAATAATCTGACAATCAGTTATTTTGAAGGATTTTTATCGGGTTTTATCGGGTTTTTGCGTTTAATTGCGGTATTTCGTTTATTTTGTAGTCGAGAATCTAACGAATGCTTAAGAAAGAGAGGCAGGCCTACATCCTGCAAAAAGTAAATCTTCACAACAAGGTTTTATCGTCCCTTTTGTGTTCGGAGATCAATGTCTCAGAAGACACCATTCGCAGAGATCTGCAAGAACTTGCCGACGAAGGAAAAGTAATAAAAGTACACGGCGGGGCCTTGTCTTCTTCGTTTTACGAGGTCTCGCTACCCCCTGCTGCCGTCTACTCGCAACAAAAGAAAAAGATCATTGCACAAAAGGCCGTTTCATTGCTAGAAGATGGCATGTTTGTGCTTACCAGCGGCGGAACCACCATTGTAGAAATGGCCCGTATGTTGCCTACGCAGCTGCGTGCCACCTTTATCTCGGGCAGCATTCCGGCCATTTTGGAATACATGCATCACCCCCATATCGAAGTGATCTTGATCGGCGACAAGATCTCTAAGAATTCTAAGATTACGGTGGGTTCCGAGGCCATCGCCAAGATCAAACATATTAAGCCCGATATCTGCTTTTTGGGCACCAATGCCATAGACCCCGAGCAAGGCATTACCGACAACGACTGGGAGGTCGTTCAGCTTAAAAAAGCCATGATCGAGGCCTCCCGAAAGGTGGTTTGCCTAAGTATTGCAGAAAAAGTGAATACCATTCAGCCCATTAAAGTTTGTGATACCGATAAAATCGATATATTGATCACCGAATTAGCCCCCGAATCGCCCCAACTGCAACCTTTTGCAGCCATGGGTATTAGGGTGTTATAATTTTTTATATTTGTACCAACTATAACTAAACAAACAGCTATGAGAACCCTTCTCCATGTCTTGTTGGCGTGCACCCTGTTTCTGTTCGTGCTTCCTGCCGGCCTTTATGCACAGGATAGAACCGTTACCGGTACCGTCGTTGCCGACGAAAGCAAATCTGCCTTGGCCGGTGTTACGATTCGCGTTAAAGGAACACGCCGAATTACACAAACCGATGCCAACGGTAAATTCTCCATTAAAGTAAACACGGGCGAGGTCTTACAGATCTCGAGTGTTGGATATGAAACCACCGACATCAAGATAGGCAGTGGTGATGCTTTGGGCATCTCTCTAAAAACAGCGGACAATACACTCGGAGAAGTTGTAGTGACTGCCATGGATATTAAGCGAAATCCTCGCTCTATGGGCTACTCTACTCAAACCCTCAAAGGAGAAGAAATTCAAGAGACCCAACGGGAGAATTTCATAAACTCCCTACAGGGACGTGTTGCTGGTCTAACGTTGGATCCAACGTCAGGCATCGCGGGTGCGTCCTCCTCAATTGTTCTTCGAGGATTCAACTCACTTTCCCTAAGCAATCAACCGTTGTATGTTGTGGACGGAGTTGTAATGGATAACTCCACATTGAATGAAACTTCGACCGGTGGCACCAGCAACGGATTAGCATCCGACAGATCCAATAGACTTTCTGACTACCAAAATCGCATTGCTGATTTAAATCCAAACGACATTGAGAGTTTAACCGTTCTAAAGGGTCCGGAAGCTACCGCACTTTATGGCTCACAAGCCAGCTCTGGTGCAATTATCATCACAACAAAGAAGACAAAAACAAACAAATTCGGTCTTCAATATGACAATAGTTTTCGCTTCCAAGAAGTAACTAGGTTTCCAGAAACATTGGAATCATTCAGTCCTGGAGTAAACGGTGTGGCGAGCCAGGTGTTCGGACGTTTTGGACCCGCCTATCCTTCCGGAACTGAACTTTACGATAACGTCGGTAATTTCTTCCGTACAGGTAAGGCCCAAACACACAACTTAGGACTAGATTTTGGAATAGGAGAAGCTAAGTTTCGCGCATCCGGCAGCATATTTGACCAACAAGGTGTTGTGCCCAATAATGATTTCAGAAGGTACAACGCTCGTATTTCGAATACAACCAAGTTTTTTAAAGGAAAGTTAGAAGTGTCGCCATCTGTTGCATACAGCCATTCCATCAACAATAAAGTATTACGCTCGGGAGGTGGCTTTTTACTAGGTCTACTCATCTGGCCACAAACCAATGATATCCGCAAATTTGAAAACGACCAGCTCGGTGACAAGTTGGACTTATTCGAGGGCACTGATGGCAACTCGGAAATTGACAATCCCCTTTGGAACGTCAATAACAATTTTGGCGAGGATAAGAATACTCGTTTAACCTATACACTTGGAGTTAACTTAAATCCTGTCAAGTGGTTGACCATAAATGGCCGTTTCGGATATGACACGTACGACCAAAATGGATTCTTGTTTTTTCACCCACAATCCTTTTATCTAAATGCCAGCGTGGGTGGATCCTTGGATAACTATTGGAGAAAATACGCCGGATACAATCACACCATTATGGCTACCATAAAAAAGGATCTGACCAAAAATCTTAACCTGCGCATCATGGGCGGTACCATGTGGCAAGATTATACCACAAAAATGTGGGCAGTACAAGGACAAAATATTGTCGACTCCGTGGGATTAGCACGGAATCTTTCTGGCGGAAATGGAAAGATGTACAAAAACGGAAAATTCATATCAGACAGAGACCTAGAAGCGCTAATGGGCAATTATATGGACTCTACTGTCACCCTTTTAAGCACGCGAAAAAGACTTAATCGTAACAAGTTTAATGAGTATAACTACTCTACCTTACGTCAATTGGCCTATTTTGGTGAAGTTGCACTTAGTTACAAGAACTACTTATTCCTTAATTATACCCATCGTTTTGAACAAGCCTCCACCCTCGCACCCCAATTTCGAAATTATGATTACCCGGGTGTCAGTGTAAGTGCAATCATAAGCGATATGATTCCTGCGATCAAGAAAAACTCCTTTATCAGTTATTGGAAACTTCGCACCTCTCGTGCAACCACAGCTCGTCTGAACAGTCCGTACTCAACTCAATCGTTCTTCGTAGATAACTTGAGCAGCGGCGGTGGATATTCTTGGGGCTTTACAAACAGCAACGAGGGCGTACGACCAGAACAACAGAAAACCTACGAGCTGGGAACTGAAATGCGCATGTTCAATAATAGACTCTCGATTGATTTTACTTATTACAATACGCTGAACGATGGTCAAATCATAGAAAATTATCGTTTAAGCTATGGAACCGGTTATATACTTAATACACAGAACGCAGGCTCTACACGAAACAAGGGAATAGAAATTATACTTAATTATGCAATGATAAAGAGTAAAGATTTCAGTTGGGATATGACCTTCAACTTCAATCGGATGCGCAATCGTGTAGAAAAATTACCAGAGGGTACCTCAGAGTTTTACATAGCTGATACATGGCTTTACGGTGCGGCAAGAGGAGGTTTGGTAAAGGGCAGACCCACAACTACTATAACAGGCAATTCTTTTCAACGAAACCTGGCTGGTCAGATTTTAATTGATCCGGCTACGGGAATGGCTTTACGCAACATTGCTTATTCCGTTATTGGAGACCGAAATCCTGACTTTACTTGCGGCTGGATAAACAATCTGAGATATAAAAGATGGAAATTGAGTATTTTATGGGACTCTAAAGTTGGCGGAGATATATTCAACGGAACTAATCTGTTCATGACCATAAACGGTTTAAGCAAAAAAACAGCTGATAGATATACACCTCGTGTAGTTGCTGGAGTATTAAGAAACGGTCTTGAAAATACAGCCACTCCAACTGTTAACACCATATCAGTGATACCCGCTTACAATACCACCTACTACACTACTATGCCAGAAGAAGAATTTATTGAAAGGGATGTCAACTTTATACGCCTTCGTGACATCACCCTTAGCTACACTTTCAAAAGGAACATAATTAAAGGTTTTACTGGGCTTAGTGCTTTTGTAACAGGAAATGACTTACTCCTTTTAACAAATTACAGTGGTGCAGATCCATCTGTAAACGGCAATACAGCCGCCGGCAGAGGGGTTGGGGCGTTTGGGTTTGATTATGGAACACTATCTGCGCCTATGCAGGTGAATGTTGGAGTACGTGCATCATTCTAACCTATAAAACAAATCAAAATGAAACATATTCCTTACATAAATGTTTTCTTTGTTGCATCACTTTTACTAATTGCTACTGGCTGTAGCAAAAAAATTGATGAAGCTTATCTCTGGCCAAATAAACCTTGGCAAGATGTAAACGATCAAGCACCCGTAGAAGATCTTTTAGCTGGGGCTATATCGAGTATGGCCAACACCGCCTCCGCTAATGGAAACAATTTCGGCCTGATGAATGACGGTCGCTATGTTGGTTCCTATATTCAGTTTTGGGCTTCAAACGGGACAAATAATCAGTATGACCGCATGGGTGGCGTTACTGGAACCAGCGATATCCTAGGCAGCATTTGGGGTATGCATTATTATACCTTGGGTCAAAATATTGGCACAATCATTGAAAAAGCAACACTAGAAAAAAAATGGGATTTTCTTGGCGTGGCACAAGCATTACGTGCTTGGGGTTGGTTAACACTAACTGACATGCACGATGAGGTTATTCTCAAAGAAGCTTTTCGAAAAGATTTACTTGTTTTCAAATACGATACACAAAAAGAGGTATACGAAGAGGTCAAACGTTTATGTAATGAGGCGATCATAAACCTGAACAAAACTGGTGACAACGTAAACCCTACAAAGCTTGCTCAAAGTGATGCTTGGGGAAATGGGGGCGACCTTAAAAAATGGAAGAAATTGGTCTACGGAGTGCTCGCACGCGTCAACCATAGAATAACTAATAAATCGATTTACAACCCCGAAGATGTTATTCGATTTTGCGACTCCTCCATTCAGAATAACAGCGAGAACACTTATGTTAAGTTTTCTGCAGCTGGTGGTTACGGCACTTTCAATTATATGGGCATTCGCCGTTTAGGGACAGGAGGCTTGGATAATACCGCCTCCCAAACACATAGACAGACCAAATTCATTGCCGATTTGATGTCAGGTACAAATAATCAGTTCCTCACTGGATCCGTTGACCCTCGTGCACCTTACATCATTCGAGAAAACTCCCTAGGAACATACAGAGGGGTCCGACCTGTCAGAGGAGCAGATGCTACCTTGTTGACTGCAGCTCAACTCCCCGCCTCTTTTTGGGGAACAGCTTTTACTGGATCTGCCTCAGGTTCGTCTGACGCAAATTGTCGATACATTTTTACCAATACCGGCCCCTATCCAGTAATGACTGCCAGTGAAATTCAATTCATCAAAGCTGAAGCACTGCATAGAAAGGGTGATAAGATTAACGCCTTGAGCGCTTATAGACGTGGGGTTGAACTAAGTTTTGATATGTTGAGAACAGTATATGAAACAAACGTTCCCGCATCCTTGCGCATGACAGATGCATCTCGTAACGCCTACTTAAATAATCCCTTAAACGTTCCAACGGCTGCCAATCTAACTCTATCCCATATCATGCTACAGAAGTATATAGCTATGTACGCATGGGGCGTTGTTGAAACCTGGGTAGATCTTCGTCGTTTCCATTATATTGACTTGGACCCTGTAAGTGGCCAACAAGTATATCGAGATTTCACCCCCCCAACGGGTACCGATTTGTGGGTAGATAACTTTGGAAAATTAGTTCAACGTGCTAGACCACGTTTCAACTCTGAGTACTTATACAATATAGCTGAACTTACCAGAATAGGTGCTCTAGCATTAGATTATCACACTAAAGAACAATGGTTCTCTCAACGTTAATCAACCCAACCAAGATTATTACCATGAAGCAATTAATTAATACTAAGAAATTATTTTACATCCTTTTGCTGGGTGTGATGGCCACCTCCTGCGCAAAAACCTTCGACGAAAAGACCATTCTAAACGCTGACTTGTCCAACAACAGCTCAGTACAGGTCTTTCTGACCACGGTGGGTGCAAACAGAAATTACATGCATGTAGATGGAAAGCTTGTAACCGGCGCAGTGCTGAATACCGTCTTTAGCACCTTGACTGGATATTCAGCCAGCTTGTTCCCTGCAACCGGTATTGGGCATTTTGTACCCGCTGGGCTTAGATCCTTTTTGCTGCGTGACACACTAAGCACCACCACGCAACCCCAACTCAACTTTGCACAGAACCTGGAGGCCGGTGCTTACTACACCACATTTGCCTATGACACCATCACCGCTGTCAAGCAAAAGACCGTACGTAATACTATTTCGATTCCTGCCGACAATAGTTGCCGGATTCGCTTTGCCAATTTTGCCTACAATGGAAATGCGCTTACCCCTGCAGTAGACGTTATTTCGCTGGGCAAGAACGAGATCGTAGCCACCAACGTCCGCTATACCGATGTGACCGAATTCATTGTTCACCCCTCGTTGCTGAGTGGCGAAGGATTTCAAATTCGTGAGACCGGTACCAGCAATGTATTGGCCATCACCACTTCTACTTCGTTAGTACCCAAAAGAAGTTATACGATCGTTTACAGAGGATCCCATCGTGCCACCAGCGGTACTAGTACACGGGCAGTAAATGTATTTGTGAATTACTAAAATACCCTATTACAGGAATTTTAAAACCGCCTTACAAAGGCGGTTTTTTTATGCGAAAAACAGATAGGCCAACCAAACCGAGGTCAGAATGCCGACCAGATCGGCCAATAGCATCGACCCGATCGCATAACGGGTGTTGCGTATGTTGACCGACCCAAAGTAAACGGCCACCACGTAAAACGTGGTATCCGAAGAACCTTGTAAGACAGAAGCTAACCGGCCGGCAAAAGAATCCACGCCGTAGGTCTTCATGGTGTCGAGCATCATACCGCGAGCGCCACTGCCACTAAGCGGTTTGATCAAGGCGGTCGGTAACCCATCTACAAATCGCGTATCGGTGCCCAGATAAGCGAATAGCTGCTTTACCCCATTGATCAGCACATCGAAGCTACCGCTGGTTCTAAGCAGGCTAATGGCTATGAGCATGCCCACTATATAGGGAATAATGCGAACCGCAGTTTCAAATCCTCCCTTTGCGCCCTCTACAAATGCATCAAAAACGTCTATTTTTTTATAGAGCCCCCCGAGTACGATCAGCACGAAGAGCATCAGAATAATGCCGTTACTAAGCTTGCCAGAAAAGAGTTGTGCAGTGGAGGCATCGAGCTTGACCACATAGAGCACCAGCAGGGCGATCAGCAGCGAAATACCCCCTACCCATGCCAGAATAACCGGCTGCAATAAATTGATGCGCTGCCTGAAAGAAACGATAAACAAGGCCGCCATGGTGGCGGCAAACGTGGCGATCATACAGGGAATAAAAATATCGGTCGGATCGGCCGCCCCCATGCCCGATCGATATGCAATGATCGTAACGGGAATCAGCGTAAGCCCAGACGCATGCAAGGCCAAAAACATCACTTGCGCATTAGAGGCCGTGGTCTTGCTGGGATTGAGCTCTTGCAAACTTTCCATGGCCTTTAATCCAAAGGGGGTTGCCGCATTATCTAAATTGAGCAAGTTGGCCGAAAAATTCATCATAATATGACCGGTGGCCGGATGACCCTTTGGAATATCCGGAAAGATGCGCGAGAAGAAGGGCCAGATGATCTTCGACAATAAGCGCACGCCCCCGGCCTTTTCGGCAACCGATAAAAACCCCATGAACAAAGCCAGGATGCCAATAAGAGGAAGGATAATGTCCAGTACGGCATTTTTAGCCGTCTCGATGACGCCATCCACCTTGCGAATCAACTTAGATTGAACGCCAATGTAGGTGTGGGCTTTCAACAACGGATAAAGCGACCGGTAATAACCAACAGAGTCGTCCGAACGCAGGTCATGTAACAAGTATCCTGCCTTTGCAGGTTGATCGGTAGCAAAAAAACCATACTCCTTGAGCAGATCCGGATACGAGGCGGAAAGCCCCATGTTCTCGGGCTGGCCCAGTGCATAATAAAAAACAGAATCGTAGCGATCGGACGATTTACCGGTCACCATCCGATTAAAGATCTTCTCATCGCCCGAAGCCATCCGAAAGGCCCCGACGGTAAAGGCAATGATCACAAAGGCAGACCAGATCTTGGTAAGTGTCATACGACCAATTTTTGATAGATTGAAGATACTGAAAACAGCAAGGAACGATCAGGGCCTGCGGTGGAATTCTTACCTTTGCGCGGCACAAACAAATCGACACCTATGGCACTTCAGGCAGGCATTGTAGGGCTACCCAATGTGGGCAAATCGACACTTTTTAATGCGGTCAGTAATAGCGCCAAGGCACAGGCCAGCAATTACCGCTTTTGTACCATTGACCCCAACGTAGGATTGGTCGATGTGCCCGATCCTCGGTTGACAAAACTGGCCGAGTTGGTGGTTCCCGATAAGATCATTCCCACCCAAATCGAGATCGTGGATATTGCAGGGTTGGTGCGGGGAGCCAGTAAAGGAGAAGGCCTGGGCAATAAGTTCTTGGGGAATATCAGAGAGGTAGATGCCATTATTCATGTGGTACGTTGCTTCGAAGACGAAAATATCTTGCGCGAAGAAGGTTCCATCAACCCGGTGGGTGATAAGGAGATCATCGATACCGAGCTGCAATTAAAAGACCTGGAGTCGATCGAAAAAAAGATACAACGTACCGAAAAGCAAGCTCGTATAGATCCCAAACTTAAGGCCGAGCTCGACGTGTTACTACGGTGCAAAAGTCAACTAGAAAAGGGACGCAGCATTCGGGAGTTAGCGTTGAGCAAAGAAGAAAAATCAGCCATTGCCGATCTATTCTTACTCACCGACAAACCTGTACTGTACGTAGCCAATGTAGACGAAGCCTCCATGCATACCGGTAATGCTTACTCAAAAGCTTTACAGGCCGCCATTCAAAGCGAGAATGCCGAGTTGATCATCATGAATAATTCGATCGAGGCCCAGATCGCCGAAATGGATTCCCCCGAAGACAAAGCACTTTTTATGGGTGAGTACGGCATGCAACAACCTGCGCTCGATCGCCTGATTCATGCCACCTATACCCTACTTAACCTGTTTACCTATTTTACCGCAGGCGTACAAGAGGTGCGAGCCTGGACCATTCACCAGGGATGGAAGGCACCGCAAGCGGCCGGTGTTATTCATACCGATTTTGAAAAAGGATTCATTAAGGCAGAGGTCATCTCGTACGATGACTATGTGCACTACGGCTCAGAGGCCGCCTGTCGAGAGGCCGGCAAACTACGAATAGAAGGAAAAGAATACATCGTTAAGGATGGAGATGTAATGCATTTCCGATTCAACGTCTAAGGAACATTCTTACTTGTCTTCGGTCAGACCCGCCATCATATACTCGCGGTTGAGCCTTGCGATATTCTCGATAGAGATCCCCTTGGGACAAACGGCCTCACAAGCACCGGTATTGGTACAAGCTCCAAATCCCTCTTTATCCATTTGGGTTACCATGTTAAGTGCCCGGTTCTTTCGTTCCGGAGAACCTTGTGGCAACAGTGCCAAGTGAGAAACTTTGGCTCCGACAAAGAGCATGGCCGAAGAATTTTTACAAGCCGCCACACAGGCACCGCATCCGATACAGGCCGCTGCCGCAAAGGCTTCGTCGGCCTTGTCTTTCTCAATGGGCGTGGCATTGGCATCGACAGCGTTACCCGTATTAACAGAAATATATCCACCCGCTTGTATAATGCGATCAAAGGCGCTGCGATCGACCATCAGGTCTTTAATTACCGGAAAAGCATTGGCTCTCCAAGGTTCCACCACAATAGTATCCCCATCTTGATAGGCACGCATATGCAATTGACAGGTGGTGTTTTGCTGCCAGGGTCCATGTGGCCTTCCGTTGATGTACATCGAGCACATGCCGCAGATACCTTCGCGACAATCATGGTCGAAAGCAATGGGCTCTTTTCCGTCTTTGATCAATTGCTCGTTCAACACATCGATCATCTCTAAAAAAGACATCTCAGAAGAGATATCCTTTACCGGATAGGTTTCGAAGTGACCATTGTCGCCGGCATTTTTTTGCCGCCAAACTTTGAGTGTCAAATTCATGGTATAGTGCTGCATAAATACGGCTATTAAAATAAAGTTTATTTGTAGCTACGCTGACTGGGTTTGGCCACCTCGAAGCTGAGAGACTCTTTGTTCAATTGCCAATTATTCTCGGACTGATAGGCCCAGGCCGCCACGTAGGCATACTGCTGGTCATTGCGAAGCGCCTCTCCTTCGTTGGTCTGGCTTTCTTCTCTAAAATGCCCCCCACAGCTTTCGTTACGATCGAGCGCATCAATGCACATCAACTCTCCCAGTTCAATAAAGTCAGCCACACGGCCTGCTTTGTCAAGTTCGGGATTCATCTCGTTGATAGAGCCGGGAATCTTTACATCGGACCAAAATTCCTTTTTAAGTTGGCGAATCTCTTCGATAGCCTTGGTAAGTCCTTTTTCGCTACGCGCCATACCGCATTCTTCCCACATGATCTTTCCTAACCGCTTATGAAAACTTTCTACGGTCTTAGTACCATTGATGCTTATCAGCCTGTTGATGCGGTCGGCCGCTTGTTGTTCTGCCTCTATAAAGGCGGGGTGATCGGTAGGGATCGGCTTGGTCGCAATTTCGTCGGCCAGGTAATTACCAACGGTATAAGGGATCACAAAATAGCCATCGGCCAGCCCTTGCATCAAGGCCGATGCGCCCAGACGGTTGGCTCCATGATCGCTAAAATTCGCCTCGCCAAGGGCATACAGACCCTTTACGGAGGTCATCAGCTCGTAATCGACCCAAAGCCCGCCCATGGTGTAGTGTACGGCCGGGTAGATGCGCATGGGAACTTCGTAGGGATTTTCGCCGGTGATCTTTTCGTACATATCAAAGAGATTACCGTACTCTTCTTTCACTACTTCTTTTCCCAATCGCATCAAGGTGTCGGTATCGGGATGTTGAATGCCTTGTTTATTAGCCTCGGCCTTACCGTACTTGTTGATGAGGTTATACTTGAAATCGAGATATACGGCCTGTCCGGTGGTACCTACGCCAAAGCCGGCATCGCAACGCTCTTTGGCCGCTCGCGAAGCAACGTCTCTGGGAACCAGGTTACCAAAGGCCGGATAGCGACGCTCCAGAAAATAATCCCGCTCTTCTTCGGGAATATCATTGGCCGGTCTTTTATCGCCAGTCTTGGCAGGAACCCAAATGCGTCCGTCGTTGCGTAACGACTCAGACATTAGGGTTAGTTTAGACTGGTGATCGCCACTTACGGGTATACAGGTAGGATGAATCTGTGTAAAACAGGGATTGGCAAAATAGGCGCCCTTTTTATGCGCTTTCCAGGCAGCGGTCACATTGCTACCCATGGCATTGGTAGAAAGATAGAACACATTTCCATATCCACCCGTACAAAGCAATACGGCATGCCCGAAATGTCGCTCGAGTTCGCCAGTTACCAAGTTGCGACAAATAATGCCACGAGCCTTGCCATCAATAACGACTACATCGAGCATCTCGTGGCGGGTATGCATGGTGACCTTACCGAGCGCAACTTGTCTTTCGAGTGCCTGGTAGGCGCCGATCAATAATTGCTGACCCGTCTGACCGGCCGCATAAAAAGTTCTTTTAACCTGCGTACCGCCAAAGGAACGGTTATTGAGCAGACCGCCATACTCGCGGGCAAAAGGAACGCCCTGGGCTACGCACTGGTCAATGATGTTGACACTTACTTCGGCCAACCGATGCACATTGGCTTCACGAGCACGGTAGTCGCCCCCTTTGATAGTATCGTAAAAAAGTCGGTAGACAGAGTCCCCGTCGTTTTGATAGTTCTTAGCGGCATTAATACCCCCTTGCGCCGCAATAGAGTGTGCCCGTCGGGGTGAATCCTGAAAACAAAATGCCTTTACCTGGTATCCGAGCTCTCCCAGCGAAGCGGCCGCCGAAGCGCCGGCCAAACCGGTACCCACCACAATAACCTCGAGTTTTCGCTTGTTGGCAGGATTGACCAGTTTGCAATGTCCTTTGTAAGAGGTCCACTTTTGATCCAGAGATCCCGATGGAATTTTTGAGTCGAGCATAGTTAGATCGGTTTCTTCGTAAAGATTATTTTATCCAGCCCATGTACATCGAAACAGGCATGAGTGCAAAGGCGAGTGGAATAAGTACAGAGAATAGCACACCGGCCGATTCTACCAACAAAATATAGCGCCCATTGGTAAGTCCCAGTGTTCTAAAGGCACTTTGAAAACCATGCAACAGGTGCCAGGCCAGGGCCAGACAACCCAGTACATACAAAATAACGACGGCCAAATTACCCTGAAACACTTGCAACATTTCTCCGTAGAGATTATGATACTCCTTTCCCTCTATTCGTACCGGATCGAGCCCGGTAATACGGCTGGGTACCCAAAAATGAGAGATGTGCATGACCAAAAACAAAAACAAGAGCGTTCCCAACAATCCCATGCTACGACTATACCATTTGCTTCCTTTGCTCCCCATCGCAACGGCATACCCTTTTTTACGTGCGGCCCGGTTAGACATTTCGAGAGACCATCCTTGAATCATGTGCAACAGAATACCGGCAAATAGACCGATCTCTAAAATTCGAGGAACGGCATTCGATCCCATAAAGTGGGCCGCCTTGTTGAACATAACCCCGCCGTCCATCGCAAAGATGCAAGCATTGAGCCCCACGTGCACCACCAGAAATAAGATCAGAAAAATTCCGGTAAGCCCCATTATCCACTTTTTGCCTACAGAAGAAGTAAATAACTCAGACCATTTCATCAGACTACGATTTTAAAAATTAAGCGACGAGTGCGGGTCAGCACCCTGTTGGTTCGTGGTGCAAAATTAACGCGGCAAAGCCGAAATCAGATAAAAGATTTAGGCTAAATACTAGGCTACGGAAGCCCTACTGCAAGAGATGCGGGCCCAAGATGGCCTCTACCTTTTTAAGCAAATGAAAAGGCCTGTACGAGCGCCATTCGGGTATATTAAAAACTTCTATAAAGTGATGGTTGCCGGCCTGTTTAAACTCGATTTCTGACTGCGAAGGCATATTTAAACAAACGATCCATCCCCCCATGTCCCTTAACTCTTGTGAAAGCTCTTCGTAGTAGTCAGTGCCACCACTATGAAAATTGAGCACGTTCTCTGCGATCAGTATAAACTTATGGATGCCTTCGTCGGAGAAGCGTTCCAAAACCGATCGCTTCAGAAGCATAATATCATTCTCAAGTGCATCGTTCCACTCGCCGATCAATTCAATAACGGCATAACGTTCTTCGTATTCGGCCATCAATACCTTGCCATATAATGTTCGGCTACCAAACTCATCCCACTGCGGGTGTATGTAATAGTTGTAGATGGTTTGAGAGAATTCAAATTCGGAATATTGCTTTCCAAAAAAAGGAGAGCGAGCATCTTCTTCGCTTAAATAAATGTGCTGCCAGTTATAAAAGGGCTCCAGCGTATGCATAGTTGCGTTACTTGCCTTCTAAAAATTGAAGCGCTTTTTTAACACTCCCCTTGCTCAGCAGTAATTTCTTCGCTTCTTCGTAATCGGACAGCCCCGATTTTTCCATGAGCATTTTGGTGCCGCGGTCCACTAATTTATCGTTGCTCAATTGCATATTGACCATCTTATTGTCCTCTACCCTGCCTAACTGAATCATTACCGCTGTCGATATCATGTTGAGCACTAACTTTTGTGCCGTTCCACTTTTCATTCGGGTGCTGCCGGTCCACAATTCGGGTCCCACCACCACCTCGATCGGAAAATCGGCCGCTTGGCTAACAGGGGACTGTGGATTACAACTAATACTACCCGTAACAATGCCGTGGCTGCGACAAGCCTCTAGGGCGCCAATCACATAGGGCGTAGAGCCGCTGGCGGCAATACCTACCACCACATCCCGGTCAGACACCTCGCACTGCTGCAGATCTTTCCACCCCTGGTCTTTACTATCTTCTGCAAACTCGACGGCCGTGGTGATGGCTTTCTCGCCTCCGGCAATAATTCCTATGACCAGCCCATAAGGCACTCCGAAGGTTGGAGGACACTCACTGGCATCCACTATACCCAGTCGACCGCTGGTTCCGGCGCCAATATAAAAAAGACGGCCTCCCATCAGCATTTTATCGCTGATAGCCTCGACCAAGCGCTCTACGTGGGGAATGGCCTTTTTAACCGCGGAAGCCACCGTGTTGTCTTCGTTATTGATATGGGATAGCAGTTCGTGCAACGGCATCTTTTCGAGATGCCGATACTCACTTGTTTGCTCTGTTATTCGTTGAAAAGACATAGCAGGTTTTAAGAATGATACCGAATCAGCCCTTGCATGGGATGCTGCAAGACCTGTCCGAGTTCAAATTCGTAAGCGTGGCAAAGTTGCTGGATTATATCCCGAAATCCAAATGCCACTCCACCGGTAAAATGCACCGGATACTTCCAGATCTCTTTGTATTTGCACAGATGCTGAAAGAAAAAATCGTTGAGACCGTCTTGGATGATATTCTCGATCATATAGTGTCCGCGGTTCTCGGCAAGAAACCGAGTGTAGCCGGCCAGGTATCGGTTGGGCAGCGGCTTTTTATAGACCTGCTCCAGTATCTCCGCAGCCGTCGTGGTAAAACTGGCATCGAAGCGAGCCCTAAGCTCTTCGTCGAACGTGTCGTACAAATAATACTGAATAACTTTTTTCCCCAGATACGCCCCACTGCCTTCATCACCCAATACATACCCCAACCCGGGGCTGTTACGAACGATCTTTTTTCCGTCGTAGTAACAAGAATTCGAACCCGTTCCCAAAATACAGGCCACCCCTTTTTGCGTACCGCACAGCGCGCGGGCCGCAGCCATTAGATCGTGAGTAACCGTAGACTTAGTATCGGGAAATACAATACCCAATGCCTTTTTTACCGCGCGCGCATTGGCAGGATTGGCACAACCGGTGCCGTAATAGAAAATATCGGTGATGCCCATGGCTTTAACGGTGGGCCATAACTCTTTTTTTAGCAGTGAAACGATCTGATCTGTAGATAAAAAATAGGGACTGATGCCTTGTGTAACGATCGATTTTTTCTTACCCCCGCGTAGCACACACCACTCCGTTTTTGTGGCCCCACTGTCTGCGATCAGCGTTACAACTGCCATAGCTAAATCTTAGTAAATACAAAGAGGGATTACCCTCAAATCCAGTAATTTGCGTCAAATTACAGAATAAGCGCAATAATGAGCAATAAAAAATGGAATTGGGCGCTCCCACTGGTTTTTTCTGTGGTGCTAATAGCCGGCATGTGGCTGGGGCATTGCCTAACGCTCAAATCGGGTCAGGACCTTTTTCAGAAAAATAAAGGCAGCGCTTTGCAAGAGACTCTCGATCTAATGAGGCTCCACTATGTAGATACGCTCAAGATCGATAGCATCGAACAACTTTCTATCGAGCAATTAATGGACCATCTCGATCCTCATTCAATTTATCTGGCTCCACAAGCGCTGGCAGCCGCCAACGAAGAGTTATCGGGCAACTTTGAAGGCATTGGCGTAGAGTTTACCATTCGAAAAGATTCTGTTATTGTAACCCACGTGATCTCCAAGGGGCCCAGCAGTGTGGCCGGACTCGAGCCGGGCGACCGCATTATCAAAGCCGGAGATTCCGCACTCACGTATGCAGGAATAGAGGCCGAACGCGTTAAAAATCTTATTAGAGGACCTAAGCGATCTACCATTACGATACAAGTATTCAGGGATGGAAAGAAAATAGAAAAAAAGATCACCCGCGGTGCGATCCCCTTACCAGCCGTGGATGCCGCCTATCTGATCGACGACACGACGGGCTATATAAAATTGAATCGTTTTTCTGAGAACAGCTACGAAGAGTTTATGGAAGCACTCGAAGACCTGCTGCAGCAAGGAATGCTTTCGCTAGTCTTTGACCTGCGCGGCAATGGTGGAGGATTCATGAACGAAGCCACCGACATGGCCGATGAATTTTTGGATGGCGACAAACTGATCGTTTATACCAAAGGAGCGCATTACCCAAAAAGAGAGTACCGCTGCAAAAGACCGGGCCTTTTTGAGAAAGGAAAATTGATGGTTCTGGTCAATGAAGATGCAGCCAGCGCCAGCGAAGTACTGGCCGGAGCGTTGCAAGACTGGTGCAGGGCTACGCTGGTGGGGATGCCCACCTTTGGAAAAGGGCTGGTACAAGAGCAATTCGAGCTCAGCAACCAATCGGCCATTCGGCTGACCGTGGCCCGCTATTACAGCCCGTTAGGGCGTAGCATACAGCGCTCGTACGAAAATGGAAACGAAGCCTATCATGAAGCAGCCGTCAATAGATCGCTGCAACCCCTGCTAAATGAAAATGACAGCATGGCCGCTATTTTAAAAAAGAAAAGATTTTTGACGGCCTGTGGCGACACTTTATATGGCGGAATGGGTATTATGCCGCACTTGTTGGTCGCTGTCGATTACCAAACGGATACCAAAAATTGGATCGCCAAAAATGATATTGCCCAGCTCGAGGACTTTACGGTCGACTTTTACAGAAGGCATCACAAGCAGGTACAAGCGATTCGAGCCGTTAATTCAATGGAAGCCGATCCACAGCTGCGTAATCAATTGACCAAAGAATGGAAAAGTCTAAACCCGGCTGCCAGTCCCCTACCCGTTGATATGTACAACTATGCCCTTGCAAGAATAGCCCGTTTCCGATTTGGAAACAACGGGTACCACCAATTGGTCAATCAAAAGGATCCCGTAATCGAGACCGCGCTAAAAAAACTCCGCGACTAAATTTTTTGCTGCCATGGACATTAAAAACAATATTCTAGAAACGATCGGAAATACACCGCTTATTCGGCTCAATAAATTAACCAAAGAAGTACGCTGCCCGGTGCTGGCCAAAGTGGATTATTTTAATCCGGGCAACTCTATCAAAGACCGGATGGCACTTAAGATGGTCGAAGTGGCCGAGCAAGACGGAAGACTCAAACCCGGGGGCACCATTATTGAGGGCACCAGCGGCAATACCGGCATGGGGCTGGCGCTGGCCGCTGTGGTAAAAGGGTACAAATGCATCTTTGTTACAACCGATAAGCAATCCAAAGAAAAAGCAGACATCTTAAAGGCCGTTGGAGCTGAAGTGATCGTTTGCCCGACTAATGTATTACCCGAAGATCCTCGTAGCTACTATAGCGTGGCGGCCCGATTGGCCAAAGAAATTCCCAATGCTTGCCACATGAACCAGTACGACAATCTGGCTAATCGATTGGCGCATTACGAGACCACCGGACCCGAGATCTGGCGTCAGACCGACGGCAAGATCACGCACCTGATATGCACGGCCGGCACAGGTGGCACCATTACCGGTACAGCCATGTATTTGAAAGAAAAAAATCCAGCTATACAGATCTGGGCCATCGATGTGTATGGGTCTTTGCTCACTAAATACTTTCGTACCGGAGAGATCGATATGAACGAGGTCAAGCCTTATATCAGCGAAGGGTTTGGCGAAGACTTTGTTCCCAAGAACTACGACATGCGTTTTATCGATCATTTTGAACAGGTAACCGACCGCGACGGAGCCGTTATGGCCCGAAAGCTCGCCAAAGAAGAAGGACTATTTTGCGGTTACAGTGCCGGCAGCTGCCTGCAGGGCTTACTACAACTTAAAGCCAGATTAAAGAAAGATGACCTGGCGGTTTGCATCTTGCACG
Organism: Sphingomonadales bacterium; assembly: GCA_016872155.1. GTDB lineage: Bacteria > Bacteroidota > Bacteroidia > Chitinophagales > Chitinophagaceae > JJ008. The sequence goes on from VHBB01000003.1 coordinate 133,335, forward strand.
ACCATGGCAGTCGCTATGTGGGTAAGATCTACAACGATCAGTGGATGATGGAAAGAGGCTTTCTAGAGGTAAAAACCATTCGTGATATCGTGAGTGCCCGGGGCGCCAAAAAACTCATTAGCGCAGCGCCGGAGCATACCGTAGCAGATTGTGTGGAGCTCATGAAAAAATATGATATTGAACAGATCCCGATCATGCAGCAGGGCGAACCCATCGGGGCTATCAGTCAACAAGGACTTTTCAAAAAAGTATTCGACGATCCGGCCCTCAAGAATGCAACGGTGGCCCAGGTAATGGAACCTGCTTTTCCGGTGGCCCCTTTCGATACGGCAGCAGAAAAACTAAGGTTATACATTACGAAAGAAAACGGAGCGGTCATGGCCAAAGACGAAGCCGGCAACTATCATATCGTTACCAAATACGATGTAATTGCCGCCTTGGGCAATTAATGGCAAGTCAACTTTATTTTTTTTTAATTTGCGTTCTATGAAAAAATACACACCCGGTGTTTTATTTGGCGAAGAGCTCGCTGCCCTTTACAAAGATGCCAAAGACAATCAATTTGCCTTACCCGCGGTCAATACCATTGGCACCAACAGTATCAATGCCACGCTCGAAACGGCGGCCAAGGTCAACTCACCGGTCATTATTCAATTCTCGAATGGCGGGGCTCAGTTTATAGCCGGTAAGGGCATGCCAAACGATCAATTGCAAGGAAATATTCAAGGGGGAATCTCCGGAGCCCTCCATATTCATAATGTCGCCAAGTATTACGGCGTGCCCGTGGTATTACATACCGACCATGCCTCTAAAAAATGGCTCCCCTGGGTGAGCGGGTTACTCGATGCCGGTGAACAATTTTTTAAAGAAAAAAAGCAACCCCTGTTCAGCTCACATATGCTCGATTTGAGCGAAGAGCCCATCGAAGAGAACATCAGCAGTTCGGTGGCATTTTACAAACGCATGAAGCCCCTGGGCATGAGTATCGAAATAGAGCTGGGGGTAACCGGCGGAGAAGAGGACGGCGTTGACAATTCGGATGTAGAAAATTCAAAGCTCTACACCCAACCCGAAGATGTAGCCTATGCCTTTACCGCTCTGCAAGAAGTAGGTGATTTATTTACCGTAGCCGCCGCTTTTGGTAATGTGCACGGCGTTTACAAACCCGGCAACGTAGAGCTAAGACCCGAGATCCTAAACAACAGTCAGCGCTACATAGAGACCCAGTTAAAAACAGGGCCTAAACCCGTTTACTTTGTCTTTCATGGGGGCAGCGGCTCTCCGCAACACCAGATTCGCGAAGCGATTGGCTACGGAGCCATCAAAATGAATATCGATACCGATCTGCAGTGGGCTTTCTGGGATGGCGTACTGGCCAATTACAAAAAGAACGAAGCCTACTTGCAGGGACAGTTGGGCAATCCGGAAGGAGAAGAAAAGCCCAACAAGAAATATTACGATCCCCGCGTATGGCTGAGAAAAGGAGAAGAGGCTTTTTGCAAAAGACTCGAGGTGGCCTTCGAAGACCTGAACTGCATAAACCGAAATCAGTAAGTAATCGCAACGGAGCGTTTGATGCTCAGCATATCCTTCATTACCTTAACTCCCTGATCGAGGTAAATATCTTTTTTTAGATTTCCGATCCAGCTATTGAATCGTTCTTGCTTGGCGGTATCGGGGGCATATTTGTTCTCTTCGCCCGTTAGCGGAAACACCAACAGCGGTGTACGCAGTTGCTGCAACTTCTCGAGCTTCTTAACACTGGCCTTGACCCTGTCTTGCTCCTGCTGGTACTCGCTGAGCAAAAGAGGATACTTCTTGTCGTTTTGATCGGCCAGCCACTTTGCGGTCTGCCCGATCAAAATAAAGGTAGAGTCTTGAGCCAATCGCTTTGCTGCCATCTTCTTAATTTCTTCCGAATCAAAGCCCGGTGTCCAAGTAATAAAGCTGGTCTTGGCAATTTGATCCCAAGGCAATGCTTCGGGCGTATCTTTTTCGCGCAGCTTCATGTACTCATAATTATCCGGTATTACGATATCGGCCGCTACACCCCGAAGTTGAGTAGAGGCCCCTGTTATTCTATAGAATTTTTGCAAGGTAAGTTTCACCGAACCCAACTCATCACTAGAGGTAGAGAAGCCATAGATCGGATCAAGGCCAATATTGCGCTGTACGGTTCCTTTGCCAAACGTAGAGGTGCTGCCAATGACCATCGCCCTGCCATAATCTTGCATGGCCGCGGCAAAGATCTCAGAAGCCGAGGCACTGAACTCGTTGACCATAACGACCAGGGGGCCATCGTAGAGCACAGAGCGGTCTCGGTCGCTAAGAACGCTGGCCTGCCGATCACGGTCCTTGACTTGCACAATGGGGCCCTCTGGAATAAAAAGTCCTGCCATCTGTACAACATCGTAAAGAGAACCACCTCCGTTGTTTCGCAGATCGAGAATAACACCCGATACACCCTCTTTCTTTAGCTTTTCGAGTTCTTTGGCCACATCGGTGTAGCAGCGTCTTCCTTTGGGATCATCGAAATTGGCATAGAAATCGGGCAAGAAGATATAACCGACCTTGGCATCGCCCTCTTTGAGCACGGCGCTACGGGCATAGCCCTCGTCTTGCACGATCTTTTCCCGAATCATCGAAACTTCTTTCAGGTCACCGGAGGGCTTACGAATGATTAATCGAACCTCGGTATTTTTCTTTCCTCTAATCAATTTGACGGCGTCGGTGGTCATAAATCCGGTCAGATCGACGGGCTCTTCTTTTCCTTGCCCGACCTTAAGAATAATATCACCTGATTGAATCTGACCCGACTTGTAGGCGGGGCTACCCGTTACCACACTGGTAATCTTAATAGCACCGTCGTCGTATTGAAGCATGGCTCCGATACCAAAGAATTCACCGCTCATCTCTTCGTCGAAATAACGTTTGTCTACCGGCGGCATAAACTCGGTATGCGGATCCATGGTGGTCGTAATGGTGTTGACCAGCAAATTGAATTTATCGTCCTGGTCGAACTTTAAACGAAGCCGATCAAAAGTGCGGTCCATTAGCTTGCTTACTTTTTCGCGCGACTCTCTTTCGAGCGTAGAATCGGCTTTGTACACAAACCCCTCTTTTCCGTTGTTTTTACTGCGTAGTTCAAGGGCATCAGCATATCGTTCAAGCGTCATGAACTTAAGCTTTAGCCTCCAACGTTGCATCCGCTCGGCGGTAGACGTCGGAAACGAAAGCTTATCGGCATCCAACTCGGCCTGCTCGCTTACGGTAAAATCAAAAGGCTTTGCCAAAATATTTTTTGATAGTGTAGCGGCCTCTAGCATACGCGCATTAAAAATCTCTGCCGTCTTTTTAAAGAATACGACGGGTGATCCCTTTAGTTCATCATCTATTGTCTTTTCGTAGGCACGCAACTTCTCGATGTCGACGCTCAGCAACATATTTTTTTCGGGGTCCAATTCTTTGAGATAGCGGTGAAACACCTTTTGAGAGAATGCATCATCGATGGCTTGCGGACTAAAATGTCCTTCTTCGAGCATTCGTCCGACCAGTGCCATAATTTTTTCGTATCGACCGGGAGGATCGGAGGGGCCTGCTATGCCCACGGCATGTAAGGTCAGATAACCGAGGCCGGCCAGCAACAAAATCAAAATCGGTATTCGCTTCATATTCAACCAGTATTTTAAGGAGAGAATCATCGGTCTCAAAAATAGCATAAATTGACGGGTGTTTTTTTTGCATCTGCGAAAGTTGCTTACCTTTGCAATTCTTTAACCGAAAAGCCTTCACAAGAGGCGTTTTGGTTAATTACGGTGGCTATAGCTCAGTTGGTTAGAGCATCAGATTGTGGTTCTGAGGGTCGCCGGTTCGAACCCGGTTAGCCACCCCATAGACCCCGTCGAGCAGGCGGGGTCTTGTATTACGACATCACTATGCAATACTGGCCAATTTTTCTTATTCTCATTTCGGGCTTTATTGGATGGATCACCAATTGGATCGCCATCAAAATGCTTTTTCACCCACGCAAACCCATACGGGTATTGGGATTAACCCTACAGGGCATTTTTCCAAAGAACCAATCGCAGTTCGCGCAGAAACTAGGCAAGTTGGTAAGTGGGGAATTTCTATCGTTTGCGGACATCGAAAAAAAAATAAGTGAGCCGAGCAACATTCAAAAAATGATGCCGCTTATCGAAGCGCACATCGATACCTTTCTCAAAGAGAGATTGAGCGAACAACTGCCCATGATCAGCATGTTCGTAGGAGAAAAGACCATTACCCGGTTAAAAACTACGTTCTTGCAAGAGATCGAAAATCTGTTGCCCCCGGTCATGAAAACCTATGCCGGTCAACTTCGAACAGAGCTCGACCTAGAGTCGATTATTACAGAAAAAGTAGCTCATTTCTCTTCTGACCGCCTAGAGGAGTTGCTCTACCAGATTATGGCCAAAGAGTTTCGCTTTGTAGAATGGGTGGGCGCTATAATCGGCCTGTTGATCGGCCTTGTACAGGTATGGATCAGCAGCTGGGCCCATTAAACAATTTCCATTCATACTTGTTATGGACCAGTAGTCCCAAATAAGCTGAGGACCAATAGCTTAAACCCCTTTTCCCGTCTAATTGAAAAATCCCTACATGAAATACGCCCTTTTGGTTCTTTTTGCCCTTATCCCCTCACTTATTGCCCTTTCGCAACCCCCAATGGGCATGAGCAGAGGCGGCTCCACCGGCGGGGCCAGACCACAGGTAAATGGCAATTTCTACGGAAAAGTGCTAGAGGCGACCAGCGGAAAGCCTATAGAGTACGCCTCGGTGCAACTGCTTCAAAACAAATTTGACTCAGCCACCAAAAAGAGAAAGGACCAGGTAATTGCAGGAATGTTAACGCGCTCCAACGGGGAGTTCAGACTCGAGAACATTCCTGCCTTTGGACAATACAAACTTCGAATTAATGTGGTAGGATACACGACCTATGAGCAGCCCATTGGCTTTGACATTAAAATGCCGCAAGGAGGCAACGCCGATTTTTCTTCGATGCTTTCTGCCCTCGACAAAGACTTGGGCAATATCAAGATCAGCATTGCCGAAAAGACACTCGAGAATGTGACCGTCAACGCAGGCACCTCGGGGCTTCGGTTGGGTATCGACCGGAAAGTATTCGGCGTCGATAAAAACATCGTCTCAGCAGGAGGAACCGCCATCGATGTTATGCGTAACGTTCCCTCCATCAATGTGGACATAGATGGCAATGTGACCATGCGCAATAACACCCCGCAACTTTTTGTGGACGGAAGACCCACCGTGCTAACGCTAGAGCAAATTCCTGCCGATGCCATAGAGTCGGTAGAGATCATCACTAACCCTTCTGCCAAATTCGATGCCTCGGGTGGCACGGCAGGGATCTTGAACATCATCCTCAAAAAAAATAAACGGGTTGGCTACAGTGGCAGTCTTCGCAGCAATATCGACTCTAGGGCTCGTGTGGGTATGGGCGGCGACATCAACGTTCGTCAGAACAAACTTAATTTCTTTGCCAGTGTAAATGTAAACCAGCGTAAATCGATCAGCACCGGACTTACCGATCGAAAGACCCTAATTACCAATCCCAATACATTACTACACCAAGAGGACGAGAGTATCAGCATTGGGTACTTTATGTTCCTTCGGGCCGGCCTGGACTACTTTATCAATAACCGCAACACATTTTCGGTTTCCGTAAATAAAGGGGGCGGGCAATTCAAACCCACCAGCGAAGGCGATATTGCCATCGATTCGCTCTTTATCAATCCCAAAAAATCATTGAGTGAGCGCAACTCTTACTCGAGTAGTGAATTCGGATTTACCGGCATTACCACCAGTTTTAAGCACCTGTTTCCCCGTGCAGGCGAGGAGTGGTCCATCGATCTAATGTATAACCTTAGCAACAGTACCAACTTTAATCAGATTACCACCTTCTATTACGATAACCCCTTCTCTTCTTTTGCCAGAACCGCCGCTCAACAACAAGACGGCACCGGCGACAACGACAACCTGGTCATTCAAACCGATTATGTAAGACCGCTCAGCGACAAATCGAAATGGGAAGCAGGTCTGCGGGCCCAATTGAGGAATGTGGACAATCGAAACGATTTTTACCTGGTCAACGGCAGTACCCTATTTTATATTCCGGCCCTCTCTGTCAATTACAATAGCCACGATAATGTACTGGCCGCCTATAGCACCTACTCGAATCAGGTTAAAAATTTTGGCTATCAACTGGGGCTTCGTGTCGAAAGCAGTCGCTACGACGGAGTACTGCCCGACTTGAATCAAGAATTTAGTATCGATTTTCCGATAAGTCTTTTTCCTAGTGTGTTTCTGACCCAAAAATTGAAAAAGAATCAGGACCTCCAATTAAACTATACGCGCAAGATCAACCGGCCTAATTTCTTTCAGCTCTACCCTTTTACCGACTACTCCGATTCACTGAATTTGAACCGGGGCAATCCCAATTTGGTCCCTGAGTTTACCAGTTCGCTCGAGCTCTCTTATCAAAAAACCTTTGCTAACAAAGACAACTTTATCGCCTCGGCGTACTTTAAGCAAACCGATAATCTTATAACGCGTTACCAAGACAAAGAGACCAGTGCCACCTCTGGAAAAGAAGTATTGATCAATACCTATATCAATGCCAACAGTAGCTATGTAACAGGCCTCGAGCTGGTCGCTAAGAATAAACTGAAGTCTTGGTGGGATCTGACCACCAACTTTAATCTCTTTACCTCTGTAATCAAACTAAGCGACCCAACACTGGCCAATATAGATCCATTCGCCTCGTTCTTTATTAAACTCAACAACAGTATCAAACTGCAAAAAAGCCTTACCCTTCAGTTATCGGGCGAATACCAGTCTCGCTCGGTATTGCCTCCCGGTGGCAGTGGCGGCGGTGGTGGCGGTCGCTGGGGCGGCGGCATGGGTGGCATGTTCGGAGGGGGCATGTTCGGTCAGGCCAGTGCGGCACAGGGATATCAAAAGGCCAACTACTTTGTAGATGCGGCCCTTCGCTTTGAATTCGGCAAAAACAAACAAGCTAATCTTTCTTGGAATATCAATGATATTTTCAGAACCCGCCGTCAACAGATCTTCTCTTCTTCTGCCTTGTTCGTTCAAGATGTATTTCGCAGAAGAGACCCCCAGCTAATGCGATTGAACTTTGGCTGGCGCTTCGGAAAATTCGATCCCAATTTGTTCAAACGCAAGAGCAACAAATTGATGGGCGAAGGCATGGAAAACATCAATATGTGATCGAAAAAAAGACGATACATATTGTCTGTCCCGAGGCCCCCTGGCCCCTGACCAGCGGAAGCCGCATCGACATGTTTTACCGCATACGCTGTTTGCACGATGCAGGGCTGACCATCCTTTTACACTATTTTTCGGCGTCGGAGGGCCTTCATCCCACAGAGCTCAACCCCTATTGTAAGGCCATCTATATTTATCCCCTAGAAAAAGGAAGATCCCGTCAGTGGCCCGAAAGCATCAGACTTCGCTCCCACCCGGCCTTACTGGCCCGCCTACAAGAAGACCAGCATCTCATCCTTTTAGAAGGGCTTTCTTGTTGCGGACATCTTACTGCCTTATGTGGTTCGCAAAGAAAGATCTTGGTGAGGATACAGCAATTACGGCATCGCCATTTACTAGAAAAAGGAACGCAGACTAGAAATCCTCTACTCTGGCTGCGGTGGTTTATCGAAAGAAAAAAACTCTTACACATTAAACGTCATTTACCCGCCGGGGTACGCTATGCCTGTAGCAACGAGGAGCAGGCTACTTATTACCGCGAAAAACTGGGCATGCCCGATACGGTGGTATTGCCGGTCTTTTCTCCGTACACCGAGGTTCGGGCCAAGGAGGGCGTAGGAAGTTTCTGTCTCTTTCAGGGAGATCTTTCCGAAAAAGAAACCGAAAAAATGCTGGTGTGGCTGCTGACCAAGGTATTCTCCAGAGTGTCGATTCCCTTTGTGATCGCCGGCCATCACCCTTCTTCACGAATAGAGAAACTGGTACATCTTTACCAACATACCTGTCTGGTGGCCAATCCCGGAGAAGCTGAACTCGACGATCTCATCCAAAAAGCACAAACCAATGTATTACCCTCTTCGGTTAGTGCGGGTACCAGCCTTCGCATACTGCATGCGCTCGCTTTGGGTAAACATTGTATCTGTAATGCCAAGGCGTTAAAAAACTCCACGCTTAAAGAGGCCTGTTATAGTGCGGAGACCGCTACAGGAATAGCGTCGCTGATTACGCAGTTGCAACATCGGCCCTTTGGGCAAGAAGAGATTACACTTCGAAAAAAATTATTGAAAGAAAACTTCGATACGACAAAAAGCACGGCGGCCCTTATTGAATACCTAGTGTAGCATTGTCAATGACCTTACCCTGCTCGGTGCGAATAAGACGGGCAGGAAATTTCTGTACAACAATATAGTCGTGCGTAGCCATCACCACGGTGGTGTTATAATCGCGAGAAATATGAAACAACAACTTCATGATCTCGTCCGAGGTTTCCGGATCGAGATTTCCGGTAGGCTCATCGGCCAAGATCAGTTTGGGAGAGTTGAGTAGGGCACGTGCAATATCGACTCGTTGCTGCTCTCCGCCACTTAATTCGAAGGGCATCTTGAACCCCTTAGACTTAAGTCCCACCTTGTCGAGTACATCAGCGATCTTTTCGTTCATCAGACGCTCGTCGGTCCAACCGGTGGCGCGCAGGACGAACTTGAGATTATCATTTACGTTTCGATCGGTTAGCAACTGAAAATCTTGAAAGACCACCCCCAGATTACGACGCAGATAGGGGACTTTTTTCCAATCGAGTCCCCTTAACGAAAAACCGGCCACCGTAGCCTCTCCTTCGGTCAGCGGTAATTCTCCATAGAGCGTTTTGAGCAAACTCGATTTGCCCGTTCCGGTCTTTCCGACCAGGTACACAAATTCTCCTTTGTTGACCTGCAAATGCACATCGGCCAACACTAAACCGGAACCCTGGTAAATATTTACATGTCGTAGATCAATTATGGCGTCTGACATAGAGAGGTTTTATGTAAAATACTATCATTTATTCGCAATTGGTCAAAATTGAAGTCGCTCAGCGCCGGTCGCGATCTCGAGCGATTTGCTAGCCGCTTGTTCCACTCGACCAATAACCTGCGCCTCTACCCCAAATGCGCGAGCCAGCTCTATCAATGGTTGGGCGTTGGCCTCTGTCGTATAGATCTCCATGCGGGTTCCCATATTAAATACCTGATACATTTCGCGGGCATCGGCACCACTGGCTTTTTGAATAAGATCAAATACAGGGGGTGGCGTAAACAGATTATCCTTTACTATCCGCAAGGGGCCCGGCAGGTATTTTAGACATTTGGTCTGTCCGCCGCCGCTGCAATGTACCAACCCATGAATGGACTCAAAATGTTCCTTAATAAAGGTGGCAAGAACCGGGGCAAAAGTGCGAGTCGGGCTCAGCAACAAGTGACCGATAGAAACAGCTTGCTCATTGATGGTGATCGTATCGCTCAATTGATGAGGCCCGATATAAACAACCGATTCGTCAAGCCCATTATCGTACGACTCCGGAAAACGGGCACCATAGGTCTTATGCAAGCTGTCGTGCCGGGCACTGGTAAGCCCATTGCTGGCCAATCCGCTGTTGTAAGCCGATTCGTAGACCGTCTTTCCAAAGCTCGCCAACCCCACAATAACATCGCCGGGTTCAATTTTCTGATTGGTAATAAGCTTAGCCTTGGGCCAACGAGCCGTCATCGTACCATTTACGGTAATGGTTCTGACCAGATCGCCAACGTCGGCCGTTTCACCTCCCAGGTAGTGAATGTCGATTCCATAGGGACGCATGGATGCAAAGAAATCACGCGTACCCTCTATGACCGCTTCGAGCACCTCAGCGGGGATGAGTCTTTTATTGCGATCGATGGTAGAAGAAAAAAGTAAGGGAGAAGTAACCCCCACACAAAGCAAGTCGTCGAGGTTCATGACAATGGCGTCTTGGGCAATACCTCTCCAAACCGAGAGATCACCCGTTTCGCGCCAATATAGATACGCTAGTATGCTTTTGGTGCCGGCTCCATCGGCATGCATAATGTTGACCCAGTTGCTGTCGTTGCACAGATAGTCTGGATAGATCTTACAAAAGGCCTCTGGATATAGACCCGGATCGAGCCCTTGGGTAGCTCGGTGCACCTCTTCTTTCTGGGCCGACACGCCTCGTTTTGAATAAAGCGACATACTGGTGTTTAGCAATGAATTTGCAAAGCAAACTTACTGATTAATGCCCGTTCGGTCAACTCAAAACAGACAGCTATCTTTGCGGCCCATGAAGGTCCATTTTGATGTAGAGAACCTGCCCGATTTTACAAGAGCCGTCATTACGATTGGCACTTTCGATGGCGTACACTGCGGTCATCGGCAAGTACTCTCGGAACTTACAACTACCGCTAAAGAGGTGGGTGGCGAATCGGTGATCGTGACCTTTCATCCGCATCCGCGAAAAGTAGTCTCATCGGCTATATTGGGCATTCGGCTTATCAATACCTTAGAAGAGCGCTTAAAGCTATTCGCTACCCTATCGGTCGATCATGTGGTGGTGGTTCCCTTTACCGATGCTTTTGCCAACCTAACCGCCGAACAATACATTGCCGATTTTCTGGTACAAAAGTTCAAACCGCACACCATCATTACCGGCTATGATCACCAGTTTGGAAGAGACCGGTCGGGCAATTTTGAACTGCTCCAACAAATGGCCACAACCTTCAGCTACCATGTAGAGGAGATTCCCAAGCATGTGTTAGAGAGTATTTCGATCAGCTCGACAAGAATCAGAGAGGCGCTTTTGCACAGCGAGATCGAAAAAGCGAATCGGCTACTCGGCTACCCTTTCTTTTTTAGTGGAACGGTAGTGCATGGCAATAAAATCGGACGCACCATTGGTTATCCAACCGCCAACCTGCGTGTAGAGGATAGCGAAAAGATCGTTCCCGGAAATGGCATCTATGCCGTGTATGCGCAACCCCAGTACTACGACAGCCCCCTAAAAGGGATGATGAGCATCGGCTTTAGACCTACGGTAGATGGAAAAAACAGGGTCGTAGAAGTAAATTTGTTCGGTTTTGACGAAGATATATATGACCAGACCCTAACCGTTCACGTAAAAAGATACCTGCGATCCGAAAAAAAATTCGAGAACCTGCAAGCCCTTATCATGCAATTGCACCTCGATAAAGCGAATAGCTTGCAACTACTGTGATCAAAACTCGATCAGGTACTGAAGCTTCTCGGGCTCATCGAAAAAATCATCAATATCTACGTTGAGTGTAATTCTCTTCTTGTCTTCGGATAGTTTTAGAGACTTCCCCTCTGCTTTCGTAGCCGGGCGAGGCAAATTGATGATATAGGCAGATTTCATAGAGAGCCCCATGCCCGAAAGCTCACGCATTCCTTTTAAAAATTCATCATCTTGAGCCTTTGCGTACTTTTCTTTATTCAATACCCGCTTTATACTGCCAGCTGCGATCGAGAGATCGTAATAATTTTCAAAACTTCTGGGCGAGGGCATTTGACGACCACCGGTAGGAAGTTTATCGCCCAGTTGACGACGGGCCGCGTCTCCCAACAATTTTCCAGCTAGGGGCTGTATAATGGCCGCTTGCTCGTAATTGTCAAAGGGCATTCGAATGGCGGTTTTCATCTGATCGGCCCCGATATTCATGACAACAGAAAGACTGGCCTTGGCAACGAGCGCCTTTTCGTTACTAGAGAGCCCCTCTAGACTATCGGCAGCCGCAGCCAACGCAATGACCGTATCCATTTTTTGTTTATCCAACGAAGAAAGGTCCTGCGCCGCTCCCATTTGACGAGCCAGGCCCAACAGTTCTCCCATATCGGTCGAAGAAGCAAAGAGGCCTCCCCCATTTTCATGAAGTGTTATCTCCTGGGTGTTTTCTAAACATCCCGTTAACAGAAAACTCAAAAGTAAGGTTCCAAAAAATTGTATTCGCATAGACTAGATTTATAAAAGAATTTTCATGACCAGTTCTTTTAGCAACGAGGCATCAGTAGCGCCGGGCGTCCCCATCCCTACCGATCGCAAATTATACTGATGAAGCAAGAGCAGCACCTTCTCTGTAGCGGCATAGTCAAAATTACGGGTGGCAGATTTGTAGTCCTTTAAGAAAAAAGAAGGCACGCCAAGCGTTGCTGCAATCGCCTTATCATCACCCCCATTTACCCCATAGAGCATAAACACCTTCGAGAAAAAACCATACAACGAGGGTAAGATTAGCTGGATGGGGCCCGCTTTGGGATTGGCCTCGAAGTAACTTACAATTCGTAGACAACGGGCCGTATCTTTCTTTGCCAGGGCCGATTGTAGTTCAAAGACATTGTATTCTTTGCTGATACCAATGAAGCGCTCAATATCATCTGCGGTAATGGTCTTTCGGTCGGCCAAATTAACGACCAGTTTCTCAAGCTCGTTCTCTATTCGCTGCATATCCGACCCAATATGGTCAATAAGCAGGCTCAGCGCCATGGGTTGTATTGATAAGCCTTTAGTTTGCACCAGGGCTTCGGCAAAGGCGCGCAAATCTTGCTCGTATAACTTTTTTGTACTGACCAGCACCCCTTTGTCTTTGATCAGTTTGGCAAATTTTCGCCGGTTATCCAGTTTTTTTTCTTTGTAACCGATTACCAAGATCGTGGAGTCTAGGGGTTGCTCGAGATACGATTCGAGTTTATCGATATCTCGCATATGCTGCGCCTCTTTGATCAATACCACTTGTTTTTCGGCAAACATGGGGTACCGCTTGCAGGCATTGACCACATCGGGCCAGGCAGCATCACGACCATAAAATACACTCAGATTAAAAGAAGCCTCTGCATCAGAAAGCAATTGATGCTCTGCGTAGTTCAATACCTGGTCAATATAGTAATCCTCTTCGCCCTCCACCCAGTAAACGGGCTTCCATTTTCCTTTCTTCCAATCGGCTATAATGGCAGTGGCGCTCATAAAACACTAATATACAACGATTCGAAAACTATCAGCCAAGCACTGATCAAGTTCAGGGGGTAATTTAAGATTAATTTCACACAGTACTATAGGGCATTTGCTAATTTGCAGAAGCCATCACTTTCTTATTTACCCACAAAATCCATTATGTATGAATGCCCCTCTTTCAGGCCGCCCCGACGATACCCAATCTTCGGCTGCCCTCAAAAAAAAGAATACCATCATCGTGTTGCTCTCGGTAGCACTGGTTTTTACCTGGGCTTATCTTCTGTGGGATAAAAGCCAGAGTCGAGACACCATTGCGTTGCAAGCCGTTCAAATTGAAAATCTCGATGCAGACAAAGCGGCCATTCAAAAGGAATTCGACATGGCCATTATTCGCCTTGACTCCGTAACCAACACCAACACCACACTCACAAACCAGGTGGCCGAGCAACAGCGCGATATTGAATCGCAGAAGACCGCCATAAAAAAAATACTGAGCGACCGCAATGCCACCAAGGCCTCTCTCGACAAAGCACGAGGAATGGTTAGCGACTTAAATGGAAAGATCGCCGCCCTCGAAAACCAGATCGCCGTTCTAAAACAAGAGAACCTCGAGTTAACACAAGCCAATACGGCACTGCAAGGAGAAAAAGAGGGGCTGGAGCAAGACCTGTCTAAAAGTGCAGCACAAAATGCGGAGCTGGCCAAGACCGTAGATATTGGTTCTACTTTTTCGGCATCCTCTATTCAGATCTCTTCGATCGATGTAAAACCAAGCGGAAAAGAGAAGCTTACCGCTAATGCCAAGCGGGTAGACAAACTACTGGTTCGATTTGATGTAGAAAACCGAATTGCCCCTTCTGGGCCGGCCGACATGTACCTGATCGTTACCGACCCGGCCGGAAAAGTAATTACCGAAAAAGGATTTATGCTGCCCACCCGAGAAGATGGAGACCGATCGTATACAGCACTAATTCCTGTAAACTACGAAAAGGGGACCCGACAAAAAGTAGAGTTTCCGGTAAGGGCCGGACAATATAATAAAGGCACCTATCGACTGGAGATCTATCATAATGGCTTTAAGATCGGAGAGAGAAGTTGCCCACTCAAATAAAAAGAAAGGTCCCGCCAGCTGGCGGGACCTTATACTTATTACCCGATAGTTTTATTGCAGACCGTAAAGGCCGGAACAATTAGAACAGGTTGTATCCATAGCTCACATAGTACAGACCACCCACAGCGGGGCTTCCGAAACCAGTACGCTGGTAGTTGTTGGCAATGTTGGTACCACCCACACGGAAGGTGCTCTTGGGATTCTTGGCAGGACGATAGGTAACCTGTGCATCCCACCAGCCAAAAGCAGGCAGTGTGCCGGTAATGAACGTGCCTTCGTAGTAGTTACGATCTTGCCACTTGTACACTACGTTAAAACCAAAGTTCTTGTAGACATTGTCGTTACGAAGACCAATGTTGGTGCGGTAGCGAGGGGCATTAAAATAAGTTACCACATTAGGATCAACCTCACTGAGTCTGTCAGAGAACACGTTTCCGTAGAGTACGTAGCGCTTGACCCACTGATACTCAAATCCTACACCCCAACCGGTAGTGGTCACAGCATCGGCAGAGTTCTGAACATAAGAGAGGTTGGTACTGCTAAAGGGAGAATAAAGATCTGAGTTAGCACCGGAACGAGATTGCACCAAGGCTACACCCACTAAGAAATCTTGATAGCGGCTATAATAGATATAACCATCGATCAGCAATTTCTTGCCAATAACCCCTTTATACCCCAACTCGTAAGACTTAACAGTCTCGGGCTTCACTTCTTGATACTTAGCTCTCACTAAGCGAGAAGAGTCTCCCAACGATCCGGAGCGGTAAGCGAGTACACTGGCCGCTGTATAGCCGGGACGAGTTGAATTCAGCTTGTAATAATCTTGGAACTGAGGCAGACAGCCCATCAGCACACCCGAACCGGTCACTAAACTGATATACTGGTTCTGGTTGGTGGGGAATCGATATGAGGTTTGGTAAGAAAGACGAAGAAAGTTCTCTTTTGCCACTTTGATTACAGCAGACAAACGGGGTGTAAAACGACCCTTGAAATTGGTTTGTCTATCGTAGCGACCAGAGGCAGAAAGAGTGAGTCCATCATCAAAGAATTTCTTTTTCAATTGCATGTATCCGCCATACTCATTAATACGGATCAATTGGGCCGTATCGGCAAAGAGCGTACCCTGCGAATTGAGCACATATTGTTTCCAGTTGGTACCGACCATCATCTCTACCTTGTCAGAGAAACCAGCCATATCAGAGATATTGAACTGGGTCTCGACACTCCACAGGTCCGTCTTGTCTAAGAAGAGGGCACCTCCTTTACTAATAGGAGTACTCTTGATCTGGTTCACAGCATCGGTATATGCCTTGGTGCCAGGTATTAAACGGGTGGCATCGGCAGAGGTGCGAGCGGCTTGGTGCAATTGAAAACTGCTGGCGAGGCCTGAATTCAAACGCATGCCCTCAGAGAAGGTTCCAATATAAAGCGGGAACCAGTTGGCACTCGGAGCTGCTCTTTCATTTAAAAAGGCACCCAATGCAGAAGCATTGTAAGATTTACCAGCATTCTCTTGTGTAGTGTACCCGCGAACAAACCAGTTCTTATGACGGAGCTCTACTTTGTGCTGCCCCATACTTAAGTTATTAAGTGAGTAACGATCAGCACCTGTGTAAACAGTTGTTCCAGCACCAATAAAACTATTAAAAGAAAGTTCAAGGTTGTCATTGAACTTATAGTGAATACCTCCGTTAAAACGAATATTCAGCGTATTGTAATCCACTAGTTGCTGCTCCTCATAACCCGTACGAGAAACAGTTGCGTTTCCAAAATAATTATTCTTTAACCCGTTATAGAAAGGGAACATTTGATCGATCAACGGCTTTAACTGAGGGCTGTTAATAGCCCCCAAAACTTGAGCCGGGAAAAATGGAAAAGCATAAAACCCTTGGCGTTGAGCCTCGGTGGGGAAACGAGGATTTCCAATAGCACCATAATAGGCATTAAGCAGTGATACTACATCAAGCGATCCGCCTGTCGCACCTAGAATACCGCCGCGAATTGATCCCTGTACAAAATTTGCAAAAGCATTCATGTTTGCAGCGGTCTCATCGCCATACATGTTGATGCCATTGAAGTCTGAATTGCTGGTACGATTACCGGGAGCAACGGCACTCAAAATACCGATCTGGGTTTTGTTGCGATAATCTTCGGCTTCCCAATCGGAACCTTTTACCATAGAGGCCGCCAGTTTAATAGCCAGCTTGTTCTTGTAGGCCTTGGCCCAACGGAACGACCAGTCATAGAACGGTGCTGCTGCACGTTGCTTTTGATCGACGTGCATCATTCCCTGCTTAATGTTGTAACTAAGCCCTTGATATTTGAATGGGTTCTTGGTATTGATAAGAACGGTACCGTTCATACCCCCCGAGCCGTAGAGCGCAGAAGAAGCTCCTGAAAGAACCTCTACACTTTCTACATCGAGGTCAGAGGGCCCTACCATGCTACCCACGGCAAAGTTCAGACCGGGTGCCTGGTTATCCATTCCATCCATCAATTGGTTTAAACGCGTGTTACCACTACTTACGAAACCGCGGGTCGTGACCGTACGGAAAGTAAGAGAGGCCGTGTGAACGTCTACGCCTTTAAGATTACCGAGTGCCTCATAAAAGTTAGGTGCGGCCACATTGCGAAGAGCGGTACTGCTGAGACGCTCAACGGTAACAGGAGACTCCAACAGACGTGTGGGCGTACGGGTGGCAGCCACCACCACTTCCTGTCCTAGGGCGTTGTTGACTTTGAAGTCTACGACCAGGGCTTGAGAAGCATCCGATACGCTTACCTCGGCATCGAGGTAGCCTACCGAAGTAAAGACAAGCACGGCCGGCAATTTGGAGACACTGATCGAAAAGGCTCCGTCAGCGTTGGTGTAGGTACCCTGCGAGGTTCCCTTAACGGCAACCGAAACGGCGGGTACGGCTTCTTTTGTATCGCTGTTACGAACAGTTCCTTTTAACGTAACTGTTTGAGCGTAAGCGGAAAACATAAAAAGTAACGCCGTAAGCGAAGAAGCTAAATAAAGGTAGCTTTTTCTCATATTTCGAGATTTTGGTTTTAAATAGAATTGAAAAGTACAATATGTATGGCGTCTGTAAAAATTTAATTTTTAACTAGAAACGAAGGTTTAGCGTACCCCTCAAACCCTTATTTTCGGGCTATGGCTACCCCTCCCTTTTTATTTCCGGGTCAAACGGCCTTTTACAGCGGTAAGGTCAGAGATGTATACAGCATCGGTAAAGACTGGCTGGTGATGATCGCCTCTGACCGAATTTCGGCCTTCGACGTCATTTTACCCAGACCTATTCCCTTTAAGGGCCAAGTGCTCAATCAAATTGCGGCCTATATGCTCGAGGCCACCCAAGACATTTGCCCTAACTGGCTGGTCTCTTCGCCGGCCCCCAATACCTCTGTTGGAAAACGATGTGAGCCCTTTAAGATCGAAATGGTCGTACGCGGGCATCTTACCGGACATGCCTGGAGAACCTATGCCTCAGGCAAACGCGTGCTCTGCGGTATGCCACTGCCTGAAGGGATGAACGAAAATGATGCATTTGACAAACCGATCATTACGCCCAGCACCAAGGCCGAAGCCGGACACGACGAAGACATTAGCCAAGAAGAAATTATTGCACAAGGACTGGCGAGCGCAGCGGAATGGCAACAACTTACCGATTATGCCCTGCGTTTGTTTGCCCGCGGACAAGCCATTGCCCAGCGACAGGGATTAATTTTAGTCGATACCAAATATGAATTTGGAAAGATCGGCAACAGTATCTATTTGATGGATGAAGTACATACCCCCGATAGTTCTCGGTATTTCTTCTCGGACGGTTTTAGCGAAAGACAACAACGAAAAGAACGCCAACCCCAACTTAGCAAGGAGTTTGTACGCGAATGGCTTATTGCCAACGATTTTATGGGAAAAGAAGGCCAACAAGTACCCACGATGAGCGATGAATGGGTCGATACGATCTCGAAGCGATACATTGCATTATACGAAAAAGTGATCGGCCAACCCTTTGTGCCCTCGCCCCTCACCCATGAAGCCCTTTACGAGCGTATCTGCGATGAACTACACCGATTGACCGCTTGAGCCCGGAGGCTCTTTCGAGGACAATAGTGGCAGGCGGCTTCTCGATTTATTAAAGATGTGCTGCCCTTTGTCAACACCTTTTCGCAGCTTCTTTCTCTCTTCGGCTGGCAATGATGCTACCTGCAGACAAGCGGGGGTACAACAGCCCTTTAACGTCAAGGCGCAGCTCTCGCACTGAATAAAAAGCAGATGACATCCTTCGTTGGCGCAGTTAACATGGGTATCGGCAGGTGCACCACACTGATGACAATGTGCGATTACATGGTCGGTGATCCGCTCGGAGAGTCGCTCGTCAAAAACAAAATTTTTTCCGATAAATAAATTATCCAGTTGCTTCTCTTTTACCTGCCGGGCATAATTGATAATGCCGCCCTCTAGATGAAATACGTTTTTGAAACCGTTGTGCAACATATAGGCCGAGGCTTTCTCGCAGCGGATTCCCCCGGTACAATACATAAGAATGGTGGCGTCTTTTTTATCGCGCATCAGATCGGCCGCCAGTGGCAATTGCTGGCGAAAGGTGTCTGAGGGTATCTCGATCGCATCTTTAAAATGGCCTACCTCGTACTCATAGTAGTTACGCATATCAATGATGATCGTTCGGGGATCTTTGGCCATCTCGTTGAATTGCTCCGGAGTTGCATAGCGGCCTTTGCGCTGCATATCAAAGGCAGGATCGGTAATTCCATCGGCCACGATCTTATCTCTAACCTTGATATCGAGTACAAAAAAAGACCGGCTGTTATTGTCTACCGCTGTATTAAGACGAATGCCTTTTAAGGGTTCGATCCCATAAAGCGTCTCTTTAAAAAGGGCAAGCTGTGCCGTTGGAACACTGATCTGTGCGTTGATCCCTTCGCGGGCCACATAGATTCTGCCTACTACGCCGACCGAGTTGAGTAGATGGTAGAGTTGATCTCTGAAACCAGAGGGATCAGTAATAAGAAAATAATGATAGAACGATACCGTAGTGCGAGGCGTAGGGTCGTTAGACATACGCTCCTTGAGCTCCTTGCGGGAGATACGGTTGTGTAAAGCCTTCATAGGTCGAATTTTAGTTCGCTCTGAACCCCAATGGCAGGTTGGGCAAAATTCTAAAGCAACGCAAAGATAACAAGACGCTGCTTACCGAATAAGACTTCCTGTAACTCCCAAGCGAAGGGCCGATTGCATGGGGCGGCCGGGCAAGTACGAAAAGATATAATCGATCCGAAACAACTTGAACAAATTATCGACGCCGGCATACCACTCAAAATACCGGGTGTCGTTGTTTACATAACAGGTGTTCAACCCCGTCAGCAAATAGAGATTCAACTTTTTAATGCCGGGAATCTTATTGGTAAGAAACCCTTTGAGATTGTATTCGGCATGCGCCAAGCCATAGAGCGGACGGGTATTGCTTAACTGATACATAGGCAGCAACTGAAAACTATTAAGATTACTAGTGCCGAATTGCCAGTTGTTGCCATTAAAATGAGTATAGTCGGGCAACTGCACTTGCTTATCGTTAATAAACCCTCCCCCACCGATGCGGTACCGAAAGGCTCCTTTCAATTTTAGATTAAGTTGATCGGTTATATCGAGTCGCCATTTTATAAAAGATCCATCGCTGCCGGCGATCCCCTTGACCGACTTTGTGAGTTGCAAGAAAAAGATAGGCGATTTACCCCCGATGTTGATGGTACGCTGCGGTAATTCAATGTAGCGTGCCCCGGGCTGCCAACGCAGACCCGCGCTGATCAAAAAGACCTGGTGCGGCACAATATTACCAGCCACGATCTCGGTTGGATAATTGGGCGAATACGTTTTGCCTACTTTGTCTCGGAATGTAAAATCCGTTACATTGTCGAGGGGAGAACGACTGGCATACTGTACAGCAGCATTAAAAGTAAAGCCCGCTCCGATACCCGACACAAAACCCAGTCGCGAAAAAGAAGAGAGATAGGTCTTAATAACATTGTCTTCGTAAAACAAACAAGCGATGGTGTTATTTCTTTCGTCAATAGGACTCTGGCTATTGAATTGTTGCACTTGTCGGCCAAACGACAACGAAACTGACCTGGAGAATCTAGAACCAAAGGCATAGGTAATACTGGCCCTGGGATTGAACATTTTATTTCCAAATCCATAGCGCAGCCCTACCCCACCGCTCAAGGAGCGGCGCGAACCTCCGGTATCAAGATCATGTCTCCAAGTAAACTCGGGCTGCAAGACCCATCCTTCGGCCGGATTAAAATTCAATTGTTGAATCAGGGGATTTAGCGAAAGGGAACTGATGGATCCCTTAGCATAAAGCGGCTGCCCCAGCAAAAACAATTTTGGTATCGTAAACTTGTTGCGCACCCTATTGAGCGAATCGAGATAGCGAGGATCTTTTTGTATCCGCTCTAAACTATCTTTTGTGGCGTAGTCCTTTTTTTCGTCGGCCATTAACGGAACGGGCCGCATCGATTCCCAATAGGTCAAGTCGCGCTTGTTGGCACTGTCGGCGTATCGAAGCAGGGTTCTGTCAAAAAATTTCTTGACCCACTGCGGACGGGTATTGTAGTCGGTATAGACATTGACAAAACTACCATAGGCATCAAATCCAAATTTCTTACCCGCCGGATAGAGCACCTGGCTATACAGTAACCAATCGCCTCTTTTATCTTGTTGATATAATTGCACCAGGCGAAGGGTGTCGAGTAATTCCATCTGCTGTTGACGGGTAAGCAACAGATCGATCGAGTAGAGTTGCCAGTCATCTTCTACAATGGTGACCTCACCACTAAAGAGCGGCTCCATCTTTCTGCGAGGGGTCACTTGAATACGACTGATGGCTTTTCCGTTCTCGTAAAAAGTGCCCAGCAATTTGTACTTATAAAAGGAAAGAGCATTCGCTGCCAATGGTGATACAAAGCCACGGGGATTGATGCGAGAAGAGATCATGACATTGTTCTGATACAAACCATACTGATCCGGTACGGCCAAGCCATAACCATCGCTGCTACCACTTACCTTGGATGAGACCACCTCTACCTTTCGCCTCGAGGGTCCGTCGATCGCAAACTGCGAAACGGTTTCAGACAAGTAAATGATCTTTTGCTGACTGGAATCACCATCCTCGAAATCGACCTTCTCGCCTAAAAACTTTTTAGGATAAGAACGAAGTCGAAGCTGCCCCTTCGAGTACACCTGACAACGAAAGCTGCGCGTTCTGTCAAGATTATCTTGTTGTTTGGCAATGGTACTTCGGATAATCTCGTAGGCAGGATCCTCTCCTTTGGTAAGCACCACATCGGGCATCAGCAACGCTTGTCGCTGCAATACAAAATTGAGTTCTACCTCTTCTTGCTGTACAGTAACCGACAGTTTTTCTTGGGCGTAGCCTACATACTGACAAAGCAGTATGTATTTTCCGGAGGAGAGATTTAATTCGTAACGACCCTGGCTATTAGCAATGGCACCCTTGGTAGTGCCCACGACCAAAATAGAGGCATACGGTAAGGGTTTGCCCTCTGCATCGGCAACCAACCCTTTGATCAGCGTAGCGTTTGCGCCAACAGAAAAAAACAAAAAGAGAACAAAAGAAAAAGATCGCATCATACAAAAAGAGAAAATGACCAGGCCAACTATTTTTGAACGGAAGCCCTTGCATAATGACCGCTTAAGGCAGCCAATCCGGCGAGCAGTCCTCCTACTGTTCCGGTTATGAACAGTAAAGCAGCGGCCGAACCACCCAAGGGCAGTACCAGCGCGATCTTTTGCGAAAGCAAACTTTGATTTTGCCAATCGATCCACCAGGCAAGACCACCCCAGGCCATAAGCATGCCCAGAAAACCGGCAGCAAATGTTTTAGTGGCAGTTTGGTGCACCGTTGCGCCGACCAAAGCAGCGGCCACCACAAATCCCCACCAGGGAACAAAGGCGGTTGTGCCGAGCCCTAAACCGGTAAGAAAGGTGAGCAGCAAAGCGATACTGAATTTCATAAAGATTCGTTTATGATTTTTTAAATTGAATGACCCCTTTTACGCGGGCATCACCCCGCTCTTCTGCTCGCATCATCCAAAGCGGATGATAAGCGCCCTTTTCCCATACAGAAATATAATCATCATAAAAACGACTACCTGGATTGCCGCTTTGCCCACCGGGATAGACTCCCCAGGCCTCAGTTTTATTGGTAAGATGAACCACCATTCGCCAGCTGGGTCCGTGACTATGTTTGATGGCGTTGACTATATTGCCATACCCGCCCACCTTTAACCCTTTGCGCGCAAAGGCCGGTAATGCGTCTTTTAGCAAGTGATAGACCGATGGGTTCATAGATAAAGACCATTCCAGTTTTTGCTCGGCCGATTTTTTATCGAGCACGGCACAAGCCCGCTTAAAGGCGATCGTTATAATATCGGGCAGGGTCTCTACCGCAGGAGTGCGCACATCGTCGGCAAATTGCAATGCACTGTCTTTTACCAGTAACTCAAGAGTAGCTTGTTCGGTGGGCCAAGTGGCCATGGGATCCATTTTGGTCAACTCGTCTTTCCAAATAGCCGATTGCACGCTATCCCAAAAACACTGAAACACCGTTTGTCCGATACTGCTGGGAGAGGCCAGCAGATCCCAAGTAGCGAATGTTTGCAAGTATCCTTTTTCGAGAGCGGTAAGCTGATCGGTTCTCACATGCTTTAACAAAACCGGACGTAGATCTTCGGCCGAGGTATTAAAATAATCCTGATGAAGCTTCATCATATCTTCTGGCGTAATCTGACTCATGGCCGCCAGTTGCTTATCAATGCGAACACCACGGGCGGTAATATAGGCTCCCGGAATAAAGTAAGGGTACGTGCTGTCGGCGGCGCGCTGGTTGGCACTTTGTAAAAATCCTCTTTCGGGATTTAGGCTATGTGGATTTTCTTGTTGTGGAATAAAGCCCTGCCAAGCATAGCTACTGTCCCAACCCGGCATCACATACAAACCTTGCCCGGGCCAGCGTGCCGGAAAACGACCCTGTTGCCAAATGGCAATATCGCCCGACTTAGCGGCAAATACGAAATTTTGACCGGGGCATTGAAACGTACGGATCGCCTCTTCGTAATCGGCATAGTTGCGGGCATGATTTAACTTGTAAAAGGTCATCCCTTCGTTGCTGGGATCATGCGCTGCCCAGCGCACGGCCAGATTCATTTTTTTGGAGTAGCCATTCGAAAAACTTGCATCGAACATAACGGGCCCAAAAACAGTATAGGCCACCGTATCGTATACCGTAGTGCTATCTTTGACCCTGATCTCTTCGATACGTAACCGAGTGGGCTCCCATTTTCCGTTGTACCAGTACTCTTTTCTAGTATCATCTTTAAAACGGATCTCGTAATAGTCTTTTACATCGCGCTGTGAATTGGTAACCCCCCAGGCAATGCTGTCATTGAATCCAATAATGACCATCGGAGAACCCGGCAGGGAGACCCCATAAACAGAACTGGTGGGAGTGGTCAGTTGCATCTCGTACCAAATAGAAGGAAGCGAAAGCTCCAGATGAGGATCGTTGGCCAAAATAGGCGCGCCACTTTTGGTCTTGCTACCCGCTACGACCCAGTTGTTGCTTCCATTGTCGGGATCGGGTTGATAATGTGAATGCGCAGCGATGGTATCACGATGACTAAAGTAAAGGGAATCGGCACTGGCCGGGGCCACCGGAACAACAGCGGGCTTAGAAAAAGCCGAGCCCATGGGTACAATGGGGAGCAGCGAATCGGGCACCTGCGGATACAGACGTTTTAGCTGGTCGGGCAAAAAGATCAACTTAGCATTGGTATTTGAGAGGTCATTTTCCGTTCCGGAAGAAAGCATTTTTGCCATCATCTTTAATAAAAGAGCCGTGCGCAGGTTAGTCCAGCGCTCCGGGGTCGCATTCATTAATTTATATTCGATGGGTAGCTTAGCCTGCGTAAGTTGATCGATATAGGCATTAACACCAGCGGTATAGGCATCGAAGATCGATCTAGATAAAGGATCTTTTTCGATTTCTCGAAGGGCATTCTCGGCAGCAAAGACCATACCCAAACGACGCTGCTCCTTATCGAAATTAATAGCCTTGGGGCCGGCCAGTTCGCTGGCTCTTCCGGCTGCTGCGCGCGTCTGCAGATCAATTTGAAAAAGTCGATAGCGAGCATGCAAATACCCTTGCACAAAGTAGAGATCTTCTTCGTGCTCCGCAAAGACATGAGGCACCAACCGCTCATCGAAGAAGACCTCGGTGTTACCCTTTAACGAAGCGAAAGAGAGATCCTCGTTTGGAATGCCATCGAAGGGCTCGGCATTTTGCCAAAACCCCGTTTGAGGGCTTAAGAATTTTCCGAGAGCAGGAGCTTTTCCTAGGGGCTTATCGAGTGCGACCACCAACCCAACGGTCAGCGATGTGCAGATAAGAAAAGGGACAAGACGCATGGCAGAAGTTTGTTGACCAAAGATAGGAATGATAATCAATCGGCCTTCTTACCGCTGAGCATGGGCACAAAAGAAAAACTGTCGAATATCTCTTCTAAGAATCCGCCTTGTTCTAAGCGGGTGATCTTTTTCATTTGTTGCACCTCTCCCTCGCCTACCGGCACTACCATACAGCCCCCCGGACGCAACTGCTCGAGCAAGCGCATAGGAACAGCCGGAGCAGCGGCCGTAATTAAAATGCGGTCAAAGGGAGCATAGGTGGGCAACCCGGCAAAACCATCCCCATAAAAAAACTTGATGCCCGGTTGTTCTTGCAACCAAGCAAACCCTCTGTTACTATCAAAGAGCGTCTTTTGTCGCTCGATGGTATAGACCAGCGCTCCGAGCTTTGCAAGCACCATGGCCTGGTACGCACTACCCGTTCCCACCTCTAGTATCTTATCGAAGCGAGCGGCCGAAAGTAATTGTGACTGGTAGGCCACTGTGTAGGGATGAGAGATAGTTTGCCCCTGGCCGATCGGAAAGGCCCTGTCTTCGTAAGCGATCTCATCGAAGGCCGAATCCAAAAAAAAATGACGCGGCACCTCTGCCATGGCCTGCAGTACCTTTTCGTCGGAGATGCCCTTGGCACGAAGAGAGTCGACCAGTTTTTTTCTAAGCCCCTGGTGACGATAGGTATCGACAGTGGGTCTCATAGTTTAAGGTCGGCCCTAATGCCGTTGATCCGATCGGTAAGTTGCGCAGATACCTGTTCGTACTGCGATGCCTTATGCAAGGGAGCGTGCACGCTAAAATAAAATTTGATCTTAGGCTCCGTACCACTGGGTCTGGCCGATATAACACTGCCATCTTCTAACAAGAACTGAAGCACATTAGAGCGTGGCAGCGCAATGGGGGTAACAGCTCCGGTCGCTGTAGTTGTTTGCTCCCTTTTCTCAAAATCGAGTAGTGATACAACACGAGACCCGTTAATGGTGGCAGGCGGATCTTTTCTAAAACGATCCATCATAGCGGCTATTTGCGCTTGCCCATTCATTCCTTTTTTTGTAATCGAGAGCAAGTGTTCTTGGTAACAACCGAACTGCACGTAGAGGTCGATCATCTTTTCGTAAAGTGAGCGGCCTTTTTGCTTCTCGTAAGCAGCCATTTCACATAATAGGGCGACCGCACTTACGCCATCTTTATCGCGTACCTGATCGCCGATCATTAGCCCAAAACTCTCTTCGCCACCAATAATATAATGCTCACTGGTCTCTTTCTCACGAATCAGGTCGGCGATCCACTTAAAACCGGTAAGCACGCGGTAACAATTAACACCAAAGTGGCTGGCAATGGCATCGATCATTGGGGTGGTCACGATCGTGGTCACGACCATGTCGCGGGCGGTAGCGATTCCTTTTTCTTTTCGAGCTTCGAGAAGATACGTAAAGGCCAATACCGCAGTTTGATTGCCATTCATCAGCACCCAGTTTCCTTTATTGTCCTTAACGCCAATGGCCAATCGGTCGGCATCGGGATCGGTACCGCACAGAATATCGGCATTGAGTTTCTCGGCCAGCCGAAGTCCATAATTCATAGCCTCGCTCTCTTCGGGATTGGGGTAAGCCACCGTAGGAAAATTGCCATCGGGCGTTGCCTGCTCGTTGACCACATGAATAGTTTCGAATCCAAACCGACGAAGCACTGCAGGCACCAGGGTAATGCCGGTACCATGGATGGGCGTATAAACGATGGACATATTTTTTTGGGCTTCGATCACCTCCGGATAAATGCTTAGACCGGCCACCATGTCGATATACTGCTGGTCCATCTCTTTTCCCAATAACGTAATAAGCTGCCCGCCACCCGACCAGCGAACCTCCTCGACAGACTGGATCTTTGCAACTTCGGCGATAACATTTTTATCGTGGGGCGATACTAACTGAGACCCATCGTTCCAATAGGCCTTATAGCCATTGTACTCTTTTGGGTTGTGCGAGGCCGTACACACCACCCCGCCCTGGCAACCCAACTTGCGTATGGCAAAGGATAGAGCAGGCGTAGGACGTAACTCTTCGAATAGATAAACCCGAATGCCGTTGGCGGCAAAAACATGGGCCGTGGTCTCTGCAAAAAAACGACTGTTGTTGCGACTATCATGGGCAATGGCCACCGATACACCCGCAGGGAAACAAGCTTTTAAATAATTAGAAAACCCCTGGGTAGCCATACCCACGGTATATTTATTCATACGGTTGGTTCCAACACCCATCAAACCGCGCAAACCACCGGTGCCAAATTCCAAGTCTCTATAAAAAGCATCCGCTAATGCCTGAGGATCCTCTTGCTGCAACCGCAAGACTTCCTCTTTAGTGGCAGTATCGAAGGAACCTGTTAGCCAATTGTTCACTCTCTTTGCAATGACCTCGTTCATCTGCATTTCAATTTTGAAGCCGGAAAGTTACCAATTTTTGGGCGCTCTTTTGATCGGGGCTTCCCTGTAGCTTTGTAGTACATGTACCGAGTAATCCTTAGCTTATTTATCCTGCTTCTTCATCAAGTTCCCACAGGGGCGCAAGACAGTATTTCGCTACAAAAAAATTATCGAAGCCGAACCAGCTGGGTGGCCGCAGCCAATGTTGCCGGCTACGGCGGAACGATGGTGGCTTTATATCGCTCTTGGTATCTAAACTACCCAAGGTCCCCTTTTCATACATTCAATGACATGCCGGAGTGGAAACAAGCAGACAAGGCCGGACATCTCTACAGCGCCTACATTCAAAGTAGTGCCAGCACCGATCTCTGGAAATGGGCAGGCATGAACCGAAAGACCCGTATTTGGGTAGGCGGGCTTAGCGGTACGGTGTACCAAACGGCCATTGAAATACTCGATGGGTTTAGTGCCGATTGGGGATGGAGTTGGGGTGATATAGGAGCCAATGTGCTCGGCAGCGGAACCTACATTGCTCAAGCACTAGCCTGGGATGAGCAACGGATTCGTCTTAAATTTTCGTTTCACCGAAAAAATTATAACGACCCTACCCTCGACCTGCGCAGCGATCAACTTTTTGGAAGCGGATGGAGCGAACGCATGTTAAAAGATTACAATGGACAAACGTATTGGGCCAGTGTGCGGCTGGCCCCTTTCTTTACGCATGGGCATCTCCCCCCCTGGCTATCCTTGGCCGTTGGTTATGGGGCCGAAGGCTTGTTTGGCGGCCGAGACAACATAGCCACCAATAGTAGCGGCACCGTTACCTTCGACCGAAGAGATAGGGTCAGGGTTAGGCAGTGGTACTTGTCTCCGGATATTGATTGGACGCAGATCAAAACGAATAAAAAAGCGGTCAGCGTACTGCTAACTTTTTTAAATGCCTTTAAGTTTCCGGCGCCGACCCTGATGTTCTCGAATGGAAAATGGAAAGTGATCCCCCTCTATTTCTGATAAGATTTATCATAATTTAGCGATCTAATTATAGCGCATGGCCTTTTTAGAACCCCTTGCTTTTATCGTGCTCTTTGCCGTAGCCGTTGGCCTGTTCAGCAAAAAAGCGGCTGCCATTCGCCGCAATATATTATTGGGGCAAAAAGAAAGCATCAATGACCAGCCAGCCCGCCGATTTAAAAACATGCTGCTGTTGGCCCTGGGGCAAAAAAAAATGTTTCATAACCCGCTGGTCGCCATTTTACATCTTTGGGTCTATGCAGGATTTATTATCATCAATATCGAGATTGTCGAAATTATAATCGACGGACTCACCGGTGCGCATCGAATCTTTTTTCCGCTTATCCCCTCGCTTTACCCCTACCTCATCAATAGTTTCGAGGTGTTGGCTTTTCTGGTGCTGGTAGCCTGTATAATTTTTCTAGTTCGCCGAAACGCAATGCCCATCAAACGCTTTTTAAGCAACGACCTTGCCGGGTGGCCAAGAACCGATGCCAATTTTATATTGATTACCGAGATCGTGCTCATGAGTCTTTTTCTGCTCATGAATGCCAGCGATACCCTCTTGCAACAGCGAGCGGTGGGCCATTATGCCGATCGACTAACGGGTAATTTTATTCTTTCTTCGCTTCTACACGAAGGCCTGCATTCTTTTTCTGACCAAACGCTGATCGTAATGGAGCGAGCCAGTTGGTGGCTTCACATTGTGGGTATTCTTGCCTTTTTAAACTACCTGCCTTATTCCAAACACCTGCACATTGTGCTGGCTTTTCCTAATGCCTACTATGCCAGATTAGCGCCTGCCGGCAAAATGGAAAACATGCCCTCCATTCAGCAAGAAGTTCTATATGCCATGCAACCCGAGCTGGCGCCGGCCGATGCGGCCGCCCCGCAGCGATTTGGAGCGCGTGATGTGAACGACCTGAGCTGGAAGAACCTACTGGATGCCTACAGCTGTACAGAATGCGGCCGGTGCTCAGCGGCTTGCCCGGCGCGCCAAACCGGCAAGTTGCTCTCTCCTCGAAAAATTATGATGGACACGCGCGACCGACTCGAAGAGGTAGGTCGACAAATTGACGATAAACAGCCCTGGCAAGAAGATGGTAAATCACTTTTGCATAGCTATATCTCTACCGAAGAACTCATGGCCTGTACAACATGCAATGCTTGTGTAGAGGCTTGCCCTGTTAGCATTAACCCCCTGGATATTATCTTACAATTGCGTAGAAATCTGGTGATGGAAGAGAGCAAGACCCCTGCAGAGTGGGCCGCCCTCTTTAGTAATGTCGAAAATAATTTTGCTCCGTGGAAATTTAGTCCCGACGATCGAGACAGTTGGACCCGATCGGTCTAAGCAGCAATGCCCAACCAGTTAAGAGCGGGTCGCTTTTTCTTCGATCTGCTGAAACGTATCTTTTTTACGAAGTATCTTGTAGAGTTGTAGCAGGGCCGTGCCGGCAAAGACACCGCCAATTATCCAATTGAGTAGTTGCTGATTATTCTCGATACGGTACGCCACATACTGCCCTCCAAAAATAAATACGCAGTTGCCCAAAAAGGTACCCGATCCAATCCCCAGGATATAAAAATAGTATTGTACCCGGTCTGGCACGATTATTTTTCGAGAGAACAATACGGCACTCCAGCCAAACCAAAAGGGAATCTGCACCGGGTTTAAGGCGCTCATTAAAAATCCAAGTACCACTTTTGGCATCGATAAAGCTAACACCGGATTAGGCGCGGGCTCCGATTGCGCGGCCGTATAAAAACTAGACAATGAAAGCGCGGTTACGATCAGCACCGTAAGCCAGTCCAACAGCTTGAGCAATAGTTTTTGCTTTCGCACCCAGTCCATGGCGACCAGCGAGAGGCGCACATAGATCATCTCTGCCAGTAGTGAACCTAATGAGAATAGCATGGCTGATTGAATTCCCTGACCAATGGCGATCTGCATGGCCGCGATGTTGAGTGTTCCCAACGGAAGAGACCCTAAGAAACTCACCAGCAACCCCACCAGAAATACGCGAACAAAATTCATACTGCAAATGTAAGGCTGCAGGCTAGTCGATGGTCTCGAGCAGTGCAAAATGCTTTCGCGCCTCTCTTAAAAAGCGCCAACCCTTTCTAAGTGGCCAGTAGCGATGACCCATCTGATGATTGAACAAGCTGATCTTGTAAAGCATGTGCCAGTGGTGTAGCAATACCCGATAGGCTTGCCAAACGGTTAAGCCGGCATCATAGATATGGTTGGGTTCGGCACCACATCCGTTATATTCCAGAATAGAAAACGAATGCCCCTCTCGTAGGGCTTGCAGCGAATGGCACTTGATGTCGTAGCGACCATAATAAAAACAGGTTTTTCGGCTAAGGTCATCAAATAAAGAAACAAGGCGGTCATCGACCTCGTGCATCAGATCGATAAAACGTGCACCGCGGTTGTGATTGCCCGCATACGATAGGTAATAGCGCGTTCCTGCCGGCACTATCCGATCAAAGTGCTCGCCATGTCTTTGTCGCATTTCTTGAAATCGAGCAGCCGCACGCGGCTGTTGGCCGATCAGTTGTTGCAGGGTGGCCTCTCCATTACCCACTACTTGTAACAACTCTTTTTCTATACAGCCAGAAATCGTGCCTCTCTCCGTAGCGGGATGCCGATAGTAAA
This sequence comes from Sphingomonadales bacterium, assembly GCA_016872155.1. GTDB lineage: Bacteria > Bacteroidota > Bacteroidia > Chitinophagales > Chitinophagaceae > JJ008. The sequence continues at coordinate 164,099 of VHBB01000003.1, forward strand.
ATACACTCAACTCAAGGGGATAATTGATTAGCTCTTGTACCAAGTACGTAACCGGCATTCGGTTATGATACTGCTCCCACTGCTGCCAGCTCTCTATTTTTCGAAACAGGATCCCCTTCATGCCCACATCGGGCTTTACCACAAAGGGAGGCTCGAAGCCAGCATCCCTAATGGCCTTGCGCACCAGGGCCGCTTCTTTTCCGGGTTCGATATAGTGAGTTTTTGGATACCAATCCGCCGGAAGCTGATCATACATCTCTTTTTTACCCTCCCCCTCTAGCCCGCCAAAAGTAATCGTAGGATTAGAGGCCGTAAAGAACCAAAGCGAACGGCTTTTGATGCAATACCAACACCACACCGGAAAAAGAGGTAAATAGAGAACAAAGAAGTTCCATTGCTCCCAATTTGTTACAAAGCGAACTAGTTTTTTCATGCAGGTATCAACAAAAGTAAGGGCAATTAAGCAAGCACAATTTGAGTGATGCCCACGAAAGCTGTAATTTTATACTCTAAATCGAAGGCTGATGCATGTACCAACCGTAGCTGAGCTTATTGCGCAGGGTAAAAGCCCCGAGATCTTATTTTGGGTAGGATGCGCGGGCAGTTTCGATCAACGGGCCCAGCGTGTCACCAAAGCCTTTGCACAAATACTCGACCAGGTCGAGATCAACTATGCCATCTTAGGAAAAGAAGAATGCTGTACCGGCGATCCTGCTCGCAGAGCCGGTAATGAGTTTTTGTTCCAGTTAATGGCCTACCAAAACATACAGGTGTTAAATGGATACGGTATTAAAAAGATCGTTACCACCTGCCCGCATTGTTTTAATACGCTCAAGAACGAATACCCAGAACTGGGCGGCAATTATGAGGTCATTCACCATACCACGCTGCTACAGCAATTGATCAACGAGGGTCGAATTAAACTAAAAGGAGGCGGAACCTTTGCGGGCAAAAAGATCGTTTACCACGATAGCTGCTATTTAGGAAGGGCCAACGGGATCTACGAAGCTCCCCGCGAAATCTTAGAATGGCTCGATGCCGATCTGGTAGAGATGAAACGTTGTCGCAGTAATGGTCTCTGTTGCGGAGCGGGCGGCGCCCAGATGTTCAAAGAAGAAGAAAAGGGCGATACGCGTATCAATACAGAACGAAGTAAAGAGGCACTCGCTACCGGGGCCGGTATTATTGCGGCCGCTTGCCCCTTTTGCAATACCATGCTTAGCGACGGTGTTAAACTAGCCGAAAAAGAAGAGCAAGTACAAGTGTTGGACGTTGCAGAGCTGATTGCTTCGCAGCTAACCAAGTAATGATATGAACCTAGCGTATACCCATTTGCTGCCCTCCGATTTTTCGGCCACCTCCCGCGTGTGGATCTATCAAGCCCCGCGCTTATTCTCGCTGGCAGAGGCCTTTGCCATCGAAGATCGAATTGACCAATTTACGGCGCAGTGGCAATCACATGGACAGCCCGTTAAGGGAAAGGGCTTTCTATTCTTTGGTCAGTTTATTGTTTTGCTGGCCGATCAAACTGCAACGATGGTAAGCGGCTGTAGTACCGACAGCTCCGTTGCCCTTATAAAAAAATTGGAGCAAGAATTTTCCACCTCGCTGCTAGACCGCACCCAACTGGCCTTTGTAGTGGGCGATAAGATTGAACGACTCCCCCTGGCGCAGATCGACTATGCCCTAGAAAAAGGATTTATAACCGCCACTACCCTTTATTTTAACAACACGGTAGCTACTAAGGAAGAGCTAGAGAAAAACTGGATCGTTCCGGTATCTCAAAGTTGGTTGTCAAAAAGGCTAACGCGACAAGGAGGGCTTTCTGGCACTGAGCAAGTACGCGATCGTTAACCGATAATTTTCTGTACGCGTAAGCGTATACCCCTCTAGCGAAAAATTGGGCCCGAACGTAAAACTTTTACGCTGTTGGTTGATAAACGGATCTACCCATGTTGTCGTTATCAGCAGCTTCTTTTTTAGTAGTTTTCGCTGCACTGCCATTTGAATAGCCGCCGTCCAGTTGGCATACCCTTGCGGATTTGCGAACCGATTTACGTTAACCGTTCCATTGGCATTCCAAACATCACTGGCTACCCATGCATAGCCGACCGAAGAAGAGAACGAGGCCCCATTTCTAAATTTTCTCACCAGTCTATCGTAGTTACTGTACCGCTGCAGGGTTAGACTGGCATTGATGTTCAATTTTAAGCGCGACGAAAGATTTACACCATTCCATGAACTGAACTCCACTTCTTTACGACCACTAATATTCTCCCAGGTCACTTGCGTTTTACCGCCGTCAAGCAAGGTGCGCACCGGGCTAAATATATCTTCGATGCTATTGTATCCCACGCCAAGATTCAAAAAATAGGTGCGTTGAGTACGGCTGAGGATCAGATCGAGGTTATGCGCGCCCGAAGCCTCTAAAAACGGATTACCGAAACGCAGATTATACGGATCCGAAAAATCGATGGTAGGATTCAACTGCCCCAGTCCGGGACGGTTGATCGTGCGGCGATAGGCCAGGGTAAGCGATAACTTCTCTTTCCAACTTTTATTTAGGTTGGCAAAGGGAAGCCACGACAAATACTGGTTGTTGACCTTTCGATTCTCTGTTAACAGATCGAAAAACAGTCTTGTTTGCTCCAAAGCCGCTCCGCCCGTTATGCTGAACTCTTTTCCGACTAACTGTCGAACCGAGAACCTCCAGTTTCCTACGGTCTGGTAAAACCAAAGATCATTACTGAGGCCGGGGAGTGGAAGCATGATCTGCTCCGGTCTTTTCTTATAGCTAGCTGCATTTAAAACATGATGTGCCCCATGCTGAAAATAACTACCCATCGACAAAAACGTCTTTTTACCTGCGAGCATCTTATCGTAGAACAATCGCATAGATAAGGTACCCACCGACTGATCGATCAACTGTCGCTGCAAAGAGTCGACGCCCGTAAACAATCCGTTGGCAAATAAATAACGTTGATAAAACTCCCTGTTGTTGCCGCTAAGAGAGTGGTTGTAATTGAATACTAATTTAAAGGTCTCTCCCGGCTTGGGCTTTTGCTGATAACTAAAGGTCAGGGCCGGGCTACCCGATGTGGTATTACCCGTTACCATTCGATCGCTCAGACGACTGATGGCATCAAAACGATTACGGTTGGTAAAGCGGGTATCGGACGTACTGTGCCCTTGCTGGCTATTGTATTGAACGACCAGATTAAAAAGCGTCTTTTTATTGGGTTCGTAGTCGATAGACAAACGAGACGATGGCCGTTGGGTCCGTTGCCGGTTCTGGTTAGCGATCGAAAGCGTGTTGACACTATCTACGTAGCTATTTTTTCGCAGCGAAGAGCTCTCTCCGGCAAATAGGTTGTTGGTAAACCCCGCCGTAAGTTGTAGCGCCCAAGCATTTTTCTTATAGGTAAAATTCGCGTTCAGGTTTTGCTCTCCGCGTGTTCCGGCGGCCAGCGAGAGACGACCTGTTTTTCCGACCCTACCCTTTTTGGTAATGATATTAATAACACCCCCCTGTTCGTTGGCATACTGCGGTGGCGGTTGGGTCATTACCTCAATTTTTTCGATTGAGCTACCCGGCATTGACTCGAGCAGGTCTTGCAATTGATGCAAGTTCAACTCTACCTGCTTGTCATCGATCAAGATTCGGGGCTCTTTACCGCGCAGGGTGACCTTACCATCCGGATCACGAGAAATAAGGGGCACCTGGGTCAATAACTCCGAGGCGGACGATCCGGCTGACGCGGCAGATTCAGAAACGTTAAAGGTTAGGTTTCCGTCCTTTGACTGAAACAATGGTTTTTCGGCATAAACAACCACATCTTTTAATTGCTCTGAACTACTAGATTTCAATACGATATCAGAAATGTTGAAATTTAATTTATCGACTCTAAACCAAAGGCTATCGACGCAAAAGGTTCGAAGTCCCACATAACTGATGCATGCCCGGTAATACCCCATTGGAATGGAGAGAATCTGAAAATCTCCGGCCGCATCGGAAACTGCAGAAAAGAATATCGAGGTATCGGCAAGGAAAAAAAGCCGTACAGCGGCTGATTCTACCGGCTTTCCACGCTCTGAAATTACCTGCCCGGTAAGGGTTCCCAATTGACGCAAGGGCTGCGCTATCGCATTGATAGACAATGAAAAAAATAGGATCAAGTATATGAAGACTCGCTTCAACCGGCTAAATTTAATCAAATATACGGTTTGCCCCTTCGCGATTGTTAAAGCAGTGTGACAACCTGTCAGAATAGAGGGGATAGTGGTATATTTGTTCTCCCAAATTTGAAAGGGCCGATGGAGACACTATTTATTGACAAAATGCACGATGAGTTGCGGCAAGGAGAGGCCTTTGCTCCTGCTGCAACCGACCCTATCGCCTACAAAAAGCGTTTCTACATTGAAAGCTATGGGTGCCAGATGAATTTTGCCGACAGCGAAGTGGTAGCCTCTATTCTTAACCAAGAGGGATTTGGAGCCACTCGTAACCTCGAAGAAGCCGATCTGATCTTTGTTAATACTTGCTCCATTCGAGAAAAAGCAGAGCAAACCGTACGCAAAAGACTCACCGAGTTTAAACGACTTAAGAAACAGAACAAAGCATTGTTGATCGGCGTACTTGGCTGCATGGCCGAACGGCTCAAATCGAAATTTCTAGAAGAAGAGCGACTGGTCGATATTGTAGTGGGGCCTGATGCCTATCGATCGCTTCCTGCATTGGTAAGCGAAGCGGCCGGCGGGCAAAAAGCCGTCAATGTACTGCTGAGCAGAGAAGAGACCTATGCCGATATTGCACCGGTTCGCCTCGATGGCAATGGCGTTAGCGCTTTTGTTAGCATTATGCGAGGCTGTAACAACATGTGCTCTTTCTGCGTGGTGCCTTTTACCCGTGGCAGAGAGCGTAGCCGCGATGCCGAAAGCATCTTACATGAGTGTCGCGAGCTGTTTGCACAAGGCTATCGCGAAGTAACCCTGCTGGGGCAAAATGTAGATTCCTATTACTTTGTACCCGATGATGCAACAGCCCAAGAGAGTACCCCGGTAACGTTTGCGAAGCTTCTCGAAAAAGTAGCGCTGATCTCTCCGCTACTGCGGGTGCGCTTCTCGACCTCGCATCCAAAGGATATTACCGACGAAGTGCTCTATATCATGCAGCGCTACGAAAATATTTGCCAGTACATTCATTTGCCGCTGCAAAGCGGTTCTACCCGCGTTTTGCAACTCATGAACCGCACCTACACCAAAGAGTGGTATATGGCCAAGGTAGATCGCATAAAGACGCTCTTGCCCGATTGTGGAATTAGCGCCGACATAATTGCCGGATTTTGTAGCGAGCAAGAAGAAGATCATCTCGATACCCTTCGCGTAATGGATTATTGCGGCTTTGACTTTAGCTACATGTTCTTCTATAGCGAAAGACCCGGCACGCTGGCTGCACGTCGCTATCAGGATGATATACCCGAAACAGTTAAAAAAAGAAGATTGCAAGAGATCGTAGAGAAACAAAATCAGCTGTCCTTACGAAGCAACCAACGCGACCTGGAAAAGATCTTTACGGTGCTTATAGAAGGAGACAGTAAGAAAAACGACCAGGAATGGAAAGGAAGAAACAGCCAAAATAAAGTGATCGTATTTCCTAAAACGGCTAACAGTTCTCTCGAAAAAGGTTCTTATGTGCGCGTAAAGGTCACTGAATGTACCCAGGCTACCCTGCGGGGCGTGCCGGTTTAATTCGTATTACCATGGAAATTCAAAACATCAAAAATCGGTTCAATATAATTGGCAACTCCCCTGCCCTCAATTATGCGTTGCAGGTAGCCACACAAGTGGCGGCCACCGACCTTACCGTGCTTATTAACGGAGAGAGCGGTGTTGGAAAAGAAGTATTCTCACAGATCATTCATACCCTTTCGGCACGCAAGCACAACCCCTTTATCGCCGTAAACTGCGGGGCCATTCCCGAAGGCACCATCGATTCCGAGCTGTTTGGTCACGAAAAGGGATCGTTTACCGGAGCGGTAGAGGCACGCAAAGGATACTTTGAGACCGTCAATGGAGGCACTATTTTTTTGGACGAGATAGGAGAGCTTCCATTAGGCACGCAGGCTCGTTTGTTACGGGTGCTCGAAACCGGAGAGTACATTCGGGTGGGATCTTCTAAGGTTCAAAAAACCGATGTTCGCGTGGTGGCGGCCACCAATCGCGATCTGCTGCAACAAGTGCAAAATGGAAAATTCAGAGAAGATCTGTATTACCGATTAAGTACGGTGCCCATTCGGGTCCCTTCGCTTCACGACCGTACCGAAGACATTCATTTATTGTTTCGAAAATTTGCGGCCGATTTTGCCAATAAATACAAAGTGCCCTCGGTACAACTTAACGAAGAGGCCATTCAATTACTAATCGGCTATCCCTGGCCCGGCAATGTGCGCGAATTAAAAAATATAGCCGAGCAGATCTCGGTGCTCTCTTCCGACAAGGTAATCAGTGCCGAAGCGCTGGGCAAATTCTTACAGCCCTATCCTAAAAATCGTTTGCCGGTATTGCAATCGGCTGCCGCATCGGGCGGCCCTGAATTTGCCAATGAGCGAGAAATTCTTTACAAGCTTTTTTTTGATATGAAAAAAGATGTAACAGAGCTCAAGAGGATGTTCGTCGAACTCTTGCAAAATCCAGAGCTGGCGGCCACTCATCCGCAATTCGTCAATCAACTTCAGGAGTGGAGAGGACCCGGCTCTTCTGAGCTGCTGCCCGCCACGGCTTCTCCTTCGGCCTCTTCGGTGGCCACCCCTGTATCGCCCGTTATTCATACCGGCTTTGCTCGCGCTAACTCCAACATTCAAGAGCACGAAGAGGTAGAAGAAAGTTTAAACATTATTGATAAAGAGAAAGAGCTTATTGTCAAAGCGCTCAAAAAACACAAGAGCAAGCGCAAAGATGCCGCCCTTGATCTGGGCATTAGCGAACGAACACTCTACCGCAAGCTTAAAGAATACGATATAGAAGAATGATCCAAAGACTCCCCATACTCGCCTTACTCGCCATGGCCGCTTATCTACTAGCGGTGCCACTTATCGGTTGTGGCGTGTACCGATTTACCGATGCCTCGGTACCCGATAGTATCAAGACCATCAAGGTAAATTTTATAGAGAATAAGGCCTCGTACATTAACCCGCAACTGAGTCCTCGCCTTACCGATAAACTACGCCAAAAAATTATTGCCCAGACCCGGCTTACACAAACCAACCGCGATAACGCCGACTGGGAGATCACCGCGACCATTACACAATATCTCTTTAGCACCTCTGCCATTGCGGGGCAACAAGCCTCGAATAACCGTCTTACGGTGGGTGTACAAATTGTCCTCTACGATCGAACGGCCAACGAGACCAAACGATTTGATGTAAGTAGAAGTTTTGAATTTAAAGGCACGCTCTCGTTTCAGGCGGCAGAAGCCAGCCTGGGAGATGAAATGACAAGAACGCTCACCGACGATATTTTCAATAAACTATTTTCGAACTGGTAATACCCTTTCATGAATAACCGCATCAACTTGTTAACGCAGACACTGGTAGGTAAGCCCCAGCTGGGCGATGCCAGTTTACAAGAGCTAAAAAAACTGGCACTTGACTACCCATGGATGCCTGCGGCCCGATTACTGATTATAAAAAAAATGCAGTCCGAAAAGGACCCCGGATGGAAATCGGAATGGGAACAAGCCAGCTGCTACTTTACCGATACACTGTGGGCATCGTTATTATTGACAGAACCAGAGACAGAAAAAAGAGAAGATAAAGAACTGCTATTTGAGCCCTACTATACGGTAGACTATTTTGCGGCGCAAGGCATACAATACAAACCCGAAGAAGTACCCGCTGATAAGTTCGGGCAGCAACTCAAGAGCTTTACCGATTGGCTTAAAGTAATGAAAAGACTGCCACTGGCCGATCTGGGTAAATCAGTAGATCCTAAAGAAGAGAGAAAGGTAGAACAGATGGCCGGCCAATCGCTGGCCAGCGAAGAGGTCTTTACCGAGGCCATGGCCGAGGTCTGGATTAAACAAGGAAATCTTGCTAAGGCCAAAGAAGTGTACGGCAAATTAAGTTTGCTAGAGCCCGCTAAAAGCGCTTATTTTGCGTCGAAAATCAGTGAATTACAGTAACTAAATTGTTTCGAATATGACCATTTTATTTGTAGTACTCATTGTTGTGGCAGCTATCGCGCTTGGATTTTTTGTATTGATTCAAAATCCAAAAGGAGGCGGCCTCTCTGGAAATATTGCCGGCTTTAGCACGCAGTTTATGGGCGTAAAGCAAACCACCGATGTGTTAGAGAAAGGTACTTGGATCTTTGGTACTGTCGTAGCCGTGCTCTGCCTGCTCTCCGTTCTTTTTATTCCTAAAAACGCTACCAGCAATGGGCCTGATCGTTCGATGGATGCCACCAGCGCTCCCGTTCCTGTGCAAGCTCCTGCCCCTGCTCCGGCAGCTACCCTTCCGGCTCCTGCTCCTTCCGCTACTCCCGTAGCGCCTGTGCAACCCGGAAAATAATCTCTGATCGAATTGAAGTTTCGATAAACCGTTTTACCAAAACCCCGCCCACCGCGGGGTTTTTCATTAACTTGAACTCGGTATGCGTTGGTCTCGACTAATAGGATGGCTCTCTCTTTTACTGCTCTCGGCCCTGTGCTGGGTGCTCTACAGCCTTTGGGGGCCAGCCGTCTCGCTCTACGAAAAAAAATATTTTTATGTAAGTCGGTCCACGACAACGGACTCCATTGCACGTCAACTGCAACAAGAGGGCTTCTTATCTTCTGATTATTGGTTCTCGCTGGTGAGTAAACAGCTTCAACTTCAAAAAGTAAAAGCCGGTCGCTACCAGATAAAGCCGGGCACCAGTATAATTCAGTTAGTCCGCATGTTCAGAAACGGGCAACAATCGTTTGTAAAGCTCAGCATCGTCAAGCACAGAACTTTACAAGAACTGGCCGGCAAGATCGGCAGCCGTACCGATACCCAGACCGATTCTGCAACGCTGTTGTCTTTTTTATCGAATAACGATTCGCTACGTTCTTATGGCGTAGATACCAACACGGTGCTTTGTATCGTAATGCCCTTTACCTACTCGATTGGCTGGGCAGAGACCCCCGCTCAACTACTGCAACGGATGCATGCCCGTTATCTACAGTACTGGAACACCGAGCGCAGCAACAAAGCAGCGGCCAAAGGACTTACCCCGCAACAGGTCTCTATATTGGCCTCTATCGTAGAAGAAGAGACCAACCGCCAAGACGATCGCTACAAGATAGCCAGCACCTATTTGAACCGCCTTCGTCTGGGCATGAAACTACAAGCCGACCCCACCGTCAAATACGTAACGCGCAATTTTAGTTTGAACCGAATTTTCTATGGACATCTGGGGCTCTCATCGCCGTACAATACCTATCAAAATAAAGGGCTACCGCCCGGACCCATCTGCACCCCCTCTATTGAATCCATAGAGGCGGTACTGGATGCGCCCGATACCGATTACTTGTTTTTTGTAGCCAGTTGGAAATTCGATGGATCCTCTGTATTTAGTAGCAGCTATGCCGAACACCAACGCTATGTAAAGCTCTTTCATGCAGCGCAAGAAAGAAGATCAAAAACACCTTGACCCCTTGAGCCAACCCACCCATGAAAACGCGCCTTCTAACCTATATTGAACAACTTCGGCCGGTGGCCTGGGTCTTAACTAAAAGCAAGGCGACCTACTTGCCTGGATTTGGCGGGATCGCCCTCTATGATGTGATCAGCTTCTTTATTAAACAAGTGCAAACGATCGGCATGACCGAGCGGGCTTCATCGATCGCTTTTAATTTTGTAATGGCCATTCCGCCCGCCATCATCTTTTTATTTACGCTTATTCCGTACCTGCCCATTACCCAAGCTTTTCAGGTAGAACTCTATAGTCTTATCAGAGATGTAATTCCGGGTGAAAAAGACAATGCCATCCTGATTGGATTTCTGCAAGATTTTATCAATAATCCCCGCAATGGTCTGCTATCGCTGGGTTTTGTATTATCACTGTACTTCTCTTCGAATGCCATGATGGGCATTATGCGATCGTTCGATAAAAACTATGTAGGATTTACCAAACGAAAAGATTTTAACAGAAGAGTGGTCGCCCTCAAGATCACTGCCCTGCTTTACCTGATCGTTTTTACATCGCTGGCCACCCTTATTGCAAGGGATGTCGTGCTGCAGTGGTTGGGCATAGAGACACCCGCTGTAATCGCCGTTATTATGAACCTACGCTGGCTTGTCATCGTATTACTCTTCTTTTTTTGCATCTCGTTTATTTACCGACATGCCCCCTCGGTACAAAAAAAATGGAGATTGATTAACCCCGGCTCTATTGTAGCCACGTTACTGATGCTACTCATGACCCTGGCGCTATCGTGGTGGGTATCGCAGTTCTCGCGGTATAATCAACTGTATGGATCGATCGGCACGGTGCTGATCATTATGATAATGATCTTTATTAATTCACTGATCTTACTGATCGGATTCGAGCTTAACGTAAGCATTCACTCGCTACACACCCAAGCAAAAGAAAAAGAAGCGATCGGGCTGGACGAGTAAGCCTCTCTACGATAAACCCCAGTCTTTTTTGACTTGTTGTTTTACAGGATGATTGAGATCTGAGCGCTGATAATGGCCTGCCAGCTCCTTTTGACGAAAGGCCTCATAGACCGTTACGGCACAAGCCACACTTATATTGAGCGACTGAATAATACCCACCTGAGGAATCAAAAAGTTTCCATCGGCCAGTGATCTGATCTCGTCGCTGACGCCGCTGTGTTCGTTACCGAATACCAATGCCAATCGACCTGTCAGATCGATCGCATGCAAAGGAACGGCATCAGACGATAAATGAGTGGTCAAAATGCGATCGTAATTCGTTCGCAGCTCCTTAATACAAGCCCCTGTGTCTTCGTATTGATGAATGGTCAACCACTTGGCTGCACTCGATGAACTGCGCGCACCCCATTTTTTGTGGCGAGGAATTTTCGTATTCAAAATATAGATCTCTTGAATACCTACGGCATCACAGGTGCGCATCACGGCCGAGATATTGTGCGGATCGAACACATTTTCTAAAACAAGCGTAATATCGATCTGCCTTTTTTTTAGTACCTCAGTTAACTTATGCGTGCGTTCCGGGGTCATGCTACAAATTTGCAAGGGTGTAAAATGCGTCTTGCCGACTAAGGGCTGTCCAATGAGCGTCGTAGCCGGGTGCTAACTTTCCAAGCCGCTGGTCAAGACCCAATGCCCTGGCCGGATAAAGACTGCACATGCGTAACGCCTCTTCGAGATCGATATGACAAAACCGTATCAAATTATTGAGTGCTTTCAACATCGTTAGGGACGATCCGCTCAAAATGCCGCCCGCTTCGTAGTGGTCATTACCCAGTTGATGAGGGTAAGGCCCCGATGTGGTATCCGTAACGGCATCGGTAATTACAAAAAGTCGATCGCCCAGTTGCTTTTTGGCGATCTGAATGGCTGGCCAGTCTACATGATAGCCGTCGGGTATAATGCTGGCCATTGCCTGCTCGGCGCAAAAGATCGCTCCCACCATGCCCGGAGCGCGGTGCTGCAATGGCGACATGGCATTGTAGAGGTGTGTTGCCAACGATACCCCGCTATGGAAAGCCCTGCTAGCCTCTTCGAAACTGGCATTACTGTGTCCGGCCGATACCTTTACTCCAAGATCGTTGATCAGCTCGATCAATTCCCGATCACAAACCTCTGGGGCCAACGTAATTATTTTAATAACATCTTTACCTTCTTGCAACAGGTCGATCAACCCCGACTTGGTAGGTACCTGCAACAGTGTCTCAACATGGGCTCCTCTTTTTGCCGGATGTAACCAGGGCCCCTCCAGATGCAGACCCAGACAACCCTGTCCACCCTGCTTCCAATAATCCCGAACGGCTTGAATGGCGGCACTCATCACCTGCGAAGTATTCGTAGCAATGGTTGGTAAAAAATGAGAAGTGCCCGCTTGCATGCAATACTTGTAGAGCAGCGACAAACTTTCCACATTGGGATAGACCGAAAGCAATTGGCCAAAAGCCCCATAGATCTGCAGATCGATAAAAGAGGGAACCACCATCTCGTATTGAGGAGTTGAAGAAGTCAATTTGATATCTACGATCTTTCCGCTTTGCAGCAGGAGTTCTGCGTTTAACAACCATCCCTCTCCGGTAAAGATCTTTTGGGCACTAATCTGTTGCAATTGACTCATGGGGCTCAAAATACCACATATTTTTAGCAAGAAAGGGTCGTTAAAAAGCTAGTGAAAAGTTGACCCTAAAAGGGCCTTTAGCGTCTCAAATGTGCATAACCCGGGCGATTCTTTGTAGGTATTTACTTCCAAATATCTGATTATCAATATATAGAATATATGTTTTGCACTGATTTTCAATGTTTAAAACTTTAGAATCATTTCTGAAGCTTTTTGAACTTTATAAAAATTTTTATGTTTAGCTTTACAACGCTTGCCGTTTAACAACATTTTTTAACTTAAATCAACGAGCTATGACCTTTCTTTTGGACATCACTCAGATTAATCCGGGTGATTACAGAGCGTTTACGTTTTTCATTGGCTGTATGGCCATGATGGCTGCCTCTGTATTCTTCTTCTTTGAGGTCGGTAACACCGAAAAAGCATGGAAAACTTCTGTGCTGGTTTCCGGACTCATCACCTTCATTGCAGCCGTGCATTATTATTACATGCGCGACTACACCATTGCAACCGGACAGTCTCCTACCTTCTTCCGTTATGTAGACTGGTTGCTGACTGTACCCCTGATGTGTGTAGAGTTTTACCTGATTACCAAAAAAGCAGGAGCCAAAATTGGCTTGCTGTGGAATCTGATCCTAGCTTCTGTAGTGATGCTGGTGACCGGATATTGGGGTGAGGTAGCTGCAGGCGCTGACAACAACAATGCTACCCTTTGGGGTACCGTTAGTGCCATCGCTTATTTCTACATTGTCTATCTGGTATGGATGGGTGATGTAAAGAAATTAGCCGCCAGCGCCGGACCTGCCGTTGCCAAAGCCAACTCTCTGTTGGGATGGTTCGTATTGGTAGGTTGGGCCATTTACCCTGTTGGATACCTTGCCGGTACTGCTGCTGGTCAGTGGTATGCTGGTTTCGCCAACCTGGGTCTCGACATGGACATCATCTATAACATTGGTGATGCCGTAAACAAGATCGGTTTCGGTCTGGTTATTTATAACCTCAGCCGCTCTTCTAACTAATTTCGACTCTTTCAAAAGGGGGCTGTTTATTGATAGGCAGCCCCCTTTTTTATTTTCATGACACCCATCCTTAAACAGCAAAGCTGGCTGACCCTTGCCGGTCTGGTCATGGGGCTTATCTTTTGGTTTAGTCCAATACCGCACTCCTGGCAATGGATCTTCTTCTTATTGGTGATTGTAACGGTAGGTCTGCCCCACGGCGCTTTGGATTTTCTGGTGGCCGGAGAAGGAAAAAACAAGGCCAAGCTAAGCACGTTCTTGTTCTTTTATGTCTCTCAATCGCTGGCATTTTTGTTGCTATGGTTTTGGCCGCTGGCCGCAGCGAGCATCTTTGTAGTACTATCTGCCTATCACTTTGGCGAGACGGACCTACAGGAGTTTAATCCACACCCTTTTCTCAAGCATTTCTCGATCGTATGCTATGGATTGGCGACCCTTACCGCCCTTCTCTTTGCGAATTACAGCGAACTAATTACGCTAATACCCGATATAAACAAGCAGGTATCGCAATACGGCGCCCTTCAATGGCTTAAAGAAAACTACCTGATTGCCTACTTTCTTTTAATGGGGATTAGTCTTTTGATCTTACTACAAGAAAAGAGCATCGACAGAAGCCAGCTAGCCTCACTGCTTATATTGAGCATACCTCAGTTGCTCATCTTTCTACTTCCTTTCTTGGCAGGTTTCACCTACTACTTTGGCATATGGCATTCCTTGCTCTCTATTGCCACCATCCAAAAAAATACGAATGCTACGGGCTGGTCTCAGATCGGTAAATTGATCAATGCACAAACCGTTTCTTTCGCATTGCTAGCCCTGGTAATTATGGGCCTTTTATACTGGCTAATCAGCTCTTTCTTTAATTACGACAATCAGCTCCTGATCTTTTTTATAGGACTCTCCATCTTAGCTATCCCCCATATGCAATTGATGCATCAGCTTTTGACCCGACGCTACCTATAAAAAAGTCGGCCCCTTTGCAGAGGCCGACCGTCGGAACAAATTCCACAAAACACCAACCCTTAATTCGACGTCTTTCTTTTAAAGATAAAACGGGTAATAAATATACCCACTCCATCCGCTTTGCCTGCATCACTCTCTACAGCAGAGGTTACGTAGGCCAGCTCCCATCCTTGTTTCACCAGGTTATTGATCTTAGAAGTAAGAACCGCATCGTTAGAGGCGATATTTTGAAAGTTGATGCCGGTCATACTGTAAAAATTGAGCAATTTGGTTTCGCTTAGCTCATCGATCTTAACATCGCGACGCTTAACACTTCCTTGCTGAGAGTCGTTACCACTATTACGCTCAGTGGTCAATTCATCGGCATTGATCTGCCCGTTGTTCTCAATGACGCGAGAGCGACCCAATCCCATCGGAACGATCGATTCTACAGAGGTAACGATCTTGTACTCGAACTGTGCTTGTGCACGGGTGCCCAATAAAAAGGTAAGCCCCAGAGCGGCAAAGATGATCTTATTCATGTTGTATAGGTTTTGATAGTTAAAGATAATAAGGACACCCTCTTCTTGTACGGCCCTACCCCCCATTGGCCGAAATTTAACAATTCGATAGGTCGCAAATTATCCGGAAATTTGCCACATGTCTTCTTCGCAATTAGCACTGGCCATTGAACTACTGAGCAACCATGAGGTGGTCTGCATTCCCACCGAGACCGTCTATGGGCTGGCCGCTAATCTCTATAGCGAAAAAGCCATCGCTAAAATTTATGCGATAAAGGGTCGCCCCCGAACCAACCCGCTGATCGTACATATTGGAAGAAAAGAAGATTTATCCCTGCTCTGCTCCGAGGTTCCTGCACCCCTACAGCGGCTTATCGATCGCTTTTGGCCTGGGCCACTTACTATTTTGGTCGAAAAATCAGCGCAAGTTCCCGACTCCATTACCGCGGGTGGCACAAGGGTCGGTATACGAATGCCCAATCATCCACTAACGCTCGAACTTTTGCAAAGCCTTCCCTTTCCACTGGTGGCTCCCAGTGCCAACCCCTATAATGCCATTAGCCCTACCACCGCAAAGCATGTGCAGGACTATTTTGCACTACAGATACCCCTTATTTTGGATGGAGGCCCTTGCCAGCAAGGGTTGGAGTCAACTGTCGTTGGCATAGAAAAAGGACAGGTGGCTATTTATAGGCAGGGAATAATTACGACCGAGCAAATTCGAGAGGTAGTAGGTAACGTGATAGACCGATGCGGAAACACAAAAGAATTGACTGCGATGGCAATAGATAATCAGGCGCAAGCAGCTCCGGGAATGACCCTAAAACATTATTCTCCTAAGACGCCAACGTTTTTTTGTGAGAACATAGAAAAGTACAAAGAAGACAGTGATGGAAAAGCCTTTTTACTCTTTTGCAAAAAAAATCCATTACTGCCTCAAGAACATCAATATCTATTAAGCGAGAAGGGAGACCTAAACGAGGCGGCGGCCCGGCTGTACCAGCTGCTTCATGAACTCGATGTGCAATCGTATCGTCAAATTATTTGCGAGCGCTTTCCAGACCAGGGTATTGGCCGCGCCATCAACGACCGACTACTGCGGGCCGCTGGCGGAATTGTTTCTCAATAACTGAGCGGTGACCACAGCTGCCAGCAATTGAATACACCCCATGGCAATAAACAACAGATCAAAAGAATAATAGTAAGTAAGTACACCCCCTAGCGCAAAGGCCAGACCCGATACGATCTGCGATTGCCCCGTAGACAACCCCCAGGCATAGGTCTGGTGCTCACGGTGCAAGCTCGAGGCATATAGAGAATCCCATAGCGGGGTGCCAATGGCCTCTGCTACCCCCAGCCCAACCTGTATCCAAAATAATTGCAGCGGCGAAGAGACCCATAAATAGCCAAACGTGAGTAGCGCATTGAGCGTATATCCCAACACCATCATTTGCACCTTGTATCCTCTACGATTAAATAGCTTGCCGATCAGTATGTAACAAAACCCTGTGCAGATCAGATACGCCGACCAAGCCCAGGTAAGATCGAGCACATCGCCTCCGATCTTTTCTGAAAAAATCGCATACAACGGCCCCAGCATTCCTTCTCCAAAATACCAGATATTAGCACCCCACAGAAGGAGTTTCATGGTCTTGCTTAGTTTCATGGCTCAAGAAATCGATTGAATGACTAAGACCAAAAAAAGAGAAGGGAGTTTAATGCTTTGGGGGAAGAGAACCCATGAGATGCGCCTTACGACCCGTAAGATGCCAACCCTCTATTTTTTTCGATTTCTTTTCCCACACTTCTGCTACTGATAGCCGATACGTGTTTCGCTTACCCTCTTTACTCACATCGATGGTGGCCTTAAATAGCAAAGTAGCGCGATTATCAAAGCGGGGACCAAATTGAGTTAGTTGCCCGTTTAAGGTAAATTCAGGTGGCTTGGAAGGCAAATAAATACTCATGCTATCTTCTTTAAAACTATGATAGACCAGATAGCCGGTCTCTAGATTTTTAAGCTGCTGTTTTTGGCTCTCGACCCAGCCATTACTGTGACCATAACGTAGCTGTTTAGAAGTGCGATTTTTGATAACCGCTACATCCCGCTTAACCAAGGCCTGGTGATATTCCATTGCGTTGAGCAGTAGCGCTCCATAGGCTGGGTCCATGTTCAGCATCGTATCTAGTAAGATGGACTGTTGTTGCTGTGCCTTTAGCGGCACCCACGCCTCCAGCGATAACAGCAGAAAAAGTAAAAAGACTCTCATGGTTGGTAAATTAACAAAAAGCCCCGACAAATGTCAGGGCCTAGTTGGTTGGTCGGGACGACTAGATTCGAACTAGCGACCCCTTGCACCCCATGCAAGTGCGCTACCGGGCTGCGCTACGTCCCGAACAAGCGAAGCAAGCTTCGCGGGGAGGGCAAAGGTAGGCTATTTTGCCTATTTTTTTAAACCGAGTGCAATGCATTATCTTCGTTCCTTAATGAAGCTCCTCATTAAGCAAGCCAGGATCGTTGACCCTGCCTCTCCCCATCATGGTCAAGTCGCTGACCTTCTTATCGAAAATGGCATCCTGACCACCCTTTCTAAAAAGATCTCCGGTAAAGCCGATCAAGAAATTGATATGCCCGGACTTCATGTATCACCCGGTTGGGTCGATTGCTTTGCTCATTTTGCCGATCCGGGATACGAGCATAAAGAAACACTAGAAACTGGGGCGGCTGCCGCTGCCGCTGGCGGATTTACCGATGTAATGATCATGCCCAACACGGCTCCGGTGCTACACAATAAGGCATCGGTAGAATATATTTTACATAAAGCACGTACACTCGCGGTCAATGTTCATCCGATCGGAGCGGTCACGCGCAACACCGAAGGAAAAGAGCTAGCCGAGATGTACGATATGAAAAGCAACGGTGCCCTTGCCTTTTCGGATGGCCTCCATTGCATACAATCGGCCGGTTTATTGATCAAAGCCCTTCAATATATTAAGGCTATTGACGGCGTATTGATACAAGTACCCGACGATAAAACTGTCAATCCGCAAGGCCTGATCAACGAGGGCATTCTCTCTACGCAACTGGGACTTCCGGGCAAACCTGCCATTGCCGAAGAGCTCATCGTTAGTCGCGATATTGCACTCAATAAGTATGCAGAATCAAAGCTTCATTTGACCGCCCTTTCTACAGCGGCATCGGTGGCGCAACTTTCGGTAGCCAAAAAAGAGAAGAACAATGTCTCTTGCTCGGTTACTCCTTATCACCTTTTCTTTTGCGAAGAAGATCTCAACGACTACGATACGAACCTTAAGGTGAATCCTCCGCTTAGAACCAAAAGCGATCGCGATGCACTGCGAAAAGCCGTTCGCGAAGGTGTTATCGATTGCCTGGCCACCCATCACCTCCCGCACGAAAAAGACAGCAAGGTCGTTGAGTTCGAATACGCCCAGCATGGCATGATCGGGCTAGAGACCGCCTTTGCCGCGTTGCGCACCAGCATCGATGATCTTTCGGTCGATCAGATCGTCTCGCTGATGGCGATCAATCCCAGAAAGATCTTTGGCTTGCCTGCTGCCACTGTTGCCAAAGGGCATTGCGCTTGTCTGACCTTTTTTGATCCGGCAGCCCGCTGGACCGTTACCACTAATAGCCTTCGCTCCCGCTCTCAGAACTCCCCTTTTATTGGAAAAACGTTGCAAGGAAAAGTGGTAGGCATCTTCAACAAAAATGTACTCACACTTGCCTGAGATGAAAGTTCATCCTGCCCTTATTGGATTAATGAGCGCCGGTTTGATGATCGCAGCACTGCTGGCCGGTTACTATCAAACGATACCAGATGCGACCACCGCACAACTGGTTGCTTATGGATTCTATGCAGCCGGACTGGTGGCTAGCTTGCTGCTGCAGGGGTCGCCATCGAAGGGATTCGGTGGAAATTTCTCTATCGGCTTTCGTTGCTTTATTGTAATTACATTGGTGATGGTTCTTTTTACATACTTCTTTAACGCCCTTCATCCCGAAACGGCCGATCAGGCAGCGAACCAGCTCAACGATTCGTTGCAAAAGGCCAATAACAGGACCCCCGACGAAATAGAAAGAGACGTTAATTTATTTCGTGAGGGCTTTTCTACCATGGTGGTTTCCCGCGCTATTTTCGGATATTTGACGTACGGAGCAATTATCACGGCCATGGTCTCCTTTATACAAACCCTTAGAAAACCCTGATGCACCTTTCTATCGTTATACCCTTGCTTAACGAAGCGGAGTCCCTTCCGGAGCTTAGCCGGTGGATCGCCGATGTTATGAAGCGAAACGAGTTTGTGTACGAGATTATTTTTATCGACGATGGCAGCACCGACGACTCCTGGCAAGTAATCGAGTCGCTTCGCAACGAGAACCCCTGCATAGCCGGCATAAAGTTTCAACGCAACTATGGCAAATCGGCCGCATTGCAAGTGGGCTTTACGCATGCGCGTGGAGAAGTGGTTATTACCATGGATGCCGACTTGCAAGACTCCCCCGAAGAGATACCGGCGCTGCGGGCCACCCTATTGAACGACAAACTCGATCTGGTGAGTGGATGGAAAAAAGTTCGATACGATAACACCCTTACCAAGAATATCCCCTCTAAATTCTTTAATGCCGTAACCCGAAGCGTATCCGGTATTGGTCTGCACGATTTTAACTGCGGTCTTAAAGCCTACCGTAGACAAGTGATAAAAAGTATTGAGGTGTACGGAGAAATGCACCGCTACATTCCCGTGCTGGCCAAATGGGCAGGCTTTAAACGCATCGGAGAAAAGGTGGTAGAACACCGCCCACGCAAACACGGCTACTCCAAATTTGGTTGGGATCGATTTGTCAATGGCTTCTTAGATCTACTGTCGATTACTTTTGTGGGTCGTTTCTCGAAGCGCCCAATGCATTTCTTCGGACTTTGGGGTTCGGTCTGCTTTTTGGGCGGTCTGGTCATGGCGCTTTATTTGGTGATCGGTAAATTAGCAGACAGAGAGTTTGGGCTTACGAACCGACCTGCTTTCTTTTTTGCACTGACCTTTCTAATCTTAGGGATGCAACTCTTTCTAGCCGGCTACTTGGCCGAGCTGATCGCCCGCAATGCACCGGGTCGAAATTTCTACCTGATCGAAACACAAATCGGCTTGTAATGGCAAGGGTCGTGATTATAGGGCCTGCACATCCCCTGCGGGGAGGTGGAATCGTTAGTTTCAATCATCGCTTGGCACTCGCCTTTCAACAAGCCGGCCACGATTGCGAGATCTGGTCTTTTTCGCTTCAATATCCCTCCTTTCTTTTTCCAGGCAGCTCGCAATTTTCGAACGAAGCTGCTCCCATTGGCATTCGAATACATAGCGCCATTAACTCTATAAACCCCCTTAATTGGCTACGCGTTGGCAAAAGAATCAATGCGCTGCGCCCCGATCTGGTCGTGGTGCGCTTTTGGCTACCCCTTATGGGCCCCTCGCTCGGCACCATACTTTCTATTGTCAAAAAAAATAAATTTAGTCGTATTGTTTGTTTGGCAGACAATATTATTCCTCACGAAAAAAGACCCGGTGATCGTCTCTTTACCCGTTACTTCTTGCACCAGTGCCACAGCTTTATTACCATGAGCGAACAGGTAAGCCAAGATCTGCGTGGCTTTGAAAATTATAAACCACACCGACAAGTAGCCCACCCGCTTTACGATCATTTTGGAGAGCCGGTTACCATAGAGCAAGCCCGCACTAAATTGGGGCTTAGCGCAACCGACAAGATCGTATTATTCTTTGGATTCATTCGCCCCTACAAAGGACTCGATCTGTTACTACAGGCCATGGCCGATAAGCGCGTTGCACAACAAGGAATTAAATTGCTGATTGCAGGAGAGTACTACGAAAACCCACAACCCTATTTAGCTTTACTAGAAAGGCTGCACTTGAGCGAGCGCGTGCTTTGCCATACGCAGTTTATTGCCGATGCCGATGTACGCTACTATCTATGCGCAGCCGATGTGGTCGTACAGCCCTATAAGCAGGCTACGCAAAGTGGTGTAACACCACTGGCCTATCACTTTGAAAAACCCATGATCGTTACCCGCGTGGGCGGACTTGCCGACGCCGTGCCGCACGAAGAGGCCGGTCTGGTTTGCGAGCCCAACAGTGGGGCAATAGCAGAAGCGATCTTACGTTTCTACCAGTTGGGGGCAGACCATTTTTCGAAGGGACTTAAAGCACAAAAAATAAAACTGAGTTGGCCATCGCTCATACAGTCAATCGAAGAGGTAGCCGAACTAAACAAACCGCACGCACATGCCCGCTAGATCTTTTTTGATGGTTTTTGCAAACTCGGCACTGCTGGGGAGCCTACTACTTGCTAGCCCCGTTTTTTTGAGTGCACAACAACGCATCTTTTCGAAGCGGCTGGGCCCGACAGCGCAACAACAACTGCTAGCAAAAGAAGATACCCTTAAAGAATATGCCGAGTACCTGATTACCGATAGCTTACCCGAAGACCGCATGATCGCTGATAGTGTTTTTACCAAGACGCTGGTTAGAGCCCTTCGGATCAACCATTCCTTTTGGTTTCCCTTTGATTCGGTAAAGGGAATTTCGTGTCGCTACGCACCCGACTCGAGCTTTCGGATTATTACCTGGAATCTGCAGTTCGATGATTATTACTGCCGACAAAAAGGAGCCATACAGCTCCGTACAGAAAATGGCTCTTTATCGCTTTACCCGCTAAGAGATGTATCGGAGTTTACCGATCATCCCGAAGATTCACTACGAACGGCCAGCCAGTGGATCGGTGCGCTTTATTACAATATCATAGTAACTCGCTACCAAAATAAAAATTATTATACCCTGTTTGGCTTCGATCCCAACAATGCCAGAAGCAACATAAAATGGCTGGAGGTATTACAGTTCAACAGTAAAGGAGAGCCCTTGTTTGGAGGTCCTCTTTTTAGTTACGAAAAAGACAGCGTTCCTACCCCGCCTCGCCATCGTGTACCATTAGAATTCAAAAAAGGAGCCCGGGTGCTGATGGATTACATTGCAGAGCTAGACATGATACTTATCGATCACTTGATCTCAGAAAATAACGATCCCGACAGCAAGTACACCTACATTCCCGACGGCGATCAAGAAGGATTTAAATGGGTCGATGGCAAATGGGTCCACATTAACAAGGTCTTTACGCTGCAGTTGCAAGACGGACAGGCTCCGAGGGAGCAACCTTTGTTCGACAAGCCAAAGCCGCCTGCCAAGTTACCGGCCCAACGGCCCACGAAAGGAAAAGGATAGTAGCTGATAAACGGCGACCTACTCGTCTAATTTAAGCACGGCTAAAAAGGCCTCTTGCGGAACTTCTACATTGCCGATCTGGCGCATTCTCTTTTTACCCTCTTTTTGCTTTTCGAGTAGTTTTCGCTTACGACTAATGTCACCACCATAACATTTGGCGGTTACATCTTTTCGCATAGCCGATATATTTTCTCGAGCCACCACTTTGGCTCCAATGGCTGCTTGAATGGCGATCTGAAATTGTTGACGAGGCAGTAGTTCCTTTAACTTCTCACAAAGCTTGCGACCAAACTCTTGGGCCCGACTGCGGTGAATAAGGGCAGAAAGGGCATCGACCTTATCGCCATTGAGTAAAATATCCATCTTTACGATATCGCTCTCTCTGTACCCAATAGGATGATAATCGAACGAGGCATATCCACGCGTTTGCGATTTGAGCTTATCGTAAAAATCAAAAACGATCTCAGTAAGGGGCATCTCAAAGATCAATTCGACGCGGGTGGGTGTTAGATAGCTTTGATTGATCAAAATACCACGTTTACCCAAACAAAGGGTCATGATATTCCCTATGTAATCGGGCTTGGTAATAATCTGGGCCTTAATAAAGGGCTCATCGATATGATCGGTCTTGACCGGATCGGGAAACTCGGTGGGGTTATTGACGATCACGATTTCGCCTTTGGTAGTGGTAGCAATGAAACTAACGTTGGGCACCGTAGTAATAACGGTCTGGTTAAACTCCCTTTCTAGGCGCTCCTGAATAATTTCCATATGGAGCATCCCCAAAAACCCGCAGCGAAAACCAAAGCCCAGCGCCTGCGAGGTCTCGAGTTCGAAGGTGAGGGAAGCATCATTGAGCTGTAATTTATCCATACAGTCTCTGAGCTCTTCGAATTCATCAGTGTTGACCGGAAATATGCCGGCAAATACCATTGGCTTTACCTCTTCGAACCCTTTGATCTGTTCGGGATTGGGGTTGGTGGCCAGCGTAATGGTATCCCCCACTTTTACTTCTTTGGCATTTTTGATACCGGTTATAATATACCCTACATCACCTGTAGACACCTGACCTTTCTCGGTCATCTTTAACTTGAGAATACCGACCTCGTCGGCCCCGTATTCTTGGCCGGTAGAAACGAACTTGACCTTATCGCCTTTTTTGATGCTCCCATTTATAATACGGTAATACACAATAATGCCACGAAACGAATTGAAAACCGAGTCGAAGATGAGCGCCTGTAACGGAGCATGTGGATTGCCGGTCGGAGCAGGAATACGCTGCACAATCGCCTCTAAAACCTTGTCTACCCCCAGCCCGGTTCTGCCGCTGGCATGCAAGATATCTTCGCGCTTGCAACCGATCAGATCGACGATCTGGTCCTCGACCTCTTCGATCATGGCCCCGTCCATATCGATCTTATTAATGACAGGAATAATCTCTAAATTATTTTCAATAGCCAGGTATAAGTTGCTGATTGTCTGGGCTTGAATACCTTGAGTGGCATCTACTAAAAGAAGACAGCCCTCGCAGGCGGCCAGCGCTCGGCTTACCTCGTAGCTAAAGTCGACGTGCCCCGGTGTGTCGATCAAATTCAAGATATATTCCTGCCCGTTTTGGTGGCGATAATTGATCTGTATGGCATGACTCTTGATCGTGATCCCCTTTTCGCGCTCCAGGTCCATATCGTCGAGTACCTGGTCCATCATGTCTCGCTCACTAATGGTATTGGTGGCTTGCAACAGACGATCTGCCAGGGTTGACTTACCGTGGTCAATATGAGCAATGATGCAAAAATTTCTGATATTCTTCATGGAGCGGTACCCCTGGTTTTCGGCACCGCGAAGGTAGGCCTTTTACCTAGATCAAGAGGCGGATCTTTGCTTGATTTGGTTCCAGATCGCATCCATCTCGGCCAAGGTCATTTCAGCGAGCATACGACCAGCCAAAGCCGCTTCTTTTTCTAACAAGGTAAAGCGGTGAATGAATTTTTTATTGGTTCGCTCCAGCGCGGTTTCAGGATCGATCTTTAAAAAACGGGCATAGTTGATGAGTGAAAAGACCAGGTCGCCGAACTCCTCTTCTATTTTTTCTTGATGCCCCTCCTGCTCTGCCTGGGTGATGGCCTCCTTTAACTCCAGCATTTCTTCTTGCACTTTATCCCAGACCTGCTCTCGATGATCCCACTCAAAGCCCACTTGCTTTGCCTTTTCTTGTAAACGGAGCGCCTTAATAGTGGCCGGCAATGATCGAGGCACCCCTTGCAAGACCGAGGTCTTTCCCTCTTTTAATTTCAATTGTTCCCAATTTCTTTTCACTTCTTCCTCGCTATTGACCACCACATTTCCATAAATATGGGGATGACGATGCACCAGCTTATTACAGATACTCTCTATAACGTCGTTGAGTTCGAACTGCCTTTGCTCCGCTCCGATCTTGGCATAAAAAACAATATGCAACAGCAGATCGCCCAACTCTTCTTTAATAGCTGCATAATTCTGCTCGGTAATACTGTCGGCCAACTCGAACGTCTCCTCGATGGTCAATGAACGAAGCGACTCGATGGTTTGCTTTTGATCCCATGGACATTTTTCGCGAAGCTCTTCCATAATAGAGACCAATCGCTCAAACGATTGCTGGTAGTTTTTAATAGACATACCTAAAGGTAATCACAAAAATCATCGTTTGCTTGATAACGGTCATTGACACCCTTACCATAGAGAGACAGTAACCCTACAACGGCTGCCCTTTTTTCTCGCTGACCCACTGCCGGTACAGTTGCAGTTGCTCCAGTAGCAGTTTTTCAGCAGAAAACTGAAGTCCGGCCTGTCGGGCATTCGTAGAGAGTTCGGCATAGGGCTGATAGGAGATCGCTTTTAACAGAGTCTCGCCAAGGGTTTCGGGCTGGCATAAAAATCCGGTTACCCCATCGTTGATCAACTCAACACGAGTGCCAATAGCAAAGCCGATCACAGGCACACCCAGTTGCAGCGCCTCTACGATCGTAAGCCCAAAGGTTTCGTACCATAAAGAAGGATGAATCAGGTAGCGAGCCCGATCAATTAAAGAAAGAGTCTCTTGAGGCGAGCATGCTCCTTTAAAAATTAATTGTGGGTAATGGCTATACTGCTTTTTTAGCGTTGACTCTAACGAGCCGTTGCCAATTACGGTGAGTGGCTCTTTAATACCTTGCTCGACCCAACAACGAAGCACCTGCTCTATGCCCTTTGATGATTCGAGTCTTCCTACATACACGAATCCTATTTTATCGGATGGCGCACAGTGCGAAATGGCAGCTACTCCATTGGGCTTAACGACCAACTGCTGCGCCGAAACACCCCGAGCCTCCACCCAGTTCTTTTGAAAAGAGGTCAGCGCAATAAAGTAGTCGACATAGCCGGCAAACACTCTTTGCTTGACTCTTGATAGTACCCACAAAGAAAGTAAAGACTGTACACGCGAATTTCTGTAACAACCATGTCGAATAGCGTGTAAAGAGTGACCGGACGAAACACATAACTCACAGATTCCATGCTCTTTTCGATAAAGCTCTGCCCCCGTGCACCACCACCGGTAGTTATGAAGTGTATGTACCACCACAACCCCGGGCTGGCGAGCAGCCTTAAAAACAGAAAGGGTCAGGAGTGGAAAAAAATTGTGTACATGCACCAGGTTAATGTTATGGTCGCGAATTAGCTTTTTTATACGGCGCGTATGCCGAAAAGGGAAAAGCAGTTGCAAAACCAACCGCCACGGGGCTATAGCCGGGGTACGAACATGATACTCAAAAACGGAATTTTCAGGTAGTTGAGCAATAAGCCCTTCTCTTTCTTGAAAAAAAACACTGTCTTCGCCCCCGTAGTAGCGATACGAACAGTGAATGAGCAAGATCTTCAACTGCATGCCTGATTAACTAATTATCGTTGATCAAAATCGTAACGAAGGGTAAAGATAGCCTTGATTTACGACTGTACCTTTTTTGGCAAAAATTGAAGTTGCTATCCGAATAGAACTTAACCACCGCAACTCCGTAAATTTAGGGTATGAAAAGGGCTGGCTACCAAAAATATACAGTGTCACTACTGCTGCTACTTCTTAGTTTTTTTATAGCCCCCACTTATGCTTCCACAAAAACCCATTCAGGAGCGGCGCTAACCCGTATTCCGTTTTTACAGGTTACGGGAGGAGTCGTGATTATTCAAGCCAAACTTGCTCCTTTTAACGACACCCTGCAGTTTATATTTGATACCGGCAGCAGTGGTATTTCACTTGATTCCAGTACCGCCCGATACTTGGGCCTGCGCCCCTCCTACGACGGGCTACTTATTAGAGGTATTGCGGGTGTTCGCGAGGTACCCCAGTTGCGCGATCAAACGCTGACCATTGGTTCGCTTCGCACTGACTCGCTTCATTTTTACATAAACGATTACAGCGTGCTTACTTCCATTTATGGGGTACGTATTGATGGGGTAATCGGATATGCCATGCTAAGTCGCTACATTGTGAGCATCGACTACGAGAAGCAGGTAATGGAATGGTACAGCCCCGCTCCCTTTAGCTATCCTAAAAAAGGGCTGTTGCTGCGTCCACAAATTAATCGACTTCCCGCCCACCCCTTCTTACTGCAAGAAGTGCAAAGCAAAAGTTATCCGATGTTGATCGACATTGGCGCCGGCCTTAACCTTCTTTTTTCTGAGCGCTTTGCCAAAGAAGCCGGCGTGTTAGACCCTACGCGCAAAAGCTGGATTACGTCGGGCGAAGGAATCGGGGGGCAAATTGAACTACGACTTACGCTACTGCGAAGCCTTCGTATAGGCCCCTATCGCTTTAAGAAAATTCCTGTAACCATTTTCGAAGACAGCAATAACGTTACCAATTATCCCCACTGGGCCGGCCTCATCGGCAACGATCTGCTGCGACGATTCAATATCGTGATCAACTATCCGGCCGGCGAGATGCATCTTCGCCCCAATAAGTTATTTTATGACGAATTCGATTATGCTTATCTCGGCATGGAGCTTTATCTGATCGATGGGCTTATCACCATTGGCTTTGTAGCATCAGGCTCTCCTGCCCAAGAAGCCGGGCTAGAGGTAGGAGACGAGATTGTCGCTATCAACAAAACCGTTGGAAGCAAACTCGATGCTTTTAAGACAGAACTGGCCCATGCGACCAAAAAAGTGAGTGTCATTTACAAACGACGAGGAAAAATAGCAACTACTGTGGTCAAGGCCATTAGAATCAAATAATTGTTTAGCTTTGAAGAAAGAAAGTTTATGAAAAAACAAGCTTACTGGTTACTTCTCTATCCACTTTTTACCCTCTTTGGCTTTCAATGTAGCAAAGAGGAGCAAAGCGTGATCTATACCGGCAAGGTTGCACTAAAAGGTATTTGCGGTCGAACGGTTATTCAGATCGTGGAGGGAGACCTAAGCTTGTTACCCACCGGTTCTTTCACTACGCGCTGGACCGATCCTACTACCGGCTTTTCTTACGAAAATGTGTTTACGATCGGTAATATCTGTCAAATCGATCAAGAGCTAAGAGACGGGGATCAGTTTACATTTACTCCTCACGATCGGCCCAATAACTCTTGCATTACTTGCCTGGCCTGGTCGCCCGCCCCTGACAATCAATTAGCTATTAGAATCCTATCTCGGTGAGCCATTTCGGTTACTGAGTGGCGGTTCAACGACAACTCCGGCTAGGGCATGGATGTTTGCTGAATCCACAGCGAGCACATTTAAGCCAACGGGAAGTTTTTCTGCGATCGT
>VHBB01000004.1 GCA_016872155.1 Sphingomonadales bacterium
TAATATTTTCATCTTTGTTTGATCTTAGTTTTGATAATTTTGTTGCCTATTTGTATCCCAATCTTTGTAACATACTGATATTCAGTGAACTTATAATTTTTGTATCGGGAAGTAATGAATCATTCTGCAGAAAAAAAGTATGTTACTCAACTAAACCCAACCATATGGGGATTGGTAGCATTTTGGGCCTTTGTGGAATCTTTTATGGGGGGTATTCTCCATGCTCTACAAGTGCCCCTGCGGGGTATTGTTCTTGCTGGTGCGGCAGCAGCTTGCTTAACCACGATCGCTGCCGTGACAGGTAGGTATCAAGATAAAAGACCCGTGCAGGCCTTTTCGGTCGATCTGCTCAAAGCCACGCTTGCGGTAATGGCCGTGAAGCTGATCTTAAGCCCTCAGTCACCGCTTACAGCCTATGTGGCTATGTTGTTTCAAGGAGGGGTTGCTTACCTTATATTTGGATGGATACCTTCTTTTCGTTTGGCCGCGATCATATTTTCTGTATTGGCGTTAGTCGAAACTGCATTACAGAAAGTATTGGTACTTTATTTGTTTTTTGGAGCTGATTTCTGGATATCAGTATCGAATTGGGTAAGTGATCTGCATAAGCAGTTTGGTTTTTTGCCGTTAAGCCTTCGGGGAATCGTAATGGCCTACCTGTTACTTTATTTTGTGGTTGGATTAATGATCGGCTATTGGTTTGGACGTTGGCCAGATCGAATTAAGATGAAAAAGGAATCGCTCATACTCGCCTATCAGCAAGAAAAACAAGGCCTGCTGGCAAAAGCGGCATCTCCGCGGAATGCTCGGTTTCGGGGTTGGCTAATTTTTATTTTTATTGCGCTTGTAATGAGCCTATTTGTCTTACCCTATTCGTTATTGATGACCACGCTGGTACGAGTTATAATTTTTAGTCTGGCTGTATATTTTTTGACCCCACCCCTGCTACGGTGGCTAACCCGTCTGTTGTCGGCAAAGATCCAGCAAAGCATTACCCTACGACTTATTGATTCAATGCAAGAGCAACGTTTAATTTTTTATTATTGTTGGCAGCGATTTAGTGGCAGAGGCGTACTTCTGCGATTATTGTTAGCCTTCGAAGCGGCACTTATTGTCTCTAGCGCTAAGGTGTATCCTGATAACTCATCTACCTAAATAGGAATGCGTTATGTCTTTCTCGTCTGAACAAAAGCTCCAACAACCCATCGAGTACCTAAAAGGGGTAGGGCCCCTTCGTGCCGAGCTGTTAAAGAAAGAGCTGGGCATTTTTACATTTGGCGATCTGCTCGAGTATTACCCGTTTCGACACATTGACCGTACCCGTATTAACACCATCGATTCGTTACTGCCCGACATGGACTTTGTGCAATTGGCGGGCACCTTGGTGAGCAGCGAGGTGGTAGGGCAACGCGCCGGAAAGCGATTATTGGTCACCTTCAAAGACCGCACGGGAACCATCGAGTTGGCCTGGTTTCAGGGCATCAACTGGGTACAAAAATTACTACAACCGGGCTACTCCTACTTGGTCTATGGGCGTATTAGTTTTTTTAATGGCCGTCCGCAGCTGGTGCATCCCGAGATCGAGAAGATAGAGCCGGAGCAGCCGCTCGAAAAAAAATTTCTAGAGCCGGTTTATGCTACCACCGAAAAATTAAAATCGAAAGGATTGGGCGGAAGAGCGCTTGGCCGTCTTACGCAAACCTTGCTCGCTCAACTTAAGGATAGTGATCTGCCCGAGCCGTTACCGCTCGATGAACTAAAGCCCTTACCCTTGCTGGAGCGCAGCCGGGCCCTTCGGCAGATTCATTTTCCGGAAACGCCACAGCTGTATCAGCAGGCCTTGCAGCGATTAAAATTCGAGGAACTTTTTATATCGCAGTTGCGCATGCAATTGGTGCGCATGCAGCGGCATCGTTTTTCAGAAGGGGTGGTCTTTGAAAAAGTGGGAGATCGTTTCAATGAATTATACAAGCACCATCTTTCGTTCGAGTTAACGGGTGCTCAAAAAAGGGTCATCAAAGAGATTAGGGCCGACACGGCCAAAGGAAAACAGATGAACCGATTGTTGCAAGGCGATGTGGGCAGTGGAAAGACCATTGTTGCTGTACTCACGATGTTGCTGGCTATCGACAACGGCTATCAAACTTGTTTGATGGCACCCACCGAGATCTTATGCCAGCAGCATTATGCATCGGTAAAGGGTCTTTTGGAAAAGGTGGGCGTATCTGTGGGGCTATTGACCGGTTCGATCAAGACAAAAGAGCGAAAGCAATTGCTAGCTCAACTAGCCGATGGGTCACTCTCGTTGGTAATAGGGACCCATGCACTCATCGAAGAAACGGTAGCGTTCAAAAAATTAGGACTTGTGATCATCGACGAGCAACATCGGTTTGGCGTGGCGCAGCGGGCACAGCTTTGGAAAAAATCGTCGCCTCCTCCGCATATGCTGGTGATGACGGCTACTCCGATTCCGCGCACATTGGCCATGACAGCCTATGGCGATCTGGACTATAGTATCATCGATGAATTGCCACCTGGCAGACAGCCCATCAAGACGGTGCATCGATTCGAAAAAGATCGGGCTAAGGTGATGGATTTTATTAAGCAAGAAATTGAACTCGGTCGTCAGATCTATATCATCTATCCGCTGATCGAAGAAAGTGCCAAGCTCGATTACGAAAATCTTATGAAGGGTTACGAAGAGGTCAAGGCCTTTTTTCCGGAGCCCCGCTATTGGATCAGTATGGTGCACGGACGGCAGCCGGCAGAGCAAAAAGAGATCAATATGAAACGCTTTGTCGAGGGCGATACACAAATTATGGTGGCCACAACGGTCATCGAGGTTGGGGTCAATGTGCCGAACGCCTCGGTGATGGTCATAGAGAGTGCTGAGAAATTCGGACTCTCGCAATTGCATCAGTTAAGGGGAAGGGTCGGAAGGGGTACAGAAAAAAGTTACTGTGTCTTGATGACGGGCCCCAAATTGGGCGCCGATGCCCGCGAGCGAATGCGGATTATGACACATACCGGTAATGGGTTTGAGATCGCTGAGAAGGACCTGATGCTGCGAGGGCCGGGCGAGATCGAAGGGACCCGCCAAAGCGGCGCCCTGGCCTTTAAGCTGGCCTCACTGGTAGCCGATCGTTCGCTGCTCGAAGTAGCCAGAGAAAAGGCAGCTCAATTACTTGAGGCCGACCCGGGTCTGGACCAGGCAAGCCACGTCTCCCTTAAAGAGTTTATGAAAATTCGAAAGGGGGCCCTCTCTTGGAGCAAAATATCTTGAACAAAAAGGCGTTATAGAAGTAAACCAATTTGTCAGGACCTTGTCAAATTGGGGTTATCCGCCCAGTCTTAACAGATTTTTCGAACCCCCCGAGAGGGAATTTTGTTACCTTAATCGAAATTGGCCGGTTGAAAAAAATCTTCATTTTAGCAGGATTATTTTGCACGTCGTTATTACTGACGGCACAAGGTGCCATTGAGTTCGTAGAGAACAAGGGGCAATGGAATGCGCAAGTCAAATACCGGGGACAGGTTAACAACGGCTATTTCTTTATTCGCGAAAAGGGGTTTACCGTTTTGCAGCAACATCCCGAAGACGTAGCAAAAATGCAAAAGGTAAAGCAGGGAGATACGACCGGATTTCATATTCGCTCCCATGCCTGGAATGTAGATTTTGTCGATGCGAATAAAAAAATTGTCCAAACCTTGCCGGCGCTGAAAGGAGAAAGCCAGGTTGCTTCGTACGAAAATTATTTTCTAGGCAACGATCCCTCCCGCTGGGCGTCTGCCTGTTCGATGTACCAGGTAGTGACCGTTAGCGACATCTATCCAAATATAGATCTGCGTTATTATAGTGACGCCGGTACCCTTAAGTATGATCTGGTCGTTAAACCCGGTGGCGATCCTTCTGTTATTGCGCTTCGCTACGAAGGAGTCGACGGGTTGTCTATAAAAAATCGGGAGCTGGTAGTAAGTACTTCTGTCGGTTCGTTTCGCGAATCAACTCCCTTTACCTATCAACCCGCACAGCAAGGCAGAAAAGAAGTGAGCTGCCGCTACCAGCTAAAAGAAAACATACTGCGCTTCGATGTGAGCGCCTATGATCCTGCTGCCACACTGGTTATCGATCCTTCGTTCGTGTTCTGTTCTTTTTCTGGAAGCACCTCTGATAATTGGGGGTTTACGGCTACCTATGGTCCGGATGGCAGTATGTATGCCGGTGGGATCGTGTTCAATGAGGGTGGAAGCTTTCCGGTAAGTCCGGGTGCATTTCAGGCTGGCTACCGAGGGGGAAATATGGATATCGGATTAATTCGGCTTAGTGCCGATGGCATAAGACGTATTTGGGCCACTTATCTGGGCGGAGCCGGCGAAGAGCAACCCCATAGCTTGGTGGTCGACGCACAACAAAATCTATATGTAACGGGGCGTACCAATTCTCCGAATGGGGCCAATGGGTATCCGGTTATCTCTAATGGCACGCTCGCAGGCGACGGATTCGACATAGTGGTATCGAAGATCAATGCTACCGGTACGACATTGATGGGGTCTCGCAAGATTGGCGGCAGTGGTGCCGATGCCGTTAATATTGCAACAGCGCGGGCTCTTAATTCGTTGCAGCGTAATTATGGGGATGATGGCAGAGGAGAAATTATTCTCGATGCACAGGGGAATGTATTGGTTACTTCGCATTCACAGTCTTCCGCTACCGGAACCGGTCGCTTTCCGACAACGAGCGGCGCTTTTCAACCCAATTTTGGGGGAGGGCTACAAGATGCGGTCTTGCTAAAATTATCTTCCGATCTAAATAATTTGATCTTTGCCAGTTTTCTGGGTGGCAGCGGTAACGATGCCGGATATGTGCTCGCCGTTCATCCCTCTACCGGAGCTATTTATGTGGCCGGTGGTACCGAGAGCGCTAATTTGATCCCTGCCTCACAAGCAGGTACCGTAGTGGGCCCCTCCTTAGGCGGTACCATCGACGGATATGTGGCTATCGTAAGTGCAGATGGTTCGCAACGACTTCGAACCAGCTACATAGGAACAGCAGGAATAGACCAAGTCTTTGGCGTACAATTCGACATCAATGGGTTTCCGTACGTAATGGGGCAAACCACCGGTAACTGGCCCATCTTTAATGCGGCATTTAATAATCCGACCGGTAAACAATTTATTGCCAAGTTGCAACCCGATCTTTCGGCCTTTGTGTATTCTACCGCATTCGGCTCGGGTGCCTCGGTCCCTAATATCTCGCCCATCGCTTTCTTAGTAGATCGTTGCGAGAACGTGTATATGTCGGGCTGGGGAGGTACCGGCTTTGGATCTGGGTTTACCAGTGCGGGTACGGCCGGTCTTCCAACGACTCCCGATGCCTTTAAATCATCGACCGATGGCAAGGATTTTTATTTTATCGTACTTCGAAAGGATGCAGCCGGAAACACGCCACTGTTCGCCAGTTTTTTTGGAGAAGATAATGCACAGAATGGCGGTAATGATCATGTGGATGGTGGTACTAGCCGCTTCGATAGTCGAGGAACCATCTATCAGGCCATTTGCGGTAACTGTAGCGTAGGCACTGCACCCCGACCTAATTTTCCGGTAACGGCCGGATCTTGGTCTACTTCGAACAATTCCAGTGGAGCCGGGTGTAGTATCACGATGGTAAAGATTGCTATGAATTTATCGGGTGTGCAAAGCGCCATACGCTCGAGCATCAACAATGTGGCAGGCGATACATTGGGTTGCGTACCCCTGACCGTAGCCTTTACCGATACGGTGGGTAATGCGCAAACATATATCTGGAATTTTGGCGACGGGTCGCCCGACGAAACCACCACCACGGCCAGCAATTCTCATCAGTACACGGCGGTGGGCACCTATACGGTTCGACTTATTGCGGTCGATCTTACTACCTGCAATGGAAGGGATACGTCGTACATCCGCATTAGGGTCGGAAACATTGAGGCCGACCTTGATTTTACTCCTGTAAAGTTGCCCCCTTGTACGGCCTTTAATTATCGTTTCGATAATTTGTCGAGCACGTTACCGGGTTACCCCTTTAAGCCTACCTCTTTTGTGTGGAATTTTGGCGATGGTACTCCATCGGTCGTAGCGGGGCCTGGTCCGGTCAATCATGCTTTTGCGGGTCCGGGTACCTATAACGTACGTCTCTTTTTGCAGGATACCACTTATTGCAATGCGCCCGATTTGCTGGTTATTCCACTGAGTGTTGCCGAGAATGTAAAAGCCGGGTTTACTACAGCGGCCCGCGGATGCATCCCCTATCAGCCGGTATTTACCAATACATCGCTAGCAGCCCAAACTTATCTATGGAATTTTGGGGATGGCAATACCTCTACGGCTGCTGCTCCTGCTTACACGTATACAACGCCCGGCACCTACACCGTTACACTAATTGCCAGCAATTCTAATACTTGTAACCTAAGCGATACGGTTCGCTTTGTTATTCAGGTGCTCGACGCGCCCTTGACCAATTTTAGTTTTACACCTGTTGCGGTACAGCCTAATACGCCCCACACGTTTACCAATCTGGCATCGGCCGATGCGGTCCGATTTAAATGGGTATTTGGGGATGGAGATAGTTTGTTGACCACTTCGCGTGCGCCCGTTACGCATCAATACCGGTCGAGTGGAACTTTCGCTGCTTGTCTAACCGCCTACAATTCGCTGGATTGTCCGCGTACAATTTGCAGAAACGTACAAGCGAATGTTATTCCCGCCGTCGATCTTCCCACTGCCTTTACGCCCCTTAGCGGAGATATAAATGCCGTACTTAAGGTAAAAGGATTTGGTATTAGTAAATTAAAGTGGGAGATCTGGAATCGTTGGGGTCAAAAAGTATTTGAGACGGCTGATCAAGAACAAGGATGGAACGGCACTTATCAGGGAGTGGTTCAGCCCATGGACGTATATATGTATACCTTGGCGGTCGAATTTTTCGATGGCAGCAAGGTGAGTAGAAAAGGCGATATTACGTTGATTAGATAAAAGAACGAGCAAAGCGACATGTTGAAACGATATACGATCATAGTTTCTTTTTTAATCGCAGTCACCGACTTTGCATCGGTGTTATCGGCACAAGACCTGCATTTTTCTCAGTTCATGCAGACTCCATTGCTGATCAACCCGGCGCATACCGGATTTATTCCCGATGGCGATTATCGTGTGGGGGTCAATTATCGTAACCAGTGGGCCTCGGTGAGCGCCTTTCCTTACAAGACCATGAGTGTTTTTGGAGATATGCAACTGCTGCAAAATAGCGAGCAGACCGGTTGGCTTGGAATTGGCGGATTGTTACTAAGAGATGTGGCCGGCACTAGTGCCCTTACCTCTACCAAGGTATATGGATCGGTGGCCTATCATCAAATGATTGGTAATGGTAGTTTGCTGGGGCTTGGTTTTAATGCAGGGTGGGCCAATAAGAGCATCAATACCAGTGGGCTTACATTTCCTTCGCAGTGGAACGGGCAGTTCTTCGATATACATCAATCTAACGGCACTCCCATACTGGCCGCCAATAACATCAACTATTTCGATATGCAGGTGGGGCTCAACTACGCCTATTTTCCCAATACCTCTACATTTTTAAATGCCGGTTTCTCGGCCATGCATTTGAATAGGCCGCAAGAGAGTTTTTTTGATAGCAATAACGGGGTCGATAATCGTATTTCGGTTCGTTACAATGGGTTTCTAAATGCCAGCTTTAAGCTCAGTGATATGTTGATCTTGAGTCCGCATATGTATGTCTCTTTACAAGCTGCTGCTTCGGAGTGGGTAACCGGGGTCAATGCCCAGTATAACCTTTCGGGTGATGGAGAATATACCTTGTCGGGAGGGCTCTATTATCGCTATCGCGAATCATTGATACCCTTGGTGGGGCTTGGGTTTAAAGAGATGGTATTGCAATTTAGCTACGATGCGACCGCTTCTTCGCTCAAAAACGTTAATAATCGCCGAGGAGCCTTTGAGTTTTCGTTGGTCAAGCAAGGATTAGCCGATCCATACAGGGGCAATCGCCGCGAATCGATGTGTCCTTCTTTTCGCTATTAGCCTTTTTTAAGTTGCCGATTTATCCCGATTTTTGAGGCCCAACTACTTTTGCAAGCATGTCAAAAAAAGGTACCCTGTTAGCTTCACATATCGATTCGTTCCGAACTATTGTAGGAGCCGATCATGTATTTGTCGATAGCGAAACGCTCGATCATTATGCGCATGACGAAACCGAGAATCTGCATTTTTTGCCCGAGGTGGTCGTTAAACCCAGAACGGCCCAAGAGATCAGTGCTATCCTTACGATCTGCAATGCAGATTACATACCTGTAACGCCGCGGGGTGCCGGTACAGGGCTTAGCGGAGGGGCACTGCCACACTTGGGAGGCGTCTTGCTAAGCACCGAGCGCATGAATAATATTCTTTCGATCGATGAACGCAATTTGCAAGTGACCACCGAGCCAGGGGTCATTACCGAAGTACTTCAACTCGCGGTCAAAGAAAAAAAGTTATTCTATCCTCCCGATCCCAGCAGTCGGGGTTCCTGTTTTATTGGAGGCAATATTGCCGAGAACAGTGGGGGACCCAAGGCCGTCAAATACGGAGTGGTCAAAGATTATGTTCTCAATCTCGAAATGGTGTTGCCTACCGGAGAAATCATTTGGACGGGATCGAATGTGCTCAAGAATGTTACTGGTTATAATTTGACCCAATTGGTCGTGGGCAGCGAGGGTACGCTTGGTATCGTTACCAAGATCGTCTTAAAACTAATTCCGCTTCCTACGCAAGAGTTATTGATGCTGGTTCCTTTTCGTCAACTAGAGCAGGCCGGCGAAGCCGTCAGTGCGATCTTTCGGGCGGGCTTTACTCCCAGCGCACTCGAGCTAATGGAGATCGATGCGCTCAAGATCGTAAGCGAATTGGTAGGAAGCGCCGCTGTTCCGATTACCGACGATACGGCCGCCCATCTTATTATTGAGGTGGATGGTAACAATATGGATGTTTTGATGGGAGAGATGGAGGCTATTGGTAGTCTACTTACCCAATTTGATATTGGAGAGATCTATTTTGCAGAAGATGCCAGCCAGAAAGACCAATTGTGGAAGCTGCGTCGTCGTGCGGCCGAGGCAGCTAAACTGGTGGGCTATACCATCGAAGAAGATACGGTGGTACCCCGCGCCGAGTTACCTGCGTTAATCAAGGGTGTCAAAGCCATGGGTAAGCAACATCATTTCGATGTTATCTGTTATGGCCATGCCGGAGACGGCAATTTGCATATTCGTATTCGTAAAGAAGGAGTGCCCAATAGCTTTGGTCACGGCCCCATGCAAGCCATCATTGCAGAGTTGTTCGAACTGGTTCACCAACTGGGGGGAACCATCAGTGCAGAGCATGGAATTGGCCTTATCCAAAAAAGTTTTATGCCGATCGTCTTTTCAGAAACCTCGTTGCGGCTTATGCGCGACATAAAAAAATCGTTCGACCCCAATGGAATCTTGAATGCGGGTAAGGTCTTTTAAAAAAATCTTCAATGAATAGTGCTAGGTTGAGATCGGTTACGCGAATCGATATACGAATCTTATGTTTACTATTGCTGCTTTCTGTCGGCGACTCTTCGCTGCTCGCACAAGGCGAAAAGGAACCCGGTGCCTGGAAAAAAAATCTTTTTACCGGGGGCTCTCTGTCGTTTGGCATCTTTAACAACACGTTTTTGATCGGGGGCAATCCGGTCTTAGGAACTAGTCTTACTGATTTTGTCGATGCGGCCCTGGTGGTCAATTACACATACAATTCGATCCGTGACTATAACGGTATTTTCAATAATAAACTGCGCCAGTCTACCTATGGCGGGGGCGGGTACCTGCGTATCTATCCGCTACGTAGCATTTTTTTTCAAGGGCAAATCGAGCATAATTTTATTCGGCAGCGAAGTATACCCGTACTGGGTCCTCCAGAGGTGCGTACCATCGACGCCGGGAGTGTTTTGGTAGGCGGGGGCTATACGACCGGGCGCTTCGGAAAAGGGGGCACTCCCTTTTATTACCTTTCGATTCTCTTTGATGTGTCTGGTAATTTATACTCTCCCTATACCGATGCCTTTGGTCGTTCCGTACCCTTGTTTAGAGGAGGGGTACAGATTCCGTTATTTCAAGAGAATAACGGACGGGGTCGGATGTTCAGGTAGTGCTGCAGCTCTTCGACCGTACGAATAACCTGGATGCGGTCAATCGCATCTTGGTAGAGAAATCCTTCTTTTTTCATTTGCTCGATATGCAGTAGCAGCGCATCATAAAAGCCATCGCTGTTAAAAATAAAGATCGGTTTGTCGTGTATGGTCAGCTGATTCCAGGTAATAATCTCGAAGAGTTCATCGAGTGTGCCGAATCCGCCTGGCAACACCAGTGCCGCCTGGCAGCGGCTATACAATTCTTTTTTTCGCTGGTGCATATCTTCTACGATTATCAAGTCAGAAAGTTTTCGATGCTGTACTTCCCATTCCAATAGCAGTGAAGGAATGATGCCTGTTACCTGCCCGCCTTTCTCTAGTACGGCATCGGCAATTACTCCCATCAATCCTGCACTACCCCCGCCATACACAAGCCTGATGTTTTGTTGCGCCATCCAATGCCCAAGGGCGATAGCATCGGTGGCAAATGCCGGGTTTGTTCCGTTCTTTGAGCCGCAAAAAACCGCAATCGTATCAACGCTGTTTATAGAAGGCATATCGCAAAGGGAGCTTATTTTTGTTTAACTTCAAAATTCAGTCGAACCTAATTACTGCCGCTTATGTCGCCACTTGTTTTGTTCACGTTCGTGATCGGTTATTTTTTATTGCTGTTGGGCGTAGCCTGGTATACGTCGCGCAATGCCGACAATGATTCTTTTTTTATCGGTAATCGTAACAGTAACTGGATGCTGGTGGCGTTTGGCATGGTGGGCACCACCTTATCGGGCGTTACATTTGTGAGCGTACCTGGCAATGTAGGAAGCATCAATTTTTATTATTTTCAGTTGGTGCTCGGTTATGTACTGGGATATCTGGTCATCTCTTTTGTACTGCTGCCCTTGTATTACCGGATGAACTTAACGAGTATCTACACCTATCTTGCCTCCCGCTTTGGTGTAAATGCGCATCGCGCAGGGGCTTTCTTTTTTATCTTGTCCAGAACGGTTGGGGCCACGGCCCGTCTTTATCTGGTCATCAACATTCTTCAGTTATTTATTTTGGATAGGCTTGGTATTCCTTTTTTGGCTACTGCACTCGTTATCTTGCTGCTAATCTTGCTGTACACGGCCGAAGGGGGTGTTAAGACCATCATTTTTACCGATACCTTACAAACCTCGGGCATGTTGATCGGTCTGGTCGTTTGTTTGGTTGTGTTGGTAAAGGCGTTGGGGGTGGGGTGGTCCGGTGCCTGGGAGTTAATAACGGCCAAGGGGTTCACCCAGGTAGTAAATACCGATATCAAAAGCCCGCTTAATTTTTGGAAGCAGTTGTTGGGAGGCATGTTTATTGCCATCACGATGACGGGGCTCGATCAGGAGATGATGCAAAAAAATATCAGTGTGCGCACCCTCAATGATTCTCAAAAGAACATTATGACCATGAGCACTATTTTGGTGCTGGTCAATGCGCTCTTTTTGCTGCTGGGGGCTGTGTTGCACATCTATGCGGCCAATACGGGCCTTACTGCCAAAGGAGACGATCTGTTTCCGGCCATTGCCCTTAGTGATAGTTTTTCGGGTACGATCGGTGTGATCTTTATTATTGCGCTCATCTCGGCCCTTTTTCCGAGTGTGGATGGGGCCATCACTTCGCTTACGTCTAGTTTTTGTATCGATATGCTCGATTTTAATAGGCTGGAGGGTTCTGAAAAAAGCAAACGTAAAAAAAGACTAACGGTCCATATTGGCTTTGCGTTGGTATTCTTGCTGATGGTCTTGCTGTACAAGCTGGTCGATGATAAATCGATCATACAGTTCATCATTAAATTCGCGGGAATTACCTACGGTCCCTTGCTGGGATTATTCGCCTTTGGAATTCTGACTCAGCGCAGTTTGCGCAGTGGACTTATCTGGACCATTTGTATAGCAGGTCCGCTGTTGGCCCTTACGCTCGATCTGCTGTGTAACCCGGCTTACTATAATGGTTTATTGCATACCGATCTGGGTCTTGACGGTATCTCAGCAGTCTTGTTCGGAGGCTACAAGATCGGCCCCGAACTCATTTTGCTCAACGGACTCATTACATTCGCCGGCTTGTGGACCATCTCTGTTCCGGCCTCGAGGGCGGCGGCCGGCAAAGGCTAGTGTTGTACCTTTGCAAAAATTTTTTACGTGGATATTATTGCTCCGCAAGCTTGGGACTATGCTTTGCTGCATAGCAGTGGTGCCGATCCGTTGTTAGAGGAGGTCGAGCAATACACTCGCCAGCATCACATCGAGGCCCATATGCTGAGCGGACAACTGCAGGGGCAATTTTTGTCGCTGTTTAGTCGATTGGTACAGCCCCATGCTGTGCTCGAGATCGGCACCTTTACCGGATACAGTGCGCTTTGTTTGGCCAAAGGCTTGCGTGAAGGCGGACAGTTGCACAGTATTGAGCTGCGAGAGCAAGAGGCCGCTGTGGCCAGACGTTTTTTTGATCGCTCTGCCTATGCCCGACAACTACAAGTACATGTGGGGGATGCCCGCACGGTATTGACTCGCTTAAACGCAACCTGGGATTTGGTCTTTATGGATGCCGACAAGGTTTCGTATATCGATTATTTTAACATGATTTTGCCAAGTGTGCGGCCAGGAGGTTTTATCTTAGCGGACAATGTTTTTTTTCATGGGCAGGTCTTTACGGAGAGTCCCGTCGGAAAAAACGCCAAGGCCATAGCTGCATTTAATACGTTTGTGCGCCATTGCCCGGCGGTGGAGGTGCTAATGCTTCCGATTCGTGATGGCATTAGCGTAATTCAAAAGAAAGGTTGATCAAAAAAGAAGTAGCACACAATGCCTAACAAGATACCGATCGTTTTTCTGCTCTTGCTGCTACTCAGCTTGGTCACGTATGGGCAACGCAAGGAAGTGATCGACGAATATATTGCCAAATACGAATCGCTGGCCATGGCCGAGATGCAACGAACCGGTGTGCCCGCTTCGATCAAGTTAGCACAGGGTATTCACGAGACACAAGCCGGCACCAGTGTCTTGGTGCAACGTTCCAATAATCATTTTGGAATTAAATGCAAAACAGGGTGGAGTGGTCCGTCGGTTCGTCACGATGATGATGCACGAGCGGAATGTTTTCGCAAGTACGAAACACCCGAGGCTTCCTATGTCGACCATTCTAATTTT
Organism: Sphingomonadales bacterium; assembly: GCA_016872155.1. Lineage (GTDB taxonomy): Bacteria > Bacteroidota > Bacteroidia > Chitinophagales > Chitinophagaceae > JJ008. The sequence continues at coordinate 13,360 of VHBB01000004.1, forward strand.
TTAAAGAATAGTCCACGCTATTTTGCTTTGTTCGACCTGTCACCCACCGATTACCAGGGGTGGGCCTGGGGCCTCAAGAAAGCAGGCTATGCCACTAACCCGCAATATGCGCAAACGCTCATTCGTCTTATAGAAGAATACGATCTTAACCGCTATACGCTATTGGCGCTGGGACAATCGCCGTCCACCCCTACTACGCCTTCCATATCCGAGTCAGCACCGGCCGGCGCTCCCGCTGTCAGTGATCCGGTACCCCCCGTTGTGGCAGCCCAAAAACCGGCACTTGAAAAAAAAGCAGATGCGATTGGTAAACCACCCCCCGTGCAGGAGACTTTGTATCCCGCTGGTGTTTTTGAAAAGGAGGGATGTCGTGCTGTATGGGTCAAGGCAGGAACTCCTTTTTTGGCCATCGCTGAGCAATACGATATTCCCCTTTCAAAACTCTTTGCCTTTAACGAGATGGAGCCCGCCCTCGCGGCAAACCGAGACCAAGTGATCTTGCTTGAGCGACGCGCCGGTCTGACCGCCCGTTGGCCGATTCGCACCAAAAGATCGCGCGACCCACAATAAAAGATTGCGCGAATAGCAACAGATCAGGGCAAGCCACTAACTTCGGGTAACGTTTTTACCATGCAACGCATTCGTGTACACGATAAAACCTTTGTTCCTTTTTTAACGGCCGATCAGATCAAGGAGCGCGTGGCCGAAATGGCAATGCAGATCAGCCATGATTACCGCGATAAGAAGCCCCTTTTGTTGGCAGTGCTCAATGGCTCATTTATGTTCGCGGCCGATCTGTTTCGGTTACTCACCATCGATGCCGAGATCAGTTTTATCAAGATCGCTTCTTATCAGGGAATGCGCTCGTCCGGAAAAGTGGTAACGGCCATTGGTATGGAGCATGACCTGAATGGGCGGGCTGTCATTTTGGTAGAAGACATCGTAGATACGGGTAAGACCTTGCACCATTTTATTCCTACGTTGCAACAACAACATCCTGCCTCTATTGCTGTGGCTACATTTCTGCATAAGCCCGAGGCGACTCTTTATCCGCTATCGTTACAGTATGTGGGCTTTCAAATTCCCAATCGATTTGTGGTGGGCTATGGGTTGGACTACGACGGGTTAGGAAGAAATTATTACCAGGTCTACCAGCTGGCACCTGATTCCTTGAACGAGTCTTGATAAAAATTCATCAGCATCATGATGCGTACACTGCTTCTTGCCCTATTGGTTGGATGGCTTAGCTGTTCGGTCTTGGCGCAGCAGCAAACCTATTTTCGGGGAGAGGTCAGTGATGAGTCGGGCAATACGCTGCAACAAGTTTCCATTCGACAATTATCGACTGGTTTTTTATTTAAAACGGGTATGGGCGGACGCTTCGGCATAAGCAGTAATGCGGTCGTAGATTCATTTTATTTTTCGCTCGAAGGGTATCAACCCGAAAAGTGGAGCGGAACGGCCGATGCTTTTTTGCAGATCCGGCTACGCTTGCTGCCTTCTTCGCTATCGAATCCCGACAGGCCTCGTTTGTCTTCGCGCACCGCCAATATGAGCCGCCAAGACGAGCGAAGAGCCTTTATTGGTAACGAGACCTATACCTCACTCATCGAAAATGCCTGGATCAACACGACTCAGTATCCCACAACCGGTCTTGCCCTGAATGTAGACAGGGCTTCGTATAGCAATATCAGGCGATTTTTAAATCGCGCCACCTTTGTTCCTGCCGATGCGGTTCGTATAGAGGAGATGCTGAATTACTTTCCGGTACCGGCCACTTCGCTGGCGTCTTCAACGGATACCGCTATGTTCAAGGTCGGTTCCTTGTTGGGTCCTTGTCCCTGGAATTGGGATCACCAGTTGTTGCAAGTGCAGGTGGCCGCGCGTCAACTCGACCTCGATACATTGCCTGCCTCGCATCTTGTTTTTTTGATCGATGTTTCAGCATCGATGGATATGCCTAACCGGCTTCCGCTGTTGCAGTCGGCCTTTAGGATGCTTACGCTTAACCTTCGTGAAAAAGATACAGTGTCGATCGTTGCCTATGGCGGTATCACGGCCGTGCTGTTGCGTGCGGTCAGCGGTTGCGAAAAAGATAGTATCATGCACGTGATCGATTCGTTAACGCCGGGCGGTGCCACACCGGGCGAGTCGGGCATTAGAATGGCCTATCAACTTGCCAAAGATCATTTTATAGAAAATGGCAACAACCGGGTCATCCTTGCCACCGATGGAGATTTTAATGTGGGCCTTCGTACCGAGAGTGAACTCGATGAACTGATCACGTCGCAACGCGCAAAAGGAATTTATTTGACTTGTTTGGGGGTGGGGATGGGTAATTACAAAGATTCGAAGATTCAGTTGCTGGCCGAAAAGGGCAATGGCAATTTTGCGTATATCGATACCGAGCGCGAGGCCGAAAAGATCATGATGAAAGAGTTTGCACAAACGCTGTACACTGTTGCCGATAATGCCTATATGCAAGTTAGTTTCTCGCCGAACTGGGTCAAGCAATATCGGTTGATCGGATTCGACAATAAGGTATCGGCCCTGCTGGATTCTCTCTGTTCTATCGAAGGCGGCGAGATGGGCTCGGGTAATACCCTTACGGCCTTGTTCGAGCTGGATCCTACCGATTCGTTATGGCTCGCGCAAAAAGATCATCGTAATGAATTGCTGGCACAGGTATCACTTCGATATCGTTCTACTCTCGATACCCTCCCTCAACTTCGAATGGCCCATCTGGATGCTAACCAGGCCTCCTCGCTCCTTGAATTGCGTACGCATCAGTTCTATGCGGCCGTAGCCTTGTTTGGTATGAAGCTAAAAGAATCTTCGCAGGTAAAAAATTATAGCTGGGCACAATTGCAACTACTGGTCGATCAAGTGATCGACGGGGCGCAGCCTCTGCAGGTCGAGTTCGCTCAATTGGTGGCACAGGCCGCTGCTCGTTACGAGCCTAAGAAGAAAAAACGTTCGGCCAAACGAAAAGGGTGATTACTGAAACAAGTCTTTGATCCGGTCAAAGAAGTTTCGTTCTGACTTTTCGGGTTGGGGGGCAAAGTTGGGAGAGCTGCTGAGTTTTTCGAGCGCTGCTTTTTCGTCTGCAGAAAGTTGTTGCGGGGTCCAGATGCTCACTTGTATCAATTGGTCGCCTTTTTCGTAGGCATTGACCGCCGGAAATCCTTTTCCTTTTAGTCTAAAAATTTTTCCACTCTGCGTACCGGGCGGAATTTTGATCTTGGCACGGCCATCGATAGTGGGCACTTCGGCCTGGGTGCCAAAGACCGCATCGGTAAAGGAAAGGTGCAATTCGTAGGCCACATTGAGCCCTTCGCGATGCAATTCTTTGTGCGCTTCTTCTTCGACAAGTATTATCAGATCGCCATTGCTGCCGCCGCGCTCGCCCGCATTGCCTTTGCCGGTAACGTTCAGTTGCATTCCCTCTTGCACGCCCGCCGGAATATCGATACTGACGGTCTCTTCTCCGTACACGCGGCCATCTCCTTTGCAAGCTCCGCATTTGGCGGTTACGGTAGAGCCCTCGCCATTGCAATCGGGACAGGTGGCCACGGTTTGCATCTGGCCCAGAAAAGTATTCTGTACGCGGCGCACTTGTCCGTTTCCGCCACAGGTAGAACAGGTCTGTGTGCTATTCTTGTCTTTGGCCCCACTGCCGCTGCAGGTGGTGCAACCCACATATTTTTTTACTTTGATATTTTTAGAAACACCTTTGGCGATCTCTTCGTAATTCAATTTTAATTTGATGCGCAGGTTGCTGCCACGTGTGCCCCGGCTGCGTTGCCGTCCACCACCGCCACGCTGTCCGCCGCCAAAGAAACTCCCAAACAGGTCGTCTCCAAAAATATCTCCGAACTGACTAAAGATATCATCCATGTTCATGCCGCCGCCTCTGCCACCGGCACCACCCACGCCCGCATGACCAAAGCGGTCGTACTGGGCCTTTTTTTCGGGATCGCTTAGTATCTCGTAGGCCTCTGCCGCCTCTTTGAATTTTTCTTCTGCCGCCTTATCGCCGGGATTACGATCGGGGTGATATTGCATGGCAACTTTTCGATACGATTTTTTGATCTCATCGGCCGAAGCAGACTTGCCCACCCCCAGTACTTCGTAATAATCTCTTTTGCTCATGTTTTATTTGCCGACCACCACTTTGGGATGACGGATCATTTTCTCGTTTAATGAATAACCCTTTACCACCTCGTCGATCACTTTTCCTTTAAGCTCTTCGCTGGGGGCCGGTATCTCGGTGATGGCCTCGTGCAGGTCCGCATCAAAATCTTGGTGCAGGGTATCGACCACCTTTAGTCCGCGTGATTGCAGTTTGTGTCGAAGTTTATTAAAGACCAGCAACACACCCTCCATCAGGGGAGCCGCCTCGGGGTTACCCTCTAATGTTTTTTGGGCCCGGTCGCAATCATCCAGTACTTCGAGCAGCTCACCGATCACTTCGCGGCCTGCCGTTTGCATCAGCTCAATGCGTTCTTTGGCATTGCGACGTTTGTAATTGTCAAATTCAGCTACCGTTCTCAGGTATTTGTCTTTGTACTCCTCCAGGGCAGCCTTTGTCTTATCGAGCTCGCTCAATTCGTTGGCGGCGCTATTCGCTGGCTGCGACCCGGTTATTTCTTCGGAGGTTGGGTCCACTTCGACTGACTTTTGTTCTTGCTCTGACATGGCTCTACTAAATTGGTTGCAAAGGTAAGGTGGTCAATTTTATTGCCAGCCCGTTTTCGGTGCCTCCTTATTGTATATTCTGGACAAAATGACCTTGTCTGTCAGTGCTTTCGGTCTTTATGTCTGTCTTTAAGGGCTATCTTCGCTCGGCATGATCAACGTAATACTAAAGCGAAAGATCGCGCCCCGGGTATTATTGGGGCACCCCTGGATATTTGCTAACGAGGTCGACCGAGTAGAGGGGGAACTGAGTGGCGGAGAGGTAGTGGCCGTTTACACCCACGACAAAAAATGGGTGGGGCAGGGTTATGCCAATCCCCGATCACAAATATTGGTTCGCTTACTTACGCGCGAAGAGGCGGTAACTATCGATGATTCTTTTTTTCTGGAAAAACTCCGCAGTTGTTGGGCCTATCGAAAGCGGATCGGCTACACCGAAAACTGTCGTCTGGTATTTGGAGAGGCCGATGGTTTGCCACAACTGATCATCGATAAGTTCAATGATTACTTCGTGCTTCAGACCTTGGCCTTGGGTATCGATCGCTGGAAGCCCGCACTGGTCAACGCCTTGCAAGAACTTTTTAGCCCCAAGGGAATCTATGAGCGCAACGATGTTCCGGTTCGAGAATTAGAGGGGCTGCCGCAACAAAAAGGTTTTTTGTCTGCGCCTTTCGATACGCGCATCGTTATTCAAGAAAATGGACTGCGTTTTTATGTAGACCTGGCCCAGGGGCAAAAGACAGGCTATTTTTTAGACCAGCAAGATAACCGAAGGGCCATTCGCTCTATTGTAAAAGATGCCGATGTGCTCGGCGCCTTTACCTACACCGGCACCTTCGAGATTCATGCAGCACACTATGGGGCTCGCTCGGTGCTTGGTCTTGATATCTCGGCACAGGCCGTGGCACAGGCCAACGAAAATGCAAGACTGAGTGGTTTGCAAGATCGCTGTCGCTTCGAAGAGGCCAATGCCTTTGATGTACTCAAGCAATGGGCCAAAGAGAAAAAACAGTATGATGTGGTCATGCTCGATCCGCCGGCATTTACCAAGAGCCGGGCCACTTTACAAAAAGCCATCACCGGTTACAAAGAAATCAACTTGCGAGGCATGAAGCTGGTTAAGCCCGGAGGATTTTTGGTTACCTCGTCTTGCACCAACCTGGTGGCGCCCGATCTATTTATAGAGATCATCGCCATGGCAGCCAAAGATGCAAGGCGGTCCATACGACAGGTCTGTTTTCAGACACAATCGCCCGATCATCCCATTATACCTGCCATGGAAAATACCCATTACCTGAAATTTCTAATCATTCAAGTGCAATAGTAAAATGGAACCCCGGTAGACTGGGCTTATGCTAGAGATGATTGGCAAACGATTACTTGCTTACCTGAAACTTTCCTGACTCAATAATTTTTCCGTTGGCGTCGGTCAGGTGATAGATGTAAATACCGCGGGGAAATTCGTTAAGATTTAATACCAACTTTTCTTGCGACAAGGAGGTGGCAAACAATTTTTTTCCTAAAATGCCGCTATAGACTTGCAAGGTCAGACCGCGTTTGAAGCTCTCGCGCAAGTCGAAGGTGATATAGCTAACGGCGGGGTTTGGATATAGCTTTACCATCCGTGCGTTGGGCTCTGGCAACGAAGAGGCAGGCTGCTGCTGCGAGAAGGCAGACAACTGCAGACCCAGCACAAACAATATAACCGCTATTCTTTTCAAGTATTCAAATATAATACATGCAATGGCCTTTTCCAAACAGTGGGACAGCCTTTTATGCCTAACGGCATCATAATCAATTGCTGAAAACCCTTTTTTGGGGCTGAGATCAGGCCAGTTCGCTCAGCTTGGCATTGATCTTCTCGAAATCGGGAATATCGCCGGCACTTTCGAGCACTTCGGCATATTGCACGATGCCCTTGCGATCGATCACAAAGGCCGAACGCTTCGAGACCCCCTTCATATCGAGGATCCAGTCGTGATAGATACTATCGTAGCTTTCAGAAACTTTTTTATTGAAGTCGCTGAGCAACGGAAAGTTCAACTGCTGCTCTTCTTTGAATTTTCCCAGGGTAAAGACAGAATCGACAGAGATGCCAAATACCTTGGCATGGGCATTATTGTACAGTGCAATATTGTCTCGAACGGAACAAAGCTCTTTGGTGCACACGCCTGTAAACGATTGCGGAAAAAATAGCAGGAGCACATTATTTCCTTGCAAGGCAGAGAGCTGTACAGGATTTTTGTCCGAATCGAACAGGGTAAAATCGGGTGCTGATTGTCCAACTTGTACGGGCATAGATTAATTTTTAAGAGTTACAGGACTGCAAAGATGAATAAAATGGATGTATTTTAGGGCCTATGATAAAAATAGTTGATGTACTGGCCGTGCTCGAACGTTGGGCCCCCCCTGTGTTGCAGGAATCGTACGATAACGCCGGATTGCTTACGGGGGACCGGAGTGATGGTTGCACCGGTGTGCTATGCTGCCTGGATGTAACCGAGGCCGTGCTCGACGAAGCGTTGTCTAAGGGCTGTAATCTGATCGTGGCCCATCACCCCCTGATCTTTAAAGGCATTACAAAACTCAGTGGGGGTAGTGGCCTCGAAAGGACCTTGATCAAAGCGATCAAAAAAGACCTGGCCATCTATGCGATTCATACGAATCTCGATAATGTAATGAGCGGGGTCAACGGAAAGATCGCCTCGCTGTTACAACTAAGCAATACTCGGGTGTTGTTACCCAAGGGAGACACCTTGCAAAAACTGATCACCTATGTGCCCGTGCAGCATACCGAAACGGTTCGCCAAGCCCTTTTTACCGCCGGCGCCGGTCAGATCGGGGCCTATAGCGAATGCAGTTTTTCTGTGGCAGGAGAGGGCAGTTTTAAACCCGGTGCGGGCACTCGGCCTTTCGTCGGTAAGCAAGACCAGCGGCATACCGAAAAAGAAGATCGGCTAGAGGTCATCTTTCCGGTCTATTTACAAGGAGCGCTATTAGAGGCCCTGCGAAAGGCGCATCCCTACGAAGAGGTAGCCTACGACATCGTCCCCCTGGTCAATGCAAACCAAGAACTGGGCGCCGGGCTGGTGGGCGAACGGGAGCAACCCCTAGAAGAGTCGGCTTTTTTAAAAAAACTGGCTCAAACCTTTGGGGTCGGTCAGCTCCGACACAGCCCTTTATTGGGCAGGCCCATAAGAAGGGTGGCCGTTTGCGGAGGGGCAGGCAGCTTTCTGATTTCCAAGGCCTTGGCTGCAGGTGCCGACCTTTTTGTAACGGCCGATCTTAAGTACCACGACTTTTTTCTGGCCGATGGGAGAATGGTCTTGGCCGATATCGGGCACTTTGAGTCTGAGCAGTTTACGATCGATCTGCTGGCCGATCATTTAGCCGAAAAATTTCTTAACTTTGCCGTCCTCAAAACAAGCATATCCACTAATCCCGTCAACTATTTATGGCACAAGTAAAAGATTTTTCGATCCAAGAGAAGCTGGTGTCTTTGGTAACCCTTCAACAGATCGACAGCAAGCTCGACGAGATCAAGATCCTCAAAGGCGAGCTTCCGATGGAGGTAGCCGATCTGGAGGACGAGATCACCGGATTGCATGCCCGTCTTACCCGCATCGAAGAAGAGATTAACGGGGTCACCGAATTTATTGAGCAGCGCAAGCTGGCCATTAAGGCTGCCGAGGCGCAGGTGGCCAAGTACGAAAAGCAAAGTGAGAACGTAAAGAATAACCGGGAGTACGAGGCCATCAACAAAGAGATCGAAATGCAGCAACTCGATGTAAAGCTGGCCGAAAAACACATTAAGGATGCCACCGACGAGATCGCCGAAAAAGCTGTCTTGCTCGATAAGGCCAAAAAGAATATCGCTGCCAAAGAAGGCGTGCTCGCTACCAAAAAAGAAGAGCTCGAAAAGATTATCGTGGCCAACGAAAAAGAAGAGAAACAATTTAACAAACTGGCGGGCGAAGCCAAGCAACAGGTTGATCCCCGACTGTTGGCCAGTTACGAAAAGATCCGCGGCAATTATCGCAACGGACTGGCCGTGGTACCCGTAGAGCGGGATGCTTGTGGGGGTTGCTTCAATGCCATTCCTCCGCAAAAACAAAGCGAGATCCGTCAGCATAAAAAGATCATGATCTGCGAGAACTGTGGTCGTATCTTGGTCGACGAGGAGTTGGCCAACGGCGTTCAGCTGGCCTAAAGGAACTTGCTGACTAGCCCAACAAGAAATTTAAATAAATCCCGTTTTTTAAAAGCGGGATTTTTTGTGAAAGCCCCTCTCGTTTTTCGCGCTTTAGTCTTTGTGGTGGGCGTAAATCCAACTAATTTGTGCCCATGCTCCTGCGACTTTTTGTTCAGAACTATGCCATTATCGATGAGCTAGAGATCGGTTTCTCTCCGCACTTTAGTGTTATTACCGGCGAAACGGGTGCCGGTAAATCAATCTTGATGGGAGCGATGGGATTAATTTTAGGAGCACGCGCCGATGCATCGGTACTGGGCAACAGAGATAAAAAACTAATTGTTGAGGGGCAATTCGATATTCGTCAAAAAAAAGCGGTGCTGGACTGGCTGGCTCAAGAGGAGCTCGATCAAGAAGAAGCCCTGATTATTCGAAGAGAGATTGCGGCGGCCGGCAAGTCCAGGGCCTTCGTAAATGACACCCCGGTAACGCTAGCGCAACTACAACAGCTTTGCTCACTGCTGGTCGATCTGCACCAGCAGTTCGATACCCTCGAGCTAGAAGAGACTTCTTTTCAACGAGAAGTGCTCGATGCGCTGGCCGGACAATTCGATGCGCTCGAGCAGTACCATGCGCTCTACCGAACACTAGTACAGTTGCGGCAATCGGTCAGTACGCTCCTCGAACAAAAACGTACGTTCGAGTCAAGGGCAGCGTACGACCGGTTTCAGCTCGAAGAGTTAGACGAAGCTGCTTTTGTGGCCGGAGAGCTCGAGGCCGCTGCTACCGAGTTAAAGACCCTTACGCATGCCGAATCGATTCGTACCACCTTGCAACAACTGTCCTTTTCTTTTTTGACCGGCGAGGAGGCCCTGCTACCCGCCTTTAAGTTGTTGCTCAACGAACTTGCTTCGCAAAAAGAATTTCATCCCGAACTGCCTGCACTCGAAGAAAGGCTTCGTTCTTCGTACGAAGAGATGCACGATGTGGCGCGCGACCTCGAACGTTTAAGCGAAAAGGTGCAGGTGCAGCCCGAGCGCACCGCCCAACTTAACGAAAGGCTTTCGTTGGGGTATCGTCTTTGTAAAAAGCACCAGGTAAACACGACCGATGAGTTATTGTCGGTGCAACAAGTGCTTCGCGAAAAATGTAAATCGGTTGTCGATATAGACGAGCAGTTGCAGGCCCAACAAAAAGCGGTAATCGAGACCGAAAAAAAAGCGAGACAATTGGCTGCGACCCTTTCTGCCGCTCGAAAAAAGCAAATTGCCCCGCTAGAAAAAAAGGTCAATGCCTTACTGAAACAAGTGGGAATGCCTGCCGCTCAATTGCAGGTGCAGATCAACGAAGTGGAATTAGGTCGGGATGGCTTCGACGACGTTTCGTTTCTTTTCGATGCCAACCGAAGCGGCCAGTTTCAGTCGTTACGCAAAGTGGCCAGTGGCGGAGAGTTAAGTCGACTGATGCTTTGTGTCAAATCGTTGGTAGCGGCCTCGCTTGATCTGCCCACGCTAATTTTTGATGAGATCGATACGGGCATCTCCGGCGAAGCGGCCCGGCAAGTGGGACTTTTGTTAAATGATCTCGCCAAGAGCCGTCAGGTTATTTGTATTACCCATCAGCCTCAAATCGCGGGAAAGGCGCAGTCGCATTTTTTTGTTTACAAGCAGCTAGATAAGGATCCCAAGGCCGCCGCAATTACTCGTATAAAATTACTTGAACAACAGGAGCGGATCGATGTGATGGCCCGTATGTTGGGTGGCGATCAGCCGTCGGCCGCGGCCCTGGCCAATGCCCGCGAAATGCTCTCCTGATTGTGGATAACCCACCGGTTTGCCGTGCGAAAAAGGTGCAGAAAGAAAAATTTTTTCTGTTTTTCATTTGGGGTTTATTTCGCTGTTCGCTCACCTGTTATCGAACCCTCAAATAGCCCCTTGTATGGATGTACCCAACCTGAACAAAGACCGAAAAGCAAAACGTAAAACCGCCGTAGACCTGGGCACGATGGTGTATGGCAAGGTGCCTCCCCAGGCCCGCGAACTCGAAGAAGCGGTGCTAGGGGCCATCATGCTCGAGCGCGGCGCTTTCGATATCGTGGTCGAGATCTTGAAGCCGGGTTGCTTCTATACCGAGGCTCATCAGCGCATTTTCGCGGCCATGCAATCGCTGTCGAATAAAAGTCAGCCCATCGATATCTTGACCGTTACCGAAGAACTGCGGTTTAAAGAAGAGCTCGATATTGTTGGCGGCCCGTATGTGCTGACCAAGTTGACCAATGCGGTCGTATCAGCTGCCAATATCGAGGCGCATGCGCGCATTATCTTACAAAAATTTATTCAACGCGAACTCATTCGGGTCAGCGGCGAAATTATTGGCGATGCGTACGAAGATTCCACCGATGTCTTTGATCTGCTCGATGATGCCGAGACCAAACTGTTCGAGATCACCAACAATAACCTGCGCAAGAATTTTGAGACCATCGACTCGGTGCTGGTCAATACCATCAAGCGAATCGAAGACTTACGCAATAAGAACGAAGATCTAACGGGTGTGCCCAGCGGATTTGCCACCCTTGACCGTATTACCTATGGCTGGCAGCGCACCGATCTGATTATATTGGCCGCTCGCCCGGCGGTGGGTAAGACGGCTTTTGCCCTCAACCTGGCCCGCAATGCCGTAATGCATCCGACCAAAACGACACCCGTCGCTTTCTTTTCGCTCGAGATGAGTGCCGCACAGCTGGTACAGCGAATCTTGTCTGCCGAAAGTGAGATCTGGCTCGAAAAGATCAGCCGCGGAAAAATGGAAGAGCACGAGATGAAACAACTGTATGCACGAGGTGTGCAACGATTGGCTCAAGCACCACTGTTCATTGACGACACACCTGCTTTGAATATTTTTGAACTTCGTGCCAAGTGTCGTCGCTTAAAGAACAAACATAACATTGGCATGATCATTGTCGATTACCTGCAATTGATGAGCGGTACCGGCGAAAACAGAAATAGCAATCGAGAGCAAGAGATCAGCAATATCTCCAGAAACTTAAAAGCACTGGCCAAAGAGCTGAGCATTCCTATTATTGCACTGTCTCAGTTGAGTCGTGCGGTAGAGACACGCGGGGCCGGTAAGGACGGCTCCAAAATGCCACAGTTGAGCGATCTGCGCGAATCGGGTGCCATTGAACAAGATGCCGATCTGGTTATGTTCTTGTATCGTCCCGAGTATTACGATATTACCACCACCGAGATGGGCGAGAATAACCGTGGCGAAACGCATGTACGTATCGCTAAGCATCGAAATGGTTCGCTAGAGACCATCAAGTTGCGTGCACTGCTCAACATTCAGAAGTTTACCGAAGAAGAAGGGGGGTTGGGTATGAGTGGACTTAGTTCGAATTGGAAACCGGTGAGTGATGTGGATGGACAGGGTGGGGCGCGCGTATTCGTGCAGACCGGTAGCCGAATGAACGATATCGATCCTGATGATGATATGCCAGCCTAAGTATGACGACTCCTTTTTTTTATATATCGTCTTACGGACCGGGACAAACCAGCGTTACCCTCGACGAGATCAACAGCAAGCATGCTATACAGGTGTTGCGCTTAAGAAAAGGAGATACTGTTTTACTGACCGATGGATGTGGCACACTGTTACAGGGCACGATCGCCGACGAACACCGTAAAGCCTGTGTGATACAGATCGAATCGGTGCAGACAGTACCGCCTCCGACATCCCCTGTACTACTGGCCGTATCGCCGTTAAAAAATACCAGCCGATTTGAGTGGCTGCTCGAGAAGGTTACCGAGTTGGGTGTTCACCGCATTATTCCGATTCGTTGCGATCGAACCGAAAAAGAAAATCTTCGTACCGATCGGTTACGCTCCGTACTTGTTAGTGCCCTGTTGCAAAGCCGCCAGTGTTGGTTACCGGTCTTAGAAGAGCCAATGCCTTTTACAATACTTACGGAGCTAACCGACTTGGCCGCTAATCGTTGTATCGCCTATTGTGGCGAAGCGAAAAAAATTTCATTGAATAACTGGCATCCCGGCCAAGGTGCTACGCTGGTCTGTATTGGCCCCGAAGGTGATTTTACAGAGGCCGAGCATGCAAAGGCGCTACAGAGTGGTTTTACAATGGTGCACTTGGGTGCCAACCGACTTCGCACCGAGACCGCCGCGATGGTGGCGGTAGCCCTGCTTACCCAGCGCGCGGGCGCTTGACAGGGTTAACTTTCGCTGCAAATATTTTTTGCGATAGCAGGCCCTTCGTAAACGAATCCGGTCCACACTTGCAATAGGGTGGCTCCTGCGGCTTGTTTCTCTTTTGCATCGGCCGCCGTAAAGATTCCACCCGAAGCGATCAGTGGAATTTTTCCTCGGGTGCGCTCAGCGATATAATGAAGCAGTAAACTATTTTTTTCTTTTAGCGGTGCCCCACTTAGCCCTCCGGCACCAATACGACTCACCTGATTCTCGTCGGTTAACAGACCCTCGCGGCTAATGGTGGTGTTACTTACTACCAACCCATCGAGTTGAATCTCGAGGGCCAGCGTAATTACATCATCTACTTGGGCCGGGGTCAGATCGGGTGCGATCTTGAGAAACAGGGGTCGTTGTATTTTTTTTTCGCGATTACGTTGTTGCAAGAGCGTCAAAATTTTTTGGAGGGAATCTTTTTCTTGCAACGCTCTTAGTCCCGGTGTGTTGGGCGAACTAACATTGACCACAAAATAATCGACCCAGGGGTGTAGTCGCTCGAAGCAAAACTCATAATCCCTCCAGGCCTCTTCGTTGGGGGTAATCTTATTCTTTCCGATGTTACCGCCGATAATGAGCGGCGGGTCGGTATCGGCTTTTTTTTGTCCGTGCTCCCTCCATTCCTTGAGTCGTCTTGCAATCGTAACCACACCATCATTGTTAAAACCCATCCGATTAATTAGCGCCTTGTCTTTAGTTAATCGAAACAAGCGGGGCCTTTCGTTGCCACGTTGGGGTTGCGGGGTTACCGTGCCGATCTCTACGTGTCCGAATCCAAGACAACTCAGTTCGCGCAGATGCAAGGCATTCTTATCGAAGCCGGCGGCCAGTCCCACCTGATTTTTAAAGACGAGTGGTCCCAGTTGAACGGGTTGTGGCTGACCCGGGTCCAAGAGTTTTCTAATGAACCGACGCGAGGCAGCCGTACTGCAGGCCAGTTTTAAAAAGAACATCGATACCTGGTGGGCTTCTTCGGGCGGGAGTAAAAAAAGGAGTTGACGCAGCAGCTTGTACATCGGTGTTGCAAATATAACGCAAGATGCTCCCACCGGGTGTGCCGTTCGTTTGGAAGGATGCTAACACCGCTGTAAATTTGAGATCAAAAGGTTGCATAAACAACTTTATAGTCTTCAATTTATTTTATGCAAGAAGCTTACATCGTAGCCGGTTACAGAACAGCTGTTACCAAAGCCAAGAAAGGTGGTTTTCGTTTTACCCGTCCCGACGACCTGGCCATTACCTTGATAAAGGGATTGATGGCTTCGGTGCCGCAATTACAGGGTGATCAGGTAGATGATGTGATCGTCGGCAATGCCGTTCCCGAAGCGGAGCAAGGGTTGCAGGTCGCTCGCATAATTGCGGCTCGTTCGCTCGGTATTACCGTGCCGGGCGTAACGATCAATCGCTATTGTGCCTCGGGGTTAGAAGCGATTGCCATGGCTACGGCCAAGATCAGGTCGGGTCAGGCCGATTGTGTGGTAGCCGGTGGCACAGAGAGTATGAGCTTAGTACCTACTGCAGGATGGAAAACGGCTCCGGCTTATTCGATCGCTTCAGATAATCCCGATTATTATCTCAACATGGGACTCACGGCCGAGGCTGTTGCCGCAGACTATACGATCAGTCGCGCATCGCAAGATGAGTTTGCTTATTTCTCTCACCAAAAAGCGATCGCTGCCATCGAGGCCGGTCATTTTAAAAAGGGCATCTTACCGGTAACGGTAGAAGAAGTTTATGTCGATGCCGCCGGAAAAAAGAAACAGCGCAGCTTTGTGGTCGATACCGACGAAGGACCCCGGGGGGATACTTCGCTTGACGCACTCGCAAAATTGAAACCTGCTTTTGCTGCCAAAGGAGTCATTACGGCCGGCAACTCTTCGCAAACCTCGGATGGGGCTGCTTTTGTGATCGTGATGAGCGAACGCAAGGTCAACGAACTGGGCCTTACCCCACTGGCCCGATTGGTAAGTGTGGCCGTGGCTGGTGTCGATCCCCGCATAATGGGTATTGGCCCGGTCAGTGCTATACCAAAGGCTCTTGAACGGGCAGGAATGCGGCTTGACCAAATCGATCTGATCGAGCTGAACGAAGCTTTCGCCTCGCAAGCGCTGGCTGTTATACAACAGGCCGGGCTGGATGCGCAAAAAGTTAATATTAATGGCGGAGCCATTGCGCTGGGGCATCCACTGGGCTGTACCGGGTGTAAACTGACCATTCAGAATATCAATGATCTTCAGCGACTTAATAAAAAATACGGAATGATTACCGCCTGTGTAGGCGGAGGCCAGGGTATTGCCGGAATCATCGAAAGAGTCAGTTAGGTAGCAACGCTTAGTTTTTTTAATCGCCCCCTTGCGGTTTTGGCATTTATTTTACATATCTTTTCGGTATGAATGCGGCCGAGACCATGGGGAGTACTGCCCCTTTTCGTACTCAATCGGGTTTGACCCCTTATTCGGGCCCCTTTACGGAGGCCGATTTGGTGCATTTGCTTCGCCGCACGATGTTCGGTGTTAAGCGTTCCGATCTAAGTTATTTCAAAGGGCGTACTCTAAACCAGGTTGTCGGTGAATTACTAACGCCAACCGCACCATCTCCCGCCCCCCCTGTAAAAGAATATACGATAGCCGCCACCCCCGGCGTAAATCCCGATACTACTGTTGCGCAGGGAACGACCTGGGTCAACAATTTCAATAACGATGGAACCGTACAATCGTTGCGACGGTCATCGCTCAAAAAATGGCTAACGGGAAATATGATCAATCAAGATCGTAGCATTCTCGAAAAAATGATCATGTTATGGACCGATCATTTTGGTAATGAGGCGGTCGATATCGGATATGGCAATTGGGTCTATACGCAACACCAGCTGATCCGTCAGTACGCCTTGGGTAATTTCAGAACGCTGGTGACCAACATTACCACTGACGTGGCCATGTTGCGTTACCTAAATGGATTTTTGAACAATGCTACGGCCCCCGACGAAAACTATGCCCGTGAATTATTCGAATTGTTTACGCTCGGAAAAGGCCCTGATTCTCGCTACACCGAAGCCGATGTTAAGGAAGCGGCCAAGGTGCTTACCGGATGGACCATCAATTTTACAACCTATCAACCGGTCTTTACGAGTACACGTCACAGCACGGTCAATAAAACCTTCTCCCCATTTTTTAATAATACGGTGATTGCCGGTAGAACGGGTGCAACCGCGGGCACACTAGAGATCAATGATCTGATGACGATGCTCTTTGCCCAGCGCGAAGTAGCTAAATTTATTGCGCGTAAGGTCTATCGCTGGTTCGTCTACTATACCATCGATGCGGCTACCGAGCAAAATGTAATTACACCGCTGGCCGATATTTTTAGAGACAGCGGCTACGAGATTAAGCCGATGCTCAATGCGCTCTTTAAAAGTGAACATTTCTTCGATCAAATGAATCGGGGTTGTTATATCAAGACACCGGCCGATCTGGTGATAGGTTCACTTCGCGAGATGAATGTGACGTTCGCTCCGGCCACCGACTGGGACACCAATTATGGGCTGTGGAATACGTTCTATTCATGGATGAGCAATATGGGGCAAAATCTCTATGATCCTCCGAATGTATCGGGTCTGCCTGCTTATTACCAAGAGCCCAGTTTTCATGAACTCTGGATTACCTCCGATTCGTTACCCAAACGTAATCAGTATACCGATATCATGATCTCGACGGGGTATCTGCGTAACAATGTTCGAGTGCAATTCAATTGTGTGGAGTGGGCTCGCTCGCTCTATAACCCCGGCAATCCCAATGACCTCATTAACGGGGCCATCAACTACTTGTTTCAAAACACACTCAGTGATATTGCCAAGACGCAGATCAAAACCCAGCTTTTACTGACCGGACAGCAATGGGACTATTATTGGACCAACGCGTGGATGGCCTATGAGTCGAATCCTACGACCGCCAATTTCAATATCGTCAATAGTCGCCTTCGATCGCTGTTTCAATATTTATTTAAATTATCCGAATACCAGTTGATCTGATATGAAAAGAAGAGACTTCTTAGCCGGGGCCGTTCCAATGGCTGCACTCTTTCCGGAGTTGATCAACGGGTATTCCGTCAATGCCTTTACCATGCAGTCCTCGCTGGTGCAGGCACTGATGCGCGGCGAGACGCTCACCGATCATGTACTAGTGATTATTCAACTTTCGGGGGGCAATGACGGACTCAACATGGTAATTCCTGTTGCAGACTATTCAAAATATTTCAATGCCCGCAGCAATATCGCCATTCCCGAAGCTGCAGTATTGCCAATCGCGGGTGTTACCGGAACCGGACTGCATCCTGCCATGACCGGCCTGCAAACACTTTTTGCCGAGGGAAAGGCTAAGCTAATACAGTCGGTGGGTTATCCGCAACCTAATTTCTCTCACTTTAGGGCGACTGATATTTGGATGAGCGGATCTAACAGTAACCAAGAGGTCTATAGCGGATGGGCGGGTCGTTATCTCGATTACGAGTATCCCGGTTATCCGGATGGATTTCCTAATGCGGCAATGCCCGATCCCCTGGCCATACAGATCGGTGCGAGTACATCGCTCACCTTGCAGGGTCCTACTCGCAACATGGGACTCAGCATTACCAACCCCTCTTCGTTCTACAATTTACTCTCGGGTGCAACCGACTATGCGCCCAACACGCGTGCCGGAAAGGAGTTAACCTACATTCGTCAGATTAATCAGCAAACGCAGGGCTATGCCAGCGTAATTCGCACGGCTGCCAACGCAGTGACGGTGCAGGCCCCTTATCCTACCGGAAATAGTTTGGCCGATCAACTCAAGATCGTAGCTCGTTTAATAAAAGGCGGTCTTAAGACCCGCGTGTACATGGTAAGCTTTGGTGGCTTCGATACGCACTCCGTACAAGTGAATGCCGATAAGGTAACCGGAACGCATGCTACGCTGTTGGGTCGTGTCTCTGCCGCGATCAGGGCATTCCAAGACGATCTTAAGTTTTTATCGATAGAAGACCGCGTAATGGGGATGACCTTTAGTGAATTTGGTCGTCGGGTGCGCTCTAACTCCAGTGTGGGAACCGACCACGGCGCGGCCGCACCGCTGTTCTTGTTCGGCAGCCAGGTAGATCCGGGTATGCTGGGGGTTAATCCCACACTACCTGCATCGGCAACGGTCAATGATAACCTGCCCATGCAGTACGATTTTAGAAGTGTGTACGGAACTCTTCTCGAAAAATGGTTTTGTCTCGATAAGTCGGTGGTCCAATCGTTGTTTCCCCCCAACATCAACAGCCAGTTACAAACGCTTCCATTGGTCAAGCAGGGTGCTTGCAGTGGTGTAACGCCTCCGCCATTGCCTCCGCTACAGATGGCGATCACCAATTTTCCCAATCCGTTTACCACGCGCACGACCATTCAGTTTACCACAGAAGGGGGTCATACTTTATTACAGGTCTTCGATACACTCGGAAGACTCATCACGATACTGGCCAACAAAGAATTTGTAGCGGGCACCCACCGAATTGATTTTGATAGTGAGGGATTGCCCCCCGGTATCTACTACGCGCGTTTACAAAATGGTATTGCGCAAGAAGTACGCGCGATGATGAAGGTGCGATGAGAAGCAAAAGTTAACCCTTAGTACTGCGATCAATCTGTAATGCGGTGACCCGCATTGACCCAATCTGTAATTTTTTGTTTGTCGATGGCCGTCAGCTGTCCGTTTTGTGGCATAAAAGTAGGCGCGCCGTTTACGCACCGAATGCGAATGCGGTCCCAACTGGCCACGATCGAGGCGTCGGTATCTAAGTTTTTTCCTCCACTGGCCCCTCCATTTAAGTGGCAAGGACCACAATACCCGCTTATGATCTGTTTTATGGCCGCGTACTTGGGTCCATAGGCTTCGATCGTAGTGCTAGTGGTATCGGAGCAACCTTTTTTATTGATGACCCAGATCACGTAATTGCCCGGCGCCAGTCCGGTAAAATTGGGATTGGCTTGCGGAGCTCCATTGTTGAGTTGATACCGAAGGGTGTCGCCGCGAGGATAAAAAATGGCGATACTGCCATTGTTCACACCTCCAATGGCAGGATTCTTGGTAAACTGAATATCGTAGTTGGTGCCCACGCAGCGATCGTTGTTATCTTGCTTCGAGCAGCCGGCCCCAAGTGCAAGTATTCCCAACCCAAAAGCGATGAGTCGTTTCATGTAGGTACAAGATAGTACAAATTTTAATGGATGAGGCGCGGAAAGGTTCTGCTCTTGTCACAGGCGATTTTCTTATATTTGCAATATTGTTGCAAAATAATCGGACCGGGTCCGACTCCTTTTCGCTGTGCGGTACGTTGTTATTTTTTTACACCTGGTTGGAATACTATTGGCCTTGCCTCTGCACGAGGCTTCCGCCCAACAGACTCCCTGTGTGTTGACCCTGTCGGGTAGTGTGGCCGATGCCGACGAGAGAGTACCGCTCGAAAAAGCCATCTTGCTGATCAAGGAGTTGGGGCGTAGCACCGAAACGGATGCCGAAGGGCATTATCATTTTTACCAGCTTTGCCCAGGTACTTATACTTTTTTGATAACCCACGCCGATTGTGATACCCTTAGCCTGCGTATAAAGATCGAATCGAATCTGGTCAAGAATTTTTCTTTACCGCATCAGTATAACCAGCTGACTGCTGTGCAGGTTTTATCTACGCAACAGTCGCAAGCGCTGCAGGTACGCGCGTTGCTCAGTACTAAAGATATGGCCGAGACCCGCGGACAAACGCTCGGAGAGGTCCTCAAGCGCGTTACAGGCGTTACCGTATTACAAACGGGTAGTACCATTTTTAAACCGGTCATACATGGATTGCATAGCCAACGCATTTTGCTCATCAACAATGGTGTTCGCCTGGAGGGACAACAGTGGGGGAGTGAGCATGCTCCCGAGATAGATCCCTTTGTGGCCGATCGGTTCGTGGTCGTAAAGGGTGCAGGGGCTATTCGGTATGGCGCTGATGCCATTGGCGGGGCCGTCTTGATCGAGCCCAGGCCCTTACCCCAAGATCAAAAGTTTCACGCTCGATTTAACACGGGCTTTTTCTCTAACAACCGCCAATACGTGGGCAATCTGCAGTTGGAGCAACAACCTAGGTCTGCTCCTGCCTTTAGCTGGCGCACGCATCTAACCTTTAAAAAAGGGGGTAATGCTCGCACGCCAGCATACTGGCTACAGAACACGGGCCTCGAAGAATTGAATGGAGCCATTATGGCCGCTTATCGAAAACCCGGTTACCGCGCCGAACTTTATCTCAGCGGATTTAGTACGACCATAGGTATTTTCTCGGGTTCGCATATTGGCAATCTCACCGATTTGCAGACAGCGATCGCCAGCGAGAGACCCTTGCAAAATATCGATCGTTTTTCGTACCGCATCGGCAGGCCCTATCAGCAAGTACACCACTACTTGGCAAAATTCAAATTATTTTGGTCCGGTGCCCAAGGTCATCGCTGGCAATTGGTAGCAGCCCATCAAGAGAACAATAGAAACGAATACGACCGTGCATTACTTACCGATCGTCCCGAGTTATCACTCAGTGTGGGCACCAGTAGTATCGACCTGTTGCGCGAGACGGCCCGCAGCACTACCCGCAGCAGTGGACGGGGGCTACAGGCCATTTATCAACAAAATGTCTGGTCGGGGAGTCGTTTTTTTATTCCCAATTTTAGAGCGATCAATATGGGTCTGTATGCCACCGAAACCGTACAGGCAGGGCACTACAACCTAGAGGGGGCGCTACGCGTTGATTACCGTTCGCTCGTGGCCTTTAGAAATAGAAATGGAATTACCAGTAGTACGGCCCGCAGTTTTTTAAATCCCTCATCTACCCTTAGTATTACTCGAAAACTAAACGATAAGGCGCAGTTGCGCTTCAATACCAGTTGGGCTTGGCGCGCGCCGCAGGTCAATGAATTGTTTGTAAATGGGCTCCATCATGGTACTGCCAGTTTTGAGATCGGCGACTCTAGTTTTAACGCAGAGCGATCGCTCAAGCAATTAGTACAGTGGGAGTATCAACAAGACAGTACCTGGGCCATCGATATTACGATGCATGGAAACTATGTTTCGAATTTCATCAACCTGGTTCCTTCTCTTCCTGCGACCCTTACCCTGCGGGGTGCATATCCGACCTTTCGTTTTGCGCAGATCAATGCCCTTATTTACGGCATTGATGCTCGGTTCGAACATCAGTGGGATCGTTCGTGGAAGGGTGGCGTAAAAGGCACATTGCTCTGGGCGCGAGATCTGACTGCGAGCGATTGGTTGCAACAGATGCCTGCACACCGGGCAGAGGCGCAACTGAGTTATCTATTCACCGTGGGTCATTTTCGCAATGGCTATGTGACCCCCTCGGTGCTGCATGTGATGCGCCAGACAAGGGTCCCGACTGCCTTTATCGATTATCTGCCTCCTCCGGCTGCGTATACACTCCTACAGCTTACCATGGGAACTGATTGGCAAATTGGAACGCGCAGGGGTGGTATCGTAGTGGGGGTTTATAATTTGCTCAATCTTCGTTATCGTGATTATATGAATCGGTTTCGCTATTTTACCGATGAGGTGGGGCGAAATTTTACTGTACAATTAAATTGGAAATTATGAAACGGCTACGCGCATATGTTGTGGTGAGCATAGGATTTCTGTACCTGCTTTTGACCCTTTCTTGTAAAAAGCCCTCAAATGCCAATGATGAGAACGAACACGAGGCCATTAACAAAGTAACGCTTACGTTTAGCAGGCCCGGTGTACCCTCACTGGTTTTTATAGCCGAAGATCCGGATGGAGACGGAGGGCAGCCGCCTTCTCGGATCGATACCCTTCGCTTGGCAGCAGCCCAAGGTTATAGCACCGAGATTCGTTTTATCAACATCGTCAACGGCGTAGAAAGAGATATCACACCCACTGTTATTGCACAAGGTCGTTCGCACGAGGTTTTTTACATCACTACCGGGGTACAGGTGGGTATCGTTAAAACAGACCGCGATCTAAGTGGCTTTCCGATTGGCGTCAACTCTACCTGGCAAACGGGTCCTGCTGCTGTAGGATCGGTACTGATAAAGTTGATGCATAAGACCGGGATTAAAGGCCCTTCCGATAGCCCCGACCTGGGTCACAGCGATCTGCAATTGCCAATGCCGATTCGGTTGAATTAATTTTTTTGCAACATTGTTTCATATTATTTTTGCTCATTAAAACTAATAATTATGAAAACAAACCTGCTGATCGTTTTTATGCTTGTTGCCGCATGCAGCCTCTCGGCCCAGACTCGTCTTGGACTAAAGACAGGCATTGCCCTTGGTTCTGTTACTACCAATGATGACGAGATCAAAGAAGATGGCTCAAACCTGGCCTCTTTTCAATTTGGAGGTGTTTTTGATACCAAGTTATCTTCTTCGCTTTCGTTGCAGACCCAGGTATTGTTTCTAGGAAAAGGTACAGCGGTAGCACACGATGACCATAAAGATCAGTTCCGATTTGCAGCAATAGATATACCGCTGCAGGTGCTGTATCGTGGTAAAAGTGGATTATTTATTGGCGGGGGTCCGAACTTGGGCTTTAATTTATCGGCCAAGCATATCCACGAGGGAGAAAAAGAAGAGATCGCAATTGGTGACGCAGCCGGACAGGTAAAAGGATTTGACTTTGGCGTAACCGGAAGTGCCGGCTATCAGTCAAAATCGGGACTTGTGCTTAGCGTGAGTTATGTAAAGGGGATAACGAATTTGCAAAATGCGCCCAACTTTGAATGGCAAAACAATGTAGTGGGTTTGAATATCGGTTACCTGTTGCCAACCCGTGCTAAGAAGTAGGCGTAGCTTTTCTTTCTCCGATCTGTTGACGCCACATAGCGTAATACAGGCCTTTCTCGGCCAGTAAGGTCTCGTGCTGCCCTGTCTCGGTCACTTCTCCTTTTTCGAGCACATAGATACGGTCTGCATGCATAATGGTCGATAGTCGGTGAGCGATCAAGATCGTGATCTGCTGTCCTTGTCGAGACACGGCTCGAATGGTGTGCGTGATCTCTTCTTCGGTCAGCGAGTCGAGGGCCGACGTGGCCTCATCAAAAAGAAGAAGCCGGGGTTTTCTCAGTAATGCCCTGGCTATGGAGAGGCGTTGTTTTTCCCCACCCGAAAGTTTTAGTCCACCCTCGCCGATCACCGTGTCGAGACCACTGTCGGCGCGTTGGAGCAGCGAGTGGCAAGCTGCTTTTTCGAGCACCTGCTGTAATTCTTGCGTCGTGGCGTCTGGGCAAACAAAAAGTAGATTTTCTCGAATGGTACCCGAGAACAGTTGTGTGTCTTGGGTCACAAAACCGATCTGGTTACGCAGGTCATCGAAGTTGATGCTGTTTTCGTCGAGTCCATTATATAAAATTCGCCCTTGATCGGGTCGGTACAATCCCACCAGCAGTTTCATCATGGTCGTCTTTCCAGACCCGGACGGACCTACAAAGGCAATGGTTTCGCCCGTGCGAACCTGAAAGCTAATTCCATTTACAGCTTTTTGAGAAGAGGCGGGATGTTGAAATCCTACTTGCTCAAAGGCCAGGGTTTCGATAGCCCCCAGGTGCGAAGGATGGGCGGGCACGGCCTCGGGTGATTTTTGCATCAATTGATCGAAATTCTCCAAAGAGGTCTGCGCTTCGCGGTAGGTAAGAATGATATTGCCGATCTCTTGCAGCGGGCCAAATACAAAAAAGGAGAAGATCTGCATGGTTACCAGTTCGCCCGCATTCATCTCGCCGCGAAAGATCAGAAACATGAGCAAGAATAAGATGATCTGTCTGAGCGTATTGACAAAAGTGCCTTGCAGAAAACTGATACTTCTGATCTTTTTTACCTTGGTGATCTCGAGCCCTAGTATCTTGAATGTATTTTGATTAAGCCGATTGACCTCTTGGTGGGTGAGCCCCAGACTTTTGACCAGCTCTATATTGCGAAGTGACTCGGTAGTGGCACCGGCCAGGGCCGTGGTCTGCGAGACGATCTTCTTTTGGATCACCTTTACTTTATGGCTGAATTTATTGGAGAGGTAGGCCAGTAAAAAAATACCACCAAAATAAAAGATAGGTAACCGCCAGTCAATGAGCATGGCATAGACGGCCACGAATAAAATACCTACGAGTACCGGAAATAGTACGTTGATGAACGAAGCAACCAGTCGCTCGGTGTCCACTCTTACTTTTTGCAAGATGCTCAGGGTTTCACCGCTACGCGCATCTTCGAATTCCCGAAACGGAAGCTTCATGGCATGCTGCAGCCCTTCTGTAAAAACGCTGGCCCCGAATTTTTGCGTTACCAGATTCAGGCAATAATCCTGAAAGGCTTTCGCAATACGGCTTACCATCGCTACCGATATAGAGGCCAGCAGCAAAGCGATTACACCATAGTGCGGAGCCTCACGAAACGAAAAGAAAAAACTATCGTAGGTATAGGCATTGCGATGTTGTGCAAAGTGGTTGGCCAGGTTGACCAACTTTCCAAAGATGATCGGATCGATCAGCGAGAAACCGATGTTGATAGCGGACAGTAACAACACTAAGGCCACTAGTAATCGGTGCGGTCGTAAATACGTGAATAGAATTTTCATTGCGGTAGTCGATAGTAAAGTACAAAAGTCGACATAAACGGGCAATTCATCATCATCTTACAGGGCCCAATTGTCGCGATCCAAGCTGCGGTATTGAATGGCCTCCGCCAGGTGAGAGGGTCGAATGGCCTCTTCTTGCTCCAGATCGGCAATGGTGCGGGCGATCTTTAGTAAGCGGCTATGGGCCCGGGCCGATAATTTTAGTTTTTCCATAGCTTTTCTTAATAATTGCCGACCCGCCAGGTCGATGAAACAGAACTTTTCTAGTACTTCTCCCTCTAGTTGTGCGTTGCAGTAAAGACCGCTCTGGTCGCATAATCGATCGGCTTGTCGTTGTCTGGCTTTTTCTACCCGGGCACGAATAAGCGGCGACCCCTCCGATGATGCCGGTGGCCCCATTTGCTCCGGCTCTACGGGCAAGATTTCTATTTGCAGATCGATCCTGTCCAAAAGAGGTCCGGAGATTCGCTGCAAATAGCGCCTTACCATGCCCGGGGCACATTGACACTGTCGAGAAGGGTGATTGTAATAACCGCAGGGGCAGGGATTCATAGCGGCGATAAGCATAAAGGAGGCAGGAAACTCGAGGGTTCTGCCGGCTCTGGCAATGCATACTTTTCTTTCTTCGATGGGTTGACGCAGCATGTCGAGCACTGTTTTTTTGAACTCGGGTAACTCATCTAAAAAAAGTACTCCATGATGAGCCAGCGAGATCTCGCCGGGTTGAGGATGAGCCCCTCCGCCGATCAACGCCTTGTCTGAGATCGAGTGATGCGGGTTTCTAAAGGGGCGCTCCGTAAGTAAGCAGCTACTGCCATGGGTCTTGCCGGCCGCAGAGTAGATGCGGGTTGTCTCTATCGACTCTGCATAGGTAAAAGAAGGGAGTATCGAAGCGACTCTTTTTGCCAGCATGGTCTTGCCCGCACCGGGAGCGCCCACCAAAAGGGCATGGTGCCCTCCCGCTGCTGCGATCTCGAGGGCTCTTTTGGCCTGCTGTTGTCCTCGTACTTGCGAAAAATCGAGAGGATGGGGTTTTGTCTCTTGAAAGAAAGGATAGGTCCCTTTGTTCGAAACGGTCTGCAAAGCATTACGTTGGCCTGCAAAAAAAGAAGTGATGTCCGATAGTTGTCGTGCCCCCCATACCGACAATCCCTCGACCCATCCGGCCTCGCCGAGGTTATCGGCTGGCAAGATCAATTTTTTTCCCGGCTCTTTTTTTGCTTGCAAGGCAATGGGTAGTGCTCCTTTGATGCCTCGTACGGCACCATTCAAGGATAGTTCTCCCATAATGATATACTCAGAAAGTTCATCTGCTTTTTCTAATTGGTCTGATGCACCCAGTATGCCCAGTGCAATGGGCAGGTCAAAGGCCGTTCCATTTTTTCGGATATCGGCCGGTGCCAGGTTGATGATGAGCTTAGTTCTTGGAAACCGAAACCCATTGGTCTTGAAGGCACTCTCGATCCGCTCCAGACTTTCGCGAACGGCACTATCCGGTAGGCCTACGATCAACGATGATTTACCCGTGAGTAACCAATTTACTTCTATGGTAATCGGGAGGGCTTCCACTCCTTGCACTGCGCAGCCGTAGGTAGTAATGAGCATGCTTTAATATAACAGCTCGGCGCACCATTGGCAAGAGAGTTATGCCGTTGTTGTCTTACCCCTCGAGATGAATGGTAAAGACGATCATGCGGCTTTGTATCTTATCGAATACGTTCGAAAAACGAAGGTTCTCGTCGCGAGCATGAATGTTGCGAATGCCGTTACTGATCTTGATCTCGGGAGAGAAAATAAAACTCGGAAAAAAGAAATTGAAACCGATCCCTAACTCGGGGCCATAATCATTCTTCTCTATTTTGACCAACTCTTCGGCCCGTTTGGCACGAGCATTGCTCGCCATATCGATATCGGCTTTGAATCCGGCCAATGTATAGACCCTGAAATTTCCAATACGATCGCTCTGAAATTTCAATTGAATCGGAAAAGACATGGTAACAGACTCCACTTTTTTTATTACCTCTGTTTCGTTGTTATTGTAAGGATGGGTCAGCTTGTAATAGATGTTTCGTTCCACAAAGAATAACTGCGGATTGAATCTTGCCTGAAATCGATTCGAGATACGGGCCGTTGCCGAAAGGCCCAGCGAAAGTCCTCCGGAGTTTGTGGGCTCTGCTACCAGTACACTATCGTGTTGAAAAAAAACCGGATGAAATTGGGTATGAAAGCGAGACAGATTTCCACCAATGCTAATACCAAAGTAATAGGGCTTGCTATCGTGATCATGTAAGTTGATCTCGAGGGTACTGCCGGGTGATTGCGCCTGCAACATACCCGACAATAAAAAAATGAGCAAAAAGGTCAAAGAGGGTTTATGGCGGTGTATAAGCAGCATATTCCAAAAGTCATTGGCTTGAACGTTGCGTTCGTATACCCCGCTTCGTTTAGTAACCCCACAAATGCGTCTCGATCGGGAAAGGCATTCGAGGAACGATTCAAGTAAGCATACGCTTCGCCGTCAGAATTTAATTGTTGGGCTAGTCGGGGTGCCCATCCCTTCATATAGCCATTGTAAAGGGCCCGAAAAAAACGATTGCGGGGGGTGGCGAATTCCAGAACCACCAATTGGCCGCCAGGTTTTAAGACCCTGCGCATTTCGGTGAGTCCGGCCTGCAGGTTTTCGAAATTACGGACCCCAAAGGCCACCATCACCGCATCAAACGACCGATCGGGGGCATTTATTGTCTCGGCATCACCCGTTACCAGCCGAATCTGCTGTTCGAGCTGTTGTTGTCGTACTTTTTGTCGACCCACGGCCAGCATGCCTTCCGAGATATCGATACCTGTTATTTGAACGGGTTGTAAAAGACGATAGGCCAAGAGTGACATGTCGGCTGTACCGGTGGCCACATCGAGCAGTGTTTTGGGGGCTGATCGCTGTAAATGAGCGATCGCTTTTTTTCGCCAGTACAGATCGATCCTGGCCGACAAGAATCGATTCATTAGGTCGTAGCGTTTGGCGATTCGATCGAACATAGCCGCCACCTGTTCTTTCTTGGATTGGGTGCTGTCGGAGCGGGGGGTTACACGATCATGCGGAAGCGGTTGGCGCATCGGGCAAATATAGCCACAGTTGAGTAATTGGCGCAGAAGCGTTTACTTCGTAGCGAATACGTATGAAAGAAGTTATACAATCTGCCCGCTATCTGATCAGCAGCGCTACCCACAAGCAGTGTCCGCCTGCCGATAGACCCGAGTATGCGTTTATCGGCCGCAGCAATGTGGGCAAATCTTCGCTCATCAACATGCTGACGGCGCAACAACGACTAGCAAAGACATCGGCTACACCCGGAAAAACACAGCTTATCAATCATTTCGAAGTAGTGGGGACCGATAAGAAAAAATGGTATCTGGTCGATCTGCCCGGGTATGGCTATGCCGCCACAGTATCTCAAAAAGCCCGCAACAACTGGGGCAATATGATCGAATCGTACATCCGCAAGCGAGAGAACCTGGTCTCTTTATTTGTACTGATCGACAGTCGTCATCTGCCCCAGGCCATCGATCTTGAATTTATTAGACAACTGGGCGAATGGAAAGTGCCGTTCTCGATTATTTTTACCAAGACCGATAAAAATAAACCTGGTGCCACGATTAGAAATGTAGAGACATTTAAAAAAGCATTACTGCAAGAGTGGCAATCGCTGCCCCCGTTATTTTTAACATCCGCTGTAAAAAAAGAAGGAAGAGAGGAGTTGTTGTTTCATATCCGCTCGCTGTACGACACGTACGGCGCACCCTAAAGCATCCTCAGTTTGGCTTTCTAAGGCTACCGCAGAAAATCAGTTGACCGCTTTATTAGCGCAACTGCTACTGGCAAAGGCCTCGGGTTTGGCTTTAAAGGCAAAGCCCATCCCCAGAATATAACCCATGGCCTCACGAAGCGCATCATTGCTTTTGAATTGCGGATTGGTATTGATATCGGCATGCACTTCCATGTCTACCTCGTATTGTGTAAACAAGGGGCAAAGTTGGTAGGCAATATCGATACTCTTGGCCACTTCGGTGAGCATTCGTTCTTTGATGGTAAAGGGCTGTTGTGTCTTCTCGTTGTGCAAGAACATAAACCCTCCTTGTCCGGTACGCAAAAAAACAATCACGGTGGCAAATTCGGTTTCCTTTCCCTTAACCTGCGAGTCGGTACCAATACAAACTTTAAGTCGATAGCCATTGGCCGTTTCGCGACAGATCGCTTTTTCTACGGCTTCATATAAGGGAAACTCCAGTAGATCACCATTGAATTTTCTCCATTGCATAAACGAGGGTTTATACAATTTACTACATGGTCCTTACGATCACCGAATCGCTGTGCACAAAATATGCACAACACTAAAAGTTAATAGAGAGAATACTGGCCGGTTCGCAACAGTACCAGTGTACAGGCCTCTTGTGCCACCATTCCTGCCGAGCGGACCCTGTCAGCGAACTCTTCATTTTCGGTGCCCGGATTAAAGATGATGCGACGGGGGCGAAGCGACAAGATCGCTTCGTAATAATCTCTTTGTTGTTGGGGATTTAGATAAAGCGTAACCGTATCGATCTTCCAGTCGGGTGCCAGGGTCGTTTGAATGGGCACATCCAGCACTTGTCCTGATCTTCTGCCGACCGCATACACCGAGTGGTTTTCTTTTCGTAGTTGCACAATGGCCAAGTGGCTATAGCGCTCGGGATTTTCGGAGGCGCCCAATACCAGGGTGGTCAGGGAAGCAGTCATGGATTAGATGATGAGGACCTTATCAAAGAAATAACCGAACCGGATTTTCAAGAAATCTTTTTACCGTTTGCAAGAAAGCAGCCCCTGTGGCCCCGTCTACACTGCGGTGATCGCAGCTTAGCGTGAGTTTCATTACCTGCGTGGCGGCAAACCCTTCTCCTTTGCGAACGATCTTTTCGCTAATGCGACCCACGGCCATAATGCAACTGTCGGGAGGATTAATGATGGCTGTAAATTCGTCGATGTCCATCATTCCCAAATTAGAGATCGTAAACGTATTGCCGGTAAACTCGTTGGGTTGAAGTTTTTTATTCTTGGCCTTAGAGGCGAGTTCTTTGGTCTCGGCTGCGATCTGTGGTAGCGTTTTATGATCGGCAAATCGAATGACCGGTACGATAAGACCATCTTCGATGGCCACGGCTACGCCAATATGAACGTGTTGGTAGCGCCTGATCTTGTCGCCCATCCAAGAGGCATTGACAGCGGGATGTTCGCGTAGGGCCAGTGAGACCGCTTTTACGATCATATCGTTAAAACTGACCTTAACCGGGCTAAATTCGTTAAGCTGTGTTCTGGCAGAGATGGCATTGTCCATGTTCACTTCCATCTTAAGATAGAAATGAGGCGCACTGAATTTACTTTCGGCCAGTCGCTTGGCAATGACCCCACGCATTTGTGAATTGGGAATATCTGTAAAGGCTTCGGTGGCCTGTCCGGTAAAGGCAGGTAACGCAACTGGCTTCATCGTTGGGGCCGGAGTCGAGCTGGCACCCGGTTCAAATCGATCGATATCCGATTTAATGATGCGTCCGCCGTCTCCGCTTCCTTTTAGCATGCGAAGGTCAACCCCTTTTTCTTGCGCAATTTTTTTGGCCAGTGGCGAGGCTATAACACGACCTGTAGAAATCGTGTCAGGGCTTTGGGTCACGGGCTGCGCAACGGCCGTGGCTGTTTGCGAAGGAGTCGTAACCACTGCAGCAGCAGGGGTAGAGGGTGCTGCCGCAAGAATGGCATCTATATCTACCTTTCCTTTTTCTCCAATAATGCACAGTAATCCATTAACGGGAATCTTTTCTCCTTGCTGGGCGCCAATGTAGAGCAGGGTTCCGTTCTTGTAACTTTCAAGCTCCATGGTGGCCTTATCGGTTTCGATATCGGCCAGTACATCTCCTTTTTTTACGCGATCACCGACCTGTTTGTTCCAACTGGCAATAACGCCCGCTTCCATGGTGTCGCTTAAACGCGGCATCAATACCACCTCTTCGACCTTAGACAGATCGAGCGATTGCGATTGATGGGCAGCAGGGGTTGGCGTTGATTCCGCAATGGGAGCAGCGGGTTTAGGATTGGTGAGTAAAGAAGAAATATCTTCTCCGGCTTTTCCTATAATGGCCAGCAGGTCGTTGACCTGTAATTTAGAACCTTTGTCTGCACCTATGTGTAACAAGACGCCATCCTTATAACTCTCGAGTTCCATGGTGGCCTTATCGGTCTCGACCTCTGCCAGCAAGTCTCCTTTTTTTACCGTGTCGCCTACCTTTTTGTGCCAGGCGGCGATCACACCCTCCGTCATGGTATCACTCAATCGGGGCATTAAAATCACATCTGCCATTCGCCGTTCAATTTTAAGGCTCGAAATTAAGGAAAATGCGCTATTGGACCCTTTCAATAGTCCAGCTCAAGGCGAAGTCGATCTTTGAGCTCTTGTACCAGCGGATATTGTTTAACCAACTCTTGAAATTGTTCTTTGCTGCTCAGCATTCCTTCGGCAGTGGGCTGATGCCCGGCGGGCTCCTCTACCAGCACGGTAAATTTGAGGCCGATCACTTGCAGCTGTTGCTGTAAGAATTGAAAAAGGGTGTTGCGTTCTTGCTCAATGAATTTTTGCTCGATGTTATTGGTGGTTACGACTTCGAAGCTGCTGCCATCACTCACGCGTAGGCGGGCCGCCTCGAAGGGCTGTGCCGCGGGATTGCGCTCTAAGCGAAGTTGCTCGGTGTATTGAATCCAGGCGGCATTGAGCGAAGCCGATTCGAGCGTATGGCCGCTGCGTTGCCCGACCTCACTGCCTTGATGCTTGAACTGTTGCCGAATTTTATCTAGTGCACTTAAGCGGGGTGTCTCTATGACCAGTCGGGCCGAAGGCAGTTCCGAAGCGGGAGACTGAACGGGCTTTTGTTCAGGAACTGGCGTTGTAGCGACCGAAGCCTTTTGTTCGGATGCAGGTGTTGGGGTAACGGCCCCATTTGTATACAACCGAATGGGCGAGATTTTGAACGCCAGCGAGGCGTCAGCTATTTTTTTTTTAACCAGCCCGGGGCCGTCGGCAACGATCGTGAGCGCTTGTTGCAGATAGGCCAGTTTGATGAGGGCCATCTCTACATGCAGCCGTTTGTTACGGGCGCTACGGTAATTGATCTCGGCCTCACTGATTAGTTGAAGGGCACTTACCAGGTAAGCGGCCGTAACCGTAGTGGCGGTTTGACTGTATTGCTGCTTAAAATTCTCTACGGTATCGAGTAAAGCGATCGCTTGCGGGTCTTTGCATACCAAGAGATTTCTAAAAAATTCGGCCAGTCCGTTGAGTACCGAATCGCCTTCGAATCCTTTGCTGTTGATTTCGTCGTACAAACGAATCATGCCACTCAGGTCTTGTTGCTGCATCATCGACAGCAGCCGAAAATAATAATCGGCATCCAATATGTTCAGGTGCTCCAAGGTGGTGGCATACAGCAGATTTCCATTGGAGAAACTCACGATCTTATCGAACAGGCTTAGTGCATCGCGCAGACAGCCTTCGCTTTTTTGGGCAATCAGTTGCAAAGCGGCCCGCTCGGCTTTTACCTGCTCTTGCTGGGCTATCTTTTCGAGATGCGCTACGGTGTCTTCGGTAGTGATGCGTTTAAAGTCAAAGAGCTGACAACGACTTAGGATCGTGGGTAATATCTTGTGTTTTTCGGTGGTAGCCAAAATAAAGATCGCATAGGGCGGGGGCTCCTCGAGGGTCTTTAAAAAAGCATTGAAAGCCGATGCAGACAGCATGTGCACCTCGTCTATAACATACACTTTATAGCGTCCGGCCTGTGGGGCAAAGCGAACTTGCTCGGTAAGTTGTCTAATATCGTCCACCGAATTGTTCGAGGCGGCATCGAGCTCGAAATAATTCATCGATGCGCCCTCGTTAAAAGAGGTACAGCTGCTGCAGCTGTTACAAGCCTCGCCGGCAGCGGTGGGCTGCTCACAATTGATGGTCTTGGCAAGAATTCTGGCGCAGGTCGTCTTTCCTACTCCGCGGGGTCCGCAAAATAGAAAGGCATGGGCCAGTTGTTGATTACGAATGGAATTTTTGAGCGTGGTGGTAATATGGTCTTGCCCCAGTACGCTATCGAACTGTTGTGGTCTGTACTTACGGGCCGAAACAATAAACCGCTCCATGGCTGCAAGATAACGAACGGCACAACATGGGCCGATCTTTGCGGTCTGTTGTGAATAAGTAAACGGCTATAGCACCGGATGTCGTTCTACCGCGCGGCTGCGATCGAAGGAGTAACGCCAGGTAATGAGCTTTCGGGTAGGATAGGTGTCGCCAATCCCTTGTGCCACATTGAGCATTTTGGGGTTAAAGTCTCCGATCCACTGAAGCTCGTAATAGGTGTAGCGATGCAAGGATTGGATCACGAATTTGGCCTCGTTGATCATATAAGCATCTACCCCCTTGCCCTGAAATTCCGGGATCACCCCAAAGATGATGCCCGTAAAGCGCGGGTTGGGTCGGGTATATTTAATAAACAGAAATTTTAGTTGATGCCACCAGTCGAACTTTCCATTCAGGTACTTGAACCATTGGTTGAGATCGGGGATATTGACAAAAAAACCAATGGGTTCGTTATGATAGTAAACAAACCAAACGATCTTCTCGTCCATAACCGGCTTCATTCTTTTGAACAGCGATAGGGCCACCTCTTCTCTCATCTCTTTTAATCCGCCATGACCGGCCCAGGCTTTATTGTAGATGGTGGTAAAATCGTGTGCGAATTTTTCAAGTTGATTTTTGTTGATAAAGACCGCTTTGTAGGCCGGATCTTCTTTGAGGATCGAATGCCTGTCCAGTATTTTTTGATTGATCTCTTTGGTCGGGTCCAGCCCAAAACAGATCTGGTCAAAAAAGGGTATAAACCCATAGCCCTCGAATAGCTGCCGGTAATAGGGTTTATTGTAATTCATGCAATAAAGGGGGGGCTGAAATCCTTCTACGATCAATCCCCACCAGCGGTCCCTTTCTCCAAAATTGATGGGCCCGTCCATCCCTTCCATGCCGCGGGCCTGTAGCCAGGCCTTGGCCGTGTCGAAGAGAAGATTCGCCGCCGTTTGGTCGTTTATACAATCAAAAAAACCGATCCCGCCCACCGGATATTGGTCTCCTTTGGTTCGATAGCGGCTATTGACAAAGGCCGCGATCCGGCCAATTTTTTCGCCGGTTTCGCTTACTAATATCCAGCGAATGACCTCTCCGAAGCGAAAGGCCTTGTTTTTTTTAGGGTCGAACACCTCTTCTACATCCTTGTCTAACGGGCGAATATAGTTGGGGTCGCCGGCGTAGAGCCGAACATTGACCTCCAAAAAAGCCTTGCGTAGCCGGGGGGTATTTACTTCTTGTACCTGCACAGCCGCAAAGGTAACAAACCGGGGCCCGACCTCGGGTTTCGAGGGCCGGTGGGGGCCTATTTTTCTTTTCGATTTTTCGTGCCCCGCCCTTACCTTTGCGGCCAGAAAAATAAGGGTCGACAGACCGCTTACTTTTAAATTCTAACAAATGGCAAACACCGGTAAAGTAAAACAGGTCATCGGCGCGGTAATCGACGTGCAATTCGATGGCAAACTTCCTGAGATCTACAACGCACTTGAACTTAAAAAAGAGAATGGAGATACGCTCGTGCTCGAGGTACAACAACACCTTGGCGAAGACTCTGTTCGTACCATCGCCATGGACGGTACCGAAGGGCTTGTACGCGGAATGGCTGTGGTCGATACCGGAAAAGCTATTGCCATGCCCACCGGCGAAGGCATTAAAGGAAGACTCTTTAATGTAACAGGAGATCCCATCGATGGATTACCAGCCGTTAGCAAAGCCAATGGTCGCCCCATTCATAGCCAGCCGCCTGCGTTCGAAAATCTCAGTACCGCATCAGAAGTATTGTATACCGGTATCAAAGTCATTGACCTGATCGAGCCCTATGCAAAAGGAGGAAAGATCGGATTGTTTGGTGGAGCGGGTGTAGGAAAGACCGTTCTTATTCAAGAGTTGATCAACAATATTGCCAAGGCCTACTCGGGTCTTTCTGTGTTTGCCGGTGTAGGAGAGCGTACCCGCGAAGGAAACGATCTAATGCGCGAGATGATCGAGGCCGGGATCATGAAGTACGGAGATGATTTTAAGCATAGCATGGAAGAAGGCGGATGGGATCTGAGCAAAGTAAATATGAACGAGCTGGCCGACTCTAAGGCCACCTTCGTGTTCGGACAAATGAACGAGCCGCCCGGTGCCCGCGCCCGTGTGGCCCTTTCGGGTCTTACCATTGCCGAGTACTACCGCGACGGCGATGGCCAGGGTAAAGGAAAAGACATTCTGTTCTTCGTAGACAATATCTTCCGTTTTACACAAGCCGGCTCTGAGGTATCAGCCCTATTGGGTCGTATGCCTTCTGCGGTGGGATACCAGCCCACACTGGCTACCGAAATGGGAATTATGCAAGAGCGTATTACCTCTACCAAGAACGGATCGATCACCTCGGTGCAGGCCGTATACGTACCTGCCGATGACTTGACCGATCCTGCTCCTGCCACCACCTTTGCGCACTTGGATGCCACCACGGTTCTCTCTCGTAAGATCGCCGACTTGGGTATCTATCCTGCGGTAGATCCCTTGGACTCTACATCTAGGATCTTGACACCACAGGTAGTAGGCGAGGCCCATTACCAGTGTGCTAACCGCGTTAAGTCGATGCTGCAGCGATATAAAGAATTGCAAGATATTATCGCCATCCTCGGAATGGATGAATTGAGCGACGAAGATAAACTGGTCGTATCGCGCGCCCGTCGTGTACAGCGTTTCTTGTCTCAGCCCTTCCATGTGGCCGAGGCCTTTACCGGTCTTAAAGGAGTGCTCGTTCCCATCGAAGAGACCATTCGCGGTTTCAATATGATCATGGACGGCGAAGTCGATCAATATCCCGAAGCGGCCTTTAACCTGGTTGGTTCCATCGATGATGCCATTGAAAAAGGCAAGAAATTGCTGGCTCAGGCCAAGGCGTAATGCCCAAATCGCAACCCTATGAAGATCGAGATACTTACGCCCGAAAAAAAACTTTTCAGCGGCGACGCCTATGGAGTTCAAATGCCCGGACTGACCGGTTCTTTCGAAGTCTTAGAAAAGCATGCTCCTCTTATTAGTGCCCTTAAAGCGGGTACTGTAAAAGTGTTGGGTAACAAGCAGCAAGATCTTGCCAAATTTTCTATTCAGGGTGGCTTTGTTGAGGTACTACAAAATCAAGTGACGGTATTGGTAGAAGGAGGCGCTGCGATCTAATTGAGTTGTGGATCGATCGGAAAATTGATCATCATCGCATAGTCGTTGCCCATGCTTTTTAAGGTCTCGTTCCAGATCTCCTGCGGTTTTTTATGAAACACCAATGATGATTGCGCAGTGGCGGTCATCCAGCTGTTTTGGTGCAACTCTTCTTGTAACTGGCCGGGCTCCCAACCGGCGTATCCAACAAAAAAGCGCAGCCGCGCGGGTTCGAGTGCATCCTCTTTCAATAAGTTTATGACGGTACTAAAATCGCCACCCCACCAGATGCCTTTTTTAATTTCGCGGCTGCCCGGAATCAATCGGGGATATTGATGAATAAAATGCAGCGAATCGGTCTGTACGGGCCCGCCGTAGAACAAAGGCCATTTTTTTGATTGTAACTCGGGAACCAGCTGACTCAGATTTTGTTTATAGCGTCGGTTCAACACGAATCCTACCGATCCTTCTTTGTCGTGCGAGCACAACAGCACCACACTACGCAAAAAGTTAGCATCCTTTAAAAAGGGCTCAGCGACCAGCAGTGTACCCGGGGTTATTGAAGACATGCTTGAATTTAAGCATTTTTGGTAATATTGACAACTCGTTAAAAAAATGTGAAGGCCTTTGTTTACGTTTATCAACTGAGACTCACTTAGTACTTTTATCGGCTGTGAAAAAAGTTTTCTCCCTAATTATCTTGTTGATCAGCCTCTCGCTGATCGGTATCATATTGCTCCAGGTATCGTGGATCCGCAATATGGTCTTGGTTAGACAAGAACAGGTCAAGTACCAAGTAATTGAGGTGGTCAGGCAAGTAACGGACGATATAATGGGTTACAAGGGGTCTTTTCAACCCGGCCCGCGACGTAACTGGCTCGACGGGTTAGGGTGGGAGCCTTTTAGTCCCGGTTCGGTGGCCAGTCGGTATTCGATCGAAGACCTGGACCGAAAGTTCAGGTTAGCGTTTCGCAAGAGCGAACTGCCTGCGCTCAAATACGAGTTTGCCTTGGCCTCTTTCGATAGAATGGGGTACAACGTATTCGAGAAAGTATCGTCGGGGTTTTATGCTGCCATTCAAGATACGGTCAACAATTTTAAAGTGAACAGGGGCTTTACGCCTTACAGCGGAACGGCCGGCGAAAGTTTAATGGCCAGTGAGGTCTTGTTCGTAGTGGTGCCCGATTTGCAGCGGGTCGTGCTTCGTTCACTGCGGTGGAACATTGCGGCTTCCATTTTATTTACGCTTATTATTATTCTGGCTTTTTACGTAACGGTACGAACGCTATTGCAGCAAAAGAAACTCAGCGAGATCAAAAATGATTTTATCAATAACATGACCCACGAGTTCAAAACCCCGCTTGCTACCATCTCGCTGGCTGTCGATGCCATGCGAAACGAAAAAGTGCTGCAAGACCGAGAACGACTCGCTTATTTTAATGGGATCATCAAAGAAGAGAACCTACGCATGAATCGACAAGTCGAAACCATACTCAAGGCTTCACAACTAGAGCGAGATGAATTGCAATTGACCATGAAGCCGGTTTCTTTGCACGCGATCGTTAGCCACGTGGTCGCAACGTTCGGGCTACAGCTCGATAATGCGCAGGGAACGATCGATCTGCAACTAAAGGCCGCTGCCGACCGCGTGCTGGCCGACGAAATTCATTTATCCAATCTTATTACCAACTTAATCGATAACGCCATCAAGTATGCTAAAGAGGGTGTGCCCCCGCGTATTCAGATCAGCTCTTCGGTGCAAGCGAAACAATGTACGCTATGTATTGAAGATAATGGCCTGGGTATGGGCCGCGACACGCTTAAGCGGATCTTCGAGAAGTTTTACCGCGCGCATACGGGCAACCGGCACAATGTAAAAGGATTTGGCCTTGGCCTTAGCTATGTTAAAACGGTCACCGAGGCCATGGGCGGTCAGATCAAAGCCGATAGTACACTTGGCAAAGGCAGCCAGTTTACCTTATCGCTTCCACTGGCCTCTTACTGATCGTTTCTCCACAGTAAACTTCCATCGCCATAGCTCAAAAATCGATACGAGTGATCAAGGGCATGTCGATAGATCTTTCGCCAGTCTTCGTTGACCAGCGCAGCGATCAACAAGAGTAACGTAGAGCGCGGCTGATGAAAGTTGGTCAGCAAGGCGTTGACCACTTGAAAGGGATAGCCGGGTGCTACCAGTAGCGAGGTTTGTGTTACGAAATGCTCTATTTTTTTTCGTTCCATCCATTCAATAAGTGTATCGATCACTTTTTCTAAGGGCGCGGTATAGTGCTGCAAGCTGTACCAGTCCCATTGAGAGAGCAAGGGCGGTTGTGGGTGGTCCTCTCTCAGAATTTTAAGGCCCAACCAATACAGACTTTCCAGGGTGCGTAGTGAAGTAGTGCCCACCGCCACCAATGGTTTGTCGAGTTGAGCCCGCCAGTTTTTTAGAAAAGAAAGTTTTACATCGATCCACTCTGCATGCATGTCATGCTCTTGCATCGTTGCAGCTTTGACAGGCTTAAAAGTGCCTGCCCCAACATGGAGTGTTAGAAAATCAAAATCGATCTTTTTGTCGCGCAGTAGGCCCAGTAGTTCATCTGTAAAATGTAGCCCTGCGGTGGGTGCGGCCACGGAGCCCTCTTGCTTGGCATAGACCGTTTGATAGGCGGTGCGATCGATTTTTTGGGCGGGTCTTTTGATATAGGGTGGCAGGGGAGTGGAGCCCGCCAATTCTAGCACCTGGGCCAGGGTTAGTGTAAAGGGGCTCCAACTAAGATCGATCAGAAAATGATCGTTCTCTTTTTTTTGTATCGCTGCTTGCAGTTGTACAGCGCCGATCTGTTTGATAAGCGAAACGCCCGGCTTCCACTTCGCAGCACCACCCACCAAACAGTGCAGCGTTACCGTTGATGTTGCCTGCAAGGCCTCACTCATTTCTTTGTAGGCAGGACCGGGTTGCAGGCAAAAGATCTCGATGGTGCCTCCCGTATTTTTTTCGAATAGCAGGCGAGCCGGAATTACTTTGGTTTCATTGAAGACCAAAAAACTATTCGTAGGCAACAAGGCGGCGAGATCCAGGTAGTGATGATCGCTGATAACACCGTTTTTGTAACAAAGCAACTTTGATTCGTGACGAACAGAAAGGGGGGCCACCGCAATTTTTTCTGCGGGCAGTTCGTAGGTGTAATCGTCAATGGAGAGCAAACGGGGGTCCTGCTTCATGCAACCAACTGTTGATGGGGTGCAAATATCGGAATAAGGGCTCCTTTTTTTGGGTCATGCACAGGTTTTCCACAGTAATCCACAGGCTATCCACCGAAATATCGAAAAAGACATGCTCCCACTCAATAAAACTCAAGCCAGTAAAGGGTTATAGCCAATTTATTAATGGGGATAAATTAAGAAGCGAAAAATTTGGAATGCTAGTGGTAAAAAGTGTTATTTTGTGGTAATTCGAAAAAAAATTACTCAAATCACTGATAATGACTGGCTTTCTAGGAGAATTCGAGGCTACGTTAGATGCAAAGGGGCGTTTTCTGCTTCCGGCCGGCTTTAAGCGCCAGGTTAAGGAAGAGGAGCTGGACCGCTTTGTGATCAATCGTGGATTTGAGCAATGCTTGGCCCTATACACGCTCAAGGAGTGGGAGCCTTTGTTCGAAAAGATCAAAGGCCTCAATGAATTCGATCCCCGGCAGCGTGAATTCCGTCGGGCTTTTTTGAATGGCGCTACGTATGTAGAGCCCGATACGGCGGGTCGTATTCTGTTGCCGCCAAACCTAAAGGCCTATGCGCAGCTCGAGAAAGATATCGTGATCGCATCGGCTGGTAACAAAATGGAAATCTGGGATAGTAATAAGTACAAAAAGTTCTTTGACTCCTTTTCTTCGGATGCTTTTAGCAATCTGGGCAATGAAGTGATGGGAGGCGGACCCGCTAATTGATCGAACCACTTGCAGCCTTCGTATCACATACCTGTACTGCTGGCTGAGGTGATCGAGGGTCTCTCCATCAAACCCGAGGGCGTTTATGTCGACTGCACGTTTGGAGGCGGTGGCCATGCTCGTGCCATACTCGATAAACTGGGACCCAAGGGACGGCTGGTGGCTTTTGATCAGGACAGTGATGCCAGGGCCAATCTTCCGGCCGATGATCGAATCGTTTTTGTGCCAGAGAATTTCAGG
Organism: Sphingomonadales bacterium; assembly: GCA_016872155.1. GTDB lineage: Bacteria > Bacteroidota > Bacteroidia > Chitinophagales > Chitinophagaceae > JJ008. Next base: position 53,659 of record VHBB01000004.1, read on the forward strand.
TACCTGCATCGTTTTTTGCGGCTGCATGGATTGCTTCCGGTAGATGGATTACTGGCCGACCTCGGAGTCAGCAGTCATCAGTTCGATGAGGCCTCCAGAGGTTTTTCTACTCGCTTTGATGCTCCTCTCGACATGCGGATGGACCAGCGACTCACGAAGACGGCCTTTTGGGTGGTGGATACCTATCCTTTAGCAAAGCTGCACAAGATTTTTGAGCAGTATGGAGAGGTGACCAATGCCAAGACACTGGCCAAAACCATTGTAGAGGTTCGCGCCACGCAGTCCCTTCGCACTATCGATGGATTCAAGCAAGCAATCCGAGAATCGGTAAAAGGAAATCCTAACAAATACTTTGCCCAGGTATTTCAGGCCTTGCGCATGGAGGTAAACGATGAGTTGGATGCGCTCAAAGAACTGCTCTCGCAATTGCCACAGGTCATCAAACCCGGAGGCCGGGTGGCCATTATAAGTTTTCACTCGCTAGAAGACAGAATGGTCAAGCAGTTTTTTAAAGAAGGTACCCTCGAGCAAAGACAGGATCATCCTTTTCTTTCTACCCCTTCTTCGTCGCCTTGGAAGCCACTTACCAAAAAGCCGATCGTGGCCGGCCACGAAGAGTTGAAAAAGAATTCGCGTGCGCGCAGTGCCAAACTGCGGGTCGCACTAAAAACAGAATAGGCACGGTACATGGAGAATAAAACGAACGAACGAAAAATGAATTGGAGTCGCTGGTTTCATTACCAGTCACTGGTGCAGCAGGTGCCTTTCTTTTTGTTTTTGGCCTTGCTGGCCGTACTCTATATCTACAATGGGCATTATGCGAACAAAAGCATTCGCGATATCAACAGAACCGAAAAAGAAGTAAGAGAACTCAAATACGAATACAAAATGATCAAAGGAGAGTTGTTGTCGAGGACCAAACAGAGCGAGCTGATCAATGCCGTAGCCCCCTTGGGGTTGCAAGAGCTGACGGTTTCTCCGGTGGTCTTGGTCGATAGTCTTTCCGAACAGGGTCAATAAAAAAGGCGATGCAGGTAAAACGTGACATATTGTGGAGGGTGTACATCAGCTTTATGGGCCTGGCGCTGCTGGGCGCTGGTGTGGTGGGTCGTGCTTTTTACATTCAGCGTTTTCAAGGGGCGTATTGGAAACGACTCAGCGATAGTTTGCACCAGCGGTATGTAACGCTCGATGCGCAGCGGGGCACGATCTACTCAGAAGATGGACAGTTTCTCAGTACTTCTATTCCTACGTTCGATATTTATCTTGATCTCTGTGCCGATGGCTTGCGCGAAAAGAAAGGACGCCGATTTAAAGAAAATATCGATTCGTTCTGCGTTGCCCTCTCGGGCTTATTCGAGGACCAAACGCCGGCGCAGTATAAGAGCGCCATTACAGCCGCCTACGAAAAGAAGTCGAGGTACTATCCCTTAAAAAAGAAATTGAGTTTTGCCCAGTACAAGGCTTTTCGCGAATTGCCATTGGTAAGACTGGGCCCTAACCGAAGCGGCGTGATCGTAGAGACCAATAGTAAACGGTTACTACCCTATGGAATTTTGGCCGGACGTACCATCGGGCTTTCGCGCGAACACTTAGCCAGTGATGGCAAGGTTAGAAAGCAAAATGTGGGCTTAGAAAAAAGTTACGACTCGCTGCTGAGTGGAAAAGAGGGTGTGCGGCTGGTCCGTTTTATTGCGGGCGGTGCAGCCATTCCCATAGCGGGTTCTGAGACCGAGCCCGAGAATGGAAAAGATCTGTATACCACGATCGATCTGCCCATGCAAGACATTACCGAGACGGCCCTGATGCGGATGATGGTGCAAAGCGAGGCGCTCTATGGTACGGCCATCGTTATGGAGACCGCAACCGGAAAGATCAAGGCCATGGCCAATCTGGGTCGTCGGCCCGATGGACATTACTGGGAAGACGATAACTACGCGCTTCGGGCTACAGAGCCTGGCTCTACTATTAAATTGGCAACGTTGCTAGCCGTGCTCGATAAAGGAACGAGCCGCATAGATGATCCTGTCGAGATCGGCAGTGCGGGGCGCGCCATGGTGGGCCCTAAAATGGTTGTCGATGCCGAGCGTTCGCCTAAGCCTTTTTTAACGGTGAAAGAATGTTATGCGCATAGTTCTAATGTGGGCATGAGTAAGTTGGCCTTGAAAGCATTTGGCAAAGATCCAAAAGAGATCAAGACCTTTTTTTCGCGGTTTCATTTAGATAGACGTGCGGCGATCGATCTGAGCAATGTGCCCAAACCCAGTATGGCGCCCCTCAACGAAAAAGGAAGTTCATTGGGCAATATGCTTTGGATGAGTTTTGGGTATGCGATACAAGTAAGCCCGTTACATACACTAACGCTTTACAATGCGGTGGCCAATGGCGGTAAGATGATGAAGCCCTATTTGGTAAGCCGCATTCAGCAGGGCGGAACTATTTATCGCGAAGTAGAGCCCACGGTACTCGACGCACAACTGTGCAAGCCCGAGGTAATTACCGCGGCCCGCAGTGCCATGGAGGCCGTTGTTACCGAAGGAACAGCAAGAAGAGCTTTTGACGGGGTTCCCTTCGCCGTAGCCGGAAAGACGGGTACCGCATTGGTATCGGATGGTCCCATCAAATATGCCGACAGGGTATACCAAGCTTCTTTTGTCGGCTACTTTCCGGCCGATCGGCCCCAATACACCTGTATCGTAGTGGTTCGTACCAAACCCTATGCCGCTTCGCACTATGGCGGTACGGTAGCTGCTCCTGTTTTTCGAGAGATCGCTACCAAGGTCTATGCGATGTATGTCGACAGAAAAGATCCTTCGCAGTTCGTAAAGAAAAGCGACAGCACCCTTTTCTACTATGCCGGTTACGGCAGCGATCTGCGAAATGTATTTCAAACACTTCGATTGCCCTATGCCGACTCCATACAACAGCAAGTATGGGTCAAGGCCTACAATGCGCAAGGAAAGACCGTGTTAAAAGCACAACCCTTGCGAGCCCGGGTAATGCCGAATGTAAAGGGAATGGGATTAAAAGATGCCTTGTTCTTATTGGAGAATATGGGCGTAAAGGTGCAGGTAAGAGGAAGGGGAAGGATCGTATCGCAGTCGGTGGCTCCCGGAACGGCACTCGATCGTCCCTTACAGATCGTACTTGAATTGAGTTAATAAAAATAAACAGCGTCAGTGAAGCTGAGCGAATTGTTATACGGGGTATCGGTTGTATCGGTGAGTGGTTCTACCGCAGTGGAGCCGCTCAGCATCACCACCGACTCTCGTAAGGTGATACCCGGCGCTTTGTTTATTGCCGTGCGCGGCACCCGTGTGGATGGGCAGCAATTTATAGAGCAGGCCTTGCAGCAAGGAGCCATTGCCATTGTTACCGAGACCATGCCGTTGTCTGTCGCCGATGGTAAAACCTATGTGCAAGTACCCGATGCGGCATTGGCATCGGCCCAGATCGCCGCTCAATTCTATGGGGCTGCGTCGACCCGCCTGCAGGTGGTAGGTGTAACCGGCACCAATGGCAAAACGACCATTGCCACCTTGCTTTATAAATTATTTTCTGAGCTGGGCTATACGTGCGGATTGATCAGTACGGTCGAAAACCGAGTGGCCGATCGTTCGATCCCTTCTACTCATACCACGCCCGATCCCTTGCAGCTACACCAGTTGTTGCAACAAATGGAGCAAGCCGGATGCACGCATGTGTTCATGGAGGTCAGCTCCCATGCCATTCACCAACATCGCATTGCCGGGATTCAGTTTGCGGGAGGCATCTTTAGTAACATCACGCATGATCACCTCGATTATCACAAGACATTCGATGAATACATCAAGGTAAAAAAATCATTCTTCGATGCGTTACCGGCCTCGGCCTTTGCACTCAGCAATGCCGACGACAAGCGAGGTGCCGTTATGTTGCAGAATTGCAGCGCGCGTCGTCTGTATTATGCACTTCGTACCCTGGCCGATTTTAAGGGCAAACTACTCGATAACGGATTAGACGGATTGCAACTGAATATCGATGAGGTAGAGGTACATTTTAGATTGATCGGCACCTTTAATGCCTACAACTTACTGGCCGTTTATGGTGCGGCCTGTGCCTTGGGTCTCGATAAAACAGCGGTGCTTACTTGTCTGAGTAAACTGCAAGGTGCGCCCGGTCGCTTTGAATGTATTCTATCTGCCAATGAGCAAATAATGGCCGTGGTCGATTATGCGCATACACCCGACGCATTGCTCAATGTGTTGACCACCTTAAAACACTCACGTAGGCCCGATCAGCAGCTAACGACCGTAACGGGTTGCGGAGGCGATCGAGATCGTACCAAACGTCCGTTGATGGCCGCTGCCGTAGCCGCACATAGTGACCGTTTCATTTTTACCAGCGATAATCCCCGTTCCGAAGATCCTACGGCGATCATCAAGGATATGGAAGAGGGATTGGCCGCTGCTGATTTCAAAAAATACATTCCGATCGTAGATCGTGATGCCGCTATTAAAACAGCGATCAACTTGTCGTCTCCCCACGATATTATTCTGGTGGCCGGTAAGGGACACGAGACCTATCAGGATGTAAAGGGAACTAAAGAACATTTTGACGATCGAGCTACCGTTCGCAAATGGTTTGTAGCGCTCAATAAATAAAAGAGGAACTATGTTATATCATTTTTTTGACTGGCTGACCGAAGAGGGAATTCGCTTTCCGGGTAGCCGTGTCTTTGATTATATCACGTTCCGCACCCTGTTGGCCATTCTGTTATCGCTGTTCATTACGCTGGTGTATGGAAAGAAGCTCATCACCTTTTTACAAAAAAGACAGATCGGAGAAAGTATCCGTGAAGAAGGGTTGGCCGGTGAAGCCAGCAAGAAGGGTACTCCCACCATGGGGGGTATCATTATTATTTTGGCCATACTAATCCCCACCTTGCTATTGGCCGATCTGACCAAGGTATACGTGCAATTGATGTTGGTCAGCACCGTTTGGTTGGGTATTATTGGTTTTATCGACGATTACCTGAAACTGCGCAGCAAGCGATTGGCCCAGCAGCAAGGCAAAGAATATAAAAAGTCGAATGCCGATGGGTTGGCAGGTTGGTTCAAGATCTTGGGCCAGGTGGGTCTGGGTATTACGGTAGGGGCTACGCTCTACTTTAACTCAGAAGTAATGATCTGGCGGGAGTACCGGGGGCAGCATCCACAAACGGACAGCACCGTCTTTGCCAAAACATTCAATGGCAAGACACATTATTATGTATCGACCAAGACCCCCATCACTACGATCCCCTTTGTAAAGGATCACGAGTTCAATTACGCCAAGTTGTTGCCGGCGGGGGCAAGAGACTATACCTGGTTATTGTACATACTGATCGTGATCTTTATTATCACGGCAGTTTCGAATGGCGCTAATCTTACAGACGGCCTTGACGGACTAGCCACCGGAACAGCCGCACTCATTGGGGTCTTGCTGGGCATTTTTGCCTACGCCAGTGGTAATCTGGTCTTTGCCGATTATCTCAACATTATGTACATCCCCGACCTGGGAGAGCTTTCTGTGTACATCGCTGCATTGATCGGAGCCTGTATTGGATTTCTGTGGTACAACTCGTATCCCGCGCAATTATTTATGGGCGATACGGGCAGCTTGACCCTCGGTGGTATCATTGCGGCTTTGTCCATTATCGTACACAAAGAACTGTTGATCCCGATCTTTTGTGGCGTTTTTCTGGTCGAGTCGTTAAGTGTGATCATTCAGGTCAGCTATTTCAAGTACACAAAAAAGAAGTTTGGCGAAGGACAACGAATTTTTCTTAAAGCACCCATACATCATCATTACCAGGTTAAAGGATATCATGAGGTCAAGATCGTCAACCGGTTTTGGATCGTTACGGTGCTATTGGTGGTATTCAGTATCGTAACCCTCAAACTTCGGTAAGACGAAGCCGGTATGAAAAAAAGGGTAGTGATACTGGGTGGTGGCGAGAGCGGGGTCGGAGCCGCTTTGCTGGCCAAGCGAAAAGGATACGAGGTGTTTGTCTCAGACGGAAGTTCTTTGAAAGAAAACTATCGTAACGAACTGCTGCAAGAGGAAATTCCTTTTGAAGAACAGACGCATTCGCTCGAACGCATCCTGCAGGCCGACGAAGTGATCAAGAGTCCGGGTATTCCCGAGACGGCCTCTGTTGTCAGGGCTATTCGCAACAAAGGAATTCCGGTTATCAGTGAGGTAGAGTTGGCTTATCGCTTCAAGGGGAACAGTCGGATTGTGGCCATAACCGGAAGCAATGGAAAGACCACGACCACTTCGCTGGTATATCAACTCTGCCGAAGGGCGGGGCTACAGGTGGCGCTGGTCGGCAATATCGGCTACTCATTTGCCCGACAAGTGGCTCTCGATCCACACGAGCTCTATGTGGTAGAGATCAGCAGTTTTCAGCTCGATGATATCGATCAGTTCAGACCCGATGTGGCGATTTTGACCAATATCACCGAAGATCATCTGGATCGTTACGGCTACGTTTTCTTGAATTATATCAATAGCAAGTTCAGGATCGCCCTCAATCAACGACCGCAGGATTACTTCATTTACTGCGCCGATGATCCGGTGACCGAACACCACCTAAAAAATTTTAGTATTCTATCTAACCAACTACCCATTAGCATGAAAAGAGAAGTATCACCTGGTGCATTTATCAAAGACGGAGACATGTACGTGCGGACCGGCAACGAAGTGATGACGATGAGCGTCTTCGACTTTGCGCTAAAGGGCAAGCATAACCAGTATAACACCATGGCCGCTTGTGTGGCCGCCGCTACGCTCGATATTCGAAAAGACAAGATTCGCGATGCCGTACAACATTTCGAGCAACTCGAACACCGCATGGAATATGTGGCAACGGTTCGCGGAGTAGAGTTTATCAATGATAGCAAGGCTACCAATATCAACTCTACCTGGTATGCGCTCGAGAGCATGACACGCCCCACCATTCTGATCTTGGGCGGTGTCGATAAAGGAAACGATTATTCCTTGTTGGCCGAAGGTGTTGGCGAAAAGGTCAAAGCCATTATTTGTCTTGGAAAAGATACCAAGAAGATTCACGAGGCTTTTGCAAAGTTGGTTCCTGTACTAGTCGATACCGAGCGTGCAGAAGATGCGGTACAAATGGCTTTTCGCTTGGCGACGAAGGGCGATACCGTACTGCTAAGTCCGGCTTGCGCCAGTTTCGATCTGTTCAAGAATTACGAAGACCGTGGACAACAATTTAAAAATGCCGTAAAAGAACTTTGATCAATGGAAGCTACCCGCGACATACGACTGACCGATCTGCGCAGCAGCTTTACGACCGATAATCTGCTCAAGAAGACCCGTGGTGATAAAGTGATCTGGGCATTGGTGGTCGTGCTTACACTGGTATCGTTATTGGCCGTGTACAGTGCTACCGGTTCATTGGCCTATAAGAATTATAAGGGTAATACAGAGGTGTATCTCTTTAAACAGGTGGTCTTTATTTTGGGCGGTCTTTTAGTGATCTACTTTGCACATTTGGTCAACTATACCTTTTATTCAAAGGCGGCCCGAATTGTCTTTTTGATCTCGCTACCCTTATTGTTCTACACACTTTTCTTTGGCGTTAAGATGAACGAGGGCAGCCGCTGGATTAAACTGCCTATCATCAACATGACCATGCAGACCTCCGATCTGGCCAAGTTGGCACTGTTTATGTACTTGGCCAGACTGCTCAGTAAGAAGCAAGACCTGATCAAAGATTTCAAGAAAGGATATCTGATGGTCATTTGGCCCGTGCTCTTGACTTGTATGTTGATTGCACCGGCCAATCTCTCGACCGCTTTATTGCTGGGGGCTAGCTGTTTGTTGCTCCTCTTTATTGGTCGGGCCAGTGCCAAGCATTTATTACTGACCGTAGGGTTGGCTATGATCCCGATCGTACTATTGATCGCAACGGCAGTTGTACGACATCATAATGAGAGTGGCGAAGAAGCAGCAGTGGCCAAGGCACCCACTTCGGCCCTTACGGCTCGGGTCGATACCTGGATCAACCGCGTAGAGACCTTTATTTATGGAGGACAAGACAGTGATACCGACGCCTACCAGGTTAACCAGGCCAAGGTAGCCATTTCGAAAGGGGGATTGCTGGGTGTAGGACCGGGCAATAGCACCACGCGCGACTTTTTGCCGCAGGCCTATAACGATTTTATCTATGCGATCATCATAGAAGAGTACGGAATAGTGGGAGGAGGGTTTATGGTGTTCATTTATTTGGTCTTCTTGTTTCGATGCATACGAATATTCAAACGATGCCCATTTGCGTTCGGCGCTTTTTTGGCACTGGGACTCAGTTTTACACTGGTCATACAGGCGCTGGCCAATATGGCGGTAACGGTCAATCTGTTTCCGGTAACCGGGGTAACCCTGCCGCTGGTTAGTATGGGAGGAAGCAGCTTCATCTTTACTTGTCTGGCGATCGGTATTATTCTGAGTGTGGCCAGAAATGTGGAACAGCTCGAGGGTAATGCAGCGGCAACACCGGCTAAAACCGCTGCTGCATGAGCAGCCGGATTCTGATAGCGGGGGGTGGAACAGGGGGACATATTTTTCCTGCACTGGCTATTGCAGGAGCGATCAAGTGTCAAGAGCCTTCGGCCGAGATCTTGTTCGTAGGGGCCAACGGTAAAATGGAGATGGAGAAAGTACCCCAGGCTGGCTACAAGATCGTGGGGTTAACGATAGCGGGGTTTGACAGAAGTTCTTTGACAAAAAATATTGCACTGCCTTTCAAGCTGCTTAAAAGCTTTTGGCAGGTAAGAAATGTATTGCGAAGATTTTCGGCCGATGCGGTGCTGGGAGTAGGAGGGTACTCCAGTTTTCCGGTGCTGCGTTATGCACAGGCCAAAGGCATTCCAACTTTTTTGCATGAGTCCAATGCCTTTGCCGGAAAATCCAATCAGCTCTTGGCCAAGCGGGCAACGCTCATTTTTACCGGGGCCCGGGGTCTCGAAAAATTCTTTCCTGCGCAAAAGATCTGCTTTACCGGTAATCCGATTAGAGATGCAATCGGCCTGGCGTTGCCCGATCGTGAAAAAGCCGTTGCTCATTTTGGATTGTCTGCGCATCGGCCGGTTCTGCTGGTCATGGGAGGGAGTCTGGGCGCACGCTCGATCAACGAGGCGATCGATGACGGAATTGAACAGCTACAACAAGCGGGCATACAGTTGATCTGGCAAACCGGCAAGCCTTATGCGGCGCAGGCAGCAAAGCGTGTTGCAGGTCAACAGGGATGTTTTACGGCCGACTTTATTCAGCAAATAGAGATGGCCTATGCCGCTGCCAACGTAGTTATTGCAAGGGCCGGTGCCATGACCGTTGCTGAGTTGGCCGTGGTCGCTAAGCCAGTCGTGTTTGTGCCTTTTCCGCAGGCGGCCGAAGATCACCAGCGTGTCAATGCCGAACAACTGGTAAGTAAACAAGCTGCCTTGTTGGTCCCCGACGCGGCTACAAAAGAGTCGCTAGTGAATACGGCCGTATCGCTTTGTCTGGATGATCAAAAACAGCGATCGCTTAGCAGTGTCATTGCCACGTTTGCGGTTCGGGATGCGGCCCAGCGGGTAGCGACAGAACTGTTACAAAAATTGAAAGAAAAAAAATGAGAGCAACGATCGATACGACGCTTTTGCAACAGCCCTTTCAACGTCCCGAGGCGCTGCGCGAACTCTGTTTTATCGGAATAGGAGGAATTGGAATGAGTGCATTGGCTCGTTTTTTTCATGAGCAAGGTGTAACGGTGAGTGGTTACGACAAAACACCCACTGCAATAACGCGCTCGCTCGAGACATCGGGTATAGCGGTGCACTATAGCGAAGATCTCAGCGCGCTAGCGCGTTCGGCTGATGCGGTGGTGTATACGCCGGCCATACCCGATACGCATCTCGAGCTGCGATGGTATAGAGAGAATGGATATACAATTTGGAAAAGAAGCGATCTGTTACAACAGATCACAAAAAGTTCTTTGAATGTCTGTATTGCCGGCACCCACGGCAAGACCACTACTTCGACAATGGTGGCGCATTTGTTGCGACACAGTGGATTTGGCGGTAATGCTTTTTTGGGCGGTATCGCTGCTAACTATGGTACTAACCAATGGAGCAGTCCGGTAAATTGTTGTGTGGTCGAGGCCGATGAGTACGACAGAAGTTTTCTAAAACTGTTGCCTCACATTGCCTTGATCAGCGCTATGGATCCCGATCATCTCGATATCTATGGGGATGCGACTTCGATGGAACAGGCCTTTATTGATTTTAGTGCCTTGATGCCTTCTGGCGGATTACTAGTGTACAAGTGGGGGCTGCAACGGGCCGGCGATTTAAAGGGGCCGCAGCAGCTTAGTTATCATGCCCGCAACACGAGTGCCGATTGTTATGCGGTCAATGCTGTTGTATCGCAGGGGGGCTATCGCTTTGATGCGATCATTGACAAAGAAAAGATCGATGATCTTTTTTTACCCATGGGCGGATGGCACAATGTAGAAAATGCGATCGGGGCCATAACCATCGCCAGCGCAGTTTCCTGTAGCCCGCAGGCTATTCGCGAAGCACTGGCTTGTTTTAAGGGAGTGCAACGACGCTTCGAAAAGCTCATTGATACCGACCGATTGGTGTTGATCGACGATTATGCGCATCACCCCGAGGAGTTGTGTGTGCTCATCGAGGGCGTACGCTCGCAGTATCCAAATGCCGTCTGTACGATCTTGTTTCAGCCGCATTTGTACTCGCGTACGCGCGACCTGGCCTTGCCCTTTGCCCGTGCGTTGGCCAAAGCTGATCAAGTGGTGTTATTGCCGCTGTATCCCGCAAGAGAGTTGCCGATAGAAGGGGTAAGCAGCGCGTTGATCGGGTCGGCCATCGAGCACGTGCCGCTCCTCTACCTGCAGAGCGATGCCGTGGTCGATTGGGTCGAACAGGAGTTTCGCCAACAGCGATCGGCGAAACAGCAAGTATTTGTCATAGCGGGGGCCGGTGATATAGACCGGTTACCTGCCGAAATAAAAAAGAGAATTGAATATTAAAAGAACCATACAACGAATTTTATTTTTTGCCTTCTGGATAGGAGTAGGCACCAGTATGATCATGCTGCTGGCGGCTGCCATTCGCGGACGCAATAAAGAACGGTTACGATCGTATACTATCGAGATCAAGGCCGGACCGGGCGGTGCCTTTTTAAAGGAGCAAGATGTGGCCTTACTGTTGCAACGCTCTACCGCTGGTGTAAAAGGAGAATTGTTAGCGCTGTTCAATCTGCGGCAGGTCGAGCAAAAGATCAAGTCGCATATCTGGATCAGAGACGTACAACTCTATTTCGATAACCAAGACATCTTGCATGTGCAGGTGCAAGAGAAAGTTCCGTTGGCCAGGTTGTTTACGATTAGTGGCGCATCGCGATATCTGGATGAGCAAGGCGACGTAATGCCCTTATCGCTAAATAAGACCATCAAGGTACCCGTCTTTACAGGGCTTTCCGATTCGGTGCTCTCAAAAAAACCTGATTCGCTCCTGTTGCAACAAGTATTTACGATGGCGCAACTGCTGGCACGCGATTCTTTTTGGACCTCGCAGGTAGCGCAGATCGATTATACGCCCGCACAACAGTGGGAGTTGATACCGGTGGTGGGAGATCATATCGTAAAACTGGGCAGCCTTACCGATATAGAAGCAAAATTGCGAAGACTGCTTATTTTTTATCAGCAAGTGCTAAGCAAAACAGGGTTAAGTCGCTATCGCATGATCGATGTGCGTTTTGCGGGTCAGGTCGTAGCGGGTAGTATGAGCGGTGCACGCGTAGACTCCTTGCAGTTAAGGCGGAGTGTCGAGAAGTTATTACGCGATGCTACCGAAGCGGAGAACGACACGATGGTGCGCATATTGCCCAAGCCGTTGCAACCCTTATTGCCCGACGAGCCGAACCCTTCGCTCGACGAACTAAAGAAAGTGTTACCGGGCGCTGCTCCGATCGATACCAATCAATCTATTCAATACAAACAAAAAAAATCAACTAACAACAACTAAAACCCTTGTCATGAACAACGAAAACCCCATCATTGTCGGTCTGGACATTGGAACGACGAAAATCGCTGTGATCGCCGGAAGAAAGAACGAGTTCGGTAAACTCGAGATCCTTGGTTTCGGCAAAGCCAACTCGAATGGTGTCAAGCACGGTCAAGTGCTTAACATCGACGAGACCATCAAAGCCATTCGCACTGCCCTTGATAATTGTTTTGCATCGAATCCTAACCTCGATATTAGTGAGGTGTATGTAGGAATTGCCGGGCATCACATTAAAAGTCTGCAAACGCGGGGCGATATGGTTCGCCAGCGCACCGACGAAGAGGTAGCTCAGCACGAGATCGACAAGCTGGTCGATGATCAGCGCAAGACCTATATTCCCGCCGGTGATCAGATCATCGATGTAATTCCACAGGAGTTTACGGTCGACAACATTCCTAATATCGCTAATCCCATTGGATATGGCGGTGTTAAGATCGGGGCCAACTTTCATATTATTACCGGCGATAAAAATGCCATTCGTAATATTAACCGCAGCGTAGAGAAAGCCGGATTAACGACCAAGGACCTGGTGTTGCAGCCGCTGGCCTCTTCGGCCGCTGTAATGGGGCAAGAAGATCTGGAAGCCGGTGTTGCCATTGTGGATATCGGCGGAGGTACTACCGACCTCGCTGTTTTTAACGAGGGGATCCTAAAGCATACGGCCGTTATTCCCTTTGCCGGAGAAAATATTACCAATGATATCAAATCTGGACTGGGTGTGTTAAAGACACAGGCCGAGCAAATGAAGGTGCAATTTGGAAGTGCCCTTGCCAACGAAGCCAAGGCGAATGCCTATATAACCATACCCGGTTTGCGTGGTATGCCTGCCAAAGAGATCAGCGTAAAAAATCTGGCCAACATCATCCAAGCCCGCATGAGCGAGATCATGGATTTTGTAACCTATCATTTAAAACAAGTAGGGTTAGATAATAAGGCGCTCAACGGTGGTATTATTCTCACGGGAGGAGGCTCACAGCTCAAGCACTTGATTCAACTCACGGAGTATGTGACCGGACTCAATGCCCGTATTGGTTTTCCGAACGAGCATCTTGCGGCAGGGCATATCGAAGAACTTTCTAAGCCCACGTACTCTACCTGCATTGGCCTTATCCTTAAAGGATACGATGATTATGAACATAACCGCAAGGATTTTGAAAAGGGCTATCGTTCGGTACAGGTTCCCGATGCACTGCGTCGTGGCCAGCAGATTGAAACACCCGAAACGATCGCAGCCGAAGGTGTAAGCGAAGATCAGATGAGACATCGTCGTAACCTGACCGGATTCTGGAGCAAGTTCAAAGACCGGATTATCGATCTGTTCAAAGAAGAAGAAGACAAACACCTTGGATAAAAAACTAACTAACCCATTCGCAACCATTCCAAAACCCAACGCTCATGATTCATTTTGATCTGCCCACCGAAAAGTCTTCCATCCTAAAAGTTATTGGAGTAGGAGGAGGCGGAAGTAACGCAGTCAACTACATGTTCAATCAGCAAATTGAAGGCGTCAACTTCGTTATTTGTAATACCGATGCGCAAGCACTTGCCGCCAGTGGCATTCCCCATCGTGTACAATTGGGGCCACTCTTAACGCAGGGGCTGGGGGCCGGTGCTAATCCCGAGATCGGCAGACAGGCCACAGAGGAGTCGCTCGAAGAGATCAGAAAGATCCTCGAGGTCAATACCAAAATGGCCTTTATTACCGCCGGTATGGGTGGTGGTACCGGTACCGGAGGCGCCCCTATTATTGCCAAGATCTGTAAAGATCTGGGTATTCTGACCGTGGGGATCGTGACCACACCGTTCGCGTACGAAGGCAAGAAAAGGTTACAGCAGGCCGAAGAGGGAATTCTTCAGCTTCGTCAACATGTAGACACCTTGTTGGTAATCAGTAACGACAAGCTGCGTCATCAATTCGGTAATTTAAAAATGCGTGAGGCCTTTGAGAAAGCCGATAATGTACTGGCTACAGCGGCCCGTTGTATAACGGATGTGATCAACAGCACCGGACAGATCAATGTAGACTTTGCCGATGTGTGTACTGTGATGCGCAATGGCGGTCGCGCTATTTTAGGGCACGCCGAAGTAGCGGGTACGCATCGAGCTCAGTTGGCTATCGAAGAGGCGTTGAATTCTCCGCTGCTTAACGATAATGAGATTAAAGGAGCCAAGTGGATTTTGATCAATATTAATTCGGCCCGCGGAGAACATGAGTTTACCATGGACGAAGTAGAAGTAATTCAGCAGTATCTTATTACCAAAGCCGGAGAAAATACCGACGTGATTCTTGGTATGGGTTATGATGATCTATTGGGCGATAAACTAGGCATTACCCTAATTGCAACCGGTTTTGAGCATAAGGATGTTGCCGGCACAACACCGTATAAAAAAGCAGCTCCCGAAGAAGAGAAGATCATTATGGTGCTGGGTCAGCAAACGGATGTTCCTGCCGTAGCAGTGGTCGAAGAAGCGCCGGTTGCACCTGTACCGATCGATCCGATGATGCCTCGCTTGATAGAAGAGCCAATCAGTGAGCCTGTTGCTGAAACCAACGTAGTCTCTGCTGAAGAGACTGTTATTCATTTTGAGTTGGCGGCTGATACAGTAACCAATAAGGCAGCGATCCTTGAAACCGATGCCAGCTATCTGGCTGCGGCCACACCCAATGTTGCGGGTCCTGCCGCAGGGGGTTATTTGACTCGTCCTGCCAATATTTATGCAGAGCCGCCGACTCCTGTTGTACAAGCCACGCCTGCACCTATACTAGTACCTGTCGAAGAAAAGCTAGCGCCTGTAGCACCGATTCCAGAAGAACCTGTTGCTGTTTCTATACCTGTTACTCCCGAACCTGTCGAGCCCGAAGAGCTACAAATGCAACTGATCGAAAAAGAAGAGACACCCGCACCCAGTACACCGCTACTCTACGAGATTCATACGGCCACCCCTGCTCCAAGAGAAGAGGGCATCAGCATCGAAGACTCCCTAGAGCAGCAACGGCGCGCTGCCGACCGCTTGCAAAAGTTGCGAAACCTTAGCTACAATGTTAATGCGGCCGATCCTAATAACGAGTTCGAGACCGTACCGGCTTATGTGCGACGCAATATGGAATTGTACAACAGCGCTTCGCAGATCGAGAATTTCTATAGCAGTTACGAAGTAAAAGACGATCCCTCGAAGCAAGGGCCGATCAGTACGCTCAACACGTTTCTCGACGGTAAGAAGCCCGATTAATGCATTCTCTGCCTGGCAGAGAAAGACCGATGATGTGTTTTAGTTGTTCCTCCCGGCCTTGGTCGGGAGGTTTTTTATACGAAGAACCAAAAGAGATTAGTGGACTTTGCTTTGTAAACAATTCGTACAGGACGTTGTTATCTTAGCGCCATGAGCCGCGAAAAAACGATCTTGATTACTGGCGCTACAGGAATGGTAGGTACGGCCTTGGTACCGGTCTTGCTGCAAAAAGGGTATCATCTGATTTTATTGACGCGTAACCCGGCTAGTCCAGCGCTTGCCTATGCCCATCACCCGGCTGTGCAACACGCCTATTGGAATCCCGAGCAGGGCCTACTCGATACAGCGATCGTTACAGCAGCCGATCACATCGTGCATTTGGCCGGCGCCAATGTTGCCGAGAAGCGATGGACCGAGGCCCGAAAAAAATTAATCTGTGCTAGTCGCGTGCAATCCGGCCGCTTATTGGTCGAGGCTCTTCAAAAGACTGCGCATCGACCTTCTACCTTTATAGGGGCATCGGCCATTGGATGGTATGGTGCCGATGTAAAAGAAAATCCGGTTCCATTTACCGAAGAGGTTCCGCATGATCCCTCTTTTTTAGGCGAGACCTGTTACGAATGGGAAAATAGTACCGCAGCGATAGAGACGATGGGTATTCGTCGCGTACTCTTGCGTATTGGCATCGTACTGAGTCGTGCGGGTGGGGCGCTACCCGAATTTGAGAAGCCTCTTCGAATGGGGATTGCGCCGCTGCTGGGATCCGGAAAGCAGATCATTAGCTGGATTCAATTGCAAGATCTGGTTTCGATGATCCTTTTTTCGATCGAACAACCCCAACTGAAAGGCGTCTATAATGCGGTAGCACCTGCGCCGGTCTCTCAGCGTTTTTTGATGCAACAACTGGCAAAGCAGCGAAACCAGTTTTACATTCCGGTCTATGTGCCCGCTTTTTTTCTTAAGGTACTACTTGGCGAAATGAGCATCGAGGTCTTGAAAAGCACAACGGTAAGTGCAGCCAAGATTCAGCAACAGGGTTTTGATTTTCGCTACGCTACGCTAGACAAAGCATTGCCCGTTTGTTAATTGCGAATGGGCTTACCCGAGGTGAGCACGCTTTGAATTCTCTCGAGCGATTTTTTTTCTCCGCATAGCGAGAGAAAGGCTTCTCTTTCTAAGTCGAGCAAATACTGTTCCGACACTTGTGTTCTTTCGCTTAGATCACCCCCACACATTACAAAGGCCAGTTTTTTTGCGATCAAGGCATCGTGCAACGAAGCATAACCTGCTGTTTGCATAGCATGAATACCTGTGTAGAGAACGCCCAATCCGGCTCTTCCTAAAACCTGGATATCTTTTCTTTCTACTGGGCGGTTATACCCCGCTTGTTGCAGCGCCAGTACAGATCGTTTGGCGGCTGCCAGTCTACGATTGCTGTTGTAGATGATCTCATCGGTACCCTTTCGATAAATTCCCATGGCAAAGGCTTCGGCTGCCGAGGTGGCCACCTTGGCGGTGGCAATCGACATAAAGCGATGCTTTAACGTATTGGTATCGGGCTCATCGGGGTGCATTTCGTCGGCGGCTCGAAGCGCGAATTCTTTGGTTCCACCTCCACCGGGAATAAGTCCGACACCCAACTCTACCAGTCCGGTATAGGTTTCGGCCGCGGCGCAGCATTTATCGGCATGAAGCGTCAGCTCGCAACCTCCTCCCAATGTTAATCCATGGGGTGCTACGACCACCGGCACCGATGAGTAGCGAGCGCGCATGGTCGTTTGCTGAAACATTCGAATGGCCAGATCCAATTCGTCATACTCTTGCTCAATGGCCATCATAAAGATCATGCCTACATTGGCACCGGCCGAAAAGTTGGCTCCCTCATTACCGATCACCAGCCCTCGAAAGGATTGTTCCGCTTTTTCTATGGCCGTTTGTATGCCACTCAATACATCACCGCCAATACTTCCCATTTTCGTTTGCCATTGCAAGCCCAAGACCTCGTCGCCCAGATCGTACAGTTTGCAAGAACTGTTTTTCCAAACCAGTTTTTCTTTTTGATGACTCATTACCAAAAAATCGGCAGCCCCGGGCAAGGGTTTGTATTGTCCGGTAGCGGGTTCGTAGCAGAAACGAATTCCTTTTTCGGTCTTATAAAATTGAGTATGTCCGTTGGCGATCATGTCCTTGACCCATCGGGCAGCGGGAATACCGGCTTTTTCCATTTCGCTGACCATAGCGGGCACCCCGAGTACATCCCAGGCTTCGAAGGCGCCCATCTCCCAACCAAAACCAGCCATCATCGCATCATCTACGCGGTATAACTCATCGCTGATCTCGGGAATGCGATGCGAGATATACGAGAAGATGCGGTAATGCAGCAGGCGGTAAAATTCTCCGGCTTTGTCCTTTCCTTTTAGCAGCGCGATCAATCGGGTCGACAGGTCTTCGATAGGCTTGGCGGTCTCGAGGGTAACGAAAGAGGCTTTCTTGCGAGGGTGATACGTGAGTGTTTCCAGATCGAGGGTCAGGATCTCTTTTTTGCCGGCCTCATTTTTTGTCTTCTTAAAAAATCCTTGTCCGGTCTTGTCGCCCAGCCAATTATTATCGACCATTTTTTGCAACCAATCCGGTATGGCAAACAAGGCATGCGCCTCGTCGTTTGGGCAATTGGCGGCAACGCCACCGGCCACTTTGACCATCGTATCGATGCCAACTACGTCGGCCGTGCGAAAAGTGGCCGACTTGGGTCTTCCAATAATGGGTCCGGTAAGAGCATCGATCTCATCGATGCTTAATTGCAATTGCTGTTTTAAATGCATGATGGCCATGATGCCAAATACGCCGATGCGATTGGCAATAAAAGCCGGCGTGTCTTTGCAGGTTACGGTCGTCTTGCCCAGATGCAGATCGCCATAGTGCATTAGAAAATCAACCAGGGCCGGATCGGTATCATCGGTTGGGATAATCTCGAGTAGTTTTAAATAACGAGGGGGATTAAAGAAATGCGTACCACAAAAATGTTTACGAAAATCTTCACTCCATCCGGCCGCCATCATGGCAATGGGAATACCCGAGGTGTTAGAGCTGATGATCGTACCCGGCCTTCTGTATTGCTCTACTTTTTCAAAAAGTTGTTGTTTAATGTCGAGTCGTTCCACGACCACTTCTATGATCCAGTCACAGGTATTCAGTTCGCGTAAGTTGTCTTCGAAATTGCCGGTACTTATTCTTTTGACCACCTCTTTATCATACACAGGAGAGGGGTTGCTCTTAAGCGCTGCTTGCAACGCTTCGTTAACGATGCGGTTGCGGGCCGCCGCTCCGTCGGCAACCGTACTACCGGCAGGAACGATATCGAGCAATAAGACATGAAGACCCACTCCTGCAAAATGGCAAGCAATGCGAGAGCCCATGACACCACTGCCCAATACGGCCACGTTGCGAATATTTCTGTTCATAGCAAATAGTTAGTTATGCAACTAATTTACATCCACTAAATTAAGTAAGGGGGGTTGAAATTCGAAACCAAAAACTCAGCTTATCGTAGCGCCGGGGTCGATGGGTTGCGAGGGCTGAATAAAATGTAGCTTACCCGCTTTATCTTCTGCCATCAGGATCATACCATTGCTTTCGATGCCTTTCATTTTGCGGGGGGCCAGGTTGGTGACCACGGTAACGGATTGACCGATCAGGGTTTCGGGGGCATAGTGCAGGGCGATTCCGCTTACGATGGTACGGGTTTCGGTGCCCAGGTCTACTTGCAGGCAGAGCAATTTATCGGCCTTTTCTACTTTTTGCGCGGCACGAATAATGCCTGTCTTTAGCGCTAGTTTGGCAAAGTCGTCGTACTGAATGGTGGCTTTGGCAGGAACATCAGGATGTTGTTCTTGCGAAGTTGATCCGGCATCGGGCGTAGACATAGGGTGTTGCTTTAGCTTTTCTAATTGAGCCGTTATTTCTTGATCTTCTATTTTTCTAAATAATAATTGCGGGCCGCGTAGCGTATAACCTGTTTTGAGCAGATCGATCCTGCCGGCATTTTCCCATTGTAACATCATTTCGACCACCTTCATCTGGTAGAGCAATGTACGTGCCGTATGGGGCATAAAGGGATTGATCAAGATAGAGAGGTTCGCCGTAAGCTGTAAACAAAGATGAAGACAGTTGTCGATACGAGCCTGCGCACTGGCATCTTGGTCGATCTGTTTGGCCAACATCCAGGGTTCTTTCTTCTGCATGTATTGATTTCCCTTTCGGGATAGATCGATGATCTGAAAGAGCGCCTCCCGAAAAGCATAGCGTTCTAGTAGCTCTTCGACAACAACGGGCGTTTTTCGTATGGCCGTGAGCAATTCCTCGTCGGCGGCATCTTGATAAGCGGGGGTAAAGGCAGGCACCTTGCCGTTGCAGAGTTTATGCATTAGCACCCAGGTACGATTTACGAAATTACCAAACACCGCTACCAGCTCGCTGTTGACGGCTTCTTGAAAACCCTTCCAGGTAAACTCACTATCCTTAGTCTCGGGAGCAATTTGCGTAAGATAATAGCGTAGCATATCCACGCATTGGGGTCCCCCGTTAGCAGGTTTTACAAAATCGGTAATGTAATCGCGCATATCGAGTTTCCAGTTGCGACTGGTGCTCATCTTGTCTCCTTCGAGGTTCAAGAACTCATTGGCAGGTACATTCTCTGGTAAAATATAACCATGCAATTTTAGCATCACCGGAAAGATGATGCAATGAAAAACAATATTGTCCTTACCTATAAAATGAACCAGCTTGGTATGCTTGTCTTGCCAATAGGGCTCCCAATCCTTTCCATTATCGAGGGCCCATTGTTTGGTAGCGCTGATATATCCGATGGGGGCATCGAACCAAACATAGAGCACCTTTTTATCGGCGCCTTTAATGCGATCGGGTAGCGATACGCCCCAGTCCAAGTCGCGGGTAACGGCTCTGGGCTGCAGGCCGCCCTCGATCCATCCTTTGCATTGACCGACCACTGATGCGCGCCAATCCTTTTGATGTTGTTTCAAGATCCATTCTTGCAAGAACGATTCGTGTCTATTCAGGGGCAAGTACCAATGGGTGGTCTTTTTTTTGACCGGCGCTTTTCCGCTCAGGGTACTGAGCGGGTCAATCAATTCTTCGGGGCTCAACGATCGACCACAGGTCTCGCACTGATCTCCAAAGGCCCGATCGCTTCGACAGGCCGGGCATATACCTTTTATATAACGATCGGCTAAAAAACTTTGCGCTTCTTCGTCAAAGAATTGTTCGGTCTCTTTGGTCTCGAGGGCGCCTTGTTTTTCGAGGGTGTCAAAAAAATCTGCTGCCGTTTTATGGTGAAGGGGGGCGCTGGTCCGGTGATAGATGTCAAAGCTGATCGAAAGGTCTGCGAAATCCTCTTTAATGGCTTGGTGATATTTGTCGATGATCGCCTGCGCGGTAGTTCCCTCTTTTTTGGCCTGAATAGGAATGGCCGTGCCGTGCTCGTCACTACCGCATACGAATACCACATCGCGTTGTTGCGCGCGCAGGTAACGCACATAAATATCGGCGGGTATGTAGGCGCCGGCCAAATGCCCTACATGCTTGCGTCCATTGGCATAGGGCAGGGCGGCGGTAATCAGGTATCGTTGGGGTGCCGTCATGTTGCTTGCAAAAATACCGTAATCGAACCTTGCCCCAAAATGAGATGCGCGTATTACCTTTATTCTTTCTAATAAGCACGCAATGATACAACCTCCCTATCTGCAACCTGGTGATACCATCGCACTCGTGTGTCCGGCCGGCTATATGCCCGCCGAAAAAGTACAGACCTGTGTCAAGGTGCTGGGCGAATGGGGATACCGCGTAGTGATCGGCTCTACCGTGGGAGGACATTCTGCTACCTATTTTTCGGGTACCGATCAAGAGAGGCTTACCGACTTGCAGCGTATGCTCGACGATCGTACTGTTAAGGCCATTTTGTGCGCGCGCGGAGGCTATGGTACCGGCAGACTAATCGAGCATATCGACTTTTCTGTCTTTGCCGATCAACCGAAGTGGATCATTGGTTTCTCTGATATTACCATCTTGCATGCTCATGTGCATCGGCATTATGACGTTTGTACGCTGCATGCTCCTATGGCTGCTGCTTTTAATGAGAGGGGCTGGCAGCTTGATTATGTGCGGTCGCTCCAAGAGGTGTTGCAAGGCATCAGTTCGGTTTGTAGCGGACCCGAACATCCCTTTAATCGGTTGGGCAAGGCCCGAGGCACACTGGTAGGAGGCAATCTGGCCTTGCTGGCCCATATTATCGGCACCTCCTCTGACCTTGATACCACCAATAAGATCCTTTTTATAGAGGATGTGGGTGAGCAGCTCTATAGTATTGACCGAATGATGTGCCAGCTTCGGCGAAGCGGTAAGCTCGACAGGCTGGCAGCACTGGTGGTCGGTGGATTCTCTGATTGCAAAGACACCGAGCGGCCTTTTGGTAAAACGGCCTACGAGATAATTGCATCGTGGGTTAGTGGCACCCACTATCCGGTTTGTTTTGATTTTCCGGTAAGCCATACCGAGCGTAACATGACCCTTAAGCACGGAGCCGAGTACGAACTAAAGGTGGATGCCACCGGGTCTTTACTAGCCGAGTGGTAACTTGAACTTCGTTTGCTGTATTCGGTCTTTGCCATTTCTAATGCCTGCCGATCGGCGGCGATCAGTGCCCTAATGTCTGCGAGAGCCAATCCGTTGTTTTCGAAAAGCGATATAGGTCATTATGTGAGCCTCCCTCTACCACGACCAGCCGGTCTTGTGGCTTGAACAGTTTTGCTAATTTTTGAGATTGCGAAAACGCGACGATACCATCTTGGGTGCCATGCAGCAAAGTAACGGGTGCCGCCACCCGTGGCAAGTACCGATAGGTGGGCAGTTGGTAGCGAAGCAGCAGGGCCATTGGATAGATGGGCATAAAACGGTGCAGCACTTCCGGAAAACTATAATAAGGGGTCTCTAAGATCAACGTCTTGCAGTCGCGACGAGCGGCCAGCTCGGTGGCAATTCCTGTTCCGATACTTTTTCCATAGATAATCAAGCTATCGGCTGCATAGCGTTTACGCGCCATTTGGTAGGTAAGGGTAGCCCAATCATAAAGTTTTTCTTCGCTAATCGCTCCCTTGCTTTTGCCATATCCGGGATAATCGGGCATCAGCACCTCGTAGCCATATTGTGTAAAGTAAGGAACGAATTTTTCGTACCATCCAATGTTTTGTCGGTTACCATGAAAATACAAGACCAGTCCCTTGGTCGCACCGCTGTCGGGGCGATACAATACGGCGTGCAGGGTATCTTTTGTATTAATGGGGACGGTGATCTCGCGGTGTAACAGTTCGGTAGAAAATTGATAAGCGGGGGGCAGTACCCGCGAGCGAAAGAGTAGGGACTCCTGAAAAAAATACAGCAAGATGGCACCGATCAGGTAGACCAGCAAGAACAGGCTGATCATTTTCTTGGTGCGTGCATGGCGAAGTATCGATAGCAGTGAGGTCATTCGTATTTTAAGATATCACGAATAAAATTATGGTACTCATCGAACGAAGGGAGGTTATTGTGTCCTCCACCCTCTATTCTGATTAGCGTACACTTGCGCGGATTGATCTTTTGTAGTTTCTCGCTGTGTTTAATGGGGATCAGCCGGTCGCGGGTACCGTGAATAATATAGGTGTGACACTTGACCAGCGGCAGCCACTGGTCTGAGCGCAGGTGGTAGCGAAGTACCAGCGTAACCGGAAGGATGGGTAAGAAACGTTCGATTACTTTTTTAAAATTAAAGTAGGGGGCATCCAGTAGTAGATAGCGCGGATGGTTGTCTGAGGCCAGTTTGGTGGCAAAGCCGCTGCCAAGGCTTCTTCCATAGATGATCAGGTGGTCTTCGCGATAGGTCTCTAGCAACCGGTCGTATACGAACTGCATATCACCCAGCATTTCTTTTTCGCTTCTTTTGCCTGTGCTTTTTCCAAAACCGCGATAGTCGACCAATACCACATCGTAGTCGTAGCGATAAAAATCTTTAGCGTAGCGGGCCCATCCTTTGATGCTTCGGGTATTGCCATGAAAGTATAGAATGAGTCCTTTGGGTTGTTCTCTGTAAAAGTGTAGCCCGTTGATGCGCACGCCGGGGGCCACATCAAAAAAATATTCTTTAAAGGGTGCGGTATACTGAAATTGAAAGTCGGCAGCGAGTTTTTCGGGTCTAAAAATAAAACGCTCTTGCAGCAGGTAAGCCAAGGCCGATAGCAAGAGTAGCGAGCCAAGTATGTACCAAAGTAAGGGGGGCACCGCCATTAGTTTTCGATTCGACGCAACGAAAGGTTCGTAACGGGCGCCACAATAAGCGGAAATTTCTCGACCGTTACATTCGAAAGGTCCAATCCAAATCCTTTTTCTTCGGATAGACTATGGTCTTTGATCCAGAAATAAAACTTCATAATGACCCGTTCGTAGAAGGGGAGTTCGTTGTCTTGGCTCAGGTATTTTTCCATCACCATAAACTGAACGTCGCCGACCATTTGGGCATTCGATGCGCTTTCGTAACGGCTAAAGATGTTCACTTCTTTGTTGGTGACCAATTCTTCTACCACTTTTCTGAACATCAGGTTTACGCGGGGCTCTACCCTAAATCCTAAACGAAAATCGATTCGAATAATATCATTGGGTATAATATGGTCTACCTTGTATTCGCAGGTATAGGGATTGTCGACGGTATCGATATGCACGAACCAATAGATATCGGCCCGCTTGGGTTTTTTGTTCAAGATAGAGTAGACGATCTTGTGCTCGATCTCGCGGGGATTATTGGCGCTGGTCAGGTAGACCAAGTGCGTGGCGTATTTGGGTACGGAGCGATCGCTGCTGAGCTCCTGGATCTTGGGAATGTAGTGTTCTAACCTTATGAACTCAACATATCGGTTCTTGATCTTGCGGGCCCGGTACCACACATACATGACCGTAAATACCAGTAGTCCTATAATGAGTGTTATGTATCCTCCGTGCGTAAACTTGACCATTAGCGCCACCAGGTAGCTGATCTCTACTAGTAAATAGCCGGCCAAGAATAAATAGATCCAAAGCGATTTGATCCGGTGCAAGACCAGGTAGTTCGCAAATAAAATGGTCGTGGCCAGCATGGTCACAATAATGGCCAGTCCGTAGGCAGCCTCCATATTGGCCGACTTTCTAAAGTAGAGTACCACACCAACGCAACCCAAAAACATAAGCAAGTTGATGGTGGGTACAAAAAGTTGTCCTTTCTCTTCGGATGGATACCGAATACGCAATTTGGGCCAAAGATTCAACCGCATGGCCTCACTGACCAGTGTAAAGGCGCCCGATACCATGGCCTGGCTGGCAATGATGGCAGCCGAGGTGGCAATGGCTACACCGGGTATAATAAACCACTGGGGCATCAGGTCATAAAACGCATTGATGCGAAGCTGACTTCTGAGTGCTGCGGTAATGGGTTGTTGTAATTCTGGCAAGGTCATCCACTGTCCATTAATCAGGTAGGGTTGGGCCAGTAGCGAAGCCCCTTGTCCAAAATAATGGATCAGCAAACAAAGTTTTACGTAGGTCCAGGTTAGACGAATATTTTTTCGTCCGCAGTGCCCCAGGTCGCTATAGAGCGCCTCTGCCCCCGTGGTACAAAGAAAGACCGCACCCAGCAGCCAGAATCCGCCGGGGTAGGTTCGCAAAAATTCAATCGCGTAATGCGGATTAATGGCCCTGAAAATAGACAGATCATCAAACACATGAATACCCCCCAGCACCAGCAGCATACTGAACCAAACGAACATGACCGGCCCAAAGAATTGTCCGATCGAGGCAGTCCCGAATTGCTGTAAAAAAAAGAATAAGGCCAAAATAGAAAGCACGATAATAACGACCGTGTTACTCCCTTCTCTAATGCCCAGCGAGGGTAATTCCTTTAATCCCTCTACGGCCGACGTAATGGAGATCGGCGGCGTAATAATGCCATCGGCCAGCAGTGACGCACCTCCGACCATGGCCGGTAATACCAGCCATTTTCTTCTTCTCCTGACCAGCGCATAGAGCGCGAACGTTCCTCCTTCTCCGCGGTTATCGGCCCTGAGCACCATCAACACATATTTTAACGTGGTCTGCAGCGTAAGGGTCCATATGATGCACGACAGCGTTCCGAGGATCAGCTCTTCGGTAATGATGCGATTGTCGATAATAGCGTTGTAAACGTAGAGGGGAGAGGTACCAATGTCGCCGTAAATTATACCCAGGGCAATCAGTAATCCGGCGCCTGTTACCTTGGTGGTCGAAACTTTCACCTAACAAAGGTATAGGCAAAAATGTTAAATTTTAGTTCGTTGCCGAAGGTCTGTAAACCGAACAAGCGTTTTTACGTTTATTGGGTACCTTTACACCTATGCGTGGCCCGCTTTTGATCATTTTGTCTATTCTGTTGCTGGGGCAGTCCCCGGTAAGCCTGAACGCGCAGCGAATCGTCTACTCCGATCCCGAAAAAGAAGATACCCGAAGGCTCAATTACGAGATTATTGGCAGGGTGGGCGGTAATTTTTTGATCTTTAAGAACAATCGGTTTCGCAGTTGGATCTCGGTGCTCGACGAAGAGATGCAGCCGCTGGGCAAAGAAGAAATGGGCTACCTGCCTGCCAATGATAAGACCATCAACGTAGACTTTTTTCCCTACGGAACACATGCCTGGATGATCTACCAGTACCAGCGTCGTAATGTGGTCTATTGTATGGCGGCTCAACTAGATGGCAATGGCAAACGTATGGGCGAGTTGCTAGAACTCGATACGACCCATCTTAATTTTTCGTCCGACAATAAGCTCTATGCGGTGGTCAGCAGCGAAGATAAAAAGCGGATCGCCCTCTTCAAGATCAATACCCGCGATCGTGACCTGTACCGAATGACCAAGATGCTATTCAACGAAAAGCTGGTGCCGATGGGGCGAACCGACGTGCAGATCCCTATGTCGGACCGGGGCGATCAATTGGGAGATTTTGCCCTCGATAACCAGGGAGACCTGTTATTCAGTCGGTTCTTGCGAGGCAACAACGAAGGGATCACCAAGGCCTCCTTGCTCCTGCTGCCGGCTACCCAGGCATTGCTAAAAGAAATGCCGCTGCCTGTAGCGGAGAATGGTCCTTTTTTGGACGAGA
Source organism: Sphingomonadales bacterium (assembly GCA_016872155.1). Taxonomy (GTDB): domain Bacteria; phylum Bacteroidota; class Bacteroidia; order Chitinophagales; family Chitinophagaceae; genus JJ008. The sequence goes on from VHBB01000004.1 coordinate 80,210, forward strand.
TCAAGATCAAGATCGATAATTTCAATCAACGTTATCTCTTGACCTCGCTATACAGCAACGAAAAGAGAGCCGGTATAGACGGCTGTTTCTTTTATGTATGGGATAAAAAGACCGGGCAACCCCTGGTCAGTTTGCTACATGAATTTTCTGATGAACTCCGGCAAGAGGCCAAGGGAAATGCCACGACCCGCACTGCGTTCAATGATTTTTTTATTCGCCAGCTTATTATTAAGAAGGATGGTGGTTTTATAGTGGGCAGTGAGGCGTATTATACCACTTCCAGAGCCAATAACTGGAACCGGTACGACTACATTTATGGATCCCCTCTCTATGGGTTCAATAATCCCATGTTCGGATTCAATAACTTCTATTACAGCTCTCCATATTTCAATCGCTACTGGTGGGGAATGCCCGGAGGGCGCACCAATACGGCGGTCCGCTATCATGCCGATAACATTATGGTCCAGTCCTTCGATGCAAAAGGACAGCTAGAGTGGAGTCGGGTAATTGCAAAATCGCAGTTCGATGACGAGGTCGATGACCTGCTCTCGTTTTCGTTGATGGTGCTGGGAGGGGAGTTGCATTTGCTCTATAACCAGCAAGACCGCCGCGACAAGCTGCTCAATGATTTTATGGTCAATCCAGCCGGCGAGCTCACCCGAAACACCGATCTCAAGAATCTCGAAAAAGGACATCAGTTCATGCCTATGCGCGGAAAACAGGTCAGTGCCCGTCAGCTGATCATCCCAACCGTTTATCGTAGTTATATTTGCTTTGCCAAGCTAGAGTATAACTAAATTGTCTACCTGTTTTGATCGCCGTTTTTCTTAAGAGAAGTCCCCTCAACGTGTTGCTGTTGTTGATTTTTACGGCAGTGGTCAAAATTCCTTTGCTGTTAACGCCACGTATGCCCGAGCAAAGCGTAGCGGATGGCACGGTTTACCTGGCTTTACTCGATGGGTTGCAGCGGTCGGGAGTAGGAACCCCTCTGTTTTATTCCGTGCTGTCTCTTAGTATGCTATTTGCCCATGCGTTGTTACTAAATTTTTTCTTTAGCCAGCAAAAAATGCTTCAACACGGAACCGATCTACCGGGTATGAGCTATTTGCTGCTTACGTCCTTGTTTCCGCAGTGGAGTTATTGGAGCGCTCCGTTGCTGATGAATGGGATCGTACTCTATATGTTGTTTCTGCTCTTTAGACTGTACAACCGCTCCGATGTAGGTGCGGCGCTCTTTAATATGGGTGTCTTGCTTGGCGCTTCTTATTTTTTATATAAACCCTTCTTTTTGCTAGTGCTTTGGGTGTTGCCGGCCATTGCTTTTATGCGCCCATTTAGACTCCAAGACTGGATGTTGACCTTGCTGGGCCTGATTACCCCTTTTTATTTTTATGGGGTGTGGCTTTTTTTAACCGATCAATGGCAGGGGCAGTCTTTGCTTAGCATTGCCGCTTGGAAGCTACCCGATATCGAGGCCATTGCTTTTTGGAAAGCGGGGGCCTTGTTGTTATTGTTATTGCCGCTGCTGGCCGGACTCTATTACGTGCAAAACAACACCCGAAAAATGCTCATTCAGGTTAGAAGGGGATGGTCGGTTTTGTTCTTGTTACTGCTGTCGACAGCCGCCCTGGCCCTGTTTCAGGCAGAGACCCAAACGGGGTGGATGCTGTTGCTAATTCCGCTGCTGTTTTATCATAGCTGTTTTTACGCGCTTTCTACATTCAGGGTGGTTCCACTGTTGGTTTTTTGGCTCACTTTCTTTTATATCCTGGCCGGTCAGTTCTCTGGCTCCGGCTGGAAAATCTAAGTGAGCGCCTCCCCCACATTAGTTATCTTTGCCTCCTTAATTGCTGCGACCATGAAATTTGGTATTGTCGTTTTTCCCGGATCCAATTGCGACCAGGATATGGCGGACGCCCTGCACAACGATCTGAAACAAGAGGTGCGCATGCTCTGGCACAAAGACCGAGACCTGCATGATTTTAATACGCAGGATTGTATCGTACTGCCCGGCGGATTTTCGTACGGTGATTATCTACGCTGTGGCGCCATTGCCCGATTTAGCCCCATGATGCAATCGGTGATCGAATTTGCGAACCGGGGAGGGAAAGTATTCGGTGTATGCAACGGGTTTCAGATCTTGTGCGAATCGCAATTGTTGCCCGGAGCGTTACTGCGCAATGCGCAACAGCAATTCGTCTGTAGCAATACGCATATCTGCGATCCGGCTGGTCGGGTCTATACAATTCCCGTTGCACACGGCGAAGGTCGCTACCACGGCTCCGAAGCCCTGCTCGATCAACTCGAGGCCAATAACCAGATCTTGTTTCGCTACTGCGAGCTCGATGGGCGTATAACCGAAAGCGCTTGCCCTAATGGATCGAGCCGCAACATTGCCGGCATCTGCAATGCCAGCCGTACTGTTTTTGGAATGATGCCTCACCCCGAAAGGGCCTGCTCGGTTGCACTGGGCAATACCGATGGAAGAGCTATTATTAAAGAGCTGTTGATCGATGCGGTTCTACAACCCGCTGGTTAATGTAAATCGGATGTTATGAGAAGATCTTTGTTTGTTTTTATTCTGATCATCACGGCCGCTGTCTCGCGGGCGCAGCTGCAACCGGTGGTATGGACCTACGGGGCCAAAAAAACCGCCGACCGTACCTACGAAGTAGAGATCAAGGCCACCATAAAGGAAGGATGGCATCTTTTTTCGCAAACACAACCTGCCGATGCCATTGCCATTCCCACTGCATTTGCGATCAACCCCAACCCACTGTTGATTCGCAAGGGAGCGCTTCGAGAAATCGGAAAGCTCGAAAAGTACAAGGATAAGACCCTGGGTGTAACGGCCTACCAATATGCAGGCCAGGTTCGATTTGTGCAAACAGTTATGCTCAAGGCCAAGGCCCGTACTGTTTTTGCAGGCACGGTAGAGTTTCAGACCTGTGATGACGAAAAGTGTTTGCCTCCGCAAAAAGTAAATTTTTCAATTCCCCTTCAGTAGGGTAGTGCTCGTATGTATCGCTACATTATTTTGTCTCTTTTTTTGCTGTTGCAATTGCGCATGGGCAGTTGGTCGCAGCCAGCGTCTTTCGAGCCGAGCTGGAGCGTAGTGGCTTCGCCCCAAGCGCAGGGACAGTACACCTTACGCTTCTCTACCCAACTTGCCGAGGGCTGGTTACTTTATGCTCCCGATCAAGTATTGCTAGATCTGCCCGTGGCCTTGCTTCAGTTTGCGGATAGCAATATCGTGGTGGATCCTAAAATAAAATGGAGTCCTGCCGCCACTGCTGTGGCGAGCGAGCTATTTGGCCAGCCCGTTAACGTACAGCAGGGAGCCGTACAGTGGGAGATGACCATTCGTATTAACGGGCCGGTTCCGTCTGTGTTAGCGGGCCAACTATTTTATACCTACGGTAAAGAAGATGAATTTTATCCCTCGATTGGCTATTCGTTTCAAGTGCCGTTGGCAGGAGGACGATCGGCTGTCGCTACTCGAAAAGAAAATCTCTCGTTGTCTTCGCCATTGGCCGGATGCGGTGATGAGTCGCCCGGCAACAAAAGTTTGCTGCAGATCTTTTTATTGGGCTTGTTGGGAGGATTGATCGCCCTTCTAACCCCTTGTGTCTTTCCAATGGTGCCTGTAACCGTTACCTATTTTACCAAGCGCGCCGTTAACAGACAGGCCGGCATCTTACAGGCCGCCCTCTATGGTATTTTTATTTTTTTGATCTATGTGCTGATCACTGTTCCTTTTCATGTTGCGGGAAATGCCATTAGTCCGGAGATCTTTAATAATATCTCGACCAATGTTTGGCTCAACCTTTTATTTTTTATTGTGTTCGTGGCCTTTGCTCTTTCTTTTTTCGGACTCTACGAGATCGGATTGCCCGCTTCGTTAGCCAACCGGGCCGATGCGCGCTCGGGACTGGGCCATGTGGCAGGATTGTTCTTTATGGCTTCTACCCTGGCCATTGTTTCTTTTTCTTGTACCGGTCCCATATTGGGCACCTTGCTGGTGGGTGTGGTCGAGCAAGGAGCCTGGCCACTCACGGTTGGTGCGGCCGGTTTTGGGTTGGCCTTAGGATTGCCCTTTGCCTTGTTCGCTATGTTCCCACACTGGTTGCAGTCATTACCCCGCAGTGGTAGCTGGATGACCGAATTCAAAGTTTTGTTAGGCTGCATCGAGTTGGCTCTCGCCATTAAATTTTTGTCGAATGCCGATCTGGTAGAGCAATGGGGATTACTAAAACGTGAGATCTTCTTTGCTCTTTGGATCTTGATCGGCATAGCCATGGTCGTGTATTTGAGCGGATGGAGAAGAGCCGTGCCCATTGGCAAGAAGAAAAATATACCCTACTTGCGTTGGGCGCTAATGGTTTCGATCGGAATCTTTACCCTCTACCTCGTGCCGGGTCTTACTAACTCTGCCCGGGCCGACAGAAAACTGATTAGTGGTTTTCCACCTCCGCTTACCTATAGTATCTACTCGAACGCAACGATCAAAACCGAAACCGTACGACCCTTGCATAACGATTATGAGCAGGCGCTTCGCTTGGCGCTTGCCCAGCGTAAACCTATCTTGATCGATTTTACAGGATGGGCTTGTGTCAATTGCAGACGAATGGAAGAGAAGGTATGGCCCGATGCGCGGGTGCAGCAATTAATGCGCGATGAGTTTGTGGTGTTGTCGCTGTATGTCGACGAAAGAAAGAAACTACCCCTTACCGAGCAACAGATCGTTACCATGCCCGATGGCAGCTCGCGTAACCTGGTTACGGTTGGCGATAAATGGGCTCATTTTCAAATTAATTATTTCGGAGCTACTTCGCAGCCGCAATATGCAATGATCACCGCTGATGAACGAATGCTAACACGCCCTAAATTCTATACGCCCGATCCTGCTGAGTTTGCTGCCTGGTTGGAGTGTGGGCTCGCAGCTTATCGCAAACTTCCCTGAGCATTTTTTTGTGTCATCATCTTGCGCAGGTTAATGAGCCCGTAACGCATACGGCCCAAGGCTGTATTAATACTGCAATCCGTAAGCCTTGCGATCTCTTTAAAACTCATATCGGCATAGTGGCGCAGTACGATCACCTCTCGCTGGTCTTCGGGCAGCTGTAAGAGCATTTCTTTAACCCGATCATGACTTTGTCGTTTGATGAGCACAGTCTCGGGGCTGTCTTCGGTAAAATGCAGCACTTCGAATAGGTCTTGATCTTCGCTGTTACGAATAACAGGACTCCGTTTTACTTTTCTAAAATGGTCTACACAGCAATTGTGGGCGATGCGCATGGCCCAGGGTAAGAATTTTCCCTCTTCGGTGTAACGACCGGCACGTACCGTGTCGATAATGCGAATAAACACATCCTGAAAAATATCTTCGGCCAGAAATTTGTCTTTTACCAAAAAGTAGATCGAGGTATAGAGCTTGTCCTTATGGCGCAGCACCAGGGTCTCCATGGCCATCAGGTTGCCTTCTTGAAAAAGACGCACCAACTCGAGATCCGTTTGTTTCGATAGGGGATGCATAACTTTTACGCTTTATACTGCCGGGGCAGTGGGTTTTCAGTAAAGGGCTGCCAACGGCAGCGGTTTTGCGTAAAAGTGGGCGATAGGCCGTTTGTTTTAGTTAACACCCGAAATAGCCGGGTCTGTAAAGATAGATTTTCTGACCGAAACTACCAAGCTCCGACCCGATAAAGAGCCCGGCAGCCGCCAAAAAAATGTTAATTGCCGTTACCTTTGACGATCAACGCTATGTCTATCGATTCTCCCATACAGATTCGGGGTGCCCGCATGCATAATTTAAAAAATGTGTCGGTCGACATTCCCAGAAAAAAACTGATCGTGATTACGGGCGTATCCGGATCGGGTAAATCTTCGTTGGCGATCGACACGCTCTATGCCGAAGGCCAACGTCGGTATGCCGAGAGCTTGAGTGCCTATGCCCGCCAATTTTTAAATCGCATGGACAAGCCCGATGTGGATATGATCAAAGGGCTTAGTCCGGCCATTGCCATTGAACAAAAAGTAATTACCCGCACTGCGCGCAGTACGGTCGGAAGTCTCACCGAGATCTATGAGTACCTCCGTTTGTTGTTTGCCCGTATTGGTACTACGATCTCTCCGCTTTCGGGAAAGCCGGTAAAGAAAGACCAGCTGAACGATGTAGTAGAGGCCATCGGAGCCGCTGCCTTGGGCGATAAGTTGTTTATTCTGGCCCCGTTTTTAAAAACCGGCAAGCGACAGCTTCGCGAAGAGTTATCGATCTTACAGCAAAAGGGATTTACCCGAGTGATGGTCTCGGAAGGAAAAAAGGGAGCTTCTCAAACCGAGTCAATCGATGACCTGCTGGAACTTTCGGATAGTGCCTTGGCTTCGTACAAATTGTTGCATGTCGTCGTTGATCGTATCGTCGTTAAAGCATTTACCGAAGAGGATCGTCACCGGCTGGCCGATTCGGTGGCACTCGCCTTTGCAGAAGGCGAGGGGCATTGCTCGCTCTTGATCAACGATACCGAACTCTTGACTTTCAATAACCGCTTTGAGCAAGACGGGATCTTATTCGAAGAGCCCTCTCCGCAACTCTTTTCTTTTAATAATCCCTATGGGGCTTGCCCGGTCTGCGAAGGATTTTCGCAAGTGCTCGGCATTGACCCCGACCTTGTTATTCCCAATAAGCAACTGAGCGTATACGAAGGAGCTGTGGCACCGTGGAAAGGTGAAAAGATGGATTGGTGGAGACAGCAGTTTGTGAAAGGAGCTAAAAAGATCGATTTTCCTATTCATAAGCCCATAGCCTCGCTGACCACAAAACAGTACAAGCAATTATGGGAGGGTGCGCCCGGTATCTATGGCATTGACGATTTTTTTAAAGATGTGGAGGCCCATTTATACAAGGTGCAGTTTCGGGTCATGCTCAGTCGCTATCGCGGGCGCACGAATTGCGCTGCTTGTATGGGGTATCGCTTGCGCAAAGAGGCCCTGTACGTAAAAATCGATGGGCATCACATTGGAGAATGTTGCACGATGCCCGCATCGGAACTGGCCCTGTGGGTGCGCAATCTCGACAAAAAATTAAATGCGCATCAACTACAGATCGCCTCGCGTATTCTTATTGAGCTCAACAACCGAATAGACACCTTGCTAAAAGTGGGGCTCGGTTATTTAACACTGCACCGATTGGCCAATTCGCTCAGTGGCGGAGAGAGCCAGCGTATACAACTTACGCGTAGTTTAGGTTCTACGCTTACCGATTCGTTATACATCTTAGACGAACCCTCGATTGGCCTTCATCCTCGCGATACTGCCAACCTGATCGCCGTATTGCAGGAGTTGCGCGATCTGGGCAACACAGTGCTGGTGGTAGAGCACGATGCACAAATGATGCAGCAGGCCGATTACATTATAGACATGGGTCCACTGGCCTCTCATTTGGGAGGAGAAGTGGTGGCGGCGGGGCCATTGCCCGAGCTGCTGCGTACTAAAGAAAGTTTGACCGGACGGTATTTGCGTGGGGACTTGCACATAGAGGTGCCGCAGAAGCCCCGCCTTAGTAAACGCTCGCTTACGTTAAAAGGGGCCGCTCAGCATAACCTCAAGCATATTGATGTGACCATACCCTTGCAAGTACTTTGTGCGGTGTGCGGGGTAAGCGGCAGTGGCAAGACCACCCTTGTTAAGCAGATCCTCTATCCGGCGTTAAAAAGAAAGTTGGGCGACTACAGTGTTGCCCCCGGTCTCTTTAGTGAACTTTCCGGCGAGCTGGAGCTTATTAACCAGGTAGAGTTGGTCGATCAAAATCCCATTGGTAAATCGTCGCGTAGCAATCCGGTTACCTATATCAAAGCCTACGACGAGATCAGAGATCTTTTCGCTACACAGCCGCTTAGTAAGATGAGAGGGTTTCTGCCCCGCCATTTTTCGTTCAATGTAGATGCGGGTCGCTGCGATACCTGTAAGGGCGAAGGGGAGCAGATCGTCGAAATGCAATTTCTGGCCGATGTGCATCTGCGCTGTGAGTCTTGCGGCGGTAAACGGTTCAAAGACGAAGTGTTGGAAGTAACCTACAAAGAGAAATCCATTCACGAAGTATTGGAGATGAGCGTCGACGAGGCGATGGAATTCTTTGCCTCCGAAAAAAATATTACAAAGGCCTTGCAACCACTCCAAGACGTGGGATTGGGTTATATTAAATTGGGGCAATCAGCCTCTACCTTGTCGGGTGGCGAGGCCCAGCGGGTCAAGCTGGCTTCTTTTTTAGGCAAAGGCAAAGCCGGGCATTCGATCTTATTTATTTTTGATGAGCCCACTACCGGTCTTCATTTTCATGATATCGGAAAACTATTGCAATCCTTTCAGGCCCTGATTGCACAAGGGCACTCCGTGGTGGTCATTGAACATAATACCGATGTGCTTAACGCCTCTGATTGGATCATTGAGTTGGGGCCCGATGCCGGCGATAAGGGAGGGTTGGTTACTTTTTGTGGAACACCGGCGCAACTAAAAAAATCCGCAAAAAGCAAAACAGCTCCTTATTTATAGCAGCAGTTTTAGTACACCCGAATTAAAGGATGCACATGAGCACCGATTGATTCTTTATTCTTTAGTGAAGTTCAGGATAGAGCGGAAAGCGTTCCATGAGTGCTTTTACATGTTCGCGAACGGCCGCTACGACTTCGGGTTGATCGGCATGGGTCAGCACCTCGTCGATCATCGCCACAATGTTTTCCATATCGGACTCGCGAAGACCGCGTGTGGTAATGGCGGGAACCCCTACGCGAATACCAGATGTGACAAAAGGAGATTTGTCATCGAAGGGAACCGCATTCTTATTGAGAGTAATATGGGCCTGGTCTAATACTTCTTGTGCTTTTTTGCCGGTGATATTTTTATTACGGAGATCGATCAGCATCAAATGGTTGTCGGTGCCTCCGCTAATCAGATGATACCCTCTGCTAACAAAAGCTCCGGCCATCGCTTGTGCGTTCGCGATCACTTGTTGGGTATAGTGTTTAAATCCATCTTCTAAGATCTCTCCAAAGGCTACGGCCTTGGCAGCGATCACATGTTCGAGCGGCCCGCCTTGCATACCCGGAAAAACGGCCAGGTCAAGCGCTGCGCTCATTGAGCGAATATTCCCTTTAGGATCTTTGGCGCCAAGTGGATTATCGAAGTCATGCCGCAACATAATGAGTCCGCCGCGGGGGCCACGAAGTGTCTTATGGGTGGTAGAGGTAACAATATGGCAATGATCGAGGGGGTCATTGAGAAGACCGGTGGCAATAAGCCCGGCCGGATGAGCAATGTCGGCCAGAACCAGCGCACCCACCTCGTCGGCAACGGCCCTGATGCGTTTATAATCCCAATCACGACTATAAGCCGAGGCTCCGCAAATGATCATCTTGGGTTTTTCTTTGCGTGCGGTCTCTTCGAGTTGTTCGTAGTTGATGAGTCCGCTCTCTTTATGCACCCCGTAAAAAAAGGCTCTATAAATTTTTCCACTATAGTTGGCAGGGCTGCCATGGGTAAGGTGTCCTCCCATGCTAAGGTCTAGTCCCAATATGGCATCACCGGGTTTTAGACAAGCCAGAAAAACGGCCGTGTTGGCTTGCGCACCACTGTGCGGTTGAACGTTGGCCCAGGTGGCGCCAAACACTTTTTTAAGTCGGTCAATGGCCAAGGTCTCTATTTCGTCTATGATCTCACATCCTCCGTAATATCTTTTTCCGGGATAGCCTTCGGCATATTTGTTGGTGGCCACCGAACCCATGGCTTGCATAACGGCAAGCGAGGTAAAATTCTCTGATGCAATTAATTCTATCCCCGTGCGTTGTCTGTCTAGCTCGCGGTCCAGCAGCGAGAAGAGGGTCGTATCCTTTGGCATGATCTAAATGAATAAGTTGATTTGCCGGCAAAGTTAAGTTACTTTTGTACACTGCATGAAAGCCATTATCCCCGTTGCCGGGCCCGGCACTAAGTTGCGACCGCACAGTTACACACAGCCAAAGGCGTTGATTCCATTGGCGGGTCGATCTATCTTGGGTATCATCATCGATCAACTCAAAGAAGCGGGCATTAGCGAGTTTATTTTTGTGGTTGGATACCTGGGCGAAAAGATCGAAGATTTCGTTGCGCAACAATATCCCGGTCTCAAGGCTCACTTTCTTCAACAAACCGATCGTCAAGGGGTGGGGCATGCCGTGTTGCTGGCCCGCGAACTGGTGGGCGGCGATGAAGCCTTTATTGTGCTGGGCGATACGATCTGCGAATACGATATCAGCGCCCTGCTCAACATGCCTCGCTCTGCCATTGGATTGCGAAAGGTCGATGATCCCCGCGATTTTGGGGTGGCCGAGGTTAACGACGATGGCATGATTGCCCGATTGGTCGAAAAGCCGCAAATGCCTAAGTCGAATCTGGCCCTGGTGGGTGTGTACAAGATCAAAGAAAGCGAAGCTCTTTTTCGTTGTCTGGAAAATAATATCAGTCATGGAGTGCGCACCCATGGTGAATACAGTATTACGGATGCCCTTGAGTGTATGATACAGCAAGGAATCAAACTAGAATCGTTCAAGGTAGATAACTGGTTTGACTGTGGCCGAAAAGAAACCTTGCTCGAATCGAATGCCCTGTTGTTAAAAAAATTCGCACCCGCTGTAGACACCACCCTGTTCGTGAATACGGTCATCGTACCTCCTGTCAGCATTGGTACGGGTTGCCAGATCAGCAATGCCGTTATTGGCCCCGATGTGACCATTGGCGATCATACGAGCATAGATTGCTCGGTCGTGCGCAATTCCATTATTGGTTCTTACTCTACCCTGCACGATATTGTGGTAAGTGATTCGCTCATTGGCAGCGATACCGAGTGTAAGGGAGAGGCCCGCTCGCTTAACATAGGCGACAATGCCACCATCGATCTGGGCTAATCAAGCATATACGTTATGGCAGCCTTCTCTAACCGTGTTACCCGTCTTTTTTCTATTGAGTATCCTATTGTACAAGCCGGGATGATCTGGGCCAGTGGCTGGCGACTTGCCAGTGCCGTTAGCAACAGTGGCGGACTGGGTATTATCGGAGCGGGCTCTATGTATCCAGCGGTACTCCGTACACATATTCAGCAATGCAAACAGACTTGCCAACGCCCCTTTGGTGTTAATCTTCCTCTGCTCTACCCGGATATTGATAAGCATGTCGATATTATTATCGAAGAAAAAGTTCCGATTGTTTTTACGTCGGCTGGCAACCCATCGCTATGGACGCCCCGGTTAAAAGCAGCAGGTATTACCGTAGTGCATGTCGTTAGTTCTGCCAAATTTGCCCGTAAGGCCGAGCTGGCCGGCTGTGATGCCGTGGTCGCCGAGGGATTTGAGGCCGGTGGGCACAACGGTCACGAAGAGACCACCACGCTGGTGTTACTACCCGCAGTATGTGCGGCCGTATCGATTCCTGTAATTGCGGCCGGCGGTATTGCTACCGGAAGACAAATGCTCGCCGCTATGATACTGGGCGCAGAAGGTGTTCAGATGGGTTCTCGTTTTGTAGCCTGCGAAGAGGCTTCTTCGCATTCGTTATTCAAAGAAAAAGTAATTCACGCGCAAGAGGGCGATACCAAACTCAGTTTAAAGAAGTTGACCCCCGTTCGATTGCTCGATAATGAGTTTGCCCGACAGGTGCAAGCGGCTGAGGCGGCCGGAGCCGATGCCGAAGCATTACAACAGCTACTGGGCAGGGGACGCGCCAAAAAAGGGATGTTCGAAGGTGATATGGCAGAAGGAGAATTAGAGATCGGGCAGGTGAGTCTCTTACTGCGCGATATATTACCCGCTGCTACCATTGTACGCAATACCTGGCATGAGTTTCAACAAGCCTTGTCCGATCCGCTGTTCGTTAATTCTTCCGAACGATCCATTTGAGCATCTCTCCCCATGTGATCTTTTTGCCGTACATCAGAATACCGGTGCGATAAATTTTTCCGGCCAACCAGACCATGGCTAAAAAACTAAGTACTAAGATCGCCATCGATGCAATGAGTTGCCACCACGGAACGGTACCGGGAACCCCATAGGGAATACGAGCCATCATTACGATGGGCGACGAAAAGGGTAGCAGACTTCCCCACAAGGCAATGGGGCCCGAGGGATTCGCGATCGAAGCGGTCATCATGGCAATCGAGAGAATCACCAGCATGGTAATAGGAAAGCTTAGCGATTGCGCTTCGCGAATATCTTCGTTTACGGCACTTCCTACTGCTCCATAGAGTGAAGCATAAAAGAAGAAGCCCGCCAGAAAATAAAATCCAAAGCAGCCCAAGATCAAGGGTACGTCCACTTTTGTAAAGAGGCGTTGCATATTGCCGACCATTTCAGCGGCCCCCATTTGCGTGCCGGCCTCTTTGGCCACATTGTAAGCCACCAATATAAAAGCGATCCAGAGTAAGAATTGCGTAAGTGCCACCGCTCCTATGCCAATGATCTTTCCCAGCATCATCTGAAAGGGTCTCACCGACGAAACGATCACTTCGGCAATTCGGTTGGTTTTTTCTTCCATCACGCCCATCATTACCTGCGACCCATAGACCAATAAGATAAAATACATCAGCAGTCCGACCACGTATCCAATACCCTCTGCCGTGTCGCTATCCGATTTTTCATCGATCACATTTTTGGCTTTGATGCCAATGCGGCTTTGGGTCAGAATCAGTTGTTTGCCCAGGTCAATCTGTAAACTGTCGTTGACCACTTCGCTCCAGATACGATTGATCTTGGCCTCTACGGCGGCCGTGGTAGCCCTGCCATACGATTTGTACGTGTTGAGCGCGAGCGAATCGAGCCCCTTTTTCCAGTCGAGTGCGGGAATAATCAGGTAGCCTTCGTATCCGCCTTCTTTGTTGTTGAGTTCGGCCTGGCTTAGGCCATTGACCAAGGTCAGCACAGAGCTGGAGTCGATCCGGTTTTGATTCTCTAAGATAGGGGCACTGAAATACCCAGAAGAATCAATGACCGCGATCGAAAGGGTCTCGCGGCTGTTCTCTGCAATAAAGCCCATACCAAAGATGAGACCTACGTACAGTATGGGTAGCAGCAAGGTGGCTACAATAAAAGTTTTCTTCTGTACCCTTGTCAGGTATTCTCTCTTGATGATGATCCAGGTTTTGTTCATGACAGATCTTTTTTCGTTTCGAAGGAGCGGCTGACCGGAGTGCCCTCGACCAGTTTAATAAAAATATCATTGAGCGAAGGCAAGATCTCTTTAAAAGAAACGATGCCTATTTGTAAATCGAGCAAGTAGCGAAGTGCCTGGTTACGTGATTGCCCTTCGGTCGGTTGAATAATTAGTTTCGAATCGGTTTGTTGCACGATGCTGAAGGGAGGCGTGCCGTTGAGCGTGGCAGGCCCCTCGGTCTCTATTAAAAATAAATTTTCTTTGAATTGGTCTTTGACCCCGGCGACCGTACCATCCAGAATCTTCTTACCTCGGTTAACGAGGGCAATGTGGTCGCAGATCTCCTCGACCTGCTCCATACGATGCGTGCTAAAGATAATCGTTGCCCCACTGGCGGCAAGTCGATAGATCTCGTCTTTGATCAGGTTGCTATTGACCGGATCGAGTCCGCTAAAGGGCTCATCTAAAATAATCAGACGGGGGTTATGCAGTACGGTGGTTACAAATTGTAGTTTTTGGCCCATTCCCTTAGAGAGGTCCTCTACTTTTTTATTCCACCAACTCTCCATGCCGAATCGTTCGAACCAAACACCAATTTTTTCTTTGGCCTCGCGGTGGGATAGTCCTTTTAGCTGAGCGAGGTACAGTGCTTGTTCGCCCACCTTCATTTTTTTATAAAGCCCTCTTTCTTCGGGCATGTAACCAATGGCGCCAACATCACGAATGGGATCGAATTTTTTTCCTTGAAAGATAATATCGCCCTGATCGGGATAGAAGATACCCGTAATCATGCGAATCAGCGTTGTCTTGCCCGCGCCGTTGGGGCCCAGCAGTCCAAAGATCTGTCCTTCTTCTATTGAAAGACTAATGTCATCGACCGCTTTTTGCGATTCAAAATATTTTTTTAGATGCTGTAGCGAAAGAATGCTGGCCATAGATAAAATATAGAATGTAAAAATAATCAGATCGGTTGGCTCGCTCTATTATTTTACAGGAGTGGTTTACCGGCCCCGCGGGCGGAAATCGCTGCTGCAATCGCATCGGCTACCCGCTCGCCGTCCATGGCGGCACTTACAATGCCTCCGGCATAGCCGGCTCCTTCGCCACACGGAAAAAGGGTCGTAAGCTGCGGGTGATGGAGTTGTTGCGGATCGCGGGGAATGCGCAAGGGCGATGAGGTGCGCGACTCGGTAGCGACCACTACGGCCTCGTGGGTGTAATAGCCTTTCATCTTTTTTCCCTGCTCCCGAAAAGCCGCACGTAGTCTGGCTGCCACAAAATCGGGAAGTACTTCTTGCAGCGGGGCTGCTCGCAAGCCCGGCAGATACGAGCAGGCGGGCAGGGTAGCGGAGAGTTTGCCCTCGCAAAAGTCAGTTAGTCGTAAGGCAGGAGCAACGAGGGCACCGCCGCCGGCAATAAAGGCATTTTTTTCTACTTGTTGCTGAAAGCGCAGCAGCGAAAGTGCATCGTGGTCTGTATTTTTTTTAAGATCGGTTTGCGCCACCGCTACCACAATGCCGCTGTTAGCGTAGGGATTATTTCTTTTGGAGGGGCTCCACCCGTTTACAACTAATTCGCCCGGGGCGGTAGCGGCCGGTGCAATGATGCCGCCCGGACACATGCAAAAAGAAAAGACCCCTTTTTCTTGCACTTGTTGAACCCAGCTGTAGGCAGCCGGGGGTAACCACTCGCTTCTTGTTTCGCAGTGATATTGCGTCTGGTCGATCAGTTGTTGGGGATGCTCTACGCGCACACCCAGCGCAAAGGGCTTGGCCTCTATAGCTATGTGGTGTCGGTGCAGCAAATAAAATATATCGCGTGCAGAATGGCCTGTAGCCAGTATAAAGGCCGATCCGTCGAACAGGTCTCCATTTTCTGTCGTTACAGCTTTCAATTGATGATCTTTTATAACAAAGTCTGTAACGCGTTTTTCGAAATGGACCTCTCCGCCACAACGTAGTATCTGCTCGCGCATGGCCGTTATGATGCCCGGTAATTTATTGGTACCAATATGGGGATGCGATCGATATAGAATATTTTCATCGGCGCCGAACTGTACGAATAATTGCAAGATGCGATCTATATCACCTCTTTTATGGCTGCGTGTGTAGAGTTTGCCGTCGCTGTAGGTGCCGGCACCTCCTTCTCCAAAACAATAATTGCTGTCTTCGTTAACGAGGCCCTCTTTATTTAAGCGGGCCAGGTCGCGACGGCGTGCTCGCACTTCTTTTCCTCGTTCCAGTACAATGGGTTTGATGCCCGATTCGATCAAGCGAAGAGCGGCAAAGAGTCCGGCGGGTCCGGCTCCGATAATAATCACGCGAGGGGCCGCAGTCGAAAGGGGTTTAAAAAGTAAAGGAGACAAAGGGCGGCCTCCATAGGGTTCGTCAATAAAGGCTTGTAGTGACAAGTTGACCCAGGCCTGCTTACCCCGCGCATCAATGGATTGTTTGGTCAGGTAAAAGCCGTTGACCTGATCGGCGGTTACGCCCGCTGCCGCGGCGATTAGCGTTGTAAGCGTTCTAGCGTCGGCGGCCTCGGAGGGCAACAGCCGTAGGGTGATTTTTTTTTGCATGCTGTCAGGTGTTTATCCTGAAAAACTTAAGCAAAGATGCGTTTTTGCCCGTCAAATAGTAATATCTTTCTTATCTGTATTTATGATACGCTCAAGTTACCTGCGCCTTTTATTGTTCGTGTTGCCACTGGGCTCGCTGGTTGGGTGTAATGCAGTATATGTTCCTTCGAAAGCAGCGTACAGCACCCGGCGTATTACCCAAGAGCTGGCCAGTGATTCTACCTTGTTCTATTTGATAAAGCCCTATGGAGACAGTGTAGAAAAAACGATGGGCGTGGTGTTGGGTACCGTTCGCGAAACACTAGAAAAAGCACAGCCTGAAGGAACGCTTGGCAATTTTATGGCCGATGCCTACCTGGCCATGGGATCGCAGCAATTTGAAAAACCCATCGATGCGGCCTTTGTCAATTACGGAGGTATTCGGTTAAATCAATTACCTGCAGGCCCGCTCACGATCGGAAAAATTTTTGAGTTGATGCCTTTCGATAATGTGTTGGTGCTGCAACAACTCAACGGTTTACAGTTGCAATCATTCTTAGATCTTATTGCTGCCCGGGGGGGCTGGCCGGTGGCGGGGCTTCGCTATACGATCAAAGACAAAAGGGCCCTTGATATCTATATAAAAGGTAAACCCTTGCAAGCCGAGGGCCGGTATTGGATTCTCAACTCCGATTTTGTAGCCTCAGGTGGAGATAATGCCGAGATGCTAAAATCATTGCCTCAACTTTCTACCGGATACCTGGCCCGAAAGGCGCTGCTTGATTATGTGGTGTATCAACAAGGGCAACAAGGTTATGTGGGTGCCGTACTGGAAAAAAGAGTCTTGTATGCTCAGTAGAAAAAATTTTATAAGACAATCGGCCTTGCTGGCGGGGGGTGTGCTTTCGGCTCCCTTAATGGATGAGGCGCTGGCAGCCTCTTCGACCTACCGGCTGGTCATCTTGCATACCAACGATACCCATAGCCGGCTAGACCCCTTTCCGATGGACGGGAGTCGCAACCAAGGTTTAGGAGGTGTTGCAAAAAGAGCCGAAATCATTAAACAAATTAGAGCTCAAGAGCCGTATGTGCTCTTACTTGATGCCGGAGACATCTTTCAGGGAACACCCTATTATAATTTTTACAAGGGAGAACCCGAGATCAGGGCCATGTCTTACATGGAATATGATGCCACCGCTATTGGTAACCATGACTTTGACGCAGGAATGGAGAACTTGGCGACCCAACTGCGCAGGCATGCCCGCTTTCCAATGCTGGTCTGCAACTATGATGTAAATGGCACGCCCCTAGAGGGGAATGTAAGGCCATACCATATTTTTAGACGGGGCCCCCTCAAGATCGGCGTGCTGGGGGTCGGGATCGAAGGCAAAGGGTTGATACCCGATCAACTGTTCGGTTCTACAGCGTACCTGGACCCTATTGCAGAAGCCAATAAAGTGGCATTTGCCCTTAGAAAAAAGGAGCATTGTGATCTCGTGATCTGTCTTTCTCATCTCGGAAACCGTTATACCACAGAGCGTAAGGTCAGCGATGAGGATTTAGCCAAGCAAACAGAGGAAATTGACCTAATAATAGGGGGGCATACACATACTTTTCTCGATAAACCCCTTGAATATACCAATAAAAAGGGCAAGGATGTGCTGGTCAACCAGGTGGGTTTTGGGGGCATTTTAGTAGGTAGGATCGATTTTGAATTTTCCAAATTTTCGAGCCAAAAAATTTTAAAAACAGAAAAAATCTTGATTTCCTCAAAAACTGTTGTTTAAATTTTTTTTGTTTGATGCGGATTAATGATATTCGCCATCCCGCGCAAGTTTTTTTATTGACAAATGTGAACAAGTGGATAAAACCTGCGTGGACCCGTACCTAACTACCGTTAAAACACGATAAACTGTATTGCAAGCGATGGACAAGAACGCGGAAAAAGTCTGGAGCAATTGTTTAAAGATCATCAAGGATATAGTCGAATGGCAACATTATAAAACCTGGTTCGAGCCCATCACGCCCGTTTCTCTCAAAGCGAATGTGTTGGTGATACAGGTTCCCAGTCAGTTCTTCTTCGAATACCTTGAGGAGCATTATGTAAATCTGCTGGCCAAGACACTGAAAAGAGAATTAGGCAAAGAGGCTCGTCTGGAATACCGAATCATGGTCGACAGCGGTAACAGCCGCAGCAAACCCGTTACCATGGATGTGAGCGGGCAGGGTTTTAAATCTTTTTCGAACAATGAAATGGATTTTCCACTGGTGATCAATAATCCTGTCAAGAATCCATTTGTTATTCCGGGTCTCAAGAAGATGCAGATCGACCCGCAGCTAAATCCTATTTACACATTTGATTCTTTTATAGAGGGCGACTGTAACCGTGTGGCTCGCCGCGCCGGTAAGACCGTGGCCGAGAAGCCCGGAGCCAATTCGTTTAACCCGCTGGTCATTTATGGCAGCACCGGTTTGGGTAAGACGCATTTGGCACAGGCCATCGGTAATGAGGTCAAGCGCATTCATCCCAATAAGGTGGTATTGTATGTGAGCTCAGAGAAGTTCATCAATCAGTTCATGGACCACAGCCGCAACAACGCTATCAATGATTTTATTCATTTTTATCAGTTGATCGATGTGCTCATCCTCGACGACGTGCAATTCTTTGCCAAGGCCGAAAAATCGCAGGATGCCTTCTTTGCCATCTTTAACCACTTGCATCAATCGCAAAAGCAATTGGTACTTACGTCCGATAAATCTCCCAAGGACCTCGAGGGTGTACAAGAGCGACTGCTCAGCCGTTTTCGCTGGGGGCTAAGCGCCGATCTGCAGGTGCCCGATTACGAGACCCGTATCGAGATCTTAGAAAAGAAGATGAAGAATGACGGACTCGAGATGCCCAAAGAGGTCGTCAAATACATCGCCTACAATATCAACAATAACGTTCGAGAGCTCGAGGGTGCTTTAATCTCGCTATTGGCCCAGTCTTCGCTCAATCGAAAAGAGATCGATCTGGACCTGGCCAAAAAAGTGCTGCGCAATTTTGTCAAGTCTTCGAGTAAGGAGATTACGATCGATACCATCCAGAAAATGGTTTGCGAGTACTTTGATGTACCGTATGAGAAATTGTTGCAAAAGACCCGTAAACGAGAGATCGTTCAGGCCCGTCAGATCACGATGTACCTGGCCAAGGCGTTTACTAAGAATTCTTTAAAGACCATTGGCGATCATTTCGGTGGCCGCGACCATACCACTGTTATTCACTCTTGTCAAACGGTCAAGGACCTCATGGATACCGATGGTATCTTCCGCGAGAATGTGTTAGAGCTGCAGCAGAAAGTGCAGTTGGCAGCCATGTAATTTCTGATTATTTTTGCCGTCCGACGCGGTTTTCCCGTCGCTAACGGAGAGGTGCCTGAGTGGCCGAAAGGGCCGGTTTGCTAAACCGTTGTACGGACTTAAATCTGTACCGAGGGTTCGAATCCCTCCCTCTCCGCATCGATTACTGTATACGGTCAAATACGGGCTGTATAAAGAAAAAAATTAATTACACCCGTACGCCGAATAAGTAACCCACGACCGCAGAAATAACCATGGCGATGGTGCCTCCAAGCACAATACGTAGTATGGCCTTGAAAATATTCGAGCCCCCGGCACGCGCCGATACGGTGCCAAGAATGGTCAGCGCCACTACGGTACAACCATACAATATATACTCCATGTAAGGCACGGGAGCCAGCAGGGAAACCATGAGTGGTATAAATCCACCCGCTGTAAAGGCAGCGCCCGAGGCGAGTGCAGCTTGTATGGGATTAGCCTCGCTCATTTCAGTAATGCCTAATTCGTCACGCACATGGGCACCCAGTGCGTCACTGGCCGTGAGTTCTCTGGCTACTTGCTTGGCTGTTTCTTTTTGTAAACCTCTTTTTTCATAGATCTGCGCCAAGATCAACTCTTCTTCTTCGGGCATTTCTTCGAGCTCTTTTTTTTCACGTTCAATATCGGCCGACTCAATGTCTGTTTGCGAGCTAACCGAAACATATTCGCCGGCCGCCATCGAGAGCGCGCCTGCTACAAGACCAGCTAGGGTGGCCAGTAAGATCGGGTCGCGCGAAGAACTGGCCGCTGCTACCCCAATGGCCAAGCTCGAAATAGAGATAATTCCATCATTGGCGCCCAGCACCGCCGCACGCAGCCAATTGCTGCGGTGGATATAGTGTTTTTCTAAGTAGTTGTCGATGGTTGTCTTGCTCATAGGGGTATTACGGTAGTGAGCGATGGGTTCTTTTTAGCAGGTCCCCAAGGTAATTAATTCGCATTTCTTGAATTTCGAGTAGTTTTTTATTTTGGTGTACGAGCAAATGATCGATTTTTTCGCTCAATAATTTTATCTCTAATTCGGCCTTTAAATTGATCTTATAATTGTGCTCGGCCCGTTGCCGGTCCTTTTGTTCCTGACGATTCTGACTCATCATAATGATCGGAGCTTGAATAGCAGCCAAACAAGAGAGGATCAGGTTGAGCAGTATAAAAGGGAATGGATCAAAGGCCCTATGTCGCAGCATCCATACGTTAACCAACATCCAGCAAACAATAAAAGAAAAGAAGCTAAGAATAAAGATCCAACTTCCGCCAAAAGCAGCGACTCGGTCGGCCAACCGTTCGCCCAGTGTCAACTGTCTCTCGGCCTCTTCGTGTAGGGTCTCAGATAAAATGCCATTTTGCTCTATGACCCGCATAACTTCTTTATCGAGGGCCGCGAGCTCGGTCTTTTCTTTTTCGATGAGCCAATTTAAGTATCGTCTGCGGTAGAGATTAAGCTCGTCGATAGACAAGTAATGTTGCGTATCAAAGCCGGGGTAGTCGGTGTTGATCAGCGCCCGAATACCCGGACGAAGGCTACTGGCGGCAATGACCTCCGTGGCTGAAAGCGGTTGCTTGCTCAAGAAACTGGTCTGCATACAACGGGCGTATTGAGGCCGTTATTATAAAAAAAAAGAACCGGCCCTCCAATGACAAGGCCGGTTCCTGAATAAAAATTTAGTGATTAGAGTACCTCAACGCTTCTTTCTACAAAGGCTGTCAGGTCTGCACCTTTGAGCATCCCTTGCGAAAGTAAGGCCAGGTCACAGGCTTGCTTGGCCAGTGTGGTTTGCGTTGTCTCGTCGGCCGATAAGATCTTGCCGATCAATTTATGATTGGCATTGATGGCCACTTTATAACTGTCGGGCATGGAGCCATAGAAACTCATGGGGCCACCACCCATTTTGCTCATTTCTTTCATGCGGCGCATCCACTCTTCCATCGTGATCGTTACCGGTAGCGATTCTGCAGGGAGACTTTCGACCTCTACCTTCATGTTCGTGTTATTAAAGGCCTTTTCAAAGATCGATTTTAATTGGTTAGCCTGGTTATCGGTTAAGCTATGCTTTTCGGCTTCTTCTTTTTCGATTAGTTTTTGAAGAATGTCGGCATCTACCCGTTTGAACGCGGTCTTCTCCAGCTTCATTTCGAGATGCTGCATAAAGTGATTGTCGATCGGGGTATTCATGAGCAGCACATCGTAGTCTTTTTGCTGCGCAGTCTGAATAAACGTGTGCTGTTGTTCCGCATCGCCGGTGTAGAGCCAAATGAGTTGACCATTCTTATCGGTTTGAAAATCTTTTACTTTGGTCTTATACTCCTCGAGCGTATACTGCTCTTTTTTTGTATTGGTAAGCAGTAAGAAGTCCTTGGCTTTTTCGTAGAATTTCTCGTCAGAAAGTGCGCCGTATTTTACAAAGATGCCAATGTCGTTCCATTTTTCTTCGTAGGCCTTGCGGTCTTTGTTAAAGAGTTCTTGCAGTTTTTCGGCTACTTTGCGACTAATGTAATTGTTGATCTTTTTAACATTGCTATCGCTTTGCAAGAAAGATCGACTTACGTTAAGCGGAATATCAGGAGAGTCAATTACGCCATGTAGAAGCAGCAGAAACTCAGGTACGATGTCTTTTACTTCGTCGGTAATAAATACCTGGCGGCTAAAGAGCTTGATCTTATTCTTTTGAATCTCATAGTCATTTTTGAGCTTAGGAAAGTACAGGACCCCGGTCAGGTTAAACGGATAGTCCACGTTCAAATGAATCCAGAAAAGTGGTTCCTCTGTAAATGGATAGAGTTCGCGGTAAAAGTTAACATAGTCCTCGTCTTTGAGCTCCGAGGGCGCCTTTGTCCAAATAGGTTGTGTAGTGTTGATGATATTGGGAACATCTACACTTTTATATTTCTTTTTTCCTTCGCTGTCTTCGCCGTCCTCTACCGATTGAGACTTGGTTCCGAATTGGATGGGTATCGGCAAGAACTTGGCATAGCGATCCAAGATCTGTTGAATCCGGTTGTCCTCTAAAAATTCTGCTGACTCCTCGTTAATGTACAAGATAATATCGGTGCCCCGGCTGCCTCGTTTACCTTCGCTGATCTCGAAGGCGGTGCTACCATCACAGGTCCATTTGGCCGATGTAGCACCCTCTTGGTAAGAAAGCGTTTGGATCTCCACTTTCTCTGCCACCATAAAAGCCGAGTAAAAGCCCAAGCCGAATCGACCAATGATCTCGTTGGCATCCTTGGCCTCTTTGAATTTCTCCATAAACTCGGTAGCTCCCGAAAAGGCGACCTGGTTGATATATTTTTTTACTTCGTCGGCGGTCATTCCCAGTCCCGCATCGGAAATCGTGATCGTCTTTTTCTTCTTATTGACCTTTACCTGTATGGTTAGATCGCCCAGTTCTTGATTGTACTGGCCCAGGGAGCTCAGTCGCTTTAGTTTTTGGGTCGCATCGATGGCGTTACTGATCAGCTCCCGCAAAAAGATCTCGTGGTCAGAGTACAAGAATTTTTTGATGATCGGAAAGATGTTCTCGGTGTTGATCGAAATCGTACCTTTTTCCTTGGTCATGAGAGAGTGTTTTAGTTTTCTATCTCTCTGCAAGCCACGTTCCAGCGACCCAAAACTTGCCAGATTGACATTTTTACGGGGTCTTTTTGCCCGGCCTCCTGAGAATCCGTCAGCATACCTTATATTTGCAGCCCCGAAAGGGATCGGGAGGTAGTTCAGCCCGGTAGAATACCTGGTTTGGGACCAGGGGGTCGCAGGTTCGAATCCTGTCCTCCCGACCAATTGAAAAAGCCTCAGGCGAAAGCCTGAGGCTTTTTCAATTGTGCCCCCACTAGTTAGGAAGCCTTCGCGGAGCGAAGGCAATCCTTCCGTCTTGCATAAGCCGAAAAAATAAAAAGACCATAGCCGCCATTGGTTACATAATCCCCTTCAGCTACACTATAAAGTAAATCACCTCAATGAAAAGATTCTTCATTACGGTTTTGCTATCCATGGGCAGCCTTGCTTCTTTTGCCCAGGGCACCGCCGCCTTGCAGATGATCGATAAAGAAGGCTGGACGGCCTACCTAAAGGGCACTATGCCATTGGTCATTAGCGTGCCTCATGGCGGAACGCTCAACCTGGGCGAGGTTGCCGACCGCAGCTGTGAAGGCGCGGTAACGGTCACAGATTCTTACACGAAAGAACTGGCCTTGGAGATCGCCGATCAACTGCAAAAATTTAAGGGCCAGTTGCCGTATCTGGTTATCTGTAATCTAATTCGAAAAGATATCGATCAAAACCGAGATAAGTCCGAAGCTACCTGTGGAGACAGTCGTATGGAGGGCCCTTGGGAAGTATTTCATTCACAGATCGACGACGCGATCGACGAGGCCATTTCAAAATTTGGACATTGTATTTATATCGACCTGCACGGTCACGGTCATCCCGAGCAACGGCTCGAGTTGGGGTATATGCTATCCGATAAAGAACTCAAAGAGATCTATCAAACTAAACAAACTCCTGCTAAGCAGCACTCGCTCAGCAATTACCTTACTGCTTCTAAGGGTACGCTGGAGTTGCATGATCTGCTTTTTGGCCCTGAGGCCTTCGGAACACTAATGGCAAAGGAAGGTTTTCCGGCTGTACCCAGTGCACAAGATCCTTTTCCGCAAGAGGGGCAGAAATATTTTAATGGAGGATATAATACAAGACGCTACACGGCCGCTAATCGTCCACAAGTGGTAGGTTGGCAGATCGAATCGAACATGAAAGGGGTACGCGATAAGGCGGGCCGGCCCGTATTTGCAGCTGCGTTTGCTAAGGTTATCACTCAATACATAGAGCAAGTATCGGCCCACAAAAAATAGGACTGTTTTAAAAGTGG
Source organism: Sphingomonadales bacterium (assembly GCA_016872155.1). Taxonomy (GTDB): domain Bacteria; phylum Bacteroidota; class Bacteroidia; order Chitinophagales; family Chitinophagaceae; genus JJ008. The sequence continues at coordinate 104,177 of VHBB01000004.1, forward strand.
GGGAGCTTGACCAGGGTCCTTAATTTTTTAAGGGCCATCGACAGTTGATTGCGGGCCACCTGGTATTCGATCTGCATGATCTCACAGATCTCTCTGTAGCTAAGCTGTTGATAATAGCGCAAAAAAATAATCTCTTGCTGGCGAGGAGAAAGTAAAGTCAGTTCTCGGGTCAGCGCCTCCACATTGGCTTTGTCTTGCTCTGATTGAATCAAGAAATGCTCGTGACTCATTTCAAACGTCTTATCGAGTTCGGTCAATTCGATGTGACGGCTTTTTTTGGCGGCTCTGATCAATTTATAGCGTAGTGATTTGAGTAGATATGCCTTTAAGGAGAGTAGAGGTGCGGGCTTGCGCTGTTGCCAGATTTCAATAAAGAGGTCTTGCAACGAGTCGTTGACCAGTTCTGAATCGCGGCAAATTTTGATGCCGTATTGATACAGCACCACATAGTACCGTTCAAAGAGAGCACCCAGCGCAGATTTGTTGCCCTGGCGGAAACTATCCCACAAGATATCGTCGCTATTAGCTTGCAATCGGAGTTGGTTGGCGGAGATAAAATTATCGTTTAATTAATGTTACAGATGTAAAGATTTGCACACTTGGTAGTGTCAGAAAGCCCCATGAGAGAGAATTTGCTAATTACTGCCGAAGAACTTTTGCTCGACGAGCGTTTTTTGTCGTGGGTAGGCAGCTTTGATAATAGCAATGATAATCAATGGATTAATTCTCTTCTCTCCTACTCAACCGAACAAGAAGATGAGGTTGCAGAAGCTGTTTCTCTGTATAGGGCGCTGCGGCTAAAAATGCGTCCGGCAGAGGGCCTTTTGCTTCAGCAACAACGCCTTCTCGAGCAGATGGATAGGCTTGAAGGGCAAACGGGTAAAAAGAAAATTCCCAAAAACATTTCGGTCGTTGCCCTCTTTTTAGGGTTACTGATTGGGTTTATCTGGTGGAATCAAACCTCGCTTCAACAGGTCAAAGAAAGGATCGGATCCGCTCTTAAAGGCAGTCAACGATTGGCCGATGGTACCTTAATCGAATTGAAGGACAACAGTACGATCACATTAGTTCCGAATTTCGAAAGAGCCCCCCGCCGTGAAGTATGGATAAAGGGTGAAGTGGAATTTTCTGTTCAAAAGAAAAAGGACAGAAAGCCTTTTGTTGTTCATATGGATCCCTTTGATGTAGTGGTTACGGGTACTGTCTTTCAGGCCATCAACTTGCCACAACGCTCCAGTGTTTTATTGCGAGAAGGAAGCGTCGAGCTCATTTTCAAAGATGGGCAACGACTGCAAATGTCACCCGGCGATTTTTATGCATACCATCGACCCGCTCTTGCACCCAGAGAAGAACCTGGCCTGGTACAAGACGGGCCTGTATTCGAGCGAAAGATCGTATTTGAAGACCTTACCATAAAAGAGGTAGCAGCAGAGATCGAAAGCCGTTATCCGGTAAAGATCGTCATTGCCTCTGCCGAGTTGGCCAGCCGCCGAATTACCGGCATTTTACCAAACGATAATTTAGTAGTTTTAATCAATGCCCTGCAAATCGCCACCGAGTCGGTAAGCAAGCAGCAGGGATCAACCATCGTTTTTACTCCTCAATAAACAATAAGCTGATATGAGAATCCACTATTTTTTAAGCTGTGCATTTTTACTTGTTGCCACGTTGGCCGGTGCTGCCTCTTCTCCTCAATACCCCGGCTATCAGTCGCCTTCTTGGGCAGTGGCCAAAACAACGTTACAACAGCGTAGCGAGCCGGCGGGTAACTCCGTTCAGGTCGTAACACTGCTAAAGCGCCTCAACAACGAAAAAGGTATTTATTTTTTACTGGCCGATCCATCGATTGCCCGATTGATGGTCAAGGAGCCTAATACCGACCGCCCCAGCCAGCAAGTCGTACAAGATATCGCTACTGAAGCCGGTCTTAGTTTTCGTAAAGTAGGCGAAAACACGTTTGTACTTCGTTTTGCAGACAAGAACGAGTTGGCGGGTTCGGCTGCATCATCACAGCCAGAAGAGCAATTACTTCGTTTGGAGCAGTTATTGGCTGAACTTTTTCCCATCAAAGGAAAAGTCTTCAATGCCAAAGACAATACCCCCATCGAGAATGTGAGCGTAAAGATCGTAGGTACCAAAAAGGGTACGGTTACCAAGGCAGACGGAAGTTTTAGTCTTGAAGTCGAAAAGGGCCAGGTACTTGAGTTCTCAAGCATCAATTTTATTGCCCGTTCACTCAAAGTCAACGAAGCCCGCGATATACAAGTCTTTTTGACCGAGTCAGAAAATAATCTAAGTGAGGTGATGGTGCTGGCCTACTCGAACCAGAAGCGCACGACCTTTACGGGTTCTGCCGTTACAGTTAAGAATGCTACGATCGAGAGTGCGCCTAACGCTTCCGTGCAAGAAAGTATTCAGGGCAATATTGCCGGTGTACAATCCACCAATGGTAGTGGCCAGCCCGGATCTGTTCCCAACATTCGCGTACGTGGTATTGGTTCTATCAACGCCAGCGCCACTCCGCTCTATGTAATTGACGGTATTCCGGTGGTCAGTGGCGATATTTCTGGTCTTAACTCTAATACGATTGCCGGTCTAAATGCCAACGATATTCAAACGATGACCGTGTTAAAAGATGCATCTGCCACATCACTCTACGGATCGCGTGCTGCCAATGGAGTCGTGTTGATCACCACCAAGAGTGGCAAGCCCGGAAAGACCAAGGTCAATTTTACCGTTCAGCGGGGTTACAACAATAACACCATACGCGACGAGCAAAAGACACTCACTACCGATGCCTATATTCAATATTATCGCGAAGGCTGGGCCAACGCCGGTAATAATCCTGCCTCTTACGATTCGTTGCTACGAGCAAACTCTATTGACCCCAATGTAAATACAGACTGGTTCGAAAAGGTGCTTCGTCAAGGTAACTATTCGCAGTACAATATGAATGTAAGCGGCGGAAATGATAAGTCTACTTACTTTATTTCGGGTAGCTACTATACCTCAGAGGCCCCCACAAAGGGAGTGGATTATGATAAAGCCACCTACCGACTTAATCTTACTTCTCAGGTTACCAAGCGTTGGAGTCTCAAGGGTGGATTTAGTGGTAGCTACCAACGCTCCAGCAATTTTTTGGGCGGAAGCTTCTTTGCCAACCCCATTCGCGCTATGTATCGTTTGGCCCCCTGGTTGCCCGTCTACAAGTCTGATGGTGTTACCTACGAACTGGGATACAACAGTGGTTACAACCCAGTCGCCGTTATTGAGACCACAAAAAGAAAGGCCAATACGTATAATATAGGTGCCAATGCCTCTACTACTTTTCAATTAATGGATGGGCTTACCTACGAAGGAAGTTTCGCACTTGACTTTAACCATGCCTTTCGCTCTATCTTCTACGATCCCCGTGTCGGCAATGCCAACGTTGCAGTGGGAGGTTCTATCGAAAACTATACCCAAGACATTACCAATTGGGTAGCTACTAATATTGTTCGTTACAAGAAAGATTTTAAAGGTGACCACTCGGTAGAGGCCTTTGCCGGTTACGAAGCCCAAAGCCGCGGCGATGTGGATCTCAGTATTATCGTCAACGGAATTGCACCCGGTACGTCAACAGCTGCAGGTGGTTCCAGCCCCGAGTTAACCACGGGTACGGGAACGGCCAATACGCTGGTCAGTAAATTCTTTAATGCCAATTACGCTCTCGGCGACCGTTATTTTGTGTCGGGTTCGGTGCGTGAAGATGCTTCGTCTCGATTTGCCCGCAATTTTCAGTCGGCTACATTCTGGTCTATTGGTGCGGGTTGGAATATTGCCAGTGAGTCCTTCTTTAAAGTTCCTGCCATTACCGAGTTAAAGGTTCGTGCCAGCTACGGATATACCGGTAATCAGGGCATCGACAATTTCGAATCGCAGGGTCTTTACAGTGCCGGTAGTGATTATAATTTTTCTTCTGGGCTTACCCTTTCTCAGTTGGCTAACGATAACCTGACTTGGGAAAAGAACATCCCCTTTAATATCGGATTAGATTTTGTGGCCTTGAAAGGAAGATTCTCAGGTTCGTTAGAATGGTATACCCGCACAAGTAGTGATCTGTTGGTGCGACAGGCCATCCCCAGCACCAATGGTGTCACAGGAGTTACCGTCAACAGTGGCGCCATGAGAAATACCGGAGTAGAAGTTACCCTATCAGCCGTGCCGATCTCTCCGGCCAAGGCCCGCGGTTTTAAGTGGGTGACCGACCTGAACGTGACAGCTTATCGTAACGAGATTACCGAAATCGATCCTGCTTTCTCAAACAATAGTGACTATTTCAGAAGAATAGGACGCGATTACTACCGTCATTTTCAACGCGGATATGCCGGTGTCAATCCGCAGAATGGAGAGGCCCTCTGGTATAACTCTACCGATAAGGAGTCTACCACCAATGTCTTTACCACGGCCTTACCGCGCATTGAGTTTGGCAGCGCCATTCCCCGTTTCTACGGCGGTTGGACCAATACGTTTACCTATCAAAACTTCAAGCTCAATTTTCAGTTCTTTATCAATTGGGGTAACCAGATCTACGACGAGTATGGTTACTTGCAAAAGACCGATGCCAACCTCGGGTTCTCCGACCAAAGCAATGGCCTTAGCCGATATGAGTTTAGCCGCCGCTGGACTACACCGGGTCAGATCACCGATGTACCCAAGCCGGTATTTCTGGGAACGCAGTCTTCGGCGGGCAGTTACGAGAGTAGCCGTTTTCTCTATGACGGCAGCTATATACGCTTAAGGGACATCAGCCTTTCGTACACGCTGCCCAAAACCTGGCTCGCCAAGGCCAAGGTAACATCGGCCCGTATGTATGTAAGAGGACAAAATCTGTTTACCTATGTTAGAGACAAGCGCTTCAATACCGATCCGGAAGTGAGTATCGACGGCGTCATGTCGCAGCGTCCACCTGTATTTAATACTTTATTGTTCGGAGTTGATTTTACCCTTTAAAAAATTCTCATCGCCTAATCGATAAATTAAAATTGTATGCGAACTAAAAATTATTTTCTGGCACTGGTTACCTTAACAGCCCTGGTGAGCGTATCGTGTAAAAAGAGTTTTACCGATGTAAGACCCCAACAAAGTGTGTTTACCGCCGATGTATTCTCTAGCCTAAGCACCGCGCGGGCCGCTGTTAACGGGTTGTATTCTCAAATGCAGTCTTACAGCTACTATGGTCGAGATGCAATGGTAATTCCCGAAGTGCTATCCGACAATGCTACCCGCAGTGTGCGTACCGGTAATCGTTATACCGGTATGAACACCATGACCCATACGGCAACCGATGCCAACGTCGGTCGCTTTTGGGACCAACTTTATCGGGTAGTAGTTAATGCAAACGCCATCATTGCCAACGAAGAGAAGCTAAAAGGTATTGTAGCCCCATTAGAGCTTCCTGAGTTAACGCAATTGATCGGAGAGGCATACGCTGTTAGGGCGATGGTCTATTTTGACCTTGCCAAGTTCTTCTCTCGCCCCCTAAATTTTACCGCCGACGGATCTCACCTTTGTGTGCCGCTGGTGCTGAATCCGGTTACTACGGTTGCCGAAGTTACCTATCCTGCTCGCGCTACCTCGAAACTGGTCTATGACCAGATCGAAAAAGACCTTGCCGCTGCCCTCGAACGATTGCCCTCTACTGGTAACGTGATTGTAAATGGTGCCACTAGTGCTACCTGGCAAAAGATTCGCTTTAATCGCTTTACCGCACTGGCCCTTCGAGCTCGCATTGCAATTTATAAGTCCGATTGGACAACGGCAGTGGCTGCCGCCTCCGAAGTTATCAATTCGGGTCGCTATTCCTTGTACAGTTTTGCGGGAATGATCCAGGAGTTTAGAACGGTAGGTAATACAGAGTCAATTTTAGAGGTTGCCAACAACACAAACGATAATCCGGGCACCGATTCGTATGCCTATCTCTGCAGCCAGCAAGGTTATGGTGAGGTTTTAGGTACCCGTCAGTCCATGAACAGCCGCAGTACGGGTACTACGCTATCAACGTTCAGAGGTTTGTACGAAGCGTACAGCGCTACCGATGTAAGAAGACAATTTGTGGAGTTGGGCAATCGAAATTCATTGGGTGGAGAGTTCAACGTACCGCTGGCGCTCAAGTATGTTAATATTTCGACCTATCTCGAGAATACCAAGGTATTGCGCTTTGCAGAGATGTATCTATCCAGGGCCGAGGCACTGGCCAGGCAAGCGGCCCTTAGTGGCGACCAAGCTGCACTCACCAGTTCGTTGGCCGATCTTAATTTGCTCAGAGCGCGTCGCGATACGGCTACCGGCAGTCGCCCGCTTGTGGTCAGTCTACTGCCCACACCACCGGTCGGGCAGATCAGCGTTACCGCTTATATCGATACGATTATGCTGGAGCGCAGAAGGGAGTTTGCTCTCGAAGGGCAGCGTCTGTTCGATCTTAATCGTACGCGCACCAATTACGTAAAGATTAGCAGTGGTGGCAATGCCGTCTCTCGTCTTATTGATTACAATGCTACCACCAGTAGCTTTTATAATCGTACCATTTTACCGTTGCCCGTAGGAGAAGTGCAGGCTAATACCAACTTGGTTCAAAATCCTGGATTCTAACAAAAATTATTACTGCTTGTAATCGTGTTTTATCTGCTTTCATATAGTGTAAAAAAACTGCAACGCTTGGGGTTTGCTACGAATCGCATTGGGGAAGAGCGATGGGTTTATCTCGTACTATTTTTTGTGGTAATGATCTTTGCTACGCCTGTTGCCCAAGCCCAATCCACGGCAGCAGCCTCTTTTCCACTACTACAAAAAGGAAAGCAATCGTACGTATTCTCTTCTGCTTCATTGCGAATGCCGGCTCCTGTAACGGTTTGGATGTATAGCCCCACGGACCGACCCGATACATTGCCTGTTGTGATCATGTTGCACGGCGCCGAGCGAAATGCGTCGGGTTACTTAGATCAGTGGTCACGCGTGGCCGACCTTTATCAACTAGTCGTGTTGGCGCCCACCTTCGATAAAGATAATTTTAAAGGGAGTGACCGCTACAATTTGGGTAACGTTTGGAATGAGAAAGAGGGGCGCTTTACCCCAGAAAGAGAGTGGACCTTCTCTGTTATTGAGCCCTTGTTCGATCAATTTGTAAAGGCATCGGGTAGCCGCGAAATGCAGTATTATTTATCGGGGCACTCCGCCGGCGCGCAATTCGTTCATCGGTTTCTCTATTTTGTGCCCAACAACAGAGCCGCCAAAGTATTTATCGCCAACGCGGGGTGGTACACGCTGCCCGATCTGCAGAACGACTATCCTTTTGGTATTAGAAACGTGCCTGGGATCAAAAAAAACATACAACAGTTTTTTTCTAAACCGCTGTTGCTCGCTTTGGGCGAGGCGGATACCGATACCACTAGTGCTAATTTTCAAAAAGGAGAACCGTATAGTTTGCAAGGAGCCAATCGTTTTGAACGAGGTAAGAACTTTTTTGCAAGCGTCCGCTCAGCCGCTAGTATGCAACAGGCCCCGCTTCGCTGGACCCTCATCTCACTTCCGGGTGTCGCCCATTCGAATGCAGAGACAGCCAAGCAGGCCGGAGCTTTTTTTCGAGCGGTATATTACCCAACTTCAACTACTAAATAAATCCTAACCTTCATTGTACAACCAACCGCTATGAACTCTTTTAACCATTTGTCTCGTTTTATGTTGATCGGCCTTGTTTCAGTCTTACTGTTCGCAACATCCGCACAGGCCCAGACCATAATTTTTTCTGAGAGTATGGGTGTACCCTCGGCTACTACCCTTGTGACCGCTTATACCGGGTGGCAAAATGCCGGAGCCCTTACTTTCTCTAATGGGGGGCAGGCAGCCTCTGCCGACGTAAGAACTACCAACGCATCATCAAATTACCCGGGTTCATCCGGTGGCGGAAATGTTTTCTATACCGGCACGTCTTCCACCAATGCGGGCGGTTTTTCTATTGAGGGTATCAATGTGGCTGCATTCAGAAACTTGACACTTGATTTTGCCTACAGAAAAGAAAGCTCCTCGGCTTTTCCAAATTTCTCCGTTGATTACTGGAATGGCACTGCCTGGGTAAATTTGGCTAATACAGCTGCTGCTTTATTTAACGAAGCTGCTAATGCTCCGGTGGGTTGGTACCCTGCTAAAACCATTACCCTTCCTGCCGCCGCACAGATCAATGGACTTCGACTTCGTTTTGTGCGAAATACCGGCGGTACCGTTACCATCCGCATAGACGATGTGGTGCTTACCGGTACACCTGCCGTGGTAGGAAGCTGCGGAACGAATGTGTCTGTTAGTAGTAGTGTTACCGCTTCTTGCGGACCCGCCTCCGTTAATTTGAGTGTGGCCAGTGGGCCGCTCGTGCCTGGTGCCAGCTGGGTCTGGTATAGTCGTAGTTGTGGAGGTACCCGAGTTGGTACAGGAGCCACCATTACCGGTGTTGCGGTCAACGCAACGACCAGTTTCTTCGTTCGCTCAGAGGGAGGTAGCTGCGGCACGACGCGTCCTTGTGAGACCGTAACCGTATCGGTAACGCCAATACCCGTAATGAGTGTTGAGGTATTGGGCGATACCAGTTTGATTCCAGGAAAGACGACCACGCTCATTGCTACGGCCACTCCCGCTTCGACCGGTCTTGTCTACACTTGGAGAAAAGACGGTGTGGTTGTAAATGGGGCAACTGGGTCGTCTATTACCATTGGTATTGATGCACTGGGTACCTACACGGTTAGTGCATTGACTGCAACGGGTTGTTCAGCTAGCTCTCCCGGCCGAAGAATTACCGCTGCCGCTTCCGAACAAGCCTGGATTAGTCCCAACCCTACCAACGGGCCTTTTAAGGTTCGCTATTACAGCGCTGCAACTGCATTTAATTTTCAGCGTATCCTATACATCTATGATCAACAGGGAAGGCTCGCATTTAGCAGAAACTATCCTATAACAGGACCCTATAGCAGCATGGATGTTGATTTTTCCGGAATGGGCAAGGGAACTTACTATGTCTTTATCGGAAAAACGGTGGGGGAGCGTATTGCCGTCGGCAAATTGATTTTGCAGTAAAACGCAGGTTGTTGTTTTTCAACGATAAACGCATTTAAATCGTTAAAAAACTACAAAAGATTAGTGATTTTCTTGATGCGTTGGCTCCCTAAATTTGTAGCCATGCAGCATCATCCCATTCAACTACGGCAAGTGGTCGTTGCTGACCGGAGTCCCATCTTTCGGTTGGGCATGAGTAGTACGTTTAAAAAGCGCTACGAATCCGTGCAAGTACACGAGGCGGGTAATGGCGAAAAATTGATGCAACTTTTTAACGAGCACGCGATCGATCTGCTCATCATGGACGACCTTGTGTTTGAGACCGAACTTCGCCCGCTGGTCAAAAAACTAAGACTCATTAATCCGACTACCCGTATTTTATTTTTTTCCGATCGTGGCGAGGAGCATTTTTTGTCGTGCATGCCCAAGGGAGGTATCTATGGCTATATCAACAAAAAAGCCCAGGCCGCGCAATTGCTCGAGGCCGTCGAGGCCCTTAAAGAAGGGCATCATTTCTTTTCTCAAGAACTCTTGATCGGTCGCCTGCTCTAGTCTCTGTTACTTGTAAAGGACAATAGGAGAATGGTCTTTGCACCTCCTATCTTTGTGGGCTCCCATGCCCCGAAAGAAAGTTGCAAATACTGCGCCCGCCTATACCGACACCGCCTCTATTGTGGTATCGGGTGCCCGGGAGCATAATCTTAAGAATCTCGATATTTCCATTCCCAAAAATCAGTTGGTGGTCATTACGGGCATCAGCGGTTCGGGCAAATCGTCGCTGGCCTTCGATACGCTCTATGCCGAGGGGCAACGACGCTATATGGAAACCTTTGGGGCTTATGCCAGGCAATTTATGGGAGATATGGAACGTCCCGATGTAGACCGCATAACGGGGCTTTCGCCGGTCATTGCCATTGAGCAAAAGACCACCAATAAGAACCCGCGCTCTACCGTCGGTACGGTTACCGAGGTCTATGATTTTTTACGGCTGCTATTTGCCAGGGCGGGGCAGGCATTTTCGTACGAGACCGGTAAGCCAATGGTCAAGTGGAGCGAAGAGGAGATCGTTAAAAACATAGTCGATAAATATTCGAATAAAAAGATCAGCGTGCTCGCTCCACTCGTAAGAGGTCGTAAGGGGCATTACCGAGAGCTTTTCGAGGAGTGGCGAAAAAAAGGATTTGTAAAAGTGCGGGTCGATGGAGAGATCCGAGAAATGACAGCACGCATGCAAGTGGACAGATATGTAATACACGATATCGAGTTGGTGGTAGATCGCCTGCAAGTAACCCCCGATCTTCGGCCGCGGCTAAGTGCCAGTGTGCAGCAGGCCTTAAAACTCGGCAAGGGATTATTGTTCGTGCTCACCGAGCAGGAAACTGTTGTTCAATATTCTCGCCAACTAATGTGCGAAGACACCGGCATCAGTTACGAAGAGCCCTCGCCCAATGCCTTTTCGTTCAATTCTCCCTATGGGGCCTGTTCGGTTTGCAAAGGATTGGGCGTACAACACCGGGTCAGTATGGAACGGCTGATGCCCGACACGTCTCTATCGATCAGTGAAGGCGGAATTGCACCGTTAGGAGAGGCGCGCGATGCCTGGGTATACAAGCAGGCACAAGAGCTGGCCCGTCAGCATAAGATATCGCTGCAAAAACCGATTAAGGAGCTTACGGCTGCGCAGTTGAATATTTTATTGTACGCGGATACAGAAGGAAAAGTCGCCGATATTGATTTTTCGGATGCCAAGTTCGATGCTTCGGCTCCCTTCGAAGGGGTGGTGAATGTACTTCTTCGTTGGTATGCGAGCCCCTACAGTGATTCCATTCGCGAGTGGGCTGAGGAGTTTATGGAGGTTCAGGCCTGCGCGGCCTGCGAAGGAACGCGCTTAAAAAAAGAAAGCCGTTGGTTTCGTATCAATGGCCGAGATATCGCTTCTCTTAGCAACATGAATCTCGATAACCTGGCGGCTTGGTTCGATGGCATCGAATTAATGCTCGACAACAAGCAAAAAGCCATTGCCAGCGACGTGTTAAAAGAGATCAGAGAGCGCTTGCAGTTCTTGTTGAATGTAGGGTTGGGTTACCTAACGCTGAACAGAGGTACGCGTACCCTAAGTGGAGGAGAATCCCAGCGTATACGACTGGCCACCCAGATCGGAAGTCAGTTACAAGGCATCACCTATATCTTAGATGAACCTTCCATTGGTTTGCATCAACGAGACAACCAGCGGCTCATCGATGCCCTCAAACAACTGCGAGACATTGGCAATAGTATTTTGGTCGTGGAGCACGACAAGGATATCATGTTGGCAGCCGATTACCTAATCGACATTGGCCCCAAAGCGGGACTTTATGGCGGAAAGATCGTGGCACAGGGAACGCCGTCTCACGTACGAAAATTAAAGACCCTTACCGCTGGGTACCTCAATGGACGCTACAGCTTACCCTTGCCCGCCGAACGAAGAAAGGGATCGGGCAAAACACTGTTGCTGCGCGGTGCGTCGGGCAACAATTTGCAAAAAGTAACGGCTACATTTCCGTTGGGAACGTTTATAGTGGTAACCGGTGTAAGCGGATCGGGTAAGTCGACCCTTATTAACGAAACACTGTATCCGATTCTTTCACAGCATGCTTTTGGGTCTAGGCAACAGCCACTTTCTTATGAGTCGGTAAAAGGGTTGGAACACATCGATAAGGTCATCGAGATCGACCAAGCTCCCATTGGGCGAACGCCGCGGAGTAATCCGGCCACGTACTGCGGATTCTTTGCCGATATCCGAACATTGTTCGCTTCGCTCCCCGAGAGTAAGGTAAGAGGATATGGCGCGGGTCGTTTTTCGTTTAATGTAAAAACGGGTCGTTGTGCCGAATGTGAGGGCGGGGGTATGAAGGTGATCGAGATGAATTTCTTGCCCGATGTTTATGTGCATTGTCCTGCTTGTAACGGAAAACGGTACAATCGCGAAACACTCGAGATACGATACAAGGGTAAATCCATCGCCGATGTGCTGGGCATGACGGTAGCCGAGGCAATGGAGTTCTTTCAACCCGTGCCTTACTTGTACAGAAAGATCAAGGTCTTGTACGAAGTCGGATTGGGATATATAACCCTGGGACAATCGGCCCTGACCCTCAGTGGAGGAGAAGCCCAACGCATTAAGTTATCGACCGAGTTAGCCAAGCGCGATACCGGTAAAACATTTTATATTTTGGATGAGCCCACTACCGGATTGCATTTTGAGGATATCCGTCAACTTACCGACGTCCTTAACCGGTTGGTAGACCGGGGCAATACGGTGCTGGTCATCGAACATCATATGGATATAATTAAATTGGCCGATCATATTATCGATCTGGGCCCCGAAGGAGGTGACGGCGGTGGAAAGATCTTATTTGCCGGTACACCCGAAGAAATGGTTCGTACCACGAGCACGCATACGGCCCATTTTCTGGCGCCAGAGCTTCGAGCCCATAAAGAATAATGTAAATTAACGCTGGTGCGTCATCTCGATGTGCTCAATGCCGTCCTCGAGATAGATTTCTCCGGAGCGTACAAATCCAAACGATTCATAAAAGGTTTGCAAATAGCACTGGGCGCCGATCACCAAGGTCCGGGTCTCGAAAAGTCGTTCACAGCGCTCGATCGATTCTTGCATCAACGCTTTGCCAAGTCCTTTTCTTCGAAAAGCTGGCGAGGTTACCACCCGGCCGATCGAGGCGGCAGCATACGAGATGCCCGGCGGTACCAGGCGGGTGTAGGCAGCCAACTCCTCTTGTACGTATCCCAATAAATGATAAGAGGCCTGGTCTTTGTTGTCAAGGTCTTGAAAGGCGCAGGTTTGTTCTACCACAAACACTTCGGCTCGCAAGCGAAGCAATGCGTAGAGTTCGTCGGGCGAAAGCTCGTTGAATTTTTTTAATACCCAGCGCATGGTCTAAGCCGCCACCACTTTTTTTAGTTGTGCAATGGTGGCCACCGGGTCGGCCGCTTTAAAGACGGTATTGCCGGCTACCAATACATCGGCTCCGGCGGCTACGATAGAGGGGGCGTTTTGGAGGGTAACCCCGCCATCGATCTCTATGTGGGCATTAGAGCCACTGCTGTTGATCAGCTCTCTCAGCTCTCGAATCTTGATCAGGGTATGCGGAATAAATTGCTGCCCGCCAAACCCTGGATTCACACTCATTAGGCACACCAGGTCTATATCGCGAATCACCTCGCCAATAACAGAAACGGGTGTGTGGGGGTTAAGGGCCACACCGGCTTTAACGCCCAGACTTTTTAGTTGCTGAATATTGCGATGTAAGTGTGTACAAGCTTCTGCATGAACGGTAATAATATCGGCTCCCGCCTGTTGAAAGGCCTCTGCGTAGCGCTCGGGTTCTTCTATCATCAAGTGCACGTCGCAGGTCTTATTCGTGGCCTTTCTAAAAAACTGAATCAGCATGGGCCCAAAACTAATGTTGGGTACAAAGCGGCCATCCATTACATCGAGGTGATACCAGTCGGCCTGGCTGTTGTTGAGCATATCGCAATCTTTTTGCAATTGCAAAAAGTTGGCCGATAGAAGCGAAGGTGCTACAAGTGGCATGGGTGCAAGATACTGATCATTTTTCAAGACGCTGCAAGGCCGCTCGGGCTTCGGTAAGTGAAGTGTCTAACGAGAGGGCCAGTCGAAAATGCTCCAGTGCTTTTTCTTTTTTTCCCAGTCGGTCAGCCCATTTGCCCAGCCAATAATGCACCGGGGCATAGCCCGGCGACAAGGTGCGAAGTAGCTCGAGCTCTTTTAAGGCCGGCTCAAATTGTTTTAGCTCCAGTAGCAAAGCTGCTTTTTCTATGTAGGCCTCGTAAAAGTTATAGTCGGTTTGAATGGTCTTATCGAACCAGCCGATCGCTTTGACCGGCTCTTTAATGGTCTCGAAGTAGATGCCTTTGTAATAGTAGGGTTCTGCGCCTCCTGCAGAACCCGAATTAGCCAATAGCGAATCACAAAGGGATAGGGTAGCGGGGTCACCTTGTTCGGCCAGCCGAAGGGCACGGGAATAAGCTGCCTCTAGTGCATTGGGCACCAGGCGTTCGGTAAGCTCCGGTTGGGTTACTTCCTCTTTAGAATTACTCGTGGACAGTTGGCAACCTGTCAGCATCAAGATCGCGCAACAGGCAAGCCGGCCGGGGCGCTTTATATATTCGCTGAGGTTTGACATTTTGTTGACATTCTTTTGTAGAAACAAAGATAGCTTTGCGCTCCTTAAAGCCTTGTTATGTCATCTTTGTTTCGTGTAAACGCATGGTTCGTTGTTCTATTGTTTTTTATGCAGACCGGTCAATCGCTGTTACAAGCGCAATCTGCTGCTGCGGACTCGCTTCGCTACGAAGAGGAGACCCACCTGCGCAATATTCGCCAGTTGACTTTCGGGGGCGACAATGCAGAGGCGTATTGGAGCTTTGATGGCAAGATGCTCGTCTTTCAGCGTACCTCGGTCAAAGATGGTATTCCTTGCGATCAGATCTATGTAGGCAAGGTGCCTGCTAACGCGGGAGAGCCCTTTACGTATAAGATGGTCAGCACCGGTAAGGGAAGAACGACCTGCGCCTACTTTACAAAAGACAATAAGCATATTATTTATGCCTCTACCCATTTGGCCAGTGAGGCTTGTCCGCCCGTTCCTGACCGTGCCAAGTACGGTAATAAATATATCTGGCCTCTGTATAGAGGGTACGATATATTTATGGCCGACCTCAATGGCAATATCAAAAAGCAACTGACCACCTCTCCTTACTACGATGCCGAGGCTACGCTTTCTCCCGATGGCAAGAAAATGATCTACACCAGCACCAAGGACGGTGACATCGAGTTGTACAGTATGGATCTGGCTACACAACAAGAAAAGCGGATCACCACTACACTGGGGTATGATGGCGGCGCTTGGTTTAGCCCCGATGGAACAAAGATTATCTGGCGAGCCTCTCGCCCCACCACGCCCGAACAGATCGGTGAATACAAAGAGTTACTGGCCCAAGACCTGGTGGCTCCTACCAATATGGAAGTGTGGGTGGCCAATGCCGATGGCAGCAATCCGCGCCAGGTTACTCAGTATGGACAGGCCAATTGGGCGCCGGTGTTTATGCCCGACAGTAAGCGCATCATCTTTGCTTCGAATCACGAGTATAAGCGGGGCTTTCCGTTTAACTTGTATACCATCAACGAAGATGGCACCAATCTGCAAAAGATAAGCCGCGACAAGGGCTTCGATGCTTTTCCTATGTTCTCGCCCAATGGTAAGAAGATCGTATTTGCCAGCAACCGAAACAATGGCGGCACCCGCGACACCAATGTCTTTGTGGCCGATTGGGTAGAATAAGCAAAGAGATTTCCTATATTTGATTTATACAAAATCAAGTTTATGGAAACCGGACTGTTGCACCTCCACAACGCGCTTCGATGGGTTGTTCTACTCCTTTTATTGCTGTCGATCGTTCAGGCCTTTTCTAAAAAGGAATCGGTTCGATCGACCAGTCTTTTCTTAATGATCGCGGCCCACACCATGCTGCTCATCGGACTTTATCAAGTGCTGGGCGGTCGCTATTCGTGGGGTAACGTACCCGAAGGGGTCTCGGTGATGAAAGATTCCTTTTATCGATTTTACCTGGTTGAGCATCCCTTGCTGATGATCTTGGCCGTGGTGCTTATAACCTGGGCCCGTACCAAAGCCAAAATACTTTCTTACAAACCGGCTTCTTATGCCCTGCTGGTCTCGCTATTGATGATCTTGGCCGCCATGCCCTGGCCCTTTCGCGAGGGGGTGGGCAGACCCTGGTTTCCCGGAATGTAAGTGGCCGCTTAAAAAAATAAGGTATGCCTCATTATTATACACTGGGTTCCATTCCGCACAAACGCCACACACAGTTTAGAAAGCCCGATGGTACGCTGTACAGCGAGCAATTGTTCTCGACCGAAGGGTTTAGTGACGATTATGCGCTGCTCTATCATTGTCATCCTCCCACCCAGATTATTCGTACCGAGCCGCAACAAGACGTGTCGCCTCAGGTCGCAGAAGAAAAAATGCTACAGCATCGCAGCTTCGAAGGATTCAAGGTGCCGCGCATAGACGATTACCTGCAAAGTCGAATACCGGTATTGGTCAACGGGGATTGTCATATTGTGCTCGCTGCACCCCAAAAAAGTACCACCGATTATTTTTACAAGAATACCGATGCCGACGAAATGATCTTCGTGCACGAGGGCAGCGGTAAAGTAATTACGCAATACGGTCAACTCCCCTTTAGCTACGGTGATTATATCGTGTTGCCTCGGGGCACCATTTATCAAATTCATTTCGATACCCCCGATAACCGTCTCTTTATTGTAGAATCGTTTACACCGCTTCGCTATCCTAAGCGCTACACCAGTCGTCGCGGGCAGCTAATGGAGCATTCGCCCTACTGTGAAAGAGATATTCGTCCGCCCCAAGATCTTTTGACCATTGACCAGAAAGGCGATTTTCTAATCAAGGCCAAAAAGAAGGGAATCCTTTACGGACTTCATTATGGCACACATCCTTTCGATGTGGTGGGATGGGATGGTTGTTGCTATCCGTTTATTTTTTCCATTCACGATTTTGAGCCTATTACCGGAAGGGTACATATGCCTCCGCCCATTCACCAGACCTTCGAGACCGATGCCTTTGTGGTCTGTTCTTTTGTGCCTCGTCTTTTCGATTATCATCCGCAAGCCATTCCCGCTCCCTACAATCACTCTAATATCGACAGCGATGAGGTTATTTACTATGTGGATGGCGATTTTATGAGCCGCAAATCGGTGACCCGGGGTATGATTACCCTGCATCCGGCCGGTATTCCGCATGGTCCGCATCCGGGGGCGGTCGAAAAAAGTATCGGTGCCAAAGAGACGAAAGAGCTGGCCGTTATGGTCGATACCTTTCGGCCCCTGATGCTAACCCGGCAGGCGCTGGAGATCGAGAACCAGAACTACGTGATGAGCTGGGCCGAATAGGGGGGGCTGCAAGTGCGAGCCGCTATTGCCCCTTAAACTGCTGATAATCATATAAATAAGACCCTTATCCGACATCCGGGCCCGGGTTTTCCACCTTCGGGGAAAAAATCGGCCATTTTCTTCGTTATTCCCTGATAACGACCTATCTTTGCACCCCTTAAAATCGTATGTCGAAACAACCGCTGATCAAGCAAGATGGAATAATTCTGGAAGCATTGTCCAATGCCATGTTCAGAGTCAAGCTTGAAAACGGTCACGAGATCCTGGCGACCATCTCTGGAAAAATGAGGATGCACTACATCCGTATTTTACCCGGCGATAAAGTAGGAGTAGAACTTTCGCCCTACGATCTGACAAGGGGTCGGATCAATTTCCGATACAAGTAAGACCGAAAAAAACAACAAGATGAAAGTAAGAGCCTCCATCAAAAAGCGCAGCGTGGACTGTAAGATCGTCCGTCGCAAAGGCAAGCTGTACATCATTAACAAAAAAAATCCCCGCTTCAAGCAGCGCCAGGGATAATCCACGTTAATAACCATTCAACAATAAAAAACTACTATGGCTCGTATTGCCGGTGTTGATTTACCAAAAAACAAAAGAGGAGAGATCGGTCTCACCTATATCTTCGGAATTGGCCCTGCCACTGCCCGTTACATTCTCGATAAGCACAACATTGATCGTAATAAAAAAGTGCACGAGTGGAACGACGATGAGCTCAACGCCATTCGTACTGTGATTACCGAAGAGCTGAAAGTAGAAGGTCAACTCCGTTCCGAAGTGCAAATGAGCATCAAGCGTCTGCTCGATATCGCTTGCTACCGCGGTCTTCGTCACCGTAAAGGGTTGCCCGTTCGTGGTCAGCGTACCAAGACCAACAGCCGTACGCGTAAAGGAAAACGTAAAACCGTTGCCGGTAAGAAGAAGGCAGCTAAAAAATAATTAACTGAAGTCATTCAATCATCATGGCAAAAGCACAACAACAGCAACCCAGCGCCAAGGCCGCCGCTAAGAAAAGAGTGGTAAAAGTAGATGCCTACGGCGATGCCCACATCTCTGCTACCTTTAATAATATCATCATCAGTCTTACCAATAAGACCGGTCAGGTGATCTCTTGGAGCAGTGCCGGTAAGATGGGATTTCGTGGATCAAAGAAGAATACCCCCTATGCCGCTCAAACGGCCGCTGCCGATGCAGCCCGAGCTGCATTCGATGCAGGTCTCAAGCGCGTAGATGTGTATGTAAAAGGTCCTGGTTCGGGTCGTGAAGGTGCCATCCGCTCGCTGTCACAAAGTGGTATCGAGGTGGTGATGATCAAGGATGTAACACCGATGCCTCACAACGGTTGCCGTCCTCCGAAGAAGAGAAGGGTATAATTTACATATACGCCATTTGCGTTTCATTTTATAAAAGGGTGCGCGATTAATTTTTTAAAAGCTTTTTACCGATCGCGACACCGGTTTTTAAAAAAGCTTAAATGAACAATCACTATGGCAAGGTACAATGGTCCTAAGACCAAGATCTCCCGTATTTTCGGGGAGCCCATTTTGGGCAATGGAAAATGGCTGGGTAAGAACAGTAATCCTCCCGGTCAGCATGGAGAAAAGCGTAAGCGTAAATCGCTTGGCGAGTATGCGCTGCAATTGCGCGAAAAGCAAAAAGCCAAATACACGTACGGTGTATTAGAAAAACAATTCCGTAAAACATTCGAAGAGGCCGCCCGTCGCAAAGGGGTAACCGGCGAAAACCTGATTCAACTGCTCGAAGCGCGGTTAGACAATACGGTATTTCGTATGGGAATCGCCCCCTCTCGTCCTGCTGCCCGTCAGTTGGTTAGTCATAAGCACGTCGAGGTAAATGGCAAGGTGGTCAACGTACCCTCTTTTCAATTGAAGCCCGGCGATGTGGTAACCATCAAGATCAGCAGTAAAGAGCGCGCTTCCATTGCCGGAGCCGTTCGGGGAAAGAATCCTAAGTTCAACTGGCTCGATTTTAACGAGACCGCAGGCAAGGGAACCTTTATCGCTTATCCCGAAAGAGAGAGCGTACCCGAGAATATCAAGGAGCAACTGATTGTCGAATTATACTCTAAGTAATAACGAGGAGTTTTTATTACCATTTAAAGTAATCAACTATGGCCATCCTTAATTTTCAAAAGCCCGATAAGATCATTCTTCAGAAGTCTTCTGATTTCAATGCCCAGTTCGAGTTTCGACCGCTAGAGCCCGGTTATGGTGTTACCATCGGTAATGCCCTGCGTCGTGTTTTGCTCAATTCTCTCGAGGGGTATACCATTGTAGGCGTTAAGATCGAAGGGGTCGATCATGAGTTCGCCACCCTCAAGGGCGTGAGCGAGGACGTAGTAGAGATGTTGTTGAACTTAAAGCAGGTTCGTTTCAAGAAATTGGGCGACCAAGAGGTGAGTAGCGAAAAGATCAGTCTCTCTATTAAGAATAAGACCGAGTTTACCGCTGCCCTGATCGGTGACAATACCCAGTCTTTTCAGATTATGAATCCCGATCTGCTCATCTGTACGCTTGATAGTTCGGCCCGTCTCGATATGGAGTTGACCATCGGCAAAGGACGCGGATATGTTTCTGCAGAAGATAATAAGCCCAAAGAAGCACCGCTGGGGTATATACCCGTAGATGCGATCTACACGCCCATCAAAAATGTTAAGTATAGCATCGAGAATACCCGTGTAGAGCAGCGTACCGACTTCGAAAAGCTGATCATGGAAGTGGCTACCGATGGTACCATTCATCCCGAAGAGGCCGTTAAGCAAGCCTCTCGCATTCTGATTCAGCATTTGATGATCATTACCGACGAGAACATTACGTTCGATAATAAAGAAGAAAAGAAAGAGGACCTGGTCGATGAGCAGACCCTGCAGTTACGCAAGGTGTTGAAGACTCCGCTCGAAGATCTCGATCTTTCGGTGCGTGCCTTTAACTGTCTAAAAGCCGCTAAGATCAATTCACTGAGTGAATTGGTTCAGTACGAGCAAGAAGACCTGATGAAGTTCCGCAACTTCGGACAAAAGTCACTTTCTGAGATCGAGCAAGTGCTCTCTGAAAGAGGATTACATTTCGGAATGGACCTGGTAAAACTGGGGATCGACCTGAGTGAATTTTAATTTTATTCAATAACGCTTCTCCGCAATAGAAGCAACCCCTGCAATTCCTGACACGGTGCAGCGGCTTAAAAAACAAATTTCATGCGTCACGGAGACAAAGTAAACAACCTCGGCAGAAAGAAAGCCCATCGCGATGCGTTGCTGAGCAATCTGGCCTGCCAACTTATTACACACAAGCGTATCGTAACTACGACCGCCAAGGCCAAGGCTCTGCGCGTATATGTAGAACCCATCATCACCAAGGCCAAAGAAAATACGACCAACCAGCGTCGGGTGGTGTTCAGCTACCTGCAAGACAAAGAAGCCGTTAAGGAACTCTTTGGTGCGGTGGCCGAGAAAGTGGCCGGTCGCCCCGGTGGCTACACGCGCATTATCAAATTAAGATTTCGCACCGGTGATAACGCCGATACTTCTATGATCGAGTTGGTAGACTTTAACGAGATCTACGGTAAGGGTAAAGGCGAAGAGAAAGCAACGGCCAAAAAGACTCGTCGCTCGGGTGCGCGCAAGAAAGCAGCTGCGCCCGCAGTTACGGAGACTCCTGCTGCCGAAGCTCCTGCCGCCGAGTAAGACCTTTTTATCTTATTATAGTGATGCCCCGCCTATGAGAACGGTATCGGTAGGATTGGTTCAGATGAGCTGTTCCGGCAATAAAGCGGATAACCTCAACAAAGCCATTCATGCAATAGAGCAGGCAGCCGCCAAAGGAGCCAAGCTGATCTGTTTACAAGAGCTGTTCACCTCGCTTTATTTTTGCGACGTGGAGGCCTACGAGAATTTTAAACTGGCCGAACCCATTCCCGGTCCTTCTACCGAAGCATTACAATTGGTTGCCGAGCGGTTAGGGGTAGTTATTGTTGCCTCCTTGTTCGAAAAAAGGGCCGAAGGTCTTTATCATAATACCACGGCGGTCATCGATGCAGACGGCACCTATCTGGGCAAGTATCGTAAGATGCATATTCCTGACGATCCGGCCTATTACGAGAAATTTTATTTTACACCCGGAGATCTCGGATACAAAGTTTTCAAAACAAAATTTGCGACCATTGGAGTGCTAATCTGTTGGGATCAGTGGTATCCCGAAGCGGCCCGCATTACAGCGCTAATGGGTGCAGAGATTCTTTTTTATCCCACGGCCATTGGTTGGGCCACCAGCCAAGACAGTGCCACTAACACCGAACAATACAATGCATGGCAAACCATGCAGCGTAGTCATGCCGTTGCCAATGGTGTGCATGTGGTCAGCGTTAATCGAGTTGGTCTCGAGCAAAATGGGGCCATGCAGTTTTGGGGCGGCTCGTTTGTATCCAATCCCTTTGGTACGTTACTGTGGCAAGGTTCGCACGACAACGAAGAGACCGCGGTGGTAACTATCGACTTGTCTAAGACCGATCATTACCGTACGCACTGGCCTTTTTTGCGCGACCGTCGTATTGACTCGTATCAGCCCATCACTAAGCGTTACGTAGATGAGAGCTGAGCAGCGCACACCCCGCGAATTGGGTTATTTTTTTCCGGCAGAATTTGCACCCCATGCAGCCACCTGGCTTAGCTGGCCTCATAAAGAGGCATCCTGGCCCGGCAAGATCCAATCTATTTATCCCAGCTACGTTCGGTTTATCAAAGAGCTGACCAATGGCGAACAGGTCAAGATCAACGTGGCGGATGCAGCTATGCAGCAGCAGGCTACCGATTGGTTGATTCGTTTCGATGTCGACCTTTCGAAAGTGGAATTTTTTCATCATCCTACCAATGATGCGTGGTGTAGAGATCATGGTCCTGCTTTTTTGATCAATCCGACCGCAACGCAAAAAAAAGGAATCGTCGATTGGGGCTATAACGCCTGGGGCAATAAATATCCTCCCTACGATCTCGATGATGTGATACCGACCCGCATTGCCGAGCACTACCATTTGCCCTTGTGGCACCCGGGTATCGTGATGGAAGGAGGAAGTGTGGAGTTTAACGGCGCTGGCGCTTTACTAACCTCTACGGCCTGTTTATTGAATCCTAATCGTAATCCACAGCTACAGCAAGACCAGATCGAGCACTACTTGCGTAATTACTACGGGGTGGAGCAAATTCTCTGGGTAGACGAGGGTATTGTAGGTGACGATACTGATGGTCATATCGATGATACGGTGCGGTTCGTAAATGCAGACACGGTGCTGGCCACGGTCGAGTCCGATCGTACCGATGAAAATTACGAGCTGCTGCAAACCAATCTTCGACAACTCAAAGCCATGCGATTGACGGGCAACCGCTCGCTCAACATTATCGAACTTCCGATGCCTCCCGCCCTCTATTACGAAGGCCAGCGTTTGCCTTGTTCTTACGCTAATTTCTACATTGCCAATCGTTCGGTAATTGTGCCGGTCTTTAATTGCAAGCAAGACGAAACGGCCCTACGCATTATTGCGAACTGTTTTCCGGACAGAGACGTGGTGGGTATCGATTCGGTCGATATTATCTGGGGGTTGGGTAGTTTCCATTGCCTAAGCCAGCAAGAACCGCTGGTATAATTTGTGCACATCTTTGCCGAACGATAGGGGCAAATACATTACTTTTATGCAATTTGTTTTTACCGCCAATCATAGCCTATGCCTTCTTCTTCGACCCCGGCCTTGCTGGTACTTGCTGACGGAACCGTTCATCAGGGGCTGGCTTTTGGTGCCATCGGTACCACTACCGGCGAGATCTGCTTTAATACCGGTATGACCGGGTATCAAGAAGTATTTACCGATCCCAGTTATTTTGGGCAGATCCTGATTATGAATACGGCGCATGTTGGCAATTATGGCGTTAAAGATCTCGATGTCGAATCTGATAGCATCAAGATTAGCGGGCTGGTGGGCAGAAACCTAGAGGCACTCTATTCTCGTCGTCAGGCATCGGCCTCTTTGCAAGCGTATTTGCAGGAAAGTGGAATCGTATCCATTCAAGGGGTTGATACACGCTCGCTGGTGGCACATATTCGCACCAAGGGTGCCATGAACTGCATTATCTCTTCGGAGACCACCGATATCGAAGCCTTAAAAAAGAAAGTACAGGCTGTACCCAACATGGATGGATTAGAGCTGGCCTCTAAAGTGAGTACGCTCACCGCCTACGAACTGGGTAATACCGGTTCGGACATCCGCATTGCGGTTATGGACTATGGGGTCAAGCGAAATATCTTACAGTGCATGGTCGAGCGCGGTGCCCATGTAAAAGTTTTTCCGGCCCGCACCTCGCTGCAAGAAGTAAAACAGTTTCAACCCAACGGTTATTTTATCTCGAACGGACCTGGCGATCCGGCCCCAATGGAGTATGCGGTCTCGATGGTCAAAGAGGTGATGAAAGAAGGCAAGCCCTTATTCGGAATTTGTCTGGGGCATCAGTTGTTGGCGCTGGCCAATGGTATTCCTACTTTTAAAATGCATCATGGTCACCGCGGGCTCAACCACCCGGTCAAGAACCTCGAGACCGGACGCTCAGAGATCACTACGCAAAATCATGGCTTTGGGGTAGATCCTGTTGCCGTAAAAAAAGCCGATCATATTCAGGTTACGCACGTCAATCTCAATGATCAATCGATAGAGGGTATCCGGGTAAAAGGAAAGCCCGCCTTTTCGGTACAATACCATCCCGAGGCTACACCGGGTCCGCACGACAGTCGCTATTTATTCGACCAATTTATCGAGATGATCAAGTCATCAAAAAATTGACCATGACCATCGCCATCATCAATGGTCCTAATTTAAATCTGCTGGGCAAGCGCGAGCCCGAGGTCTACGGAGCGGTCTCTTTCGACAATTTTTTACTATCACTTCGAGAAAGATTCAAAACCGTAACTATCGAGTATTACCAAAGTAATGTCGAAGGAGAACTGATCAACGAGATTCAACGGGCCGGATTTGCCTGTGATGGCATCATTTTAAATCCGGGCGGTTATACCCATACATCAGTGGCTATTGGCGATGCGGTAGCAGCCATTAAAGCGCCGGTCGTTGAGGTGCACATCTCTAACGTGCATGCCCGCGAGGAATTTCGAAGACATTCGTTTGTAAGCCCTAAGGCCGCAGGTATTATCTGCGGGCTCGGGCTCGAGGGCTATGTGCTGGCGCTGGAATGGCTGACCCGGAGACCTTAATTTTTCTGCAACTTATCGAGCTTGCCCACATACAGGCTTCTGCCATGGGTGCCGATCACGATCTCGTTATCGCGTTGCTGAATGGCAATGTCATGAACGGGTACGGAGCGGGGCATTCCTGTTTGCCATGCCTTATATGTTTTACCGCGGTCAAGGCTTACATAAAGTCCTCCGTCGGTACCTACGTAGAGGATGTTTGAATTTTTAGGATCCTCTCTAATTACATTCACGGGCTCTAGTGGCAAATTACCGGCAATGAGTTGCCAGCTAACACCTCTGTCTTCGCTCACGAATACGAAGGGTTCAAAATTATCATAGCGATATCCATTGAGTGTTACATAGACCCTGTTTTCGTTATGCTGGGAGGCCACTACACGACTTACCCAGAGTTTTCGAGTGTCTAATCCGGCAGCGGCAACGACTGTCTTCGTGTTTTTGTTCTTATCGGCCGAGGCGGTGCGGTGTAAGGCCGACCAAGAGTAGCCGCCATCGTCGGAGCGGTGCAGGTTGCCGTCATCGGTACCGACATAAAGCATTCCAAAACGAAGGGGCGATTCATCGATGGTGGTGATGGTTCCGTAGGGAACATTGCCCGGTACTGAGCCGTTGGTCAGGTCGGCACCCATGGCCAGTAGGGTATCCCCTTTATTGAGGGAGCGGTACAAGCGGTTAGCGCCGTAGTAAAAGATGTCTTGGTTATGTCGGCTAAGCAAGATGGGCGTTTGCCAGTTAAAACGCAGCGGTCTTTCTCCTAACTGGTGTTGTGGACGCAGATTTTTTGCAACACCGGGTTTATCTTTTTGATAGCGGGCGTAGACGCCGAATTGCGAGCCTGAGTAAACGGTGTTGTTGTCTCTTCTGTCTACTTGCGCCTGCATGCCGTCTCCGCCATTGACCATTTTAAATCCATATTGGCCATTATCGATCCATCCAATATCTTCTTTATGATTCGAAGGGCCCCACCAACTACCGTTGTCTTGCAAACCGCCATAGACATTGTAAGGTTTGGCATCGTCGGTGGTAATGGCATAATACTGACCCACGGCAGGGGTATTGGCCTTGAACCAATTTTTTCCGGTATCGTAACTAATATTCACTCCTCCATCATTACCATTAATGATGTGACTGTCTTTTTTAGGATTGACCCATAGCGCATGATGATCGGCGTGTACGTTTCCTTTATCCATATTGGTAAAGGTCTTTCCGCCATCGTTCGATACTTGCGAGCTAAAGCCCAGTATAAAAACCTTATCGGAATTTTGATAAGAAGTATATACTTTGGCAAAATAGTAGCCATAGGTGTTAAAAATGCCGATGGGTTTTTCGTGTGTCTTTTTCCAGGTGCGTCCACCGTCTTCGCTTCTATAGACTTCGCACCCTGCAATACCACTATTCTGAAATCCATCATCACTGTCGAGCCAATCCCAAAGCACCGAGGGGGCAAGGGTACCCGCGGCCACTTTTTCTTTTAGTTGGGCCACATTGGTTTGTCTGGGAAAACGATTCTTGCGCAAGAAACTTTCGAGCTTGTTATTGTCGAGCGCTGCAAACTGAGCAGCGGTCAATTGGCGAAGGTCCTCTTTGGTATACGAAGAATCACTGGTTAGTTTTTTTGCCTCTAATGGCGTATTGTTATCTACGATGGCATAGGCGATCTGTGGATTAGCCGGAAAATAGCAAAGCCCGATACGACCGATCTTGTTTCCTTGCGGAAAGCCGCTTCCTTCTCCGGATGTCTTTTGCCAGGTATTTCCTCCATCGGTGCTGCGGTAGATGCCACTGCCCGGTCCGCTTTCTTCGAACTTCCAGGCCTTGCGGTTCTTTTCCCACATGGCGGCCAGTAATTGATTAGGATTGACAGGATCGAGCGCCAGGTCTACACAACCGGTTTTTCCATTTACAAATAGTGTTTGTTGCCAGGTGTTTCCTCCATCGGTGGTTTTGTATACACCTCTTTCGTTGTTATCGGTATAGAGATGGCCGAGTACTGCTACCCAAGCGGTCTTAGGATCGGTGGGATGCAATTCAATATCTCCGATGTGATGCGATTCGGGCAGACCGCGGTACTGCCAGCTAGCGCCATTGTCGGTCGAAACATACATACCGGTGCCCGCATACGAGGAGCGACTGCTGTTGGCTTCTCCGGTGCCCGCCCAAATTGTGCGCGGCGTCGTATTCCAGTTGATGGCAATATCTCCCAAAAAAAGAATATCGAGACTATCCATGATCGGTGTAAAACTCTGTCCGTTGTTTACGGTATGCCAAAGTCCTCCTGTAGCATAGGCAACATAGAACTCGGTAGGGTCAGCCGGATTTGCTTCTACATCGACCACCCGTCCGCTCATTATCGAAGGTCCGATCGAACGAAAGGCGACGCTGCCCAGCAAGCTATCTCCAAACAGAGAAGCGCGCTGGCTAAGTGAACGCATTCTTTCGGTGCCCGGGGTGGAACTAACCTGCGCAGCGGCAGTCAATGCGGTTATAGTAAGGAATAGCCCCAGGGTCAGGTGGAGCAAAGCAGATGGTTTAACTTGCATAAGGGAGTGTTTAGGTGGGGGAGAACCCGATCAATCAAACTTACTAAAATGCGTGCATTTTTATTGATTTTAGTGCTTTCGTCGTTGTTCCAGCTTTTGTCGCTGCCGCTTTCTGCCCAATGGAAAGACTACACCCTTACCCGGCGAGGCGATACCCTTAACCGGGTCGATCTAGGTGGCCTACGACAGGGCCCCTGGGTACTTTCGGTACCCGAACTGCGGGGCGAGCGAGGCTACGAAGAAGAAGGCCATTTTGTGGATGATGCCAAGGAAGGTGTTTGGAAACGCTTTTCGCTCGAGGGTGTCAAGATCGCCGAAGAGAATTACCGCTGGGGAAAGCTACAAGGCAAGCAACTTTATTTTTCGTATTTCGGGGGATTGATTCGCGAAGAGAACTGGCGGGCCATGGATCCCCGGCAATCGTACGATACGGTCGCGGTATACGATCTAAAAGATCCAGATAAAAAGATCGCGGATGTGATCGTCAAGAACGAAGGGGTCTCGATGCGACACGGGGTATTTATCTATTACGATCCGCGCTCCGGTAAGATACTGGCCAAAGAAAATTACGTGATGAATAAATTGCAAGAAGAGGAAGAGAAGACCGCTGCCAACAAAGAACGTTGACAAAAGGTCTCTTCTTCCTCTTTTGCTTTTTAGCCGTTGGCTTAAAATCCTTTCTTCGCTTCTTGGGCGCGCTGCATGGGATTGCCCGCTTGTCCGCCGCCACTTCTTCTGCCTCCGGTTTGCCCTTGCTTAAACACCGTAAAGCGCGAAGGGGTCGGTATATTTCTCCAGCTATTGTTACTCTCATCGATATCGGCCGTCTCGCGAAGAGGGTCAAGCTTTATGGAAGCCACTTCTTTTTCTTTGACGAACGATTTGATGACCTTCTTTTCGTTGAGGCGCCACACTTGTGCAGGAATCTTTTCTGTTTCTTTGGAGCCGTCTTTGTACGTCCATTCAATAATAATGGGCATTACTAATCCTCCCTTGTTAGAGAAGGTCAATTCGTATTGATGCAGGTTAGCGTATTTATTCTTCTCTTCTTGGCTCATTTGCTCAGGGGCACCGCCTCCCATGGTAAACTCTCTTCTCGACGTATCGTAGGGCTCCAATCCTCTGGCATAGCGCCAGTAAAAATCGCGAAGCGTGGTATCCTTATCGGTAGCAAATACAATGCTGGAATCGGTGCGGTTTCTGATCTTAGAAATGTCTTCGAAAGCATTGACCAACGGTTTATCGGCCGCACGGCGCATGGTGGTAGCGCGGGCCGTTCCCACTGTGCCGGCACTGGTGTCGGCTACGGCATACTTTACGGTATCCAACGAAATGTCGCAAGCTTCGGTGCTATAGAACCACCCTCTCCAGAACCAGTCGAGATCTTCGCCACTGGCATCTTCGAGCGTGCGAAACAGATCGGCCGGCTCGGGATGTTTAAAGGCCCACCTTCTGGCATATTCCTTGAAAGCATAATCAAAAAGTTCGCGCCCCATAATGGTCTCGCGCAAAATATTCAATCCGGTGGCGGGCTTCGAGTAGGCGTTGGGACCAAACTGTACAATGTTGTGGCTGTTGGTCATAATAGGCTCCAGTTGGTCTTTGGGGAGCTTCATATAGTCTGTAATGTAAGCGGCGGGTCCTCGGCGGCTGGGAAATTTATTGTCCCAAAGTTCTTCGGCCAGATACTCTACAAAGGTGTTGAGCCCTTCGTCCATCCAACTCCATTGTCTTTCGTCGCTATTGATGATCATCGGAAAGAAGTTGTGACCTACTTCGTGAATAATAACACCCAGCATACCATTCTTGGTGCTCTCGCTATAGGTGCCGTCCTTTTCTGTTCTTCCGTAGTTAAAACAGATCATGGGATATTCCATTCCGTTAGAGGCTTCGATGCTCTGCGCCACGGGGTAGGGATAGGGGATCGTAAAATCAGAATAGGTCTTAATGGTATGGGCCACCGCTTTGGTAGAGTAGGGGCGGTACAAGCCATAGGCTTCTTTGCCATAACCGCTCATACACATTACTTTTTTGCCTTCTACGGTAATGGGCATGGCATCCCAAACAAATTTTCTAGAAGAGGTCCAGGCAAAATCGCGAACGTTGGTGGCTTTGTAGATCCAGGTTTTTTTAGTGGTGAGCTTTGTCTTCTCAGCGGCCTTAGCTTCTTCGAGGGTAACGATCTCAATGGGTTCTTTAGCGGTCTGCGCTTGTTTCCAGCGCGCTTGTTGTGCAGCCGAAAGCACCAGTGGGTAATTCTGACACTCGCCGGTAGAGAGTACCACGTGATCGGCCGGCACGGTCATTTGAACACTAAAATTACCAAAGGTGAGTGCGAACTCGCCACGCCCGGTAAACTGTTGGTTTTGCCATCCCTTAAAATCGCTGTAAACGCAAAGGCGGGGATACCACTGTGTCATGGTAAAAAGATAATTGCCGTCTTCGGGAAAAAATTCATAACCGCCGCGACCACCGATGGTCATACGGTTCGAAATGCGATAATCCCAGTTGAGCATAAATACAAAACGCTGCCCTGGTTTTAGCGGGGCCGGAAGCTCCACACGCATCATGGTTTTGTTAAGCGTATAACGAAGTGGTTTACCCAATGCATCGGTGAGTTTGCGGATGTTAAAACCAAAGCCATTGTCGCCTTTATTTTCTTCGAGTTGCTTTAACTGTTGTACACTCATTTGTCGACTCATGGGGTCGCTGTCTTGATAGTTGGCGTTGTTGACAGAACTGTGTTCGTTCTCGTCGAGTTGAAGCCAGAGGTAGGTGAGTACATCCGGAGAGTTGTTGAAGTACGTGACGGTTTCGGATCCTTTGAGCAGTAGATTTTTCTCGTCGAGTTCGCAGCGAATATCATAGTCGCAGCGCTGTTGCCAATAGCGAGGGCCGGGGGCCCCGCTGGCGGTGCGATACTCGTTGGGTGTAGGAAAGGTCGTACCCAGTTGCTCAAATTTGTTACCGTGATTACTGTTGGGGTTGTTTTGAATGTTTTGAGCAAACAGGCAGCTTGCCATCAAAACACCAAGAACCAGCAAAGTCAATTTCATAGTCTGATAGTTTTAAAGAAATTCAAGTCGTTCAACGATCATAAAAACTGAGATTCCAAAGGTAATTAATGCCACCGATTCGGTCCACTTTCGTTTCTCCAATCGAAAAAACTGAACCAAGGCTTGCGCCAGCAGTAAAAAGAGGGCCATAAAGACCAGTTGTCCGGCCTCAAGACCCAGGTTAAAGCCCAGGAGTCCCCAGCCCAGCGACTGGTCTTGCGAGAGCATAAAGCGAATATTGTTGGCAAAGCCCATGCCGTGTATAAAGCCGAAAAAGAGGGCCGATGCATAGAGCATCAGGGATTTATTTTGGTGGGCGGAGCGTCCCCACCACTGCTGAGCGGCCGTAAGCGCGATGGTAATGGGTATCAGCAGCTCTACTACCTTACTGTTTACCGTAAACAGATCGATAACGCTCAGTGCCAGGGTTAGCGAATGACCCACTGTAAAGGCTGTAACAACCATGAGCAGTCGTTTCCAGTCCGGGAATAAATAGCAGGCCCCCATAGCGGCCAAAAAGGCCTGGTGATCGAGCGCATCTACACTAAGAATGTGTTCCCATCCCAGCGGAAAGTAAAAAAGCAGCGTTTCCATAAATGCAGATTGGGGTATAGAGAATGCTTTTTTTGAGCGAAAGCTTGAAAATAATGCAGACTTTTGTGAACTGAAAATATTTTATGCAAACGGTCTTGGCGCTTTTTCTGTGGTGGATGCTTTTCGGTGCTGAGCGGTCGTTGACGGGTTCAATACCTGCGGCGACACATCCCTTTCATGTAAGTGTAACCGAGATCAATCAAAATGCCACCGCACGTACCCTCGAGGTGCAGTGCAAACTGTTTACGGACGATTTCGAAGCAACCTTAAAGGAAGTGTTTAAGCAAAAGGCAGACCTGGTCGATCCGGCGCTCCATGGAAAAATGGATAGTTTGGTCAGTCGCTATGTGCGATCTCGACTACAGCTGCGCGTTAACGAAAAAGCGGCCGTACTGCAATACCTTGGCTTCGAGCACGACCGAGAGGCCACTTATGTTTATCTGGAAATCGAGAATACCGCCGCCTCCATTCGAAGTTTGGAGGGTAGTGCCAGTCTTTTGTACGAGTCGTTTTCCGATCAGGTCAACATCTTTCATGTAACGACCACAAGAGGAAAAAAAAGTACCAAGCTCGATTATCCGGCCACTGCGTTCAGGCTCGATTTTGAGTAGACCTTATTGCATTTCTTCGCGCAGTTCATCGCTAATGCTTACCAACACCTTGTCGATACGATAACCATCCATATCCATGATCTCGATCGTAAATCCTTTCCAGCTCAATTTGTCGGCTACTTTGGGAATGCGCTCCAGGCGATGAAGAATAAATCCGGCCAGCGTATCGAAGTCCTGCTCTCCTTCGTTCATCCACTCTGTTTTTTCGAAATGGGTCAAAAAATCGTAAAAGGGAATCTGTGCGTCCACTAAAAAACTTCCATCCTCTCGTTCGGTAATGGAATAATCGGGTACATCCTCTTGGGGAATCTCTCCTACAATGGCTTCCAAAATATCATTCAAGGTCAGCATCCCCAAAATGCTACCGTATTCATCGACAATAAAGGCCGATTGATTCTTAGAGGCCTTGAATCGTTCAAGCACCTGGTAGGCCGATAGGTTCTCCGGAATAAATAAGGCCGGTTGCATGATCTCTCCAAAGGGCTGTTGGTCGGGGCTAACATATAGGTCCTTAATGGAGACTACGCCTAAAATAGAATCGATCGATTCTTTGCAAATAGGGTAGACCGAGTGGGGCTCTTGCAAGATCTTTTCTTTGATCTTCTCTTCGTTGTCTAGCTCGTCAAACCAGATAATATCACTGCGGTGGGTCATAAGCGAAGTAATGTTTCGATCGCTCAAATGAAATACCCGCTCAATTATATCTTGCTCGGCCTCTTCGATGGTGCCCGCCTCGGTGCCTTCGGTAATTAGGGTCTTGATCTCTTCTTCGGTAATCGCATCTTCTTTGTTCTTGCGTATGTTAAAGAGCCTGAAAAAAAGATTGCTACTGCGATTGAGCAGCCATACAATGGGGTGTGTGATGGTCGCAAATGATTGCATGGGCCCGGCTACCGACTTGGCGATCTTCTCGGAGCGTAGCAGACCAATTCGTTTAGGGATCAATTCGCCAAAAATGATCGACAGAAATGTAATAACGACCACGATCAACACGGTCGATACGGTCTCGGCGGCCGCTGCGGAAACTCCCATTCTTTCTACATGGGGTTGCAGATCTTTACCAAATCGTTCGCCTGAGTAAACCCCGGTCACGATCGAGATTAGCGTAATGCCAATTTGAACGGCCGATAAAAAAAGTTCGGGATGTTGCGAAAGCTTGAGTGCCAGCTGGGCTTTTTTGTCTCCCTTGTCGGCCAGGCTTTCGAGCCGTCCCTTTCGGGCGGATACCAGTGCGATCTCTGACATCGAAAAAAGGCCGTTCAAAAAAATGAGGGCCCCCAAAATAAAAAAATCCATCAACGAGAAGGAGTTGTTGCTGTATCGAAGATACGGTATTGGGGCTTACTATTAAAGAGATAAGCCATGACGCCCCCTACCAGTAATCCGACCCCGGCACCTCCCACCACATCAGAGGGGTAATGCACGCCTACATAGATCTGTGCCCACCCAATGCTAAAGGCCCAGACAAAAAATAGCCAGCGCCAACGACCCGCCAGCGAACCGATGGTCAAAAAGGCGAACATGGCCATGGCAAAGTGATTCGCTGCATGATTAGAGATAAAGCTGTATCCGGTGCCACAGTTGGGAACGCGCAAGATGAGCGAATCGAACATGGCGGGATCTTTGCAAGGTCTAATGCGTTGCACCGTCTGTTTGATCAGCTTGTTGCCCATCATATCCATCAAGCTAACGGTAAGCGCAAAATAGAAGATCCACCACAGCGCCTTTTTTCGAAAGTTCAGCAGCATAAAGCAGAGCACAAAAAGGTAAAGGGGCATCCAGAACTCGGGGGTTCGCCAAAGCGGAAACAATTCGTCGAGGCCGCTCCATGCGAGTTGACGGTTAATAAGGCTAAAGACCCATCGATCGGCCTGTTCGAGCCCTACAAGAAGTTGTTGCCAGCTGTCAAACACCCTGCAAAGGTAAGAAAGCAGCTACTTGTGGTGAATGTTGTTTCTTTGTAAATGAATAGTGTATGCTAAAGCGAATTCGCCTGTCAAAGACCTTGCGCTGGGTGCTGAACCTGCTGATGATCTTTCTATTGCTCTTTAGCTTGTTTCGGTTCTTTATCTTTTTGCAGTTTCGTCCGCAGGGCTTGGCTGCTACCGATATTGCGGCGGCCTTTCTGTTGGGTCTTCGTTACGACCTGCGCTGGATTGCCGTGATCTTGTTGCCCGTTATTGTCATTAGTACCTATGCGGCAGGTTCGCCCTTTTATTCCGATCGCAATAAAAAGATCTGGACTTGGTATCTGGCTTTGATCACCTTTGTACTTTTTTTCTTCTTTGCTGCCGGCTATGGCAGTTTTTCGTACAACCAAACGCCGCTCGATGCAGGGGCCATGAATTTTGCCGAGGACTTCACCATTTCGATCAAGATGATCTGGCAAACTTATCCGCTCGTATGGATGATGCTAGGGCTGGGCGTAGCGGTACTGATCTTTCGTTGGATGTACAGGCGAAGTCACTGGCAGGTCGTGAGTGCGACCGATGGGCAGGGCATTGCTCATCAAAGCAGTCATTTTTTGTTGGCGCTGGCCGTAGCCCTGCTTTGCATACATGGATCTTTTTCTTCTCGGCCGTTGGGAAGAACCGACAGTTTTCGTTTTTCGAAAGTGTTTTTGAGTTACTTGGCCATCAATCCGGTACAAAATTTTGCGGCAACCCTTGGTCTGCGTAAACCCGGTTACAACGAAGACCGGGCCCGGGCGCTGTATCCGGTCATGAAAAAATGGATGGGCCTTGGGCCTGCCGCCGATTTTGATTTTCGCAGGACCATTGGCCCGCGTAGTACTTCTTTTGAAAGTCGGCCCAATATTATCTTGGTACAATGCGAGTCGTTCAGCATGTACAAGAGTACCATGAGCGGCAATCCACTTAACACAACTCCTTTTTTTGATTCACTCTGTAAAAAAGGAATTTTTTTTGAGCGCTGCTTTGCGCCCACTTTTTCTACGGCTAGAGCGCTGTTTGCCATTGTTACGGGTATACCCGATGCGCAATTCTTTAAGTTCTCGAGCCGCAATCCGCTGGCACTCGATCAGTATACCCTGCTTAGTGGGCTCGAAGATTATCAAAAGCATTATTTTTTGGGAGGGGATGCCGCATTCAACAATTTTGAGGGCATTTTGCGCAATATCCCTGACCTGCAGATGCACACCGGCACCGATTTTAAGGCGCCGCCCATCAATGTCTGGGGTGTGAGTGATAAAGACCTGTTTGCTGCGGCCGATGAGCGCTTGCGTGTAACCAAGACGCCCTTTTTTGCCTATATACAAACGGCCGGCAATCATCGTCCTTTTCAGCGCTCGATCTCGCCGGCCGATAAAGATTTTAAAAGGGATACGCTCGACAACGAAACCCTAAAGACCAATGGGTTTGAATCGGTAGATGAGTACAACGCATTTCGTTACTCCGACTATTGTATCCGCTCTTTTATGGCCAAGGCTTCGGCGCAGCCTTATTTCAATAACACCATCTTTGTTTTTATTGGTGATCATGGGGTGGCAGGCAATGCGCAGGCGGTATATCCAGCTGTTTGGACCGAGCAGCGGTTGACCGATCTGCATGTACCGCTTTTATTTTATGCGCCAGGTCTTTTGGCGCCGCAGCGAAGAAGCGAAGTGGTCTCGCAGATCGATGTGTTGCCTACGATCGCGGGTCTGTTACATCGCTCTTATCAGAACAGAACCCTTGGCAGGGACCTGCTCGATCCTGCTCACAAAGAACATTTTGCCTTTGTAACCAATGCCACTGATAAGGTGGGTATTGTTACCAATAATTTTTATTTGGTGCGTCAGCTTAACTCCGGAGAGGAGCAGCTGCATGCACTATCGTCTGCCCCCGATACCTTATCGAACGCCGAAAGAATCAAGCTGCAGCGATCGTTGGCCGAATTGGCCATGGCCTTTTTTGAGACCTCTCGTTATTTGATCTTGAACAACAAAAACTGATCAGCGATTGCGTGTTGCGATCAGGGTCAGGCGCGGAGAACGTTCATCGTTAAAAGGGCGAAGCTGGTAGTCGCCTTTTACTTCGAGCACCGTCATTCCTTCTTTTTTTAAAAGATCGCTTAGTTCGTCTTTCGAGAACTTGCAGACCTTTTCTGTAAAGCATAGCGGAGTAGATAGCTGTGGATCGTGAACGGTTATTTTTTTGTAGAAGTAACGAGCATCTTCTTGTCGCTCGATCAAAAAATTGATTCCCTTGATCGTTTTTTCTTCGCGGGCGATCAATTGCGCCGACGCATAGACGCTATTGATATAATCGATAACGAGCACTCCTTCTTTTTTGAGCGCGGTGACCATGGTTCGCAGCGCCAGTTCGTGTTGGTGCAGCTGATCGAAGTATCCGAAACTCGTAAAAAAGTTAAAGACATAATCAAAGCAACGGCTACACAAGATCTTTCGCATGTCATGCACCTCAAAGTGCAACAAGTCTGTTTCGTAGCGTTTCGCATAGCGAATATTCTCGGGTGCCACATCTACACCGGTCACTTCGTAGCCCAGCGATGCAAGGGTGCGGCTGTGTCGGCCACGGCCACAGGCCATATCGAGCATAGTGGCATCGGCTGCCGGGTGCAGATAGGCGATCAGTCGTTCAATAAAGGCCTTGGCCTCTTTGTCGTCTCTGTGTGCGTAAAGCTGATGATAATAGGGAGAATTGAACCAATGCGTAAACCATGCTTTTCGAGCCATAGGCAAAGGTAAGCCGAAGCCGAGTTTCGGGCCGCCAATAACCATTCATTGCGTATTTTTGCCGCGTTAAAACTTTCCTATGGCTTTAATTAAGAGCATCTCCGGCATTCGAGGAACTATCGGTCAGACGCCCGGAGAAAATCTTACCCCCATCGATATTGTAAAGTTCACGGCAGCCTTTGGCTCGCTAGTTAAGGGTCAAAAAGAAAAAATTAGAGTTGTCGTGGGTCGTGATGGACGCATGAGTGGAGAGATGGTGCAACAATTGGTCGTTCAGACGCTGGTCGCACTGGGAATCGATGTGGTCGACCTCGGATTGAGCACGACCCCTACGGTAGAGATGGCAGTAACGGCTGCGCAGGCAGCGGCCGGTATCATTATTACGGCCAGTCACAACCCCCGCGAGTGGAATGCCCTTAAGTTGCTCAACGAAAAAGGCGAATTTATCGATGCAGCATTAGGTGCCAAGGTCCTATCGATGGCCGAACAAGGGCAGTTTAATTTTGCTACGATCGAAAAGCTAGGGTCCGTAACCGCTGCCAATTACATGGATCATCACCTAAATGCCATCGTTAACTATCCACTGGTGGAGGCTTCGGTTATCGCTCAAAAAAAATTCAAAGTAGTGGTCGATGCCATCAATTCGACCGGGGCACTGTATGTGCCGGCCCTGCTTACCCGACTCGGTGTTACCGACGTGATCGTGCTCAACGAAACCGTAAATGGAAAATTTGCGCATGCCCCCGAGCCGCTTCCTGAAAATCTGCAAGAGCTTTGCCACGAAGTGGTCAGACAGGGGGCCGACCTGGGTATTGCGGTTGATCCCGATGTGGACAGGCTTTGTTTTGTCAATGAAGATGGTACCCTTTTTGGAGAAGAATACACCCTGGTGGCCGTGGCCGACTATGTGCTCTCTAAAAGGCCCGGTGCTGCCGTAAGCAATATGAGCAGCACCAAGTCGCTCAAAGAGCTGGCCCTGGCCAAGGGCGGCCAGTATGCTTCGGCTGCGGTAGGAGAGGTTAATGTAGTGGCCAAGATGAAAGAGGTAAAGGCTGTTATTGGCGGCGAGGGAAATGGCGGCATTATCGTTCCCGATTTTCATTACGGACGCGATGCATTGATCGGCATCGGTCTTTTTCTGACCCACCTGGCGCTGTCGGGCAAAAAGATGAGTGCGCTTAGAAAACGATATCCTGATTATTTTATCTCTAAAAATAAGATCGAGCTGCAACCGGGTACCGATCTGTCTGCTATTTTTTCGGCCATCCAGAAAAAATATGCGCAGCATCCCCTCCATACCGAAGACGGGCTTAAGATCGAGTTCGATAGCGATTGGGTACACCTGCGCAGCTCGAACACCGAACCCATTGTGCGCATTTATGCCGAAAGCGATCTGGAGTCGAAGGCCTCGCACATGGCACAACAGCTTATGCGAGACATCAAGGAATTCTCACAACCGCTTAGCTAGTATATTTGCTCCGGCCATGAATAGAATTTACCTCGATAATGCAGCTACCACTCCGCTCGACCCGGAGGTAATGGAAGCGATGCTGCCTTATCTTTCTACCCATTTCGGTAACCCTTCTTCGATCTATTCGTATGGCCGCGAAACAAGACTAGCGGTAGAGAATGCACGCAAGACCGTGGCGCGAATCGTTAAGGCCAGCCCCGGTGAGATCTTTTTTACCAGCGGAGGTACCGAAAGCGATAACATGGCCTTGGTAGCGGCTGTAGAAGATCTCGGTTGTCGTCATATTGTAACATCGGCCATTGAGCATCATGCGGTCTTTCATACCGTTGAGCATCTCCAAAAAAAACACCAGCTTCAGGTTAGCTATGTAGCGGTAACCCCTAATGGTCATATCGATCTTGCGCATTTAAAAACGCTGGTGGCCGGTTCTTCGCAGCGGGTACTTGTTAGTTTGATGCATGCCAACAATGAGATCGGTAACCTACTCGATATCGAAGAAGTTGGGGCCATTTGTAAAGAGTATAACGCCATCTTTCATTCCGACACGGTACAGACCCTCGGGCACTATCCGCTCGACTTTAGTAAAAAGTGGATCCATTTTGCTACCGGGGCGGGTCATAAGTTTCATGGTCCTAAGGGCATTGGATTATTGTATGTCTCCGACGAGGTATCCATCCATCCCCTGATCCATGGGGGCGGTCAGGAGCGAAACATGCGGGCCGGCACCGAAAATATTTACGGGATCGTGGGATTCGCCAAGGCCCTTGAGTTGGCCGATGCACACCTCGATAAAGACAAGCAGTATATTCTATCGCTCAAGCATTATTTGGCCGAACGATTGCATCAGCAAATTCCGGAACTCTCTTTTAATGGTGATTGGAATGGAGAGAGTCTGTATACCGTGCTCAACGTTTCTTTTCCACGCACCGAAAAAACCGAGATGCTACTGATGGCCCTCGATTTGCAGGGAATTTGCGTGTCGGGCGGAAGCGCCTGTAGCAGTGGTGCCGATATGGGCAGTCATGTTATCAGAGCCCTGCGAAGCACACCCGGTGTGCCGATTCGCTTTTCTTTTTCTAAATACAATACCCGCGAACAACTCGACGAAGTGCTACGCGTACTGGCACAGCTAATCTAGTGCTTAGAGGTGATGCCAGGGATTTCTTCTGCTCAGCCGTATGTAGTGACTCAGGTTGCGCCAAAAAGCCAATACCAGGTAAATGATAACGGGAGAGCCCAGGGTCAGTACCGATGTATACATAAAATACTGCCGAATACGGCTGGGAGCGATCCCCATTCTAACACCAATGGCCGAACAGACCCCAAAGGCATTCCATTCAACAAAGGATTTTAACTTATTCATAGCAAAAGGCTACCCCTAAATTAGGGAATTGCCATTTCTAAACAAGCATCTACTTTCGTAAATTTGCCGCGCAGCAAGATGCCCTTTTTTTTATCGTAAACCCTGTATCGTTATGGTATTTGATCTCGACCTCATCAAGCAACTGTATGCAACTATGCCCGCCCGGGTGGCCGCCGCCCGTCAGGCCTTAGGAAGACCCCTGACCCTTAGCGAAAAAATTCTGTACAGTCATTTGTGGAGCGGCGTTTCCGTAACCGATTACGCAAGGGGAAAGGATTATGTCGATTTTGCGCCCGACCGAGTGGCCATGCAAGATGCCACTGCGCAGATGGCGCTGTTGCAGTTCGATACTACCGGCCGAAAAAAAGTAGCCGTTCCCTCTACCGTGCATTGCGATCACCTGATCGTGGCCAAGCAAGAGGGCAAGACCGACCTGAGCAAGGCAGTGTCCGATAACGAAGAAGTCTATAAATTTTTATCGTCGATCTCCAATAAATACGGAATCGGTTTTTGGAAACCCGGTGCGGGTATCATTCACCAGGTGGTGCTCGAAAATTATGCCTTTCCCGGTGGTATGATGATCGGAACCGATTCTCATACGGTCAATGCCGGAGGATTGGGGATGGTCGCCATTGGGGTAGGAGGAGCCGACGCCTGTGATGTAATGGCCGGATTAAGTTGGGAGCTGCTGATGCCCAAACTGATCGGTATCAAGCTAAAAGGAAAATTAAATGGCTGGACCTCGCCCAAAGATGTGATCTTGAAAGTGGCGGGTATACTCACCGTTAAAGGAGGTACCAATGCCATTGTTGAATATTTTGGCGAAGGGGCTACGTCGATGAGTTGTACCGGTAAGGGTACCATTTGCAACATGGGTGCCGAGATCGGTGCTACCACGTCTACGTTCGGATACGATGAGAGCATGAGTCGTTATCTAAAAGCAACCGGACGAGCCGAAGTCGCTGCTGCTGCTGATGCCATTAAAGAGCATCTGACCGGCGACCCCGAAGTATATGCCCAACCCGAAAAATATTTCGATCGTGTTATCGAGATCGACCTCAGCGAACTCGAGCCGCACCTCAACGGTCCCTTTACGCCCGATCTGGCTACTCCGATATCTCAGATGAAAGAAGCCGCTGCCAAAAACAACTGGCCCACCAAAGTAGAAGTGGGATTGATCGGTAGTTGCACCAATTCTTCTTACGAAGATATAAGCCGCGCCGTTAGCCTGGCCCGCCAGGTGGCACAAAAGGGTCTCAAGACAAAAGCAGAATTTACCATTACTCCCGGTAGCGAACAGGTTCGCTACACCATAGAAAGAGATGGATTTTTAGATACCTTCTCGCAGATCGGCGCCACCGTGTTTGCCAATGCTTGCGGTCCCTGCATTGGAATGTGGGATCGTATGGGTGCAGAAAAACAAGAACGCAATACCATTGTCCATTCCTTTAATAGAAATTTTGCCAAGCGTGCCGATGGTAATCCCAACACGTTGGCGTTTGTGGCCAGCCCAGAATTGGTAACTGCATTGGCTATAGCCGGCGATCTTACCTTTAATCCCCTTACCGATACGCTACTCAACGAAAAAGGCGAAAAGGTAAGGTTAGATCCTCCCGCCGGCGATGAATTACCGGCCAAAGGTTTTGCGGTAGAGGATGCCGGCTACCAAGCTCCGGCCGCTGATGGAAGTGGAGTGGTGGTCGATGTAAAACCCGATAGCAAACGATTGCAATTGCTTTATCCTTTTGCCGCTTGGGAAGGGACCGATCTTAAAGATCTGCGTCTGCTCATTAAAGCAAAAGGAAAATGCACGACCGACCATATTTCTATGGCAGGACCCTGGCTCAAGTTTAGAGGTCACCTTGATAACATCAGCAACAACATGTTGATCGGAGCGGTCAATTACTTTAATGAAAAGACCGACAGTGTAAAAAATCAACTCGACGGAACCTACGGCTCGGTGCCTGCGACCCAGCGCGCCTACAAGGCGGCCGGTGTGGGAAGTATCGTGATCGGAGACGAAAATTATGGCGAGGGCTCTTCTCGTGAGCACGCTGCCATGGAGCCCCGTCATTTGGGTGTACGCGTAGTGATGGTCAAGTCATTTGCTCGTATTCACGAGACCAACCTGAAAAAACAGGGCATGCTGGCCCTTACATTCGCCAATAAAGAAGACTATAACCTGGTGCAAGAAGACGACCGCATCGATGTGATCGGTCTTACTAGTTTTACACCCGGAACCTCCCTTCAGGTGGTACTGCATCATGCGGACGGCACTTCGAATACCATCGAAGCCCTTCACTCGTACAATCAACAACAGATCGAGTGGTTCAAGGCCGGCGGTGCGCTGAATGTAATTCGCAGTGCAATGACACGCTAGTGGTGTCGATCAGGAGGATTGTCCCCAGCGAAAGGTATTGACCGTAAGGCCTGCCAGATCCATTACCCGGTCGGTAACGGTAGCCGCTACTTCTTTTAGGGTGGTGGGTTTGCTGTAAAAAGAAGGGGTAGCCGGACAAATAATACCACCGGCCAGCGTTATCGTTTCCATATTACGAATATGGATTAGATTATAGGGGGTCTCTCTGACCACGCAAATAAGTTTTCTTCGTTCTTTTAGCACGACATCGGCAGCTCGGGTTATAAGGTCGTTCGAGACACCGGTGGCAATGCGTCCTAAGGTGCCCATCGAGCAGGGTGCCACGATCATTGTGTCGTACTGCCCCGAGCCCGAGGCAAAGGGGGCCGAAAAGTCGTTGGTTTCGTAATGCTGAACATCAAATTGCTTCCAACTTTCTTTTTCCAACTCGGTATTCCATACCTCTTTGGCATTGGTGGTCATAACCACGGCCAGTTGCTGCCACTGCGCGCGGGCCTGGGTTAATTTTTGCAGTAAACTCTGGGCGTAGATAGAACCACTGGCCCCCGTTACACAAAGCAAGATCCTTCGCATACATCAATAACTAATTA
The DNA here is from genome assembly GCA_016872155.1 of Sphingomonadales bacterium. Taxonomy (GTDB): domain Bacteria; phylum Bacteroidota; class Bacteroidia; order Chitinophagales; family Chitinophagaceae; genus JJ008. Next base: position 145,835 of record VHBB01000004.1, read on the forward strand.
CGGGCCAATTGGTTCATCGCCAGCCCTACAGAATCAAGGATTAATAGTTATTTACCCTTATTTTCAGAAAATTGACAGACCAATACCCCTAATCCTGCTGAAATTTTTCGAGATTCGACTCGAATTTTCATAGGATAAGGTTTAATGGTTAATGGTCTATGATTAGGGCCCCCCGATGCAAGTCGGGGGTTCTTTTTTTAGCGAAGGGTGTTCTCGTTGCCCAATACGTTCAAGATCCAATTTGTTTTTTTGCTCCACAGATGAAAGGTCGTATTGTCGGCCATCCCGCTTATACCGTGGTTCTTGTTGGGGTAGTAGGCGCTTTCAAAATCGATATTGCTTTTTACCAACGCCGAGATCATCTGGGTGGCATTTTGAAAGTGCACATTATCGTCGGCGGTGCCATGAATAATCAGATACTTTCCTTTGATCTTGTCGGTATGGTTAATGGGTGAATTATCGTCGTATCCTCCCGGATTCTCTTTGGGGGTTTGCATGTAGCGCTCGGTATAGATGTTGTCGTAAAAGCGCCAACTGGTTACGGGAGCAACCGCTACTGCGGCACTAAAAATACCGGCTCCTTTGGTAATGGCCAGTGAACTCATAAATCCACCATAGCTCCAACCCCAATGTCCGATCTTGGCCTTGTCTACCCAAGGCAGCTTGGCCAGGAAATTGGCTGCATCGATCTGGTCCTCGATCTCGAGTTTGCCCAGTTGCAAATACGTTTTCTTCTTGAATTCCTCACCTCGGTAACCGGTGCCGGTATTGTCTACGCTCACCACAATAAATCCTTTTTGTGCCAATAGTTGATGCCAGTTGCTAACCGCTCCGAACCGGTTGGCTACTTGCTGTGAGCCGGGTCCGCCATAGTTGCAAAACAAGACAGGATATTTTTTGGCAGCGTCAAATCCGGCGGGCTTCAGCATCCAGCCGTTGAGCGTATCGCCTTTTGAGTTGGGTATTCGCATAAACTCGACGGCGCCAAAGCCGTATTCGCGCAGGGTAGCCTTTAGTTTGGGCGATTCTCCAAAGACCTTCTCTTGCACGGCACTGATTCCTTTTTTCTTATCGACCAGCACTTGTTGTAAGCTGACGGTCTGCGGGGTATTGATATTCGAATAATAAAGAATGAATTTGCTAAAATCATCGTTGAACGAAACGCGGTTCCAACCTTCTCCCTGTGTAAGCGCATAGGTCTTTTCGCCATTAAAATCGGTTACAAAGAGATTGCGGTCCATGGGGCGGGGCCAAGCCAACGTATAGAAAATACGCTTATTCACTTCGTCAACACCATTCACCTCGGTTACCTCTACGTTGCCTTTTGTCAACTGTTTTTTGGTCGTTCCGTCCAGCCCATAGAGATAAAGGTGACGATAGCCATTCATCTCGCTGGTAAATAAATAGTGCTTGGCATCTTTTAAGAACCACCAATCGTCGTTGATCTCAACGAAGTATTTATTTTTTTCTTCGTACAGCAGCGAGCTCTTGCCGGTAGCCGCATCGGTGCTAAGCAGTTTAAGTACATTTTGATGTCTGTTCATCCAGAACACGATCAACTGGCGATCGTCGGTGGTCCACTTAATGCGCGGAATGTAAATATCGCCGGTCTCGTACTGTGCCTTTGCCTTACTGGCCTTATTGACATCGTAGATATGGATCTCAATGGCCGAATTATCATCACCGGCCTTGGGGTACTTATAACGGTAATCGCTGTTGTGCGCATTATCGTACATCGTCATGTTGAATTCCTTAACGCCCGATTCGTCGAAGCGGTAGTAAGCAATGTAATTGCCCTTGGGGCTCCACTCGTAGGCGCGGCTAAACTCAAATTCTTCTTCGTACACCCAGTCGCAATTACCATTGATGATGTAGTTCCATTTTCCATCGGTGGTGACAGCCGTCGTAGTGCCCGTAGCAATAGTGTAGAGCATCAAATTATTGCTCTGTATGTACGAGAGGTGCTGGCCATCGGGCGAAAACTGCGGGTGTAACGACTTCGTATCACCGCCGATTTGCAGCAACGAAGAGTCCTTGGCATTAAAAAGATAGAGCAGCGATTTCGAGGAGCGGCGGTAGATCGGCTCCGTCTTGATTCTAAGCAGTTGCAGGGCCGAATTGGACTCGCAGGCGATCACTTCATCGGGGCGACCGATCTTTTTTCCGCTCGCATCGGTAAGTCGGTCCCACTGCATGGCGGGAGCGGCCGCTTTGCTCTCTCCAAACGAGGCCATAACGGCATCGGTGCGAAAGGTTCCTTTTTTATAAACGTCTTCGAGCGTAATGGATTTGGTCTGGCTCCAGGCCAATGCCGGAAGCAATAAAAGCAGGAACAGGGTTCGCATAGGTTTATTTTTTTTCTGCCATATCGGGAATAGCCTCCACCTTGTAGGCGCCGGCATCTAATTTGACCTTGGTTTCGGTAAAGGCTTCGAGCGTTACACGAATATCCTCGTCGGTATGCACGGCAGAGGGAATCAGTCGGTAGATAATGTGGCCCTTTGGAATAACAGGATAGACCACGATCGAGGCAAAGACGCCATAGTTCTCGCGCAGGTCCATGACCATGGCGGTCGCTTCTTCGACACCTCCTTTCATATACACGGGGGTTACTACCGAATCGGTTTTTCCAATGTCGAAGCCCCGGTCTTTCAAGCCTTGCTGCAGCTTGCGGGCATTGCTCCAAAGTTTGTCTTTGAGTTCGGGATGATTGCGCAACAGTTCTAATCTTTTTAGATTGCCCAGCACGAGAGGCATGGGAAGACTCTTGGCAAAAATTTGCGAACGAATATTGTAGCGGATATAATCGACTACGGGTTTATCGCCCGCCACAAAAGCACCGATGCTGGCCATCGATTTGGCGAACGTAGAAAAGTAGATGTCGATCTTGTCTTGTATGCCTTGCTCTTCTCCGGCCCCGGCACCGGTCTTTCCCAGTGTTCCAAATCCGTGAGCATCATCTACCAACAATCTAAATTGATACTTGTCTTTGAGCGCCGCGATCTCTTTTAATTTTCCCTGATCGCCGGCCATACCAAAAACCCCTTCGGTAATGACCAAAATGCCCCCTGTTTTTTGTTTTTCAATAAGGGCCGTAGCGCGTTGTAATTGTTTTTCGCAATCCTCCACATCGTTATGCTTAAATACATAGCGGTGTCCGGGATGCAATCGAAGTCCATCGATAATACAGGCATGGCTTTCTGCATCGTAGACGATCACATCATGGCGACCACAGAGCACATCGATCACGCTCACCATGCCTTGGTATCCGAAATTGAGCAGAATGGCATCTTCTTTCATCTCGAACTTTGCCAGTTCGGCCTCGAGTTGTTCGTGATGGTTGCTGTTGCCACTCATCATTCGGGCGCCCATTGGGTAAGCCAGTCCGTATTGTGCGGCTGCATCGGCATCGGCCTTGCGAACCCCGGGGTGGTTGGCCAGTCCTAAGTAGTTATTGAGACTCCATACGATCATGTCCTTACCACGAAATTTCATGCGGCTGCTGATCTCTCCCTCTAATTTGGGAAAGGCAAAGTATCCATGAGCTCTTTCGCGGTGTTGTCCTAGGGGTCCGGCGTTCTTTAATAGTCGTTCAAACAGATCGGCCATAACAAGTGGTTTAACAGGTTTTAAACAGCTGCAAAACTACGATTTTTTGGCGGCAAACAGGCGGCAGTACAGGTGGAGGTTGCTGCTCAAAATCCCCTTTTATCGCCGGGGGGTACCACCGGATTTTTAACGAATTTTTCGAGCCACTCAAACTGCTCGGCCAGCACATGCAAAAGGTTCTCTTTACCAGTATAGCCGTGCGATTCGTAGGGCAAACTTACATAGCGGGCTGTGCCCCCGTGCCCTTTGATGGCATTGAACATACGCTCGCTCTGAATGGGAAATGTACCCGTGTTATTGTCCATCTCGCCATGAATCAACAGTAAGGGTGTTTTGATCTGATTGGCATAGCTAAAAGGACTCATGCGGTTGTAGAGTTCGGGGGCCTCCCAATAGCTGCGATCTTCGTTTTGAAAACCAAATGGGGTAAGGGTTCGGTTATAGGCACCGCTGCGAGCAATGCCGGCTTTGAATAGCTTGGTATGGGCCAGCAGATTGGCGGTCATAAAGGCTCCGTAGCTGTGCCCGCCCACTGCCACCCGGGTAGGATCGCCTACGCCCATCGAATCGAGTGCGTTGATGGCCGCACTGGCATTGAGGGTCAGTTGCTCAATAAAATTATCGTTGGGTTTTCCTTCTGCAGCCGTGGCCACGATGGGCATTTCTGCATTGTTGAGTACGGCATAGCCCTGGGTCACGTAAAAGACAGGAGAGCCTCCGCTTAGATAGGTAAAGCGGTGTTCACTGCCTCTGATCTGTGCGGCATCGGCTGCCGAATTGTACTCGGCAGGATAGGCCCAGATAAGCACGGGTAACTTTCCATCTCTGCTCGCATTATACCCTTTGGGCAAATAAAGTTCTCCGGTCAGCGTAATGCCATCGGCTCTTTTGTAAACGATCTTTTGCTTTTGCACTCCTCGCATGGCAGGATAGGGGTCGCTAAATGATGTCAGGGCTTCGCTGCCCGCCGGGTTGCTCAAACGGGTGCGGTAATAGTTGGGCACCTCCTTTTCGCTCTCGCGCTGTGTAATCAGCACTCCTTTTTCTGCATCGATCACTTTAACGATGGTCTCGAAATTTCCTTCTTTACAGCGCCAAAGGGTATCGGCTTTTTTGGTATGCACATCAAAAGAAAGTAAGAAAGGAAGATCGCCTTTAGGAGAGCTGCCGGTGTTGTTGACCATTAATATCTTGTTGCCTTTATCGAGGGTCCATAGCACTTGTTTGCCATATTCGTTTTGTCGGGTAAGAGGATTTCCGGGATTGGCATAGGCGTTGGTGCTGTTTCGAGTCAAGATCCTTTCGAGATCTTCGGTAATTGGATTAAATCGATTGAGTGCGGTCAGTTGCTTAGAGCGCAACCCTTCGGTAACCAGTGCCAAGCCTTCGTGCCCCCAGGTAGTACCTCCGTAGCGCATTTTGGTCGCAAAGAGTTTTTTCTTGTCGCCGGTAAAGGGAGCGGCTAAGGCATAGACCGCATCGCGATAGGTAGCCTCGTTTTTGATAAGTCCGCCGTCGAGAGGCTCGCACCAGGTTAGCGTGGCCGCTTCGTCATCTCTCCAATCAAAACTGCGTGGCACATTTTGCACATTATCGTTTCCGCCGGGCGCTGTTTCGGCAGACGGAAGTTGCCCCAGCTCTTTAATCATTTTTCCATTGGCGTCGCTAATTAATACCCGCGAGGCAAACCCCGATGCGGGTACCGTATACGAAAAGGGCGGCACGATGATCTCTTGTAAAAAATACTTTTTATCCGGAGAAAGGCTCAGACTCTTATACAAGGCGGGAGCACCAATCTTTACTTCGACTCCTGCAGCATTGCTGACCAGTTGAGTTTGCGCATAGAAGGCAAATAGCGCTTCGTCGTGTGGCGATTTGATCAGGTCCTGAAAGGTAGGGCGCGGACTGGCCTTACCGCTATTCTCTTGTATGGCGGGACCATCGGGAACGGCCGGTCGTTGCGGGGCGGCAGCAGCGGGTTGAACACAAATAAAATACAGCAGCGTGCTATTGTCTTTCCATTGATAGCGGTTGAGCACTGCGTTGACGGCACTTCGGTTTATCTTAACGGCCTTTTGCTGCGCCACGTTAATTACATAGAGGTCTATTCTGTCTTGACCCATTTGTAAAAAAGAGATTTTTTGTTGATTGGGGCTCCAGCTCACCGATGTGGCCTTGAGCGGCTTTGGCAATCCCTCTATCGCATACTCTTTTTTTGTAAGGGCGTTGCGCAGCTTTAACGTATGAATCAACGCTTGACGGCTGGGGCCTGCGTTGCGCGGATTAATGCGTAGGCCTGCGATCTTGAGTTCGGGGGCGGCCAGATCTTCCATCTCTGCGTAGCTATGGGTTTCGCTAAGTAACATCCACTCGCCTTTATTGTCGATACTTACATTGGCCGGTCGCAGTGCCAGCAGCATATCCGCTACATCGGTCGGTGGAAGTTTATAGCCTGTGCCCTGTTGGGCAAAGCCCGTTGTTAGGGTGATAAATAACAACAGCGCGGTCGAAAAAAAGCGGATCCCTTTTTGCATGGTTCAATAATTTTGGAGCCAGAAAGATAAAGTCTTGTTGCGAATTAAAACTCGATATTTGCCAAGTACTTTTTAAATGCATGATCATGAATATCAAAGTCTGCGGTATTACCACCTTCAAACAATTGCAGCAGCTGGACGGTCTCGAGATCGATATGGCCGGTCTGGTCTTTATTCCCGATTCGCCCTGGTATGCGGGGGGCAGCCTCTCGGAAGCAGAGGTCAAGAAAGCCGACTTTGATGTAAAAAAGGTCGGGATTCTTCGTGACCCTTCGCTCAGTGATGCCCTTGACATTATCGATGCCTATAAACTAGATGTGGTGCAGTTAGTAGGACAAGAGAGCGCCTCTCTTTGCGACGATCTGAGTACCGAGGTAGAGGTGATCAAATCTTTTTACTTGTCGACCCCTGCAGATTCCATCGATGCATTAATCAACGACTACGATGCGGTCTGTGATTATTATTTATTTAGCGGTCCCGTAGCTGTTGCCACCGATCTCTATGGCGAGGGACCTTCTTTGGACCTATTCAAGAAAGCCCGTATTGAAAAACCTTTTTTTATTTCGGGGGGGTTCGCCGCATCGAGCGCTTCGATGATCAGAGCCATTGACCATCCCGATTTCTTTGGGGTTGACCTGCATACCGGCTTCGAAACCGCTCCCGGCGACAAAGACATGAAATCACTCCTTCAGTTCAGACAACAGCTGCGCTGATTGCTTATCTTTGTTACTATGATAGCTCGAAAATTTCTGGTAGTCGCATCAATGGTATTGATGGCACTCCGCTTAGAGGCGCAAACAGCCGCCGCCTTTACACTAACGGGTCAGGTAGAGGGTTTTGCCGATAGTAGCGAGGTAAAGCTGGTGCGCAGTGGCGAAAACACGCCGTTGGCCACGGGTCGTATCGTGAGCAATCAGTTTGTGCTTACGGGTAATTTGCCGGAGCCTTCGCTGGTCTTTTTGTTTTTGGGCGATCAATCACAACCTGCCGAACTTTTTTTAGAAAGCAAACCGATGCTGATCAAGGGTGCAAAGGGAAATCCCGGTGCCATGCAGTTAGAAGGAAGCACCTCACACGCCCTCTTTCAGCGTTTTATTAGTGCATTTGTTCCCTATGTGCAGCTACGTAACCAGCAGGCAACAGCGCTCAACGGTAGTAATGAACAGACCCGCGATAGTTTAATGGCGGCCTATAATGCCACTAATCAGACCATGCAGCAACAGGTAGAGCAGCTCGTTAAGCAAGAGCCTGCTTCGCCCGTGACCAGTTTTGTGCTGGCGGCCACCTTTGGATTTTTTAATGATATGGCCTGGCTCGAAAAAAGATATGAGCTTCTGCAAGCTCCTGCCCGCCAAAGTGCTTCGGGTATGCAGGTCAATGCTATGATACAAGACGGAAAGATCGGAGCCGTTGGATCGAAGGCGATCGATTTTACCCAAGCCGATACCAGTGGAAAGATGGTGTCGCTATCTTCGTTTAAAGGAAAATATGTGCTGGTCGATTTTTGGGCCAGCTGGTGCGGTCCCTGTCGTCAAGAGAATCCCAACGTAGTGGATAACTTCAATAAGTTTAAAGGCAAAAACTTTACGGTGCTCGGCGTATCACTAGACCGCGAAGATCAACGTGCCAAATGGCTAGAGGCCATTAAAAAAGACAAGCTGACCTGGACGCATGTAAGCGATCTTAAATTCTGGAACAACGAAGCGGCCAGGCTCTACCGGGTAAATGGTATTCCCTATAATTTTCTGGTAGACCCCAGTGGCACCATCATTGCCAAAAACTTGCGAGGACCTGCACTCGAGGCCAAACTCTGCGAGGTGCTGGGTTGCAAGTAAGCGAGCGTTGCAAATTATTTTCCGATCGTTAACCGAAGACTGAGTCCATGGGTGGCGGCCGTTTCGCTATAGCCCGGAGCAATCCGAAGACTCAGGTCGTTGCCCACGTCAAAACTTTTTAGATGCGCATCTACGGCCGCATCCACTACGTTCAATCCCCAGAGCACTAAAAAGAAAAGAGCCGAGTAGTCGATATCTCGTCTAAATTGATTTCTATAATATTTTAGACTCTCTTCGGGTAAGGGTTGCAAATTGGGTTTGATCTTGCTAAAGAGTGCCGAGTCGGTGCCGTTAACGCGCATGTTGTATTTGACCCGAAAGGCAAAGCGTGTATCTTGGTAATTGTTGAGGTTGTAAAAGAAGATCGCACCCGAGGTGGCCAGGGCTCCATAGACAATGGGAACCTTCCAGATCTTATTATTGTAGATCTGCCCCAAGCCGGGTAAGAGGGCCGATCGCAGGGCTGCTTTTTGGGGAGGGTGCGCTGCCATGGCAGCGTCGTATTTGTTTTGCTTGGCATCAGCAGTCGTTTGCCCCCGAGCCGCCAAGGACAAGAACAGCAGTGCAACGAAAAAACAAAAAGATAAAGAGGCCTTCATTAATCGAGCGGGGCATTCAATTGCCGAAGAATTTTATTGAGTTCTTCCGAAGAGTAATACTCTATAATCAGCTGCCCGTGTCCGTTGCGGCTTTGCTTAATGCGTACGCGGGTGCTAAAGTGAGACGCTAATTTATCTTCAATCCGCTTAAGGGGAGAGGCGGCCGTTGATTTTGCCAATTTTTTAACAGCGGGCTGGTCTTTTTTTACCTGCTGCACAAGGACCTCGGTTTGTCGCACGGAAAGACCTTTTTGCATGATCTCCTTAAAGGCATAAAGCTGTACATCGACCAACTCGATGGCCAGCAGTGCGCGGGCATGTCCCATGCTCAATTCGCCTTTGCGTACCGCCAGTTGAATATCCGGAGGCAGTTTTAACAGACGGATGCTATTGGCTACGGTGCTTCTGTCTTTGCCCATGCGATCGGCCACCTGGTCTTGCGTATAATGCAGCTCGTCCATCATTCGCTTGTAGCTGAGTGCTACTTCGATTGCATTAAGATCTTCTCGTTGCAGATTCTCTAGCAGGGCCAGCTCCAGCAATTGCTGGTCGTTAGCTTGTCGCTGGTAGGCCGGAATATCCAAGAGCCCCGCCAGCTTAGCGGCACGCCATCTTCTTTCTCCGGATACCAATCTGTATTTACCACCAGCCAGTTTAGCTACCGTAATAGGTTGAATAATGTCGTGTTGTTTTATTGACGCCGCCAGTTGTTGCAGCGCGGTCTCGTCAAAATCGCGACGGGGTTGTTTAGGGTTAGGTTCAATATCTGCCACCGCAATGCGGGTGCTCGCCGTAGCCGATTCTACCACGGCGGGCTTCAGTTGCCCACTGGTGGTCTTTAGATCGGTATCGATACTTTGTAGCAGTGAGCGGATCCCTTTGCCCAACTGGTCTTTGTGTTGCTTGGGGTTGCTCATACTTATAATTCTAAGATTCGTTCTTCGTTCTTAATGCGGGTCAGGTTATTTTTTTGCAAGATCTCTTTGGCCAGATTCAGGTAGTTCATGGCGCCTTTGCTATTGGCGTCGTAGAGTATTACCGGCTTACCGGTGCTGGGTGCTTCGGCCAATCGGGCATTTCGATGCACGATGGTGGTAAAGACCATGTCTTCGAAATGTCTTCTGACCTCGCTGACCACTTGGTTGCACAGTCGTAACCGTCCATCGTACATGGTCATCAAGATTCCCTCAATGACCAATTGTGTGTTAAGGCGGCTTTGCACGATCTTGATCGTGTTGAGCAGTTTGCCCAATCCCTCGAGGGCAAAGAACTCGGCTTGCACAGGAATAACGACCGAATCGGCCGCAGTGAGCGCATTGACCGTAATAAGCCCCAGCGAAGGAGAGCAATCGATTACAATAAAATCGTATTCTTCTCGCACGGCCTCTACCAAGTTCTTGAGTACTGTTTCGCGATTGGGATAATTGATCATTTCAATTTCGGCTCCTACCAAGTCGATATGCGAGGGGATCAGATCGAGGTTGGGGATCTCGGTCTTTAAGATCACGTCTTTGGCCCTGGCCTGGTTAACCATGCAATCATAGAGGCTCTGGGTTACGTTGTGCAGGTCAAATCCGACGCCTGTGGTGCTATTGGCTTGTGGATCGGCATCGACAAGAAGCGTTTTATATTCTAGCACGGCAAAACTGGCCGCCAGATTAATGGCCGTGGTGGTTTTTCCGACCCCTCCTTTTTGATTGGCTACTCCGATGATTCTTCCCATAGTCAGTTGAACTTCCTTGCGTTGAAAATGTTAGAGGTAAAGATGCCTGATTGGCCCAAGACGACAAAATTAAGTTTTGCCCATTAATTTTACCTCCCCATGCGTAATGCCCCCTTTTGGTGGATCTTTTTAGGATTCCTGTTTTTGCTCGACCTCTATGTTTTTCAGGTCATGCGCCATTTAACGACCGGGGCCTCTGCGCGCGGCAGAATGCTTATGCATGGGTCGTATTGGGTCATTTCTATTCTTTCGCTGGGGCTCATAGTTTTTTTGCCCACTCTTTTTTCGAAGAATGCCGGACAGGTGGCCCGCTCCCTATTGTTCGCCCTTATTGCAGGGTTGTTCTTGGCCAAACTGTTGGCGGCTGTTTTTTTTCTTACCGATGATGTACGAAGAGCCTTGCAATGGGGCGTTACCAAGATCGTCAATAACAAGCAAGCTTCGGTAGACAACAAGGCGACCGATCTGATTACCCGCTCGGCTTTTTTAAGTTGGGCCGGTATGCTGGCCGGCTCCGGACTCTTTGGTGCACTGGCCTATGGTATGGGCAATCGCTATCGGTACCAGGTCAAGAATATTCCTCTTTATTTTAGTTCGCTGCCGGCCGCCTTTAATGGATTGCGCATTGCTCACCTCTCTGATATACACGCCGGGAGTTTTACCGATCGCACCGCTGTAGAAAAAGGGGTAGAGATGATCTTGGCCCAGCGACCCGATCTGATCTTGTTTACCGGCGACCTGGTCAATAACCTGGCCAGCGAAATGGAACCCTACCTCGATTTGTTCGCTCGTCTAAGGGCGCCCCTGGGCGTTTATTCTATTTTGGGCAATCACGATTACGCCGATTATGTTCGTTGGAACAGTGTAGAAGAAAAGCAAGAAAATCTGCGTACGCTAAAAGCCATGCAACAAAAAATGGGATGGCGACTCTTGCTCAACGAGCAGGCCCTGGTAGAAAAGGACGGCGATAAGTTACTGTTACTGGGGGTAGAGAATTGGAGCGCAAAACTGCGTTTTCCAAAGTATGGAGATCTGGCTCGCGCCTATGCAGATGGGCAGGCTGCGCCCTTTAAAATTTTAATGAGCCACGATCCCTCTCATTGGAGAGCCGAGGTTTGCGAGGGGTACCGCGATATTGCACTTACCTTATCGGGGCATACCCATGGCATGCAATTTGGCGTGGAGTTGCCGGGAATGCGCTGGAGCCCCGTACAATACTTTTATAACGAGTGGGCGGGTCTTTACGAAAATAAAGAGCAAAAGCTCTATGTAAATACGGGATTTGGGTTTATTGGCTATCCGGGTCGGGTGGGTTTTTTGCCGGAGATCACATTGATCGAACTATTCTCAAAAGATTAACACCCGGTGGATAAGAACTTCGCTGCCCTTAGCGTTTTGTAAAAGTATATTTGTTTGTAAACCAAATGTACCCGCTATGAAAGCAATCCTCTTGACGCTGTTATTCGCTGGTCTTTTCTCTGTTGCCGCAAACGCTCAATTTCATTTGGGAATTAAGGCGGGCACCAACGTAACCAAAGTAGAGGGTCGATCCTTTCAAGATGAGTTTTCGTATGGCTATCAGTTGGGGGCTTTTGCCGAGATCAAACTCTCTAAGCAATTGACCTTGCAACCCGAGCTACTCATTAATCAGTACAAAGCCGCACTCGATACCAATTACAATAATCTACTCAACAATGCGCTGCGCGGGCTCAGCTCCGTTAAGCTCGATTATTTGTCTATTCCCATTTTGCTCAATTATAAGTTGGGAGGCGGTTTTATTTCGCTTCAGGCCGGGCCGCAGTTCGGAATCTTATTCGACAAAAGCAATTCCTTTGGTCAAAATGCACAAAATGCATTTAAGCAGGGCGACCTTTCGATGCTGGGGGGCATACAGCTCAAGGTCGGAATTTTCAGGATCAACGGACGCTACTTTATTGGTCTTAGTGACATCAACGACCTGACCAACGATTCTCGCTGGAAAAACCAGGGTTTTCAGCTCTCTATTGGCATGGCGCTTCTCTAAATCAATCCATTTTGTCAGGTAGTCCTACCGGGGCATGATTGTTGGCTATTAGGTATTTCCGCGTTCTGTCATTGATTTTCCCTGCCTGCGGGCCTGGGGGTGACAGAATGTCCAAACAATTATTACCATGAGAGTCGACAACTTAGTCTTGCATCCCGAAGAAGAAATGGATTTTTTGCCTATCATTCCCCTTAATGAGGGTTCACAAGAGGACGGCCAAGAGATCGTGGTGCCCGACGCTATAGCGCTGTTGCCCCTTCGCAATACCGTTTTGTTTCCGGGGGTGGTGCTACCCATTACCGTCGGAAGAGATAAAAGTATCAGGGCGGTTTTAGATGCCTACAAAGCAGATAAACTAATTGGGGTCGTAGCGCAAAAGGACAGTGCCGTAGAAGATCCGGGTGTGGCCGATCTGGAACGTATCGGTACCATTGCCCGTATTGTAAAGCTGATCAAGATGCCCGATGGAGGAACCACCATCATTATTCAGGGCAAGCTTCGTTTTAGCATCGAGTCGATCGTATCCGAAGATCCGTACTTTAAAGCGGCCATCAAGTCGCTGAGCGAAGAGACGGCTCCACAAGACGAAGATTTCAATGCCTATGTGGCCAATATTAAAGAATTGGCCGCGCAGATCATTCAACTATCTCCCAATATTCCTGCCGAGGCGGGCATCATCTTGCGCAATATTGAGAATCCGGTTTTCTTAGTGCACTTCGTTGCCAGCAATTTAAATACCGACATACGAGAGAAACAACGTTTGCTCGAGATCGATCCGTTGCGTCAACGAGCCGATCTGCTGATGCAATTGTTGCAAAAAGAATTACAGTTTGCCGAACTGCGCAACAAGGTTACGGCCAAAACGCGCACAGAGCTCGATAAGCAGCAGCGGGAATATTTTTTGCAGCAGCAGCTCAAAAGCATCAAAGAAGAGCTGGGTGGCGATACCAATGTGCAAGAGGTAAAGGAGATGCAAAAAAAAGCCGAGGGTAAAACCTGGCCAGTCACTGCCAAAGAGGCCTTTAAAAAAGGGATCGAAAAGCTCGAGCGCATGCATCCCAGCACACCCGATTATTCGGTGGTCTATAATCATCTCGATCTGATGCTCGATCTACCCTGGGATCATTGCACGCAAGATCACTACGACCTAAAAAAGGCCCGCACCACCCTCGATAAAGACCATTACGGTATGCGCAAGATTAAAGAGCGCATCTTAGAACATTTGGCCGTGCTAAAGCTAAAGGGCGATATGAAAAGTCCAATCCTTTGTTTTGTGGGCCCTCCCGGAATTGGAAAGACCTCGTTGGGTAAAAGTATTGCGCATGCCCTGGGTAGAAAATATGTACGCCTTAGCTTAGGAGGATTGCACGACGAAAGCGAAATTCGAGGACATCGTAAAACGTATATCGGAGCTATGCCCGGACGCATCCTGCAATCGCTGCGTAAAGTGCAGTCCTCTAATCCGGTCATGATCTTGGACGAGATCGACAAGGTGGGATCTGATTTTAGAGGCGATCCCTCGTCGGCATTACTAGAGGTGCTCGATCCGGAGCAAAATCATTCGTTCTACGATAATTACTTAGAGTTGGAGTACGACTTAAGCAAAGTACTCTTTATCGCCACCGCCAACAACATTCAAAATGTGCAACCGGCTCTTCGCGATCGTCTCGAGATCATCGATCTAAGTGGCTATGCCGTAGAAGAGAAGATCGAGATTGCCAAACGACATTTGATTCCGCGCCAAAAAGAGTTGCATGGATTAAAGAGTAGCGCTCTTCGCATAAGCGACAAGATTATAGAGAAGATCATTCAAGATTATACGAGAGAGAGCGGGGTGCGTGAGCTCGATCGACAGTTGGCCTCTTTAATGCGTTACGAAGCCAAAGAGTTGGTGATGAAAGAAAAGATCAAGCCCACTGTAGGGCCGGCCCTGATCGAAAAGATACTTGGCAAGCCGCGCTATAGCAATGACCTGTACAAGACCGTGCAACAACCCGGCGTGGCCGTAGGATTGGCCTGGACCTATGTGGGCGGCGATATCCTGTTTATTGAAGCTACCGTCAGCGAAGGAAAGGGGGTCCTAACCTTAACCGGTAATCTGGGCAATGTGATGAAAGAAAGTGCTACGACTGCGCTCACGTATCTGCAAAGCCATGCCCGAAAATACAAGATCGATCCGGCTCAGTTCGAAAAGTCGAATGTGCATGTGCATGTGCCCGAAGGTGCCGTGCCCAAAGACGGACCCAGTGCCGGTATTACGATGATGACGGCCATGGCATCGGCACTCACCGGCAAAAAGGTAAAACCCTTTTTAGCCATGACTGGAGAGATCACACTTCGTGGTCAAGTTTTGCCTGTAGGCGGTATCAAAGAAAAAGTGCTGGCGGCCAAGCGGGCAGGATTAAAAGAAATAATTCTTTGCGCTCAAAACGAAAAGGATGTCGAAGAGATCGAGCCCACTTTTATTAAGGGGGTAAAATTTCACTATGTAAAGAACATGTCGCAGGTACTAGAAGCAGCCTTGGTGTAAGCCGCTAGCGTTTACGTGCGTCTGACTTCGTTATAGACTTGCATAACAGCGGCCGCCGTTCGTTCGGTGGTAAATTGCTGCGCATGCTGCCATCCGCGTTCGATCTGCTCGTGCACCCATGCCTTGTCGGTGGCCGTGCGCTGCATGGCCCCAGCAATCTCTTCTGCGCTATCGGGGTCTACATAAATAGCGCCCGCTCCGCCCGCTTCGGGAAGGCAAGAGCGATTTGAGGTAATAACCGCTACCTGGCTGCAAAGACCTTCTAGTACCGGAATACCAAACCCCTCAAAATAAGAAGGATACAGAAGCGCCGTGGCCATCTGGTAAATGGCCGGAAAGTCTTTTGCGTTAATAAAATCACTATCGCTGCGGCAAGCGGGTTCGTCCGATAAAAAGCGGATGCGATTTTCAAGCCCTTGTTCAGTTATATAACGCTGTACTTTTCTTTTATACGCCGCTCCGCTTCCAATAACCAGTAACGGAATATCCACGGTCGCACCGAGCAGCTTTACCGCTTTACAGGTGTTCAAGAGATTTTTTCTTTCAATAACCGAGCCTACCGATAAAAAATAACAAGCGGGGAGGTTGTACTTTTTTCTAATTCGCTCTTTTTCGGTTTGGCTTACGGGTTGATAAAATTGCGGGTTACAACTTTGATAGCAAACGCTTATTTTTCTTTCGTCTGTCTGGTAAAATTCAATAAGATCGGCTTTGGTTTGTTCGCTAATGGCAATGATGCGGTCGGCCTTTTTACAGGCATAGCGAAACTTTCGGTCATAGATCTGTCTGTCTATCCACTTATATTGTTTTGGATAACGCTCCGGGATCAGATCGTGCATGGTAACCACAGTTGCTATTGGGGTACGGTCAATGCCAAAGGGTAGTTCGTGACTTAATCCGTGATAGAGATCGATCTTGTTTTGTGTCAACCATTTTTTGCACCCGTTACTTCGCCATGCACTAGTGAATAACTGATCAACTGGATTTTTGGGCAAGACTTCGTGCAGGGCCGACCCTTGAACCGAAAATCGCTTGCCGGGCCGCGGGTTCAATAAAAAATACGCATGCTCGGGGTAATGCCTCGAAAGTGATTCAATAAGGGTGCGGCTATAGTGCCCCAGTCCGGTACCATTATGAAAGGCCCGTTTGGCATCGAAGGCAATTTGCATGACTCAAAGATAAGTGTCTCCCTGCTGGCCGGTAGCTTCAATAGCTAACCGGGCATTTTAGTCGTTTGTCTTTTTGTCTAAAGAGGCGTTTGCCAAAATGGATCGTCTGGCTAAAGAAAGCGTCTTGTTGGGCCGGATTTCCACGCGAAAGTGTCGTTTGGTAGGGGGCCAGCCCTCCCAGATCGTACTTGCCTCGATAATATAAGCGCTTAGCACGCGCAGCATCGGCTGCCGAAAGGTAATTATCGAATGTAGCGGGGTCCACGTAAAAAGAGGCGCTTACATTATCGACCTGATCGGTAAATAATTTTCTGTACAGGATTTCAACGCCAATAAAAAGAGTTGAATTAATATAGTATTTTAACCCCAGTCCGCTATTTAAATTAAATTGGGTAAGCCTGTAGGGTTTACTCTGTGGGTACTCGTTAAAGCCCTGCCCTTCTAAGCGAAGTGGTTGAAGGGCTACCCAGCGGCCATCCACATCTTTTGCTTTGGGATTAAAGTGAAAGAGACCTGCTCCTGTAAGCGCATAGGGTTGGATCTTTGTGAGTAGCGAACCGGCCTTTGCCGGAATCAATTGTAGCGGATAAAGTGCCAGGGCTAAATAGAATTCTTGCGTCCCCGAGCGAAACTGTAGATTACGATTGTAGCGAAAGATGTCGTTGGGCGTAATGGCAGGGGAGTGAATATCGTTACCTGATACCATTCCCAGTTGAAAGGCGGCCCTAATGCTAAACCAATCGAGGGGATGCAAATTGAGATAAGCGCCGACACTGGGCCGAGTTTCTTCCCAATCAACATCTTTTATGAACTTGGTGCCGGCTCCTGTGCTTCCTCCGAGATCACCCAAAAAAATCTGAGGCCCACTGTTTACACCGACCTCGAGTTTTTGTAGCCAACGATTAGAGGGTTGCGCCCGTAATAGTGCGGGAGAAAAGCATAGCAACGCATTTGTTAAAATTAATAGCCCTTGTTTCAAGCAGCGCAATTTGTACTTTAACGACCAGCGCTAAAAAAAATTGCGGTTCTATCGTTCGCTTAGTAATAATAACCAAAGATGATGTTCATTTCATCTTGACTGGTAAGTCCAAACGACACAGGCTGTGACGTGTTATTAAAGTAGGTAACCTCAGAAGTTAATCCCTGGCCAGGTTGTAAAATTATAGGGGTAGCGTACGAGAGCACCAGCGGATGTTCCCAACTGGTATTGGTGTAGACGACCTCTCCATTTCTGGGCCCGCCGAAAATTTTGATCACGAAGCGCTCGCCCATTTTATGAAAGTGAGAGGTAAGCATCACTACGCGGGTAAGAGCGCTGAATGTGAAATTTTTGGTAAAGGTTCTGCGGGTGTTGGCAGGAATCGAAATTTCAAAATTATTCAGGTCAAGCGTTTTGGCCTCGTACTGAACGGCACCGCGCGGAACGGTATAAAAGTTAATGTAATTCTGGCCGGTCAGTGTAAACAGGGTGCGGTTAAAATAGTGTGCATTGAGATCGACCGGTGTACCGGGTGCCATCTTGATAGCTACTCCGGTAGGCAGGGTAATATCGGTATTGACATCCGTTCCCCCTCCCATAAATACGTGGTTTTGCATCTCAAGCAGGGTAGAAGAGTTCGTGGTACCGGTTACAGGGTCTCTCAAGTCGCGCAATACATTGAGCGCCGGTAGCAGGTTTGAATTTCTGAAACCATAGACCACAAAGTGATGGCTGTTGTTGCCACCGCGCATCTGTAGTCGGTTTACAAAAACCGTATCGGTATTAGGACTGTTCTTGCGAACAAACACCTCGCGTTCAAAATTTTTGGGAATATCAAAAGGACTAATGGTCATCTGAAATCCCGTGCCGGCAGCAGGAGGAGTCAGTGGTTGCACTTCGGCCTGACAAGGACTGTTGTCTTTAAGCAACGCATCGTCTACCGCTGAACCCGTTTTACTGGCACCCTGGTCAATCCATTGTTTAATAAATTCTACCTGGCCTTTGCTGAGCACCTGACCTCCCAGTGGCATGGGCGCTCCAATATTGCCCAGGGCCGGGTGATGCCCGGTTTCGCAGGTAATTTTATGATAGAGCAGACTTAAATCGGATGCACCGGGTTTGACCAGTTTTAATCCGTACACAGCAGCAGCCGAATTCTGGGGTGTTTGGTTGATGAGCTCATCCCAGGCCTGTCCTTCGGTAAGTAGTAGTTTGTGCTGCGTATAGGTGGCATCGGCCGTGCTGGCATGACAACCCGCTACGGCACAAGTGGGGGTGAGTATCTGTTCTTGTATCAACTCAAAATCGGGACGACCTTCTGCCTTTTTGGTGCAAGAAGAAAAGGCCACACTCAGCGCTGCCAACGAGGCCATAAAAAAAACTGATCCACTTACCTTCATAGACTAAAGGTAGTGAATCAGTTTAAAAAAAATAGCGGCCAGAGCTTACAGCAGTCGCTCAAATTCTCTTTTGATCTGCGCGAACTCTTGTTCCAATACCTCTATGGCTCCGGTCTTAGAGGCAGAGAAGGGCTCCAGCGACGTGCAAAGGGCTATGTATACATCCGCTAATCGACGGCGGTATTTGAACTCGTCGAAAAAGACGGTCTTGCGATTGGTCTCGATGATCTCTTTGCGAAGGCTATCGAGTTGTTGGTATTGTCTTTCTTGTGCGGCATTGCGGGCATCGATCTTTTTAAGTGAGGCCAGTCGTTTATTGAGCGAATCCACCAGGTAGTACAAGTCTTCTTGTACTTTAAAGAGACGCATCGTTTGGGCAAATAGCAAATCGAGTCGGGCCTTTGTAAATCCTTTCGAAGGATTTTCGAGTAACTGAAAGGATTGCTCGTATTTTTTATCGCCAATGGTTATAACGGCCTTGTAAGTGCCAATAGGGGCGCGGGGTCCGATCACCGAGGCAAACAGTACCAGAGAGCCGGCTGTGAATCCACCCGTAGCTACTTTGCAGGGATTTTGATCTAGCCCCCAGAACACTTTGTTAAGACCTTTGGCCGTTCCACCATTCAGGTCTTTGATCTTATTGCCTTTGTTGTCGTAGATGATAATTTTTACGGCTTGCGAAGAGCGCTCTTTAAGATAGTATTCGAAAGCGGGCAAATTCGCTTTGTTGCCTGCCGTCCATCCTTCTAAGTTGCCATAACCCGAAGGGGTTTGAGCAGATACATCGTAGACAAAAGGGTTAACAGGATAAAAGATCAACTCTTGCGATAAGTCCGATTTGGCGAGTGCTCGTAGCGAAGAAAGATTGTCTAAGACATAAATACCTCGCCCGTGCGTACCAATGGCCAGGTCTCCGCTGTTAGCGATTCTCAGATCTCGCACCAGCGCATACCAGGGCAGGTTTTGATATTTACTTCTCATCCAATTGGCCCCGCCATCGAGCGAAATAAAGAGTCCCATCTCGGTCCCTAAGAAAAGCAGGTCGGCATTTTGCGGATCTTGGCGAATTACGTGCGCAAAGCCCGTCCATTCGGCCGATTGCAGGCGTTTAAAGGTTTTTCCGGCATCGTTACTAACCACCAGGTACGGTTTGTGATCGCCGTACATATGATTTTCGAGGGTTACAAAAACCTGGTTGGGGTTAACGGCCGAGATTTCGATACAAGAGATCCAGGCCGCTTTGGGAACACCCGTTTCCCAAATGCGTGCAGAGAGATTCGTCCAGTTCTTGCCTCCGTTGTTGGTGTATTGCAAGTTGCCATCGTCGGTTCCGACCCAAATAATATCCTCGTTGCGGGGGTCTTGCGCCAGCGTAAAAATGGTGCAGTGGTTTTCTGCACTGGTATTGTCTCCGGTCACGCCACCACTTTTCTCGGTTTTTTGTTTGGCTTTATCGTTCGTAGTAAGGTCGGGCGAAATTTTTATCCAGTTGGTTCCTTCGTCTACCGATTTATATAAAAACTGATTGGCCGTATACAGATTATAACCACCCGGTCTTTTGTTGCTCTTTGCCGTTACAATGGGGGTATTCCAGTTCCATCTATGCAGTTCTTCTCCGGGGTTGCGTTGTGGTTTGATGCCATACGAAAGTCCGGTCTTTAGGTTAACGCGATTGATCTCGCCTCCTTGCGATTCTGCATAGACGATGTTGGAGTTGATCGGAGAGGGTTCTACCCAAAATCCATCGCCCCCATTTAAAAATTGCCAATCGGTGCTCGCGACACCTCCGGGCGAAGAGCTGGGTGCCATCCAAGAGCCGTTGTCTTGCAAACCGCCATATACATTGAATGGTTTATCGTTACTTACACTCACATGATAGAACTGACCCACCGGCAAATTATTTAAGAATGCCCAGGAGAGTCCTTTGTTATGGCTTACATAAACGCCGCCATCGGTACCCAGGTAAAGCGTATTGGTATTTTCGGGATTGATCCATAGGGCATGGTGGTCGGCGTGCGGTACTATGTCCGAAAACAATTGTCCCGACCAGGAATATCCGCCGTCGGTAGAGTATTGAAAATCGAAAGCCGGGCGGTAGACGCGCTTTGGATCTTTGGGGTCGAACTCGAGTGTGCTGAAATAAAAAGGTCTTGCCGTAATGTTATCGGTAGAGGCCATTTTTTTCCAACTCAGTCCTTCGTCTTGCGAAATATACAAGCCGGGCACAGAGGCTTCTACGATCGCTAAGACTTCTTGTGGCTTAGAAGGATTGATTCTAATTACGATCCTGCCCATTTCTCCTTCGGGCAGGCCGGTGGTAACTTTTAACCAGGTCTTACCACCATCGGTAGAGCGAAACAAACCGCTGCCTTTTCCGCCTGAGTAAAATGAGAAAGGCTGTCTTCTGAATTGCCAAAAACTGGCCAGCAAAATGTTAGGATCGCGCGGGCTTACCGCCAGATCGGCGCAGCCAGTGTTCTCATCTACGTATAAAATTTTTTCCCAGGTTTTTCCGGCATCAGTAGTGGCATACAGACCGCGATGCGTACTAGAAGACCATAGCGGTCCCGGGGCCGCTACCAATAAACGCTTCGTATTTTTTGGATCGATCCAGATCTTACTGATGTGTTCGGTGCTGTCGAGCCCGATCTTTTGCCAGTTGGCACCTGCATCGGTGGTCTTGTACATGCCGTCGCCAATAGAAACTGAGTTGCGCATATTACTCTCTCCGGTAGCGGCATAGATGGTCTTGGCCGAGGTAGGGTCAATAGCTAGTGCGCCTATCGATTGACAGTACTTATCAAATACCGGTGTAAAGGTGATACCGCCATTGAGACTTTTCCAAATGCCTCCTCCGGCCGTTCCTACAAAAAGATTAATCTGGTTATCAACCGTGGTCCCTTCAATAGAGGTAATGCGGCCGCTCATAGAAGAAGGCCCCAGGTTGCGCGCCGACATCGATTGAAAATAAGAGGAGTTGAGTTCTACTTTGTTTTGTTGTGCCTGGCTAAGGGTAACGACACAAAGCAGGATGGCCATAGTAAGGACAGGCCGAAAAAAAGGCTTCAGCATATACGATAAATTAAAGTGAGCAAAAATTAATTACTTACCAGCGAATAGCTTGGTATCGATCGTTGCGTTCAAGTCGATCTTTTCGAATACCAGTACTTGCCCCATTTGATCGGTCTTGTGTGGAACTTTAACTCCAATGGGCAGCTCTTTGTAGTCGAGCAGCTTGGTGGTGACTTCCATTTCTTGACCCTGCATCTTAGACGTAGACACCGATTTGTAGATCAGGTAGGTCTTAACATCGATGTAATAGACTGTCTGGTTTTGATGCTTAGTGGTTAGGCGAACTTTAAAATATTCGTTGCCGTCCTCTTCGTCTTTGCCAAGCAGTTCTACCGAAGAGCCCTTGGCCTTCCAATCCACGAATTCGTTTTGAAGATCGAGCTCATCTACTTGTTGCTTGTGCTCATCTTCGCTGGCGGGTTCGAGTTCGGTCTTGCCACCAAAGGGGTTTTGTGACCAGCTCTTGGTAGGAGTAACGATCTGAATAATCTGCATTCCTTGAAATTCGGCATCAATGCGCCAGCCGGTGTTATGTACCGCTTGTTGTGTAAATGGAATTTGAATGCCCTGTACTTCGATATATCCTTCGATCTTCATGCTATTGATCTGCTTCCATTTTTCTTCGCCGCCGGTGGCCGCTACGTGCTTAGCGATCACGTCGTCTACTGTTTGAGCGAATCCGTTAAAGGCAGTAAGCGCGATCACTAGGGTCAGCAAACTGAGTTTGGAAAAAAGAGATTTCATAATTGAGGTTTTATTTTTTGTAGACTGTAAAATTACATCCGCCAATGTCTATTTGGTGGTCGTGACAAAAATTTTACATGAGTGGCAATGCGGGCTTGTAAAATGCTGACAGTCATTGATTTGAAGCAAAGGGGTTACCGAGATCTGATTCAATATTTTTTTAACGTATTTTGCTAGTACCTATTTTAACAGATGTTTATTTAACCCTAATAGATCTGTTTTATGCAACGAATGCTGATTGCGTTGATCTTTTTACTACTGGTCAACGGAGTTGTTACTAGCCAGACGTTGACGATTTCTAATTCGGGGCAAAGCGGTCCTACCTATACTGGTTTGACTATTTCAGAGGGCGCAAGTACAGTTACAATTACCGCTACAGCTGGCGATCCAACTATTAACACAAGCGTAATTAAAAATTACTTAGACGGCGGAAAAAATGTCTTGGTTGAATATATTGTTTCCACTGGCGCAGTAGCGATTAGTAGTGATTTATCTAAAACAGCAGGAGGAGATGCTACATTGACACTTCGTGCAAATCGGCGTGTGATGGTCAACAACAACAACCCAATCTCTTCTTCTTCGGGAAAACTACATGTGGTGATATGGTCGGATTATGACAATAATGATGATGGTGGAAGCAGTGCGCAATTGGGCGCGCCATCCTATTCATATCGAAGCCAAAGAAAAAGGAAAATCATCTTGGTATCGCTACTATCACAGTGCGATTTGTGAGGTAAACTCGTTGCATACACATGGGGTGAATACGTTAAATTCTACATGAGTGGGGTAGGGTTGATTTAGATGATTGTAAATCAATAGACTAACAGAATTAAAAATTATCGGGTAGAGATAGGAACGGGGTTTTTCCATCGGTTACGACCAGCTTGCTGTTATTACTGTTCGATAGAGAACGAAAGGCCTCGATCTGCCGCAACTTTAAAATGGAGGGCGAAAGTGTTCTGTTGATCGTATCATTGGCGCGTCGTGTGGCTACGGCCTCGATTTCCATGGCATTGGCTCTTCCTTCGGCTTCAATTTCGAACATACGCTTTCTGGCCTCGGCCTGAATAATGGCTGCATTCTTTTCGCCTTCGGCTTGAATACGGGCAATTTCTTTTTTCCCTTCGGCTTCAATTATCCTGCGCTCAGCATCTCTTTTCTCTCTTTCTTTTACGAACTCCATTCGTTGCGCCTCTTGCTCGGCTTGCAACTTTTCTTCTATGGTTCTGGAGAGCCCTGCAGGTAGCATAATACTTTTGAGTAATACATTCTCTATAACGAAACCTTTTGCCTCTAGAATTTCGGTCATTTGTCTGCGAATGGCACCCTCGATCTGGGTACGCTCTCCACTGTGCATATCTTTAGCCAAGAATTTAGCCGTAATGTCTGCAGCCGCAGATCGAAATACCGGTAAGATCACTTCAGATTCATAATTAAGGCCGATGCCTTGCACGATCTTGGGAGCGGCCTCGGGTTTAATACGATAGAGGATGGAGATCTCTGAGCGAATGGTCAGCCCCTCTTTTGATGGGAGATCGGGTTTGACCTCGATGTTCATTGTTCGGGTAGGCACTTTTAAAATGGTGGTCGTGAATAAGTTGTAGCCCTTAGGGCCTTGCTCAATAAACATCGGATCGATCTTTCCGAGTCGTCTTTTTACGCCCACTTCTCCTTGTCTGATAACCGTACAAGAAATAAGAAAAATGCTAAATAATAGCGTAGGTAAAAGGTGTTTTTTCATAACAGAGGGTTTGTTCAAAAAAACAACCCTTTTAACCAAGAGTTGTTATGAGATTGTCATAAAATTTCCATTAACGTCGATTTAACTTTTTTGTAAGAACTGCACGACACATTTTTTATTTTTAAACTACTGAAGTAGTAAATTGCCATTATGAATTTGTCTCGCGCTTTGTTACGTTGTCTTTTTATAGCCTCGGTGGTGTTGTCGGCTTGCATCAAAAAAGTCACACCGCCTCCTGTCGACACGACCACGCCGCCTCAACTGACCATCAGTACACTGCTTACGGGCTACGAGATCATTTGGGGATTCGATTTTCTTCCTACGGGCGATCTTTTATTTACCGAGAAGCGGGGAAAGATCTATCGATACACTAGTGGAACTACAACTGAGTTGACCGGATTTCCAGCCGTACGTGCGAGTGGTCAGGGTGGATTACTTGATATTAGAGTGCACCCCGATTATACGAATAATGGATGGGTTTATGCCTGTTATGCCGCTACTGCCACCGATGGTAGCGGTGAATTGCGACTCATTCGTTTTAAGATTGCAGGCACTTCTATACAAAATATCGAAACTATTTTTCAGAGTGGTGGTGGTAATACGTGGAGTGGTCATTACGGGTCGCGCATTGTCTTCGACGCCAACCGTATGCTCTATCTTTCGATAGGAGAAGGTGGGACGGGTAGTTATGGAGGCCCCAGCGCCGGTAATAGAAATTTATCGAATACTTCTTCGAACTGGGGAAAGATCCATCGGATGACGGCCATTGGCGGTATTCCGGCCGATAACCCTGTGCTGCCAGGACAAACTACCGCCAGCACTATTTTTTCATACGGCATTCGTAATCCGCAGGGGATGATCATTCATCCAACTACCGGAGCCATTTGGGAATCGGAGCATGGTCCCAAGGGTGGAGACGAGATCAACCTGATTACCGGGGGCGCAAATTATGGCTGGCCTTTTTATTCGTTAGGAACGAATTATGACAACACCATTATTTCGCAGGGCCATTCCGCACCAGGAATTGTTGCACCAGTATTTTCTTGGACTCCTTCTGTTGGTGTGTCAGGCATGGCCTTTATAACACATAATTCGTTCAAGACCTGGAAAGGAAATTTGTTGGTGGGTGGTCTGGCTGCGCAAAAATTGTATCGCTGCGTGGTGAGCGGTACAACCATATCCGAAGCCGCCATCGTAGACGGTATTAGTGGACGGGTTCGTCACGTGGCGCAAGCCCCCAATGGTTCGGTCTATGTTGCCATTGAAGGGCCGGGTAGAATCGTAGAGATCAAGGCGCAGTAAATGCGGCTCGCCACTATCAGTTTATTTCTTTTTTGGCGTAACTTAACGGCTCATTTATACATTAGCTCATGATGATCCAATGGAATCTGTCGACCCCGCCGCAACCTCCTTTTATCGCTTCTATCTTTCATTATTATTTAGGAGAGGATCTTACGGGTTATCAAGAATACGATGAGCTTACGTTAGCCTTGGTTAAAGAAATGCCCGGGTACTTGGGATACGAAAGTTTCAAGCACGATGGCCGTGGGTCTTTTATAAGTTATTGGAATGATATGGAAGCCGTCCGAAATTGGGCGCGTCATCCCATTCACATGGAGGCCAAAGAAAAAGGAAAAGCCTCTTGGTATCGCTATTATCACAGCGCGATCTGTGAAGTAAATTCTTTACATGTTCATTCGGCGGCGACTCAATAGCCGATGATCAATTTTAGCCTCCCCCACAACTCATTATCGAACCCCGAAAGGGCCAATGCCGGCGAACCGGACGATTCGCCCATTCGGATCACTACAAGTTTTTGAGATTCGACCAAGTATATCTTTTGATCGTTCTTGCCCAGAACGCAATACATATCGGCCGGCGCATTCGGTACGAGCATACCGGTAAATACTGTTTGGAAAATAGGAGTCATGTAGGTTCCTTTTCCATTGAGCCAGGTTAGGTATCCATAAGAAGGATTGATAGTTTGCGAGGAGTTGATCTGTGCCTTTAAGTAAGTAGTATCGGCAATGATCGGCGTTTGCTCCCACTTGCCTTTGTTGAGCAGCAACAGGCCAAAGCGCGCCATGCTTCTGACGTTACTGTACAGAACATTATTGAAGCCATTGCGTATCCAAAGCCCATTCATACCAATTTTATTACGGACTTTTTGCTGAAAATAGCTGTTGTAGCTAAGCCCTGTGGCATTTTCTACCACCTTCTCCAGCAATGTATAGGGGGCGTTATGATAAGCCCACCGTGTACCTGCATCGGCTTTGTACGAAAGACATGCGGGCGTGGTGCAGCCATCATCAGGTACTCCGTCGTCGAGTCCTGTGGTCATGGTAAGTTGATGACGAACGGTGATCAGATCTTCTTTGGCAATTGGCAGAGATGTCCAACCTCTTCCTAAATAGATAGAAGTGCGGCTATTGATATTGAGTAGCCCCTCTTGTTGAGCAATACCTACCAAAAAAGCAGTCATGGTCTTACCTGCAGAGGCCCAGTACCAGAGGCTGTCTTGGGTGAACGTGCCAAAGTAGCGCTCCACTACGATCTTTCCATTTTTTAGTACAATGAAGGCCTTTGTGTTCTTTGCTTGCAAGAACGGATAGAGATCGTTGAGTGCAGTACTATTCCATCCTTGCGAAGAAGGGGCTACAGTTGTCCATTCACTCCCTGAAACAGGAGGAAAATAGAGGGTGTCGGTAACCGGATCGGGCGGGGTCGTATTTTTTTTGCAAGCAACGAACAGCAAAGACATAATGAGAAGTGAATAGCTCATTTTTATGTGCCAGGCAGGTAGTTGATTCATCGAAGTTGAATAAAGTTGTTAAACGCAGATTTTGCCGTGCTACTTTCAAAAATTGCCGTATGTCCAAGGTTGGGCAGTTCCAAAAATATTCGTTCGCGACAATTGGTGCAGGCATCCACATTTTGTTTGAAGGTGGGCCAGGAATACATCTGTATCGGACTGTCTTCTAGGCCTTGCACAAATAGTATATCAGCTTTGTATCCCTCCGTAAAGTTTAGTAGAGAGCGCTGGTAATAAGGGTTGGGATTCAATGAAGTTAGTCCGTACCGAGCCTTGAGTCCGGTACAGGCTATACTAGCCCCAATGAGGCCCTGCTCCTCTTGTTGACACCGATATACCAAATTGAGTGGTCCCGGACCATTAGCAATAACGCCATTGGTTGCATGCATGGTATTGAGCATGGCTACCAGGTAGCCACCCTGTGAGTGACCGGCCAAAAAGATCTTTCGGGTTGTAAGACCCAGTTCTTGATTCGCCTTATTTTTTACCCATAGCAAGGCGGCTTCAGCCTGTACAATGTTATCGCCCATCAGCAGATTTTCTTCCGGATAGGCTACGCTCACGATCATCATGTCGGAGCGGGTTAAGATCCGTTTAAAACCATCCAGGGTATTTTGCGCCGCTTCGAGAATCTTGCTATCGAATGCTACCGTTCCATGGTAGACCACTAAGACATCCACAGTATCGTTTAGGGGTTTATCAATAACCACATCGACAGATACGCCATTGTAGTTAACTGATTTGACTATGCGATAGGCTTTTACCGGCGTTACATTTTTGCTGCAGGTTGCTAGCCCCCAGTAAAGTATCAGCAGAAGGAATTGTGTTTTGTGGCTCAAGGGATTTTACTTTGTAAAGGATTTTGACTGGATTTTGTAGCTTTAGTTTAGTGAAGCACTTATTTAGTTAAAATTAGTAAATGTTCAATAGGTCACTTTTTCTGCTTTTTGGGGTAGTACTGAGTTTTTCTCTATGTTTTTCGCAGGCAGTACCTTCCCCCGTCAGAGACCCCCGTGAGGTGCCTGACTCCATCAAGGGAAGTGTGTTTTCCAGATCGGTAGCCTACAGCGGCAATGATAGTATCACTATCACCTACCATTCTCCAGCCGTGCGCAAGCGCATTATTTGGGGTGGATTGGTGCCCTATGGAGATGTGTGGGTAACCGGTGCTCATAATGCTACGACACTTGAAACAACGCGGACCTTACGCATGGGAGATCAGGAGCTAGCCCCCGGCAAGTATGCGCTCTTTACCATTCCCGGCCCTGATCAGTGGACCATTATCATCAATAAAAACTGGAACCAACACTTGGCCTGGGATTATGATGTAAAGGATGATCTACTACGTTTTTCGGTCAAGCCAGAACCTGCGGAGCATTTGGAGCGGTTGCAGTATTTTATAGAAGATCAACAAGCCGATACGATTATTTTTGCCATGCGGTGGGAGCGTGTTAAGCTTGCGTGGAAGGCCTCGGTTAAGAAAGAATAAATAGGTATACAGTAGTCCTTAAAAGGGCTAGTAAGCAATAAAATTTAAACTAACTCCTGTTATGAAACCTAGATGCTATTTCTCTTTTGCACTAGCTGCACACCTTTTCGGTGTACTATCTTTTTCGCATGCCCAGGTTGGTATTGGAACAGCTACTCCAAGCAGTAAGTTAGAAGTAGTGGGCGTTGGTACCACATCAGCTACTACTGTCTTAAAGGTGGGGACGGCGAGTGGAACGATCTTATCGGTTCGCAACGATGGGTTGGTTGAGGTTAACTCTACAACGCAAGGGTTTTTGCCTCCACGGATGACTACTTCGCAGCGAGAACAAATTTCAAATCCGGCCGTTGGGTCAATCATCTACAATACTACCACCAATTGTCTAGAAACAAAAACGAGTTCTGGCTGGATTGCAATTAGGACAATAGATTATCCTAGCGTTCTTATTGGGGCTCAATATTGGATGGAAAAAAATCTGGATGTAACAACCTATAATAATGGGGATGTAATACCCTATGTGCCAGATGCAACCGCTTGGGGTAATTTAACATCGGGAGCTTGGTGTTATTATAATAATGATCCTAGCAGTGGCTATGGAAAACTCTATAATTGGTATGCAGCTGCGGATGTTAGAGGCCTTTGCCCGGCAGGATGGCATGTTCCAACTGATGCAGAATGGGCAGCGCTAGAGACATCACTGGGGGGAGCATCTATAGCCGGTGGAAAGTTAAAAGTAGCAGGGGTTTCCAGGTGGGCTTCTCCTAACATAGGGGCTACTAATTCCAGCTATTTTTCAGCACTTCCTGGCGGCCTGCGTCAAAGTAGTGGAACCACCTTTGGTAGCCTGGGCAACGTAGGTTATTGGTGGAGTGCTACCCAAAGTGGTGTGAGTGTTACAAGTGGGTGGAGTAGAAGCCTATATTTTGATGCAGCTGATATAAGCGGAAACGAGTATTCGAAGAAGAGTGGGTTTTCTGTTCGCTGTTTGAGAGATTAGTGAACCTTTTTATACTTGGTAAATTGAGAGATCTCTTTTGCCGGCTTGTTCGATTTGCGTATTTTGCGTACTTGCTCCATCCGAAGACGGTTAATAAAAGCGCCTGGCTTTTCGGGAGCGAGTAGCATACAGGTAATAACATTATTTTCTTTTATAAAAGTCTTCAGATCTTCGTGTAGGACTTTTTTATTCGTGCCCAGAACTGGGTTGTGTTCGCTGCGCTCACACATCGCAATGAGTTGGTGCTCTTTGTTAAAGGATATCACTCTTGTGATTGGCTATTAATTGTATTATATTACAAGTGCGTTATTTCAATAAATTTGAAATCAGTTTTTTGCATGCTTAAACCTCATTTGATGAACGAAATACTCATATATAAGACCAAGGATAAGAAAACTCAAATTGACGTAAGGTTTGAGAACAATACTGTCTGGTTGACTCAGCAGCAAATAGCTGAGCTCTTTCAACAAACAAAGCAAAATATTAGCCTTCATATTAGTAACTGCTTCAAAGAGAAAGAGTTACGCGCCAGTTCAGTTGTCAAGGATTCCTTGACAACTGCCGCAGATGGTAAAAGGTATAAAACGAAATACTATAACCTTGATATCATAATTTCTGTTGGCTACAGGGTAAAATCATTGCGCGGTACGCAATTCCGTCAATGGGCAACCCAGCGACTCAAGGAGTACCTGATTGATGGTATTTCACTAAATGAAAAAAGACTGGAGCAAAAAAACAAGGAGATTCAGGTATTGCACGACGGAATCCGGATTCTTAGCCGGGTTATTGAAGACAAGGCTGTTATTGCTGAAGACCTTACCTGGTTGCGTGAATTCAGTAAGGGCTTACAGCTATTGGATGATTACGATCATGAATCATTGGATAAATCTGGTAAGAACAGAAAGAAAGCAAAATATCCTTTAACCACAGACTATATGCGGTTGGTTGAGAAGATGCGGCAATCCTTCAATTCTCAGGTGTTTGGAAAAGAAAAAGATAAAGGATTTGTAAGTGCTATTGCCCAGATCAAGCAAAGCTTTGGAAATAAGGATGTGTATCCTACAATCGAAGAAAAGGCTTCTATGCTGTTATATTTGGTTGTAAAAAACCATGCATTTGTAGATGGGAATAAGAGAATAGCGGCCGCTTGCTTCTTGTTATTTCTTGAAAAGAATGGAATATTGTACAATAGGAATGGACAGCCTATTATCAGTGGCGAGGCATTGGCAAGTTTAACTTTGTTTGTTGCCGCAAGTAAACCAGAGGAGATAGATACAGTTAAGCAGCTTCTTATTAGTGTTTTGAACAGAAGCCAGTCAAAATAATAATGCTCGCCGGATATTGTTTCCTGCGGCCATTATTATTTTCTGAAATAACAGTGCCCTTTGCTGGACTTAGTTCGAACGAAATAGAACACGATATATCTATCATGCAAAAGGGGTAATTATAAATTGGCGT
>VHBB01000005.1 GCA_016872155.1 Sphingomonadales bacterium
CGGCGCCCAGCGCCTGAGGACCAGTACCGGGAACGGCAGCGGCATTAGGACGCAGGTTACCCACCATGGTCAGACGATCGCCGGCGGTAAACAGATCGGGTCCGCTGGCAATACCAAAGCGAAAAGGATAATCATTAAGTTCTACCCGCTTACGAAGTGAATTGCTATTTACACTGGTAGAAAATGTTACCTGAGGTTTGCCCGACTTACCACGCTTAGTAAATATCTGCACCACCCCGTTAGAGGCTCGGCTACCATAGATGGCGGCAGCAGCAGGACCATTAATGACCTCAATGCGCTCGATATCGTTGGGATTAAGATCGGCAATACGGTTGGTTCCGGCCTGTATGCGGCTTCCTTGCGCATCGGCATTTAGATTAATTACATTGGCAGAGCTGTTATCGATAATAACTCCATCCACAATGTAAAGGGGCTCGGAACTTCCGAAGATAGAACCCACCCCGCGAAGGCGAACCGAAAAACCGCCGGCCGCATCACCCGAATTCTGCGTTACTTGAGCCCCCATTACGCGGCCATTCAAAATACCACTCAGATTCTGTGTACCGGTATTTTGCATTTGGCGAGCGTTGATGGTCGAGATGGCATTACCCAACTCCTTTTTAGAAGTTCTTACGGTGGCACCGGTTACCACCACCTCGTCCAAACCGAGTACGTCGGCAGCGAGATCGGCATCGGTTACCAGTTCTCCCGAAGCGGGCAGCGAAATTTTCTTTTCGATCGTTTTAAGACCTGCACTGGAAAAGACCAGTACATAGTTGCCGGACTTTACGTTGGCAACAAAAGAATAAGTACCCGACTCGTTGGTAGTGGCACCAAGATCGGTAGTCTTGATGGTAACGGAAACTCCGGAGAGTGCGTTACCTCCCTGATCGGTCACCTTACCCTTTACTACCACTTGGGCAGAAAGCGTAGCTCCGACAAAAAGGAAACAAACAAACAGCAGGGAAGACAAGTACTTTCTGCGATTGGAAAGTAGACGCTCCTTCATAAGCAAGCAATTTTTATGTTAGAGAAAATAGATTTGGAAACACAAATTTAACAGTCGACCCAACAGTTTGTTTACCTACTTATTATCCGAGTGTTAATAAAAATCCCGCAAAAAAACGCAAACCCCAGGGGCTAAACCGCCTTGCCCCAAAAGATTCTATCTTTAAAACAATATTTCAGTCATGAAAAAAAGCACTGTATTTGTCTGCCTGCTGGCCCTGAGCTTTTGGGCGGGGTTTAGCGCCCATGCGCAACCCGTATTATCCGAACGCGAACAAAGTAAGATCGTCGACGAAATAATCGAAGAGCGTTTTACGACGCTGTTACCATCGCTAATGGAGCGTACCGGTATCGATATGTGGATACTGATCTCAAGAGAGTACAACGAAGATCCGGTACTACGCACTATGCTCCCTTCTACCTGGCTAAGTGCCCGAAGAACCACCATGCTTGTTTTTTCGTACGACGCGAACCAGAAAAAAGTAGACCGCTTAGCCATTGCCCGCTACGATGTCGGCAGTGCGATTAAAGCCGCCTGGGACATGAAAAAATTTCCCGATCAATGGAACGCGCTTATCGATCTGATCGAACAAAAAAAACCTACGCGCATTGGCATCAATACTTCAGCGCATTTTGGACATGCCGACGGATTAGATCATACGCACTACGAAATGTTGATGAGCAAACTACCTGCTGCTTATCAAACAAAAGTGGTGTCGGCCGAACCCTTGGCCGTAGGTTGGCTCGAGACCCGCACGCCCCGCGAAATGAACTACTATCAAAAATTAGTAGCCATTACGCACGAGATGATTGCCGAGGCCTTTTCTTCTAAAGTGGTAACCCCCGGTATTACCACCACCGACGACTTGGTGTGGTGGTTTCGTCAACGCATTACCTCACTGGGGCTGAGCACCTGGTTTCATCCCTCCGTTTCTGTACAACGTAGCGACTCGGTCAATTTCGAACACCTGCGTAGTTTTTCGAATCGCCCCAAAGACGAAGTGATCATCCCCGGCGATCTCTTACATGTTGATGTCGGCATCACCTACTTGCGGCTCAATACGGACATTCAGCAACATGCCTATGTGCTGCGCCCCGACGAGATCGATGCTCCCGCCTCTCTCAAAAAAGCATTTGCCTCGAGCAACCGCCTGCAAGATATTCTTACTGCGCAGTTTACCTCGGGAAAAACAGGAAATCAAATTCTTGCGGCAGCGCTCGCCCAAGCTAAAGCAGAGGGTATCAAGCCCAGTATTTATACGCATCCCTTAGGCTTACATGGCCA
Organism: Sphingomonadales bacterium; assembly: GCA_016872155.1. GTDB lineage: Bacteria > Bacteroidota > Bacteroidia > Chitinophagales > Chitinophagaceae > JJ008. The sequence continues at coordinate 2,294 of VHBB01000005.1, forward strand.
CGCGGCCGGACCCACGATCGGTCTCTGGGACCAACAAGACGGCGTACCCGGCAGCGGGGACTATCCTGTCTACCCTAACACCGCCTACTCCATTGAACTAAACTCGGCTACTTTTGTTTCAGAGTGGGGTAAAGAGGTGCGCATTATGCTAGAAGAAGACGGGTACTACGATGGTAAGACCTTTCGCTACATTGGTGGAAGACAGCAGCAATTAAGAGTAATAAAATATTTGTAATGAAATCGAATAATGCATTGAATGCCAAAACCTGGTTAACCACTTTCATAGTAGTGTCCCTCAGCATTTACAGCTGCTCAAAAGGAGAACCCACTCCGAACGATCCTTGTGCGGGTGTAACCATAAGTGTAACCGGAACCGCGACCAATCCCACCGGAGGTGCAAGTAACGGCAACATTATAGCGACCGCGAGTGGCGGATCGGGATTTACCTATAGTTTGAATGGAGGCGCCTCGCAAGCCACGGGACAGTTCGTTAATTTAGGTCCCGGTTCGTACACGGTCACCGCCAGAAGTAGTGCGGGTTGTACCGGTACCGCTAGTTTTACACTAACAGCAAATACAGGTTGCGGGGGTGTTACCATCTCGCTTACACCTACTATTACCGGTGTTACACCTTGTGTAAGCGCCAGTGGTTCTATTACAGTAGTAGCTAGTGGTGGAACAGCTCCGTACACTTACAGTTTAAACAGCTCAACACAATTTCAAAGCAATAATTTGTTTTCGGGTTTAAATCAAGGAACATATACCATTGGGGTACGAGATGCCAATGGATGTACCTCTACCCAAGGCTCCATTACAGTGGGACAACGTTCAGCCGGACAATTATTTACTGCCGTCAAAGCAATTATTGTCGCTAAATGCGTTAGCTGCCATGGCGCTAGCGGAGGCAATGGAGGAATTAATTTGGATGGCGATTGCAATATAGTCTCTGCAAAAGACAGAATTAAGGCCAGAGCGGTAGATGCAACGTCTAACATCATGCCTCCTGCACCTCAATCACCATTGACCACAACAGAAAAACAAGCGATCACCAACTGGATCAACGCGGGTGGAAGGGTAATCGACTAAACTCAGTTAATTAAAGCAGGTTGGGCCATTTGTATCGCCTGTAGCGCGCCACTCCATAATTCCACACGAGAGCGAAGCGCTTGCTCAACCGCTATAGTGGCTTGGTTCCACTTTTGCTCATCATGGCCACATAATTCACTGGTCATTTCGAGTGCTAATTGAGAGTGATGTCCCCCATCAACTTCAATATGCCGCTCTACATAGTATTTAAAAACAGAGATATCAGCATTCATGGATGTCTCTATCTTATTGATCAAACTCAAGAACATTTCAGGAATCAGATCTTCTCTTCCAAATGTAAACACCGCAGAGAGCACATGTGATCGATCTTCGTCGATCAACTGAAAGGTCGTGCGTACAAATTGACGAGCTGCCACAGGAGCTTCAGCAATGTCGAGAGCATGCGATACAGATTGTCCTTCGAGCAGCGCGGCAATAAACCGTTGAATGGAAGTGGTGTCGGCACCGGCTTTTTCCATCGCTTGCAGATATAATTCAAAATGACTGATCCGATTGCCCGCTGCATCTACATCAGACTCCTCACCGGCCACGATCTCATTGATCAAAAACCGAGTATTGGCAGAACCCACGGGCAGCCAAGGCAGTGTTACACAGGTCAGTTTTTGTTGTAACGATTTTAGCAGCGACATGAAATCCCAAACCGCATAAACGTGGTGCTCCATGTAAACTCGGAGCGCCTCGACGCTATTTATGGAGCGGTAAAGCGGATGTTGAATTATCTCTTGGCGAAGCGGATCGATACTTGAACGTAGCCTTTCTATATGCATGAGTGGTTGTCTTTTAAGAGATAACAAAAGACAGGTAAGAATGTTAGCAAATTTGCCCCCTGTTTTGTAAGTTCGTCGTCTAAAATTTACCGCTTGAAAAATATTTTGACCTTATTGTGCTTTTCTGTTTTATGGACAAGCACTAGCTGGGCCCAGCCCCTCAACACCACTGAATTCAAAAACTGGAAACCCCGTACGATCGGTCCGGCCGGTATGAGTGGTCGTATAACGGCGGTCGATGCCGTAGTATCTAATCCCAATATTGTATACATTGGAGCTGCCTCGGGAGGCGTTTGGAAAACAGAAAATGCCGGCCATTCCTGGACACCGGTCTTCGATGAACAGCCCCTTCAAAATATCGGTGCCATCGCTATACAGCAAAGCAATCCGCAAGTGGTATGGGTGGGAACCGGAGAGGGAAACCCGCGTAATTCCCTCAACCTTGGCGCAGGCCTGTACCGCACTCTTGACGGCGGACGCAGTTGGAAAAAAATGGGGCTCGATAAAACCGTTTGTATTCACCGGGTTATTATTGATCCTACCGATCCTAATACGGTTTATGTAGGCGCCATTGGTAATCCCTACGCAGAACATGCCGACCGCGGTGTTTTTAAAACGACTGATGGTGGAGAGACGTGGAATAAGATATTATATGTAAACGATACCACGGGTTGCGCCGATATGGTGATGGACCCCTCCAATCCCAATAAAATTATTGCGGCCATGTGGCAGTTTCGCAGAAAACCCTGGGAGCTAAAAAGCGGTGGTCCCGGTAGTGGTCTCTACATTACCAGCGATGGTGGTAAGAACTGGAAAAAATTAGGAAAAGAGGATGGCATTTCCGCAGATCCCCTGGGTCGTATCGGCATTGCTTTTGCGCGCAGCATGCCTTCCAGGGTCTATGCAAAGATCGAAGCCACTAAAAACGGATTGTATAAAAGTGATGATGGCGGATTTAGTTGGAAGCTCGTCAATAGCGATGCCTCGCAAGTAACCGATCGCCCCTTTTACTATCAAGAGATCTATGTAGATCCCAAGAACGAAAACCGCATTTATGATGTGCACTCGACCATCACGCTTAGCGAAGACGGCGGTAAATCATTTAACACCCTGATTCCCTACTCGGGCATTCACCCCGATCACCATGCCTGGTGGATCCATCCCGAAGATCCGAATCTGATCATAGAAGGTAATGATGGTGGTATCGGCATCTCGCGCGACAGAGGCAAGACCTGGATCTTCGACGAAAAGATACCGGTCGGACAATTTTATCATGTAAACGTTGATAACGAATTTCCCTATAATGTAATGGGCGGCATGCAAGACAATGGTAGCTGGCATGGCCCTGCTTACACGTGGACCAATGGAGGTATTCGTAACTACTATTGGAACAATGTGGGTGGCGGCGACGGCTTCGATGTAATGCCCGATGCCGAAGATGCCAGTTGGGTGTATAGCGAAAGTCAGGGTGGTGCCCTCGGAAAAAGAAATTGGAAGACCGGTGAATCTTGGTACATCAAACCACCCACTCTCGATCCAAAGTTGCTGCAACGATTTAATTGGAACTCGCCCATGGCACAAGACCCCTTCGATGCCAAGACCATTTACTACGGCAGTCAGTTTGTTCATAAGAGCACCGACAAAGGTCTTAGCTGGCAAACCATCTCTCCCGATCTTACCACCAACGATACGGCCAAGATAGCTGCCTTTCAAAATACTGGCGGACTCACACTCGACATTACCGGTGCAGAAACGCATTGCACTATTCTCAGCATTTCTCCGTCGAGAAAAGAAAAAGGAACACTGTGGATCGGCACCGATGATGGCAATGTGCAACTCACGCGCGATGGTGGTGCCACCTGGATCAGTTTTCAGGGAAAGATTCCCGGACTTCCTGCCGGTTGCTGGATACCGCAAGTAGTAGCCTCTCCCCACAATGCGGCAGAGGCATTTGTAGTAGCCAACGATTATCGAAGAGGAGATGGCAAGCCTTATATTTTTAGAACGACCGACTATGGAAAAACCTGGAAACGATTACTCGATGAAAATAAAGTAAAAGGATATGCCCTTTGCCTACTACAAGATCCAACTGAGCCTTCGTTACTTTTTGCAGGAACCGAACATGGACTTTGGGTCAGCATCGACAATGGTAATAACTGGGCACAATGGAAAAATGGATATCCCTCTGTCTCTACCTACGACCTGGCCATACAAGAAAGAGAAGCCGACCTGGTGATTGCCACCTTTGGTCGTTCTCTTTGGGTACTCGATGACATTCGCCCGCTTCGCAAATTAGCCGCGAACACGCGAATGGCCACAGCAAACACCTCTTCGTTAATGGTATTCGATAGTCCTGGAGGCGTACAAGCGCAGTATCGTCCGGCTACCGGTTATGAGTGGAGTACGTGGGGCCTTTACGAAGGACAAAACAGAAACAGAGGTGCTGCTATTTCGTTTTTGATTCGCCCGGCAACGTCGAGTGCAACAAAGGCAAGCATTGACTCTGTAGCCGTCAAAATTTTTAACGAGTCTGGTACGCAAATTCGCTCCCTTCGCTGGGCGGTAGATAGTGGATTTAATCGTCGCTATTGGGGCATGGAAGAAAAAGGCTATCGTCAACCCGGCGGTGGTGGTGGAGAAGGTGGCGAAGGTGGAGGAGGCCGCTTTGGCATGGGCAGAGGCGGTGCCGAACCCGGTGGATTACCTGCACTACCCGGTCAATACAAAGTGGTACTCACTTATGGAGCAAATAGCGACTCTACCCTGGTAAGCATTAGCGATGACCCACGCATCGGCAATAAGAACGAAATTAAACTGGCACAGAAAAAAGCACTGGAGCAAATGCAGCAGTCAGCTGAAAAACTCTCCAAAGCCATGGAGCGCTTGACCGAAGCAGAAGAAGTGTGCACCAAGATCAATGCACAATTAAAAGGCGGCGACAAAAAAGCGACCGACTCCCTGAGCAAACTCACCAAGAATATACAAGACCAGATCAAAAAGATCAGAGATAAGATCTCGGGTCCAACCGAAGAGAAGCAAGGGCTCTCGCGAAATCCATTTTTGGTAACTGTACTATCGCAGCTTCGGGGTGCACAACAAGCCATCACCGCCAAAGCTGCCGCACCCGGCAGTGCCGAGATGCAGTTGATCGCCAACGCAGAGGCAGCCGTAAGTGCCATTGTTAAAGAGATCAATGAATTCTTTGCCGGCAGCTGGGCCGCATATCGCAACTATGTGGAGAGCAACAGACCGCCACTATTCAAAGACTACAAGCCGATAGAATAATACGATATCACTATGATTAAAAATATCGCAGACCAATTTTTAACCCCCGGAACCGGAGAGTAAGCGAAACTCGGTTTCGTCCATCCCAAGCAGGGTTCGATACAAAATTTCTTCCTCTTGCTGAATTATAGATGCCTCGATCTTAATCAACATAGGAGTAGACCAGTTTTCTTTTCTAACTACCCCATTACTTGAACCGGCGCTACATAGCGGGTCAAACAAGATCTTCATCCAGTAAGTCTAACACCAATACGGGTGCATGTGCCAGTGTTCCAGCTCTACTAAAAAGCAAGAAAAAACCTAAGATCAAAGATTAAAAAGAGCGTGTGCATTTTGTGTCGTTACCTGCGCAACCTGTTCGATCGTAATTGTTTTTACCTCGGCAAGCTTTTCGGCCACTAATCGCACATAAGACGACTCGTTGCGTTTACCGCGAAAAGGCACCGGCGTCAGATACGGAGCATCTGTCTCGAGTATAATATGCTGGAGAGGAACATCGGCCAGCACCGCACCAAGCCCTGCATTTTTATAGGTAAGTACCCCGCCAATTCCCAAATAAAATCCAAGTTTGATAATCTCGCGGGCCTCCTCGGCACTGCCCGAAAAACAGTGAAACACGCCGGTGAGTCCCCTACCCTTATACTCTTTGATCACTTGTACACATTCTAAACAAGCATTGCGCGAGTGGATCACCACCGGCACTTTTTTTTCGAGCGCCCACTCAATTTGCACCCGAAAGGCCTCGTATTGCTGATCGACAAAGGTCTTATCCCAATAAAAATCCAAACCGATCTCCCCCACCGCAATAAAATCTCTTTGACTCCACCAATCACGGGCAATCGATAATTCGCTTTGATGGTCTGTTTTAACGGAACAGGGATGCACTCCCATCATGGCCCGGCATTGCGCAAATTGTTCTTCCATGGCCACCAGGGCCGCATGGGTCTCTGAATCGATGGCCGGTAGCAAGATCTGCTCGACCCCGGCCTTTTGCGCGGCCTCGAGCATGGCTGACCGATCCTGCTCAAAATCAGACAGATATAAATGGGCATGCGTATCAATAAAAAACATAGCTAGAAAAAGACAAAACTCCGTAAAAAAAACCACTCGTTAAACTTTCACTATTGATTGCGGTCAAAGAAAAGTACCTTCACTACGCAAAACAGCAAAAACATGAAAACCAAGAATGTACTTCAGCTAATGGCCTTTTTTGCCTTGGCCATCACCCTAAATCTGGTAGCTTGCCAAAAGGAACAGCAAACCCCCGATCCTGCCGAAGAAAAAGAAGCGATGGCCTCTCGAATGGTCGGTGAATCCGATAGCGAGGCAGAGATCATTTACGATGGAATTTTTGATGATGCCATGGGAGTAAACGAAGAAGTGGCCATGGGTGGAACTGGCATTTTCGGAAGACTCACCGCCTGCCCCACGGTAACCGTTACCCGTAATAATCCCCCGGCTCCGTTCCCCGTGCGCGTAGTGCTTGATTTTGGTGCGGGATGCGTGGGTCGGGATGGAACATTTAGAAAAGGAAAGATTATTCATGTATACACAAACCGTCTATTACTGCCAGGCGCGGTTGTAGAAACTACTTTCGATAATTACTATCAAGACAGTATCAAAATAGAAGGCGCATACCGAATAAAAAATACAACCGAAATACCCACTCGACCCCGCTACCAGACCAATGTGATCAATGGAAAACTTATTCGTCCCAATGGCAACTTTACCCTATGGAATGGCGAAAAAGTGCGTACCCAAATAGAGGGCGCACTTACCCCTGCGGCACCCATGGACGATGTCTTCTCTACGACGGGTGCTGCCCGCGGGCAAGTGCGCAGAGATACCACTACTATTTTTTGGAATTCTACCATCGTAGAACCGCTGATCAAGAAAATGAATTGCAGGTGGATCGTTAAAGGAACCGTGCGCACCGTACGAGAGAATACGACCAGCGGTGAACGTTGGCAAGGGGTTATCAATTATGGAAATGGCGAGTGTGATAACAGAGCGGTAGTGGTCATTAACGGAGTTACCTACGTTATTACATTGCCTTAAGTACATACCCCTCGACAAGAGCAAATTTGATCAATAGCGGTAAGACTACCGATAAACGAGGCCAGGCTTTTTCACTATCGTGTAAAACGATGATGGAGCCTGGCCTTAGTCTTTTTTTACAAATAGTAAAACATTCCTCGCCGCTAAGACGGGTATCAAAATCACCGCTGAGCACATCCCACATTACAAGGCGACCCTTACCGGCAAGGGTCGAGCGCACGGCCCGGGCCTGCGCCGAGGTAATTTTTCCATAAGGAGGACGAAATAAATTACTCGAGATACAGCGTGCCGCCTCTTGCACATCGGCCAAGTACGCAGCATCGGATGTTTTCCATCCATTCAAGTGCCGGTGAGTATGATTACCTACGCGATGACCTTCGTCGAGGATTCGCTGGTAGAGTGCGGGATAACGAAGTACATTTTGCCCAATACAAAAAAAAGTGGCCTTGCAATTGTAGCGGGCCAGTACATCGAGTACAAAGGGCGTTACGGTAGGATGCGGACCATCATCAAATGTTAGATACAGAACAGGATCGTTCGTATCGATGCGCCAGGTGCGCTCAGCGTAGCACCACCGAAGCCAGGCAGGAGTCTGGTAAAAATAGAAACGCATCGAGGGCAAAGATAGTGGCACAAAAGTCTATAGTGTTTGCAGCCGGTTAGTTTATCTTTGCCGCTATGGAAAAAAAGGTTAGAGTTCGGTTTGCGCCCAGCCCCACCGGTGGGCTTCACCTGGGCGGTGTAAGGACCGTACTATTCAATTATCTTTTTGCAAAAAAACACAAGGGTACCTTTGTCGTAAGAATTGAGGATACCGACCAACGTCGTTATGTTCCCGGGGCCGAAGACTATTTATTTGACTGTCTTCGCTGGTGTGGGCTGGAACCCGACGAGAGCGTACAACACGGAGGTTCATTAGGACCCTACAGACAAAGCGAAAGAAAATCGCTCTATAAAAAATATGCCGACACCCTAATCGAAAAAGGGTTAGCCTACTACGCCTTTGACACGCCCGAGGAGCTTGAAAAAATGCGAGCCGAGTTAGCGACTCCGGCAAACCCCTCTCCGCAATACGATCGCCAGGTGCGCATGCAACTTCGTAACTCGCTGGCCCTGGGTGCAGCAAAGACAAACGAATTACTCGAAGCCGGTACTCCGTATGTCGTCCGCATCAAGATGCCTGAGCAAGACACGCTGCGTTTCACCGATCTAATCAGAGGAGAGGTAAGTTTCGATACGTCGACCCTCGACGATAAGGTCTTACTTAAGGCCGATGGCATGCCCACCTATCACTTAGCGGTGGTCGTAGACGATTATCATATGCAAATAACGCATGCCTTTCGGGGTGAGGAGTGGCTGCCCTCTGCGCCGGTGCATATCTTGCTTTGGAAATATCTTTTTGGGTTGGTCCAGATGCCACAGTGGGCACACCTGCCACTGATTCTCGGGCCGAACGGAAAACTCAGTAAAAGAGATGGTGCCAAGTATGGTTTTCCGGTCTTTGCCATGAACTGGACAGACCCCGCCAGCAAAGAGATTACCGAGGGATTTAAAGAAAAAGGATTCTTACCCGAAGCATTCCTCAATTTACTGGCGCTACTGGGTTGGAATGATGGGTCCGAGAAAGAGATCTTTTCGCTACAAGAACTTATAGATGCGTTTTCGATCGAACGTATACATAGCGCGGGTGCTCGCTTCGATTACGAAAAAGCTAAATGGTTCAACCACGAATGGATCAAAAAAAGCAGTGTCGATCGATTGCTGCCTGAATTTGAGCAACGGCTGTTTTCGCAACCCGCCACTGCAGAGGAGCGCAAAAAACTTTGCCAGGTTATAGAATTGGTAAAAGACCGCTGCACCCTGCTTATGGACATAAAAGAGCAAGCCGGTTTCTTTTTTACTGACCCGCTGCAAGTAGATACAGCGGCCATTACGGGTAAATGGTCTGCCGAAAAAAGAGCGTTCTTCGAATGGCTGGCCGATCAATATCAACATGCGCCGTTGGGAGATGCCGCCGCGCAAGAGCAGCTATTTAAAGAAAAAGCCGCTTCGCTGCAACTAAAGGCCGGCGAACTGTTACTCCCCTTTCGGATTATGCTGGTCGGTGGCAAATTTGGTCCCGGCGTCTTTGATATCGCTACTGTATTGGGGCCTGCTACCACCGCCCGACGCATTGCCTACGCGCTGACCCTATTGCCCTGAAATGGCTTAATTTTGCATGTAAGATGCAAGCCACCCCAAGACCCGTACGCATACTGGTTGCCAAAGTTGGACTCGATGGTCATGACCGGGGTGCAAAAGTTATTGCAACGGCCCTTCGCGATGCCGGCATGGAGGTCATTTACACCGGGCTTCGTCAAACTCCAGAGATGGTCGTCAATACAGCACTGCAAGAAGATGTCGATGCCATTGGAATCTCTATTTTATCGGGTGCCCATAACACGGTCTTTCCAAAGATCATTCACTTGATGAAAGACAAAGGAATCGATGATGTGCTGCTGACCGGTGGCGGTATTATTCCCGAAGAGGACATTGCCGGCTTGCAAACGCTGGGCGTGGGGCAGATCTTTCACCCGGGTACGCCCACCAGCGAGATCGCTGATTATATTAAAAATTGGGTGGCCACTCACCGACGTTAAGCTAGTAACCCATGGAACTTACTTCTCTTTCTTCGCTTACTACACTCCTTGTCTCTTTGCAAGAGGGTCTGTTGACGATTACCGTTAACCGCCCCGATAAAATGAACGCGCTTAACCGCAGTGTATTCGAAGAGCTCGAAAAGGTGCTCGATGTTATAGATGCCGATAAAAACATCAGAGCTGTTATCATAACCGGAGCGGGGGCTAAAGCCTTTGTAGCCGGTGCCGATATAAGTGAGTTTACCACTCTCGATCAGCAACAGGCCACACAACTGGCCAGACGGGGTCAACTTATTTTTGAACGCATAGAAAAGAATAGCAAACCCTTTATAGCCGCCGTAAATGGCTTTGCCCTGGGGGGCGGATGCGAACTGGCCATGGCCTGTCATATTCGACTAGCTGCCGAGCAAGCTAAATTCGGCCAACCCGAGGTAAATCTCGGATTGATTCCCGGGTACGGAGGTACACAGCGACTCACACAACTGGTCGGTAAAGGAAAAGCCCTCGAGTTGATGATGAGCGGAAACATGCTGAGCGCCCCCGACGCGCTACAATGGGGATTGGTCAATTATGTTTGCCCTGCAGAAGAGTTGATCGAAAAAACAAAACAGCTATTGGTGGCGATCGTAAGTAAAGGACCCGGTGCAGTGGCCAGCGTTATTGCAGCGGTCAACGCACATTACGAAAAAGGAGCCGAGGCATATCTAGAAGAAGTACGTCTGTTCGGAGAATGCTTTGGTACCGCAGAGATGAAAGAAGGCGTGAGCGCCTTTTTAGAAAAAAGAAAACCCAATTTTCAATAACCGCTTTACCGGCGCTTAACGATAAAATATGGAATACAGAATAGAGAAAGACACGATGGGCGAAGTTAAAGTGCCTATCGATGCGTACTATGGGGCGCAGACCCAGCGCAGCATCGATAACTTTAAGATCGCGCAAGACATCAACCGGATGCCCAAAGAAATTATCCGCGCGTTTGCCTATTTAAAAAAAGCAGCGGCCCTTACCAATAAAGAAGCCGGTGTGCTTCCGGCCGCTAAAGCCAGTTTGATCGGAAGGGTCTGTGATGAAATTCTTAAGGGCCAGCTCAACGACAGCTTTCCGTTGGTCGTTTGGCAGACCGGTAGCGGCACGCAAAGCAATATGAATGTAAATGAGGTGATCGCCTACCGAGGGCATGTATTAAAAGGGGGAAAACTTACCGACAAAGAAAAATTTCTGCATCCCAATGATGATGTCAATAAATCACAATCCTCTAACGATACGTTTCCTACGGCCATGCATATTGCGGCCTACACCATTTTAGTAGAGACCACGTTGCCCGGACTTACTAAACTTCGTAACACACTGGCTCAAAAAACGAAGGCCTTTAAAAAAGTGGTAAAGATCGGCAGAACACATTTTATGGATGCCACTCCACTTACGCTGGGACAAGAGTTTAGCGGCTATGTGGCCCAACTCGATCATGGCATCAGAGCCATAAAGAGTACATTAGGACACTTACAAGAGCTAGCCCTTGGCGGTACCGCCGTAGGAACGGGCATCAACACCCCTCCGGGATACGATAAGAAGGTGGCCAAACATATTGCTCAATTAACCGGACTCCCTTTTGTAACGGCTCCGAATAAATTCGAAGCACTGGCGGCACACGATGCCATCGTAGAGGCGCACGGTGCGCTCAAGACCGTAGCCGTTAGTCTAATGAAGATCGCCAACGATATTCGTATGCTTTCTTCTGGCCCTCGCAGTGGCATTGGAGAGATCTTTATTCCCGATAACGAGCCTGGCTCGTCTATAATGCCCGGCAAGGTCAATCCGACGCAATGCGAAGCCCTCACCATGATCGCTGCACAAGTTCTCGGCAACGATGTGGCCATTAATATTGGGGGCGCCTCCGGCCATTTTGAGCTAAACGTTTTTAAACCGGTCATGATCTATAACTTCTTGCACAGCGCCCGACTGATCGGCGACGGATGTGTTTCATTTAACGATAAATGCGCAGTGGGTATTGAACCTATTAAAGCCAACATTAAAAAACACGTAGATAATTCGCTTATGCTCGTTACGGCGCTGAACACCAAGATTGGATACTACAAGGCCGCCGAGATCGCGCAAAAAGCACACAAGCAAGGCACCACTTTAAAAGAAATGGCCATCAAGCTGGGCTATGTAACCGCTGAGCAGTTCGACCAGTGGGTACGGCCCGAAAACATGGTTGGAAAGATCTGATCGCTATGAAAAAATCTCAACTCTTCTTTTTGATCCTGCTAATTCTGGTGGCCGACCAGGCGCTAAAGATTTGGATCAAGACCACCTACCCTACCGGCGAAGTGCTGCGTGTCTTTGGACAAGATTGGTTTCGACTGCATTTTATAGAGAACTCAGGCATGGCCTGGGGATGGCAATTGGGCAACGAAACGGGCAAGGTTATTCTTACTCTTTTTAGGCTGGCCGCTGTGGTAGGCGGTACCTGGTATCTGCTTAAACTAATTAGAGAAAACTATAGCAAAGGGTTTCTGATCTGTGCAGCACTCATCTATGCAGGTGCAGCTGGTAATCTTATTGACAGTATGTTCTATGGTATGATCTTCGATAAGGGTCTTCATTTTAGTTCTGTACTCAACGACTATGTTGGCTACTTGGGTGTAGCTGAATTCTCCGAAAAAGGATATGGTTCTTTTTTACATGGCAGTGTTGTCGATATGCTTTACTTTCCAATGGTCAATGGCATTCTGCCCGAGTGGATCCCGGTTATTGGTGGACAACCTTTCGAATTCTTTAGCCCGATCTTTAATATTGCAGATGCCTCTATTTCGGTAGGTGTAATAACGCTGTTGTTATTTCAAAAAAGATTACTCGACAAACCCCAGGTTACAGCGAGTGCTACCGGTGTTACCGATCGCCCTGTTTCGGATACTACCGAAACCATGTAAAAGGTTTATTGCTACTCAAAGTAAACGCGCTTAACGCGCTCCGAAATGCCCGTCAATATTTCGTAGGGAATCGTGGTTGCCCAGGTAGCCACTTGCTGTACGGGCAAAGCAGATCCGAACAAGATTACTTCGTCGCCCTCGCGTACGTCGCTAACATCGGTTACATCGATCATGAACATATCCATACAGATGCTTCCTACAATAGAAACGAGTTGCCCCCCTACCAGCACTTTTCCTACCCCATTGCCCAACGCGCGGGGATAGCCATCGGCATAGCCCAGTCTCACCGTGGCAATACGCGAGGTTCGCATCAGCGTGGTACGTCGATTGTAACTAATGGTCTCTCCGGCATTCAGCGTTCGTACTTGTGCGATCGAAGAACGCAAGGTGGCCACCGGTAACAGCGAAAGACCGGGAGTGGTCTCTACCCCATACAGTCCGATTCCTAATCGCACCATATCGAGTTTAAGTTTTGAAAGCCGAATTGCAGCCGCCGAATTAGCAATATGCTTAACAAGGGTATAGCCGAGCTGTTGTTCGACCACTACGGCCGTTCGAATAAAGCGATCGTACTGCATGAGTGTAAACTCGTCTTGCTGCGGATCTTCGCTGGCCGCCAAATGAGAAAAAATACTTTGAACAGTAAATGAACTTGTCTTTACCACTTGTTTTATCCATTCTTCTGCTCGCTCATGCTCCAGACCCAGCCGGTGAAGCCCGGTATCAATCTCTAGATGAATCGGGTATCCGCTAATCAGTTCCTTTTGTAACCACTCATCCAACTGACAAAGCATGGCCATCGAGTAAATTACCGGTTCTAATCGATTGGCCAGTAAAACTTCGAATGCGGCTTCTTCGGGATTCATGACCATAATAGGAATGGTGATGCCGGCCTTTCGCAGGGCAACGCCCTCATCGGCATAGGCTACACCCAAGTAATCTACTTTATGAAACTGCAAAAGCGAGGCTACTTCGGCCGCACCGCTGCCATAGGCAAAGGCCTTTACCATAGCCATAATACGTGTGCTAGAACCCAGTCGGTGCTGGTATTGATGCAAATTATGTAGCAGGGCTGCCAGATCTATCTCTAGCCGCGATTCATGTACCTGCTGCTCGAGCGCCTGAACGATCCGCTCAAAAGCAAAAGGCCTAGCGCCTTTTATTAAAATGGCCTCTTTAGAAAATTCTTGCCGAAGATCAGTTCGCAAAAACGCTTCGGTAGAAGAAAAGGTCTTGACTTCGTACAAAAGATTCGCCTTTGCTACGGCCTGGCCTATACGAGGACCAATAGCGATCAAACGACGCACATTCCTTTTTTGTAAACTTTCGAATACCTGCTCATATAAATGCGTATCGGCCTCGGTTTGCTGCAAGAAATCAGATAAGATAACGGTCTTTCGAAGAGCGCCGGCTTGTTGACTCAAAAAATCGAGCGCAATTTGTAAAGAACTATTGTCGGCACTATAACTATCATTAACCAACATACATTGATGAATACCCTTTTTGAGGGTAAGCCGCATATCGACCGACGTTAGTTGTCGCATGCGCTCGGCAATAACACCCGGCTGATATCCTAAATGCAGTAATAGCTCCCAACAGCGCACCGCATTTTGAATAGAAGCCTGATCGGAAAAAGGGATCTCTATTTGCAGCACGTCGGCAGTCGTATCTCCCAGCGATGTGACCGATGGCTGCGAAGTTAACCGGGCCTTGATCGCTGTTCCAAAAGTGGTCGCCTTTGTAGTGAGCACCTCGAGCGGCCGGGGTAGCACCGCCGCAGCAAAAAGTTTTCTTTTCTCTTTTTCTTTTTCGGCTTGTGACTCAAAACCCTCACTGTGTGCATCACCAATGGTTGTAAATACGCCAATGGTGGGCTTTATAATAGCAGCCAGCTTTTGCATTTCGCCGGGTAGTGAAATACCGGCTTCGAATAGGGCCAGTGTATGATGCGATCTCAGTTGCCAGATACTCAGGGGTACACCGATCTGCGAATTATAACTTTTGGGGCTACGCACAATAGTATAATCGGGTTGCAATAATTGAAAAAGCCACTCCTTTACGATCGTTTTTCCATTACTGCCGGTAATGCCGATTACAGGAATAGAAAAGCGATCGCGATGATAGGCCGCTAGTCGTTGCAGCGCCGCTACTGTATCGGGCACCCGAATAAAATTGGCGTCGCAAAACACCCCTGCTTCTACAGGCTGGCTTACGACAAAACTTCTGACCCCTTTTTGATAGAGCTCCCCGATAAAATCATGCCCATTACGACGCGCAGAGACCAAGGCAAAAAATAAAGAGGTGGCCGGCAAGAACGCCTTTCGGCTGTCGAGTAGCAAATGCTCTACCACATGATCATTGACCACCTTCGAATCGGAGGCCAGTATCGCCGCAATATCAACTACAGTATAGACCAAGCGTGTTATTGTATGGATTGATCAGGTTGATCGGGAGGCAAGCCCTGCTTTTGCATAAAGATCGAATAGAAGATGGACCCCGAAAGACAAAGGGCAATGACCCCCAACGAGATCATTACCTGTACCGGCTTACTGACCCACAGATTGATCCAATGTTCGCCCAGCATCTTGATGCCAATAAAAACCAGTACGATGGCAATACCCTGTTGCAAATAATCGAAGCGGCTGACCGCGCCACGCAGCAAAAAGAAAAGCGACCGAAGACCCAGCAAGGCAAAGATATTAGAGGTATAAATAACCAAGCGGTCTCTGGAAATGCCCATCACAGCCGGAATAGAATCAAGGGCAAAGACGATATCGATGGCCGCCAGCATTATGACCACCACAAACAAGGTCGTATAGACGGGGCGACCATTCTCTTTGATCATAAAGCGTCCGCCCCCGTCGTGGGGCGCCAGTGGTAAAAATTTTTTTAAGAAGAGATAGACCTTGCTTTGCTGCGGATTGAACTCCTCTTCTTCGTTGGCCATGAACATCGAATAGCCCGTATACACCAAAAAGACCCCAAATAGGTAAAGTATCCAATGAAAGCGATCGACCAAGGCCACACCCACGGTTATAAAAATGATCCGAAAAACGATGGCCATTAAAATGCCAATAAGCAGCACCCTTCCGTAATTTTTTTCTTTGACCGAAAAAGCCGAAAAGATCAATATGAATACAAAAATGTTATCGATACTCAAACTCCACTCCATCAGGTAGGCGCTGAGATACTCAAGCGCTACCTGCTGCCCTTTCTCTATCCATACAAATACAAAAAAGGCCAGCGCCAGCGATACCCAAAAAAAAGTTTGATGCAGGGCCTGTCGAATGGTAACGGTGCGGTCCTTTTTACTCATCAGCCCCAGATCGAACGCGAGGGCCACGACTAATACAAAGCCAAACACCAGGTAGGTGAGCTGATCTACATTCATAAAAAAGATAAAGGGCAAAGATACGACCCCTAGCCTGCGTAAGATTGTTTTCGCCACCACTGGTAAACTGCTCCACCCAGGGCAAGCAGCAGCAGGGGCAAGCCAATGCAAAGGAGCTGCCAGCGCAGTTTTTGTTCCTTGACCAGCGGGCCATCGAGTAAGCGTAGCACCAACTCTTTACTTCGAATCTCGGCCAAGGCCGGATCACTAACCAGGTACTCCACCGCGCCTAATAGAAATTCGCGGTTAGCCACGGGTATAAAATATTTACCGGCCGGGCCCTGGGTAAGCGTCTCGAAGCGCGTGTACTTATTCCATCCCATTTCTACCGGCTCCATGCCACCCCTAGAATCGATCTGCCCCGATGCATCGAGCAGCGGAATATATTCGTTCAACACAACGTCTCCGTCGGCCACCACGATCATGGCGGTTTTTTCAGAAGCGGTACGAAAGGTTTGTCCGCTGGCCTTCCAGGCATCCAACTGAGCAAGCGAAGCCCGATTCTTAAAGAGCGATGGAAACGACCCTTCGAGCAAGACAGCAGCAGGAACAGCGGCACGATCGAAAAGAGCATTATCGGGCACTGTACTATTCTCATTCAACGACACCAGCGCAGGGGTGCTAATGGTGCGGGCCCGCTCGCTACTAATGAGCAACGGATATTTTTTAATACCGGGCACGGCTATGGTATCGATAGAATGAGCAAACCGCGTACCGATATAACCGGGGGTGCGAAGCTTGCCCTCGGCCGCCGACAGCAACGGAAAATAATTCCACGGTAAAAACTCATTTTGAGGTTGAGTCGCTGTGCCACCAACTTGTACATAGGTAAATTCACAGCGCAGGTCCATTAACAGATCGGTGTTGATACGCGCCCCGTAGCGAAAGAATAGATCGTCGAGTTGTAGCCCTCTGTCAAAAGCTACCAGATCGGGCTTGCGCGCAAAGCTATCCATCTCGGCATAGAGATTATCGATAAAGCAAAGCAGTTTACCTCCCCGCATTACAAACTGATCGAGCTTAAACTTCTCCGACTCAGCAAAAGCCAGCGTGGGCTTAACGATCAGTAACAGATCGACCCCCTGGGGTACGGCTGGCTGTCGCGTTAGATCGAGGGTACGCAATTCGTAGTCGCCTTGCAGTGCCATACGAAGCTGATAAGTGCTTTCGTCGACGGGCTCTCCATGACCGGTTTCGTAAGCAATACCGGGCTTAGTGGTATGTAACAATTTTTCGATGGCACTTACAAATTGATATTCCAACAAGGCTTCGGCGGTATTTAACTCTGTTTGAGAAATAGAGCGACTGGCCCCCGGAAACAAACTGATCAATTGTGACTGCCCCCCATAACTGACCAAGGCAACCGGAAAAATAATATTGCTAGATTGACCCGCTTCTTTTTGTACGGTAAGATTTATGTTGAGGGCGCCTCGATCAAGAAGGGAATCACCCCACGATTTTCCATTGGGAGAGGACGAGCCCGGCGATAAGAATTGATAGCGAAACTGTGCGGGTTGCAGTTGTTTAAAGAGCGAGAGTAGTTGTTGCGTAGAGGCTTGCAGCTTTCTAAACCCAGCGGGAAACTCGCCCGTTAGAAAAACCGTTACCTCGAGCGGAGCAGAAAGTTCGCGTAGCAATGACACCGTTGCTGGGCTTACGGTGTAACGCTTCTCGCTGGTCAGATCGAATCGTAAGGGCACAAAACCTGCCCCTACATTGACGACTACAAAAAGCAGCAACGCAAAAGGTACTCCATAGCGGTGTTTAAGGATGATATGCAAAAGTCCTTTCATCTTAGCGCTGTAAGAGATTACGAATGGTCAATACAAAGAAGAGCAAGACCAGGCTAAAGAAATAAATAACATCCCGACTATCGATTAACCCGCGACTAATACTTTGATAATGCTGATCGATACCCAACCACTCCATCCAATAATCAGCCCCGCCCGTAAGCACCGGTAGTCGGCTAATGGCTGCAAACCCGTAATAAAGCAAGGCGCAAAGAACCAGGGCCGCTAAAAAAGCCACGACCGTATTGGTAGTAAGACTGCTGCAATACAATCCGATCATGGTAAATACAGCAGCGAGTAGCAACAGACCCAGATAAGAACTCAGCGTCGCTCCCTTATCGAGCCCTTCGCCGGCCGACAGCGATTCAACCGCAATACCATAGAGCAAGGTGGGCAAGAGCGCCACCACTACCACCAGTAAGGCTCCAAAATATTTGCCGGCTACCAGCTGCGTTTTCGATAGGGGCTGTGTAGCCAGCAGTTCGTAGGTGCCGGTGCGGAACTCTTCGGCAAAGCTGCGCATGGTAATGGCCGGAATTAACAGCAGCAACAACCAGGGAGCAAGCAAAAAGAAACGCTCAAGGGTCGCATATCCAAAATCGAGAATATTGTCTTCGAACACGAATAAGACCAAGCCGGCCGCGATCAAAAAAACAGCCACTGCCATATAGCCGGTCAGGCTGCCAAAAAATTGTCTTAATTCCTTTTTGCAAAGGGGCCACATGCTGCTAAAGTACTAAGTAAAGGGCAACAAAAAAGGCTGCCTCAATAAGAGAACAGCCTTTTTACAAGAGTTTATGCTTTAAACGGCAAAGCTTTCGCCACAACCACAGGTGCGACTGGCGTTAGGATTGCTGAAATAAAATCCTTTTCCATTAAGGCCATCCGAAAAATCGAGCGTGGTGTTGACCAAGTAAAGAAAACTTTTAAGATCGGTCACAACCTTGATCCCGTTGTCTTCGAATTCTTGATCCATGGGTTTTTTTTCGTTATCGAAATCAAGCTTGTAACTCAATCCCGAGCAACCACCCCCCACTACACTCACCCGTAAAAAATAAGATGTATCTGTTGCCACTCCGGCATCGCTAAGTAATTGCAATACTTTTTCGCGGGCCTTGTCACTCACGTAAATAACATTGGCCATTTGAGCGGGGGCAGCAAGTGTAGCGGTCTCGGCAGCCATAGTTTCTTAGTGAACTCCTTTTTCTTCGAACTGCAACTCTTCGAGTCCGTTCTTTTTACGATAATCGTTAATAGCGGCTTTTACGGCGTCTTCGGCCAATACCGAACAGTGGATCTTTACAGGAGGCAGGTTGAGTTCTTCGACAATGGTCATATTATCGATCTTGACCGCCTCATCGACCGTCTTTCCTTTTAACCACTCGGTAGCCAGCGAAGAAGAAGCAATGGCAGAACCGCATCCAAAGGTCTTGAACTTGGCGTCTTTAATAACCCCGGTAGCATCGTCTACTTCAATTTGCAAACGCATGACGTCGCCACACTCGGGGGCGCCGACCAGTCCGGTACCCACACTGCTTTTACTTTTGTCGAGGGTACCTACATTCTTAGGGTGCTGGTAGTGGTCGATTACTTTTTCTGAATAGGCCATAGTAAATAAATTATTGCGGTATAAAATTAAAAAAAATCAATGATGTGCCCATTCGATGGTGCTTAGATCGATGCCCTCTTTGAACATCTCCCACAGTGGGCTCATATCGCGCAGCTTGTTGACCGTGTTGGTCACTTGCTCGATGGTATAATCGATCTGCTCTTCGGTGGTATAGCGTCCTAGTCCAAAACGAAGTGAGCTGTGTGCCAGGTCGTCGCCCAAGCCAAGGGCCTTTAGCACATACGAGGGCTCTAACGAAGCAGAGGTACAAGCCGATCCCGAAGACAGCGCGATGTTTTTGTTAAAGCCCATCATCAAACCCTCTCCTTCTACATATTTAAAAGAGATATTCGATACGTGGGGCAAACGATGTTCTTTGTCGCCATTCAAATAGGACTCTTCGACTTTTAAAAGCGATTGCTCTAATTTATCGCGCAGTTTAATTATGCGGGCTGTATCGGATTCCATCTCGTTCATGCAGATCTCGCAAGCCTTACCGAATCCAACGATACCGGGTACATTCAGCGTTCCGCTGCGCATGCCTCGTTCGTGACCGCCGCCATCGATCTGCGCCGTTACTTTTACGCGGGGATTCTTGCGACGCACGTAGAGCGCACCCACTCCTTTAGGACCATACATCTTATGCGCGGTAAAGGCCATCAGGTCTATTCCATCTTTGTTTACATCGACCGGAATTTTTCCGACCGCCTGCACACCATCTGAAAAGACCAATACCCCATGCTTGCGGGCAATGGCACTAATCTCGCGCATTGGCATTACCGTGCCAATTTCGTTATTGGCATACATAATGGCGATCAGAATGGTGGTGGGCTTAATGGCCGCTTCGAGTTCGCTCAGATCGATAAGTCCGTTGGGCTTAACGTCGAGATACGTTATTTCGGCCCCTTCTTTTTCGAGGTGACGACAGGTGTCGAGCACGGCCTTATGTTCAATATTGCAGGTAATAATGTGATTGCCCTTGCTGGCATACATTTCAAAAACCCCTTTAATGCCCAGGTTATCGCCTTCGGTAGCGCCCGAGGTAAAGATGATCTCTTTAGGATCGGCACCGATCAATTTAGCTACTTGCTCGCGGGCATAGTCGACAGCTTCTTCTGCTTGCCAGCCAAACGAGTGATTACGGCTGGCCGCGTTCCCGAAATTATTGGTAAAATAAGGTATCATGGCCTCCACTACGCGGGGGTCACAAGGAGTCGTGGCATTATGATCTAAGTAAATAGGAAACTGCAACATGGGGTTCTAACTGTTTTGTCTGAATAAAACGCGAAATTATCGCAAAAGGTTCTATCTGAATGTGCTAATTTCATATTATAACAGTTGTTACACACTTACCAGGCCTATAATGAATAAAGTTGAACACATCGGAATTGCAGTTTCGTCACTAGCCGAGGCCATCCCCTTGTACGAAAAATTGCTCAACACCCCTTGCTACAAGACCGAACTCGTTGATACTGAGAAGGTAAATACAGCATTTTTTAAGACCGGTCACCAAAAAATAGAGCTCCTCGAAAGTACCGACCCCGATGGGGTCATTGCCAAATTCATTGCCAAAAAAGGGCAAGGACTGCATCATGTTGCCTTTGAGGTCGATGATATTTATTCAGAAATGAAACGACTCGAAGCAGAAGGCTTCGTCTTGCTGCAACAAGAGCCCAAAAAAGGGGCCGATAATAAATTGATCTGTTTTTTACATCCCAAGTCTACCCAGGGGGTGCTTATAGAACTCTGCCAAGAGATCAGGCCGAATCGTTAAGCCGATTGCCCAGTTTCTCTACTGCGGCCTGGGCCGCTAATTGCGAAGCATCTTTTTTATTGAATGCTTTTCCGATGGCCAGGTTTTCGCCATTGAGCAGTGCGGCCACCGTAAACAGTCTGCGCCCATTCTCCATTTTTTCTTCGATGGTCTCGAACTCCAATACCGATCCGTTGCGGTTGGCCCATCCGTACAATTTATTCTTGTGATTGATCTCGAGCGTTTCGAGATCGTCTACGAACATATGGGGCATAATGATCTTTTTTAGGACCCATTTTTCGGTACGCCGGTATCCAATATCCAAATACACCGCCCCAATGAGCGCCTCGAGGGTGTTTCCAAAAATATGGCTAATGCGAAGCGAAGAATCGGTTCGGTTGTAACGGGTAATTTTCTTTAGCCCCATGCGAAGAGCGATCTCGTTAAGTTGTTGACGATTGACCATCTTGCTGCGCATCTCGGTAAGATACCCCTCGCCCCGATAGGGATAGCGTTTAAAAAGATAATCGGCCACCAGGGCACTTAATATGGCATCGCCCAAGTATTCGAGGCGCTCGTTGTTGGCGTCGGTCGATTCGCTCACCGAGCGGTGAGTGAGTGCCGTTATATAGAGATGCAACGAGCCGGGATGATACCCCAGCAAATGAGCAAGCTCTTTAGAAAAATCGGTCGAAGAAAAACCCAGTAACCGTTTTAAGAACGAGAGCAACAAGTTAAGCGTTGTATTTGCGTACGATCACACAGGCATTGTGCCCTCCGAACCCAAAGGTGTTGCTGAGTGCTGCACGCACCGTACGGGTCTGTGCCTTGTTAAAGGTAAAATTCAGCTTAGGGTCTATTTCTGGATCATCGGTAAAATGATTGATGGTGGGCGGCACCACATCGTGCATAACCGCTTTGATGCTGGCGATCGCTTCTATGACTCCCGCGGCCCCCAGACAATGCCCCGTCATCGACTTGGTGGCACTAATGTTCAACTGATAGGCATGCTCGCCAAATACAGCGGTAATGGCCTTTACTTCGGCACCGTCGCCAATGGGGGTAGAGGTACCGTGCGTATTAATGTAATCAACTTCGTCGGCACGCATGCCCGCATCTTCGAGGGCGGCCATCATGACGTTACGGGCACCGAGCCCTTCAGGATGCGGCGCGGTAATATGATAGGCATCGGCCGTAGCGCCGCAACCGGCCACTTCGCAATAAATGGTTGCACCGCGCGCAAGGGCATGATCGAGGTCTTCTAATACCAGCATACCGGTGGCCTCACCCATTACAAAACCATCACGGTCTTTATCGTAAGGACGACTGGCGGTCTTGGGGTCATCGTTGCGCTCGCTCATGGCCTTCATGGCATTGAACCCCCCTACACCAGCCTCGCTAATAACCGATTCACTCCCTCCGGTCAAAATAATATCGGCCTTGCCCAAGCGGATCAAATTAAATGCATCCATGATCGCATTGGTGCTGCTTGCACAAGCACTTACTACAGCAAAATTGGGACCTCGCAGATTATGACGCATACTGATCTGCCCCGCGGCAATATCGAGTATCATCTTAGGAATAAAGAACGGATTAAAGCGAGGGGTTCCGTCTCCTTTTGCAAAATCGGTTACCTCGTGTTGAAAGGTCGTGAGCCCTCCGATACCACTGGCAAAGACCACTCCTACTCGGTCGGGATTAATATTTTCTTTGTTCAACCCGGCGTGTTGCATGGCCTGATCGCTGACCACCAATGCCAGTTGTGTAAACCGATCGAGCTTGCGCGCCTCTTTGCGATCCATAAACTGTGTAGGATCGAAACCCTTGATCTCGCAGGCAAATTTGGTACGAAACCGAGAGGCATCGAATTGGGTAATCGCGTCTGCCCCCGATACTCCGGCCAGCAAATTATCCCAGTACTCGTTTAGCGTGTTTCCAATGGGCGTGATGGCCCCCATGCCAGTTACTACGACGCGCTTTAATTGCATACAGGGAAGATAAACTTTGTTTTTTAAAAAAACCGCCTTCCGGAGATCTGGTTAAAGATGCGGGAAGGCGGTACGAATTTTTTTCCGTTTAGGGAAAGATATACTGCGGAGGGAGCCGGCTTACTTGGCGTGTTCTTCCAAATAAGAGATGGCCTGACCCACCGTGGTGATCGTCTCAGCTTGTTCGTCGGGAATAGAGATGTTGAACTCCTTTTCGAATTCCATAATTAACTCAACAGTGTCGAGAGAGTCGGCACCCAAATCGTTGGTAAAGGAAGCGTCGTTGTTTACCTCGGCTTCTTCTACACCCAGCTTGTCAACGATGATCTTCTTAACTCTTGATGCAATGTCTGACATGATTTTTGATTTTGGTTTCAGCCAGCAAAAATATACTATTTAGACAATTCGACACAAGAAAGAAACTATTTTCAAAACCAGGGCTAATCTATTGATAATAAGGAGGCTATTTATCTCACAACCCAAAAACCCAAAAAGCGCTGGCCCTGGTCATTGTTTGGCAACAAAAAATAGCGTATTTTCCAAGACAATGGCTTTAAAAATTATTGAACACGGCAGCGAGGAGTACCAGCAAATGGTGGCGCTTAGAAACGACATACTCCGAAAGCCCCTGGGCCTGCACTTCGATCGCGAAGAGCTAGACGGGGAGGCTCGTCATATTCTTATCGGGGCCTTCGAAGAGGAGTTGATGCTGGGCTGCTGCATGCTGGTCGAAGAGGACCCGCAGACCGTTCGGCTTCGCCAGATGGCCGTGTACAACGAAAAGCAGGGCAAGGGAATTGGCCGGGCCCTCATGAACTTTGCCGAGACCCTGGCCAGGGACCGGGGCTATAAACAGCTTACCATGCACGCTCGCAAAGATGCGCAAGGCTTTTACGAAAAAATGGGCTACCAGGCATCGGGCCAAGAATTTAAAGAGATCAGCATACCGCACCTGATCATGCAAAAAAAACTCTGCTAACGGCTAAAAGCGGCGCGCTCCGTTATCTCTTCTTCCACTTATTTCTTAGGGGTCTTTAACTCTTTTTCGCTCACACTCCACTCGGCTAGTTTATCGCCTTTATTACCCATGTACTCTATCTTGAGTACACGCGCTCCCTTGGGCCCGCTAATCGAGAGCTTACCATAATTGTGTTTTTGATCGACCCCCAACACGCGGTAGGGATTATTTTTTTCGGCTCCCCCAAATACATGCGTGGCCGAGGTAAGCGGAGAGACCGTAATATCATAGAGTGGATAGGTGCCCGGGCGATCTACTTTAATGATCTCGCTGTGATGACGATCACCGGTCAAAAAGACCACGCCATTTATAGAATACGACTGCAAGAAATTTATAAACTCGTAGTACTCGGCCGGAAAATCGGGCCAGCAATCAAAAGGCGAAACCGGGTTCAATACCTGGCTGCCTACAGCAATGATCTTAAAGGGTGCATTACTGCTAAGCAACGCCGATTTAAGCCAATCTAATTGCTCGCGACCGATCATGATCTTATTGGGATTGGGTTTACCATTGACCGAGTCACGCTCGTTATCGGCACTGCGCCACCAGCGATCATCGACTAAGAAAAAATCGGCATCCCCATAGCTATATTGCGTGTAGATGCCTTGCCCGTTCATACCCGAAGAAGGATTACTAAAGTAGCTGTTAAAGACCTTGCGACTAGTCTCTTTAAGATGATAAGAGGCTCCCATGTTATTAGGACCATAGTCGTGATCGTCCCAAATGCCAATATGCGACATGGCCTTGAGCAATGGCTGCAGCGTGGGAGTAGCCCGGTCGTGACTGGCGCGGTACCAAAGACCCCACTCGCTATAATAATCTGCCTCGCGGGTGTACCAGGCATCGCCCAGCCAAAACATAAACGATGCTTTCTCGCGGGCCATCGCTAAAAAAATAGAATCATTGCTCCCATAGGGAGTACCGGGCCGGTCGTAAGCAGGGTCATTGATATACGAACAAGAGCCGGCCAGAAAACTAAAATCCGGAGCCGGACTGCGCCATTGCCAGAGCAGCTTAGTGGTAAACTCGCCACCATAGCCACTACTTTTTCCGTTGGTTAGCAGTGCATATTCGTAGGTGGTATTGGGCTCTAATCCTCCGACCATAAATTGAATGGGATTAAAAGGCTGACCCAGTGATCCCCTATAGGGCACCTCGAAAAAAACCTTGTCTCCTTTTTTGTTAACGCGCAAAGCGGCCGTTTTTACTAGGGGGGATACTTCGACCCAGACCTTGGCATCGCGTAATTCTACGGGGCCCAACATGGGTCCGGACACCACAAGAGATTGTGCGGCTACAAGAAATTGAATAAAAACAGAAGCAAACAAGAGGGATAGACTGCGCATCGGAGCGATTTTTTACAAAGTTACTTGCAAAAAACCCGAATTGTCTGTTACTTTTTTATGGGGCGGGTCACCGTCCAGGTACCCTCGTTGTTGCGAAGAAACAATCGGTAATTACCTTCTGCAGACATGGACATGTCGAAACGGATTCGGTTTTCTCCGGCTACGAGTTTAACCTTCTTTTTCTCGACCACCCAGCCAATGCTGTGGGTCAATGCGGCTTCGATATAGTCCTCACCTGGAGAGCCGATCTTAACCACCAAAACGGTCTTGTTGGAATCAAGAGAGGCGCTCAGCAGCGATAGATTATCGTAAGTAACCGGGGTAGAGCGTTGTTGGGCACCAGCACTAATGCTTAGAAAGACCAACAATAAAAATGACAGAGATTTTATAAGTTTTTCCATGGCTTCTTAGACCACAAAACTAGGTAATAGTTAATTACTAACCATTAACTTCTGGAAAAAAAGTTCAGGAAAAAATACTCTTAACTATTTGTTCATCATCTGCTTAGCCTCTATACTAAGCGTAGCATGCGGAACGGCCCTTAAACGTGCCTTATCGATTAATTTCCCGGTAAGACGGCAGATCCCGTAGGTCTTATTTTCGATGCGCATCATTGCCTTTTCGAGGTGATCGATAAAGGTAATTTGACGGCTGGCCATCTGAGAAAGCTGCTCTCTTTCCATACTCACACTACCGTCTTCCATGGTCATATAGCGGGCATCGTCCATATCGCCACCCTGGTCTTTTCGGGTAATTAATCCTTGAAGATAGGTTAGCTCTTTTTTGGCGGCATCGAGCTTACGCATTATGATCTCTCTAAACTCAGCCAGATCTGCTTCTGAGTACCGCTGGGTAGGTCCGTTGGCAACGGGTTGCAAACGGGCATCCAACACCGACTTGGTAAACTCAGGTTCGTATTTAACGGCGCTCTTGGTACTGGTCTTAGGAATGACCATCTTGGCCGGACGGGGAGGTTCTTTCTTAATAACGGGTTTTACTTTGGGCTTGATAGATACCAGCGAACTAGGATCTACCCCTCCTTTTTTAGCAGGAGCGGCGGGCTTTACAGGAGACTTTGCAGCGGGGGCTGGCATTTTGCCGACCGGCTTGGCAGCGGGTTTCGCGGGGGCCTTAGCAACGGCCTTAGCAACGGGCTTGGCAACGGGCTTAGCCGCAGACTTTGCAGCGGGTTTCGCGACGGGTTTCGCAACAGGCTTAGCATTTCCCTTCGAGGCAGCTTTCTTTACCAACGGTTTAACCACTTTTTTCGCAGCGGGTTTGGCCGCGGGCTTTTTAGGGGCTGCTTTTTTAGGAGCTGCCTTTGCAATTTTTTTTGTTGCGGGTTTTGCTACTGCTTTTTTTGCAGCAGGCTTGGCGGGCTTCTTAGGGGCTGCCTTTTTAGGAGCCGGTTTCTTTTTCACTGCCATGATTAGCCGTTTTTGGTTACAAGCACGTTGATAATTTCGTCGTTAATGTCGATCGCTGTGGCTTGTGACAGCGAAGACTGAAATTCCAGTTTTTCTGCTAGAATTTCCGCGCAAATATAGGCTTTAAAATTAGCCAGCGCATCTGTTAAAGATGCGGGGGCCATAACCTGAACAAGGATTTTGTCGGTGAGTTCGAATCCAGCGTCTTTTCTGATCTTCTGAATGCGGTTAACGAACTCACGCGCAATGCCTTCGGCCGCTAATTCGGGGGTGATGGTAATATCGAGGGCCACGGTCAATTTTCCTTTTGAGGCGACCGTCCAGCCGGGAATATCCTCACTGGTAATGTCGGTGTCAGAAAGTAGCAGCGTTACCGGACCTTCTTCGAATGAGAGGGTGTATTGTCCCTCTTTTTCTAATTGGGCTATCTCGGCTTGCGAAAACGAAGCCAGCGCTGCGCTTACCGCTTTCATTTTTGAACCCAGCTTTTTACCCAGGGCCACAAAGTTGGGCTTGATCTTTTTGCTAATAAATGTATTGTCGGCTTGCAAGTACGAGATCTCTTTTACATTCACCTCGGCCTTAATGAGCGCTTCTACCGCTTCTAGCTGTGACTGCATAGAGGTATCAAGCACCGGAATCAATACTTTTTGTAAGGGCTGACGCACTTTGATATTTACTTTTTTGCGAAGCGAAAGCACCAGCGAAGAAGCATCTTGTGCCAGTTGCATACGCTCTTCGAGCGGCCTGTCGATATAATTTTCATCGGCTACCGGATAAAGAACATGATGCACAGATTGCTGAGAATGGCGGCCGGTAATGGTATTTAGTTCGTTAAAAAGTGCATCACTAAAGAAAGGAGAAATGGGAGCCATTAAGCGGAGCACCGTCTCCATACATTCATATAAAGTTTGATAAGCAGCGATCTTGTCTTGCGAATACTCCCCTTTCCAGAAGCGACGGCGACAGAGTCGTACATACCAGTTACTGAGTTGTTCGTCGACGAAATCTTCTAGCAGACGTCCGGCCGCGGTGGGTTCGTATTCATTCATCAATGTAGTAACCCTTGCCGTTAGCGTATGCAAACAAGAGAGAATCCAGCGATCGATCTCGGGTCGGTCGTTGCTTGCGATCGGCGCCTCTTTGTAGGTGAATCCATCTACATTGGCATACAAGACAAAAAATTGATAGGTATTGTACAGCGTACCAAAAAACTTGCGCTGCACTTCGCGAATACCTTCGCTGTCGAAACGAAGATTATCCCAAGGAGAAGCATTCGTTATTAGATACCAGCGGGTGGCATCGGCTCCAAAACTATCAATGGTAGCGAACGGATCGACCACATTGCCGAGTCGCTTGCTCATCTTGTTTCCATTTTTGTCGAGCACCAATCCGTTACTGACCACGGTTTGATAAGCCACCGAATCGAAGAGCAATCCGGCAATGGCATGCAGGGTGTAAAACCAACCGCGCGTCTGGTCTACGCCCTCGGCAATAAAACTGGCCGGAAAAGAATGTTCATCGGCTCCGCTATTTTTATTGAGCGCATGATAGCGGAAAAAATTTTCGGGACTCAAGGGGCCATATTTTCCAGACGAAGTATCCGGTAGTCCCCATTGGGCATAGGGCATGGCCCCGGAATCGAACCACACATCGATCAGGTCGGGCACGCGGCGCATGGGTTTACCCGAAGCGCTCACCAAGACAATTTCATCTACATAGGGCTTGTGCAGATCGCTCACCACTGCATCAATACGAGCGGCCAGATCGGGGGCATCTTTTTTACAGTTGCCTATTTCGTGGCCAGCCGCCACACTGCGGGCAATCTCTTCTTTTAATTGAGCGATCGATCCAATACAAATAGTCTCTTCGCCGTCTTCGGTGCGCCAGATAGGAAGGGGTGTTCCCCAATAGCGGCTGCGACTCAGGTTCCAGTCGACCATATTCTCGAGCCAATTACCAAAGCGGCCTTCGCCCGTCGAGGCAGGTTTCCACTGAATGGTCTTATTGAGTGCCACCATGCGATCTCGTAAAGCCGTGGTACGAATAAACCACGCATCGAGCGGATAATACAAAATAGGTTTATCGGTGCGCCAGCAATGCGGATACGAGTGCTCGTACTTTTCTACTTTAAACGCCCTGTTCTCTTTTTTAAGTTTAACAGAGATGTCGATATTAACATCCACATACCCCGGTTCGTTTTTATAATCTTTTACATAACGCCCACTAAACTCGCCCACTCCGTTAATGAATTTTCCTTCGCGATCGACCAATGTCAATAGTCCAATGCCATATTTCTTTCCGACCTTATAGTCATCGGCACCAAATGCAGGAGCCGTGTGAACGATACCGGTACCGTCTTGGGTAGTAACGAAACTATCGGTAAGCACTCTAAAGGGGCGCGCACCCGGCGTGTTCGCTTCTATGGCAGCCGGACTATTGGCTTCGAAGGGTAATAATTGTTGATAGTGGCACTCTTCGAGTTGCGCACCCGAAAACGTAGAGAGGATCTTCCAAGGCAAGATCTTTATTTTCTCTTGGCCCGCTTCGATAGGCTGGTTCTCTCCTTCGGGCTTAAAATATTTTGAAAGAAGCGCGGTTGCCAGCACAACATTGACCGGTAAAAAGGTATAGGGGTTGATGGTGCTGACCAACGCATATTCGATTTGTGCGCCCACGGTAAGCCCCAGGTTAGAGGGTAAGGTCCAAGGTGTGGTGGTCCACGCTAATAAAAAAATATCGTTGGAAACAGTCGAAGCCTCGGGCCGTTGGTCTTGCTGTTTTAACTGATCGAATAAAAACTGCGAACGATCGCTTTGCTCCAGCTTGAACATGGCTACGCAGCTGGTATCCTTTACGTCTTTGTAGGTGCCGGGCTGATTGAGTTCGTGCGAACTAAGCCCCGTACCGGCCGCCGGAGAATAGGGCTGAATGCTAACGCTCTCGTAGAGTAATCCTTTTTTATATAGCTCACTTAGCAACCACCACAGCGTCTCGATATAACTACTTTCGAAAGTTATGTACGGATGTTGCAGGTCTACCCAATAGCCCATCTTGCGCGTAATCGTATCCCATTTATCTTTATAACGAAGCACGGCCTCGCGACAAGCCTTATTGTACTCGGCCACCGAGATCTTGACCCCAATATCTTCTTTGGTAATCCCCAATTCTTTTTCGACACCCAACTCTACAGGAAGCCCGTGCGTATCCCATCCTCCCTTTCTCTTTACCTGAAAACCTTGCATGGTCTTGTAGCGACAGACCATGTCTTTTAACGTGCGCGAAATAACGTGATGAATTCCGGGCATACCATTGGCACTGGGAGGCCCTTCGTAAAACACAAAGGGAGTAGACCCCTCGCGCAGCGATACGCTTTTCTCAAAGGCTTGGTGGGCGCTCCAGCGCTCCAGCACTTCTTTTTCGATGGCCGGCAGGTTAAGACCCGTAAACTCTCTGTACTTGGTACTCATAGCAGCGAACCGCCCCGCTTATTGGGCAATCATAATACCCTTGGCCGTAATGCGGACCTCTTTTTGAGGTTCCTTAATGGCGTCGATCTCGGCCTGCGATTTCTTGGCATCTTCTGCGTAGTGCTTTAGTTCGGCCACCGAGGTGGTCTTACTCTTTGCCTCGCCATCTATGATCACCTTCTTGCCCTTGGCGGCCAGGGGCAAAAAGAATCCATAATCCTTCATTTTTACCATTACCTCTTGACCGGCGGGCAGCTCTAGCTTAAGCCAGCAGCCCTTTTTCTCGCACACTTCTTTTACCGTGGCCACGATCTTGACGTCGGCAAAATCATACCCTCCCATCACTTTTTTGACCACATCGGTCAGGGCCAATGCGCCTTCTGGATTTACTTTTTCTCCATAAAAATCACCCGGCTTGGCATCACCGGCCGGAGGTTGAGCCGAGGCACCCAAGGTGGCACCGATCAGCAGGCAGACGAATACTATCTTTTTCATAAAAAGCAGTTTAGAATTGAGCGGCGAAGGTACAAAAAACAGCCTAGTCGAGTTTGGACTTTTTTAGCTGAAACATCCTCGACAGGTTAAAGCCAAAGCGCACCTGCCCCTGCCCCCACTGTCCGGTGGTTTCGGTAATAAAGGCCCTTTCGTTCATGCCCACCGCATTAGACACATGCAACTGAAACACGTGGCCCCCGGTCTCAATATCAATTCCGAAAGAAAGAGGATTGTAATACCCTGTCTCGGGCAATCCGTCGAGTACATAGGTATAGTCCCAGGTAAGGGCCATGCGCTTAGAAAGCTTAAGACGACCACCAAAACCCAGTCCCACAATATCGTTCTTATCGGTGGCCAGTTGTACCAGGTTCTTATGCACCACCGTGGGCATCACTTGCAGCGAAAGTGCCTCGCTGAATTTTCTACCGATGATCAACTGATTGTAATACGCCAGCCGCGAGGTAAAATAGTTTTGACGCGTTGGATCGGCCCATGGAAGCCCGTCCATGGTAATTCCTGAAACCAAGGCTACGGTAACGGGAGAAGAGCCCGGACCGGTCGACTGACAAATGGGGGCATATTTAATAAAGGCATCCACTTCTTTTTTGTACGTGCTTCTGCCCACGCCGACCATTAGGTTATGGAGCAATCCAAAATCAAAACTCATTCGCATGCTGGCCTGATCGAGTCCAAAAAAATTCTTGTAGCCCTGGTCGAGCGATCCAAATCGGTGCAAAATCCTAAAATCCATGGTGCCCGGATTAATAAACTCCATGGAGTGACTATTGATGACCCGCGACGACTTGAATGCATATTTGACTCGTTGCTTCTTGGGTTTTTCTTCGCCCAATAAAGAGAGCAGATCGTCTTGTGCATAGAGGGCCAGCGAAGCATTGAGCCCCATAGCCAATAACAATGCGAACCGAATAATAGACGTAGGTCTTCTCATGGTATGTTAGCTTTTAAGTGGCTCTAGCGTGCATGCCACCGTTATCTTGGTTGTTTTACTGACTTTATCGCTGACCAGGGTCGGCACCTCTACCTTGTAATCGCCCAACACGGCGGTAAAGCTGGCGCTGGCACTAATCTTTCCTCCTTTAACGGAGATCTTTCCGGGACTCTCCACCTCGCGCGTCTCGCCATGCAGGGTCAACTTACCTTTTACGGTCACTGTATAGTCGCCATCTTTTGTATAGTTAACGGCGCTATTGTTGGTAATAACTCCCTTAAACTCCGCTTTAGGAAACTTATCGCTCTCCAGATAATTTTCATTAAAATGTTCTTGCATCAGCGCGCGCTCAAACGTAAACCCCTTAATAAGCACGGCAAACTGAATATTGCCGCTCGCTACATCGAGAACACAGGTAACGGTTTTGTTTACGGCTTCTATTTTTTCGGGAGAAGATGGGGTCGTGGCATTAAAATCAATGCGTCCTGTTTTGGTAAAAAACTTTTGGGCCTGCACGTTCGTAATCGTTAATAAGAGGGCACCACCGATTAAAAAAATGTTCTTTAACATAAAAATGGATTAATTATTAACTAATGCGCATCGAACCAACACAATGTCAGATCCGAGCAATTCATCTTTGTTATACCCGCTGCAAATACCTTGTAGCGTTATCGATTTGCCCTTGGTAAGTGAGGCCTGCTGCAGCGCAAATGAGCTATCCATACTACAGCGCACGGTCGTGCTACCTTCTGTTGAACCAAGCACCAATGTATAGGATTCTTTTTCGTCGGGGGTGGCGGCCTCGGTAGTTACAACATCGAGCAATACAGCTTGCACACTGATCAATTTATTTACATAGCGAGCCGTGGCACCTGCCTCGTCTTGCTCAAAATCGGCAATCAGGTCTGCGCCCATAAGCGCGAAATCGGGGGCCGCAGCGGCCGTATCGATCGGGGCTCGGTTGTATTCGCGATACGCATAAAATGCGCCTAGCAAAGCGACCACCACCAGCAGTAAGAAGAGGATCTTTTTATTTTTCATGTACAGCAATTAATTATTGGGCATTCCCGCATCGACCCACTTTTTTATAGTAGCGATCTTGCAGCTGCTCAGTTTAGCGGCACTCTTTGGCATCGGCGAAAATCCGGCAGCATGGTTGATGGTGCCCAACAGTTTTCCGTTTTGTGCCATGGCCTTATCGGCGGCATAGGTTCCCATCAATTGATTGCCCGACGGAGACGATCCCGCATGACATCCATAACAGCTGCTTTGCAAAATGGGTACTACTTTTTGCGTGTAAGAGACCGTACCCACGGTGTCGGTGCAAGGTTGATTCGAAGAAGCTCCATAGAGGGTTTCTTCGTGGTCGTAGTAGCAGGCGGTAAAAGCAAGCGTAACCAGCAAGCACAGCAAGTAGAGATTTCTTTTTTTCATGGCAAGCAATTAGTTGTTGAGCGATCCGGCCGCGATCCAGCGTTGTACCTGGGTAATTTCACAATCCGACAACTTTGCACTGTTCTTGGGCATCGGCGAATAACCGGCCTGATGGGCAATAGACCCATAGAGTTTTCCATTAAGGGCCACCGTTCGAACCAATGCATAGGTCGATAAATTGATAGTGCCGCCAGGGCTGGTGGCACTATGGCATCCTACACATTTTGTATCGAGCATTGGCTTAACGGCCCCACTGTAGGTAAAAACGTTTGCATCGCAAGAACTGCCACAAGAATTATTCTTGGCCCCCTGGTTGATCCATTTTTGAATCTTGGCAATCTGGGTGGCCGTTAAGGGCGAGCGAGGAGGCGGAGGCATCCGATCGCCGGGATCTGTTTCTATAATTACCTCGTAAAGCTCACTGCGAGCGGCATTGCCGGCTCTTACGTATTTCATGATCGTGGAGTAGCTCGTCAGCTGCACCCCATCGGCCCGGGTAGCAGCATCGTGACAGCCACTCATGGCACAGTTTGAGTTGATGATAGGCAATATTTCGCTTACAAAATACACCGAATCGGAACTGCAGGTAGTTGAAAAGCTGGGCGTATTAGCGGGGCTGTTGGGTCCAGTGGTCTCATGGGTACAGGCCAAGATCAAGGTCGCGACCACAAGAGCCAGTGCGATGTAGTTTCGGTTTAGCATGCGCGTTAATTGATAGATGATCGAATACCGTTTAACAGCCCTCGAATAACGAAGTAATTCCGCTAAAATTGCCTCTTAGGCCAAAGTTATTAATTAATTAGGATGTAAGCGAGCTCCTTGATCGCCAATGGGAGTCTATAAAATCATTTAATAGTACCTTTACCCCTCCATGATTCATCCCCACGCCTATATTCACCCCAATGCCAGGCTGGCGCCCAATGTAAAGGTCGATCCCTTCTCGGTTATTCACCAAGATGTAGAGATCGGCGAGGGCACCTGGATCGGGTCGAATGTGACCATTATGGAGGGGGCCCGGATTGGCAAGAACTGTCGCATTTTTCCGGGGGCTGTTATTTCGGCGGTGCCTCAAGATCTTAAGTTCGACGGTGAATACTCGACCGTTCATATTGGCGATGGCACTACCATTCGTGAGTTTGTGACCATCAACCGGGGTACCCGCGACCGCGAAAAAACGGTAATCGGTAAGAACTGTCTGATTATGGCCTATTGCCATTTTGCGCACGACTGTTTGGTAGGCGATCATGTTATTACCAGCAACAACACCCAAGTGGCCGGACATGTGACCATCGGTGATTGGACCATTTTGGGCGGCATGTGTGCCGTTCATCAGTTCGTTAAGATCGGAGCACATTCGTTCATAAGCGGTGGATCGCTGGTCAGCAAAGACATTCCTCCTTACATCAAGGCCGGCCGTAATCCACTCAGCTATGCCGGCGTCAATAGTGTAGGGCTTAAGAGAAGAGGATTTAGCATAGAACGCATCAATCATATCTTAGACCTGTACCGCACGGTTTACAATAAAGGCATGAATACCTCGCAGGCCATTGAATTTATCGAAGAAGAGATGCCGGCCACCGACGAACGCGACGAGATCGTCACCTTTATTCGAGAGAGTACGCGCGGCATTATCAAACGATTTACCAAAGGAGCCATCGATGACGATATCGCTGTCTGATACCGGCAAACGCTACAACCGAGACTGGATCTTTCGTCATCTCTCTTATCAGTTTGTCTCAGGTTCTTCGTATGCGATCGTGGGACCCAACGGCTCGGGCAAGAGCACCTTACTACAGACGATCAGTGGCGCCGTTCTTGTGAACGAAGGTAGTATTCGATATCAAGAGAACGAAACGACCCTAGCCGACGAGCAGGTGCATCGCTATCTGTCTATGTGCGCCCCGTATCTGGAACTGATCGAAGAGATGACCGCTATCGAGCTGCTCGACTTTCATGTACAATTCAAACCTTTTTTAGCCGGTATTGACACTAGTGCGGCCTTAGCGATCGTTGGACTTACTGCTGCGCGCAACAAACAGATCCGCTATTTTTCGTCGGGTATGAAGCAACGCTTAAAACTGGCACAAGCTTTTTTTTCTGACACCCCTGTACTCTTGCTCGATGAACCTTGTACCAATCTGGACAAAGAAGGCATCACGCTTTATCGATCACTACTCGACAACTACACAAAAGAAAGGATCGTCATCATTAGCAGTAACGACCCGGCAGAATACAGCACCTGCCAGACCCAACTTGCGATCACTGACTACTCGTCATCAATAAATTAAGATCGGTATACTTAAGTTGAAAGCGCTGACTTAGGTGATAATTGCAGAGCGCGCCGTTGAATAAATAGAGTCCGTTGCGCAGATGAGCGCGGCGCCATACTAACTTTTCGAATCCGCCTTCTTCGCCGGCTTGCAGCAGCAACGGCATTAGTACATTAGAGGTGGCTTGCGAAGCGGTACGTGCAAATCCCGAAGGAATATTGGGCACCCCGTAGTGAATAACGCCGTATTTGGTAAAGACCGGTTTTTCGTGCGATGTAATCTCCGATGTTTCAAAACAACCTCCGCGGTCTACGCTCACATCAATAATAACAGCCCCGGGGCGCATGTTGCTGACCATTTCGTCGGTGACCACCATGGGGGTTCTGCCCGAAGCCGAAGAGAGCGCACCCACCGCCACCTCGCAGGTCTTTAATTGTTTGGCCAGCAAGCGCGGCTCCAGCACCGAGGTCCACAGTCGTTGACCGATGTTGTTTTGCATACGCTTAAGCCGGTAGATATTATTATCGAAGATCTTGACCGAGGCGCCCATGGCCAGTGCGGCACGGGTGGCATATTCTCCTACGATCCCCGCACCCAATATGATCACCTTGGTAGGGGCAATACCCGAGATACCTCCCAGCAGTACGCCTTTGCCATGGTTGGCAGAGCTTAGATACTGCCCGGCGATCAGCATCACGGCACTACCCGCGATCTCACTCATGCTGCGCACAATCGGATACGATCCGCTATCATCTTGTAAGTTCTCGAACGATATGGCCGTGATTCTTTTCTCCATCATCTTAGACAGTATCGAAGCCTTCATTACCGATAAGTGAATAGGAGAAATAATCAGTTGATTGAACTGTAACAGCGAAAGATCATCTTCGGTAACGGGAGCGCTCTTGACCAAAATGGGGCATTGATAAACCGTGGCCTTATCGTTTACAATACGGGCACCGGCTTCGCTATAATCCTTATCCTTAAAATGAGAACCCTCGCCGGCATCGTGCTCGATCATCACTTCGTGTCCGTTACTGACCAAAACGCCCACCGCATCGGGGGTCAGTGCAATACGGTTTTCTTGAAAAGCGGTTTCGCGAGGAATACCGATCAGCATCCGCTCGGCCTTCGGAGGAATATCGAGGGTTTCTTCGAGTGTCTCGTAGCTAAAAGAGGTAGTGATACTTGGTTTGGTCTGCGACATACAATCGGGATGCTATGCAATTGTAAATGTACGCAGATATCGCGTTCCGGGCTCCTGATCGGCCCCCGCATCGGGCAAGATCGCTAACGAGAGATGAACAGCGCCCGGCGGAAAAATTCCCGGTGCCTTCTCGGGCCACTCCACCAGACAGATAGCGCCGCTATAGAGCAACTCCTCGATGCCGGCCTCACGAGCCTCGGCCTCGCTTTCTATTCGGTAAAGATCGGCATGATAAACAGGCTCCCCACTGGCCAGCTGGTATTCGTTTACAAGGGCAAAACTGGGGCTCGACCCGGGCGTGGTAACGCCAAGCGCACGGCAAAGGGCCACAATAAAGCTGGTCTTTCCCGTTCCCATGGGCGCATGAAAGGCAAAGACCCGGGCCGTACCGGTCTGTTGCCAAAATTGCCGGGCCGCCTGATCGATCTGCGCAAGGGTAAACGTTAACTCCATCCGAGCAAAAATAAGCCGTTAAGATTTTCCGCTGCGATCAAAAGCAGAGCGGACCCGTTTTGGTAAATTTGTAGCATGCAACAGATTAAGTGGAAGGTGAGTGGAATGGATTGCAATACCTGTGCCCTTCACATTCATAAATTTCTAGAGAAAAAGGGCCTGCAGCAGGTAAAGGTCAACTTTGCCAATGGAGATGTTTGGTTTGTGGCCGAAGATGGCTTTGCCGAAGAGCCTGTAAAAAAAGGGATTGCCGATCTGGGTTACCAGGTAATACCCGAGCAGTCGGGCACCGAGGCTACCCCCGGTTCATCGACCTCTTTTCTTTCGCTGTCGACCCATTTACAACGACTGCTGTTCTGTCTTCCGTTCGCGCTGGTGCTGCTAGCCTCGCATCTGCTGCCCCACTCGATAGCCTGGTTGCACAATCATTGGTTTCAGCTGGCGGTAACACTACCTGTTTTTTTATTGGGCCTGCAATTCTTTGGTCGCAGTGCCTTTAAAAGTATCAAGGCCGGTATGCCCAATATGAATGTGCTGATCACGCTGGGGGCTACGGCAGCTTTTTTGTATAGTCTGTATGGAAGTTTAACCGGACAGGCCGAGCAGTATCTTTTTTATGAGACCACCACCACCATTATTACGCTGGTGCTACTGGGTAATTATTTAGAGGAGCGCTCGATTGCCTCTACCCAACGCGCGCTCGACAACTTGATCGCTGCCCAAAAATTAATGGCC
The DNA here is from genome assembly GCA_016872155.1 of Sphingomonadales bacterium. Taxonomy (GTDB): domain Bacteria; phylum Bacteroidota; class Bacteroidia; order Chitinophagales; family Chitinophagaceae; genus JJ008. The sequence goes on from VHBB01000005.1 coordinate 40,415, forward strand.
ACCATGATCGCTTTTGACGATCAACACCAAGAACAATATTTTCAGATCGAGAATACAGCCCTTAAAGTAGGCGACCTTATCTTAATAAAATCAGGAGAGCAAGTACCCATCGATTGCAAGATCTTATGGGGAGAGGCGCACGTTAACGAATCGATCATTACCGGCGAGAGCATACCGGTGCATAAATATGCTAAAGACACCCTGATCGGAGGAAGCATCTTTGAGCAGGGCACCGTAAAAGCGCAAGTAACCGCCGTAGGAGAAGACACCGTGCTGTCGGGGATTATACAACTGGTGCGCGGGGCGCAAGGAGAAAAACCGCCGATGCAACTACTGGCCGATAAGATCAGTGCGGTATTTATTCCACTTGTATTAATCATTGCGCTACTGACCGGCCTTATCAATTACATTGTTTTACATAATGTAGAGGTTTCGCTCATGCGAAGCATTGCGGTACTGGTCATTGCCTGCCCCTGTGCCATGGGGCTAGCCACGCCCGCTGCTATTGCGGTAGGGTTAGGCCGCGCCGCCAGAAATGGTATTTTATTTAGCAATGCCCGTTCGCTTGAACTCTTTAGACACATCAAGCAAGTCGTGTTCGACAAGACCGGAACACTCACCACCGGCCGGTTTCGGGTGGCACGTTTTGAAGTGCTGGATACGACCCTGTCAGAAGAACAATTTAAAACCCTTGTGTATTCACTCGAAAAATATTCCAATCACCCTATTGCCATTTGTCTTGCAAAAGAATTTAAGACGACGACCGATATGCGGTGGCGACAGGTAGAAGAAGTAAAAGGCAAAGGGATCTATGCCACCGACCCCAATGGTATTGACTATAGCGCCGGTTCGCTAAAAACAGTCAAGCAAACCACAGCGGCCGATCATCACCAGGTATACGTTTGTCGCGGTGGGGAACTGATCGGTTGGATCGATCTCGAAGATGAGATCAGACCCGAAGCGCAAAAGGTCATCGATTATTTGCACAAAAAAAATATCAAGACCATTTTACTAAGTGGAGATAGTCTGGTTCGCTGCGAAGCGATCGGTGCACGCCTGGGCATCGGTCTGATCTATGGAGAAAAACTACCCGAAGAAAAAATGGAGATCGTAGGTTGTCTTGCCAGCGAGGCCCCAACGGCCATGATTGGTGACGGCATCAACGATGCCCCCGCACTGGCCAAGGCTACCGTGGGTATTGCCATGAGCGAAGCTTCTCAATTGGCCATGCAAAGCGCCCAGGTGGTCTTGCTTAACCAGGGCCTCAATAAATTGCCCGATGCATTGGGGCTGGGGCGACACACTTATTTGACCATACAGCAAAATCTTTTCTGGGCTTTTGCCTACAATGTGGTGGCTATTCCTGTGGCTGCACTGGGGTTGCTGACCCCTACATTCGGAGCGCTGGTGATGGCGTTTAGTGATGTGGTACTTGCCATTAATTCGGTACGTCTCTTTGTAAAAAGAGTACGCTAATGCAGGCGCTGTCGATCTTACAAAAAGTATGGGGTTATTCGGCCTTTCGCCCACTGCAAGCAGAGATAATCGAATCGGTACTAGCCAAAAAAGATACGCTGGCCCTGCTTCCCACCGGAGGCGGCAAATCGATTTGTTTTCAGGTACCGGCCTTACTGCAGCCGGGTCTTTGCCTGGTTATTTCGCCATTGATCGCACTGATGCGCGATCAGGTAGAGCAACTCCGAAAAAAAAATATTACCGCCTTTGCTATCTACAGCGGTATGGAGCGCAAAGAAGTTCAAACCACTCTCATTACCGCCGCCGAGAGCAATTGTAAATTTTTATACGTTTCGCCCGAACGGCTCGAGACAACGCTTTTTCAGGAGTATCTGCCGGCCCTCGATATTTCGCTGATTGCCGTAGACGAAGCGCATTGCATTTCGCAGTGGGGCTACGATTTTCGCCCCTCTTACCTGCGTATTGCAGCCCTAAAAGAACAGTTGCCCGAGGTACCGGTACTGGCGCTGACCGCCTCGGCCACCCCCGAAGTGCAAAAAGATATTTGTGAAAAGCTGCTTTTTGCCACCCCAAATACAAATGTATTTAGACAATCCTTTGCCAGACCCAATCTGTCGTATAGTGTATTTGCCGTAGACAATGCCATCCCTAAGTTGTTGCAGATCGTAAAGAACGTCAAGGGAAGCAGCATCGTGTATTGTCGCAGTCGCAAGCGTACCGAAGAGATCGCTGCGCAACTTGTTGCCAATGGTATTCGGGCCGATTGGTATCATGCGGGGCTGAGCACCCTAGAAAGACAAAAAAAACAAGAGGACTGGCAAGAGAACCGGCTGCCCGTGATGGTGTGTACGAATGCATTTGGCATGGGTATCGATAAACCCGATGTGCGTACCGTTATTCACTGCGGCCTACCCGATTGTTTGGAGAGTTATTATCAAGAAGCGGGGCGAGCCGGAAGAGACCAACAAAAGGCCTATGCGGTCTTATTGTATACGCAGCGAGAAAGCGAAGAGCTTGCCGGTCTTAGTTCGCAGCGATTCCCGAATTTAGCTACCATCAAAAAAGTATATCAAGCGCTGGCCAACTATCTGCAGCTACCCTCAAATACCGGAGCCGGACAGTATTACGATTTTGAACTTGCTGAATTTACCCGACGCTTTTCACTACCGACTAACACGGTGCTGCATGTGCTCAAAGCACTCGAACAAGAAGGATGGATTCAGTACAACGAGCAGGTATTTATTCCGGTTCGTGTGCAGATTCTGGCAGAGCGGCATCAGCTAGAAGCGCTGGCGACCACCCACCCCACCCTCGATCTGGTTTGCAAAACCCTGCTACGCGCTTACCAAGGCATCTACGAAAGACCCACTGGCATCTCAGAAAAACAAGTGGCGTTCTTGACAAAAAAAGAGCCCGGGCAAATCGTTGATGCGTTATTGCAACTGCAGCAACTAAAATTGATCAGCTATTATCCTCGTAAAGAAAACCCGCAACTCTATTTTCCGGTCCATCGCATACGAGCAGAAGACCTGAGCCTTAACAATGTGCTGTATGCAAAACGAAAAAAGCAGGCAGAAAAAAGTATCAATAGTATGCTCGCCTACGCCCATGAGCAGCAGCAGTGTCGTAGCCAAATCGTAGGTACCTATTTTGGAGATGATTCGTTGCCCGATTGCGGCATCTGCGACAATTGTCTCTCGAAAAAACAAGTGCCGCTCGCTGCAACCGAGTTTACGACCCTTCGAGCACAGGTAGTACAAGCCCTCAGTGCAAAACCCCTTTCGACCGCTGCCCTATTGCAACAACTGCCGGGTATCGAAAAAGAAAAGGCCCGTCAGCTGATCGATCAGCTACAGGCCGAAGAAATAATTCGCATCGATGCCAGCGGTCAGATTTCGTTACGAAAATAGTAGCAGCCAGAAAAATTGACTGACGCTACTACGACACTATTACCGATCAGGCGTTTACAACCAGACGAAACCCCTCGCCGTGAATATTGACGATCTCGATGCGGCTGTCTTCTTTTAAATACTTTCTAAGCTTGGCAATATACACATCCATACTGCGTCCGTTAAAATAAGTATCGCTGCCCCAGATCTTTTTGAGCGCTTTTTCGCGGGGCAGCAGATCGTTCAAATGTTCACTGAGCAATCTGAGCAGATCATTTTCTTTGGGCGAGAGAGTATGCGTTTTATCTTGAAACGTAAGCTGACGCAAGCGCGGATTAAAGTGATACCCCGCCAGATCGAACTCTTTGTAATCGTTCTCTTTTTGCTGTTCTTCGTTTCGCTTTAAGATGGCTTTGATCTTTAGCAGCAGCACCTCGGAATCGAAGGGCTTGGTAATATAATCGTCGGCCCCCAGCTTGTAGCCCTGTATCATATCTTCTTTCATGGTCTTGGCGCTAATAAAGAACAAGGGCACATCCGGATCTACATCACGAATGGCCTCGGCCAAGGCAAATCCATCCATATTGGGCATCATTACATCGAGCAAACAGAGCTCAAAACGCTCTCGCTGAAAAGCCGCGAGCCCCAAGCGGCCGTCGCGCTCAAGCACCACCTCATAATCGTTGAGCTCCAGATAGTTCTTAAGCACCGACCCCAGGTTCGTATCATCTTCGCAGAGCAGAATTTTAGGCTTTTTACTTTCCATAAGACTAATTTTTAATATGTACGCTACAAATAAAGTTAAAGCAATCGGGGTGCGCCCCCAATGACGACCGAATTTTTTGTTAAAACCCCGTACTGCTAAAAAAGCGAACCCGATGCATTAGGCAAATTCTTTCCGAGGTGCTCATAGGCTTTGGCCGTTACTTCGCGCCCGCGGGGTGTGCGTTGCAAAAATCCTTCTTGAATCAAAAAGGGCTCATATACTTCTTCTAAGGTACCCGGCTCTTCTCCTACTGCGGTGGCAATTGTAGTGATACCCACGGGTCCGCCCTTGAACTTATCGATGATGGTATGTAATATTCGATTGTCCATTTCATCGAGCCCGTGCTCATCGACATGCAACGCCTTTAGCGCATGCTGGGTAATGCCAAAATCAATTTGACCATCGTTTAATACCTGGGCAAAATCGCGCACGCGCCGCAGCAGTCCATTGGCAATACGAGGCGTGCCCCGACTTCTGCGACCGATCTCGGCTACGGCCTCTTCGCTGATCTTTACTTGCAAGATAACAGCCGAGCGCAACAAAATTTGATTGAGCACCGGAGCCTTATAGTATTCTAACCTCGACTTAATGGCAAAGCGAGATAACAATGGGGCCGTAAGTAGTCCGCTGCGCGTAGTAGCCCCAATCAATGTAAAGGGATGCAGGGTAAGCTGAATGCTGCGCGCACTAGGACCACTGTCGATCATAATATCGATACGATAATCTTCCATGGCGGCATACAGATACTCTTCGACCACCGTACTAAGTCGGTGTATCTCGTCGATAAAAAGCACATCGTTCGGCTCTAGCGAAGTAAGCAATCCGGCCAGATCGCCGGGTTTTTCAATAACGGGGCCCGAGGTCTCTTTGATGGCCACCCCCAATTCGTTGGCTACGATTCTAGAAAGTGTGGTCTTGCCCAATCCGGGAGGACCATGAAACAACACATGATCAAGGGCTTCTCCGCGCAGTTTGGCCGCCTTTATAAAAACACGAAGATTCTCGATTAACTGATCTTGACCAGCAAACTCACTGATCTGTGCCGGGCGAATATTATTCTCGAACTCACGCTCCACAGCAGAGAGCTGGTCTTTATTGCTAGATAAATGAGGATTGGGCATAGTGGTATGTAAAGCTAACAAAAAAAGGCACCCCGATTAAGGAGTGCCTTTTGTAGTCGTTTATCGTTGGTCGCGATTAGCGAGTTACAATAATCTGGAAGGTCTTATCCGCTCCGCGATCCATGCCATCGCCATAGTACAAGCGTACCATGTAGACGCCACCGGGCAGGTTAGACAAGTCGACCGGTATAACGCGGGCGAATACCAGTCCGCTCCATTGTTTAGTGCTGACCAGCTGACCGGCAGCATTGAACACGCGCATACCCAGTGCATTGAATCTTGTACTGTTAATACGCAAGAAGAACTGACCATTGTTCGGATTCGGATAGAGGAACACCGCACGATTATCGAGGTCTCTGTTACGCTCTTCGCAAGCCAGCACCGTAGCCGCAATGGTAGCGCGGTTGGTACAGCCGTTACGATCAGAGAACGTGTATGTGATCGGCCACGTACCCACAGCCGTTGCAGTAGGCACAAAGTTCATACCAGAGGTTCCGATACCACTCCAGCTACCACCCACCGGTGTGCCGTTGAGCGGCACCAGGGTGTCACTGATACAGATACGAGCAGGCAGCGTACCGGCACTTACCACAGGCAACGGATTGACCGTAATGGTAAACGTAATCGGTGTGCCTGTACAAGTAGTACCGCCGTTAACGAAGCTTGGTGTAACTGTTATGGTAGCCACCACAGGGGCACTGGTCGTATTGAGCGCCGTAAACGAGATGTTACCCGTTCCGGAAGCAGCCAGACCAATACCAGGTGTGCTGTTGGTCCAGCTATAAACCGTACCGGTTGTGGCACCGCTAAAGGTTACAGCTGCTGTGCTGTTATGGCAGACAGGGAAGCTGTTGACTGCATTTACAGTTGGGATCGGATTGACCGTAATGGTAAAGGTTCTTGGTGTACCCGTACAAGTAATACCGGCATTGGTAAATACAGGTGTTACTGTAATGGTACCCGTGATCGCAGCCGAGGTGGTATTGGTACCAACAAAGCTGGCAATATCACCCGTTCCACTGGCCGCTAAGCCAATAGCTGTGTTGGTATTGGTCCAATTGTAGACCGTACCAGATACGGTTCCGGCAAAGCTGATGGCAGCCACGTTAGAGCCGCGACAAACCGCTTGATTGCTAACTGCATTGACAGTTGGTGTGGGGTTAACCGTATACGTGAACGAAGAAGCAGGACCCGCACAACCAACACCCGCATTGGTATAAGTAGGCGTTACCGATACAGTAGCCGTAACTGGTACTGCAGAAGTATTGGCAGCAGCAAACGAGGCAATGTTGCCTACACCGCTTGCAGCCAGACCAATAGAAGGCGTGGTGTTAGTCCAGTTATACGTTGTAACCGCACCGGCCACTGTGGTATAATTAAATGTAATTGACCACCCTGTTAATGTACCTACATCACCACCTACATAGTCGCGCATACCGAGCGTCCAATCTCCGTTGGCTACACTGTAAAGCGCTGCAAAGTTGGTGGCTGCCGCTACAAAGTTGGTAGGTCCTACCCCTGTTGTTGCTGCATCGGCAGCGAAGGTACCCGTAAAGGGTGCGGTACCGCCTGCCAAGCTGTTCGTGCTGGCAGAGCTGATGGTGGTATTAGTGAAGTTATCACCTGACCCCCCTCTTCTATTTACCAGATTTAAAATTTGTCCATTAGGTGCGCGGAGATTGAAGACCATATCACCTACATAGGTGTGCGTCATATTAAAGTTGACACTTACACCCGTAATAGTAGCACCTGCGGGGAGGGTAACCGGCAAACTATGGGTAGCACCGACAGCAGATGCATCAGGAACAGCCACCGTAATGGCACCAGAGTTTACGGTAACAGGTGTACCAACCTGAACAGTTCCACCACCATTTACAGTAGCGAAGTTTACAGCGGTAGTACCGGCTCCGTTGCAAAGCACCTGGTTAAGCACCGTGTTGACTTGACCAACAGGATTAACAGTGATGGTAAACGTGCGTGGTGTAACCGTACAAGTTACACCTCCATTTGTATATACAGGAGTTACAATAATGGTAGAAACGATTGGAACGTTAGATGTGTTGGTAGGCGTAAAGCTTAGGTTACCAGAACCACTGGCGGCCAGACCGATCGCAGCATTGCTATTGGTCCAGTTAAAGACAGTACCTGTTGTGGCACCGGTAATGCTGACCGTAGCCGGTGTGCCTGCGCAGAATACCTGGTTAGCTATAGCGCTTACGGTTGGTGTGGGATTAACCGTATACGTAAAGGTAGCTGGGGTACCAGGGCAACTGGTTCCGCTATTGAAGTAGACCGGAGTCACTGTTACTGTCGATACCACAGGCGCAGCCGTAGTATTGGCAGCGGTAAATGAAGGTATGTTACCGGTTCCGGTAGCTGCCAGCCCAATGCTGGAGAGACTATTGGTCCAGTTCATATTCGTACCAAACTGACCTTGCACCGTGTAGTCGAAAGATAAAGACCATCCGGTGAGTGTCCCTAAATCCCCTAAGAATTCATCTTCTAGGGCAAGTACCCAGTTACCATTGGTAGTAGAGTATAGGGCAGCGAAGTTGGCCGCCGTAGAGGCATTACCCGTAGGTCCAACACCAATCGCTGCGGTTGCAGCATAGGTTCCGGTAAACGGAGCGGTGCCGCTAGCCAGCGAAGCGGTGCCAGTAGAGCTAATGACGGTATTGACCAAATTATCGCCACCTCCACCGTGTGCATTAAACAAGTTTAACACTTGTCCATTAGGAGCACGTAGGTTAATGACCATATCCTCAATCCACGTATGAGTCAGATTCAAGGTGACACGCATGTTAGAGATAACGGCGCCAGTGGGCAAGCTTACAGGAATCGTATGGGTTACACCTGCAGGCGAGTTATCGGGTACAGCAACTGAGATAGTACCCGAAGCGGCCACTTGTGTGCCACCCGTAGAGATTAGGCCGTTATTGGTAGTGCTAAATGTAACTGCACTGGTTGCAGAACCGTTACAGAGCACTTGGTTGTCGATCGCATTGACCTGACCAGAAGGATTGACCATTACAGTAAAGGAGATCGTACCTCCTGTACAAGTAAGACCACCATTAGTAACGCTGGGGGTTACCGTGATCGTACTCGTGATGGGAGAAGCAGTAGTATTAGAGGCCGTAAAGGCAATCGTACCAGAGCCTGTACCCGCCAATCCGATGTCGGTGTTGCTATTGGTCCAGTTATAAGTAGCAGCCGTTGCCGAACCGGTAAGGGTATAGGTAGTGGCAGCACCATTACAAATTACACTGTTATTAATAGCCGTTGCGGTCGGAACAGGATTAACCGTAATGGTGGTTGTTCCGGCTGTACCGCTACAGGTAAATCCTGCACCAGTATAGCTAGGCGTAACAGTAATAATAGCATTAACAGGAGCCGCTCCGGTGTTGACAGCCGTAAAGCTGGCAATCGAAGTGCCGGTACCTGTACCCGCCAATCCAATAGAAGTAGCACTGTTGGTCCAGCTAAAGGCCGTACCCGTCGTGGCACTTGTTAAAGAGATAGCCGTGGTGGCGCTTCCGCTACACAGTACCTGTGCAGGAACAGCGTTAACGACCGGTGTTGGATTAACCGTAATATCGAAGCTGATCGGATTACCCGAACAAGTTGCAGAACGGTTAGCGAAGGTAAACTCGGCCGTGGCCGCATAAAACCCATTACCCCTTCTAAGGTTAGAAGAGAAGGCAGAAGAAGTAAAGTTAAACTGCGTTGGAGTTGTTACCGTATATATTGCCCATGAACTTGGATCGTAAGAAACAAACGTAACAGGACCATTCCAAAGATCGAATAAGGCAAGGCTGTTAACCGTGCTTGGTACAACGCCGGTTCCAACAAACTCCCTGCTATCTATAAGTACTCTGTAGCTACCACTAGTGGCATTGTAATCATCAATAACACACCATTCTGCTCCTCCCGGTGTAGTAAAGGCTTTGAAGCCTGTTGCATTCGAGAAGCGAGGCGTTACAACAACAGTAGAGGTAATGGGAGATGAGGTGTTGTTAGTAGCCGTAAACGATAAGGTACCCGCACCGCTGGCGCCAAGACCTGTGGCGGTGTTAGAATTGGTCCAGTCAAAGATGGTTCCGGCAGCAAATCCGCTAAAGGGCAACGAAACGTTGGTGCCCGCACAGATCTTTTGATCGGTAACCGTATTGACCGTTGGAATCGGGTTGATTGTGTAGTTAAAGGTTTGCGCAGGGCCAGGGCAAAGAACAGTAGCTGCGCCCAACGTCTGCGTATTGGTTGGCGTAATAGTAATGGTGGCCGTTACAGGTGCATTCGAGAAGTTAGTGGCTGCAAAGGCAGGAATACTATTGCCTGCGCCACTGGCCGCCAGACCAATGCTGGTACGGTTGTTGGTCCAGGCAAAGCTGGTAGTAGCAGAAGGCGTAGCTGCAAAACTTACCGCAGTAGTTGTAGATCCGGTGCAAAGAACCTGATCGATAGGTGCGTTAAGAGCAGGCTTAGCTGCTACCACAACAGGTATCATCTGGAACGGACGACAAGCCGGATCGGGAGAGGCAGGGCTCATGATAGCATAGACATACATCGTGCCCGCTGTGGGGAAGTTGTAGTTAATAGAGGCTCCAGAACCGTTACCGGTTAAGTTAGCATTAGCAATAGTGCCCATTACAATACCCGCAGTGCTGAGGTAAGGATTGGCTAACGGTGTAGCCGAGTATTTAAAGCGGATACCGTAGGTAATACCCAGATCGGCAAGACCGCTTACGCTAATCGTGTTAGCACCTTCTTGACAAATAATGCTGGCCGTAGCGCTGATCGTTCCGATTGTGGGGCAGATAAAGCATCCACCAGGACCACTTACCACCACGTTTGTCAATGAAGTCGTACAACCGTTGGCAGCTGTAACAACTACATTATAGAAACCAGTAGAGACCGTAGTTTGATTTTGAGCCGTAGCACTCAGGCCATTTCCCGTGCCCGTCCAAGCAAAAGTATATGGACCGGCAGCACCGCCCAGCGTCAGGTTAATCTGACCATCTTCGGAGGCACAAGTAATTGGCTGCACTACAGCAGAGGTGGCGGTGGGCAGTGTTTGAATATTGATCGCACTTGCAACAGTGGTTGCACAACCCGTTGCCGTAATCGTTTGCGTAACGGTTACCGTACCGGCACCTACAGCACCCCAGGTAACAGTGATGGCATTGGTACCAGGACCCGCTGTGACCGTACCACCGGCAACAGACCAAGCGTAGGTATTACCCGCTACACTGGCAACACTATATATATTGCCTTCGGTAGTGGTACAAGCAGCAGTTTGACCCGTGATGACAGGAGCGGGAATCGCGTTTACAGTTACTGCTCTAGTAGCGGTATTAACGCAACCGGTAGCCGTAATCGTTTCTGTGACCGTTACGGTAGCAGTACCGGCAGCTCCTGCTGATATTGTAATAGAGTTCGTACCCTGACCCGCAGTGATCGTACCACCGGTAACCGTCCAGTTGTAGGTATTGCCGGTTACATTGGTAACACTATATACATTGCCGGTAGAGGCCGCACAAACAGCCGCTGCACCGGTAATAGTTGGTGTGGGGAGAGGGTTGATCGTGACGACGACGGGTTGAACCCAAGAGTTGCCAGTGCCATTAGTTGCTTTAATATAATAAGTTCCACCTACACCAACAGCGTTAGGAGCGGTAAGTGTGATAGTACCAGCGGCATTAGTATGATAGGTAAAGGTTGTGCCGGCAATTGTTCCTTGCGTTACTGCGGCTGCAGTTAAATCAACAGTGTTACCATCACAAACACCTGCGGGATTGTTAACAACAAATCCAGTAGCGCTAAATTCATCCGCTCCGATGTCGGGTCTTGTTGTGCTGCGAGTGTCGCCGTCAATGTCGGTGGTGACAGTGGATGTAAAAGTGCCCGCACTTTCTAACGACCAGTTTATACCTTGGCCATTAGCTAGGTGGAGGTCGGTGCTCGAAACAAAGGTTGGCTGATAATTAATCGAACTTTGATTTCCGCCAAAAGAAGACTGAATAGCCGATAAAGTTGTTCGGTCAGAAGTAAGAAATGCCAAAACACCCTGAGCGCCACTAGTAAAATAGGAGTTTGAGTTAATGCTAGAAAAGCTAGTGGTCCCCGAAGTAGCGGAATAAAGTGAGTATGATTTTGGCCCGCTTGTTGCAGCTGTTTGAGAATTGGATAAAATGTTGTTTAAGATTCTAACGCCTGCAGTAACACTAGATCCTATAAAAATACAAGATGAAATTGAACTAGGTTTTGTGGTTGCCACAGCATCCCGATTCCCGGAAAGACTTATAGAATTATTTATAATAGCATAGCCACCCCCACTAGAAAGATATAGACCATAACAACCAAAAGTAGTTCCACCGGTACCATTATTAATTACGTTGTAGATAAAGTTATTAGAGACGAGAATATTCGATGTCGAAGAAGATGCCAATGATATAGCACTCGCCCGATTTGTACCATTATTGATTAAGTCGCTAATTCGGTTCGAGGAAACTACGCCATTTGTTGACAATGATCCAATAGAGATGGCATCAAAGCTAGATGTGTTGGTAATCCCGAAAACAGTATTTCTGCTGATTGAAAAATTATTAATGCTCGCGGTAACAATAGCATTTTGTCCAATAACACCAGTCGATAAAGCGCTACCAAAAATATTATCCTCAATAACTAAGCCATCAAGAACTTGAGCAGAGACGGTTCCGCCAACAGCTTGAATACCATAACGTGATTTCCGAATTATGTTATTTCTTATTGCAAGATTGTCATTATCAGGGCCATTAGCTGCACCAGTATTAAGACCTGCGAATATACCAAAAGAAGAAGTGTTAGTCTCGATAATACAATTCGCGATGGTATTATTTGTTGCGCCGGCGCCAGCGCCTAATGAAGCCACCCAAATTCCAATTAAACCTGAAGAAGTTGAAATATTTCGAATAGTTAAATCTCTAGTTAGGCCCCCAACGGTGTTAGACCCATCAATAGTTATAAAGTCTGCCCCATTTAAAGCTAAAACATATGTGAAAGCAACCTCAATAATTGGAGTTGCCCCTGGAGCTGGTTTAATTGTGACCCTGTTAGTTGCGCTGGAGCCAGCTATTGGATTAATAACCAAGGGGAATACTTCATTGGTGCTACTATAACTGCTAAGTAAACTTAGAGTTAAGGGACCAGAAACAGCACAAGCACCAAGCTGATCAAAAGCTGTTCTAAGATTTGGAAAGTCACCGCCAACTCCGACAGTTTTTGTGCCAGAAAATGTTGGACAAGACAGAGTAGTGGCAGTTTCGGTTAAAGGCGTTGTACTATTATAACGCAGTTGACAACTAGTACTTGAGTTGTATGAATAAACCCAAAAATAATATTGTGTGCCGGCCTGTAAACCTGCACTTGTAACGGACGTATTTGCTCCTTGGTAAACAATAACTCCTCCCAGTGCTGATGCCCCAGCCGTATAAGTGGTGCCATTGACAGGGGCAGTAGGTGCGGAGGATGTTGTAGTTCTTACGATTAGATAACCTGTTGGAGTGCCGCTGGCAGCAGTGAAAGACAAATCAACAGAGTTTACAGAAATATTTCTAACCGTCAAGGAAGTTGGCTGTACTGGAGATGAGCAAAGAGGTAATGAACACTGAACCCTTCTGGACCTGCTAGTTGTACTAGAATTACATGAGGAACTGAGATGCGTGTAGAACCTAACGCTTCCAGAGATATTCGAAGTCCAGGCTACTGAGGATGTTCCTGTAGCCAAAGATGTGGTTCCGGTTGAATTTGAAATAGTAATAAAATCAGTAGCTACAGAACTTGAAAAAGTATATGTAACCCCTGAAGAAACATTTACTACACTATATTCTCCAGTCCAACCAAAAGAAGTAATTACCTCCACAGAACCAGAACAAGTAGGGGTATAGGCAGCGTCTGGCCATTGCCCATTAACTGCAGTCAAACACTGTGAATTAGCTAGATTGCATAAACTAGTGAGACTAAAAGTGAGAAGCAGAAAGTAAATCTTCCTCATAAAGCAGAATTTGTATAAATAAATAATACTCCGCCGATGGCAGAGACACACCAAGGTATTTAAATTTTAGTGAAAACTGAAAATGGATGCAACTTTTTTTGAAGCAAGGAGTTGCGGGGGGTTATTGCACCACATTGATCATCTTACCGGCCACATAGATCACTTTTTTGGGCGGCTTACCTTCGAGCCACTTAACTACCACAGGGTCAGCCACTACGATGGCCTCGACCTCGGCAGGGCTAATGCTCAGGGGCAATTCCAGTTGGGTACGAGTTTTTCCATTGATGGCTACGGGGTATACCTTTGTATTCTCCTGTACAAATTGCGGATCAAAGATCGGATAACGGGCACCATTGATGCCTGGCCCAGAGCCGCTTAGAGATTCGGCAGGAGCGAGTAACGAATACAATTCTTCTGAAATATGAGGGGCATAGGGTTGTAGCAATACGAGCAGGGGCAGCAGCACTTCGCGGGCCTCGCATTGCAGATCGGTCAGCTCGTTGACGGCGATCATAAATCCGCTTACGGCGGTATTAAAGCTAAAACGCTCGGTGTCATGCTCAATTTTTTTGATGGTGTTGTGCAGCACCTTTAGTTCGGCGGGGGTGGCGGGTCGGTCGCTCACACGCAGCTGGCCGGCATCATTCAGATAAAGCCGCCAGAACTTTTTTAAGAATCGGTGCACCCCTTCAATACCCTTGGTGTCCCAGGGTTTGCTCAGCTCAACCGGGCCCAAAAACATCTCGTACATCCTAAAAGTATCGGCGCCGTATTTCTCTACTAGCAGATCGGGATTAACGGTATTGAACTTGCTTTTGCTCATCTTCTCGACCTCGGTGCCGCAGAGGTATTTACTGTTTTCGAGGGTAAATTCAGCCTCGGCATACTCGGGTCGCCAGGCTCTAAAAGCCGCTAGATCGAGTTCAATACCATCTACGATGTTTACGTCTACATGTATAGCATCGGTATCATAATCATCTTTTAATTCACAGCTTACGAAATTATTCGTACCTCTTTTTCTATAAACGAATCGAGAAGATCCCTGTATCATCCCCTGATTCAAGAGTCGTTTAAAGGGCTCGTCGTAGCCGATCAGACCCAGATCAAAAAGTACCTTGGTCCACATGCGGCTGTAGAGCAAGTGCCCGACGGCATGCTCGGTGCCGCCTATATATAGGTCGACCTGATTCCAGTAATCGGACTGCTTTCGGCTGCAAAATTCGGTGGCATTATGGGAGTCCATAAACCGCAAAAAATACCAAGACGATCCGGCGTATCCGGGCATGGTATTGGTCTCGAGTTGCTGGCTAACCCATTCGGGGATGTTGGACAGCGGACCCTGGGCGTCGGGGCCGGGCTGATAGCTATCGACCTTGGGTAGCTCCAGCGGCAGTCTCGCGGCATCGAGGGGTTCGGCGGTTTCGCCGTTCCAACGGATCGGGAAGGGCTCGCCCCAGTAACGCTGACGGCTAAAGGCCGCATCACGCATCTTATAATTGGTCTTGCGTATGCCGATGCCTTTTTTTTCGATGGCATTTATGGCCGCTTCAATAGCCTCACTCATGGGCAGCCCGGTCAAAAATCCGGAATTAACCAACTGCGCGTCTTTGGTGGTGATAGCTTCGGCCCCGGTGTAGCGGTCGCCTACAATATTGGTGATGGAGATCGAAAAGTGCTTGGCAAACTTATGGTCGCGCTCATCGCCGCAGGGTACTCCCATAATGGCCCCGGTGCCATAACCAGCCAGTACATACTCGCTGATCCAGATGGGCACCAGTCGACCCTCTTGGAACGGATGCTTTACATACGAACCGGTAAAAACGCCGCTGATCTTTTTTTCGGCCATGCGGTCTCTTTCACTGCGGCTCTTAACCCAGGCTATATAATCAGTTACGGCGGGTGCTTGTTCCGCACTGGCTAGCTGCTGGGCCCACTCATGCTCTGGGGCCAGTACCATAAAATCAACCCCAAAAATGGTATCGGGGCGGGTGGTGTATACGCTAATCTTTCTACCAGACAGCGTCTCGTTTTGTGCAGAAATTTCAAAGTCGACCTCTGCCCCACTCGATTTGCCGATCCAATTGGTCTGCATCTCTTTCATTGAGTCGCTAAACTCCACCCGCGAAAGTCCTTCGAGCAAACGATCGGCATACGAGGTAATGCGCAGATACCACTGTCTTAATTTTTTCTTGACTACCGGATGGCCGCCTCTTTCACTTACTCCATTGACAACTTCGTCATTGGCCAGTACAGTACCCAGGGCCGGGCACCAGTTGACTTCGCCGATGCCGCAATAGGCCAGCCGGTAGAGCATGAGTATTTGCTGTTGCCTAGCGGGGGTAAATCCTTTCCAATCGGCCGCTGCAAATTGCAACGAAAGATCGCCGGGGCAAGGATGATGAGGATTGCCCTCTTTTTCGAAGGCCGCTACCAATGTAGTAATGGGTTCGGCCTTGTCTGTCGTCTTATTATAAAAAGAATTGAATAGCTGTAAAAAGATCCACTGGGTCCATTTGTAATAAGCAGGATCACTGGTGCGCACTTCGCGCTCCCAATCATAACAAAATCCAATATTATCGAGCTGCGATTTAAACGTAGCAATGTTTTGCTCGGTGGTTACGGCCGGATGCTGTCCGGTGTCGAGGGCATATTGCTCGGCGGGCAAACCAAAACTATCAAAGCCCATGGGATGAAGTACATTGAAACCCTTTAACTTTTTATAGCGGCTGTAGATGTCAGAGGCAATATAGCCGAGCGGATGGCCCACATGCAAACCGGCTCCACTAGGATAAGGGAACATGTCGAGTACGTAGCATTTGGGTTTACTGGTATCGTCACTAACACGATAGACCCGCTGCTCTTTCCATAGCTGTTGCCACTTTTTTTCTATCCTTCGAAAATCGTACTCCATAGGGCACCAAAAATACGGTATGTAGCGTTAAACTTTTATATTTGCGAGAGCACAACGATTATCAAATTCAACTTCATGTCACAAGCCGGCAAAGCATCCATTAAACGCGGTAAGCCTTCTTACTTTATGTCAATTTTGGGGGTTACCCTGGTGCTGCTGCTGCTGGGAATCATCGGGTGGCTGGTCATCAATGCCTCGAAGCTGGGTGACTATTTTAAAGAGAGCGTCGAAGTGCGCGCCGAACTACGGGGCGATCTAAACCCTGCCGATAGTGCGGCCCTCTTTACCTACATCGCCTCGCAACCCTTTGTTAAATCGATCCAGTTCGTTAACAAAGAAAAGGCCAAGCAGATCTTTTTGGCCGATGGCAATAATTCGTGGGATGGCGTGCTCGATGCCAATCCGCTGCCCAACAGCATCAATTTTAAAATGAAGCAGGAGTACATGAATGCCGACTCGCTGGCCAAGATTCAAGCCCTGCTGCTGAAACAAACCTATATTACCGAAGTGGCTTATCCGAAGGCACTGGTCGATAATCTCAACAAGAACATTCGCAAGATCAGCGCCATACTACTGGGCATTGCGCTGCTACTCTCGGCAGTTGTGATCGTGCTAATCGATAATACCATCAGACTGGCCATGTTCAGCAATCGCTTTTTAATTAAGACCATGCAAATGGTGGGCGCTACACGCTGGTTTATTGCCTGGCCCATTAACAAACGCGCCATCATTAATGGTGCGGTCAGTGGTCTGATTGCCGTGGTCGCTGTCTTTGCTTTTGTAATGCTGGCAGAAAGTGTACTGCCCGAACTTAAAGCCATTCACGATACCACCAGCTTGCTGCTGTTGTTCTCGGGACTGATCTTACTGGGCATTGGTATTACATTGTTTAGTACGCACCGCAGCGTTATTAAGTATCTTAAAATGAAACTCGACGACCTCTATTAATTTTAGTGTCACGCTACATAAAAAATATTGCGCTATGAAAACAGCTAACGGATCGCTTTTCGAAAAGAAAAATCTTATCTGGATGTTGCTCGGCCTGGCCTTGATCGCGCTGGGAATGTTTCTGATGTCGGGCGGGCAAAGCAATACCGATCCTTCGGTCTTTAACAAAGAGGCTGTCTACAGCAGCACGCGTATAACCGTGGCGCCGTTGCTGATACTCGCCGGACTTGTTATCGAGATCGTTGCTATTTTCAAAAAATAAGCATGAGCCTGCTCGAAGCTATTTTGGTTGCCATTGTAGAGGGCATTACCGAATTTTTGCCCATCTCTTCTACCGGCCACATGATTATTACCGAAAAATTATTGGGCGTTCCCGATACGGATTTTACTAAACTCTTTACCGTAGGCATTCAGCTAGGGGCCATTATGGCCGTTGTGGTGCTGTACTGGAAAAAATTTGTGGCGCCGCTGCAAGACCTGGGGCGCGGTATACAATTTTATTTAAAACTACTGGTAGCCGTATCACCTGCGCTGGTGCTTGGCTTTTTACTTTCTGACTATATCGATTCATTGCTCGAGAGCACGCTCACGGTAGCTATCTCGATGATAGCAGGGGGCATCGTGCTTCTTTTTATTGATCGCGTTTTTACCAAAGAGACCCTTCAACAAGAAGAACAGATCGATTTTTGGAGAGCCTTTAAGATCGGTTGCTGGCAATGCATTGCCATGATACCGGGCGTAAGTCGCAGTGCCTCGAGTATTATCGGGGGTATGCAACAACAACTCAGTCGCAAGCTGGCTGCTGAATTTTCTTTTTTTCTGGCCGTGCCCACCATGGCCGCCGCCACCGGTTATAAATTATTGAAAGGATACAAGCAGATCACACCTGCCGACCTGCAGTTATTTGCTATCGGCAATATCGTAGCCTTTATAGTGGCGCTGCTCGCCATTAAATTCTTTATTCAATTCTTGCAGCGCAATGGCTTCAGGCTCTTTGCCTATTACCGTATTGCAGCAGGCACCTTACTGTTGGCCTTGCTTTTTTCGGGTTACCTAAAGGCATAATTACTTATATTTATCAAAACCAACCAATGCAAACCGCTCCCAAAAAAGTGGTGAATGCCTGGGCTATGTACGACTGGGCCAACTCCGCTTACAACCTGGTTATTACCTCCACCATTTTTCCGGCCTATTTCGAAGCCATCGCGGTCGACGACCGCAGCGTCTCTAAAACGAGCGTTACTTTTTTAGGAAGGCATTTCGAGAACTCGGCCTTGTATAATTATACCATCGCCGTAGCGCTGCTGATCGTAGCCTGTCTGTCGCCACTGCTCTCTGCCATTGCCGACTATAAAGGCAACAAAAAATCGTTTATGCGCTTCTTTTTAACCCTCGGCAGTTTGGGTTGCAGCGGACTTTTCTTCTTCGAAAAAGATACGCTAGGTTGGGGACTGGTTTGTATGATACTGGCCTGCGTTGGTTTTTGGGCCAGCTGGGTCTATTACAATTCATTCTTGCCCGAGATCGCTGCTCCCGAAGACCGCGATCGTATTAGTGCGCGGGGCTATGCCTATGGATACGTAGGTTCTGTACTCTTACAACTGATCTGCTTTGTATTTGTTTTTATGCCCTCACTCGTAGGAGGAAACGATGACACCACCATTCAATTTCGAATTTGCTTTTTACTGGTGGGTCTCTGGTGGTTCGGGTTTGGTACCTACTCGCTCAACCGTATGCCGGGCAACAGAGCCGCAGCACCGTCAGGACCGCAACAGCAGCTCTTGTTAAAAGGCTATCATGAGTTACGATCGGTTTGGCAACAACTAAAACAACAATACAAACTGCGTCGCTTTCTAACTGCCTTCTTCTGCTATAACATGGGCGTGCAAACCGTAATGCTGGTGGCCGCCATCTATGGAAAAAGCGAACTAGAAATTCCGACCACTAATCTAATTGGCGCCATATTAATTATTCAACTCATTGCTATTCCCGGTGCCTTTACCATCGCAAGGGTATCTGCCAAGTTGGGTAATCTGCGTACGTTGCAACTGTTAGTGGCCCTTTGGTGCGTGGGCTGTGTAATCGGATACAATCTACCGGTTGGTGGCATTAATGAATTTTACGGACTGGCTGTTATCGTTGGTTTTATGATGGGCGGTATTCAATCGCTCAGTCGCTCTACCTATTCTAAATTAATGCCCGCCACCAAAGACACCGCCTCGTATTTTAGTTTCTACGATGTAACCGAAAAGATCGCCACCGTGATCGGTATGTTCGGCTTTGGCTACATTACCGAACTAACCGGATCGCAACGCAACTCGGTACTGGCGCTGATGGTGTTCTTTGTACTTGGATTTTTTCTGTTGATCTTTACAAAAGCAGAGAAAACAGAATCCCATGCGCTTGTATAGTATCAACAGCGGTTTTTTTAAATTAGATGGGGGCGCCATGTTTGGTGTGGTTCCTAAGAGTATTTGGAACAAGATCAATCCGGCCGACAACAATAACTTATGCGCTTGGGCGCTGCGTTGTTTATTGATAGAAGAGGGCGATCGTCTTATATTAATTGATACCGGGTTGGGGACTAAACAAGATGCCAAATTCTTTGGGCATTATGGTTTACACGGCTCCGACTCACTAGACGGCTCACTAGCGCGCCATGGGTTTAATCGCCACGACATTACCGATATTATCTTAACGCATCTGCATTTTGATCACTGCGGCGGTACCATTGCCAAAGAAGCTGATCGATTGGTGGCTGCTTTTCCAAAAGCGCGGGTATGGAGTAACCCCGAACATTGGAACTGGGCCGTACAACCCAACGACCGCGAGAAAGCTTCTTTTTTAAAAGAAAATATTTTACCCATCAAAGAGGTGGGGCAACTGCAGATGATCGATATGCCAGATGAGGTGACTGATTCTTCTCTCGAAAATGGCCGAGCTGAAAGTGAAAAAACAAATGCGCAGCTTCCTCAATCAAAAACAGTTTTAGGCACTACCCCGTTCGAACATAACATCGACATCCGCTTTGCCAATGGCCACACCCGTGCCATGATGCTCCCGCAAATTCGGTATCGCAATCACACCATCGTGTTTATGGCCGATCTGCTTCCATCGGCCGGGCATATCCCGCTGCCTTATGTAATGGCCTATGATATGTTCCCACTTACCAGCTTGCAAGAAAAAAAGATGTTCTTAGAGGAGGCGGTCACTAATAATTATGTCCTTTTTTTCGAGCACGACCGCGAACATGAATGTTGCACGCTACAGCGTACCGAAAAAGGCATTCGCCCCGATCGATTTTTTTCGCTTGCGGAATTAGACTAGAGGAGCAACTTACTCAACCCCTTACCGCAAGTTCACCAGCGAACTAAGCGGATAGCGAATGTTGGCGTAGCTCATCATATCGACTTTTACTTTTCCGACTACAATGGGGCTTTCAATACGAACCGGAATACGATTTTGATCGTCGGTAACCCAGACGGTCATTTTTTCGCCGCCTTCAAAAATAGTGCCCTTTACCAACAGGGGTTTGAATTTAATGGTACGAAAAGTACCATAGCGGGTATTGATCACTTCTTTACCAAGGTAGCGGATATACATATTAAAGACCTCGTAATCGAGAAACATCGAAAAAGGAACCTTATCGTTGACCTTAGACTTACTAAAATCAATATTGCGTGAGTAGTAAATAGCACTCAGTACATCTTGAACGCAAGCAGGCACTTTATAATCACCTTTGGTCGTTGTAGCCACATTGGTATTCTTGTTGAATTCGTAGCGCTGGTTGATCTTATACCCACCTTCGTCTACATTTCTGATAAACCGTAGCGGTTGCAGCGTGGTGGTATCAATATAGCTTTCGTAGCGATCGCGCACACGATAGACCCAATCGTACGAGGGATGGGTCGCGCCCGTTCCGACAACATGATAAACAGGCTGTCCGTTGATCTTATCCAGACGCGTGCTAAAAACAGCTGTGCCTGCATTAATATAGAGCCCAATTACCGTATAATAGACAACATAGGTAATACGCTCTTCGGCTCTGAACGCCGTATTGCGCGTGCCACAAAACAAGTCGGTCGATGCAGGCTGCACCGGGCCACTCCAAAAACCAGAGAGGGTGAGCAACAAAGGCAGTAACAGACTAAGCAGTTTCATGGCGTAGGTTAAAAAAATTTCGAATGCCCAATACCAATAACGCTCCGATCAAGGCCGGTAGTATAAGATTGGTAATCCAAACCAATAACAACGCCAGCACAATACCCGCCGACTGCAGGCTAAACCAGTTGGCGATCCACAGACCCACAGCACCTCGCAGCGCAAGCTCCGGGGCGGCAAAGGTGGGCAGAGCGGCTAAGGCTAAAAAAGTAAGTGATACGATAATAAAAAGTTCATCTACTTCCAACAGAATTCCAACAAGTTGATATGCCAAAAAATATTGAATCATAAAAACGCAATACCGGAGCAGTGACAAAGACAACAGCTTTCGAAGGATGGCTGCATTGCAACTATCAAGGGCCTGTACCCATTTTATAAAACGCACCGCCCACGAAGAAGTAGTAACGTTTAGTTTATCCTGCAGCCAACGATGAAATACCCTTATGTTAAAATAGAGCAACAACATGAGTGCCACCACTACAGCCGTAGCCATTACAGCGATCCACCAGGTTTGCAAGGCCCATCCGCCGCGAGACAGCATGACCGATCTGGCCAGCAGCAAACCGATCAACCCCATGGTCATGGTAACAATCAATTGACTAAAACTGGCCACAACGGTTACCGATATGGCCTTTATTCGCCGGGCAGGGTCCAAATAAAGAACGCGCCCAAGGTACTCTCCAATACGATTTGGCAAACTCAGTGAGATCGATACCCCCGAAAGAACCGCTTTAAAGGCATTGAACAAAGAGACTTGCTGTACAGAAGCCACCGCTAACTTCCATTTAATCGATTCGATCAGCCAGTTTACGATCATCAAGACGACGAGCAGCGGAATATAATACAGCCCCTTCTCCTGTAAGGCATTTGAGAGTTGGGTACGCAATAACGAAAAATCAACTTGTTGGCGTAGCTGTAACCAAATGATCCAGCAGAGCACCAGCATAAGCAGGGGGCCCGTCAGGTAGCGAAGAAAGATTTTGCTGAATCGCGTTAGCTTCATTAATCTTGTAAAAATACAAGGCGAGTTGCAAAAGCGTGCTAAAATAATTCTGGGAATCGATCCGGGTACGGTCGTAATGGGGTATGGTCTTGTCAAGATCGAAGGGCGGCATGCCACCCTGCTCGACCTGGGCGTACTAAAGCCCGGCAAGATCAAAGACAATTACAAACGGCTACAGCTAATTTTTAATACAGTCAGCGGACTCATTACACAATTTGCACCGACCGATTTTGCCATCGAAGCTCCTTTCTTTGGTAAGAATGTGCAAAGTATGCTCAAATTGGGGCGTGCACAGGGAGTGGCGATCGCTGCCGCTATGCGGCATGGGCTGGAAGTAACCGAATACTCGCCTAAAAAAGTAAAGCAGGCGGTAACCGGCAATGGAAATGCCGGCAAAGAGCAGGTTATGAAAATGCTGCAAACCATCTTGCAATTCAAAGACAGTCCCAAGTACTACGACGCGACCGATGCGGTGGCGGTAGCGCTCTGCCATTTCTACCAGCAGAGCAAACCTACCCTAGAATCGTCAAAAGCCCCTGCAACGAAATCTTCCAAGAAAAAAAAGGGCAAGAAAACCGATTGGGCCGACTTTATTCAAAAAAATCCGCAGCGGCTCGTAAAAAAATAAGCTTAGAGGTTGGCCAAGATTTGCTCTTGCACAGAGCGAAGATGTTCATCACTCGCCTTTTGTTTGCCGGGCTGTGCAAAGTTCAGGTCATTAGAAGTATTGATAGGAATCAGATGCATGTGCGCATGGGGCACTTCGAGCCCAATTACAGAGATGCCACAACGCTTGCAAGGAAATGTGTTTTCGATTGCCTTGGCAATAGGAGCTGCAAAGACGAGCATCGAAGACAAATAATTTTCAGGAAGATCAAACAATTTATCGACCTCAATTTTTGGTACGACCAGCACATGCCCCTCTCGCAGCGGAAACACATCGAGAAAGGCCAGGAACAGATCGTTCTCTGCGATCTTGTAGCAGGGAATTTCACCTGCGATAATTTTTGAGAAGAGGGTCATGGTAAATATATTGCTAGTAAAAGTTTACCCTGCACTAATAGCTTCGATCCTAAAGTTCAAAACACCGGCGGGTGCCTGAATCTCGGCGGTCTCCCCTACTTTTTTACCTAATATTCCTTTACCAATGGGAGAGGTCACCGAAATTTTTCCGGCCTTAAGATCGGCCTCTTTTTCGCTCACCACTTTGTATACCACTTGCTTGTTGGTCTTAAGATTCGTAAGCGTCACTTGCGTAAGAATAGAAACTTTGCTGGTGTCGATAGAAGAGGCATCCAGCACACGCACATTAGCCATTACCCCCTCGAGGGCAGCAATGCGGGCCTCGAGGATACCTTGCGCTTCTTTGGCGGCATCGTATTCGGCATTCTCCTTTAGATCTCCCTTTTCGCGGGCCTCTGCAATGGCACGACTGGCCGCCGGACGATCCACGGCCTTCATGCGCTGCAACTCGGCCTTCATTTGCTCTAAGGTCTCTTGGGTTACATACTGAAGTGTACTCATATAGAACGGTTTAACTCACAAAAAAAGAGCAACGCCTCAGTAAAACCGAAGCGTTGCAGTATTTAAGTGCAAATATAGAAAAAATCGCGCAGCGGCACTGCTACCCACCCTAGGTGCTACTTCGTATTTTATTGAGCAAGACCTGACTCATCCGTTCAAAAGATGCGTGACTATAGCCGGCAATATGCGGGGTCAGTACCACATCGGGGCGTTGTATTAAGCGCTGTAGCAATTGATTTTCATCGGGTTGATAACTGGCCAGGTTTTCATTGGGTAGTACGTCGAGCGCGGCTGCCGACAATTTGCCGGCCTCGAGTGCTTGCACTAGTGCGGGCAGATCGACCACCTCTCCCCGCGAGGTATTGATGAGTACCGGTTGCTGTTGAAGAGCATCAAAAAAAGCTCTGTTTGCCATCGATCGAGTACTGGCATCGAGTGGCACATGAAAACTAATGACCTGGCAGCGCGCCATTATTTCGGCAAGCGATGCCTCTTGAATGTAAGAATTGCTAAATCCCGATTTGTACTTATCGTATGCCAGCACGCTTACGCCAAAAGGAGCCAGCAGGCGGGCAAATTCACTGCCCGTATTCCCATAGCCGATAATCCCCACGCATTGACCACTAAGTTCGGTGCCCCTGTTTTCGTTTCGTTTCCACTGCCCTTGCTGAATTTCTCGATACGACCAGCTAATACGATGCAGCACGGTCAACAAAATTCCCAATGCATGCTCGGCTACCGAAAGGCGATTCCCTTCGGGGCTGCTAAAACAAGTGATGCCATGTTCTTGCGCATAGATAGTGTCGACCAGTTCCATTCCACTACCCAATCGCCCGATCCATTTAAGTTGATGTGCTTTTTGCAATAGCGAACGATCAACTGTAATTCGTGTAGTAATCACTAACCCCACTGCATCTTCTATAGACGATTCTAGCTCTTGACGAGTAATGGCGGGCGCATCCACTACCGTATACCCAAGTGCCTGCAACCCCTGCGCCAATAGCGAATGGGACTGACCGGTTATGATCACTTTATTAATATGATGAGGAGCAGACAAGAGACTACAAAATTAAGCATTGCCGTCGGCAAGCATACGAAAACTAAGGGCGCCAAAATCGTCGACACTCAACTGCTCGGCCCGCTTGTCAAAAAGTGGATCTTTTAATACCGCAGCGTCAAAGAGCGGCTTAAGCGCATTGCGTAAGGTCTTTCTGCGCTGCCCGAATGCCGTTTTGACCAAGCGTGTAAAATCAGCGGCACTACGCATGGCGGGTAACTCTTTTCGAGGGGTTAGCCGAATTATTCCGCTCATGACCTTGGGTGGTGGATCGAAACATCCGGGAGGTACATCAAAAAGATACTCGACAATAAAGAAAGCTTGTATCAGCACCGATAACACACCATAGGTCTTAGAACCGGGAGCAGCCGCAGCCCGCTGGGCCACCTCTTTTTGAAACATCCCCACCATTGTTTGCAATTGCAGCCGCCAATCTACCATGGTAAATAAGATCTGGCTCGAAATATTATACGGAAAGTTGCCCACCACCGTAAAGGGGCCGGCAAAGGGAACGTCCATTTTTAGAAAATCGCCATGCAGCAGCTTCGCTTGTAGCAATGGGTAGGTTTGCAGTAAATAATCAACCTTTTCTTTATCGAGCTCTATAGCCTTAAAGCTAATACCGGGTAGGGTAAGCAAATGACGGGTAAGGGCACCGCCACCCGGACCCACCTCGAGCAATTGCGTAAAAGGAGTCTGTTGCAAGGCCAGCAAGATCTTGCGAACCATGTTCTCGTCTCGCAAAAAGTGTTGCCCCAGCGATTTCTTTAACCGGTACATCTTTACAAATGTACTCGTATTGACGACGTGATATTTCGTTAATTTTACAGCAATACATTATCATGAACACTCCCAAACCCATCATTGGTATCTCGTGCGGCGACCTTAACGGTATTGGCCTTGAGCTTATCATCAAGACCTTTTCGGATAGCCGTTTGCTTGAGCATTGCACACCGGTCATCTTTGCCTCGAATAAAGCCATTAACTTTTATCGCAAGACGATCCCGGACTGCGCGTTCAACTATGCCAGCACCAAAGAACTAAACCGCATCAATCCCAAACAGCTAAACCTGTTTAGTTGCTGGGAAGAAGACGTTGACATAACACCCGGTCAGCTAACCGAAGTGGGCGGTCGCTATGCGGCCATTTCGCTACAATCGGCGGTAGCGGCGTTAAAACAAGGCCAGATCGACGGGCTGCTAACGGCCCCCTTTCATAAAAAAAATATTCAATCGGCCGAGTTCTCTTACACTGGGCATACCCCATACCTGCAAAATATTTTTGGCGTCAACGATGTAGTGATGCTGCTCTGCTCGGGCAATTTTAGAGTCGGACTCGTTACCGAACATGTACCGGTCGGAGAAGTGGCCGGCAAGCTTACCAAAGAAAAAATTGTAAGTAAGTTGATGCTGCTCCACCAGAGTCTGCAAAAAGATTTTGGCATCGACAAGCCGCGTATTGCCGTGCTGGGACTCAACCCCCATGCCGGAGACGAGGGATTGATCGGCAAAGAAGAAGAAACACTCATTCGCCCGGCTATCAAAGAAGCCAAGAACCATACTATACTAGCGGTTGGTCCCTATAGTGCCGATGCTTTTTTTGCCCGCCGAAGTTTTGAACAATTCGATGCGGTGCTTGCCATGTATCACGACCAGGGATTGATTCCCTTTAAAGCACTGGCCAGCGGAGAGGGTGTCAATTTTACCGCGGGGCTACCCGCCGTTCGAACATCGCCCGATCACGGAGTAGCCTTCGATATTGCGGGTAAGAACAAAGCCGACAACAGTTCTTTTTTGCTGGCGCTTTTCGAATGTATCGATATTATCAACAGAAGAAAAGGCTACGCCGAAAACAGAAAGAATCCATTGCGTAAAGCGTCGCGTGCCATGCTGGCCAATGCAAAAGATGAGGCGATTGACGAATAAATGCGATCGATAAGTGACCGCCACGCATCCGTTTCGCCTCCGTTACAGCGTTAGCGAAACAACGAAGCAGGCAACCCCTTATTCAAGCTGTACTCCTGGTATTGTATCAATACTTTTCCTTTTTGTGGAAGACCCGTGGCTTTTCGAGTACCATTGTCATAATCAAGGGTGGTGCCCTTGGGTAACTTGTAATCACGGGTATTGAATTCCATCTCTACTACCGATGGAAGACCACACCAGGTATACGTACCATACTTCATACGAATCGAATAGGTGCCATTTTCTTTGGTACTGACCACCGATCGACGCACTACCAGTTGTACCGGATCGATGTATAAGGTGGCCCTGGTAATGGACTCCTCTTCGCTAAGCGGAAAGACCTTGACCACTTTACAGGATACACCATCCACGGTTTCGGTGCCGGAGAGCACGGCCTCGAAATTGGTAAGCCCAAGTACATTATTCATGTTGATGTGTACCGTTCCCTTGGGTATAAAAGAAATTCCCTTTTCGTTTTTAACCAATAACTGATCGGGCTTACGGTAATAGACCGTTACTTGCGAAACAGGCGCCTTAATAAAGAGCACATTAGTTACCAAGCGGGCACGAGCGCTGTAATCACTGACCAGATCGTATTTCTTTTTTACACTTTGTAACAATACGACCGCTTCGGGATCACTGGCCAGTAAGGACCCGACTTGTACCAGCAGGAATAGCAAGAAGAAAATATTTTTTTTCATAGTACAGTCCGTTTGGCGATCAGCTTAAAATATCTTTTTTACGATACGCCCCTATCGCGGTTCCTACAAAGGCGGCAGTATATCCGATCAAGATCAATCCGCTTTTAACTAGGGCGATCGGATTTTCGATAGAGCCCGGAATGGTAATTCCATCGGCGGTTTTATCGACATAAAAGAAACCCTTCCACCCCAGCATATGTGTTGTAAAGGACCAGGGATTGATAGTTTGCTCGAACACCGGTACTTTAAGTTGTTGCAAGATGGTAAAGATGATCACAATACAGACCGTAGCCACGATGGGACCCAGCGAATTTTCGGCAAATACAGAAAGTAAGATAGAAAGGGCAGCGATCATAATCAGGGCCAACGCGGCAAAAAAGAAGGCGGCCACAAAACGCCATACCACATCGGTGTGACTAATAATATGCAGATCGGTCTCTTTAAATACGACCAGATCGTTAGCCCCAAAAAGCAACAAGCTTCCGACAAGCGCGAATAAGGCCATCCATAACAACAGCAAGATCACATACACGGCACTGGCGGCAAATTTGGCCAATACCAGCTCGGTGCGCGTTACTGGTTTGGTAGCCAGCATCCGCAAAGTGCCACTGTTGGCTTCTCCGGCAATCATGTCGCCGGCAATGAGGGCCACTAGCAAGGGTACATGTACTAAGATAATATGTAAGACGGCCACACAAACAAAGTAGCCGTTCAAAATACCTGCGAAAGGAATCTCAAACGTATCGGTCTGGCTATCGGTAAAAAACAAGATAAACTCATTGCCATTGACCTTTAAGGCAAATTGAATAAGCAAGATGATCATAGCTATGGCTCCAAAGGCAATAAAGGTGCGGGGCCTTCTAAAGACCTTAAACAACTCTATGCGCAATACATCAAAAAACATCATTGACCGGTTAGTGATAAAAAATAGGCCTCTAGAAAATAGCGATGGGCCGGCTGCTGTTGCAATTCGAGGGCGGCTGCTTTTTGTACGATGCTTTGCATGCTGGCTTCCATCAATTTTTTTCCTTTATCGATAATCAGTACCTGATCGGCGACCATCTCGATCTCGCTGAGCAAATGAGACGATATAATAATGGTCTTACCCTGCTCCCGACTTAGGTGTAGTATTAGCTGACGCATATCGGCAATACCTTGCGGATCGAGCCCGTTGGTCGGTTCGTCGAGAATTAGCAGATCGGGATCGTTGACCAATGCACAAGCCAGCGCCAGTCGCTGCCGCATGCCCTGCGAATACGTGCCCACTCTACCGCTATAGCGGGTACCCAATCCTACCAAATTCAATAACTCTTTTAGCGTTTTATCGGAAGGGCGAATGGCGCTAAGTCGAGCAAAAATGCGAAGGTGCTCCAATCCGTTCAGGTATTTATAGAGATCGGGCTTCTCTACAATGGCTCCTACGTTAGACAGTACTTGATGGCGGTTCGCAGCCAGCGGCAATCCGAACATGGTAATCTCGCCGGCGCTGGGTCGAATCAGGGTCAGCAGCATGCGAATGGTGGTCGATTTGCCCGCTCCATTTTGCCCCAAAAAACCATAGACCGAACCGGCAGGCACCGAAAACGAAAGATCATCTACGGCCGTAAAATCAGCAAATCGTTTACTAAGCGCTTTTACCTCTAGAATAGCGGACATATAATAGTAACAAACTAAGTATTGATATGTTTCATTGTGCTAACGAAAAAATCCTCCGCGGTGGGCGAAGGATTTTAACAAAAAGAGTATAAAGATTATTTTTTGTACTGAGGAATCAATCCATTGGCCAGTTCGACCATTTTCTTGATACCTTCTTCGGGCAGATTTCCTTTTTTGAATTCGGCCAGCACATCGGAGAGTTTGTTTTCCATCTCCATCAAGAAATGTTCTTCGAACTCCTTTACCTTACTAACCGCAACTTCTTTAAGAAGTCCGTTGGTACCCAGGTAAATGATGGCCACCTGCTTTTCTACCGCAAAAGGTGTGTACTGGGCTTGCTTAAGCACCTCTACGTTACGCGCCCCTTTATCGATTACGTTCTTGGTAGCGGCATCGAGATCGCCCCCGAATTTAGAGAAGGCCTCGAGCTCGCGGTACAGCGCCTGGTCGAGCTTTAAGGTACCGGCCACTTTCTTCATCGACTTGATCTGGGCATTACCTCCCACACGGCTTACCGAGATACCTACGTTAATGGCCGGGCGAATACCAGAGAGGAACAAGTTCGTCTCTAGAAATATCTGTCCATCGGTAATAGAGATTACGTTGGTAGGAATGTACGCCGATACGTCACCGGCCTGTGTTTCGATAATAGGAAGGGCCGTAAGCGATCCACCTCCTTTAATTAAATGACGAATACTGTCGGGTACATCGTTCATGTTCTTAGCCACCTTGTCGTCGTTGATAACTTTAGCGGCACGCTCGAGCAAACGACTGTGCAAATAGAATACGTCTCCGGGATAGGCCTCGCGTCCGGGCGGGCGACGCAGCAGCAGTGATACTTCGCGATAGGCTACGGCTTGCTTCGATAAGTCGTCGTAGATAATGAGCGCAGGGCGACCGGTATCGCGAAAGAATTCTCCAATGGCCGCACCGGCAAAAGGAGCATAGAATTGCAACGGAGCAGGATCGGATGCAGAGGCCGCCACGATAATGGTGTAATCCATGGCGCCGTTATCTTGCAAAGTCTTCATAACACCGGCAATGGTAGAGGCCTTTTGTCCAATGGCCACATAGATACAATACACAGGCTTGCCGGCCTTATAAAATTCTTTTTGATTGATGATGGTATCGATACAGATGGCAGTCTTACCGGTCTGACGGTCACCGATCACTAACTCACGCTGACCACGCCCAATGGGAATCATGGCATCGATAGCCTTGATACCGGTTTGCAGTGGTTCTTTAACGGGCTCACGATAAATTACACCGGGGGCCTTACGCTCCAGTGGCATTTCGTATAGTTCTCCGGTCAAGGGACCTTTTCCGTCTATAGGAGCACCCAATGTGTTGACTACGCGACCGAGCATTCCCTCTCCTACTTTAATAGAAGCGATCTGTCCGGTACGCTTTACTTTGGCGCCTTCTTGAATACCGCCGGTCTCTCCCATTAGTACCACCCCTACATTATCTTCTTCGAGGTTAAGGGCAATAGCACGAACGCCATTCTCGAACTCCACGAGTTCTCCGTAGCGCACATTTCCGAGACCGTAAACACGGGCAATACCATCTCCGATCTGTAACACCGTTCCTACTTCTTCGAGGTCGGCTGTGGCATTAAAGTTGCTCAACTGCTGGCGCAGAATGGCACTTATTTCGTCGGGCTTAATTTCTGGCATATGATTTTTTTTTCGATGTTATTTGATCTTATAGATAAAATCGTTGTTCTCAAATTGCTTAGCAATATTGCGCAGGTCATAGACCACACTGGCATCTACTAATTGATCGCCGATCTGCAGCACAAATCCGCCGATCAGGGCCGGATCTACTTTTTCCTCGAGCTCGACTTGTGTAAAGCCGGCCGATTTTTTTACTTGCTCTACGATGGCTTTTTTCAATTCGTCGCTGGCTGTAACCGCTGTGGTCAAGCGGATGGTCTTGATCCCCTTCTTCTCTTTATAGGCTGCAATAAAAGCGGTGATGATCTCGGGCAAATAACTTTCGCGGGCCTTTACGATCAACAGGCGATTAAAGGCGGCTGTTAGCTCGCTTATAGTACCGGCGGTTACAGCCGATACGATCTTTTCTTTCGTATCGCTTTTAATGATGGGACTGCGCAACAGATTCACAAAGTCGCGGTTGCTTTTGCAAACCGCTTGCAACCATACCATATCGGCGTACACCTTCTCGAGCTGACCTTTCTCTACCGAGAGATCGAGTAACGATTTGGCGTAACGGGCTGCTAAACGTAGGTTGGGCATACGAGAATTAATTCAGTTTTACAGAATCGACCAGACCTTTAATGTGCGCTTCTTGCGCCTCTTTGCTGCCCAGTTCTTTGCGAAGTACCTTTTCGCTTACTTCGATCACCAACTTGCCTACTTGGTTCTTGACTTCGGTCAGCGCCGCCATCTTTTGTGCTTCGATCGCCGCTCTAGACTCGGCCAATACTTTATTGGCTTCTACTTTGGCCTGCTCTTTGGCTTCGTTAATAATGCGGTCTTTGGTCTCACGCGCTTCTTTCAGTAACTGCGCGCGCTCTTCGCGGGCTTTGGCCAACAAGGTTTCGTTCTCACTTTTCAACTGGGCCATTTCGGCCTTTACGCGCTGGGCAGTAGCGAGTGAATCGGCAATACTGTTCTCGCGTTCACGAAGACCATTGATGATCGCAGGCCACGCAAAGCGGGCCAACAAAAAGAAGACGACCAAGAAGGCTAACAGCGTCCAGATTAGTAATCCAAAACCGGGAGTTAACAGATTCATGATATACTAGTTTCGTTTTGTTGTTTAAAATACTGCATCCGCGGCCCTGTGCGTTGGATGCAGTAAGAGGTTTGGCTGGTATTAAAGTACCATGGCCAGGAAGCCCACGATGATCGCGAACAGCGCAGCGCCTTCTACAAGGGCCGCTGTCAAGATCATGTTTCCGCGGATGTCGTTGCTAGCTTCGGGTTGACGGGCGATCGCCTCGAGGGCGCCCTTACCGATCTGACCAATACCGATACCGGCACCGATGGCAGCGAGACCTGCTCCGACTGCACCTCCTGCATTTGCCATTTCGGCCAGCAGCATTACGTTCATAAGATCCATGTTAGGTTGTATTGAGGGTTAAAAAAAACGTTTTAATGATGGGCATGTGCTTCGTCGTGATGCGCTCCTTCTAATGCTTGCCCAATAAATACCGCACTCAGCATTGTAAAGATGAAGGCCTGCAAAAAGGCCACCAGCACTTCAATAA
Source organism: Sphingomonadales bacterium (assembly GCA_016872155.1). Classification (GTDB taxonomy): domain Bacteria; phylum Bacteroidota; class Bacteroidia; order Chitinophagales; family Chitinophagaceae; genus JJ008. The sequence goes on from VHBB01000005.1 coordinate 72,856, forward strand.
GGTAAATAAAGACGGTGAATGCTACGGCCAGCGGAGAAGCCCCCCAGCCGGCGATCGGACTTAGTTCACCGAAAATAAAGATCAACGATATCAAACAGATAATGATGATGTGCCCGGCCACCATGTTGGCAAAAAGACGAATAATAAGAGCAAAGGGCTTAATAAAAACACTCAAGAATTCTACGGGCACCAAGATCAACTTTACGCCAAAGGGAACCCCGGGCGGATTAAAGATATGCCCCCAGTAGTGTTTGTTAGAACTAAACAAGATCACCACAAAAGAGAGCAGACCCAACACCACCGTAAAGGCAATATTACCGGTTACGTTGGCCGAACCGGGAATAAGTCCGAAAATGTTATTGACCAGAATAAAAAAGAATACAGTTAGCAAAAAGGGTAAATAACGATTGTAATTATGTCCCAAGTTTGGCTTGGCTACCTCATCTCTTACAAAAGTGATGATCGGCTCCAGCAAACTTTGCGATCCTTTTGGAGCCGACGTAATGCCCACTCCTTTTTTATAGCGACCGGCTACCCTAAACATAATAACTACAAATAAGGTCAACGCCAATAACATTTGTACCACGTTGCGCGTCATTGACAGATCGTAGAACTGAACGGTGGCATCGTAATGTCCTTCGGCATCCACCCCAATAATATCGCCGGCCGAAAACTTTTTACCAGTGAGGCTATCGAGCCCCATCTCGTGAATGGAATGTTCATTGAGCATCAGGTATCCCTTGTGCGCTGCATGTCCGTGCTCAAAGCGAGAAGACATAAACACATCCCAGGTGCCCCGGCTGGGAGAATAAAGAATAATAGGCAAAGGAAGGGTAACCGGATGGTCGCCGATATCCATAAAATGATACTCGTGGCCGTCAAGAACGTGACCAAAGATCACTTCGGCGGCATTGAATTTCTTGGGTTCAGCGGTATGTTCGTCGGTTTGGTGAGCAGGCGAGGTTTGATGACCTTGGTCGTGCTGTTGCGCACCAGCGAAAGACCCTAAAAAAAGAAGGGAAAAAATTGCAAAAATGACTGCGTAAATAGTGTTGGATCTTCTAAGCTGCATACCCTTCTTGAAAATTTTTGCAAAGATAAGGGTAGGCACGCTAAAATTGACCGGAAAATCAGTCTATTAACCCCCCCTTAAGGAAGGGTCTCTGCAGGGGCCGAAAACTGCATTTCGTACAAGCGGGCATAGTGCCCTTGCAAAGCCAACAATTCTTGGTGCGTACCCGATTCGATCAAGACGCCATCCTCTAAAACAATGATTTTGTTTGCTTTACGTATCGTAGATAAACGATGGGCAATTACGATAGAGGTGCGGTTGGCGATCAATTTTTCGATAGCCCGTTGAATAAGTCGCTCCGATTCGGTATCGACCGAAGAGGTGGCCTCGTCGAGTACCAATATCGAGGGGTTGTACAATAAGGCCCTGATAAACGAGATCAGTTGGCGCTGACCCAACGACAAGGTGGCGCCCCTTTCGCGTACATCAAAATCATAACCGCCGGGCAAGGTCATAATAAAATCGTGCAGCTCTATCATTTTAGCTGCTTCTTCTACCTGCGTGCGGGTAATCTGCGGGTTGCGCAGGGTAATGTTATCGAGCACCGAGCCGGAGAATAAGAATACATCTTGCAAGACCACCCCCACCTGCGAACGGAGCGACTGCACATCGTAGTCGCTCACCGGTACATAATCAATTCGAATCTGACCCGATTGTACTTCGTAAAGGCGAGTGAGTAAACTTATAATGGTGCTCTTGCCACTGCCGGTGTGACCCACAATGGCCAGTGTCTCTCCGGGGGCGGCGCTAAACGAAATGCCCCGCAATACCGGGGTACCGGGCGTATATTCAAAAGCGACCTGATCGAACTCGATCTTTCCTTGCAAAAGCGAGGGCTTATGCGCCCCCGACGCGGCATCGGGTAACACATCGGGATTATCAAGCACTTTAAAAACCCTTTCGCTGGCAATGACCCCCATTTGTAAAACATTGAACTTATCGGCAATGACCCGCAGCGGCCTAAACAATAAATTCAAGCAAAGAATAAAGGCGATCACCGTGCCTTGCTGGCTTTGTTGAAGCTGCAGTGCCTCTTTAGAAGTGTACCAGACCACCAACCCGATCGAAAGGGCCAGTACGATCTCGACTACCGGAAAAAAAACGGAGTAGGCAAAGATGGCTTTTACGTTGGCATTGCGATGATGACGATTGATTCCCTTGAATTTTTCGAATTCTTGCGGCTCGGCAGCAAAGGCCTGTACAACACTCATGCCGGTAATATGCTCTTGTACAAATGCATTCAGGTCGGCAACGGCATTGCGCACGGCCTGAAAAGAACGGTTGATGCTTTCTTTAAAAAAATAGGTCGCTACAATAATGACCGGAAATGGAATGAGTGCGATCACGGTAAGACGCCAATCGGCCCAGAGCATATAGCTAAGTACACAGCCGATCGAAAGCAGATCGGCAATAATAGGAACCAAGCCTTCGGCAAAAATATCATTGACCGACTCGATATCATTGATGGTTCTTGTGGTGAGGGTCCCGATGGGTGTTCGGTCGTATTGCCGTACGTTCAAGCGCAGGATCTTATTGAAGGTGTCCATACGAAGGTCCATTACCACCGATTGACCCAACAGCGAAGTTTGATACGAAAATCCAAAACGAATCAAGGTCTCGATAAAAATGATCGCCACTTGAATGAGCGTGATCTGTACCAGCATCCGAGGTAATTGCCGAACGATATATTCATTGACAGTAAGCTGTACCAGCAATGGACGAACCGGGGTAATCAGGGCCAGTAAAATGGCGAGTGCCACCGAGAACCAGAATTTTTCTCGGTACGGTCGGGCATAGCCAAAGACCCTGCGTAACAACTGCCAATCAAAAAAAGTTTTTGTCCGTTCCAACTTAGTTATTGCTATCCGTACCGGTGGCCTTGCTATAAGCTTTAATAAATAGAGCGCCCAGATTTTTATGAGGTGGTACGTAATCCTCAAAGATCTTATCGGTTACCACACTATCGAGTTCTTTCCAAAATCCGATCCATTCAATATCGACTCCGGTGCGCAACTTTTCCATTAGCAACCGTAAAAATGGATTATTGACAGGCGCATCTGCGATTTGTTTGGTGCCAATAATATGGGCATCGGGCGCCTTCGCTAATATATCGTGTATCATGTTGTAGCCCCCACAAGAGCCCATAAAGACGATCTTAGAGGCCGGAGACATTTGTGCGATCGTATAGGGTGCATTGTAGCTATGTCCGCGATTGATGGTGACACGGGGCACCAGATTCTGTTGCGCCAAAAAGAGATTCAATTCTTCTTGCGCCTTAGCATCTTCGTTGGTCTCTTCGGGCAAGGGACGATTCATGTACAAACTCACTTTTTTACCACGAGCCGAATGAATGGCTACCCAATACTTATTCGTTTGATCGATCTTCCAGTTTTGTCCACTGAACATATTGACGAGCCCCGGAAAAACTCCAATACCATCTTTGTCGCCGTATATAAACAATTGTACCACTACCCTGCCGCTGTCGTTGGTCAGATCGCGAAAAGGCACCTGGTATACCGGAGGAATGCCCAATTCTTTGGTCAGGTCAACCTTGCGAGCGGTATCGGCAGACCAAAATAAGTTCTGTAAAATGCGGTAGATAATGATCCCCTTAGTGCTCTGTTTCGCTGTAGCGTCTCGATAACTTTGCTCGATGTTCTCGAGCATACGACGCGCCACGGGCTGCAAGGTCTCTGCAATACTCGCATACGAGTCGGCTACATCGGCCCCGTCTTCGAGCCCCTCGGTTCTTTCCAGATTTTTAACAAAGGCCTTCATAAGGATGTTAGCCGGATCTTCTTTGCCCGGAGCCGCCTTCGCAAAAGAAGCCAAGAACTGATCGAGCGTATTAAAGGCCGCTGCCATCTTAATAAACTTGCGGTACTTGTCGAAGCGAACCTGCATTAGCAGCGAGTCGCCCCGCCCGGCCATCTTGCTCATCATAAGCGGATAAACGCCCCGCACAAAACTAGAGGTATAAATGCTGCCATCCGAAGAGACCGCCAGGTAATAGAGCTCGGCTGCGGTTAACGATTGAATAATGCGAAAGCGAACCGAAAGATCTTTTTCGTTATGCAAGCCATTGATGACCGTTACAAAATTAGATCGAGCCTTGTCTTCGAGTCGTCTGTTAAGTGCACGATGCTCTAGTGCGGTATCTCCCTGCAAGGCTCGATCGACATAATCCATTTGGGTGGCCACCAGCAGTCGGTAGTAGGCCAGCGTATCATCTTTGACCTGATCGATCTTTTCTACCGTAACCCGTCCTTTGAGAATATTGTCTACGAATGGAAAGTACTGCTGACCGCTGCGGCTGTTCGCCATTTGCGCAACCAGCGCCACAAATGGATCGTCTTTTATAGAACGAATGCGTTGCCCTAATCGGTCCGAGGCGGCGGCATAATCATAGAATTGTCTTGGATAGCTACGGGCTACCACCTTTATAATACTATCCGCAAAACTAACATCGGGATTTTTCTGTAGTGTAATAAAGGTCTTATCCGGAAAAAGGGTGCAATACTTTAAAAGCAAATTCTCTTTGACCGCGGTATACCCCTCGTTTCGATCAAAGATGCGAGATGCCAGTACCGTGTTGCCGGCATCGTACGGAAGCGATTTTAGTAGAGAAGCGATACTTTTTCCTTGAAGATCTGCCTTGTAAGAAGTTTCATACGTAGAGATAATTTGCGGCAGGTAGGCAGGATTGACCCCTTGCTCGCGCGACAACCGAAATCGTTCTCTAAAATATCCGAGCATCGATTGCAACCCGTAGAGATAATTAACTTTTAAACGATGGTCAAGCGTGGTATCGGTCTCGATCTGAAAGCGAATGCGGTTAACTTCGTCAAGTAGCGAATAACTAATAGCCTGGTTAAGGGTGGCATCGGCAGTGGGGGCAAAAAGACTATCGTCACGCCCATCCAACTTGCAAAGGCTTCGCTGTTCGGCCGCGATCTGTTCGTGATTAAGTTCTCTTCTAAATTCAGGGCGATAGCCTTGTGGAAAAACGAACGGTTGACCCGCAGCCGCACCCTGGGCATAGACCGGGCAGGCCCGGCACAAGAGCAATAACAGTCCCCCAACGATCAGCCTCAAAAAATGCCCGTTCATATCGCCACAAAGTTAACGAACCCCTCGCCAATGGCCCGATAAGAAGGTTTTAAATATTAAGTTATTATTAACTCTGCATAGCTCTCTGTAGGCTAGGCGTGCACAGGAAAAAATAGTAAGTAGATTTGTCAAAATTCCTCGCATGGATCAACCGGCCCGTAAAGTATTGATCGCTGACGACGAGCCCGATATCAGAGAATTTCTTCAGTACAATCTAAGTGCCGAAGGATACGAGGTATTCACAGCCAAAGATGGCGACGAGACGCTCGAAAAAGCCAAACGCATTCAGCCCGACCTTATCGTACTCGATGTAATGATGCCCAAGAAAAGCGGGGTCGAAGTATGCCAGTTACTTCGCTCACAAAGCGCCTTTAAGGATACCATCATCTTAATGCTTACGGCCCTCAACGATGATGGCTCGCACATAAAGGGTCTTGAGACCGGGGCCGATGATTATATTGGTAAACCCATCAGCCCTAAAGTATTGGTATCTCGCATCAATGCCCTGTTTAGACGTCTGAGCAAACCCAAGGCCGGGGTGCTGAACATGGATTCTATTAGTATTGACCCCGAGCAATATATAGTGACAGTAGAAGGAAAAGAGATCTCGTTGGCCAAAAAGGAATTTGAATTGCTTTACTTGCTGGCGCATCGTCCGGGACGGGTCTTTTTGCGAAACGAGATCCTCAACCAGGTATGGGGCAACGACGTGATCGTAGGCGACCGAACTATCGATGTACATATTCGTAAGATTCGTCAAAAGTTGGGTGTCGACTGTATTACTACCGTCAAAGGCGTAGGGTACAAATTTGAGGTCTAAGCGCCACCCTGACTATCTTTGCTACGGCTTAGACCGCCATTTAATTGCATGTCTCTTTCGCGCCCCTCCATTACACCCCGACAAATTGCGCTGATTGCAGCACTGATTCTTGCACTGCCGGAAAGTATTTTTTTATGGTGGTGGAAGGCCGACTGGCAATGGGCGCTATTGGCCTTTGCCATTATTTTTGGCATCAGTTACTGGGTCATCGCTACGCTACTCGAAGAGTTTATCAATCGCAAGATCAAACTCATTTATAAATTCATTCACAAGACTAAGGCGACCAAAAAAGAAGAGACGTATTATAAATACGTGCTGCCGGCCAAAACGCTCGAAGAAGTGAGCCAAGATGTAGAGGATTGGGCTAATGAAAACGAAAATGAGATGCAACTACTTCGACAAAACGAACAGTTTCGCCGTGAATTCTTGCAAAATCTCTCGCACGAATTTCGCACGCCTGTTTTTGCTATACAAGGGTATGTAGAGACCTTGCTCGACGGGGCTATTAGCGACCCACAGGTCAATCGCCGCTATTTGGAGAATGCATCCCGAAATATAGACCGACTTACCAATCTGCTAGCTGATCTAGGCCAGATCTCGAAGCTAGAACGCGGAGAGTTAGTGTTGGTGCGGCAGCCCTTCGTTATTCAAGAGCTGGTCAAAGAGGTTTTTGAAAGCCTTGCCGGTAAGGCAGACAAGCAACACGTACAATGCCAGATAAAAAAAGGATGCGAATCAGCTCTATCCGTAAATGCCGATAAAGAAAAGATCAGACAAGTACTGTTAAATCTGGTAGAGAATGCCATCAAATACGGAAAGACCAATGGCACGGTTACGGCCAGTATGTATCGCACCGACGGACAACACGTATTGGTAGAGATTACCGACGATGGCATGGGTATTGCCGAAAAAGAAGTAGGTCGCATTTTTGAACGCTTTTACCGCACCGAAGACGGTCGCACCCGCGACAATAAAGGATCGGGGCTGGGGCTGGCTATTTGCAAACACATCATCGAAGCCCATGGGGAGACCATTCATGTGCGAAGCACCGAACAGGTAGGAACGACGATTGGGTTTACCCTATCCACCAAATAGCAAATGCTAATTTACTTACCCCCTGCCAGTCCATGTAAATACTGGTAGATCTTGATCTGAGAACGAACGGCCCGTTTACCCATGCCCTTTACATACTCATTGGGCAGTGTACCCTCGAGTAAGCGGGCTTTTACATTATCGGCCAGTTGAATGGCCAGGATCTCTTTTAACTCTTTTCGAATATCCGACTGATGGATCTCTACGGCCGCTTCTACGCGGTGATCGATATTGCGTACCATCCAATCGGCAGAAGAAATAAAGATCTTTTCTTTACCCCCATGGTTAAAGATCATCACACGCGCATGCTCCAGATACTCATCCACAATGCTGATAGCATACGGACGAATTCCCTTTTTGGAGAGCGGAAAGTTTGGGCAATAAATACCTCTGACAATTAAGTTGATCACGACGCCGGCCGCAGATGCCTTGTTCAATAACCGAATGAGTTCAATATCGCTGAGCGAATTGACCTTAAGCGTTAGCGCAGCTTTTTTACCGGCCTTGGCCTGTTTGATCTCGAATTCGAGTAGCTGTACCAATTTTTTTCGCATAGAAACCGGTGCCAGTAGCAAGGTGCGACACTTCTTTAAAGGCATCATTCCCCTTCTCCAATTAGAGAGGTAATCAAATACCCGAGCCGCGTCGTTCATAACAGTAGCCGACGCGGTTAACAGACAATGATCGGCATACACCTTGGCAGACGACTCATTTAAATTACCGGTGCTCACAAATCCGTATCTGATTCGCTTTCCTTTTTGCAGACTGGTTATCACGCATAGTTTGGCGTGCACCTTCATATTAGGCATACCTAACAAAACAGTAATACCCTCTTCTTCTAAGATCGTTTTCCACTCTAAGTTGGCCTCTTCATCAAAGCGAGCCTTTAACTCCAGCATTACGGTAACCCGCTTTCCATTACGCGCTGCATTGATAAGGGCATGTATAATCTTAGATTCCGAGGCTAATCGATAAGCCGTTAGCTGGATGCTTTCGACAGTGGCATCCATGGCCGCCTCACGAAGCAGGTCTATCACCGAATTAAAAGAATGATACGGAAAATGCAACATAATATCGCGCTGCAACACCTGGTCGGTAACGCGTAGCTTATTGCGAAGGGCCGGATGAGTAAAAGAGGCCTTTCGTTGCAATACCGGTGGAAGCACCGACGGAAAATCCATAAAGTGCCTAAAATTATGAATTCGACCTCCGGGGATGATGGCGCTTTTCTTGGTAAGGCCCAATCGACCGATCAGGTATTGCAACAGTCCGTTGTCCATTTCTTTGTCGTAAACGAAACGAACCGGCTTTCCTTTACGGCGGTTCTTGATACCCTTGGCCATTTTCTCTACAAAACTCATCGAGATATCATGATCAATCTCTAGCTCAGCGTCTTTGGTGACCTTAAAAAGCCAAGCTTCGAAAATATCAAAATCGAAATAAGGAAAGATCTTAGGAAGGTTATACCGAATAATGTCTTCGAGCAAGATAATATGCCGCTGGCCGGGTCGCGAAGGCAATTCCACGAAGCGACCGACCGACTTTACAGGTACTTCAATCAAGGCATATTGATCGTGATAGGCCGTGTTCTTTTTGCGCATCAGCACCCCCAGATAGATGCTTTTATCGCGGATATAGGGTAACTGCGGCAACGACTCGATCATAAGTGGAATGATGTTATTTCGAACCTGCGATTCAAAATAATCACTTACGAAATGCTGTTGCTCTCTGTTAAGCTGCTTTTCGTTGCGTAAAAAAACAGATTGATCCTTTAGTTCAACTTGTATGTTCTTCCAGATACGCTCAAACTCGTTTTGCTGCCGAAGTACGATAGTCTGAATCTCATCTAAGATAGCCTGCGGATTTTCTTCGAAGTAGATATTGAGTTTTTTTCTTTTTTGCGAATAGTCCGACATCCGCTTGAGCGTTGCCACCCGTACACGAAAAAACTCATCGAGGTTGTTAGAGAAAATACCCAGAAAACGAATGCGCTGCTGAAGCGGAACCGTAGGATCGTTGGCTTCTTGCAGTACCCGTCCGTTAAAACTTAGCCAACTGATGTCTCGTGGAATAAGCTGTTTGGTAGTGGCCATTATTAGCTAATTACATTTTTTCTTTCGCCCACCTCATCATACAGCGTATGAATGAGCCCATCAGCCAACCCTATCTTGGGTACATAGATCTCTTCGGCGTCGGACCACCGCATGGCATTAATGTACACTTGCAACGCCGGAACGATCACATCGGCCCTGTCTTCGCGTAAGCGGTATTGCTGCATACGATCGGCCAACGAGAGCTCACTGAACTCCTTATAATATTCCTTCAGGAGATCTACATGCAAGGGCTTCCCCTCTTTGCGCTTTGATAGATTGAAGACCTTATTGATATTACCCCCGGAACCAATAGCCGTAACATGATGATGCCCACGAGTTTTTTGTCTCAAAAATTCTTTCATCTCGTCCCAATCCTCTTGCTTAACATGATCTTTTAATAACCGAATGGTACCGATATTGAACGACTTTTTAAATACTAATATGCCATCACTAAAAAAAGTAAGTTCGGTGCTGCCCCCACCCACATCGATATAGAGATAAGATTCGCCACTGTCCATGTAATCGGCCACATGGTTCTCGTAAATAAGGGTAGCCTCTTCTTCTCCGCTAATGACCTTTATGGAAACACCGGTCTCCGCTTTAACACGCTGAAGCACCTCAGCGGCATTGGTAGCATCGCGCATGGCCGAAGTAGCACAGGCTTTTACATGCTTGATGCCATACACGTCGAGCAATAACCGATAGGCCTTGATGGTCTTGCAAAGTTGTTCGATCTTTTTTGCGGAGATCTCGCCTTTCTCGAAGACATCGAATCCTAAGCGTAACGGCACGCGCACCAATACCGTTTTAATAAACTCGGGCTTGCTATCGGTATACTCGATCACATCGGTTATTAACAGCCGGGCGGCATTACTACCTATGTCGATGGCGGCGAGCTTCAAATTATCAATTATTATAGATTGCAATATATAAAATCTGCTCGCCTGTTAGAATAATTTTAGTCACATTCTGCTCGAAGTCCGCATCCGCTTTACGATTACATAACATGCCGTTAATCTTGGGGTCATATGGCTGTACTTACTTTGAAAAACAGCGGTATGAATAAACGGCATCCCGAAGTTGTTGTATTAAGCGATATTCACCTCGGAACCTACGGATGTCATGCCCGGGAGCTCGTACAATACTTAAAAAGCATCTCGCCGCAGCTGCTTATACTGAACGGAGACATTATTGACGGCTGGCAGTTCAACAAAAGCTATTTTCCGCCCGCTCACCTGCAAGTAATAAAGGAGATTCTGAGTCTGCTCGATCAGGGCACCCGTGTGGTATACGTAACCGGCAACCATGACGAGATGCTGCGTCGCTACAGCGATCTTCAATTGGGAAACTTTCAACTGACCGACAAGTTGGTCATTGAGATGAACGGAAAGCGAACCTGGATCTTTCATGGCGATGTATTCGATGCCACTACCAAGGGCAGCGCCAAGATTATTGCCAAGTTGGGCGGATGGGGCTATGACTGGCTGATCTTACTGAATCGCTTTATCAATTGGGTCCTGGACAAACTGGGGCAACCCAAAATGAGTTTAAGCAAAAAAGTAAAGAACGGAGTAAAAAAAGCCGTACGCTGGATCGGAGACTTTGAACAAACGGCGGCAGAACTGGCCATTAGCAAGGGATACGACTATGTAATCTGCGGGCATATTCATCAGCCCCAACAACGAATTATTCAAACAGAGGATGGCTCTGTAACCTACCTGAACAGTGGCGATTGGATCGAAAATCTCACCGCCCTGGAGTTGACCCATCAAGAGTGGAGCATCTACCATTACAAAGAAGACGATTACCAGCAGACCCCGGTGGTGAGTATGGAAAAGCAGTTACCGCTGCTCAATGTGGTCACCGATCAAATAGGGCTTCACATACATAGGCTTCAACCCTAACGACTCATGAAAATATTCTATGCAGTTCAGGCAACGGGCAATGGGCACATTAGCCGTGCCATGACCTTGCTACCGCATCTTCAACAATGGGGTACGGTAGATGTATTTCTAAGTGGGAACAATAGCCATTTAACCCCTCAATTACCCGTTCGGTATCGCAGCCGGGGCATTAGCCTTTATTACAACAATGCGGGTGGCTTAGATTATCCTAAGATCGCTTTTCAACGAAATCCGCTCGAGCTGTTCAAAGAGATCAAAGAACTCCCGGTTAAAAAATACGATCTCGTTATCAATGATTTTGATTTTCTAACCTCGGCCGCTTGTCGGTTGCAAGGTGTGTCATCCGTTCATTTTGGACACCAGGCCAGCTTTCACTACCCAGAGACGCCCAGACCGGTACACAGGCAATGGCACGGAGAGCTATTGCTAAAAGATTACGTGCAGGCCACCCATCATATTGGACTTCATTTCGAAAAGTATCACTCCTCAATTTTTGGAGCTATTATCAAAGAAGAGATCGTGCAAGCTACTCCCGTAAACGGATCGCATGTAACCGTCTATCTTCCTGCCTGCAGTGATTGGGCACTAAAAAGGTTGTTGACTCCAATCAACGGCCCCCTTTTCGAGATCTTCTCCAGAGAGACCAAGGTGCCTTACCGAGAAGGTCATTTGCAGTTTCGCCCTATTGAGCAAGCCGCCTTTAACCAAAGTCTGATCGGGTGCAGCGGTATTATTTGCGGTGCCGGATTCGAGACCCCTGCCGAAGCGCTGCAACTGGGAAAAAAGATCTTGGCCATACCCATCAAAGGGCAATACGAACAGTATTGCAATGCGGCAGCACTAAACAGATTAGGTATAAAAACGTTGCCACCCTCTCAGCCCATAGAAACACATCATATAACTGATTGGCTAGAGAAGGCTCCTTTGGTACAAGTAGATTACAGCAGAAGTATACAAGAATCAGTAGAACATCTAATGGCTATTGGAATCAACAGCACTACATCGGCGGCACCTCCAGTTACTTGGCAGGAGGCTTGTGCGCCATAAGACGATAGAGGTAGACCCTCGAAAATTGAATCAGGTTCCACTCCTCCGGATCGGCCACGTCGATGGGATCGATAATACTCAGTTCGGCTCGTACGGTTCTAACAAAACCAATATAGGCGTCAACGCCTGCAGAGCGTAGGGGTCGGACCTCTTCATCGATCAATTCAATTACTTTTTTTTGACTGCGGGCAGAACGGATTGTCTCGATCAAGGTGTGGTGAGACAGTACAGCAGCGGGGCTCATAAAAAAGATTGGGCGGTAAATGTAGGAGAGCCGCTGATCAATTGTGCAAATTCTATATTAAGTTTTTCTGGACCCCGTAAAAATTAATATTGGACTTATCCTACCCCCTACCGAGTGCCGACCGGTTCGTACGAGAACGACTTAAGAGAATCTAAGATAGTGGCATTGCGAGGGCTCAGTTTGACGCCATATTTTTCGCCGGTTTTAATGAAACTCAACCTCTTGCAGCTGTCGGCGACAGTAAAGTAGAGTACCAGAACCTCTCCCCGGTAGCCGTAGTAATAGATCTTACCCTCCGATGTGCATTCGTTAAGTCCGGCAAGCGCGGGTTGATTAGCATTGGCGGCCAGACTGGTGAGTAATTCCGGTTTATAGACCTTGACCATCTGAAAAAATCGGGGGTTGCCCGGCGTTTTGTAATACATGACCACCGCACTATCACATGCGCTGAGTTCGGTCAACATGTTAGGAGTGCCGGGGGCTTGGCAGGACAGTAACGACAGAACAAAGGATATCATCACCCCAAATAAAATACGCAGTTTCATACAGTGCATCAAGTCTAAAGATGTAAAAATAGATCAAAAAAAAGGCGCCCTGCATTGCTACAGCGCGCCTTTAAAAAAAAGTAACTATTAATAAGAAGCATTCTGAGGATCCCAGTTGGCCCATCCGGTGGTCCAATTGGTTGTTCCCATGGCACCTCTAAACGTGGTAGGAGTAAAGAAAGAATTCATGCCTGTAAAGCTGGCTCCGGTGAGGGCAGGAGAACCAGTGGCAGGCAAAAAGTTAGGATTGGTAGAATAAAAGGGACTGGTCAGACCCGCAGCAGCAGAAGTAGCCAGTGTAACACAACCCTCACTCTCTGCCTTTGTCCGAATCTGAGCAGCAGTGGCAATAGCATTATTGCTAGAGCGATATACGCTGGTCGTTGCATGCACCAGATTGTTGCGGAACTCAGAGATATTGTTCATATAGTCATTCAAGGTACCATCTGACTCCATCGAGAAACCGGCATCAGGATGACCAATAAAGATAGAGTTACGCACAATGAACTGAGTTCTTCTTCTCCAACGCATAGAGAAATTGTGATTGGCAGCTGTTCCAGTCGCATCGTTGGGACCAACGATGGTAAAGTTGCTCATCTGAGGACGCGTAATGGGGCTGGCATTCGATCCGCTGGCATCATTATCGCACTCTACACCATTACCGGCGTCACCTGCGTCTACGAAATCCGCTTTACGCATTGCGATACCGTATTGTATCTTACCTGAAAATCCAAAGTCAAAGTCAAAGTCGTCGTCGGCCGTAGCAAAAGCAATCAGATTTTTAGCATTAACGGTACCACCGAAGAATTCAAAAGCATCATCGTTACCAAAAGAAACCATTACGTTTTCGATGATCGTTCCAGAACCAACGCCGCCGCAAGTGAGTCCATTGATCTCAGAACCGGGCTCGGCTGCGATACCGGCGTATTCGATGCGCACAAAACTAAGCACGCCACTTCCGTCGAAAGGATCAGTTCCGCCGTACTGACGACCTACACCACCCTCGATAATGGGAGCGGGGTCGAGCGGACGGTTAGTGGGCGCCTTACCTAATAAGATGATACCGCCCCAATCACCGGGTGCTCTTGATCCTATGGCCTTACCGCTGGTAAACACGATGGGGCTTGTCCTGGTACCTTGCGCGATGATCTTGGCGCCACGCTCAATGATCAGGGCGCCTTTCTCCGCTACATCACTTACGACCACACAACCGGCCTCGAATGTAACGGTAGCACCGTCCACGACATATACATAGCCTTTTAAGATCCATTTTCCTTTGGCATAGAACTTACTCGAGGAGATAACACCGGTAATTACGTTGCTGTTAGGATCGGTGGGAACTACTGGGTTGCCGCCGCCACCATCTTCGAACGTTACCTTAACGCAAGAGGAGGCACCGAAAAGTAAAATGCAGATCAGTGCGCTAAAAAGAAGCTGCTTCATATACTTGTTTTTGAGTTTAGACTAGGGTTGATTTATTTTTTTTGGGTAGCAAAATCATAGGTAAAGCCGACGGTGATCGTTGACCCCGGACGGAACGAATAGAACAAACGGTCGGTGGCCGCTTGGTAAGAGGTCTTTGCTCCTACATTTTCGTAGAAATAGTAAAATGGATTCAGGATATCAGACCAGGTAAGTCTGAATTCACCGCGCCCGGCAAAGACTTTCTTGGCAATCTGAAAGTCAACCTGGTCACGAGGACGCTCGTAAACATCCGGAAAACCGAGGTCATTCAAACCTACCAGGCTCAGGCGCTCTCCAATGCGATTATACAACAGAGATCCATTGATACCACGAGTAGTATTATCAAATTGCAGACCCAGATTGATCAGGTAAGGAGACTGGCCCTGCAAGGGACGGTTGCTAGTCTCTGCAGCTCCACCACCACTGGTAGAGGCTAAGGTCACTTTAGAATAAATATAGGTTAGGTTGGCAAAGGTTCTCAGCTTGCTGACTCCTTCGTTAAAATCAATTAAGTTCTTTCTGATCTCCAACTCGGCCCCAAGAGTAAGGGCTTCTTGTGCATTGTAGAAGCGATAGTTTCGACGATCAAGTACGCTCGAAGGATTCAGACGAAGCTCAATGGGATTAATAAATGACTTATAAAATCCGCCAATGGTAATTCCTTCTCCAGCCTTAGGATAAAATTCATACCGAACATCGAGGTTATTGATGGCGGTACGCTTGAGATCAGGATTTCCATCCACGGCATAATTGACCTCATAATCGAAGAATGAGAAAGGCGCGATCTCACGAAACTCAGGACGTGCCACTGTTTGGCTAGCTGCCAGGCGAATATTGTGTTTAGAAGAGGGCGAATAGGTCAAATTGAAAGAAGGTAATACATCCCACTTCTCCGTATTAACGATAACACGCTTGGCCGTAACATCTTTGGTAGTCAGAAACTGCTGAAAATTCTCTACCCGGACACCCCATACCAACCGCCAGTCATCTGCCAACTTATTATCGAACATGCCAAACATTCCGTTCAGGATCGACACCCCAAAGTATTTATCTTGATTGTTCGTAAAATCGAGGATCTTAAACCCTTGGGTTGAAATATTGGAAGCGTTGAAGATCTGATCGTAAGGCTGATAGTTTAGCTGACTATTGAACTGAATAATATTGGCTGGCTCCCAGCGAAAGATTCGGCTGCGAAAATCACGAATACGAATAATAGTGGAACCTCCGGCCTTAAAGGTTTGCTTGTGCTTTCCTAAAGTAAACGGCACAATGAGTGATACGTTGGCGCCATAGCTGTAATCTTTGAGGTCGCTGTAAAAACGGCGCGTATCATCGTCGTTGAACTCAAAGGGAGTAGATGTGCCTCTGGCACGGAAGTAGGCATACGTTCTGAGATCGGGCTGCGTTTTCCAGTTATAGCCGAAGTTGCCGTTCCAATTTAGCTTAACACCGCTTTTTGTCAACTGATGCGTTCCTTCGAGCTGACTGGAATAAAGCGAGCGTTGATTAAGAACAGAAGAACGAAAATCAAGATCTTGAATACGGTCATAGTTAACTCCGGTACGCGTGTAGTAGAGGTCTTCGAAAAGCTGATTGAACAAATTCTTGAACGAGATCTTATGCTTTCCTTTTACATAGGTAATGTTAGCAATAGCCCCCGTGTTGACACTATATTTATTTTGAGCATCGTACATTTCTACCAGCAAGTCGCCGTCGTCCTGATGTAGATTACGCTCTACATCGAATTTGAGCATACTGTTGCGATATTGAACCGCAAGAATAGTACCCAGCGTACCTCCATTCTTGAATTTCTTGTTTACACCCCAAGTAAGATTGTATGTTTGAATGGGGGTAGCCTGCGAAGCAATTTCTCGACTTACCTCATTATTAAATTCTTTACTGAATGCTACTTGTTGAGCAATGCCTGCGTTATTTACACTAAGAACACGATAGGCCTGTGGAGAAGTGGGAAAGCCCGCCGGCATGGAGCGGGTGCCATCATCAAAACCCAACCAGTCGGTCTTATTACGTTCGTTGCTGGTAAAATCTTTAAATGTCGATTGATTATTGAATCCCCAGCTAACCCCTACAGTCAGCACACTGCGGGCCGGCACATCTTTTGTGTTAATCTGTACCAAGCCACCGGCAAATTCACCGGTAAGATCTGGCATAGCGGTTTTGTTGATGATAATGTTGTCTACCATCATAGAGGGTATCACATCGAAAGAAAAGGCTTTCTTATCGGGCTCTGAACTAGGAAGCTGGGCATTATTGATCTGGGCTGCATTGTAGCGATCGCTTAATCCACGCACCACAACGAACTTGTTGTCTTGAATACTGGTACCACTAACACGCTTGAGTACTTCTCCCGTATTTTTATCGGGTGTACGACGAATAAAGTCGGCAGCCAATCCGCTCGATAGCGCCATATTACTACGCTGAAAGCTCAACAACGCATTTGTATTTTCTTGGCGGCGAGAAGAACTCGTGATGGTAACGACCTGTAGATTCGAACTCGCCTTCTCTATGAGCACGACCTCAATTATATTCTCTTGGTTAGGCTTGATTTCAATATCCGTGATCTCTTTTCCTTCGTAACCAGTGTTAGTCACTTTAATAGAATATTTTTTACCCGCTTCGAGGTTCACATAAAATTTACCCTCTACATCAGTAGAAAAATTGCGAGTAACTCCATCGGCTTGCAACGTGATGTTAGCGCCCACCAAGGGCTCGTTTCGAACATTGGTAATTTTACCCGCAACCGGTACAGATTGTGCGGCAACCCATAGGGCCTGGAGAAGAACGATTGTCGTAAGTAAGAATTTAACCCTTGCCAGCATGTGAATCAATTTGAGGCAAAAATGCATGGGCAAGATTAACGCCACATGATCAACAAATTAAGTAATCGTTACGAACAGGTTACCGAATTGTTACCTAGGGTACGCCTAGAAGTTGATTTGCGCTTGAATGCGCAATAAACGCCCTTGTTGAATATTCTCTTGGCGAATAAAATCCTCAAATCTTCTTTTAGAGATAGTATACATTACTACCAGCTCAAATTGCCTTACTGGCTGCCACTCTGCGCCAATTTCAAGCTCTCGTACCGCGTAGCTCCGTGCATCTAATTCGTGCTTTTTTCCACCTTCGTAGACCTGATAGCGCGTAAAAGGGATTAATACTTTGTCTTTCCCCAGCTTTTTTAAATACGACAACGTTACATATCCACCCGACAAAGATTGCGTTGATATAGAATCGAGTCTCTTATCGAACTGTGGCCCACGTCCAATATTATACTCGGCCTGAATGCCAAAGGGCTTAGGATAAAGTGTAAAAGAGGTGGCTACCCGTTGGTCAGCATATGTAAGTGTAGGATTAACTTTAACACCAGCAGAAAGTTGATCGCGCGAAAAAGTATATTTTCCGGAATAGGCCTGCAGTCCCGGCTCTAAGATCTGATCGCCCAACTCGAAAGGCCAGGTAAAACGAACCACCTTGTGTAAATTATTGTTCAATTCTGGACGATTAGCGGTTTGTCCATTGTATAAACCAAATCCAAATAAACCATAATCTCCGCTTCCCTTAAGACCGTCTCTGACCAGCGAAGCGAATAGCTTTCTTTTTTCGGGAGTTGCCCAATAAAAAAAGGCGCCCAAGTCTCGCTCATTGGTTACGGCACTATTTAACGCATCGGCGCGATCAAGCGGAAGACGATTTTGGCTGGATTGCATATTTTCAAAACCATAGGGAATCTTACTCTGACCGATCCTAACCCTAAAAGAATTATTCTTATCTAAACCAAGATCAAAATAGGCATCACGAATCTGGCCAAAATGTTGAGATGTAGCAGAGGCATTACTGGCAAAATCGGGTTGTATATAGAAATAAACCCTTTCGCTGATCTGGCCAAACAAGATGACGCGCAAACGTCGAAGAAAGAAGCCTCCGTTGTCGCCCCAGCTCCTATCGCATTGCTCACATTTTAGTTGGGGATTGGTCTCGAACAAGCGATTATACCTTGCCTGCACATATCCTCTTATGCTGATCGACTCGTACCATTTAGGAACCTTGGGGTCTGGCTTGCCCTGCCCAACAACCTCATTTTCAATACAAAAATTAAAGACCGCTAAAATAATTATATGGATAAGGTACTTCAAAAGCCAATGCTGTTTATGGATAACTATTTGATAATAATTAATTAATGCCTAGATAACGCACCGCAAAATTGGCACACAAATTAAAGCCCTGTATTAATTTATTATTAAGTTTTAAATACACCCCGCTCCACACTGCGAAGTGTATACCTTAGCCCCCTACAAATCAAACTGATAAACTCTAATCATGGCCGGACTCAACTCATTCCTCAAGATCTTTATGCCAAAGAACACGGTGTTCTTTGAATTATTTGAAAAGGTAGCAGAAAACTTATCGCTCATGGGCACCCAGCTCAAAGCGGTAGTAGCAGAACATGACATCGATAAAAGAGTTGCTCTGATCGCGGTAATCGAAGATCTGGAACACCAAAACGACGATCTGACGCACAACCTCTTCACTGAACTCGGTCGCAACTTTATTACCCCTTTTGACCGCGAAGACATTCACGCACTCGCAACTTCACTCGATGATATTGCCGACTACATCTACGGTTCTGCTAAAAAAATGAACTTTTACCGTGTCAATACGAACGACATGGGGATGCAAAAATTTGCAGAACTCATTGAACAAGGTTGTCAACAGGTTCGCATTGCCGTCACACAGCTGAGAGATATGAAAAACGTCAAGGCTATTACCGAAGCCATGATTAAGATAAACAGCATCGAAAATCAGGCTGATGATGTGTTCGATATGAGCATCGAAAGATTATTCGCCCTTGAAGAAAATGCCAAAGAGGTCATTAAGATCCGCGAGATCTATCAAGTAATGGAACTGGCCACCGATAAATGCGAAGATGCCAGCAATGTGATCGAATCCATTATCATCAAATACGCTTAACCTTCTCCATGACGACATTTCTTATCACTATCATCATATTGGCATTGGTGTTTGACTATATCAATGGTTTTCACGATGCCGCCAACTCTATTGCCACGGTCGTATCTACCAAAGTACTGACTCCATTTCAGGCCGTACTTTGGGCCGCTATCTTTAACTCGATCGCCTATTTTATTTTCAAGGATCATGGGGTGGCTAATACGGTTTCCAAGACCGTAAATGCCGATATGATTGCCGGAGACAACATGATGAAGGTGATCTTTGCCGGCCTTATTGCCGCCATTGCTTGGAACTTGCTGACCTGGTGGTTCGGTATTCCTTCATCCTCTTCTCATACGCTCATTGGAGGTTTTGCCGGTGCGGGTATCGCTGCCGCCGGTTTCGATGCAGTAAATGCTGCTGTAATTA
This sequence comes from Sphingomonadales bacterium, assembly GCA_016872155.1. GTDB lineage: Bacteria > Bacteroidota > Bacteroidia > Chitinophagales > Chitinophagaceae > JJ008. Next base: position 92,644 of record VHBB01000005.1, read on the forward strand.
TCAAAACAGCTAGTTTTATTTTCTTGGCACCACTGGTAGGTATGCTCATGGCCTTTATTATGTCGCTATGGTTCTTAAGTTCTTTTCGCAAAGACTGGACCTCTAAGATCATTTCTGTGATCGTTATCGCCTATGTAATTTATTTTTTACAAGCCAACCTAGTTATCGATGCGGCGCAATTGGCCGGTAAAACCGATTACCAGAGCTATTGGGCACAGGTTATTTTCTATTCCAAGAACTTTAAATGGATCTTACTAGCCCTGATCTTACTGACCATGGCCTTCTTTGCCCTGTACCTGAGTAAACTCAATGCTCATCGCTCTAATCTCTGGTTTAAAAAACTGCAATTGGTCTCTTCGGCCGCCTTTAGTATTGGCCATGGCGGTAACGATGCCCAAAAAGTAATGGGTATTATTACAGCTGCCCTTATTGCCGGTGGCAATATCTCCAGCTTCGAAGAAATGCCCCAATGGGTTCCTATCGCCTGCTATGCAGCAATTGGTTTAGGTACCATGAGCGGGGGCTGGAAGATCGTCAAGACCATGGGTACCCGCATTACCAAGGTGACTCCTTTCGAAGGAGTGGCTGCCGAAACCGCCGGAGCCATCACTTTATTTATGACAGAGGCCCTAAAGATCCCTGTAAGTACCACGCATACCATCACCGGCGCCATTATGGGCGTGGGCGCTACTAAACGTTTATCGGCCGTACGCTGGGGGGTTACCCTCAATTTGATCTGGGCCTGGATCTTGACCATCCCCGTTAGTGCACTGCTGGCCGGCTTCATTTATTGGCTGATGCGTTTCTTCTGATCTTTCGTGGCCGATTTTGACTAGAATTACGGAGTTTTGCCGGGCAACTTATTCTATGCCAAAAATTGTTGTTACCGGCGGCTGCGGCTATATTGGTTCGCACACGATCATCGATCTTATCGAGAACGGATACGAGGTTATTTGCATCGATAATAATTCGCGCTCGCACGCCGCTGCCCTTCAGGCGGTTACCGAGATCACGGGCAAAACGGTCAAGCACTATAAGATCGACCTCTGCAACTACGACGATACCTATGCGGTGTTCGAAGAGCATCCCGATATTTCGGGGGCCATTCACTTTGCGGCTTACAAAGCGGTAGGCGAATCGGTCGAAAATCCGCTGCTCTATTTCGATAACAACCTACAATCGCTGATCAACCTGCTCAAATGCATCGACGAGTTCGGTGTCTCGCATTTCGTATTCTCCTCTTCTTGCACCGTATATGGTAACCCCGACCAAATTCCTGTTACCGAAGCCACCCCTATTAAGCGAGCCGAATCGCCGTACGGATCTACCAAGCAGATCAGCGAACAGATTATCCAAGACTATGCACGTAATTCGGCGGCTACCCATATTTTACTACGCTACTTTAATCCGGCCGGCGCCCACCCGTCTGCATTGCTGGGCGAACTTCCACTGGGCAAACCCCAAAATCTGGTTCCCGCCATTACGCAAACGGCCATTGGAAAAATTGATAAACTACTGGTGCACGGCACCGACTACCCCACCCGCGACGGCTCTTGCATTCGCGATTATATTCATGTTTGCGATCTGGCCCATGCGCACACGCTGGCACTTCGCTATTTAGAAGAAGAAAAAAATAAAGAAGCCTGCGAGGTATTTAACCTAGGTACAGGCACCGGCAATACCGTACTCGAAGCCATTGCCGCTTTTGAACAAGCCAGTGGCACCCCCCTTCGCTACGAGATCGGACCCCGCCGTGCGGGCGATGTGATAGCTATTTACGCCAATAACGACCGAGCCCGCTCGGTACTGGGATGGCAAACCCGTTATACCCTCAGCGACATTATGAGCACGGCCTGGACCTGGGAGCAGAAGCTCCGTGATAAAAAGACGGTCTTTAGTGAATAACTCGGCTGCTATATTTTTTTTGCCTTAACCCCCTGCACTTACATTTGTTCCTATGTTAAAAGACATTCAATTGACCGGTACCAAAGACACCCGAAGTGGTTTCGGGGATGGTATTGTAGAGGCCGCCCGCAAAAATGCAAATGTAGTGGCGCTTACCGCCGACCTGGCGGGTTCTCTTAAGCTCAATCAGTTCATGAAAGAGTTTCCCGATCGGTTTATTCAATGTGGCATTGCCGAAGCTAATATGATCGGTGTGGCGGCCGGCCTTACCATCGGGGGCAAGATTCCGTTTACAACCACGTTTGCCAATTTCTCTACCGGTCGTGTTTACGATCAGATCAGACAAAGTGTTGCCTACAGCGAAAAAAATGTAAAGATCTGTGCTTCGCATGCAGGTCTTACCCTTGGCGAAGATGGTGCCACGCACCAGATCTTAGAAGATATTGGCATGATGAAGATGCTACCCGGTATGACCGTAGTAGTGCCATGCGACTATGCACAAACCAAAGCAGCTACCGAAGCCATTGCCGAAATAAAAGGACCCGTTTATCTGCGGTTTGGTCGTCCGGCCTGGCCCATTTTTACCAGCGATCGTCCTTTCGAATTAGGCAAAGCCCAGCATTTCTCTACCGGTAACGACATTAGCATTTTTGCCTGCGGTCATCTGGTGTGGAATGCCATTCAAGCGGGCGCGATCTTAGAAGAAAAAGGGATCAGTGTAGAGGTCATCAACATCCATACCATCAAACCGCTCGATGAAGCCGCTGTAATTGCCTCCCTTAAAAAAACGCGTTGTGCCATAACGGCCGAAGAGCATAGTATTTTTGGTGGATTGGGCGATTCCATTGCCCAAGTAGCTGCCAAGCATTGCCCGGTGCCTATCGAATACGTGGGCACCCGCGATACCTTTGGTGAAAGTGGCACCCCCGCCCAGTTGCTCAAGAAATACGGATTGGACATACCCGATATTGTGGCTGCCGCCGATAAGGCCCTGCAACGCAAAGGTTAAACCTAGGGCTATCTTTAAGGTCCAATACCGGCAGACCTAAATGGCCGATTACTCCGACAACGAAATTTTGCTCCGCTTTCGAGTGCCCGCCACCCGAGAAGCCGCCTTTACCGACCTGATTAAAAAATACCAGGAACGCCTCTATTGGCATATTCGCCGCATGGTCGTAACACACGAAGACAGCAACGATCTTTTACAAAATGTATGGATCAGGGTTTGGAATGGCCTCGAAAAGTTCAGAGAAGAGAGTCAACTGTACACCTGGCTATACCGGATCGCCACCAATGAATGCCTGAGTTTTATTGAGCAACAAAAGAGAAAAGCTACCCTGCCGCTGAGCGACGAAGAGAACGGCATGGAGCGGCAACTCAAGGCCGATCCTCAATTTGATGCTCAAAAACTAGAATGGAAACTACAGCTGGCCATTCAGCAGTTACCCGAAAAGCAACGGGTCGTATTTTCGCTTCGCTACTTCGATGAAATGCCTTACGAACAAATGAGCAACGTGTTGGATACCAGCGAGGGAGCCTTAAAGGCCAGTTACCATCACGCCGCTAAAAAAATTGAACGCTTTTTATTAGATCATTAAACCGCACAAATAAAACCAGGTCTTATTAAGGATGTCCGAACAGCAACATAGTAACGAAGAACTAGCCAGCCTTGCACCGGGTCTGCCCTTTCCTGCTCCCGCAATGCCCTATGCTGTGCCGGCGGGTTATTTCGAACAGCTTGCAGGCGCAGTGCTGGCGCGTATCCATCTGGAGAGCGATGAACTCCCCCCCGTACTTCAGTCACTTAAAGAAAAATACACACAACGGCCCGGCTGGCCTTACCAGACTCCGGCGGGTTACTTTGAACAAACCCCTGCACCAACGGCAGCCCCCATTATTCCACTTCGTAAACAGTCCTTTTTTAGATATGCAGTAGCGGCGGCCGTACTGGCTACTATTTTCGGATTGGGTCGTTGGTACCAACAACGCGCTGTACCCGATATTGAAACGGACCCTGTTAGTTGGGTACGCAACGAAGTAAAAAAAGAATCAAGCGAAAAAATCGACAGTTATATAGATGTCAGTATAGTCGAAGCCACAACACTGAGCGGAGATCATAAAAAAGAGATCGCATTACTTACCAAAGACATCGACGAAAAAGAGATCCTGTTATTACTGAAAGAGACCGACTTGCTTGCTGCTGTAACGAGCGAACCGGCGGGCTCAAAAAAAATATTGAATTGATGAAGAAGCTTTTATTTTTTTCGCTGTTGCTGGCAGGCATAATGAGCTTCTCGGCTTCGTTGGCCCAGCCGCCAATGGGTCCGCCCGAAGGACCTCCCGATGGGCCTCCGGGTAGAAGAATCGCCGATCGCATGGCCCTGTTTATAGAGAGAAAGATGCGGCTGAGCGAACGGGAGCGCGTTGAGTTTACCCCGCTGTTTATTCGCTACGAAAAAGAATACCGAGACATTCTTCGAAGTAACCGTCAAGATCGGTTGGTATTACAACAACAATTGATCGATCTGCAACTCCGCTACCGAAAAGAGTTCGGCCCGGTGGTCGGCAACCGCCGCGTTATGGAGATCTACGATTTACAACAATACTTTATTCGCACCCTGCGCGATCTGCAACAAGAACGAAGAGGAGGGCCGGGTGCGCGTAGACCCTTTTAATCTTGTAATACGCTACCTGCATACGTAGCGGTGATATACCGCATTGGCAATGTCGTGATAAAAAAGAAAGGTCCATTTTTCTGGCTCGGACTGTTGCCACCACTTTGCTCTCAGCTCCATAGCCCTTTTTCCATCTTTGTCGTACTTGGCTACGAACCGATGTTTCATTTGCTGTAGCTGCGGCGCTTCGTCGCCCCCATAAAAAATGGTCTGCCCATTTTCAGCGATCCAAATTACCTGGTGATACAAACAATGCCCGCCCGAAGGTTCGCATCGAATGGCATCGTTAATTTGAGTAGGGCCGTCAAGTAATACCAGCCGCTCGTACGAAGAAAGCCATTGCAAAAGAGAAGGTATATAAGAGGACGATGAAGTTGATAAGGCGTAGCTTAGTTCTTCTCGCTGTACATAGTAATTGGCATTGGGGAAAGCCGGATGCAATCCTGACTGAGCAGCGTAAGCGATCCCACCTATATGATCTTTATGCAAATGCGATAAGATCACTTTAGTGACTTGCTCGGGTTGCACACCAACGGCTTTTAGCTGATGATAAAGTTGTAACTCCGCTCCGACACTGTATCCCAACCCTGCATCCAATAAGATCACATCGCCCGAAGTGATAACGACAAAAGGTTGAATCTCTACCAATAAACTACCGGCAGGCCGGTCCGTTAACTTGTCGTTCGTAGCATCGAACGGCACAAATACCTTGGTTTGATCAACGGTAAACTTTCCTTCGGATAACGGATAAATAACCATAGGTCGCAAAGGTACGATTAGCGAAGCACCATCTGCCGATCAGCATCTACCCGGATCAACACAAACAACAACATGGTAAATGTAAGTAGCGATGTACCTCCATAACTAATAAAGGGAAGGGGAATACCAATAACGGGCGCTAACCCGATGGTCATTGCCACATTGACTACAACGTGAAAGAAAAATACAGAAAAGACCCCATAGGCATAGACGCGACTAAACACACTGCGTTGACGTTCGGCGATACTGATCATTTTTAGCAGCAGGGCCAAGTATAGCCCCAATAGCAACATACTACCGGCAAAGCCAAATCCTTCTCCGACGGTACAAAAAATAAAGTCGGTCCGTTGTTCAGGTACAAAATCGTAACGGGTTTGCGTAGCGCTTAGTAAGCCCTTGCCAAAGAACCCACCGCTACCAATGGCGATCTTGGACTGGCGCACATTATAACTACTGCCACTTTCTTTTTTCTTTTTCGCCTCTGTCTCCGACAAGACACGCTGCATAGGGTCGTAAGGATTGTCTTTCCCGAACAGATTATAAATACGTTCTACCTGGTGACGCTGCAGCAGTTTTTCGAAAATAAAAGGAACGGCAAATCGCTGAATACCTACCGCTATGACCCATAAGAAAAGAAGCGTGGTAAGAATTTGCCGGCGCCTTCTGATTTGTCTTCTCGAAAACCAGATCAGCAGTAAGACGGCAACCGTTAAAAGTAGGGCCAGCAGGTTGGGAGGAATTAGAATACTGGCAATGATCAGGAGGGCAAACGAGATAGCCAGCGCCGGTATTACGGCCGGAAGACCTTCTCGATACATAACCATAAAAAAAGAAAAATAAACTAGCGCCAGCCCTGTCTCACTTTGCAAGATAGCCATAGCCGCCGGCACCAATACGACCAGAGCCGCTATCAGTTGTGCCCTCGGTAAATTAAAGTTGGTCTCGGGCCTAGAGAGATACTTGGCCAAGGCTAGCGCCACAAAGAGTTTGCAGAACTCGGCAGGCTGAAAATTAAAAGCCCCGATGCGGATAATCGACTCCGTTCCCTTAATGCGCGAATGAAAAGGAAAGACCAACAATAACAAAACGATTCCCACGACATACCAAAAATTAGCAGTAGCAGGATAAAATTTACTATCGGTCAGTAAAATAAAGAAGCCGACTATAAAAGCGATCAGCAGAAAATAGAACTGCTTGCTGTAATCGGTCTTAAAGGCCAACAAGCTCTGAAAAAATGCATCGCCCTCTTGATACGTAGCCGCAATAATCGCTGCGAGACCGATCAGCACCAGCGCCAGATAGATCCAGATCAAGCTCCAATCAATTCCTTTCGATATGGCCGCATTGTGATGTCTCATGGCAGCATTTCTTTTTTTACGATCGCAGATCTAGCACTCAGCACGGCCATAGCAGCCGGCTTTTCTTTAGTAGTCGGGATGGGCCTTGGAGATCGAGGTGTCACCGGAAGAGGAGTCACAGCTGATCCTACGCGAGTATAACGATCTATATAGGCGCTGTCGCGCGTTGTTTGAAACCACTTAAAGGCGCGTATGGAATCTTCGCGGTACTGCAAACGCTTAAAATAGGCCGGCATCAAGTTGGCCGCTTCTATGCGAGCCGAATCGGCCTTGCTACGCACCGATAAAGAATCGTTTAGGTATTTCTCCATCATCATACGAGCGATGGGCGCCGCCCATGTGGCTCCGAATCCGGCATTCTGTACAAAAACAGCAATGGCGATCTTAGGATTCTCTTTGGGTGCAAAACAAACGAACATCGAGTTGTCGGGCAATTTGATGCGTCTTCCATCGAGCACCGTATAGTTCTCTGCCGTACCGGTCTTGGCACAAACTTCGATGCCTTCTATTTGTGCACCTCTTGCCGTACCCACTTTCACCACATCGTTCATGCCTTCGATCACATCATTAAATGCGGCGGCCGGAATATACGTAAGCACATTGTGTCTTATCTTATATCGATTCTTGTATGCAGTGTCGTATACCTGCTCATCTTCGATTCGCTCTACAAAATGGGGCGTATAATAATAGCCCTTGTTGGCAATAATACACATGGCATTGGCCATTTGCAAAGGTGTGGCTTGCATCTTGTCTTGCCCAATACCCAGGGTCAGGTTGGTACAAGAGGTCCACCGACCCGCATTCTCTTTGTTGTATACAACCGTATCGGCAATACCGCCGGCGCTCTCGCTGGGCAGATCGACTCCCAACCGCACTCCCAAGCCAAAAGCATTCATGTATTGTTTCCAGTGCAAATAACCATCGTATACGTTTTTGTATTTGGGATTATCGACGGTCAAGCGGTAAATATGTGCAAAGTAGGCATTGCAAGAATTGGCAATCGCCAGGCGCACATTGGCTGCGTGACCTCCTCCGGCATGGGTACACTCGGGCTTGCCATGCCCGCAGAGTGTATAGCGACCCCCACAAGGGTATCCATACGAAGGGGATATTACTTTTTCGTTGAGCGCTATCAAGGCCCCGAGCGGCTTGTAGGTAGAACCTGGTTCGTACTTGCCGGCAATGGCGCGATTGAGCATCGGGCCCGATACATCAAGTTGCATGCGGCTAAAGTTCTTACTGCCTTCCGAACCCGACAGATCGTTAGGGTTATAATTAGGCCCGGATACCATCGAAAGTATACCACCCGTACGCGGATCGATAGCTACGATACCCCCTACTTTATTACTCATCAACTTCTCGGCCAGTTGTTGTAATTCGATATCAATGTAGGTGTGCAGACTTCGGCCGGCAATCGCCGAAGTATCGTACGCACCGTTCTCGTAGGTGCCCACGATCCTGTTCTTATTGTCTTTGATCATGTACTGCACACCACGTTGACCCATCAGTACCGGCTCGTAAAAGGCTTCCAATCCGGTCTTACCGATATAATCGCCTTGTCGGTAAAAATTATCCGAACGTTCAATGTCGCGTTTGTCCGCCTCGCGCACGTATCCCAAAATATGGGCGGCTGCATTAAATGGATAAATGCGCAGCGGCCGCTCTACCAAATTAAAACCGGGAAACTTCCAACTATTCTCTTCGAAGCGGGCCTGAAGCTCTTGGGTAAGCATGGGCTTAAATACCGAAGGTCGTACCCGAGTATTTTTTACGATCGCCTCAATGATGCGCCTTTTAAAATCGGCCGTGTCGATATTCATCAACCGACAAAAATCGAGGGTATCGATTCCTTTTACCTCTGCCGGCGTAACCAGCAGATCGTAAATAATGGTATTGTTAAGAATGGCCCTTCCCTTTCTGTCGTAGATAATACCTCGCTCCGGGTAGATCACCTTGGCATAGACCGCATTGTCCATGGCCAGCTGCTTATAGCGACGATCGACCAATTGCAGATAGACCAGTTGCAGCACAATAACTAAAAAAGAAATAATGACTACTAAACGAATACTATTGCTGCGAGACTGGTTATACGCTGCCATGAAACAAAAATTTATCCGCCCACATTGGTTCTAAATCGCATGCTACGCGGAAATAATAACTCGACCGTAAAGATCAACAACAAAGAAATGGCCGTCGAAGCAATCAGCTTGATCAAAAAATCGCCAAAACTGCCAAAACTCATCCATTCGAGTAGCACCAGCCACCCATGATACAGCAGCGTTAATATCAATACATATATAAAATAAGGTGCCCACAAAAGAGATTGTGGAGAAGGCTCACGGTAATTAAAGTCGGAGCTGTCACGCGGCGTTAATACACTAATTAGAAAAGGACGCACATAGGCGATCAGCACACAAGCCGCCGCATGCAAGCCGGGCGATTGTGTAAAATAATCAAGGGTAAGGCCGGTAACAAAAGCGATCGAGAGCAACCAGCGTGGCGATACACTAAAGGGCAGCCAAAGAATAAACAAGAAATAAAGCGAAGGCGATATAAAGCGGTGCAAATGGGGTACCCGATTCAGTACATAGATCTCGAAGGCCAAAAAGAGGACAAACCGAATACTATTTCTGATCAACTCACTCATCGGGGATTGCGTTTAGGGTCTTCGATACGTCGACGGCTCTGCTCATCGAGTTGCGCTTGCTCGCTATACTGCAGGTTCTCTACCACAAATACGTACTGCAGATTATAAAAACGCGCGGCCGGCCTAACTTTTAGTAAAAAGAAATTGGTGCCCGGATCGCTAATGATGGCGGCGACCGTTCCCACCGGATACCCCGGCGGAAAATTAAAGGAGTAACGACTGGTCACCACCGAATCACCCACCTTTACGGCCACACTTTTAGGCAACCCCTTTACTAGTAACAATCCGGGATCGGCCCCATCCCATTCCATGGTTCCAAAATCACCTGACTTCTTTAGCGCCACATTTACTTTTTGTCGTACGTGCAGCAGACTCATGACCTGGGCAAAGCGAGGACTTACGTTCACGACCACGCCCACAGCGGCTCCATCAGAGTTTAACACCGACATGTTTTCGGTAATACCGTGCAAGGAACCCCGGTCAATTTGAATATAATTTTTTTCTCCGCTGGTCGAGTTGTACACCACAGCGGCCGGACGAAAATAATAGCGACGATAGCGATTTAACGTATCGGTCGGTACCGTATCTCTTACCAGTTGGCGAGCGGTATCGACTTGCGCAAATTGCTGTGGCAACAAATTGATCAACGAGTCATTGAGTGTGTGGACCCTTCTGTTCTCGTCGCCCAAGGCAAAGAAATTCTCTACTTTCTTGTAACGACTATTGACCTGACCGGTCAGCTCGTTGGCCGATTGCAAGAACTGAGCCTGATGAAATTTATTAAAGCTGTATAGAAACCAAAGTGACGCGACCTGCAGAAACAAAAAAGTAAAGAAGGTAAAATAGCGACGAATAAATAAAATAACGTTACGCAACGAAGTACCAGTTTAAAAGCCGCAAATTTATCTCATCACAAAGGGGTAACGATCGTAGTTCTTAAGTGCGATCCCCGTACCGCGCACCACACTCTTCAGTGGATCATCAGCAATGTGCACAGGCAATTTGATCTTTGTACTCAATCGTTTGTCGAGTCCGCGCAACAAGGCGCCTCCACCGGTAATGTATAAGCCGCGGCGATAGATGTCGGCCGCCAACTCGGGTGGGGTCTGCTCGAGCGCTTTTAAGATAGCCTCTTCGATCTTGAATACACTTTTATCGAGCGCCTCTGCGATCTCTTGATAGCTGACCATGATCTGTTTGGGAATACCGGTAACCAGGTCACGTCCGTTAACGGCAAAATCATCGGGCGGATTATCGATATCCTTCATGGCCGCACCCACTTGAATTTTGATCTGCTCGGCCGTACGCTCACCGATCAACAGTGAGTGATAGCGGCGAAGCGCTTCCATAATATCGGCGGTAAATTCATCGCCGGCAATACGAATCGATTGATCGCAAACGATACCGGCCAGTGCGATCACCGTAATACCGGTCGTACCCCCTCCTATATCAATGATCATATTACCCACGGGCTCCTCTACATCAATGCCAATACCCAAGGCAGCGGCCATAGGTTCGTGAATAAGATATACTTCTTTAGCACCGGCTTGCTCGGCACTGTCACGCACCGCTCTTTTTTCTACTTCGGTAATAGAAGAAGGTATGCAGATCATCATGCGCCAGCTGGGCGGCAGTAACGGTCTCTTAGGATAGACCAATTTGATAAGTTCACGAATCATCAACTCGGCCGCATTAAAATCGGCGATCACGCCATCGCGAAGCGGACGCACGGTACGAATACTCTCGTGCGTTTTTTCGTGCATCATCAATGCCTTTTTTCCAACCGCCAATACTTCTTTCGGATTATTTCGGTTAAGAGCAACGATGCTGGGCTCGTTGACCACCACTTCATCGTTATGAATAATGAGGGTGTTGGCCGTGCCCAAATCGATCGCGATCTCTTGCGTAAACCAGTTGAAAATTCCCATTTCCTAAAATCACTTTTGTATAGGAGCAAAGGTGTAGGAAAATATTAACTTCTCAAAGGAGTTTTCATTTGAGAAATTCGTACCCGATATCGGTACGACAATACTTGTCGTTGAACTGAATGGTCTGTTGAACCTGCTGCGACCGGGCGGCCGCTTCGGTTACCGAGCTCGCAAATGAGGTAACGGTCAGCACCCGGCCTCCGCTGGTAAGCACCTGGCCTTCGTGCCGGGTGGTGCCCATATGAAAGACCAGCGACTCGTGCGGCTGGTCTAACCCAGAAATGGGATACCCTTTTTTATAGTCTTCGGGATAGCCTCCGCTTACCGCCACCACCGTGCAAGCGGCACGGGGGTCGACCTCAACGCGCTGTTTTTGCAACTGACCCAATGCAGCGGCATCGAGCAATGCGACCAGATCGGAGGCTAGCCTTGGTATAACCACCTCGGTCTCCGGATCGCCCATACGGCAATTGTACTCGATTACAAAGGGCTCTCCTTTCACGATCATAAATCCTATAAAAACAAAGCCACAATACGGAATGCCGTCCTGCTGCAGGCCGTTGATGGTCGGGATCACGACCCGCTGCTCAATCTTACTCCATAGGGTAGCATCCACAAAGGGCACGGGGCTCACGGCTCCCATTCCCCCGGTATTGAGCCCCTTGTCGCCCACGCCGATTCGTTTATAATCTTTGGCCTCGGGCAGTAACACATAATTTGTACCATCGGTTAGCACAAAGACCGATATCTCGATTCCTTTTAAAAATTGTTCAACCACCACTTTTTTTCCGGCCTCCCCAAAACGGGCCTCTCTGATCATGGCCTCAAAACCCTGCAGGGCCTCTTGTGTGGTTTCGCAGATCAGCACCCCTTTTCCGGCAGCCAGTCCGTCTGCCTTAAGTACAATGGGCAAAGGATGCGCTTGTAAATAAGCCACTCCCTGCTCGTAATTGGCGGCCGAAAACTCTTTGTAACGCGCGGTGGGAATACCGTGCCGCTCCATAAACGATTTGGCAAAGGCCTTGCTTCCTTCTAGCTGAGCCCCCACCTTTCCGGGCCCAATGATCTTGAGTGATTCGAGCCCTTGTTGCTTCGTCAAAAATTCTCGGATCCCGTTGACCAGTGGTTCTTCGGGACCCACTATTACCATGTCGATCTGTTCCTTTAAACAAAGACTTGCGATGGCTTCAAAATCGGTTACCGCAATGGGGCAATGCGTACCTAACAAGGTGGTGCCAGCATTGCCCGGTGCCAAATAGAGCCGGGTGCATAAAGGACTTTGGCTGATCTTCCAGGCCAATGCGTGTTCTCGTCCTCCGGATCCTAATAGAAGTATGCGCATAATAAGCGGCAGAAAAGTTAGTTGCGAAAGTAATTAGCCTGCGGGTAATTGAGGATAAGATAATAATCTTTATTTTCAGCTACTTAAACCAATTGCCCCTTATGTCTTCTACTTCGTCTGCGACCGGTCACCCCAAGGGTCTGGCCGTCTTGTTTGCCACCGAAATGTGGGAACGGTTCAACTTCTATGGCATGCGTGCCATTTTGGTTTTGTTTTTGACCAAGGCCCTTATGTTCGACAAGGTATTTGCCTCTAACATTTACGGAAGCTATACCGGGCTGGTCTACCTGACCCCCTTGCTGGGCGGATATATTGCCGACCGCTATTGGGGTAACCAGCGCTCGATTATCTTGGGAGGTCTGTTAATGGCGCTCGGCGAATTTGTACTTTTTTTCTGCGCTTCGCTCTATCAATCCTATGCCGATCTTTCTACCCTCTTTTTTTTTACAGGATTGGGATTGATGATTACCGGCAATGGATTCTTTAAACCCAATATCTCGGCCATGGTGGGGCAGCTCTACCCCAAGGGAGATCGCAGGATCGACTCGGCCTATACTATCTTTTATATGGGTATCAATGTAGGGGGTGCATTAGGTCCTATTATCTGTGGTCTCGTAGGTGATACCGGCCATCCCGAAGATTTTAAATGGGCCTTTTTGGCCGGTGGTATCGCCATGTTGATCAGTGTGGTCGTTCAAGTTTTCTATCATAAAAAATATGTGTTAGATCCCAATCAAAACGTACTGGGACTAACGCCCGCCCATGCCCCTGCCGCCTGGACCCGTCCCCTCAATGTGGTGGGGCTGCTCATCTTGCTCTCTGCAATTATGATCGCTGCCTTGTATGTCGATACCAGTGTGGTAGATTACCTCGCCTATGTACTCATCGCCGCTCCGGTGCTGATCGGGTTTATTATTTTTTCCGATAAGGCCCTGGCCAAAATAGAAAAACAGCGAGTGGCCGTTATTTTTTGCGTGTCGTTCTTCGTGGTCTTTTTCTGGAGCGCCTTCGAACAGGCCGGTGCCTCGCTTACCTTTTTTGCAGAGGAACAGACCCAGCGCGACCTTGGCTTTTTTACCGTACCTGCCAGCTTTTTTGCTTCGCTCAATTCTATCTATGTAGTACTGTTTGCCCCCGTCTTTGCGTGGCTTTGGATCAAGATGGGAAAAAGAGAGCCCTCCTCGCCTACCAAGATGGCCTTAGGCCTCCTATTGCTTTCTTTAGGTTATCTATGGATCGCATTTGGGGTCAAAGAGGTGCAGGCCAGCACCAAAGTGAGTATGATCTGGCTGCTCGGAATGTACGCGTTGCATACTTGGGGTGAACTTTGTCTGTCGCCCATCGGACTTTCGCTGGTCAATAAACTGGCCCCGCTAAAATTTGCTTCGTTGCTAATGGCAGTTTGGTTCTTGGCCAATGCCGCCGCTAACAAATTGGCCGGTGTACTCAGCGCCCTGTATCCCGACGGAAGAACCACCCAGTTTATGGGTTACCAGATGAATAACATGTACGATTTCTTTATACTTTTCGTGGTCATGTCGGGTATTGCCGCTGCCCTGCTGCTGGTGCTGACAAGACTGCTCCAAAAAATGATGAACGATTAACCTCAACCCTTTTTTATGAGCGATCAACAATTTAAACCCTTTGTTTCTCCCGAAACCAAGATGGCCGAGTTTACTCTCAAATCCATTTTAACGGGAGCCGCCTTTGGTATCATCTTCGGTGCTTCTACCGTATACCTGGCCCTCAAGGCCGGACTGACCGTATCGGCCTCTATTCCCATTGCAGTACTCGCCATTACGCTGGGCAGAAAATTGTTGCGTACCACTATTCTTGAAAACAACATCATTCAAACCACCGGATCGGCCGGAGAGAGTATTGCCGCCGGTGTGGTCTTTACGTTGCCCGGTTTTTTATTCTTGAGCGAAGCGGGCAGCGCTAATTTCTTTAACTACTTTACCATTTTGATCCTCGCCATCTTTGGCGGCGTATTGGGTACCCTCATGATGATCCCGTTAAGACGTTCGCTCATCGTGCAAGAACACAAAACCCTTCCGTATCCTGAGGGAACGGCCTGTGCCTCGGTACTAAAGGCCGGAGAAAAGGGAGGCGACTTTGCCAAGACCGCTTTTTTAGGACTCGGATTTTCGTTTGGCTATGCCATTTTGCAAAAGATCGCGCATGTAATTGCCGAGACGCCTTCGTTCATGACCAAACAAACGCAAAAATTCTTTCCCTCTGCCAAAGTAAGCGGAGAGATTACGCCCGAATATTTAGGGGTAGGCTATATTATTGGTCCTAAGATCGCCGGAGTACTGGTAGCAGGCGGTGTACTCAGTTGGTTTGTATTTACACCTTTGTTGGCTAGCTTACTGAGTGACCATGGCGTGGTGATCGCTGCACAACTGGTAAAATTGGGATACCTCAGCAATGTAGAGACGGCCGGCGGACCGGGTGGATGGGATCCGGCCACGCAAGGATTTGCCGATTGGTCGACCGCTATTTACAGAGCATATATAAGACAGATCGGCGCCGGTGCGGTAGCGGCCGGTGGATTTATTACGCTGATCAAAACCATCCCTACTATCGTCTCATCGTTTAAAGGAAGTATCGGGTCGCTGCAAAAATCGGGCGCCCGCAGTGAATCGGCCGCTGTTATTCGTACCGAACAAGACCTTTCGTTAAAAGTAGTGGGCATTGGCAGTTTGCTCCTCATTGCCGTGATCGCACTGCTCCCCAGCACGCTGATTCCCGGAAGTAATATCGGCAGTAAACTGTTGCTCGGCGTATTGGTGATCATCTTCGGGGCTTTCTTTGTAACCGTATCCTCTCGTATCGTAGGGCTGATCGGTTCTTCGAACAATCCCATTTCGGGTATGACCATTGCCACCCTCATGGGCACCTGTCTGATCTTTATTGCGGTCAAATGGACCGGCTATGTGTACGAACCTATGGCGCTGGTGGTAGGGGGTATGATCTGTATTGCCGCCGCCAATGCAGGCGCCACCTCGCAAGATCTTAAGACCGGCTATATTGTGGGTGCTACACCGCGCTATCAGCAACTTGCTCTTTTTGTCGGGGCCATTGTGTCTTCGATCGCCATCGGTGCCACCATAAAAGTACTCGATCAACCTACGGCAGAAATGGCCGCGCAAGGAATTCAGCATGCCATAGGCACCGATAAATATCCAGCCCCGCAAGGAACGCTAATGGCCACGCTGGTCAAAGGAATTCTTTCGTTCAATCTCGATTGGCAATTTGTGCTGGTGGGTGTCTTTATTGCGATCGTAATGGAACTCTGCGGTATCAAGGCCCTCAGTTTTGCCATTGGCATTTATCTTCCACTCTCGACCACGCTTCCCATTTTTATTGGAGGAGCCATTCGTGGAATTGTAGAATGGAGACAAAAGAAAAAGAATATCGTGCTTAGCGCCGAAGAAGAAGATCTGGGCAAAGGAAATCTGTTCGCCACCGGATTGGTAGCCGGGGGTGCGCTAGCCGGTGTATTGGTGGCCATTCTTTCGTCGATCGATAGTGTGAATGCGCAGCTCGGCAGTGTTAATGCAGAACACGGTATTGTAGCGCTACTGGGAGGCGAGGGATACAAGTGGCTCGGGGTGGTCTGCTTTGCCGGAATGGGCTTTGTGCTCTACCGAATAGCCACCGCCAAATCTTCTTCGTAGCTTTAGGATCGTCCAAGTCTATTCAATACTGTATGAAGGCCTTTAAGTATTTATCTCCCTTTATCTTTTTTGCCGGCGCCTATATGGCCTTTACCGGACAAGGATGGATCGTGTGGATGCCCATGTGCTGGGCCTGGATACTGGTACCGGTCACCGAACTTTTTATAAAACCCGATTCGCAGAATATGAGTGCCGCCGAAGAGGAGCTGGCCAAGCAAGACCGCAGTTACGACCTGTTACTTTACGTTACGGTAGTTATTCAGTATGTTTTACTCTTCATTTTTTTAGAAGGCATCGCCACCGATACCCTATCCTTGTCGGACCGGTTGGGACGCATCTTTGCCATGGGGCTGCTATGTGGCATCTTTGGTATTAATGTAGCGCACGAACTTGGGCACCGGGTCAATCGTCTTGAGCAAACCCTGGCCCAAGCTTTATTGCTGACCTCACTGTACATGCACTTTTTTACCGAGCACAACAAAGGACATCACAAACGCGTAGCCACCCCCGACGATCCTAGCAGTGCTCGCTACGGAGAACCCGTTTATACCTTTTATTTTCGCACCATTGTTATGAGTTATGTGAGCGCCTGGCATATTGCCAACGACGATTGTCGCAAAAAAACAGGCACGGCGCTTTCGTTGCAAAACGAAATGATTCGGTTTCAATTAGTGCAAATCGCTTTTATAAGTTTGATCGGCTGGTACTTTGGAACCCCTGCCCTACTTGCTTTTGGGGGAGCGGCACTAATGGGCATCCTGATGCTCGAGACCGTCAATTACATAGAGCACTATGGCCTGCAACGAAAACTGGGTAGCTCCGGCCACTACGAAAGAGCCATGCCTCATCATAGCTGGAATAGCGACCACGTGGTAGGCAGACTCATGTTATTCGAATTGAGCCGTCACTCCGATCATCATTATTTGGCCAGTAGAAAATACCAGGTGCTTCGTCATCATGATGAGGCCCCGCAAATGCCCACCGGCTACCCGGGTATGATGCTGCTGGCCCTGCTGCCGCCGCTTTGGTTCGGTATCATGAACAAGAAGATCAAAGATTGGCAAGGAGCCCACGCTGCTCCTAGCGCGTAATAGCACTCATTCCCATATATGCATGTAATACCTGCGGCAATTGGATCCCTTCGGCCGTTTGATTATTTTCTAGCAACGCTGCTACGATGCGAGGCAGGGCGAGCGAACTACCATTGAGGGTATGCAGCAATTGTGATTTCCCTTTTTCGTCTTTGTAGCGAAGCTTTAACCGGTTAGCCTGAAACGATTCAAAATTGCTGACCGAGCTTACCTCTAACCATTTTTGCTGAGCCGCACTATAGACCTCAAAATCGTACGTAAGCGCCGAAGCAAAACTCATATCGCCGCCACAGAGACGCAAGATGCGATAAGGCAACTCCAGCGACGTTACCAATTTCTCTACATGGGCTACCATTTCGTTCAATACCGCATAACTATTTTCGGGGGTTACAATAGAAACGATCTCTACTTTATCGAACTGGTGCACCCGGTTAAGCCCCCTTACATCCGATCCGAAGCTTCCGGCCTCTCTTCTAAAACAAGCCGAAAAGGCCGTCATCTTTACCGGCAGGTCGGCAAGCGATAGCAGCTGATCGCGATAGATATTGGTAACGGGTACTTCGGACGTAGGAATCATATACAAATTATCGAGCGGCATATGATACATCTGCCCTTCTTTATCGGGCAGCTGACCGGTTGCGTACGCCGAGGCTTCATTGACCATCAACGGCGGCAGATATTCGGTATAGCCCGCCGCTGTATTCACATCCAAAAAATACTGAATCAGCGCGCGCTGCAATTTGGCGCCCTTTCCTTTATAGAGAGGAAACCCGCTTCCGGTTATTTTAGCACCGGCCTCAAAATCGACCAGGTCGTAAGAACGAATCAAGTCCCAATGGGCTTGAGCACCCTCGGCCAATACCGGCTTTATGCCTCCTTCGCGCACCACTACATTATCGGACGCCGCGCGTCCGTCGGGTACCTGTTCGCTGGGTAAATTAGGAAGTAACACCAGCTCGTTATGTAATTGCGTTTCGGCTGCGCTCAGCTGATCGGCCAGTGGCTGCAACGAGGCTTTAAGAGAGGCTACCTCTTGCTTACGGGCCTCGGCCTCTTCACGCTGTCCCTTACCCATCAACATCCCGATCTCTTTAGAAAGCGTATTGATCTTGGCTTGCAGATTATCGCCATCCAACTGTAATTTTTTTCGTTGGTCATCGAGCGAAATAATCAAGTCGACCAGCTCGGGCCTTGCAAAATGCTTTTTGGCCAGTTGGGCTTTTACTTTTGCTGAATCTTGTCGTAGTTGCTGTAACGTGAGCATAGTTACAATTTGTAGCAAATATAAACTACCCGCTCGGCACAGCAGGCTTTATCTTTGCCCCTATGCTAGCACAAGACGATCTGCAACAACGCTGGTGGAACCTCGAGGCCAAACTGGTAGAGCGATTTGGTAAGAAGCCCGACCTGGAGACCATTTTATTTTTGGTCGGTGTACAAGAATTCGGAGACATCAAAGAAAAATTTAGCAAAGAACAAAAACAAGACCTCATGCATGTGGCCGTGTGCAGTCTGCTTTCCAAGAGTGGGTACTACGAACTAGAAGGGGTAGACGAAGACGGGTGGCCTCATTTTAAACAATGCAAAGCCCTTCCTACCTTAAATACCATCGAGCAAGAAAATTTTATTAAAGACCACGTTTTGCTTTACTTCGAAGAATCATCATTTTAAGTTATGCATAAACTATTGAACGGTGTTCTGCTGCTGTTGCTGGCCGGTCAAATACTGGCCGCACCCGCTCCAAAAGATTCGATCGTAACCCGTAAGGACCGCAAACGCGATGTGCTGTTCGAAACCTCCATGGGCCGCATACAGGTTCGTCTCTCCGATTCAACCCCCCTGCACCGCGATAACTTTTTAAAGCTGGTCAAGATGGGCTACTTCGAGAACATCCTATTTCATAGGGTCATTAAGAACTTTATGATACAGGCCGGCGATCCTGATAGTCGCAATGCCCCAGCCGGAAAGCCACTGGGCAATGGCGGACCGGACTACACCGTGCCGGCAGAATTCAAACCGACCCTCTTTCATAAAAAAGGCGTTATTGCCGCCGCCCGCGATAACAATCCCGAAAAGGCCAGCAGCGCCAGCCAGTTCTACCTGACCCAGGGCAAGGTGTTTACCGAGGCCGGGCTCGACTCGGTAGAGACCTACCGCCTTAAACGAAAAATTCCGGCCGACCAGCGACAGGTCTATACCACGCTGGGAGGGGTGCCCCATCTGGACCAGAACTATACCGTCTTTGGCGAAGTGGTAAGCGGCATAGAAGTGATCGACGCCATTGCCGATGTACCCACCAGCAAAGGGGCCGATCGTGACAGACCCTTAACCGATGTCAAGATTCGTAAGGCCAGTCTTGTCAAACGCAAACGGTCTTGAACAAGTTTGCCTCATAATTTGTAGGTTTGTGCTCCCAAAAATTTCTATCGTATGAATATCCCCGCTCAATTACGCTACACAAAAGAACATGAATGGATTCAACTCGAGGGTAATGTAGCCACTATTGGTATTACCGACTATGCGCAGCGCGAATTGGGGGATATTGTTTTCGTAGAGGTCGACACCATCGGCAGTGCCCTCGAAGCCGGTGCCGTTTTTGGAACCGTCGAGGCGGTCAAGACCGTTTCGGACCTCTTCTTACCGGTTAGCGGAACCATCAACGAATTGAATCCCGCCCTAAGCGGCGCCCCCGAACTGGTCAACAGCGATCCATATGGAGAAGGTTGGATGATCAAAATGACGGTTAACGATCCGGCCCAGGTAGAAGCCCTGCTCGATGCCGCCGGCTACGAAGCCTTGGTTGCCTAATTTAATTTTTTTGAATACGATTGTTTTTAGATCGGCTGCGGCAACGGGCTGGTTATTTCTTTCGGGCTATTTATTGTTAGCACCCGCCGCTTCTTTTTCGAACGATGGAACCTTGGGATGGTTGTTCTCTGTACTCGGAATAGCCAATTGGCAGCAGAGGCTCCCCCTCGATAAACTGATTCACTTTACCATTTTTTTCGGGCTGGTTTTTTTATGGCATCGGGTACTGATGGCAATACCACTCCATAAAAAGCAACAAGACCTTTGGATCTTTTTAAATGTAGCCGGATGGTGTGTTCTGGGTGTGGCGATAGAATTCTTGCAAGAAGCCTTAGAGTCGGGACGTCATTTCGACTACGCAGATATGATCGGTAATTCCATCGGATGCGTAGCGGGTTGGTGGTTGGGCAAAAAATTGACCCCTGTAGAGACAGGGGTCGCAACCAAAACTAACTGCTTATGAGAAATATAATCTATAACGTAAAGTTAGTTCCTAAGTTGGGCGACCCCTTGTTAAAATATTCAAAACTTCTAGGGTGCGATCAGGAGCGGGTCAGCTTCTCGGCATTCTCGGCAAACTGAAGGGCATCGATCAGTTCTTGCACCTCTCCATTTAAAACAGCATCCAGATTATAAAGAGTAAAGCCGATCCGATGATCGGTAACCCGGCCTTGCGGAAAATTATAGGTTCTAATCTTGGCGCTGCGATCGCCCGTGCTAACCAGGCTCTTACGGTGGCGAGAGATCTCTTCTTCTTGTTTTCGCACCTGCTCTTCGTACAAGCGGGTACGCAGCATTTGCATAGCCTTTTCGCGGTTGGCCAGCTGTGAGCGCTCGGTCTGGCATACCACTACCGTTCCCGTTGGAATATGGGTCAGCATCACCTTGGTCTCTACCTTGTTTACATTTTGACCACCGGCTCCCCCGCTTCGGGCCGTCTCCATTTTAACATCGGCCGGGTTCAGCTCAAAATCCAACTCTTCGGCCTCGGGCATTACAGCTACGGTAGCGGCCGAAGTGTGCACCCGCCCGCTGGCCTCGGTATCGGGCACCCGCTGTACTCGGTGTACGCCACTCTCAAATTTTAAGGTTCCATATACATCATCGCCCACTACCTCTAACTGCACCTCTTTATATCCACCTACCGTACCCTCGTTCTCGCTCAATAAAGCGGTCTTCCATCCTCTACGATCGCAGTAGCGCATATACATTCTAAGCAGATCGCCGGCAAATAAACTGGCCTCGTCTCCACCGGTACCGGCTCTTATTTCTAAGATGGCATTCTTTTCGTCTTGGGGATCTTTCGGAATCAGCAGTTGACGAATAGACGACTCGGCCTGCTCTTTCTGCTGCTCAAGGGTGGGTAACTCTTGTTTGGCCAGTTCGCGCAACTCCTCGTCGGTGCCGGCCATAGCATCTTTATAGAAATCAATATCCTCCAATAATTTCTTGTAATGCAGGTAGGCGGTCACGATTCGCTCTAGGCTTCTGTATTCTTTGCTGGTCTCGGCAAACTTTTTATTGTTACCGACGATCTCGGGATTGGTCAGGGCCACTCCCAGCTGATCGAAACGGGCTTTGATCGCTTCTAATTTGTCTAGCATAACTGATTAGGGCAGCAAAAGTAATAAGAATAAATTTGGGGCATGGGGATGATGAAATTCAAGGCAACGCAACTTTTCGATGGAAAGCGGCTTTTCGACAATAAAGTATTGGTTACGCAAGCCGATGGAACCATCGAGTCGATCGTGGATGTGCAAGAGGCGGGTGAATCGGTTCGGGAACTCGATGGCATTTTAATGCCGGGTCTTATCAATGCCCATTGTCATTTGGAACTCAGCCATCTTAAAGAGGTGATCGCTCCGCATACCGGTCTTATCGAATTTTTATGCACGGTAGTGACCAAGCGAAATTTTTCGCCCGAGGTGATTCAAGAAAAAATTGCAGCCGCCGAGCAAGAGATGTACGCCAATGGTATTGTAGGTGTAGGCGATATCGGTAACACTGCCGATACGGCAAGGGTCAAAGCAGGCAGTGCTATTTGCTGGCACAATTTTGTAGAGGTAATTAGTTTTACCGACGAGAAAGCCAATGAAAATATGGCCCACTACCGTTCGCAGTTAGCGTCACTAACACAGGCGCTGGCGGGTAGTTCGCTGCCCCACCGAAGTAGCCTGGTACCCCATGCCCCTTATAGTATTTCGCCTGCCACCTTTCGAATGCTAAACGAGGCTACCCAAGAGCAGGTCATCTCCATTCACAATCAAGAGCATCCGGCCGAGAACGAACTCTACACGAGCGGCGGGGGTGATTATCTGAAACTCTTCAGCATCTTTGGTCTAACCCAATCCCCCTTTCCTATAACCGGACAAAGCAGTTTGCGATCGGTGCTTCCCTATTTTGATCGCGGACAAACCATTTTGCTGGTACACAATACCTGCACTACACAAGAAGAAATGGAATGGGCGGCCGACTATGCCAAACAAAACGGCATCCGACTACAATACTGCTTATGCATCAACGCTAATTTGTATATAGAAAATAAACGGCCACCGGTCAACCTACTTTACCAAACTGGAGCCCCGGTCGTTATTGGCACCGACAGCTATAGCAGTAATTGGCAGCTAAGTGTGGCCAGCGAGATCAAGAGCCTGCATGATCATTTTCCGTCAATTCCCCTCGAAACCATCCTGCACTGGGCTACCCTGCAAGGAGCCCGCGCCCTGCAATGGGAAGAGCGACTGGGGAGTTTCGAAAAAGGAAAAAAGCCGGGTCTTGTTTTACTAGATATCGAAGCGGGCCGCTCGCAACGAATAGGTTAAGACAAGATCTCTTTTAGTACAGGCAGCGTTTTGAGCATCCCAAAATCTTGTATATGCTGTTGATAATAGCGCTCCATTACCAGTAAGAGTTGACGACGCAGCTCGCGGTTTAGCGAGAACTGCTCAAGCTCTTCGGGTTGTCTTACCTGTAACAACTCGGCCAGTGTTTGCACCATGGCACCGGCTATGTAGTGCGGATGTCGAGGTTCTGTGGTGCTGATGATACAATCGGCCAGATCGAAAAAAAGAGGTTGCTCTTTGCCTTCGGTAAGTTCTACTCCGTCTCGAAGGCGAGGCAAGATGCCAAAGAAATGCGTTAACTGCAGCGAAAAAAAGAGCGGAAGATTGGCTTGTACCAATGGCGTAGCGCGGTCCAGTGCCATCAATATATCTTCGGTAAACTCGAACAAGGGTACATTTTCTTCGGGCTGTCGAAGGCATTTAGAAAGTAGCTCAATCATAAACAAAGCCACCGCATTCTTAGTAATGTCCGCGAACAGTCGCTCATGCTGTTTGTTCCACCGAAACTCTTTGATACGCTGCAGCGATTTTCGGTCTTGATGGTAGACCACCATGTCGAGCAAGGCGGCGGGCTGAAACAGATTAGCCCCTCCTTTTCCTTTTTTGGCGGCCGATCGCACGCCATTGACCAAATAAGACTGGATGCCAAAACGCTCGGTAAAGACCGATACGATCAGTGAGGTCTCTCCATAGGTAACGGTACGAAGAACAATGCCCTTGGTCTTAACGATTGATGCGCTCATACAACTGTTGCCCTGCAACAATACTATAAAATTGGCCTACCCGCTCAAAAACAGTGCCGACGCCGACATTTTTACCTTTCTTTGCACTTTCCATTAACAGCGTGTTGTATGTGGCAAAAACTAGGCCATTTTATTTTACGATTTCGGGTAGCCTTACTTGTCTTGCTCTTGCTTATTACTGTCGCCATGGGCTATTTGGCCAGCAAGGTAGAGCTCAGTTATGAATTTACCCTCGCCATCCCCCTCGATAATCCCAAGTACCAGGCCTATCAGCAATTCAGAAAACAGTTTGGCGAGGATGGCAATCTGCTGGTGTTGGGTATTCAAACCGATCGGCTCTTTACCCTTTCGACCTTTACGGCCTATCGCGATCTGCAGCGTCAACTTAAGACCATCGCTGGTGTAGAGGATATTATTGCCGTGCCCTCGGCAGTGGCTTTAGTTAAAGACACGGCCACCGAAAGGCTAAAGGCCCGTCCCGTTTTTAACGACACCCTTACATCGCAGCCAGCCCTCGATAGTGCTGCGCTTGCCTTTCGACAGTTGCCCTTTTACAAAGGCCTGCTCTATAACCCCGAGACAGAGGTCTATCTGATGGGTGTACGCATCAACAAAGATTTGATGAACTCTAAAGCCCGCGTGGGGGTTGTTAACGAGATCGAACAAGCCGTTGATCGCTTTACGAATAAAACCACCCTTGTCGTTCATAAAAGTGGGCTTCCGTACATCCGCACCAAGGTGGCAGTGATGATTCAAGAGGAGATGCGTTTTTTCTTACTGGCCTCGGTACTCTTGTCGGCTCTTATCTTATTGGCCTTTTTTCGTTCGCTCAGTGCCATGCTGCTTTCGATCGTGGTAGTGGGTATCGGGGTAGTCTGGAGCGTAGGCACCTTGCAATTGTTCGGTTTTAAGATCTCTTTATTGACCGCGCTAATACCACCGCTGGTGGTCGTAATTGGCATCCCTAATTGTATTTACTTTTTAAACAAGTTTCATGTGGCCTGGAACAAGACCGGCCATAAAGAACAATCGCTGATTCAGATGATCGACAAGATGGGGATCGTAACCCTGTTTTGCAATGTGGCGGCCGCGATCGGGTTTGCCGTATTTGCCTTAACAAGCAGCCAGATCTTAAAAGAGTTCGGTCTGGTGGCAGGCATTAACATTATGGCGCTGTTCGTTATTTCGCTGCTCTTTATTCCGGCCGTCCTTAGCTTTTTACCGCCTCCTAAGAACAGACATACGCGCTATCTCGATAACCCCTGGCTCAATAAAGGGCTGGAAAAATTAGAGCGCTGGTCATTGCATCATCGCCCCTTTATATATGGAACCACCGCCGTGGTGTTGGTCGTAGCCATCGTTGGTCTTTTCAAGTTAAAAAGCGAAGCCTTTATCGTAGACGACCTGCCTGCCTCGAACCAGGTATACACCGACCTGCGCTTTTTCGAAACCCATTTCAAAGGTGTTATGCCGCTAGAGATCGTGGTAGATACCCGCAAGAAGCAAGGGGTTATTAGAAATATGCGCAACCTCGAAGGCATCGATTCGCTCTCTCGCTTTATTGAACATATTCCCAATATGGCAAGACCCCTCAGCATTGCCGAGGGACTCAAATTTGCCAGACAGGCTTTCTTCGAAGGAGACAGTAGCAGCTATTTACTTCCTTCGGCCTACGATTTGCCTGCACTGTCGCAATACCTGAGTTTTAAAGACAGTAGCCAAACCAATAATTCGTTGGCCAAATTGGTGGGCTCCTTTATGGACAGCACCAAAAGTCGGGCTCGTATTAGTGTCAGCATGGCCGATATTGGCAGTTACCGTTTACCCGGTTTGCTCGATAGCATACAACGGCAAGCCGAAAACATATTTAACAAAGATAGTATCGAAGCCTTAAGCGCCGATGCCGATACAAGGGCCGCCGCACTTGCCGAAAACGAAAAATGGGGCCAGCGTACGCACCAGATCGAACTTACAGGTAGCAGTGTTACCTTTTTAGAAGGAAGTCGTTTTATTATTAGCGGCTTAAAAGATTCTATTTTCTGGGCCTTTCTGTTGATCAGTCTTTGTATGCTTTATTTATTTCGCTCACTGCGAATTCTTGTCTGCTCGTTGATCCCTAACATTATTCCGCTCGTGATTACAGCGGGCACCATGGGCTGGGCCGGCGTACCGCTCAAACCTTCGACCGTGTTGGTCTTTAGTGTCGCACTGGGTATTGCCATCGATGTTACCATACGCTTTTTGGTCAACTATAAGCAAGAGCTGCCTCATTTCCAACAAGACGCCTACAAGACCGTTATTCAAACGATTTACAGTACCGGCATTAGTATTATTTATACATCGCTGGTGCTGATTGCCGGGTTTGTTATTTTTTGCTTTAGCAATTTTGGAGGCACGCAAGCCCTGGGATGGTTAACCTCCCTTACGCTGGTCGTGGCCACACTTACCAATCTGATCTTATTGCCCGCCATGCTACTGTCGCTAGGCAAAGAGGGTAAGAACGGATAAGGTTATCTTTGTGCAGCTCAACTAACCCCCTTGGAAAAAAGCAATTTTGTAGACCAGATCAGAATTTTTTGTCGCAGCGGTCACGGTGGTGCGGGCAACAAGCATTTTATGCGCAATAAGTTTACGGCCATGGGCGGACCCGATGGTGGAGACGGTGGACGAGGGGCCCATATTATTTTGCGCGGCAACCGAAATCTCTGGACCCTGTTGCACTTGCGTTATTATAAAAATGTATTGGCCGAAGACGGAGAGAAAGGCGGCTCGAATAATTGTCATGGCCGCGACGGAAAGGATATTATTATAGAAGTTCCATTGGGGACCATTGCCCGCGACGAAGAAAGTGGAAAAAAAGAAGCGGAGGTGCTCGAAGACGGGCAAGAAATTATTTGGATGCCCGGTGGTAAAGGAGGACTGGGTAACTCCCATTTTGCAACGCCTACCAACCAGGCACCCGAACATGCACAACCCGGATTGCCCGGCATCGAAGGATGGAAGGTATTAGAGTTAAAAGTGTTGGCCGATGTAGGATTGGTGGGTTTTCCCAATGCAGGCAAGTCAACGCTGCTTTCTGTTATTACCGCAGCCAAGCCGAAGATCGCCGACTATGCATTTACCACCATTACGCCCAACTTGGGCATGGTCGAGTACCGCGATGGACGCAGTTTTTGTGTGGCCGATCTTCCGGGCATTATCGAAGGGGCCGCCGAAGGAAAAGGGCTTGGACATCGGTTCTTGCGTCATATTGAACGAAACGCCGCCTTGCTGTTTTTGATTCCGGCCGACAGCGCCGATCATAAAAAAGAATTCCAGATATTGGTACACGAACTTGAACAATACAATCCCGAACTCTTGCAAAAACAATTCGTGATCGCTGTAAGTAAGAGTGATATGCTCGATACAGAACTAAAGACAGCCATTGCGCAAGAGCTTCCCAAAGAAGTACCGCACGTCTTTATCTCGTCTGTAACGCAGCAGGGCCTTATGGAGTTAAAAGACCTGCTTTGGAAGATCGTCAACGAACCCGTAGCCTCATGATGCAGCGTTGTTTTTTTTGCCAGCACGAAATAATTCCGGTTCATGTGCATGGGCATTATCAATGTCCGGTTTGCACCACCAATATAATGCCTTGCTGTGATGGCGATAATTGTGATACGAACCTGCTGCTAAAAAACAACTCAGTAAGTACGACCGACCGTATCACAGGCGGCCTTGAGGAGTGAGTTGGCATCGGGCGCATCTTGCCATTTTTCCCAGAACATAACCCCCCCTGCCATATCCTTGGCCAGCTTAGCCTTTCGCTTTACGGTGTATTGCCCGTTATAATAGATTGTATAATTGCTGAACGAACCGGCACTTACCACTGCCGAGTCGAGCTGCGCATTTCCTCCTTGTGCCAGAATAGTTCGGTACGATAATACCGTGTTAGATTGTGTGATGCCCGAAGGCCTGCCATAAGCTGGCACACCCAGTACTGCTTTGGCGGCCGGCATGCCGCGCGTCGTGATCCAGTATTGCAAACAAGTTTGTGCGAGTGTGAAATCGCTGTGATGACGGTAGGGTACTGAAGTACTGAAATCATCGTAGGCCATAATATTGAAAAAGTCGACCACACCAAAGAGTTCATTGCGAATAGCATCTCTGTATCCTCCGGCGTATTTACCGGCGGTAATAGCGCAAGAAAGATAGTATCGAGCATCGCGGTGTAGCGAATCGGCCAACTCTTTCATCAACGCGGTAAAGGTCACATCGGTTCCATCATTGGTGCTGGGAAATTCCCAATCCATATCTACGCCATCCAGTTGTTGGGTTCGCACTACAGACATTACATCACGAATAAAATTTGTTCGCCCGGTGGGCGAAGAAGCCATATTCTTAAAATTCGTAGTGCCATTGCCGCTGCCATCATTGATACCCAAGAAAATTCGGGCATTGTTCGTTCTCGCCTTAGAAGCCACCGCAGTCAGTGAGGCGGTGTTGCTGCTGGGCGGGGCAAGCGAGCCGGTACTATTGACCTGATAAAATGCGTATACGACCACATTGGTCATCTTGAATTTAACATCGGGCACATCGGCTAAGGCTCTATACGAAGGAAAGTAGCCTACCACATAGTACCCTAACGAAGGAGGCGACTGAATAGTAATATAGGTAAAGGAGCGAGCTGCGGTGGCGCAACCCGTAGCCGCACCACTGCTGTTGCGCGGAATTACATACCAAAAATAAGTGACGTTAGGCGTAGGGGCAATCGTTAGGGTATAGCTGGTTCCTGCCACACCTGTGGCCACTGCCACTGCATTGGTGACAGTCGTACCCAGCATCACGTCATAGGCGCTGGCCTGTAGAGCACTGCTCCAGCTAAGGACAATATTGGTAGTCGTTACAAAAGAACCGGAGGCAGGGCTCACCAACGAACCACAGCCAGGTACGGTGGGTGCTGGCGTTGGCACAGGCGAATCTTTTTTTCGACAGCCCTGTACGAAGAGCAGGGTCACTAAACAAAACAAAAGCACACGCGATCGCATAAGCAGTGGTAGGGCTTGAAGTTAGCGAATAATGTTAAAACCACTACCGTAAAACGAGATTTTCGTAGGTTTGTCGCCTAAATGATCGCCCCATGAAAAAATATTTTATTTCGCTGCTCCTTACCGTAAGTCTTGTAGGAAAAACAATGGCCGACGAAGGTATGTGGCTGCCCCTGCTACTAGGCCAGCAAGTCTATAACGATATGGTAAAAAAAGGACTCAAGCTTACCAAAGAACAACTTTATCAGATCAATAAACCTTCATTAAAAGATGCCATCATCATTTTTGGAGGAGGATGCACCGGAGAGATCGTCAGCAGCAAGGGGTTGATCTTTACCAATCACCACTGCGGCTACGATGCGATCGCTACGGCCAGTAGTGTAGAAAAAAATTATTTGCGCGATGGGTTCTATGCCGCTTCGATGAACGAAGAGATTCCCACCTCTTTATCTGTACAGTTCTTAGTGCGTATCGATGATGTGACCAAAGAGGTACTCGATTCGCTCAAAGGGCTAAGCGGTGCCGAGCGCGTACAAAAACAAGCAGCCGTGCTGGCCGCGATCAATAAGCGAATGAGCAATGCCGATGAAAGTATCGAAACCCGTGTAAGTTCTCTCTTTAAGGGTAATCAGTTTCTCGCCTTTGTGTACCAGCGCTACAGCGATGTGCGACTGGTAGGAACACCTCCCGAAAGTGTGGGTAAGTTTGGGGGCGATACCGATAACTGGGAATGGCCTCGTCATACCGGCGATTTCTCGGTATTTCGCGTGTATACCGACGCTAGTGGAAAACCCGCTAAATACAACAAAGAAAACATCGCTTACAAACCCAAATGGTATCTGCCTGTTTCACTAAAGCCACTCAAAGACGGTGATTTTGCCATGATCTGGGGATACCCCGGCAGCACGAACCGCTACGAGAGTTCGTATGGCATTAAACTGGCGACCGACATCAATAATCCTACCCTGGTAAAACTGAGAGACGCCCGGCTTAAATACATGTTCGAAGAAATGAAGAAAGATCCGGCCGTTAAATTGCAACTGGCCTCTTCGTATGCCAGTATAGCTAATTATTGGAAATTCTTTGATGGCGAAACCAAGCAATTGCTCAAGTACGATGTGTATGGACAAAAACAAAAGGCCGAAACGGTCTTTACTTCTTGGGCCGCTACCCGATCTGAATACCAAACCTTATTTAGAGATTGGAGCAAGGCCTATGATGCCTGGAGACCTTATGCCAAGCACCGCGTGTATATGAGCGAAGGGATCATGGGCTCTCCGCTGATCGCTTTTGCCTCTTCGCTACTGCCATTAGAATCGGTGCTGGCCCGCAACAGCTCCGCTGCCGATATACAAAAAGCGGCCGCAGCCGCCGATCAGGCCCGTAAGGCATTTTTGGAATCATCCAATAAAGCTTCCGACGAAAAGATACTGGCTACGGTTACCCGCCTGTTTTATGAAGATGTCGATAAACAGCAGCATCCCGTTACCTTTTACGGCTCGCTCAAAAATCAATACGGTGCTCTCGACAACGATGACACGTATCGTCGCTATGCTGCCGACGTATTTACCAAGACCATGATATTCGATAATGCGCGTTGGAGCGCCTTTATCGCTAAACCCGACGCGGTGCTACTGCAAAACGACCCCGCTTTTGCACATGCCAGTACGTTTGTAACCAATTATAATAGTAAGTACGGCCCTCTTTCTCAACAATTCAATGCCAAGAACGCCGAGTTCGGAAGACTCTATCTGAAAGGCGTCATGGAAATGGATACCGTCAAGGCTAAGATGATGTATCCTGATGCCACCTTTACCATGCGCGTTAGCTATGGTAATGTAAAATCATATCAACCTCGCGATGCGGTCAAGTACGACTATGTAACCACCTCGCGTGGGCTGCTCGAAAAATACAAAGCCGGCGACTATGAGTTCGATCTGCCCACTCAACAGGTAGAACTGATCAAGAAAAAAGATTTTGGCCAGTACATGGACCCCACCCGCAAAGACCTGGTGATCGGATTTATTACCACTAACGATATTACCGGTGGAAATTCGGGTTCACCCGTACTCAATAACAAAGGAGAGTTGATCGGACTGGCCTTTGATGGTAACTACGAGGCGCTAAGCCATAAGCTGGCCTTCGATAAAGACCTCAATAGAACCATTTGTGTCGATATTCGCTATGTACTATGGTGTATCGATAAATTGGGTGGAGCCAAACATCTTATTAACGAGTTGACCCTGGCCAAATAATTGATACTCGTGGCCTCCTCTTCGTTGCATATCAAAAAGATCGGTCTTTACGCGCTGCGTATTCCGCTGATCGAACCTTTTATTACCTCGCTCGGCAGAGACGACGATGCGCTCAATGTAGTCGTTCGCATACAAACGCGCGAGGGTTTGGTCGGGTTTGGCGAGTGCAGCCCGTACATGCCCATCAACGGAGAAAGCCAAGAGACCTGTATGGCCATTGGCCGTTACTTTGGTCAGGCGCTGCTAGGGCGCAATGCACTCGATATCGATGCTTGTCTGGAACTACTCGATAGCATTGTCTATGCCAATAACAGTATAAAAAGTGCATTTGATATAGCGCTGCACGATCTGGCCTCGCAGGCCGCAGAGCTTCCGCTGTGGAAATATCTGAATGGAGATAATACCAAGATCATCACGACTGACTATACCGTCAGCATCGGCGATCCCGACAAGATGGCCCTCGATGCCAAAAAGATCTTGGACTTGGGCTATCCGGCCATTAAAGTAAAGCTGGGCAAAAATGGAAAGACCGATGTGCTTCGCATGCAAGCCATCCGCAAAGCCGTGGGTCCGACCGTTCCGCTGCGCATCGATGCCAACCAGGGATGGGCCGTAGCAGAAGCCATCGAAACGCTTCAGGCGCTGGGCCCGTTACAGATCGAACATTGCGAAGAGCCCATCTCTCGTTATTTGTATACATCGCTGCCACTCGTAAAAAAAGAAAGTCCCATTCCCATTATGGCCGATGAATGCTGCGGCGATCATCACGATGCGGCAAGACTGATCGCGCTAGAGGCCTGCGATTATTTCAATATCAAACTGGGAAAGGCCGGCGGTATACGAAATGGTGTACGAATAGTTCGACTGGCCGAAGCCGCCGGTATTAAATTACAGGTCGGGGCCATGATCGAATCACGTCTGGCTATGACCGCCTTTGCCCATTTTGCCTGCTGCAGCCCCCAGATCGTTCACTACGATTTTGATACGGCGCTTATGTTCAGAGAAGACCCTGTTACGGGTGGTATTCGCTACGAAAAAAATGGAGTCATTAAACTACCAGAGGGCCCTGGCCTTGGTGCTACCATCAACGAAGAGTGGCTACAACGCATGGAGGCTATTCATCTGAGCTAATCACATATTATGTATCGCTCACTATGTGGCAACGTGTACAAGATATTGTCAATTCCCTTTTCTGGACCCGGGCGCAGCACCAGGTCTTTGAGAACATGCTCACGCGCTACCGAAGGGCCAAACGATTTCGGGCCCAAAAGATCGTTGCACAAAATCTATTGCGCGATATCTTTTTTATTTTACTTGGTATCGTATCGGCCTCATTTGGCTTAAAAGGATTGCTGCTCCCTAATCATTTTATAGATGGTGGGGCCACAGGTATATCGCTGTTGTTAACAACGCTTAGCGCTACCCCGCTTTGGATCTTAATTCCGCTGGTCAATATCCCTTTTATTGTGATGGGTTACCGAATTATGGGTAGCACATTCGCGATCAAGACAGCACTGGCCATTGCTGGACTAGCCCTCTGTCTGGCTTACATAGATTTTCCGCTGGTCACACAAGACAAGATACTGGTAGCCGTCTTTGGAGGTTTCTTCTTAGGAGCCGGTATTGGGCTGGCCGTACGAGGCGGCACAGTTATCGATGGCACCGAGGTACTCGCCATTTACCTAAGCAGAAAGCTCGGCACGACCATCGGAGATATTATTCTTGTCATCAACATTATCATTTTTTCGCTCGCGGCTTATTTATTGAACATCGAAGTGGCCCTATATTCCATCATCACGTATATGGTGGCTTCAAAAATGCTGGACTTTATTGTAGAGGGCATCGAAGAATATATTGGGGTTACGATCGTATCATCGCACAGCGAAGAGATAAGAGAGATGATCATCAATGTAATGGGAAGGGGTGTTACCGTCTACCAAGGCAAGGGAGGATACGGCAAACGAGGAGAAAAAAGAAATCTGGATATTCTTTACACGGTCATTACCCGATTAGAGATCAATAAGCTGAATACAGAAATAGAGAAGATAACACCAACCGCCTTTGTGGTCATGAATCCGGTCAAAGAAACAAAGGGAGGACAAATCAAGAAAAGGCCACTCAAGCATTAATCGATTCGCCAAGTCATCTCTCCGCCCTTCTCATCCTTTACTTGTATTCCCACGGTCAACAAACGATCGCGGATTTTATCGGAGGTTACAAAATCTTTTCGGTTACGCGCCTCTTTTCGAATATCGATCAGCAATTGCATTACGTGCTCTAACTTATCGTGACCACCCTCTTCCATACCCTGCAAGCCTAAAATGGTCTCGAGCCAATGTGTCATCTCTTGTTGCATGCGTTGCAGCGTAGAGACAGACAGCGCTCCGGCCGGTGTATGTCCATCATATATTGCGTTGATGACCGGCACTAATTCAAAGAAGTTAGCCAGCACCTTTGCCGTGCTGAAATCATCATTCATAAATTCAGGCAACTCATCGAGTAATCGATGGACCGTTTGTGTGAGTGCCGCATCGGCTCCGTCGGTGCCAGGTGTTCCTGGATCATTAGATCTGCTCTTTTGAGCCGCATCGATCTTTTGTATTTTTTGATAGGCCTCCCATAAGCGCTTGAGCCCTTTCTCGGCGGCTTGCAGGGCCTCGTTACTGAAATCGAGCGTACCGCTATAATGCGTTTGCAGAATAAAAAAACGAACCGTCATAGGGTGATAGGGCTTATCCAAGAGTGGATGGGAGCCGCTAAAGAGCTCGGTTAAGCGGATCACATTGTTGTAGCTCTTTCCCATCTTACGACCGTTGATGGTGATCATGTTGTTGTGCATCCAATAGCGAACCGGCGCCTGGTGATTACAGATCGTACTTTGTGCGATCTCACTTTCGTGATGCGGAAACAGCAGGTCCATTCCACCCCCATGAATATCAAATTGCTTGCCCAGATATTTAGTGGCCATGGCGGAGCATTCAATATGCCAGCCCGGATAGCCTACTCCCCAAGGACTTTGCCAACGCATGATATGCTCGGGTGCCGCGGCCTTCCAAAGTGCAAAATCGGTGCGGTCTTTCTTTTCTTCCTGACCCTCCAGTTCACGAGTCGTAGTGAGCAACTCATCGATGACGCGTCCGCTGAGTTTTCCGTAGTCATGGCTGGACGCATATTTTTTCACATCAAAATACACCGAGCCTTGTACCTCGTAGGCATAGCCGGCCTTTATTAACTGCTCGATCATGCCGATCTGCTCTACAATATGCCCCGTAGCAGTGGGCTCGACAGAGGGAGGTAATGTATTGAACTGTTCCATCGCCCAATGAAACAAGCGAGTGTACTTATGGACCAGCTCCATGGGCTCTAGTTGCTCCAGCTTGGCTTTTTCAGCGATCTTATCGGTAGCATCTCTTCCCTCTTCTTCGAAATGCCCGGCATCGGTAATGTTGCGCACATAGCGAACCTTGTACCCCAAGGTTTGGAAATAGCGATAGACCACATCGAACGTAATATATGGGCGGGCGTGACCCAAATGACTTTCTCCACTTACCGTAGGGCCACAGACATACATACCCACGTGTCCGGGTACCAACGGTGTAAAGATCTCTTTTTGTCGGGTCAGCGAATTGTAGATACGAAGCTCGGCCATATGGCAAAGATGATTAAAATAAATGGAATAGCCACTCCTGCTCGGGGGTGTTGCACTCCCGATCAAGGCTGTAGTTGCAGATCTGTTACCAGCATATAGTGATCGGAATAATCCTTTTTGACACGCTTGAATTGCTGCACCGAAAAACGAGGATCTGCAAAAACATAATCGATGCGAAGGGTGGGCGAAAGTCCGCGAAAGGTTCGTCCCAATCCGTATCCTTTTTCAAGAAACGCATCTTGCAAGTTGCCGCGCACGGTAAAATAGGTATACGAGTTAGGCACATCGTTAAGATCGGCGGTAAGAATTACAGGATGGGGCGAGTCCGCCAGCAGCGACGCGATCATATCGGCCTGCAGACTTCGAATAACCACACCCCTTTTTAATTTACCGACAATGGGAATAAAATGATAGACCAAACTGTCTTCGCGGCCACGGATCTTTTCGATGCGCCGGTAGTCTTGTTTATCGAACCGCTGCGATTGTAAATGCGTGGTCAAGATGCGAACAACTCCACTTGGTGTCCGTATATCGGCCTGCAACAACACCTCGGGCTGCGAGGGCCGAGGAAACCGTATCATACCACTGTCGACAATGGGGTACCGCGAAAAGATGACCGAACTGTAATAGTTAAGATCGCCATCAAGGTCTTTGCTAAAATAAAAATAAGGGTAGCCCAGTTGCTTGCGAATGGAGCTGATATTATCGTAGAAAGCAGGATTATCGGAGGTGTAGAATTCTTGCAAGCAAAGCACATCGGCTTTTTGCTCGGCCAGCAGGGCCAGCATTTTTTTTCTGGTTACACTACCTCGATTATTGTTGCGAGCCAGCTCTACGAAACGAGCCACATTCCAGCTGACCACCCGAATGGACCTGGGTGCTTTTTTTACCTCGAACGAAGAGGGGGCATTAAAGGCAATGAACACGCCGATACTCTTATATCCCAGCAAAAGGGCGCTAAGTGAGATAAGGGTGAGCCTGAACTTGAGCAATACCAGCCAACCGACTAAAAAACAAAATACCACAAAAAGCAAAAAGGGAAAGGCCAACCCCATAAGCGAAACCCACCACCACTGTTGCGGATGCAGCAGCGGAATTAGGCAAGACAATAAAAACAGCGCCACCACCAGCACATTGGCCGAGATCACGAATTTTTTTGTGAATAAACGCAGCCGGCTTTTCTTCATTACTGTCGCATAAGGCTATCGGCCCCGGCCAAACTGCCCAAAATGGCAGCTTTGACCTTGTTGACTTTCGCTAGCTCATCTTGTAAATACTGCATGCGAAGGGCCTTGTTATCTTTTGCAGAGTCGATATTAAATTCTACCATCCACTTGTCCATGGCAAAATCGGCATAATTAAGATCGCTGATCAGCTGCTCCAATTGCCGGCGATATGACTGGCTAGTGTTACCGGCTTGCGTAGCCAGCGAATCGAGGCGTTGCTGCGCGCGTTGCTGCGCACCTCGCAGCTTTCCCATCTTGGGCATCACTTCGTCATGAATATCCATTACCTGGCGATACAAGCTGTCTTCGGCGGTCTTGGGCTGGTGGTCAGAGAGCCCTCCCGCATGGTCGTGGCTCTGTTGAGAACTATTACGCTGATCCTGACAAGACGATACCATAAAAACAAAGATGGCCAACATAGCCAACAGCGAAAATGGGGTTTTGCTAAACATTCCAACGAAGATTAGAAAACAAAGATACCCAATTGTAAAAGACAAGTGCCCTTGCGCTATTTTTGAGGTAAATTTGCCCCTCGCCTTATGATACAACTCGAAAACTATGTAGCCGGACAATGGCTTCGCGGGCAAGGAAACGAACAAGCTTTGTATGATGCGGTAACGGGCGAATGTCTGGGCACGACCAGCACGCAAGGCGTTGACTTTAGGGCCATGATCGACTATGCCCGGCAAAAAGGAAATTCCGCCTTACGACAACTTTCATTTCATGAAAGAGGCAACCGACTAAAGGCGCTGGCCTTTCATTTGCAAAAACACCTGCCCTCTTTTTATGCGCTTAGTTATCGCAGTGGTGCCACCAGGGCCGATAGCTGGGTTGATATAGAAGGGGGCATCGGTAATCTTTTTTCGAATGCATCGCTACGCAGAAAGTTTCCGAACGAAACCTTTTGTATTGATGGAGAAAGTCATAACCTGAGCAAGGGCAATACGTTTATGGGTACGCACATTCTGGTGCCCAAAGAAGGAGTGGCCATTCATATCAATGCCTTTAATTTTCCGGTCTGGGGCATGCTCGAAAAGATCGCGGTCAATCTGCTGGCCGGTGTACCCGCTATTGTAAAGCCGGCTACCGCTACCTCGTATTTGACCGAGGCGGTCTTTCGAGAAATTATCAATAGCAAGATCTTTCCTGAAGGATCGCTGCAACTGATCTGTGGCAGCAGCGGCGATCTGCTGCACTGGGTCGATAGCCAAGATGTGATCACCTTTACCGGCAGTGCGGCCACGGGCGCCCTGCTTAAGAAAATACCGGCCATTCTCGACAACAACGTTCCCTTTAACATGGAGGCCGACAGCCTTAATTGCATTGTATTGGGCGAATCGGTACAACCGGACGATCCCGAATGGGAACTTTTTGTAAAAGAGGTGCGAAAGGAAATGACGCTCAAAGCCGGTCAGCGCTGCACGGGCGTGCGACGCATTTTTGTGCCGGCCCGCCATCTCGATGCCATGGCCCGTTCGCTGCAAACAGCACTGGCACAAACGGTGATCGGTTCTCCCCATAACGAAAAAGTTAGAATGGGGTCACTGGCCGGGCAACAGCAGCGAACCGAAGTACTAGCGCAAGTTCAAAAATTACTGGCCTCTTCGCAACTTATCTACGGATCGCTCGATAGTGTATCGGTGGTCGAT
Organism: Sphingomonadales bacterium; assembly: GCA_016872155.1. GTDB lineage: Bacteria > Bacteroidota > Bacteroidia > Chitinophagales > Chitinophagaceae > JJ008. Next base: position 130,232 of record VHBB01000005.1, read on the forward strand.
GCCGATGCGCAAAAAGGTGCGTTTCTATCTCCCTTGCTATTGCTCAACAATACGCCTTTTGCATCGGTCGCACCCCACGAGGTCGAAGCCTTTGGACCGGTCAGCACCCTAATGCCCTATCGAGGCATAGACGAAGCCATTGCGCTTAGTAAAAAAGGAAAGGGAAGTTTGGTCACCACCATTGTAACCAACGATACGCGCGAGGCCCGTCACTATGTAATTGGGGCAGCCTCTCATCACGGAAGAATATTGGTCTTAAACCGCACCTGCGCCAAAGAGAGTACCGGCCATGGATCTCCCCTGCCTTTGCTCGTGCACGGCGGACCCGGCCGTGCAGGAGGTGGCGAAGAAATGGGGGGCATTCGCGGTGTTAAGCATTATTTGCAACGCACGGCCTTGCAAGGATCGCCCACGATGATCACGGCCATTACATCGGTTTACCAACCCTTTGCCGAAGGCAAGGACCCCGGCAAACACCCCTTTAAGAAATATTTCGAAGAGCTGCAGATCGGAGATCAACTTGTAACCGAAAAAAGAAAGATCACTGCAGAAGATATTGACCGATTTGCCGATCTGAGCGGCGATCACTTTTATGCGCATATAAAAGAGACCGACTTCGAAGGCACCATGTTCGAACGGCAAGTGGCCCATGGCTATTTGATCATGAGTCTGGCGGCCGGCCTGTTCGTAGATAGCTACGAAAAAAATCCGGTGCTACTTAACTATGGTATCGATGAACTTCGTTTTACCAAACCAGTCTATCCGGGCAGTGAGATCCAAATACGATTTACCTGCAAAGAAAAATTACTGCAAGACAAACGGATCGTAGAAGATCCCGCCGACCAAAAAAGAGGAGACGATATAGAAAAAGGCATTGTAAAATGGCTGGTCGAAATTATGGACGAGACCTCCGAAATTGCAGGCATTGCCACCATATTGACCATGGTCGCCAAACAACCCCGCTAACAGTAGATAACCCGCTATGAATACCCCCTATGTAAACTCCACCCGACAAGGGTCCTTACAGATCGTAGAATTTTATCATCCGCAGAGCAATTCATTACCGCGCACCCTGCTGACCCAACTGGCAAAAGCTATTACCGAAGCGGGTGAAGATCCCGAGGTCAAGCTCATCTTGTTGCGCAGCGCAGGCGAAAAGGTTTTTTGTGCCGGTGCTTCTTTCGATGAACTCGCCGGTATTACCACCGCCGCCGAGGGGTTGCGTTTCTTTAGTGGCTTTGCCGAAGTGATCAATGCCATTAGAACCTCCCCCTTGCTGGTCATAGCCAGAATACAAGGTAAATGCGTTGGCGGAGGCGTAGGCCTTGCCGCTGCGGCAGATTACGCAATGGCCACCGATAGCGCACAGATTAAACTAAGTGAACTCGCCGTTGGTATCGGCCCCTTTGTCGTAGGGCCGGCCGTTGAGAGAAAGATCGGAGTGGCCGCTTTTTCGCAACTGGCTATCGATGCCACCAATTGGCGAAGTGCCGAATGGGCCCATCAGCGAGGTCTGTTTGCCGAGCGCTTCGAAGACGAAGCCGGACTCGACGAAGGCATTAACCGACTGGTCGCTCAACTGCTGCAAAGCAGTGCCGCTGCACTTAAAGAGATCAAAAAGATCTGTTGGGATGGCACCGAACATTGGACCCAACTACTACAGCACCGCGCTTCGATTAGTGGACGACTGGTACTGACCGAAGAGAGCAAAAAAGCCATCGAACGATTTATAAAAAAATGAAGGCGCCCATTCGTTGCTACAGTAAAGAGAATTTTAATTCGCTTTGTGATTCACTCGCGGCTCGGGATGCCGATCTGCAAAAGATCATTCGCACGCATGGATATCCTCGCCCCTGGATAAGACCTAATACGTTTCAGACCCTGGTACTCTCGATCTTAGAGCAACAGGTCTCGCTCGCAGCAGCCTATGCTGCCTTTGATCGCCTTCGTAAAAAGATCGGTCTGGTCACGCCAAAAAAATTGTTGGCCCTTACCGATCAGGAGCTGCGCGACTGCTATTTTACCCGTCAAAAAATTGTATACGCGCGCGGGCTGGCGCAGGCTATTGTGAGCAAGCAGATCAGCTTACGCAAAATGGAGCACTACAGCGACCAAGACGTATACGAAAAATTGATTCCGCTAAAAGGGATCGGCCCCTGGACCATCGATGTGTACCTGATGCATGCCCTGCGCAGAACCGATCAATTTCCATTAGGAGACGTGGCCCTGGTCAATAGCTTAAAGAAAGTAAAACGAATGCGCCCCACGATATCTAAAGAAAGGATGTTGGCCGTGGCCGCTGCCTGGAAACCCTACCGTAGCATTGCCGCCTTTATTCTATGGCATTCGTACATGCAAGAGAAAGGGGCACGCGTTAGTCACTAGCCCCTAGCCCTAGATATTCAATCCGCCGCAGGCACTGATCGTTTGACCGGTTACGTACGAAGAAAGATCGGAGGCCAAAAACAGCGTTACATTGGCAATATCGGTAGCCGAAGCAAAGCGACCGAGCGGAATACCGGCCTTGTACTTATCGGCCGCTTCGCCCGCTTGCAAGTACTGGGTCATATCGGTTTCAACAAAACCAGGCGCAATCGCATTGCAGCGAATGTTACGGCTGCCCAACTCTTTGGCCACCGATTTTGTAAACCCAATAATGCCGGCCTTGCTGGCGGCGTAACTACTTTGCCCCGCATTTCCCATCTCGCCGATCACAGAACTCATATTGATAATAGAACCCGAACGCGCCTTCATCATAGGTCGAATTACCTGCTTGGTCATATAGAAGACACTATTGAGGTTTACCTGCATCACTTCTTCCCATTGCTCATTGGTCATTCGCATTAGCAGATTGTCTTTCGAAATACCCGCATTATTGACACAGATATCGATAGCCCCAAATTCATTCAATACATCGGCTACCAGGGTTTCGCATGCCTTGGCATCGGATGCATTGCTTTGGTACGCCTTTGCCTTGACACCGAGTGCTTGCGCCGATGCAGCGAGGGCCATGGCTTTATCGGCACTGCTGTCGCTCACATAGGTAAAGGCCACGTGTGCCCCCTGTGCTGCAAAGAGTCTCACGATTCCCTCACCGATTCCGCGGGCGCCACCAGTAACGATCGCCACTTTGTTGTCGAGTAATTTCATATACTTAAATTAAGATGGGGCAAATGTAGTTTTATTCAGTTGTAAAATCTCTTCGATCAGCTTTCGATCATTGCTTAGCCGGGGTACTTTGTGTTGGCCGCCCAACTTTCCTTTTTGACGTAACCAGGTAGAGAATGTCCCCCGGGGGAGCGAGTGCACCTGGGGCAATCCCAACGCCATATCACGATACCGCTTAGCCTCGTAATCGCTATTGAGTCGTTGCAGAGCTTTATCGAGTAGTACTGTAAACGCGTCGAGTTTTTCAGGGGCTTGCTCAAACTCGATCAACCATTGATGGGCGCCTTGAACCCGTTCATTAAAATAAACAGGGGCGGCCGTATAATCAATAACAAGTGCACCCGTTTGCTGACAAGCTTCTGCCAAAGCCCGGTCGGTATTGTCCACGATCACCTCTTCGCCAAATGCATTGATAAAATGCTTTAACCGACCCGAGACCCTTACTCGAAAAGGACGCAGCGTGGTAAACTCAATGGTATCACCCAGCAAATAGCGCCAAAGTCCGGCGTTGGTGCTAATGACCGGTGCATAGTGGCGACCGACCTCAACGTCGGCGAGTCCGATCGTGCGTGGTGCAGCAGTCCCATACTCTTCTACGGGCATAAACTCCATAAACACACCGTGATCGGTAAATAAGAGCATACCGGGTTGTTGGGGATCGTCTTGGGCCGCAAAAAATCCTTCGCTGGCATTGTACATATCGAGATACTGAATGTCTTTTCCGATCCACTTCGAAAATTGCTCGCGGTAAGGCGTAAAGGATACACCCCCGTGCATGTACAGTTCTAGCGATGGCCACACTTCTGTTATATGTTGGCAACCGGTCAGCTCTAAAATGCGCTTAAATAAAACCAGCGTCCATGTGGGTACGCCCGATATGGAAGTAACATTTTCGTGAATGGTGCTCGCAGCCAGTTTTTCGATCTTCGATTCCCATTCATCCATCAAGGCAATTTCTAAATGAGGGGTGCGCAGCCAATGTCCCCAAAATGGAGAATTCTGTAACAACACCGCACTCAGATCGCCAACCTGTGCATCTTGATTGAGTAGATTGATCGTATGGCTACCCCCGATAATAAGTCCTTTGCCGGTCAACAATTCAGAATCGGGCTTGCGTAAATAGTATAATGATAGTACGTCTTTAGAGGCTCGGTAATGCCCATCTTGTAGACTTTCTTCGCTTACCGGAATAAACTTACTCTTGTCGCTGGTAGTTCCGCTGCTCTTGGCAAACCAATGGATAGGTGTATTCCAAAGCAACCCCTGCTCGCCTTGCATAACTCGCTCAATGTAGGGCTTAAGGTCGTCGTACGCATGAATAGGAACGGCCTCTTTAAAGGATCTAACTGAAAACAAGCTGGCAAAATTATACCGTCTTCCTATTTCGGTGTATTGAGCAGAGGTTACCAGATCTTGCAACACCTCTCGCTGTGCATCGAGGGGATTATCTCTCCACGCATCAATGCGCCAAGAACGCAACCGGGCTAAGGAGGATATAGCAGGAGAGAGAATTTTCATGGCTACCGCCAAGTTAAAAAAAATTAGCCATCAATACGCCTCCATGATCTGCTGGCGCAATGGAGCCCTTAGCTTTTCTTCTATAAAGGCATGCTGCAACGCCTGCAGATTGCAGGCCAGCAACTCGGACCGGCCCCAGCCAAATGCCATATGTACCTGTTGGTATTCGCTGCTTAGTGTAATGGGTGTAATCATACGGGCATCGGTAGAGAGGCTCATAGAAACCCCTTGCCGATACAGGGCCCCCAACGAATGAGCGGACATCGAAGAAAAAATATTGGTTTGCAGATTGCTGGTCGGGCAAACTTCTAAATGAATGTTCTTTTCGATCAGATAGTCGACCAACAAAGGGTCTTCTATGCTCCTTACCCCATGACCTATTCGCTGTGGACCCAATTCACGAATGACCTCCCACATACTGGCTGGCCCTGCCGCTTCTCCGGCATGCACCGTAAAGGGAATAGAATTCTCTTTGATCATCGCAAACGCTTCTTTATGCGCCAGCACGCCGTAACCGGCCTCGTCTCCGGCCATATCAAATCCGACTACCCAGCCTTGGCCAAAAAATTGCCGGGTTAGTGCTGCGGTCTCCAGACTTTGTTGCTCGGTAAAATGGCGAAGTGTACAAAGAATCAATCGGGGAATCACCTTGTAGCGAGCAGCCCCTTCTTGCAAAGCGGTCTGCACAGCCTCGACCACCTGCGTTGGCGTTAATCCCTTTGTTGTATGCAATAAAGGCGCAAAGCGAATCTCGGCATAGAGTACCCGGTCGGCCTCCAGTTGCTGCAGCAGATCGAGCGTTACCAAGCGCAGTTGTTCGGGAGTTTGCATTAAAGAAAACCCCTTTTCGGCACGGGTCAGGTAGTCGCGCAGATCGGCGCATACCGTTGGGGCCACGAACGCTTGCTCATACTGTTGCAACGAAATGGTCGGGTCAAGGGCTTTAACGACCGTATAGCTTAGACTGCAATCCAAATGCAGGTGTAATTCTATTTTAGGAAGCTGGGTATAGTTCATGCGTAAATCAGCTAGAAAGACCCGATTGTTGCTGCGCCTCTTCGTGTATCCAATCTTTTCTGCGTAGCTCAAAGTTGCGACCCAGATAAAGCTTGCGCACCTGCTCGTCGCGGGCCAATTCGTCTGCAGTACCGTGCTTAAAGATCTTTCCCTCGATCAACAAATAGGCGCGGTCACAGATCGAGAGAGTCTCTGTTACATTGTGATCGGTAATAAGAATTCCGATGTTCTTATATTTTAAACGAGCCACAATAGACTGAATGTCTTCGACCGCAATGGGATCGATCCCTGCAAAAGGTTCATCGAGCAAAATAAAGGTAGGATCGACCGAAAGGGCCCTGGCAATTTCTGTTCTTCTTCTTTCTCCTCCACTCAACACATCGCCATTGCTGTTGCGCACATGCTGCAACCGAAACTCAGTAAGAAGGGTCTCGAGTTTATCTTTTTGCTGTTGTTTGCTGAGCTTGGTCATTTCGAGCACGGCAGCAATATTATCGGCTACACTTAGCTTTCTAAATACCGAGGCCTCTTGTGGTAAATAGCCAATACCCATCTGGGCTCTTTTGTACATGGGCAATGCGGTAATGTCCTGTTCGTTCAAGAACACCTGCCCCTCATCGGGCTTAATAAGACCGACCACCTGGTAAAACGAGGTCGTTTTTCCGGCCCCATTGGGGCCTAGCAAACCCACGATCTCTCCTTGGCGAACCTCGAAGGATACCTGATTTACAACGGTTCGATTACCATATCGTTTAACCAACGAGCTTGTACGAATGGCTAGCTGCATACAACAAATGTAAGCTATCGGGCCGGCTCGTTCCAAAGGGTCTTGGCTTTTAACAAAAGGTATGTTATGTTTGCATGCCCCGTACCTATGAAAGTCATCGAACACATCAACCAAGCCAAGGACACTCTTATTTCTTTCGAAGTGTTACCCCCGCTCAAGGGCAAGGGTATTGGGGCCTTATACAAGCATCTCGATCCATTGATGGCCTTTCAGCCGGCCTTTATAAATGTCACCTATCACCGCTCCGAACATGTATTCAAAAAAAGATCGGATGGTAGTTTCGAAAAAGTGGTGGTACGCAAGCGCCCGGGTACAGAAAGCATCTGTGCCGCCATCATGAATAAATACAATGTGGATACAGTACCGCATCTTATTTGCGGAGGATTTAGTGTCAACGAGACCGAGGACGCGCTTATTAATCTTCACTACCTGGGTATCGACAACGTATTAGTGTTACGGGGCGATGCGGCCAAAAACGAATCGGCATTTGAGCCCGAGCCGGGTGGACACCGCTACGCGGTCGATCTGTTGCAGCAGGTATCGGCCCTCAATAATGGCATTTATCTCGAAGAAGAACTTAAGGACACGCAAAAGACCCGCTTTTGTATTGGAGTGGCCGGTTATCCCGAAAAACATTTCGAGGCACCCAACATGGATACCGACCTGCGTCACCTTAAACAAAAAGTAGACGCCGGGGCCGATTATATTGTCACGCAGATGTTCTTTGACAATACCAAGTATCACCAGTTTGTAAAGGCCTGTCGCGATATCGGCATTACCGTACCCATTATTCCCGGCCTAAAGCCCATCTATTCTAAAAAACAATTGACGGTTCTTCCCAAGACTTTTCACATCGATCTTCCTTCCGATCTGGCCAATGCGGTTCAAAAATGCAAGAACGATGCCGATGTAGAACTAGTAGGTAAAGAGTGGTTGCTCGCCCAATCGCGTGAACTCAAGAAAGCCGGGGTACCCGTATTGCATTATTATACCCTGGGGCGTCCCCAACTCGTGGCCGATGTGGTCAAGGATATCTAACCCGCCATCGGGCTACTTCTCTTTTTTCTTTAGCTGAATTATTTCGTCCATTTGCTCGTACGAGAGCTTTTTGGCAATGATGCGCTTGTCTTTATCCAATAGATAAAGAGTAGGAAAAGACTGCACATCGTAGAGTTGCGAATAGCCGGGAATATTTTTTTCGACCCGCTCTTTTTCTGCCGTCTTGCTATAATAAACATGGCTCCAATGGCCGATCTTCTTGTCGGCAATAAACGTAAGCCAGTCCTTGCGTGTTCCTTCGGTCTCTTTGGCAATGGCAAAGATGCCTACGCCGTCTTTTTTCCAACGGGCCGCATAGACCGAATCGATCTTAGGAAGGGTCTCTTTACAGTGCCCACAGGTGGGATCCCAAAAAACCACCAGGGTGTACTCTTTTTTTAATCCGTATAAAGAAACGGTGCGACCTGTAGAGTCGGGCAATTCAATATCCGAGGCCGGTGTACCCAGTATGTTGGCCATTAAACTATAGGCGCGGTCGGTGATGGTCTTTTTTCCTTGCTCGCTGAGCCAGGGATAGGTCTTAGCAGAAAAATATTTTTCGTACAAATGCACAAAGACGGCATCTTCCCACATGTAGCGCTGGGTATAGTAGCGGTTGATAAAGCGGAGCAACAAAAACCGCTGCATCTCGGCATTGATCGATGCATACCCCAGCATATAATCCATCTCTTTGTTTACAGAATCAGGATTGGGTGTAACCAGTTGATTAAAATAACGATCGAGCTTATCCTCGAAAAAAGTGGTGTAGGCCAGTCGTCCGTCCCAGAAATTTACACCATCCCAAAAATGATCCCGGTAATATTGAAAGGCCTTGATAGAATCTTCGCGATTGGTCGGTTGCTGCAGATGAGCGGGTAAAACAGGTTCGCGCATGGCTTGCAGCAACGAAGCCAAAAAACTGCCTTCGTTTTCTTTGATCAGCTGGTCGCGCGCGTCGCGCAAGTCTAGATCGAGTGTAGTAAGCAGGTCAATTATACGGGTAGAGTCAACTTTTCCACTAGCGGTTTTCAATTCTTCGCGAAGTGTGTTGATGCGCATCCCTTTTTCGGATACCATGCGCTGGTAGCGGGCAAACAATTCGTTATCGGGTGAGTTTACATAGGTGATGCCCCCCGGTAATTGGGCCGAATCGGCTATGACCGAAAAGCGCTGCTGCTTATCGACCAAGATCTCAAAAAAGCCCGATTTGTTAGGAAAGCCGATCAAATAGATACCTCCCTGCAAGGGCTGCTTTCCTTTAAAGACCCCTTTTGATTGCTGATCTACCAATACCGAATCGATAATGGGATAGGTCTTACCGAAGTAATGACCCAAATAGATATACTGATTCTTGTAAGGCTTGAGCGTAACGGTAATCTCATAACCGCTCTGGGCCCGTAAAGAGAAGGTAGATGCCAACAACAAAAAACTTAAAAGACGTTTCATATACTATCAAAAATAATAGGTAAAGTTATTAAAATCCCGCACAACTAAGACAGCCGTTATCTTTGCGTGGTGCGAAGAAAAAAACCTGCTGTACTGCTACCCAATCTGCTCATCGAAGACTATGCGGCCGAAGGAAAATGCATTGCCCGCCACGACGGTAAAGTAATTTTTGTAGAAGGGGTCGTACCCGGAGACCGTGCAGACCTTCGTATTACCAAGAGTAAAAAGGATTGGGCCGAAGCGGTGGCATTGAACATTGTCGAAAAGTCAACAGAAAGGGTTGATCCCTTTTGCGATCACTTTGGGGTCTGCGGAGGATGCCAGTGGCAAATGCTGCCCTACGAAAAGCAATTACAGTACAAACAACAACAAGTCGAGCAGACCCTAAAGCGGATTGGTAAAGTAAACATCCCCGCTATTCAGCCTATTGCAGGGGCATCCCATACGACCGAATACCGCAATAAGATCGAGTATACGTTTGGCAACAAACGATACCTGCTGTTCGCTGAGCTGGGAAACGAAGCCATTAGCGGGCTATCGAATGTAGCCGGCTTTCATGCGCGTGGTTTTTTCGATAAGGTGGTAGACATCAACACTTGCTATTTGCAGGCATCTCCTTCTAATGAGATTCGAAATTTTATAAAGACGATGGCACTGCAAAAAGGATGGACCTTCTATGATAGCCGGGCCCACCAGGGCTATCTGCGCAATGTACAACTGCGACTTTGTCGCAGTGGCGAACTTATGGTCAATGTGATCGTAGGAGAAGATAAGCCCGCCCAAACAAAAGCCTTGTTGAATGCTTTACTCGATCGGTTTGCCGGTATTACCACGCTGCTCTACACGGTCAATACCAAATGGAACGACAGTATACAAGACCTGCAACCCATTGTTTTTTCGGGCAAGGGCTATGTAGAAGAATTACTCTATGGAAGCAGCCCCGACGAAGTATATCGATTCAAGATCGGACCGCTCTCCTTTTTTCAGACCAATACCGCACAAGCCGAGTGCCTCTACCGCTTAACAGCACAAGCGGCTGCACTTACCGGTCAAGAAACGCTCTACGACCTTTACTGCGGCACCGGTAGTATCGGTATTTTTTTAAGCCGAAAGGCCGGTCGTATTGTAGGGGTAGAACAAGTGGCCGCTGCCATTGAGGATGCAAAAGAGAATGCCCGGATTAACCAGATTGCCAACGCTTCTTTTTTTGCAGGCGATGTAATTGATATTTGCACCGATTCGTTCTTCGAAAAACAGGGGCGTCCGGACGTGATCGTTACCGACCCGCCCCGTGCGGGTATGCACGAGGCGCTCATCGATTCGCTGTTGACCATCGCGGCTCCTACACTGGTCTATGTTAGCTGTAACCCGGCTACGCAAGCCCGTGACCTGCAACGGCTCGATTCGTTATACCAGATAACCCTGGTGCAATCCGTCGATATGTTTCCGCATACCCATCATATCGAAAACATTGTCCGCTTAACACGCAGATAGCATAATTTTGTAGAATGAGTGAGTTTCGATTTACGAGACCAGATAATTTTCCCCCCATTGTCAAGAATCTGATCATCATCAATGTATTGATGTATGTGGCGCAACTTACGTTGGCCGCTCGTTTCCCCTTTACCGAGTGGGTGATGCTCTGGCCTTTGATGCCCGAAAAGTTACAAGGCCTGCTGGCCGAAGCCGGCGTTATGAACAGCACCGGCCACTTTAGACCCTATCAGTTGCTTACGCATATGTTCGCACATGCGCCTCAGACCTTGTTTCATATTGTCTTTAATATGTTTACCCTGTGGATGTTTGGTAAAGTGCTCGAGACGGTTTGGGGCGGACCTCGCTTTTTAGTTTTTTATTTGGCCTGTGGATTAGGAGCCGCTGCGCTGCACCTGACCGTGCAATACATACGCTGCCAAGAGTTGCTGTCTTCATTTACGGCCGGCGATATCGTGGCCGTGCAGCAACAACTGGGTGCAGTATCGCCCGCCCTTGGGGCTAGTGGTGCGGTAATGGGCGTTATGGCCGCCTTCGCCTATCTATTTCCTAATACAGAGCTTTATATCATGTTTATTCCCGTGCCCGTCAAAGCCAAGTGGGCAATGCTGGGGCTAGCCGCCATCGATCTGTTTGGCGGTGTGGCGGGTGTTAGCGGAGACAATATTGCTCACTTTGCACATTTGGGTGGCGCCCTAACGGGTTTTTTAATGGTACTCTATTGGAACAAAACCAACCGTCAATCGTTATACTAAAGAATTAACCTGGAATCGTGTCTATGGGATACTCGTTAGGTGACAGTCAAAATAGTCTGACCCGCCTGCTCATTATCAATCTCGTTGTTTTTATAACGCTGGCTCTTTGTAGAGCCTATTTCTTCTTTTTTTATCAAGATACCGCACAGATCGAAGTGGTTTTTAGCCAGCAGATCTTACAATGGTTCGCCCTGCCTTCAAGCGGTCAACAGGTACTGTATCGTCCCTGGACGCTGCTCACCGCCATGTTTACCAACAGGGGCGTCTGGATGATCTTGGGTCATATGCTTTGGCTCTGGGCCTTTGGATTTATTTTTCAGGACCTGAGCGGCCATCGAAAGATCATCGCGCTTTATTTGTACGGAGGATTGGCCGGATCGCTGGGCTATTTGTTAGGAGTTACGTTACTGCCGGCTACGTACAACGCCGGACTTTTTTATGGATCCGGTCCTGCGGTGATGGCCGTTGCCATTGCCACCACCATGCTCTCTCCGTATTACCGTCTCTTTCCTCAGTTAATGGGAGGCTTTCCACTTTGGATACTTTCCGTGATATATGTATTGATTAGTGTGGCGACCAAACCACTGCAGCAGCCACTTACCTACTTGCCACTGCTGGCCGGCGCTGCTATGGGATTTTTATTTATGCAGCTCATTCGAATGGGATACGACCTGAGCGAATGGATGAATGGCCTTTTTGATTGGGCAAACAACTTGTTTAATCCGGACAAGCCTTTACCCAAAAAGCCGGGTGTTCGTGATATGCATTTTTATAAGGCTACCCGTAAGCCGTTCGATAAAAAGCCCAAGCTTACGCAAGACAGAATCGATGCCTTGCTCGAAAAAATTCACCTGCAAGGAATCGATTCCCTGACAGCAGAAGAAAAAGAATTTTTAGAACGCGCCAGCCAGTCGTAAGAATAATTACAGTGCCTGATCTATTTGGGCGCAGATGCCCGCAAAGATCGCATCGATACTTCCTTCTCCTGCGATCGATCTGAATTTTCCACTGTGGCGATAGTGGTCGGCCACCGGGCTAGTCTCTTGTGTATACACTGCAAATCGCTTGCGAATAACCGACTCATCGGTATCGTCTGAGCGACCCGAGGTTTGACCGCGTTGCAACAATCGCTTTACCAGTTCTTCTTCGGATACCTCCAGCGCTACCACCAGCGAAATTTCGGTCTGCTTTTGGGTCAATAGCGCGTCGAGCGCTTCGGCCTGGGCCACCGTACGCGGAAAGCCATCAAATAAAAATCCCTTGGCTCCCTTGTGCTGATCAAAGAAGGAATCGACCATGCCGATCACCACCTTATCGGGCACCAGCTTGCCCGAATCAATATAAGACTTGGCCGAAAGCCCCAGCGGGGTTTGATCAGCAATTTCTTTTCGTAGCAGATTGCCGGTAGAAAGATGGATCAAGCCGTAGGTCGCCACCAGGCGATCGGATTGGGTTCCTTTACCGCTTCCGGGCGGTCCAAATAGTACCAGATTAAACATAGACAGTCGTTTTGGGCAGGTAAGCAAATATAAGTCGCAAGCACTATTGTATAAAGTTGAACCTTTAGGATGCCCTATTGTTAACAAACAGATGATGTCGATCTCTCTTTTTAGCTGGCCCCTACTAACCGTGCTATTGCTACAATGCAGTGCTGGCCCCGACACGTATCGGGCTACTGCAACAGGCACAGGCCTTACCGGGGCAGGCCCTCAAAAACAGATGGCTATGGATACCTCAAAAAAAGAAAACCCCATCTATTCACGTACCGATACCGGCAAGGTGGCGCTTCCGGAAAGTGAATGGAAAAAGATCCTCTCGCCAGAGGTCTATTACATTGCCCGGCAAAAAGGGACCGAAAGGCCCTGGACCAGCCCCATTGAGCATTCCCAAGAAGTGGGCACGTACTACTGCAAAGCCTGCGGCAACCCCTTGTTCAAGAGCGAGACAAAATTTGAGAGTGGTTGCGGATGGCCCAGTTTTTTTGAGCCGTTCTCGAAAGCAAGCATCTTGTATATACCCGATAACAGCCACGGCATGCAGCGAACCGAAGTACAATGCGGACGCTGCAAGGCTCACCTGGGCCATGTGTTTGATGATGGGCCTCCGCCCACCGGGCTTCGCTATTGCATTAACGGAGTAATTCTTGATTTTGATAAATCGGCCGGGGCAAAGAAATAAAGTACATTTGCCCTTGCAACCGGCCCGAAGATGAAACTGTCGCAACTCGCCTCTACCCTCATCGGCTCTGAGATCGTCAAGCTCGGAGGAGAGATCAAAGAAAAGATCCGTCAAGGGGCTCGTATTTACAATTTTACCGTTGGGGATTTTGACCCTGCGTTGTTTCCCATTCCCAAAGAACTCGAGAACGCCATTATCGATGCCTATCGGCAAGGCCATACCAATTATCCCGCTGCAGAGGGCAATCTCGATCTGCGACAAGCCATTGCCTCTTTTATTTACGAAAAAGAAAAGTTGACGTATTCGACCGACGAGATCTTGATCGCTTCGGGCGGACGACCCCTTATCTATACGGTGTTTCGCGCTATTTGCGACAAAGGAGATAAAGTGGTGTATGCCGTTCCTTCTTGGAACAATAATCACTATACGCATTTTACCGAAAGTGAGCATGTGGTTATCGAGACCGGTCCCGAAACGCGCTTTATGCCAACGGCGCAACAATTGGCCCCTCACTTAAAAGGCGCCACATTACTTTCACTATGTTCTCCTCAAAATCCTACCGGTACCACCTTTGATAAAGCAGAACTATCCGCCATTTGCGATCTGGTACTCGAAGAGAATAAACAAAGAGGCCCCGATCAAAAAAAGCTATACGTAATGTTCGACCAGATGTACTGGCACCTTACCTATGGAGAAATTCGGCATCACAATCCGGTATCGCTGCGGGCAGAAATGAAAGACTACACCATTTTTATCGATGCCATTAGTAAGGCCTTTGCCGCCACAGGGGTTCGCGTGGGTTGGTCGTTAGGTCCGGCCCCCGTTATTCAAAAGATGAAGCAGATCATGACCCATATCGGAGCCTGGGCCCCGATGGCCGAACAAAAAGCACTGGCCGTTTATTTACAAGAAAGCCCTGCAATAGAACACTACTTGACCGGCTATAAAAAAGAGATAGAAGAAAGACTCAACAGCATTTACAACGGGCTCATGCAACTAAAACAACTTGGATTACCGGTAGATGCCATTAAACCCGAAGCCGCCATTTACCTTACTGTAAAGATCGATGCGGTCGGCAAAACCACGCCGCAAGAAAAAACACTTTCTTCGCAAGCCGATGTAACTGCCTTTTTACTCGATGCGGCCGGACTGGCCCTGGTTCCCTTCTATGCCTTTGGAGCATCGGCCTCTTCTCCCTGGTATAGAATGAGCATTGGAACTTGTAAAAAAGAAGACATCCCTATTATACTGCAACAACTACAAGAGGCCTTGCAACCGCTTCGCTAAGAATCCGCTTAATTTTTATTGATCACAAACCGAAAGGAACGCAGGGGGCGTTTGGAGAGTTCCTCTTTAATGCGGGTTCGATTACGGGTAATATGATTGCGATCTACCAGTTCGGTAGCTTGGTAAAACCGTTCTTTCATTAATGGAGTAGACAGTAAGCTAGAAAGGAACCTGCGCTCTTGCTCTACGGCCATTGCAGAGAGATAGGGCGTACAAACCAGAACAAAAATTGAAGAAGCAGGCATCGATAGAACGTTTCGGCTTTACATTAACGAACATTGCTCGGACAACCACAATTGCGAGAAGCCTTGGTACTGTACAAATTTCGGTTGCAGGCGCTTACTAACAACAGTAAAGAGGCCATGGCAAAAAGGGTACGGAGCAATTTCATACTATAAAAATCCTGAATTAAAACTACTTTACAAACGATTTTGTTGCCCAAAGGTTCCGATTTTAGCTTTTTTATTTGATTATCCATGCCGCCCCCCGCTCGCCCCTTTGTTGTACTGGTAGCCCCGTTAAACTGGGGATTGGGGCATGCCACCCGCTGCATCCCCCTTATTTATACGTTACAAGAGCTGGGATGCGATGTTATAACTGCCGCTGATGGGGCCAGCCGAACGCTGCTTGTAGAAGAGTTTCCGCAGCTTACCCATTTACCCTCTCCACATACCGAAGTTCGTTACGCCCGATACCAATGGCTATTTGGATGGGCCATCCTCAAGTTACTGCCCCGCTTTTGGCTTCAATTGCATCGGGAGCAAAAATGGGTACGCAGCACTGTACAGCGCTATAAGATCGATGCTATTATTTCGGATAATCGCTACGGACTGTCTTATCCCCATATACCTGCTGTGCTCATTACACATCAATTGGGTATTCGCACCGGGTATGGCCAACTAGCAGATCGGTTAGTTCAACAAATTCTCTACCGCTATATAAATCGATACCAAGAAGTATGGGTGCCCGACAGACAAACAGAGCCTATGCTGGCAGGCGCACTCTCGCACCCCCACCATCTTCCACGCGCACCCCTACAATATATTGGTGTATTAAACAGACTCAAGACCAATGCCCCAGATGCTGCGAGCGAAACAACGCAACTACTCGTACTGCTGTCGGGTCCCGAGCCGCAGCGAACCCTTCTCGAAAAAATTATCTTACAACAAGCCGCCTCGTTTACCGGACAGCTACTACTTGTAAGAGGACTACCCTCTTCGCAACCGAATAACCCCGCCACCGCATCGGTTGACCCCTCACTGGCTATGCTGTATGGAGTGGCGCGCGTTCGTATCGTTGATCATCTTACTACCGCTCAATTGCAGCAGGTATTACCCTCGGTAGATTTTATTGTTTGCCGAAGCGGCTACACTACGCTCATGGAGATGATTCCGCTACAAAAAAAATTACTCCTTATTCCCACACCCGGTCAACCCGAACAGAGTTACCTGGCGGCCTACGCCGACCGTCAGCGCTATGCACCTCAATTTTTACAGCAACACTTCTCGCTCGAACAAGCGATACAAGTAGCCAATCAATACCCCTATCGGTTTCCGGGTGCGTTTACAGAGACTCCCCGAGCAGCGGTCGTAACTCGTTTTATCGATCAGCTCAAACACAGACGCAGCCATTCTCACTAAGATTTGCGTTCTTTGCAGTGCAACCCTTTTCTCTTGCGCACCACTACCAAGGCCCATATTGCCGTACTGTTCACCAACTTTTTCTTCGCTACCAATCTAAGCCTGGTCAAGCATATCTCGCCCGCCATGATCGGCCCCTATGGGGTTAACCTGCTTCGAGTGGGCATTACCTTAGTTTTATTTTGGATGCTTTGGGCCTTTTCGAAACAAGAGGCAGGGATCGATAAAAAAGATATTCCGCGCTTTGCCGCTTGTGCCCTAACCGGGGTGGTCATTAACCAGATGCTCTTTATTAAAGGACTCACCCTTACCTCTACCATTCATGCCGCCTTGCTAATGCTAACCACACCGCTGCTTATTAGCGTACTGGCACTATGGTGGCTACGCGAAAAATTTACAGGCCTCAAACTAGCGGGTCTTCTGTTGGGCATTGGCGGAGCCTTGCTGCTGATCTTATCGCGAGATGCCAGTGGCATAGCCAGCATAAAAGGCGATCTGCTTATTCTGATCAACGCCATTTCGTATGCCATCTATTTTATAATCGTCAAACCCTTAACCGGACGCTATTCGCCCCTTCATGTTATTAGATGGGTCTTTACCTTCGGATTTGTTATGATCGTTCCATTCAGTTGGCACGATGCAAGCCAGGCCGCCTGGCAAAGCGCCACTCTTTCGCAATGGGCCGCGCTGGCCTCGGTGGTGATCTGCGGCACTTTTTTGACCTACTCGTTCAACAGCTACTCATTAAAACATCTGGGAGCTGCCATTACCGGCAGTTATATTTACACGCAACCCATCTTTGCTGCTATTATCGCTGCCCTATTCTTACAAGAAGATTTTAGCTGGGAAAAAATGCTGGCCGGAGCCCTGATTTTTGGAGGAGTGTACGTAGGAAGCCGCAGCCGTTAACGAAGCAACGGCACGATCAATATCCGCGCACGTTCTTGCCTTCCATATAATTGATAAAGGCTTTGTTGACCACTTTATTGCCGCCCGGCGTTGGATAATCACCGGTAAAATACCAGTCACCCAAATTGGAGGGGCAAGAAAGATGCAGATCTTCGATGGTCTGAAAGATCACCTGTACCGGTATACGAAAAGAAGGAGGCGTTATTAACTGCGCGATCTTGTCGGCAATCTCGAGTGCCGTAAACTGTTGATATAAACTTTTGACCACATTTTCTTGCTGTAATTGACCGGCCTCTTCTAATTGCTTGCAACGGTTTAGCATGGTCGTTAAAAAAGATTCCTTGCCCCTTTCTTTTAGCAGGGCCACCGCGGCATTAAAGGCAATAAAATCACCCATCTTGCTCATGTCAATACCATAGCAATCGGGATAGCGTATCTGCGGAGAAGAAGAGACAACAATGATCTTTTTAGGAGACAAACGACCCAGCATGGTAATGATGCTCTCCTTTAAGGTCGTACCCCGCACAATAGAATCGTCGATCACCACCAGGGTATCTTCGTTGGCGCGTACCGTTCCATAGGTGATGTCGTAGACGTGCTGCACCATTTCGTTACGACTTACGTCTTCGGTAATAAAGGTGCGCATCTTAACATCTTTGATGGCGATCTTTTCGATACGAATGCGCCGATTGATCATCTCGCTAAGCTTATCCTCATCGAAGTCTTTATTCCAACTTAGAATGCGTTCTACTTTAATGCGATTCAAATAATCTTCCATGCCCTTTAGCATACCATAAAAAGCCGTCTCGGCCGTATTGGGAATAAAAGAGAAGATCGTATTGCGCAGGTCGTGATCGATGGCCTTTAGGACCGGCTCACTTAACTGATAGCCGAGTTTGTTTCGCTCGCGATAGATCTTTTCATCACTTCCTCTCGAAAAATAAATGCGCTCGAAGCTACAGGCCTTTCTTTCTTTGGCCGGCACCAGTTGCTCAAGTTCGATCGTACCGTCTTCGTTAACGATCAGTCCTTGCCCGGGCAATAATTCTTTGACCTCATTTTCCTTAACATTAAAGGCCGTACGGATGGCCGCACGCTCGGAGGCCGCCACTACCACTTCGTCGTTGATAAAATAATAGGCCGGGCGAATTCCATGCGGATCTCTAAAAACAAATCCAATCCCATTACCCGTGGCGCCTCCGACATGAAAACCACCGTCGAGCATTGGAATGGCCTTACGAAGCACATTAGCAATACTCAATTTTTCGGGACTATTCTCGTCTTCTTGCCTAAGCAACGAAGACATTAGTTCTATAAGCGCCGCCAAGTCGCTAAAGCGAACTTCTTCGTCGGGATTCTTACCGATCTGCGCATACAGCTCATCGGCATTTACAATATTGAAATTACCCGCCAGCGCAATATTGCGAGCCGGAATTACATCACGATTAATAAAAGGATGGCAATACTCCAGTTTATTCTTTCCTTGCGTGCCGTAGCGAAGATGCCCGAGCAAGATCTCGCCCACAAAACCAAGATTGCCCTTCATGAGCCCCGGATGTTTGCGTACATCGGGATTGTATTTCTCGAACTCCTTGATCTCTTGTCCGATGCGCTGAAAGATATCGGCGATCGCCTGTTGCGCATTGCTACGCATTCGGTTCATATATGGATAGCCCGGCTCGGTATGCAATTTAACGGCCACCACCCCGGCCCCATCTTGGCCGCGGTTGTGTTGCTTCTCCATTAAAAGATAGAGTTTGTTTAGCCCCCACAATACTGTGCCATATTGCTGCTGATAGTAAGAAAATGGCTTGCGCAAGCGGATAAAAGCCAATCCGCATTCGTGTTTAATAGGGTCGCTCATAAACTATCAGTTGGCCGCTGCGTACTTTTTTAGTTGAGGACATTCCTCGCCGGTAGCCTGATCGATCATTACATAATAGGTGGCCAGACGGGTCTGGATCCATTTTTCCATCACCTTGGCCTTTTTTTCTTCGAGGGCGAACTGAGCGATCTTACTATAATCGTCCTTTAAATTCATACGGTGCGGCGTAGACCTCGACTTAAGGTGCACCACCCGTACTCCTTTTTTGCCCTGCTCGTTCTCGAAGGCCGTAGGCATAGAATAATCGCCCGGCTGCATTTTAGCCAGCATACTTACCATATCGCGATCGAGTTGATCGATGGTTACGAACGTAGAGCCATCACGACCCGTAATATACGGTCCTGTATACTTGGCATTCTCGTCATCGCTGTACTTAGTAGCTGCTTCGTTGAATGTAAGAGTGGCCGCCATTACTTTCGAGCGTACCGAATCGAGTTTGCGTTTGGCCTGATCGATCTCGTCTTGTGTTACCGGCGGTATGCGCAAGATGTGACGCACTACGGCATCATCACCATTTCGCTCTACCATTTGTATAATATGAAAACCGAATTTCGATTTGACCGGAGGCGAGATCTCGCCTTCTTTTAATCGAAAGGCCGTCGACAAAAAGACGGGGTCCCACGACTTCTCGGTACGGTTCAATTGGTACTGGCCTCCTCGGTCCTTGCTGCCGGGGTCTTCCGAATAACGCTTGGCTAATTGCTCGAAGGTCGCTAGCTTAAGATCGATCTGGCGGCGATAATTATTCATTTCGCCAACAATGTATTGTTCAAGGTCGCGTGAAGCTTTCGGATAGCTGATGATCTGCCCGATCTCAAGCTCAGACTCATAAAAGGGCAAACTGTCTTTGGGAATCTTATCGTACCAGGCCTTTACTTCTACGGGCGTAATACGAACGTTCTCTACGATCTTGCGCTGCATGGCACCCGCAAGTTTTTGCTCACGTACCGATTCGCGGGCATCATCCTTGATCTGGTAAATGGTCTTACCCGCAATTTCTTCGACCGCTTCTTGGCTACCAAACTGATTAATGTAGGTGCGAATACGATTATCGAGATCGGCCTCGACTTCGTCGTCCGTTACGGGCAACGAATCTTTTTGTGCCTGTAGCATCATCATTTTAGAGACCACGGCTTGCTCCATAATCAGACACTCGGCATTATCGGGTACTGTTTCGCCCCGGCGAGAAATATCGGCTACCGAATTCTTGATATCAGAAAGCAAAATAATACGATCTCCCACTACGGCGGCGATCTTATCGGCTATCACTTTTTTGGGTTGCGCCTGTGCCGCTACCGAAAGCAGCATGCTACATAAAAAACTAATTGCAATTTGACACCTATACATAATCTCAAATGTAAGTGACCCTCTTGTTTCGTACAGATGGTCACCGGGGGTTTAACAAAAGCTTAGAGCGTTCGTTTTACTTCTTCTATTTCGTAAGCCTCTACCACATCGCCCACTTTAATATCGCTAAAGTTCTTGATGGTAAGACCACACTCCATTCCATTGAGCACTTCTTTAGCGTCATCCTTAAAGCGCTTAAGCGATCCCAGCTCGGCCACCACGCCTTCTGCTGTGGGGTAGACCACAATACCGTCGCGAATCAGGCGGATCTTCGAATCGCGCTTGATCTTTCCATCACGTACAAAACAACCGGCCACCGTAGCCTTGTCGAATTTGAACACTTCTCTGATCTCCACATTGGCCACGATCTTTTCTTGGGTCTTGGGCTCGAGCATTCCCTCCATGGCATTCTTGACCTCTTCGATCGCATTGTAAATGATGGAATACATCTTGATCTCGATACCTGCATTTTCGGCCAGCTTCGATGCCTGGAGCGAAGGACGTACGTTAAATGCAATCACGATCGCATCCGATGCCTCGGCCAGAACGATATCACTTTCGTTGATCTGTCCCACACCCTTATGAATTACATTGACCAATATCTCTTCGGTAGAAAGTTTTTGCAATGAGTCGCTTAAGGCTTCTACCGATCCGTCCACGTCACCTTTAATAATAACATTGAGCTCTTTAAAGCTACCAAGTGCCAGACGACGACCGATCTCGTCGAGGGTAATGTGCTTTTTGGTGCGAATGCCCTGCTCGCGCAAGATCTGGGCGCGACGATTCGCGATCTCTTTGGCCTCGGATTCGTCTTCGTATACCTTGAATTTTTCTCCGGCCTGCGGAGCACCATTCAATCCCAATATAACGGCCGGAGCCGATGGACCCGCTTGTGTCTCTTTTTTATTTCGCTCGTTAAACATGGCCTTTACACGACCATAGAACTGTCCACTCACCACCAGATCGCCGGGCTCGAGCGTACCATTCTCTACCAACAAGGTAGCCACGAAACCACGCCCCTTATCGAGCGTAGCCTCTATGATCGTACCCGATGCTTCGCGATCAGGGTTGGCCTTGAGGTCGAGCATTTCAGCTTCGAGCAATATTTTTTCTAAAAGCTTATCGACATTCAATCCTTTTTTGGCTGATAATTCTTGGCTTTGAAACTTACCACCCCATTCTTCGACCAACAGATTCATCTGCGAGAGTTGCTCATAGATCTTTTGACTATTGGCCCCATCTTTGTCGATCTTGTTGATGGCAAAGATCATAGGCACGCCGGCTGCCTGCGCATGGCTGATGGCTTCACGGGTTTGTGGCATAACCGCATCGTCTGCGGCTATTACAATAACAGCGATATCAGTAACCTTGGCACCACGGGCACGCATGGCCGTAAAGGCTTCGTGACCGGGCGTATCCAAAAAGGTGATCTCTTTTCCATTGGGAATCGCCACGCGGTAGGCACCAATGTGCTGGGTAATACCCCCGGCCTCGCCCGCCACTACGTTGGCGCTACGAATGTAGTCGAGTAATGAGGTCTTACCATGGTCTACGTGACCCATAATCGTTACGATCGGAGAGCGAGGTTGCAGATCTTCTTCGTCATCTTCGTCATCTCCATCCGTTTCCATCTCCATCTGCTTTTCCATATCGATAAACTCGACGATAAAGCCAAATTCACTGGCCACCAGTTCGATCACCTCGGCATCTAACCGCTGGTTAATCGACACCATAATGCCCAGACTCATACACTTACTAATAACATCGGCAAAACTGACGTCCATTAGACTAGCCAATTCGCTAACACTAATAAATTCGGTCAGTTGCAATTTGTTGTCATCAACCGCTTCACCCATGGCCTCGGCCATTTCTTGCCGCTTCTCGCGACGCAACTTGGCCTTAACGCCTTTTCCTTTTCCGGCACCACCACCGCTCAACTTAGCCTGTGTTTCTTGGATCTTGCGTTGAATTTCTTTTTCATCGATCAACTTCTCTTCGCGCTTGGCACCACGAGGTTGTGGTCTGGCACCGCCTCTTCCGCGATTGAAGCCACCACCGGTTCTGCCATCTTGATCTTTATTGATAAATATCTCGCGATGTGTGGTGTCTTTTTTAGCGATCGGAATACGCTTACGCGGTTTCTTTTCGTCGCGCACCGGGCGTGTTTCGCTATCGGTGGGCAGATCGATCTTTCCTAAGATCTTAGGACCGGACAATTTTTCGACCTCAATATTCTCAATAACGGGTGGGGCTTCTTCTGCGGGTGCGGGGGCTGCAGGTGCAGGGGTCTCTTCGGCTGCGGCTTTTCCTTTTTTAGCTTTTGTCGGCTTTGCTTCTTCGGCCGCTTCTTCTTTCTTCGCCTTTGCGCCTCGTTTTGGGCGGGTCGATGAGTCAATGGCCTCCAGATCGATCTTGGTGACCACCTTGGGACCCTCGAGTTCAGGTGCCTCGGCTTTTACTACCTTTTCGGGTGCGGCCGCGGGCGCAGCTGTTGCAGCGGCAGAAGCGTCAGCAACTTCTTCTTTCTTTTTACCGGCCTTGGCAGTAGACGACTTTTCGGTTGTCTTGAATGTGATCTCTTCGTCTTCTTTCTTTTTGCGTACATCGCCCTGCGCCGACTTGGGAAGTTCCAGCTGGTCGCTTTTCATTTTAGCAACCTTATCGCTTTGAAACTCATTTTGCAACGAGCGATACATGTCTTCCGTTAATTTAGACGTCGGCTTTAGATCATCTTTAGGAAATCCCTTACCGACCAAAAATTCAATAAGGGTATCCTGACCAATGTTAAATTCTTTGGCCGCTGCCAGTAATCGGGGAAGTTTTAATTCTGCCATTCCAATCGGTTATTTCAGTTGAGTGATCCCCTTTGCGGAGACCGGTTATTCCTTTTCAAATTCTGTCTTGAGTACTTTGCGCAGATCGGTGATGGTCTCTTTTTCCAGATCGGTACGGCGCTCCAACTCATCGGCCGTAAGATTCAGAACGCTGCGGGCCGTATCACAACCCACGCGCTTGAGCTCATCAATAACCCATCCGTCGATCTCATCGCTAAATTCTTCGAGATCGATATCGAACTCTTCTTCGTCTCCTTCATTGTCACGGTAAACATCTAGTTCGTAACCGGTCAATTCAGAGGCCAATTTAATATTGACCCCGCGACGTCCGATCGCCAGCGACACCTGATCGGGTGCCAGGTATACATTGGCATGTTTACCCTCGGTATCCAATTCCATGCTTGTTATACGCGCCGGTGTAAGTGAACGCTGAATCAATAACTGTGTATTGGCGGTATAATTAATAACATCGATGTTCTCGTTCTTAAGTTCGCGCACGATTCCGTGTATACGACTTCCTTTCATGCCCACACAAGCCCCAACCGGATCAATACGATCGTCGTACGATTCAACCGCCACTTTGGCCCGCTCTCCAGGATCGCGTACGATCTTT
>VHBB01000006.1 GCA_016872155.1 Sphingomonadales bacterium
CACCGATATCGATTTGACCTGGGTGACCAAAGTTCAATAAAGTGAACTCATATTTCTTGCTGTGAGATTCTTTTAATTAAAACTTTGTTGTACCAACCTAAATTAACAGAAAAATGCCCCTTTGGCCTAATTCTTGCAAATTTTTTTAGCAGGATCATAAGCTTCAAACATCTGATTCAAACTGGCAGGTAATGCAATTTAATCTAAAAAATCCAGCAAATGATCCATGAGGAAGTTAGATAATTGTCCTATCCCCGGTACTGTTATTTTATAAAATAATATTAAAGGCCCTGGATGTTGATCTGGGGCTTTTCTATTTTGTTGATTAATCGCCAAGTAATGCGTGTACTTCTTTCTGTAGGACTGGAATGTGTTTTATGACAATTCCCCAAATTATCTCATCGGAGACTGCGTCATATCCATGTATGATTCTGTTTCGGGTGTCTACAATTTTTCTAGAATTAGAAATATTGGTCTCAGGATCTTTTGTCAAAATTCTGCTTAATGCTTCGCCAATTATCTCAAAATTTCGAATGACTGCATCGATGGTTTTTGAGTCTTTCAAAAACTCTTCAAAATTCATGGAGCTTGTGTACTGCAAGATTTTATTGCAACTTTCTAAAATGTCGTTGATAAGGAGCGCAGGGTCCCTTTTAGACATAAACAATCTCTTTTTCGGTTGCTGTATAGTATTGTGGCTTGATCCCGTTTCGAGATACAAGGTCAACTTTAGTTTGCATTTTCTGTTCTAAAAAATCTGCCAAATCGATAAAAGAAACGCCGATGGGTTGGTTGAAATCTACAATTAAATCGATATCACTTTTCGAAGTAAAATCAGCCCTGACGGCAGATCCAAAAATACCAATGGATTAGACATGATACGACCTTTCAAGCTCAGGCTTGAGCATGGCGAGCTTGGATTTTATGGTTGCCAAATCTTTCATTGTCATTAAAGATAATAAATATGACCGCAGCAGTCAACGCCCACACATTTACAATCGTAAAATGTTAAATATCAATCTGTAAAATCCAGTAAATCATCCAAGAGGGAGTTGGCTAATCGCCCTATCTCCTGCACTGTTTTTTTAGCAGTATGAAAATCCCTTCTTAGCGCAATGGGACTCCACATGTATTCTATCTATTTTCTAACGGGAGTAACATCCAAATGGAGCAAGTAGGATGTCCTGAGTCGCCCAATGAATGCGGCAGCATTGTAAACCCCAATCTTGTATAGAAATCAACAGCGGTCGAGAATTGTGGCATGCTTTCTAAATAAAGGTTTACATAGCCCAGTTCTTTTGCCGATGAAATACAAGTGTTCATCAACTGCTTGCCAATTTGCCTGCCCCTTGCCGGAGAGCCTATATAAAATTTTACGAGTTCGGCCGTACCAGTGGGTAAGCCAGTAGTTGGGTATACGCCACAACAACCTACAACTATTGTATCCCATTCGGCAACCCACAGCACCGCATCGGGGTGTTCGAACAGATCAAAGAGATGGTCGGTTGTTGGATCGGAGTACACCGTTCCTTCTTTGGGGGCCTGGTGCTCGTCAAACGTTACGCGAATAATAGAAGCAAGAAGAGGTTCATCACTTTTATTTACTCTTCTAATCGTTAAGGCAGGGTCCATACGGTGTGGTAGTAGAGGTAAAGTTCGTTTAAAATCGGCTATGTGTACTAAGCGCTAATTCATTAATTTTCAAACTGTAAAAGAGCTTAAGCATTTATGTAGGCAAAGTAGGGGATTGATAAAAGAGGGTGTGTGAGCTAAATAGACTAACTTTCTACAGGCGGATGGTCAATCTGTTACTAACATATACGTTGTGGGCACACTACTAAAAAAGATAACAGAGGCAGGGCAGGCGGTCCTTCTGTCTGCGGCTTCCAAGAAACGAAGTGAGCGTTTTGTGCTCGGTTTTGCCATAGCCAGCTACCTGGTTCATCTTTTTCTTATTGTGCTCGCCAACCAGGGTGTTATTGTAACGGCCTCTAAATTTTTAAGCAATCCTATTTCCGCCATCTACACACCTTTTTCATTTATTCTGGTTTACGAAGTATATCTCTTGCTTTTTTATTTACCTAAATCTACTTCTTTTTATATCGGTAAGCAATATGAGATCATCACTCTAATCGTCATCCGAAGAATATTTAAAGATCTGGGCAATCTTGAACTCAGCTCTACTTGGTTTCAAAACGAAAATGACCTACAGTTTACGTATGATGTAGTAACCTCGCTTGTGCTTTTCTTTCTGATCTATCTGTTTTATCATAAGATCTTGCGACGCGCTTCTGGTTCGCAGCGCGAAGGGGTAACAGGTGTTCCCGATCAACTTTCTCAATTTGTATTTTTGAAAAAGGGAATAGCATTGCTGCTGGTGCCCGTATTGATTGGCTTGGCTGCTTACTCATTTATTGGTTGGGTCTTGCAATTGCTCAACGACCAGGCCACGGGTCTAACAGCCCTGTCGAATATCAATAGTATTTTTTTCGATGAATTCTTTACGATCCTGATCGTTGTGGATGTGTTGATCTTATTAACCTCTTTTTTTCATTCTGACCGCTTTCATACCATTATTCGTAATTCGGGCTTCGTACTCTCTACGATCTTACTAAAGATTTCTTTTTCTGTTTCGGGCATCTTGAACAATGTGCTGATTATAGCCGCCGTACTCTTTGGGCTCTTGGTATTGCTCATTCACCAGCAATTCGAAAACGACGCAAAGCGAAACTAATCTTGTACGAATGCCCTTGAGAGGGCTAGGGCAAGTAGCGATCGCTAATGATATTCATATGATGAAGCGCGTGCCCATAAATAATAAAGCAAAGGGCATTGGCACTAATCGTTGATCCATTAGCGATTCCCCGCTTGGCCAGCTCTGGCGTTGAAAGCTGCGCAATAAAATGATCGGTACTTTCTCGAAGCAGTAGCCACTCTTCGATCAATGACTGCAGGGTTCGGTGATGGGCCGGGGCTTGATCGGCAAAGGCATTTTCGTCAAAGCCTGGCAAAGGTTGCCTATCGCCCCGAACGATCCACAGCAAACGATAAACGAAAACTCGTTCTACATCTAGCAGGTGTTGAAGTACTTGTTTCAGGGTCCATTTACCTTCGGCATAGGCATATGATGCTTTTGAAGGCGGTAGGGTAGAAAAGAAAATTTTAAAAGGTGTCTTGTACCGGGTAGGCAAATGAGGGGCCTCTGATGCTTCGGTTAACTCGATATAGTGATAATAGAATGGGTCACATTCATTGGGTAAGGGTCTGCTCATAGCTATAAAAGTACAGCCGAAGTAAATAAATGATTCAAGTTGCTCGAAAATCCTCTATTTTACGGTCGGCAATAACGCCAACCCGGCATTAACTAAGCGCAACTTGAAACACATCAGAAAGAATCTCACATTTTGGGTGCTGCTGGCCATTGCGGCAGGTATTATTTTGGGCCATTTTTCGCCCGCTACCGCCATTGCCATGCAACCCTTGGGCAAATACTTTATAGAGGTCGTAAAATTGTTTATCAACCCCATTATTGTGGTAACGATCATTACGGGTATCTGCGGAATGGAAAGCATGAAAAAAGTAGGCCGAATCGGAGGCAAGGCGTTGCTCTATTTCGAGGTGGTCACAACACTGGCCCTGGTTATTGGTATTGCCGTTGCTTATGTGGTAAAGCCCGGTGCCGGTATCGATACGTCGGGAGTTAGCGTAGCCGATGTATCAAAATACCAAAACGGTAGCGCCGTTTCTATGTTGTCTTTTTTTAGGGAAAATAGCACCATTCAGTTTTTGCTGGGTTCCATACTAGCGGGACTACTACTCAGTCGCTCTGCTCATAAGGCCACCGTTCTGGCTAAGATTCAGTGGGCTGCGAACTATATTTTTAAGGCGCTGGGATGGGTTATGAAACTCTCCCCCATCGGGGCCTTTGGTGGAATGGCTTTTACCATTGGCAAATACGGACTGGCGGCGTTGCTCCCCTTGGGTAAGTTGATGCTTTGCGTGTATATCACCATGTTCTTGTTTATTATTTTTGTTTTAGGGGCGGTGTTGCGCTACTATAAGGTCAGTATCTGGAAATTTCTTCGCTACCTGCGAGATGAGTTGCTGATCGTGCTAGGTACCTCTTCTTCAGAAGCGGCCTTGCCGGCCCTTATGACCAAGCTAGAAGATATGGGCTGTCACCGCTCCGTGGTGGGGCTTGTAGTACCCACGGGTTATTCCTTTAATCTCGATGGCACCTCTATTTACCTATCAATGACCATTATTTTTTTAGCACAGGTCTTTAATGTGCATCTTTCTTGGGAACAGATCATCACCATCATTGGAGTGTTGATGGTCACTTCTAAGGGAGCTGCAGGGGTTACTGGCAGCGGGTTCATTATTCTGGCCTCCACACTGGCCGCTGTCAAAGTAATACCGGTGCAAGGACTGGCACTTTTACTCGGCGTGGACCGCTTTATGTCCGAGGCCCGTGCCATCACCAACTTTATTGGTAATGGGGTTGCCACCGTTTTTCTCTCTAATCAAGAGTCACTTTTCGATCGTTCAAAGGCGCAAGAGCGGCTCCAGTAGGGGTTGCCACAGGGCGTAACCTTTTTTATTCATATGCAGGCTATCGGCGGTAAAGATCTCGGGTCGTATGGTACCATCAGCGCTAAGCATTGCACTGTACACATCTAAAAAAGCGGTGTTAGACTGCTGGGCTAAAAAGGATCTTATATTGCGATTTCCTTCTTGCATAGCGGGCAAATACTTTCTTCTGCTTGGGCTTGGTTTCATCGACAAGTAGACAATGGGAGTTTTAGGCAGCTTTTCTCTTATCATTAAAAAAAGCGTAGTAAAGCGCGCCACTACCGTGTCGGCCGTTACCTGGTCACTGCCGGCCAGATCGTTCTCACCACAGTAGATCACAATTTGTTTGGGTTTGTACCGAAAGATCACTTCGTTGGCGTACAAGACCAGATGCGTTAGCGAAGATCCACCAAAGGCTCTGTTAAGAATAGTTCGACCCGGAAAATAATCTTGCACATCTTTCCAATAGGTAAAAGAAGAACTGCCAATAAATAAAATGGGATGTATGGGAGGGGTCTGTAGAGAATCAGATTTGCTAAATTGCCTGACCTCATTGATAAAGGGTTGCGCTTCTGCTGTATAGCCGATAAAAAGCGCGAGAAATAAAAAACCTATTGGCCGCATCATTCGTTGCTTATTACCTGATTATTACTTTTCTAGTTGCCAGTTTGTTACCCAAGGCAATCACCAGGTTGTCGCTGGCGTCTTTGCAGATGCTGTAAACAGCTGTCGAAGATCCCGAAGGTTGATTGTCGACCAACATGCCATCTGGCCCCAGCAGTTTAGTGCCATCAACATCGAGCAATTGCGCCCGCATATCATAGTTGCCTCCATTGGCATGATAAAAAGCCACCCAAGTCTTACCCGTGCTGGTAATGACCGTCTGCAGGTCTGCCACCGGCAGGGTGGAGACCTCTAAATTGACCGAGGTGTTAGGATTCCATTGCGCCAATAGGGGCTGGCAGAGTAGTAGAGAGGCGGCAAGAAGTCGGATTTGTTTCATCGGGCAGGTATTGGGTTCCAGTTAAGGGCGTTTAACAATTTAAGTCAATTGTTTATAAGTTGGCATGTATTGAAAGGGGTTTACTCAAAAAAAGAGATTAAGTGTTTGTTCTTATTAATGAATTTAGAATAAATTCTATATCTTTATAGTATTAGTTAGAATTTATTCGGCGCAGTTGGTCAGTTTTCTTTTTTATTAATATTCAAGACGCTCATGAGTGGTTTTACTAGGGCTTCTACTTGCCTCCTGTTAGTATTCTTTGTAGAACTAATTTGCACTGGGGTTTTTGCTCAATGCCTGGTGATCGAAAGCAGAAATAATGGAAATGGACAAAGTACGGACTGTTATTCTGTTTGGGATAATCCCAATCGCGCACCGGGGTATACTGTCAAGACGGGTGACTTCAAGTTTAGTACTTCGGGAACCAGCCTTAGAACGCTTAGGGTTCTCAGAAATGGCCTTCTTATACAAGAGGGTAGTCAGCTTTTAAATGGAAATACAGCAATTTGGTTCGGTGGTTTTAATGGAGATGTAAATAAGCAGAGGCTTTGTTTTTATGGGCAAAAAAGCAGCGCGCCTATTCCTCCTGCTGCCAATTATACTTTTTATTTCGAAACCTCCTCGGGTACTGCCCTTGCTCCTTGCTCTTACATAGTAACTGATGGAAATGGTGGAGGTGCTGGTACCTCGAATTTCAACCCAGGCACAATCTCTGGAGATCAGACATTATGTTCGGGTACCACCCCCTCGACAATTACTGGTGCAACTACTCAAAACTGTACTGGAACAGTTACTTATCAATGGCAAGTTTCAACGCTTACGTCTACAGATGGGTACGTGAACGCACCGGGGGCATCTACTGGTCAAAATTATTCACCCGGAACATTTTGACTCAAACTACTTATTTTCAAAGGTTGGCTACTTGCTCAGGCGATGGCGTAACTGCAAATTCAAATTTTATAACAGTAACCGTCACCTCCGCCGGTACCATCAGTCCCTCTGCCGGGTATAGTTGGAATGCATCGACTACTTCTCCCACCTTTACGGTTACGGGTGCCACCTCTGGTGGAACAGGCACTTGGTCAAGTTCGGACCCTGCTGTTGCCACCATTGGCTCTTCTTCTGGCATTGTATCTGGTGTTGCAGCGGGTACCACCACAATAACATATTCTTTATTTGCCGGAGGTATAACCTGTACTACCACTTGAGCAATTACTATTACAAACAATAACGGTGTACTCCCCGTTACCTGGAAGTCTGTCGTTGCCGAAAAGCTAAGTGGTAGGGTCTTGGTGCGATGGACAACGGCAACAGAGCTAAATACTCGTGATTTTGAGGTACAGTTTAGTACGAATGCAATCGATTGGCAACCTATCGGTAAGGTTCCTGCGGCCGGTAAAAGCGAATCACCTAAAGACTATAGTCTAATTCACCAAACTCCCCAAAAAGGCGGCATCAATAATTTTTATCGGATCCTTCAAAGTGATCTGGACGGGAAAGCCAGCTTCAGTAAGATCGTCAGCATTATTATGGACGCTCCGGGTCCTGAGGTAATGGTATTCCCAAATCCTGCTAGTCATACTATCACTTTATTTGTAGCCGAATCTCAATTGCTCCGTCTCGTTACCACTTCGGGGGCCACCGTATGGCAAGCAAACTTGCCGGGTGGACGCCATCAAATTCCGGTAAGTCATTTGGCTAAAGGAGTTTACCTCTTGCTTACCAACAAAGGGCCACAGCGCATCATTATTCAATAATAATAGAGAACTTAATTAGTAGCGGACATGAAAAATGGAACAACTAAAAGGAGTGGGTCACTCCATCAGTTACCGAGTTGAAGCCCGATCTAATAAAACAACAAGAAAGCGAGGTGCTATACTATTTGCTCAACTCCGAAGATGGCTTAAAACTTCTTAGCGGGGCTGCCTCATAGCTACTTCTTTATTAGGTCATCTGCGTTCTTTACGCATATTCCTCCAATGCCTTCTCTAAGCAATCCATGGCAGCATCAATGGATTCTTTGTTGAGCACATAGGCCAATCGCACCTCTTGTTTACCGAGTCCGGGGGTGCCATAAAATCCGGTGGCAGGGGCCAGCATCAGCGTTTGATTCTTATACGAGAACGATTCTAACAACCATTGGCAAAAACGGTCGCTATCATCGATCGGAAGTTTTGCCATGGCATAAAAGGCGCCACCAGGATTGGGGCAGTAGACACCGGGTAGTTGGTTCAATCTTTTTACCAGCAGATCTCTTCGCGCTTGGTACTCGGCCTTCGGTATATCAAAGTAATTCGCAGGAAGGTCAACGGCAGCCTCTCCCAAAATTTGGGCAAGGCCGGGTGGGCTTAGTCTGGCTTGAGCAAATTTCATGGCGGTATCGTAGACCTCTTTGTTCTTGGTAACAAAAGCCCCAATGCGAGCCCCGCAGGCGCTGTAGCGTTTCGAGATGGTATCCATTACCACTACCTGTTGCTCCATGCCCTCCAGTTGCAGGGCACTCATACAAGCACCCTCATAGGCAAATTCGCGATAGGCTTCGTCACTAAATAAATAGAGATCATGTCGTAGACAGATGCCGCGCAGTGCCATCATTTCTTTTTCGCTGTACAAATAACCGGTGGGATTATTGGGGTTACAGATCAGGATCGCTTTTGTACGAGGGCCTATCTTTTTTTCAAAGTCTTCGATGGGGGGCAAAGCAAATCCGGTATCGATAGTAGAAGTAACCGGCACAACGGTTACACCGGCCGCGCAGGCAAATCCATTGTAGTTGGCATAGAAGGGTTCGGGAACAATAATCTCATCGCCCGGATTCAAACAAGTAAAAAATCCAAATTGAATGGCTTCGCTACCCCCGGCGGTTACAATAATTTGGTCTTTGGTAACTGTAATTCCGTTTCGCTCGTAATACTGCACCAATTTTTTTCGGTACGATTCGTTACCGGCGCTGTGGCTATATTCAAGAACGGGAATGTCGGCCTTTCGTACGGCTTCTAAAACGGTGGGTGGCGTTTCAATATCGGGTTGGCCGATGTTAAGATGATAGACCTTGATCCCTTTTTTCTTGGCTGCTTCTGCAAAGGGAACGAGTTTACGAATCGGAGAGGCGGGCATGTCAAGGCCTCGCTGTGCAATGGTTGGCATGGCACAAAGTTAAGCAAGAGCCATAGTATGCAAACCAATACCTTTGCGCTAACCCACATGCTTCGCTACGGCACTATATTTTTTATTTTTTTTTCACTGCTGCTTGCCAGATTGCAAGCGCAGGTTTGCTCGGGTAGTTTGGGCGACCCGGTAGTCAATATCGATTTTGGTACCGGTACGGCGCCGGTCAACTTTACGGCCCCGGGCTATCAACTTACCACGTCGGCTTGCCCCAACGATGGATTTTATAGCATCACCACCAATCAATCAAATTGCGGAAGACAGTGGCACACGGTTAGCAGTGATCATACCGGGGGTGGGGCCTTTATGATGGTCAATGCCTCACAAACTCCGGGCGATTTTTTTGTGCAAAGCCTCTCCAACCTTTGCCCTAACACGACCTATGTGTTCTCGGCCTGGGTGCTAAATGTGGTCACTAATCCGGCTAGTATTAAACCCAATCTTGTCTTTAAGATAGAAGCGGCTGATGGTACGGTGCTGGCCCAGCATGCCACGGGCGATATTGAAGTCTTTTCGCAGCCCACTTGGCAGCAAGTTGGATTTTCTTTTACCAATGGAAATTCCGATGCTCCTGTCACCTTGCGTATTACCAACAATGCACCCGGGGGGCAAGGCAACGATCTGGCGCTTGATGATATTAGTTTTAGGGCCTGCGGTCCC
The DNA here is from genome assembly GCA_016872155.1 of Sphingomonadales bacterium. Taxonomy (GTDB): domain Bacteria; phylum Bacteroidota; class Bacteroidia; order Chitinophagales; family Chitinophagaceae; genus JJ008. The sequence goes on from VHBB01000006.1 coordinate 9,404, forward strand.
ATTGTTAGCGCCACCGTAACTGGGCAGGGAGACACGGTAAGGGTCTGTACCCCCGATCAACAGCCTTATGTATTACAGGCGCAAGTAACGGGTGCCACAGCGGCCACCGCCTATCAGTGGCAAGTAAGTCGAGACACCGGTAGAACATGGACGGATATTGCAGGGGCTACCTCTCTTGCGTATGCCCGCCCAATTTCTAACCCCGGCTTGTTCTTGTATCGGTTAGGAGTTGCTGCTGCTGCTTCTATTACCGCTGGCGCTTGTCGCATTAATAGTACTGTGCAGTGGATCGATGTCTACGAACTGCCACCGACGCAGGCGGGTCCCGACAGGGTCAAGTTCGGCGGAAGTCCGGTTCGCTTACTGGCAACCGAGATCGCAGAATCCGGAACCCGCTATAACTGGACCCCGGCTACAGGGCTCTCGGACCCCACGGCAGTAACCCCAATGGCCAATCCTGCACAAACCACCGAGTACACGCTTACAATTACGAGTCGTTATGGTTGCGTAAACAGCGACCGCGTTAAGGTAGAGGTAGTGGCCTCTTTGTTTGTGCCCAATGCTTTTACTCCTAACGGAGATGGTAAAAATGATCGCTGGACGATTCCTTTTTTGCTCCCCGAATTGGGTGCGCTGGTATCTGTGTACGACAGGGCCGGTCAAGTGCTGTATCAATCCAGGGCTAGTGTAGTAGCCTGGGATGGCACGTACAAGGGGGCTCCTCTTCCTGCCGGCATTTATGTTTACCAAATTGTCATTCCAGATGCCGAACCACTCAAGGGCACGCTATTATTGCTGCGATAAAAAAACCCTCCGCAAAGGGAGGGTTTCAACATCTTTGGTCAATAATGCGATCCCGGATCAGGATTTTTTAGCGGCAGCCTTGGGCGCTTGCTTTTGCGTTTCGGCATAGGCTTCTGCGCTCAATACCTCTCCTACGATCTTAACCACTTTTACTTCATCAATCCCGGCGAACTTAATGTTCACGTCTTTGGTAAAAGGAGCTACGGCGGCAGCGTTATACTGCACCTTTAGTTTGGCCGAAGCGCCGGGTTGAATGGGTTCGGTGATCTTTTCGGGAGTGGTGCAACCACAACTGGCCCAGCTGTTCTCTACGACCAGGGGCTTGTTGCCGATATTTTTGATCTCGAAGGCGTAAGTAACGGGTTCGCCTTGCTTGATCTTGCCAAAATCATGCTTCTCGGTGTTCATCTTTACCAAGGCATCAACAGAAGATTGGGCAAAGGTACAGACCGAGAAAAACAGCATCAGGGATGCAAACAGTATCTTTTTCATAACAATGAATTTATTGAACAAATATAAAGAAAACGGCGGCCAACTGCAAAATTGGGGCAGGCAAACCCCCTCTTTTAGCATTTCTATAACCACACCCTTTCTTCCTATTTTTGTGCCATGAAAAACCAGTCCCCCGATCAATTGTCGTACGACCTTTTTAAACAAGAGGTGGTCAGGGATTTTCGTACAGCCTGTCTAAGCCGCGAGATCAGCCTGCTGGGCCGCAAAGAGGTTTTGGGCGGAAAAGCCAAGTTTGGCATTTTCGGCGATGGAAAAGAAGTGGCACAGGTAGCCATGGCCAAGTTTTTCGCGCCCGGCGATTTTAGAAGCGGGTACTACCGCGATCAGACCTTTGTGCTGGCTACAGGCATGGGTACGCCCGAGGCCCTTTTTGCCCAGTTATATGCCGATCCCGATCTGGGTAGAGAACCTTTTAGTGCCGGCCGCCAAATGAATAGTTTTTTTTCCACGCCCAATGTAGATGCAACGGGTGAATGGCTAGACCTGACGGCTACTAAAAACAGCTCAAGCGACATTGCTCCAACGGCCGGGCAAATGCCCCGCGCCCTGGGTCTGGCACATGCCTCTCGGTTGTTTCGGCAAGTAAGCGAACTACACGCTCTTACTCATTTGTCGCAAAAGGGAAACGAAGTTTGTTTTGCCACTATTGGGGATGCCTCTACGAGCGAAGGTCATTTTTGGGAGACCCTCAATGCTGCTACGGTCTTGCAAGTGCCACTGGCGGTGTTTGTATGGGATGATGGGTTTGGTATTTCGGTGCCTAAGCAGTTTCAAACCGCCAAAGGATCTATCTCTGCTGCGCTGCAAGGCATGCAACGAAACGAAAAAGAGAGCGGATTGCAGATCTATCGAGTAAAAGGATGGGACTATGCCGGCCTTTGCGAGGCGTTCGAAGAAGGCATTACGATGGCAAGAGAACAACATGTGCCTGTATTGTTTCATGTCGAAGAAATAACGCAACCGCAAGGGCACTCTACCTCTGGAAGTCACGAGCGCTACAAATCGTCAGACCGACTTGCCTTTGAAAAAAACTGGGATGGAATTGTAAAGATGCGCGAGTGGTTGCTCGAAAATGGATTAGCCTCGAAAGAAGAGGTAGACCAGATACAAACTCACGCAAAAGAGCAAGCCAAGCAAAGTCGCGACACCGCTTGGAGACAATATATACAACCGGTAAAAGAGCAAGTAGAAAAGGCGGTCTCGCTTATTACTGCGCTGTCGCAGACCGTTCCCGAAAAGGCAGCTGCGTTACAAACGATCTGTACCGAATTGCAAGCCAGCCGCGATCCGCTGCGCAGAGATGTAATGAAGGCGCTCTATCAAAGTATGGCCTGTGTAGGCAATCATGCCCACGCTTTTGCTTTAAAAGATTATCATAACGATCTGCACCAAGAAAATCAACGGCTATACAATTCTTATCTCTACGATCAGGGCCCCAAGAGTGCTTTGCAGGTGGCGGCGGTGGCACCGGTCTATGCGCCTGATGCGCCAATGCTCAATGGGTACGAGATTATCAATAGGTATTTCGACCAAAAGTTCGCACAACAACCCAAGCTCGTGGCCTTTGGAGAAGACCTAGGGCAGATCGGTGATGTTAACCAGGGATTCAGCGGGCTACAAGAAAAATATGGAAACGAGCGGATCTTTGATACCGGTATTCGTGAGCTGACCATTATTGGGAGCGGCATCGGTATGGCCTTGCGCGGACTGCGCCCCATCGCAGAAATACAGTACCTCGATTATCTGCTCTACGGGCTTCAACCCCTTAGTGACGATGTGGCTACTTTGCATTACCGCACGGCCGGTCGTCAGAGTTGCCCACTCATTGTTCGCACCAGAGGGCATCGTCTAGAAGGTATCTGGCACAGCGGCTCCCCCATGGGTATGATCATTAACTCTCTTCGAGGAATGCATATTTGTGTGCCCCGCAATATGACACAGGCGGCCGGCATGTACAATACCCTATTAAAAAGCAACGATCCGGGGCTTATCATCGAATGTCTTAATGGATATCGATTAAAAGAAAAACTGCCTTCTAATCTAGACAACTTTACGGTAGCACTGGGCGTGCCCGAGGTTATTCATGCCGGAACCGATATAACGATCGTATCGTACGGATCTACCTTGCGTGTAATAGCCGAAGCGGTGCAGCGCTTAGAGCAAGCGGGCATTAGTTGTGAGCTGATCGATGTGCAGACCTTACTTCCTTTCGATCGCCATCATCAAATTGTGGAATCCCTTAAAAAGACCAATCGTATTGTTTTTGTCGATGAGGATGTTCCGGGTGGTGCCGCTGCCTATATGTATACTACTGTAATGGAAGAGCAGGGTGGGTACCGTTATCTCGATGTAGCGCCGCGAACCATTACGGCCAAGGCGCATCGACCGGCCTACGGCAGTGACGGAGATTACTTTAGTAAACCCAATGCCGAAGAGATCGAGCGGGTTATCAAAGAAATGATGGCAGAGTAGGCAGCAGCTTGGCACTTTGGCCATGCTAGCCCATATTGTGAAAGACTTTTTGCACGTCCTCGTCTTGCTCTAACTTCTCGATCAGTTTACTTACTTCTTCGGCCTGTTCATCACTAACAGGAACGGTTACAGTAGGTATCCATTCTAATTCTGCGCTGAGAGGAGTGATCGATCTGTCTTCGAACGCTTTTTGCATATTGCCAAAGTCGGTGAATCCGCAGCGAGCCACCAATATCTCTTCGCCAGTTTCGCCGGTACTTTCTCCCAGCTCTTCGAGTCCTGCATCGATCAGTTCTAGTTCGAGCAATTCGGCATCAAGACCCTCGGGTTTTAATTTAAAAACGCCCATCTTTTTAAACTGAAACGAAACGCTTCCACTGTTTCCCAGTGCGCCACCTCCTTTATTGAAATGCGATTTTACGTTGGCTACGGTGCGAACGTGATTGTCGGTAGCGGTCTCTACCAAAATAGCTACACCATGCGGGCCATATCCCTCGTACAAGATCTCGTCATAGTTGGCCATTTCTTTACCGAGCGCTCTTTTAATGGCTGCTTCTACCCGGTCTTTGGGCATGTTGACAGACTTCGCATTTTGAACACATCTTCTAAGGGCGGGATTGGTGTTAGGGTCCGTGCCTCCGGCTTTTACCGCGATCACGATCTCTTTTCCGATGCGTGTAAACTGCTTGGCCATGCGATCCCAGCGGGCGAACATGGTCGATTTTCTAACTTCAAATATGCGTCCCATACGGTAGGGGTTAAGGGCTGCAAAAATACGCCATTGTGTCAAAAGAAAAACCGCCTCAGCGAGACGGTTTTACATAACGAAGCGTCATTGGCAAGCGATCGTTATGAAGTTCTTAGCTTACTTCTGTGGCGGCTAAAGGTAAAATAGATCACGAGCCCAATGACCATCCAGATCATCGCTACTTTGAGCGTTTGTGCGTCGAGTCCGGCGATCATGGCCAGGCAAATAACCGCACCCAAGGTAGAGACCAGCGGAACGGCAGGCGTTCTAAACGGTCTTTCGATGTTTGGCGATTTTACCCGCAAGATCCACACACCAATACTCACCAATACAAAAGCGAATAAGGTACCGAAGCTGGTGAGGTCACCCGCCACATGTCCGGGAACAAACGCGGCGAAAGCACCCACGAAAACAAAGAGGATCCAGTTGGCTTTGTAGGGAGTTTGATATTTTTTATGCAATACTCCAAAAGCGCTGGGAATAAGTCCGTCGTTGCTCATGGTATAAAAAATACGACTCTGTCCCATTAACATTACAAGAATAACAGAAGAAAAACCGGCCAAGATGGCTATGGTAACTGCTTGGGCGAGCCATTGGTATTCCTTCATATAGGTACTAATGGCATAGGCTACCGATGCTTCTCTTCCTTTTTCGGGATCCACAAAGTCGCTCCAAGGGGCCACACCTGTTAGCACATGCCCAAACAAAATGTACAGTATGGTACAGACGGCCAGCGATCCCATAATACCAATGGGCATATCGCGCTTGGGGTTCTTTGCTTCTTGGGCAGCCGTACTTACGGCATCAAACCCAATAAAGGCAAAGAAAACGATCGCTGCTCCACCCAACACTCCTCCCCAGCCATGCTTGTTCCAGCCGCTGTAATCGGCAATTACTTTACCGGCTTGGTCCGTTACGGCGGCCGTTCCCTCAGGAATCAAGTAGGGGGTGTGATTAGCAGGGTTAATGTATTGCCAACCGATCGCGATAAACAAGATCACAATGGCCACTTTTACAAAAACGATAATAGCATTTACGATCGCAGATTCTTGCGTTCCCTTAATAAGTAGAAGTGTTAGGGCCAGCAAGATTACAAGAGCGGGGGCATTCATGATGCCTTGGTGCAACACCCCGGCAGAGTCGGTAAAGCTCTCAAAGGGAGAGTGACACCATTCATATGGAACGGCCCCTCCCAGTAGCTTATTTAAGTATTCACTCCAGGCAATGGCCACAGTGGCCGCACCCAGGGCATATTCCATAATCAGCGCCCAGCCAATAATCCAAGCGATCAGCTCGCCCATGGTTACATACGAGTAGGCATAGGCGCTACCGGCAATGGGAATCATAGAGGCGAATTCGGCATAGCAAAGACCGGCAAAGGCACAGCCAATGGCGGCAATAACAAACGAGAGGGTAACGGCGGGTCCAGCTGCCTGACCGGCTGCTGCAGCCGTGCGAACAAACAAACCGGCGCCGATAATGGCACCGATACCAAGGGCCACCAGATTGCCGGCGCCTAATGTTCTTTTCAGACCTTTCTCACTGTCGGCCGCCTGTGCCAATATCTGGTCCAGCGGCTTTTTTGCAAATAAGCTCATGCGTTGGTTTTTAGGAATCTCTAAGATAGTGATTGATGCTAAAACTCCTTACTTTTTTGTGGTGGATGGCTGTTGACCCAGGGCCAGGTAGTATAGAGGAATACCGAGCAGTACGATAATGAGTCCGGGCCAGGTGTACTCTGGTTTATAGATGATCAGCAATACACAAAACGCCGCACCCAATAGCATATAGAGGGCCGGCAAAAAGGGATAACCAAATGCACGGTAGGGGCGGGGAAGATCGGGTCTTTTTTTGCGCAAAATAAAAATACCGGCAATGGTCAACATATAGAACAGCACCACCACAAAAGAGATCATATCGAGCAATTGTCCGTAGCGGCCACTCAGACTCCACACCGCGGCCACTCCGCATTGCAGCCATAGGGCAGCTTGCGGCACGGACTGTTGATTGAGCGTGCCGACTTTTTTAAAGAAAAGACCGTCTTTGGCCATTGTATAATACACCCTTGCACCGGCCATGATCAGTCCGTTATTGCATCCGAAGGTCGCAACCATAATCAGTATCGCGATCAGAAGGGTGCCCACCGATGGAAAGATGCTATTGGCCGCAGCTACTGCGACTCTGTCGTCGGTTGGAAAGGCTAACTGGTCGAGCGGTAGCACATTTAAGTACATTAAGTTGGCGGCAACATAGATGAGGGTAACAACTAAGGTTCCCAGTAACAGACTCAGGCCAATGTTTCGCTGGGGATTTTTCATTTCGCCTGCAATAAAGGTAACGTTGTTCCAGGCGTCCGAACTAAAGATAGAACCCACCATCGAGGCGGCAATCGCCCCCAGCAAAGCAGCTCCTGATATGGGTAGCCACGCTCCGGCGACCAACGCCCCGGCCTCATTTTTTACACCACTGTTTTGCAGAGCCTTGAATCCGGTAGACCAGTTGGCGGCCCAGTAACTTTCTTTGGTCAATAAAAATCCAAACACGATCAATCCGAAAAGCGCAAGCAATTTGGCACTGGTAAAAAGGGTTTGAATAAACTTACCTTCTTTTACCCCTCTTGAATTGATATAAGTGAGTAACACAATAATAAAGATCCCCACTAATTGTCCGGCATAGATCTTTAGAAAGCCGAGATCGAAAAGAAGGTTATTGTTGCCGAGCTCCGGAACCAGGTAGGCCAAGAACTTTGAGAAGGCCACCCCAACGGCAGCGATGGTAGCCGTTTGAATGACGGCAAAAAAACTCCAGCCATACAAAAAGCCCATCAGGGGATTGTACGCCTCTTTTAAATAGACATATTGCCCGCCTGCCTTCGGAAACATACCACTTAATTCCCCGTAGCTAACTGCCGCTGTTATGGTCATAAATCCGGTGAGTACCCACACGGCAATCAACCAGCCTGCACTACCCACATTGCGCAAGATGTCGGCACTTACAATAAAAATGCCCGAGCCGATCATCGATCCCGCAACGATCATCGTGCCGTCCAAAAGTCCCAGTGAGGATTTAAAAGAGGCGTTGTTCTCTGCCATAGCAATGGGTTTTATAAAAGAAGAAAGTTACTGTATTTAAGGCATACGCTGGCGCAATATAAAAGCTTTCTAAAATTTTTTGAATGCCGGATTTTACCGATTTTCGGTGCGTCTTAATTCTAACTTGCCTGCCATGAAAAAAACCAACCGACTCACTACCTATATTTTGTTATCGATGCTGGCAGGTGTGGTCGTCGGCTATCTGGTACACGTCAATGCCGAACCGGCCTTTATAAAAGAATTTGCGGCCACTATAAAATTGCTGGGCAAGGTCTTTATTCGAATGGTGCAGATGATCATTGCACCACTTGTCTTTTCAACATTAGTGGTGGGCATCGCCAAGCTCGGTAATTTATCGGCGGTAGGAAGGGTCGGTGGTAAGTCGATGCTCTGGTTTATTACAGCATCGTTGGTATCGCTGAGTATCGGTCTGGTACTGGTCAATGTTTTTCAGCCCGGTCATTACATCAATTTATCGCAAGCCGATACCGAGGGCGTAAAGGACCTGATGACGAAAAAGCAGGAGTTCTCGCTCGAGAAATTTATTGAACACATTATTCCGCGCAGCGTAATGGAGGCCATGGCCACCAACGAGGTGTTGCAACTAGTCGTGTTCTCTATCTTTTTTGGCGTTGCCACAACAGCGATCGGCGAACAGGCCAAGCCCGTCATTAAAGCACTCGACGCAGTCTCTCATATTATTTTAAAGATGGTGGGCTATGTAATGAACATCGCACCTCTTGGGGTATTTGGTGCGCTCTGCGCCGTGGTAGCAGCGCGTGGTTTGGGCATCTTTGAGTTTTATTTTATCTACTTTGTCTATTTTCTGTTGGGTATTACCGTACTGTGGATCTTATTACTCGGCGTTGGGTATCTTATTATCGGAGCTCGCATGAATGCGCTACTCAAGCGGATCGGCGGTCCGCTGCTGATCGCCTTTAGCACCACCAGTAGCGAGGCGGTATTTCCTAAACTTACCGAAGAGCTCGAACGCTTTGGTTGTAAAGACAAGATCGTGGCCTTTGTGCTGCCCCTGGGTTATTCATTCAATCTCGATGGCAGTATGATGTACATGACCTTTGCCAGCATGGCCATTGCACAGGCCTACGGTATTCAGCTCGACTTGGGCACGCAGATTACCATGTTACTAGTGTTAATGTTGACCAGTAAGGGGATCGCGGGTGTGCCCCGCGCCTCATTGGTGGTGGTCTTGGCTACCTGTGCCATGTTCAATATTCCTCCAGAGGGAGTGGCCCTGATCTTACCTATCGATCATTTTTGCGATATGTTCCGCTCTGCTACCAATGTAGTGGGTAATGCACTGGCCACGACCGTCGTTAGCAATTGGGAAGGTGAACTTGAAAGTCCGACAACCACGGCCTAATAAAATCTTGTATGTCTATTTTTTTGCTGGATGCTTTTCATTGGACGAATCTTTTGCAGCCTCAGTTCTATGTAGAGAACGGCGGGCTCTGGCCACTGTTGTTTGTGGTCTTTGCCGAGACCGGACTTTTCGTTGGTTTCTTTCTGCCTGGCGATTCACTGCTGTTTGTGGCCGGCATTTATGCGCACGAGATTACCCGAAAGACCGGCGACGTGGTGCCCGGGCTGGCTTATCAGTTTCTGGATCTGATCGGGCTTGGCATGGTGCGCAACGAGTGGGTCGATCTTCTCGTACTCTCTGCCTTGGTTGCCGCTATGGGCATTGCAGGAAACATGGTAGGCTATTGGACGGGTCGAAAAGTGGGTCCTGCTATGTACAACTGGCGAGACCGGTTACTGTTTAAGAAGAAATATTTACACCAGGCGCGGGAGTTCTATGAGAAGCACGGAGGATTGGCGGTGATCGGGGCTCGTTTTTTGCCACTCATTAGAACATTTGCCCCCATTGTGGCGGGTATTGTGCAAATGGATAGGACACGTTTTCATTTTTTTAATGTCGTCGGCAGCATTTCGTGGGTTTGCTCCATGATCTTCTCCGGTTATTTTTTGCAAAAGTGGATACTGGCCACGTATGGCTTTGATCTTAAAGAGCATTTAGAAATTATTGTACTTGTTATTGTACTGGTCACAACGGCCCCTGTACTTATTAAGATGGTGGCCGGAAAGGTAAAGTCAAATGGATAATTCACCCCGTCATTCCATTTTTAATGTTACGGTCATCGTGGCTGCCTTGGGCTATTTTGTAGACATCTACGATCTGTTGCTTTTTGGCATTATACGCATTCCTAGTTTACAGTCACTGGGGCTAAGCCCCGAGCAGGTCAAGCTCAACGGAGAACTCATTTTGCAATGGCAAATGTGGGGGTTGTTACTAGGGGGGATCGTCTCGGGTGTAATTGGCGATAAGCGTGGGCGACTGAGTGTGCTCTTCGGCTCCATCATTCTATACTCTGCGGCCAATATTGCCAATGGGTTTGTAGAAACGGTCGAGCAATACAAGTGGATACGTTTTATTGCCGGATTGGGATTGGCGGGCGAGTTAGGGGCGGGTATTACCCTGGTCTCTGAGGTAATCCCGAAACAAAAAAGAGGACTGGCTACTTCTTTTGTGGCCGGTATTGGACTTACCGGTGCTATTCTCGCTTATTTTATGAAGCAGACCTTCGATTGGCGCACCTGTTATTTTATTGGCGGAGGTCTTGGGGTTGCGCTGCTGCTGCTTCGCATCTCGGTATTGGAATCGAGCATGTTTCATCAGGTCAAAAAGCAAAATGTCTCAAGGGGTAATTTTTGGCTCTTCTTTACCAACCTCGATCGGTTCAAACGTTATCTATTCGGTATTCTCATAGGGCTGCCCACTTGGTATGTGATCGGTATCTTGGTTACTTTTTCTAATGATTTTGCCTTGGCCTTTGGGATTACCGAAAAGATCGATCCGGGCAAGGCCATCATGTTCGCCTATGCTGGTATTTCGTTGGGTGATATTTTAATTGGGTTGCTTAGCCAGTGGTTGCGTAGTCGCACGCGTGCCTTGTATATTTTTTACGGCATTACCATGCTCTTTATGGTCTTCTATTTTACGCTGCTCTGGCAAGGGACTGCCACCGCCTTGTACCTGATCTGTGCAGGGCTTGGGTTCGGCACTGGCTTTTGGGCCATCTTCGTGACCATGGGGGCCGAGCAGTTTGGGACAAACCTTCGGGCTACCGCCGCAACTACCATTCCCAATATGGTCAGAGGCATGCTGGCCATCTTTATCTTGCCCCTATTTAAGTTTCTCGAAAAGTTGCCATCCATTGGCTATGTAAATGCAGGCATCATTACCGGTGTACTCATCATGATCATTACCTGGACGGCTGCCTTAATGACCAAGGAGACCTTTCACAAGGACCTTGAATTCTTAGAGGAGTAACATCAATGCCGTTCGCTGAGTTCGAGCCATCGCAGTTCCATTGCATCAATTTTGGTCGAAAGGCCTTCGATCTGTAGCGATAGGGTGGTGAGTTGTTCGTACGAGCAGTTTCCACTGGCGAGCTCTTCGCTGATCTTTCTTTTTTCTTCGCTAAGTAGGGGGAGCTCCTTTTCGAGTTGTTCGAATTCTCTTTTCTCTTTGTACGAGAGCGGTTTTTTTTCTTTTGTAATCGTAGCCGTAACCGTAGCCGCTTGGCTGGGGGGTGCTGCTGTTTCTTCGCTCTGAACAGGCACCTTCTTTTTTTCACCAACCTCTAGTCGGTATTGGCTGTAGTGCCCGGGAAAATCGCGTATGACCCCATTACCTTCAAAGACCAATAAGTGATCGACCAACCGGTCCATAAAATAGCGGTCGTGCGAGATAATCACGAGGCAGCCGCCAAACTCCAATAAGAAATTTTCGAGTACGGCCAGTGTCGGCAAGTCCAGATCGTTGGTCGGCTCATCCAGAATTAAAAAATTGGGATTGCGAAATAAGATAGCCAGCAGATGCAATCTTCGTTTTTCTCCGCCACTCAACTTGCTGATGTAGGTATACTGTTTGTCGGGATCAAACAAGAAGAGCTGTAAAAATTGAGCGGCGCTCAGCGAGCCTCCGGTGGCCAGCGGAAAGTTCTCGGCTATGTTCTTTACAAATTCGATCACCCGCTGGTCTTCTTTTAGCTGAAGGCCTTGTTGTGAATAATTACCAAAAACGATCGTGTCGCCCACATTAATCTTGCCGCTATCGGCTTGTTCGAGTCCTTGTAAAATATTGGTGAACGTTGATTTGCCGACGCCATTGGGCCCAATAATGCCCACTCGTTCACCTTTTTTAAAGGTGTAATCAAACCCTTTTAGGATCACCTTGTTCGCGTAGCTCTTATATATTTTTTTTAATTCGATGATCTTTCCGCCCAGCCGGCTCATTTTCATGGAAAGTTGCAACGACGTATCCTGGGTTTGTTTCGATGCCTTTTCGGCAACTACATAAAAGTTGTCTTGCCGGCTTTTACTCTTGGTGGTACGGGCCTTGGGTTGCTTTCGCATCCATTCCAGCTCTCTTCGATACAAATTACGCGCCTTATCTACAGAGGCCTTATCACTTTCTGTACGCGCTGCTTTTTTTTCGAGGTAATTTTCGTAATTGCCCTTATAAACGAAAAGTTCACTGCCTTCTAATTCCCAGATCTCATCGCAAACCGTATCCAAAAAGTAGCGATCGTGCGTCACTAAAATCAGGGTTAGATTTTCGCGGTTCAAGAATTGCTCCATCCACTCTACCATCGACACATCCAGGTGGTTAGTGGGTTCGTCCATAATTAGCAAGCAATGCTTGTGCTCAAAGCCAATATCGATAAGTGTCTTTGCCAGGGCAATTCGTTTACGCTGTCCACCACTTAGCGTGCCCATCGATTGGTTTAGTTCGTGAATGTTGAGTTTATCTAAGATCTGTTTGACCTTGGCATCCACATCCCAGGCGCCCAGCTCGTCCATTTTTACGATGGCCTCGTTGAGTCGCTCCGCATCTTGCGACGCGGCGGCCGCCTCGTATGCACGCACGGCATTCATGAGCGGATGATCGTAAAAGAAGATGGTCTGGGCAACGGTCTTGTTGGGGTCAAAGGCAGGCTCTTGCTCAAATAAGATCACATCCACTTCTTTATTGACCCAGATCGTTCCCGTATCGGCCGTCTCTTGACCGGCCAGCATGTGCAGCAGGGTAGATTTGCCCGAGCCGTTACGAGCAATGAGTGCGATCTTATCGCCCTGGCTTATATGAAAGCTGATCGAAGAAAAAAGTGGATTGATCCCAAAGCTCTTCGATATATTTTCTGCGCTTAAAAAATGCATGGCGCAAAGATAGGCTCGCTATTTCTCTCAGGCTGTTTTCTTTAAAAAGAAAGGTGTATTGTTTAGCTCGCGATTAGCAGGCAGAGTAGCACGGTTAGCAAGACCAGCGCCATCACGCGGTAACGGTCGCGGCTGGCTTCTCTACTTATTTTTCGTTTTGCCTTCGTAAGTTCTTGTTGCCAAAGCGAGTTTTGGGGCTCTATCTTGGCTAAGGAATTTACGAGGGGTATAAAACGGGTTAGTGGAAGTAAGGTGGCGGCTTGCAATAAGAGCCGAGCCCCGGTTAACATCGCTTCGGGGTGAGCAAAGGATTGTAGCGAAGTAATGGTTTGTTCGGCGGTCAATTTTTCGATCTGCTCTTGCACACTCCGGTGATCTATACGATCAGGATCTTGGGTGCTGACCTTTTTTTCAAGGGCCAGACATTCTTTGATCCAACCCGCCAGATCGATCGTATGGGTGGCTGTGGATTGGCCCTGTGCTTTGCGTAGCCAACGCTCTTGCAGAAATTCTATTTTTTGTAAGGGATCGCTCAAGACCTCATAGGCCTGCTGAACCGCTGCAAAGCGAAGGGCCAGTGCAGGATCATTGCCGGTCTTATCGGGATGCAGGTCGAGTATTTTTTTTCGCCATGCTTTTTTGATCTGCTCGGCCGTTGCACCGGGGGCAAGTCCTAAGGTTTGGTAGTGATCTTGGTAGTTGCGTTGCAACGCTTATTTATTTTTCGAGTAGACCCGCTCACCATTAATATAAGTGGCCATTACCTGCGTAGCCAGAATGGCGGGTCCTGCTGCGGTCATCAGATCTTGATCACAAATAATAAAGTCCGCCCATTTACCTTTTTCCAAACTCCCTTTTTTGGCTTCTTCAAAACTTCCTTTAGCCGCCCAGATCGTCATTCCCCGAAGGGTTTGCTCGCGGGTAAGGGCGTTTTCGATCTGAAATCCCTCTTGCGGCCAGCCACTGGCATCTTGTCTAAAGACGGCAGCATAAAAAGTTTTGAATGGAGAAATATGCTCTACCGGAAAGTCAGTACCCAGCGGCATCCAGTGGTGTTGGCCCAGCAACTGTTGATAGGCATAGGCCGATCGAATACGTTCGGTTCCGAGTCTTTTCTCTGCCCAATACATATCAGAGGTGGCATGGGTGGGTTGAACAGAAGGAATTACGCCGTAGGTGCCAAAAAGCGCAAGATCGGCGGGGTTAACGACCTGTGCATGCTCAATTCTCCAACGCATGTCTTTTTCCTTTTTTAGATAACGGCCATAGATCTGCAAGAGGGTCCTGTTTCCGCTATCTCCGATGGCATGGGTATTCATTTGCCATCCCTTGCTTGCACACCAGCGTGCCACACTGTCAAAATGGTCAGGGTTACTTAGCAAAAAGCCAAAATTTTCTTTATCGTCTTCGTAAGGATGCAGTAAACAAGCACCCCTCGAACCCAAGGCGCCGTCGCCATACACCTTAATACTTCTTACTTGCAAACGATCTTCTACGATCATGCCATTTTTTTCGGCAAACTCATAATTGGCGGGTCGGTCGCTGAGCATAATATTCAAGCGCAGCTTTACTTTTTTTTCGCGTTGCAGTTGACGCAGCTGTTCTACCACCGGGGCATCGAGCCCGCAATCGGTCAGTGAGGTAAGTCCTACGGCCCAACAATTTTGTTGGGCTTGTTGCAGCACCTGGGCGAGTTCCTCTTTTGTGGCCGGCGGAACGACCTTGCTTACGACATCCACCGCGTTATCGATTAAAAGTCCTGTTAAACGGCCATCGCGGGTCACCATCTTTCCACCTACCAGGGTTTGACCTGCGGTAATACCTGCCTTGCGAAGGGCCTCGCTATTGGCCATGGCCGCATGCCCATCAATGCGGGTCAGCAGAACGGGTCTGTTAGGAAAAAGCGCATCGAGCGCAGCATTATCGGGAAAGTCTTTGTTATCCCAGTCATTTTGATCCCAGCCATGCCCTACGACCCAACCGTTGGGGTGTGTTGTTGCAAATTCTTTAAGCGTAGTTAAGATCTCTTCCCAACTTTTTGTACCTACCAGCGAGGCGGTACGAAGGGTCTCGGCATAGCCTACAAAATGCGCGTGCGCATCATTGAAGCCCGGATAAATGTATTTTTTTTCGGCATCAAGACTATCGCGAAAATTAAACTGCGCGCGAAGTGATATAGCGGTTCCTGTGGCCACCACCTTTCCCTTATCGATTGCCATGGCCTCTTGCACAGAAAAGGCGCTGTCTATGGTGTAGATCTTCGCATTAAAGACCAGCAGGTCCGTTTGGGGTCTGGTAGAGCAGGCCATCATCAACAAGAGAAGGGCCAGAAGAGGTGTCCATCTTGAGTACATAGTAAATAAATTGGAGATAAAGATATTCATTCTAAAAAAAAGACCGCTCTGTGGAGCGGTCTTATAAATCAGGTTGAGAAAAAATTAGTTGAACAAGTAGCGAAGACCAAACTGGATCGAGTAAGTAGAAGCCACACTCACGTTGTCACGGAAGGTCTTGGTAAGGATATCTCCGTTGGCGCTACCAAAGCGATAGATAGGTTGAGTTGTTCCACCAGGGACTAAACTTACCGCGTTTGTAATAGCCAAAGGACGAGAATTGTTGATTGTTTTGATCTTACCCCATCCTGGATCAATTAGGTTACCTGCATTAAAGATATCAATACTGAACTGCAGACAGTTCTTAGTACCCTTAATGTTCGTAAAGAGATCTTGCATGATTTTAACATCTAAACGATTCAACCATGGCAGCTGAGCACCATTACGTTCAGCGTATTGGCCTCGGTGAGCACGAAGATATTTGTCTTGTTGAATATAGCGCTCGAACAACGCTCTTTGAGCAGCTTGATTATAGACTACGCCATTTACGGTGTTGTCAACAAACAGCATTTGTTGCACTTCGGTTGCAGTTGGAATATACAAAAGGTCGTTACCATTAATGCCGTCACGATTAAAGTCAGATACAATACCAGTAGGAGCTACGCCATCATAAACATAAGAGAAGCGACCATTGACACCGCCGTTGTAGAAAGCAGAAATAGTGGTGGCCAAATTCTTGAAATACTCTTTACGGTAAGAGATCATGGCTACAACGCGATCAGGTATTACGTAGTCGGCATGGCTGAGCGTTTGTGAGTTGGGGCCCCACACGTTGGGCGTTCCCTGCCAGGCTGAAAGAGGCTGGTCGCCACCACCATCAAACAAATTGGCGGCCATCGATTTGGTATAAGCAACCGACCAAGCAAGGCCTTTGCTGTATTGTTTCTCAACTTTGGCAGTCAGCGAGAAATAATAACCGCGAGTTCCATTATCCAATACTACCGGGTTAAATGCGCCTGATGCATTGGCTTGTGGAATACCATTATTTAGTGTATTGATGAAACGTGTTTGGTTGGTGGCTCCATAAATAGGCCGGCGATCGGGGTAACCCGCAACTGCTAATGCAGCAGGAGAGATCATGTTGGGATTACGGAAGATGGCCGTATACATGTCTTTATTAAAAATGGCCTCAATGGTACCGATGATTCCTTTGCCTAAACGAGTGTCGATGGCAAGGGTGGACTTCCAAGTTTGAGGGTTTCTAAAGTCCTCAACCAGTGCGGTGAGACTACCGGGCACAATGGTTCCGGCTGTAGGTACAGTAGAAGGTCTGTAGGCGGCAGGGTCAGGATTAAAGGGGCCAGGTGTGTTGGCTTGGCCATTCCAGAATTGCGTCACCTGAATCATTCCATTGTCACCCGACTGACTCACGATCCATACAAAAGGAACGCGTCCGGTAAAGATGCCTGTTCCACCACGAATCTGCAACGAGCGATCTCCATAGAGGTCCCAGTTAAAGCCCATGCGGGGAGACCACATTAAACGATTCTTAGGAAGGTTTCCGGTGTTGATCTTCTCGCCACCATCAAAATTCATTTTGAGCACCAAGGGGTGAGTCAGAATTTGAGGAACATCGGGATAGGTGGGAAGATCCACACGTAGTCCCAGTGTTAAACGAAAATCTTTGGTAACAGTAATCTCGTCTTGTCCGTAAGCGGAATACTGAGCGAACTTAAAAGATGAGAAAGCAGGAGCAAAGTTCTTTGACAACGAGTAGGTAATAGCAAAATCTCTGGGCTTGGCACGCAGGGCGGGGTTAGGATTGATAGAGGTGGCAAAATCGGCCCAGCTGTTAAACACATAAAAGCTGGTACCAAAGCGCTGGAAACCGTTGATGGTCTCACTGAGCTCGTATTGACCGCCCACTGTCCAGTTATGCTTGCCGGTAGTCCAGGTAAGATTATTGATTACCGAGTACGTCTTTACCTGACGCAGGTTACCAAAACTGAAGGGCTCAAATCCAAATGAGGTATAAGGAGCAGGACCGGTAACACCACCTGTGTTGCTCAAAATATCTACGAAGGGGAAGATCTGGCTATCGGTAGAACGAGAGTCATTTTGGAAGGTATAGGTAGCACGGAAGGTGTTAGCTACCTTTCCCCAAGTTGAGTTCAACTCACCGGCTAATGAATAAAGATTGGCGCCCTGAAAATAATTGGAGTTCTTGAACCAAAGTGAGGTGGCCGCTGTACGGTTACTGGTATAGTTAACGTTAGACCCACTCAAAGAGGTACTGGGTGTAAAAGGCTCTCCGCCCTCTACCTGGCTATAGCGAATGTTCAAGCGATGTTTATCGTTGATATTCCAGTCTATGCGAGCCAGATATTTAGTACGCTCGATGTTGGGCACATATCCCTGAAAAGGACCGGTAACATACCCGTAATTATCCAGCAAAAATTTGCTGATAAAGTTTAGGGAGTCGGCAGTAGGACGAACGATATTGGGAGCACTTCCGTAAGGAGCCGCTGCTGTTGCAGCGAAGAAGTTTTGAATTGACTTAGGCTGATTCTCTGTTTCGTAATTAATAAAGAAGAATAACTTGTTTTTGATGATGGGGCCACCCATGCGGAAACCATATTGGTTGAATTCTTCTACGGGTCGAATAAATTTGGTTTGTTCAACCTGATCGCCCCTTTGTTTTTCGTTACGGAAATAGCGATAAACAGATCCGGTGAACGTGTTGGTTCCAGAGCGGGTTACGGCGTTAACAGCAGAACCAATAAATCCCGATTGGCGAATATCAAAGGGAGTGATGTTGATAGAGATCTCATCGAGCGCATCTAGAGAGATGGGGGCTCCACCAGCAGGCAGGTTAGAACCAATACCAAAGCTGTTATTGAAGTCAGACCCATCTACGGTAAAGTTGTTCTGGCGATAGTTTCCTCCTCCAATCGAGGGTCCGTTCGCCTGTGGAGTAGCACGCGTAAGCTCGTTGATGCTGCGGCTAAAAGTAGGCAAGGTATTGATCTGACGGGTACCGACATTAGTTACGGCACCTGTACGGCCTGCATTAAGAATAGAATTTCTTCTTCCGCCTACAGTAACGTTTTGCAATGCGGCGGCAGAGCTGAGCAGCTCAGCATTCAGCACAAAAGGATCGCCCAATTGCAAAAAGATATTTTCAAACTTATCTGCCTGGTGTCCTACATAACTCACCTCGATGGTGTAGGGACCACCCACCCGCATATTTTGGATGGTGTACTGGCCGCCAGAGCGGGTGATAGTGCTGTACTTGGTTCCTGAGGGCACGTGTACGGCTACGATGGAAGCACCGACAAGGGCTTCTTTGTTGTTGCTTTTTACATCACCGGTTAAAACTGCAGTTGTAACCTGGGCAAGCAGTGATGAACCCGTCATCAGCGCTACAACAAACAAGAAGAGTATTCTCTTAAGCATATTCATATTGGTTTTCGGATGCAAAGAAAGGGAATATTCCCTAATTAAATATAGCGAAATATCTACAATATGATAGTTGAAAAGTAATGGGTTACAAGCGGATGGGCATTCCCAGACCTAGCCGGGCAAAGAAGGGTGTCGGGGGCTTAAAAGGGGTAATGAGTCCGAGATTCCGTCCCCCGAAAGGCAAGGGGTGTATAAATATTTTCTAAAGGTATGAAAATCAGCTATTTAGTTCGCCTTCTTTTTTCTTTTTGCTCCGCCAAAGAAATCAGAGAGCTTATCGTACTCTCTTTTATACGACAAACTGGCACCGGCGCGGCGGGACCGGACCACGCTGGCACTAGTGCTGGCGGTCAGAAAATCGGCATTGGTCCGGTAGAAAAAAGAGGCCCGGATGGTCCCGCTTGGGTTGATCAGCCACTCCATGGTCACGTCCGGAAGCAGCAAAATGCTTTGCTGCACGCTCGATTGAGCACCTTGTCCCAACGGGGCATCCATGCCCAAGCCGGTCGATATAATAAAGCGGTTATCAAAAAAAGAGCGCCCGATCGAAAAGTTTACGTTGCTACTCAAATTCAACGTGGTGCTGTTCGAGGCCAGCAAGTTTCTATTATAAAGAGAGGTATTCAGGTTAATGCGGTACTTATCGCTTCGAAGCAAGTTGCTGAAAAGTTTGTTGATCTGATCGCTGAGCACAGAAAGTAATATACCCGATATTGTACTCACGTTAACGCCCGCCCCTGACAGACTTCCCCCTAGCTCGTTGGGGGCGAAACTATTGAACACGATCAGGTAGGTAACCTGTCTGTTCAGCTCATTGGTATTGTTCTGAAGCTGCCTGATCAGCAGCGTCAGCTCTGGGTTAACAGTGGCAATGCTATTGGGCGGAAAATCCAGCGAAAAAGCAATAGTGGGTTTAAATAATTTATCGGTTAGCTTGGCAATAACGAATACATCACTTCTTGCATTGCTTATATCTGCCGTAAGATTAAGCGTGCTGGCCAACGGAGCAAAACTAACCCGTTCACTTTTGTAAACGGCCTCGAATTTTATATCAGCATCATACGGATCTCCATTCCACTCAATGTAGTTGGCGGCTCCCTTTCTGATCTCGAAGGGCTTTTTAAAAAAGGATTGAAAGGTAAACAGGTAACTCCCTTCTTCGATTCCCAGTCTGCCGCGAAGGGTTAGCGGCTCTGTGGTGCCGGAGCGTATCTTAAGCGTTCCGCTGCCCTTTCCCTTTATCTCGTCTCCGGTCAGCTCGTCGAGCACCACTTTAACTTGCACCAGCGGGTTGGCCGTTAGTTCCAGGTCAAACAGAATATTGTCTCCATTTCTTCTGTAATCTTCGCTTTCGATTTCTTTACCGAATTTTCGCTCTACCAAAAAATCGGCACTGCCGCTCTCTCGTCCCGTACCGGGCGGAAGCGTAACATAACTGCTGTCTTTTTCAGAGGCCGTTGCATTAAGGGTCATTACCATGTCGCTTTGCGGACCCCGCAGTTGCAACAGTGCAGTTCCCTTTACATCGCCATAAAAAAGATCGTTATCCGATCTGTTGGTCTTGAGTAACTGTACCGGTCGATTTTCTTGATTCCCTCGCGTGCCGGGTTTGCGGGTCGACACATCGAGATCGAAAAAGAGATTATAGAACGATTCATGATCGATGCCGCCGGTTATGTAAATAGGATTTTTGGTGATGGTATCTCTGAGCACCAGTCCGTTGAGTTCAATGCGAGATGGGGTCAGTTCTATTTCTTTATCTTCTATTCGGTAGTAGCACTGGGTATAATTAACACGCAAGCCAGCATTACTTAGCAACCCCTTGCCGGTTACGGACGGCCGGTTCAGGTCGCCGCCGATGGTCACATCACCTGTTAAGAATCCGGTAATGTCGCTAAAGAGATCTCCTAAGAAACGCTCAAGTAGTTTAATGGGATATTGATTGGTATTTAAAGCAATCTTGCTTTGTTTGGCCATTGAATCTTGTAGGTAAAGCTGTACATCAAACGATAGTCGCTCTTGCTGATTGATCGTACCTCCTTGCGCCAGCAGGGTTCTGGTGGGATGGTCATAGCTAAGTCGGGTACTGAGTTCGCCTATCGAATCATTATCTAATAGTAGTAAACGAGTCGTAATCGGTTCGCTGCTTATATGCAGTGCGCCTACCGGATCTTCGATCAGGAGTTTTCCGGATACTACGCCTTCGAGCCGATTGTCCGGAAGTAAATAGGGAGCAAAGTCGTTTAGATTAAGGTTCGACAGCTCAACACTAATCTTGTCTTTTTGGTCGGCCTCTCGAGCCAGCGTGCGAAGTCGTAACTGCTGGTCTCCTTCCGAGAGAAGCAGGCTTCCACTAACCGGTCGATTTTTTCTGAGTACCAATTCTCCCTCTTCGCCCAGAGTCCATAGTTTTCCGTTGATGGTAAAGTCCGAGGGGTCCCAGTGCAATGCAAAACCGTCTTCGAATGTGGTTACCAGCGCGTTTAGATTTAGTTTCTCTACACCAGTTCCTTTTCCAGATCGAAGTTGAATGCGCGATGAATCATGACTGGCCGTAAACGCAAGTGTTACCGGTGGAAGCGATACGGTGTCGTTGAGCATCACTCGAGAGACGCTTGCCTCTAGCTGTAACTGATCGTTGGCCGATGCACTGTTAACGGCAATTTGTTCGGCGCTGTATTGCTGATACCGCAGTTCGGGTATGGTAGCTTGCAACGAAAAGGTTCGTTCGGCCGGCACCCATAGGCCCGCGATGCTGCTATAATTAAGTCCTGACCATCCCGGAGCCAGTGCGGTCAAAAAGGGACCGGCCATTGAGGTTTGCAACGAGAATTCTAATCGAGTAGCTGGTGATGGCTGCGGGGTAGTCGAAAACTGAGAGGGGTAATAGCGGGCCAAAAAATGTTGACCGATCAACCCCAGCTCGTCAAATCGGAACTGACCGGAAAGTCGTGCGTTGAATTCGTTGGAGCGAACCTCTATGTTCTTTTGCGCCGTAGAATTATTGATCGCTACAACCAGCGAGTCGAGCGGCAAGATCTCTTCTTGTACCGCAACGGCGGCATTGCGAAAGGCGAGGCTGCCTTCTAAAACATCTTTCGCTGCAAATTGTACACTCGATTCGATTCGGCCAGACAATTGAATATCCTTTTCGGAAAGTCCCAGCTCTTTGAGCGACGCTTTTTCTATGCTTCCCGTTACTGTGATAGTATTGAACGAAGTGCCGGCATAAAATGAGGCTTCGAGCGGACCCGTTAACAGGTGTTTATCTTGTATACGGGTTTTAAGGCGAAACTGCCGCTCTTGCAAGGCGCCCTCTAGCCGAATGTTTTGGTACGAGTAGTTGTTGTATTGTAGTG
This sequence comes from Sphingomonadales bacterium, assembly GCA_016872155.1. Classification (GTDB taxonomy): domain Bacteria; phylum Bacteroidota; class Bacteroidia; order Chitinophagales; family Chitinophagaceae; genus JJ008. The sequence goes on from VHBB01000006.1 coordinate 31,434, forward strand.
AAGCGATAGTGCCATCAAAACTCGAAACGGCATCCTGCCATTGAAAGCCTTTTCCTTGCAGCGTTCCTTCAAGGTCGATGCGTCCGAGTTGGGATTGTCCGCTTAGTGTGCCCAGATCGAATGAAGCTAACTCGAGTTTGCCCTGGTACTCCGGAGGTTTATTATCCAAAAGTCGAACCTGCAGTTGGGTGCCAATGGTTCCCAGACCGGTTTGCCAAGTACCCTTGGCGGTCAATTGCCGGCGTTGCCCGCTTAGCGAACCCTGAAAACGAAGGTAGCGTAGCTTCGACAGAGCTGCCAGCTTCTCTTTGTCTGCGCCGGGCATAAAAAAGACAAGATCTTCGTAAGAAGTATTCAGTCGTTTTGCTCGCAGCTCAAACGCTCTTTTTTCTTCACTATTTAAATTGCTGAGAAAAAGATCTCCTTGAAAAAAACTTTCACTGCCGGCTTTAAGAAAAATATTGGTAATGTCGAGGTGATCCGGATCTCCCGTAATGCGGGCCTGAATTTGCACATCTTTGTTGAGCGAAGCAGCCCTGGGCAAAAAATAGGCAATGTCTCTACTGCTAATGCGCGATGCGATAACCTGTGCTTGCAGTTGCGCTCTTACAAAAGGGGCAGCAGCCGATGTTGGAAAGCGGAGTTTCACGTGCTGCTCTACCACACTATTATTGGTCTGAAGAAAAAAACTGTCCAGCGCAATAAGACCCGGCATCAGCGCAAGGGTAGTTCGAAGTTTTTTAATGGCAAATCCACTTCGCTCTGCGGCGCTCAGCGTAAGGGTACTACGCAACGTGTCGTCTACAAGGTTAGTGTTGCTCAGTAAAAGATTCAACTCTTTTATGGCGGGTTGCCTGGCATCGAACAGGCCGGGTACCAACGGACGGCCCTGTTGCGTAGCAATAAATGTTCCACTTTTGATCTCTATTCGTCCCAGCTGCAGGTTGGGTTGATCAAGAAATTGAAAAAGATCCGAAGAGGCGCTTTCGGGTTTGGACGACTGCGTGGTTTTTAGTGGGGTGGGCCGATTTCCGACAAAACGATTCCAACGGATGGAAGGCTTTTCTACATACAGCGATCGTATACGAATAGGGCCGCTACGCGTAGAAAGTTGATCGGCTTGCAGATCGAGTTGCCCTATGCTGGTTAATAAGGAGTTCCCTTCCCAGCGATCGATCTGCTCTACGCGTATGGAGCGAAGCGAGAGATGATGCAAATGCAGTGGGCTGGATTTTTTTGTGGGTCGGCTGCTATCGGTAGGTTCGCCACTGAAATAGTCTAGCAAGAATTGATATCTCCAATTGCTGTCGGTGCGGTATAATCGTACGAGTGCATTTTCGATTTGCACGTGCGTCAGGTCAATGCTGTCCTTAACAAAGAACCAATCCGTAATACGTAGCTGAAGCTGTTGGGCAAATACGATAGTGTCTTGTTGGCGATCCATTACCAACAATCCGTTTAGTGAAAGGCGGTCGAGCAGCGAGAACGAAACCCGGTTAACCTCGACCCGGGTGGCTAGTTGGGTCGAGAGGCTGGCGGCTACTTTTTTTCCCAGCCAGCTTTGCACCGCAGGGGTCTTAAGAAGTAAAAAAATACTGCAGAGCAACAGCAAGATGCCTAGCGCTGTCCACTTTACTATTTTCGCTGCTGTTTTCAGAAAATTCCGTTGTTTGTAAAATTAATGAAACAGCCCCAGTAAGATTGGTTAAATTGCTCAAAATCGCTACTATGAGATCGTTGCTAACGCTGACTCTTCTATTCAGTTGGGTTTGGGTAGGGGCTCAGCCCACTTCTACATCCTCCACCGCGGGTCCTCACTATGTGTTAGTCATTCACGGGGGCGCAGGCACCATTAGCAAAAACCAGTTAACACCGGCGCTCGAAAAACGGTATCACGATGCGCTTAACAAAGCCTTGCAGACCGGCGCTGCTATTTTGGAAAAAGGGGGGCATGCGATCGATGCTGTAGAGGCAGCCGTGCGTGTGCTCGAAGATGAACCATTGTTCAACGCAGGCAAGGGCGCCGTATTTACCGCCGAAGGAATTAACGAGTTAGATGCGGCCATTATGGAAGGGGCTACTTTAAAGGCCGGTTCCGTTGCGGGTGTAAGGACCGTTCGCAATCCTATATCGGCCGCCCGTGCGGTAATGGATCGATCCGAGCATGTGTTGCTAACCGGTCGCGGTGCCGAGACCTTTGCAAAAGAGCAGGGATTAGAGATCGTAGATCCCTCGTATTTTTATACACCCGAACGATGGGAGTCGCTGCAGCGAGCAAGGAAAAGAGATTCGATCGAAGCGCAAGGCGCACCCAGCCACAGTGCCTCTGCCAGTCAGGAAAAACGCAAGAGCCGTTATGGAACCGTAGGTGCCGTTGCGCTCGATGCGCAGGGGCATCTGGCCGCCGCGACCAGTACTGGCGGCATGACCAATAAAAAATGGGGTCGGGTAGGAGACGCTCCGATTATTGGCAGCGGTACCTATGCCAACGATAATACGGTGGCTATTAGCTGTACGGGTTGGGGAGAGTATTTCTTGCGTTTGGTAATGGCAAAATCGATCAGTGACCGCATGGAGTTTGGTCAGCAAAGCCTGCCACAAGCCGCCGACGAAATGGTCATGCGGCAATTGCCGGCACTGGGCGGCGACGGCGGCTTGATCGCTGTCGATAAAAAAGGAAATATAGCTATGCCTTTTTGCACTGAGGGGATGTACCGAGGCTACATAAAAAAAGAAAAGACGAGCGGCTCGTTGCAAAAAGCAACTTTCATCTTTAAGTAAGCGGGCGCTTAGAATTTATGCCCCAGCGTAACCACTAGCCTGCTTCCGCGAGACAATAGACTGGCTCCTGTTGCGGCTTGTTGTGAAAGCCGGTAAGCATAGTGCGTGTCATTGCCGGATGTGTGTACAAAGGTCAGATCAATAAAATTGCCTTTGTTTCGGTAGCCTAGTCCGCCACTCAGTTGCAAGCGACGTCCGGCAGGGGCATAGTTTTCTCTGTAGGGGTTACCCAACAGGGCCAGTCCCAGCCTTGTCATTAGCGTGGTGAACTTTAATTCGCCTCCCACGCGCAGGTTGAATGCGCTTCGAAACGAATCGTCGATGGTGTTATTGAGTTGCTTAAAGTAAGTGCGCGTCTCTTCGCTATTGTCCATCTCGGGGTCTATGCGAAAAGAAGAGGCGCTGTAATTGACATACTCCAAGTCTGCGGTTAGGAATCCCTTTTGTCGGGTAATGTCTTCGGTCTCGTTGATTACATACGATCCGCTGATCAAAAAGCGGTAGGGCGTAAAATGAAAATAAGAGAATTGGGCATCTTCTCCATTGGTAAAAAGAGAGGAAGATTGTGTTTGTATCCCTTTGTAGTTTTCGGTGTCGGTGGTTATGGAGGCAGAGTAGATATCGGTTAGCCGCAGCCAGGTTGGGGTATGAAAGGCCACTCCGAATCGCCAAAAGGGTGCCGGTCGGTAAATGAGTCCCAATTTTAGATTAAGCCCGTTTCCATTGGTCTCGAGCCGCTGCTCGTAGGTGGCATAGTCGAAGTTGTTAAGATCTTGGGTCGCATCAGCTTCTGTAAAGGTCGACGTACGATCATAGAAAATAAAGGGGATGCCCAGTGTAAACCCCACATAAAGTTTTTCGTTGAACGATCCGCCGTAACCCAGTGCCAGCTCGTTGACCGAACCGCGACTCACCACCTTATTTTCTTGCAAGAGGCCGGTCGAGGGGTTGGCCCTGGTCTTATAACGAAAGTTGCCAGCGATGCCTCCGCCCACTGTATCGATCCAGTAGGTATTAAAGGCAAGGCTGCTGCCAAAGGGAAAATTTTGGGCCACCTGATTGGCATCTCCGATCGATCCTACTTCTTCTAAAAACCGCTGCGCATACGAATGCCGAGTATTAAGACCCCGATACAGCAGGTTGTTACTAAAACTTGCGGTTTGATTAAGGGCAATGGCAAAGGCTCCCGTTCTTTTTTGCTCGGCTTTTTTTCCAAGCCCATGCTCGTAAAATTGGGTTCCGGTTACTACCCCGGTGGTGCCGAGTCCGATCTGACCGCGTTGTTCGCTTTCCGTTCTGCCCAGGTACGTGCTTTTGTTGCGGAGTTGTTGATAGGTAGGAGAGAGTACCAGATCTCCGGTCTTGTAAAATCCAAGTCCGGCCGGATTGACAAAAAGTGCCGAGAGATCGCCTCCCAGCGAAGCCATGGCGCCTCCAATGGCTTGCTGACGAGCCGTTCCATTGGGTTGGGTCCAGCTGTAGCGAAGTGCATCATCGGGTTCTTGCGCATTGGCTATAAGGGCAAACAATGAACAAAAAAGTGGTAAGGTGTATTGGCGAAATAGCGACATGGTGAATTGGTATAAAAATTCCGAAGCCTGTTAAAATCTTCTTACCGGAGCACTGCTGCCAGAAGAAGAACTCGATGAGTTGCCAGGTGTAGGAGACGAAACGGGCGATCCACCCGAAACACCGCCGGCATTACCGCTGCCAAAGGCTTCTCGCAGTGCATTGCCCCTACTGCCCGTAGTAGCGCTTCGTTGAGTACCAAAGGGAACATAGTTGCTGCGCGTGCTGCTGTTTTGTTGTAGCTGCTTAAGATTGACGGGGGACTGTTGATAGCTGCCCAAGTTGTAGATACGCGGGCGCGTATAAATGTTTTTTACAGGCGCTGTCGAAAAGGCCACCGGAAAAAAGTAAGGGTTGTAAAAATAGTTCCAAGAGGTAAAAGGGTTCAATGCGGGTGCAAAGAACTGGTTGTAGCCAATGGACCAACGCTCGAAGGTATACCAGTCATCCAGATCATTCCATTGGTTACGGTTGCGAACACGCATGCGCAAGAAGCGATCTTCGGGATCTTCTTCGTAATAGCGAACCCGTCTTGTTTCTTCTCGTTGCACCCGAACATATTCGGCTTCGGGTCTGGCCGGAGAGTAGTACACATCGTCCGGTGTCTGACCTGTTTTATAAGCGGTGCTGCAGCCGGCCAGCAGCAGTACGATCGACAAGGATAGAAGCAAGGTTGTTTTCATAGCCGAAGTGGTTAATTTTGTATTCCTCAGCAAAGTTCGGCATCTTGCGGGGATATCGCAGGTCGGGCTGTTAAAAAAAAGGTAAACCCGGCCAGACCAACCACACGTCTATGAGCAAAGAGATCACATCGCGAAGCGCAGACTACTCACAATGGTACAACGACCTCGTTATAAAGGGTGAGCTGGCCGACTACTCTGCAGTACGGGGCTGCATGGTCATTAAACCTTATGGCTTTGCCCTGTGGGAGAACATGCGAGACGTTTTAGATAAAATGTTCAAAGAGACAGGGCATGTAAATGCTTATTTTCCACTCTTTGTTCCCAAGAGCCTCTTTGAGGCCGAAGAGAAAAATGCAGAGGGATTTGCCAAAGAGTGTGCCATTGTAACGCACTACCGGCTAAAGGCCGACCCGGATCGGCCCGGTAAACTCATGGTCGATCCCGCCGCAAAACTAGAAGAAGAGTTAGTGGTTCGTCCGACGAGCGAGGCCATTATCTGGAACACCTATAAGAATTGGATACAGTCTTATCGGGACCTTCCTATTTTGGTCAACCAATGGGCCAATGTGGTGCGTTGGGAGATGCGCACTCGTTTGTTCTTGCGCACCGCCGAGTTTCTGTGGCAAGAGGGGCATACGGCCCATTCCACCCGGCAAGAGGCGCTCGACGAAACGGTAAAGATGCTAGACGTGTATGCTGATTTTGTAGAGAACTACATGGCGGTCCCGGTCATTAAAGGAGTAAAGACAGCACAAGAGCGATTTGCCGGTGCAGAAGATACGTATTGTATAGAGGCGCTTATGCAAGATGGAAAAGCGCTGCAGGCGGGCACCTCTCATTTTCTGGGTCAAAATTTTGCAAAGGCCTTTGATGTTAAGTTTAGTGATCGTGATAACAAACTCGATTATGTATGGGCCACCAGTTGGGGAGTAAGTACCCGATTGATCGGCGCTCTGGTAATGGCACATAGCGATGATGAGGGCTTGGTGCTTCCGCCCCGCATCGCTCCCCTGCAACTGGTCATTGTTCCTATTTATAAAGGCGAAGAACAAAAGGCTGCCATTGACGCTTGCGTGCATGCGCTGCTTGGTTCTTTAAAGTTCATGGGCATTCGGGTCAAATACGACGATAACGACAATGCACGTCCGGGTTGGAAATTTGCCGAATACGAAATGAAAGGTGTTCCGCTTCGAGTGGCCATTGGCGCCCGCGATCTGGAAAATAAGGTGGTCGAATTGGCTCGCCGTGATACGCGCGAAAAATTTACGGTTCCGATCGAGGGACTTGCCGAAAAGATTCAACAACTGCTCGAAGAAATACAGCAGCATCTCTTTAATAAGGCACTCGCCTTTCGAAACCAACACATTACCCCTGCCAACTCGTGGGATGAGTTCGTCTCGTTACTCGATACCAAAGGAGGGTTTATTGCAGCGCATTGGGATGGCACGGCCGAGACCGAAGAAGCGATCAAAGAAAAGACCAAGGCTACCATTCGTTGTATTCCTCTTGCTAATCAACCAGAGGCAGGCACTTGTATTTTGAGTGGCAACCCCTCTGCGCAGCGTGTACTTTTTGCCCGCGCTTATTAAATTTTTATGCATTCTGATTCACCATTCGCCGAGGGCCGGGTCTTACTAATCGACAAGCCATTGGGGTGGACCTCTTTTGATGTAGTCAGAAAACTCAGAAACCTTATTCGTATCAAGAAGATCGGGCATGCCGGCACGCTCGATCCGTTGGCAACCGGTCTGCTAATCGTGTGCACCGGAAAATTCACCAAGCGTATCAATGAGTTTATGGCGCAAGAAAAAGAATACACCGGCACCATTACGCTGGGTGCCCGCACGCCCAGCTACGACCTAGAGACCGAACCTTACGATCATCGCAGCATTGGTCATCTTACGCTGGCTCATATCGAAGAAGCGCTTATTCGTTTTACCGGAACGATCATGCAGGTTCCCCCCGCTCATTCTGCTATTAAGGTAAAGGGTAAGCGCGTCTACGAGCTGGCTCGTAAGGGGCAGGCCGTTACGCTCGAGCCCCGCCGTATTACCGTCTCGGTTTTCGAAGCGTTGCGTTACGAAGAAGGTATACTTTACTTTAGGGTGGTTTGTTCTACCGGCACCTACATTCGAAGCCTGGCGCAAGACCTGGGAGAAGCACTCGGGTGCGGCGCTTATCTGCGTTCGCTACGAAGAACCCGCATTGGCAAATTTGAGGTCACACAGGCACAGACGCCGGATCAATTCGAAGCAACGCTAAAGGTTTAGCTCAATACTTTATAAAATAAAGGGATAGTTGATGCCCAGTTGAAACTGGTCCATATCGCTCCACCTGGAGTAGCCGAACCATTTGTTTTGATAGGCCGCATTAGCAGGAGCAGGGCTTGGGTCTTTTGCTTTAACGGAATAATCGAGTCTAATTACGAAATAGGTAAAGTCAATTCGAAGTCCTGTGCCCACACCTACGGCCAGGTCCTTGCCCAATCGTTGCAACGAAAAAATCTCTTCGGGGCTTCTGCCTGGCGCTTTCTTTACGTACCAAATATTCCCAATGTCAGAAAAAAGGGCTCCGTTGACCTTAAATCCAGCGATGGTAAAAAAAGGAAAACGATATTCGAGATTGGCTTCTAATTGAAGATCGCCATACCGCTCGGGCAATCCATTGTTTCCATAGGATTGTATCGAAGAACCTGGTCCCAACTTGCGCAGCCCCCAGGCCCGCATGCTATTGGGGCCGCCTGCAAAATACTGACGATAGAGGGGTAAGTTAAATCGCTTGTTAGGATTTACCGTGTTGTCGAATTCATACCCCGCACCGGCAAACAAACGCATGGCGATGGCCGAGCGACGCAGGCTAACCTTGGTGGCCAGGTCAAGATCTACTTTTACAAAACGAAACAGTTGACTGTCGAGAAGCGGGTTACGAACCATCCCGGTCAATAGCCCCGATTGCTCAATATTAAATCGCAGGTTGGTGACGCGGTTTTGACGCTGACGGCTCAGCAACACGCCAGCCGTTACCGAAGAGATGAGTCCATCCACAAAAATATTTTTGAGCAAGGCGTTACTCGCGATCAGTTCTTCTAGCTTGGACCTGCGGGCAATTGCATTGTATTCGATGTTAGGAAGCCGTAGCGTAAAAAGGGCATTGCGGTACCGAAAGTCGTATCCCCATGCGGCGCTATACGACGATAGATTAAAGAGTTCTCTTCGCTCGGTGTTGGCTACATTAAAGGATAGCACCGATTTAAAATTCTCTCTCCAGCCAGCGGGCAGCCCATTGAGGCGGGGAATGGCCCGCGGAAAATACAAGTTATGGGTAATGGCGAGTTGTCGGGTTTGAATAAAGTTGACATCGGTCAATTGATCTCGTCCTGTCTCTACCCCAAAACGAATACTAGTGCTTGATTGAATGGCTCTGCGGGCCCAGTTACGATTCTGTAATCCGAGGTTAAGGGCAATGCCGAATAGATTTCCCGAAACCAGGCTTTGGTTGCTGCTTCCCTCAAGAGTGGCATTGTTACTGTATTTTCTGGCCGGAGTAAGACGGATCAGCAGATCGGCCGTATCGCTGGCTGCACGTGGCCGGGGCTCAATGTTGATCAGACGCCAGGCGCCCATGGCGCTTAGTTGATTCAGCGTCTTGAAATAATTTCGTTGGTCGTATAGGTCGCCGCGATAAAAAAATATTTTCTCTCTAAAGATGCCCGGATAAAATACCGGGCGGTAGCTAAATAAATTGAGCCCGCTGCGAGTAGTTTTTTGAGGCTGAAGTCCCGCCGTATCACTGGTAAAATCAGGATAAAGATCGATCGAGCCAATATGATACTTGGTAAGTCGGCTGCTGTCGAAGCCGGGCCTTAAACGAATTTCGAGATTGGCTTTGGGTTGCAAACGATTTTTTTCTATGTCGGCCATTATGCGCAGCAGCTCAAGTGGATCGGTGTTCGGGTCTAACAAGCGGACATCGAGGGTATCCCATACCCCCAATAACTCCTCTCTGGTAAAACGCAAGTAGCCATTGTTGCGGTAGATATCGACCAGTCGGTCCAATTCGGCCGAGATCGTTGTTTTAGAAAAGGGTTCTCCTTTTTTGATCTTGCTCTCTGAAAGGGAAGCTAGCGTAAGAGTTTGCAAGGCCTCGTTTTTGATCGCATAGCGTACCGTGTCGAGCCGCACCTGCAAGCCCGGTCTTACTTGAAAGTTGATCGTGGTTCGAAGCTGGTCTTTACCCGCGGCCACCAGGGTTGTATCGTATTGTATGGTTCCTTGAAAATAGCCTTGCGAACCCAACAGGTTTTGCATGTAAACTATAGAGCGCGCTAGGGCCATGCTGTCATAGGCCGGAGGGTTTTTGATCTCTTTAACGAACAACTTCGATACCGAGCGAACCATCAGGCTGTCGTCGAGTTGTCCGCGCAGGCGACTCTCCAAATTCTCTCGCTCCTCGTCGGTGAAGTTTCCATCTACTTTTATAGTAGTTTTGAAAACAAAGGGTCTCCCTTTGGGATAGTTCTTGGGAATCACTCCACAGGCACTCAGTCCCACAAGGAGTACTGCTGAAAGAATAACAACCACCGACCCTAAACGGGTGCGTTTGCCTGGGTGCATGAATCAAAAAGTTATGCTAGTTAAGACCGTTATCAAAGATATTCAAAGTTTAGCCCTTAAAAAACACAGAGAGCAAACCGGCTGCTATGTGGCAGAAGGGCCCAAGCTGGTGCTTGAGTTACTACAGCAGTATCGGCAGCAGATCGTTGCTATCTATGCGCTGCAAGCATGGATCGACACCAATCAATCCTTATTGAACGACCTATCCGTTACCTGTATTACAGCCGCGGAGTTAGATCGATTATCGCATTTGCAAACGCCGCATCAGGTGGTAGCCGTGGTTCGTCTGCCCCAGCGTACCAACCCTATTGCCGCTGCACAGTTTACACTGGCTTGTTGTGGTTTGCAAGATCCCGGTAATCTGGGAACGATTATTAGAACCGCCGATTGGTTCGGCGTTCGCCAATTGGTATGCAGTATCGATACGGTCGATTGTTTTAATCCCAAGGTGGTGCAAGCTTCAATGGGAAGCATCTTTCGCGTTGCGGTTCACTACCTTGATCTGGAAAATTGGATAGATCAACATGGAGCGGTACCCGTCTTGGCCGCTACGATGCAGGGCACCGATGTGCGCACACTGTCTTCGTTGCAAGAGGCTATCTTGCTTATTGGCAACGAATCGGCGGGTATTCCGGCCTCGTTGCTTGCAAAGGCCGGTGCTGCGGTCTCCGTTCCCGGTAAAGGGCAAGTGGAGTCGCTCAATGCAGCCGTAGCGACAGGGATCATACTTTCTTATCTCAGGTAAAGCGAATGGCCTGGACAGGGCTGATCTTTTTAACCAGCAACGAAGGGATCAATAGTACCAAAAAAGAGATCGTGATCGTTCCTGTGGCAATGGCGATCACTTGCCAGGGAATAATTTTTACGGCCGCTGTATCCATAAAGTAGGCAGACTCATCCAACGTAATAAATCCGGTCTTGTCTTGCAACCCGAGTAGCAGTAGCGCAGCGGCTGTTCCGATCAGTACTCCTTTTACAGTAATCCATAGACCATACCGAAGAAAGATCCGCTGTACCAACCCATCGGTGGCTCCCATGGCTTTTAGCATACCGATCATCCTTACTCGTTCTAAGACCAAGATCAACAAGCAACAGATAAGATTAATAAGGGCTACCACGGTCATGAATCCGATCAGCACATTGCGCGTAAGATCTTGCATCTGTAACCAATCGAAGAGTTGGGGAGAAACTTTTTTTACCGAGATCGCATCCCATGTTGCCGGAAACGCAGACAAGGCATAAAGTGCATTGGCCGATCGCTCCATGGTGCGGGGGTCGCTCAGGAATAATTCGTAACCGCCTACCTGGTCCGGCTCCCATTGATTCAGTTGGCGAATGAGCTCTATGTCTGCGATGGCAAAAAGTTGATCATAATCTTCGATACCGGTTTTGTAAATACCCGCTATGTGCATTTTTCTGGCACTGGGCATAGCGCCTTCTCTACTAAAGTAAAGTAAGAGTGTATCTCCGGTCTTTACTTGAAGTCGTTGCGCCGTATAGCGAGACAAAAGCAGGTCGCGGCTATAGCCGCTATCGGGTAAATGCGGACTTGTGCCTTCTTGAAGAAAAGGAGATAAGGCTCGAAATTGATCGGGGTTATCAAGTCCTTTTAGCAGCACACCCTCCATTTGCTCTCGCGTCTTAAGCAGGGCATACCGAGTGGCAAAGGGGTGCACCGAGCGAACGCCTGGTTGCTGCCGAAGCAAGCGGATCAATTCTTCGTTATGCCGAATGGGAATCTCTTCGGCAATGATGGCTTTGCCGGGTTGTTTTTCTTGAATGCGAATATGCCCCCAAAAGCTAAAGACCTTCTCGCTAATGCGCTCTTGAAATCCGGCGGCCAGTGCCACCGTAATGATCATGACCGCCACGCTAATGATCGTAGCCCCCAGCGAAATTCGTATTACCAGTCCCGAAAAGCGACTGGCCCTGCTGGCGTACATTCTATTGGCAAAAAAAGAGATTAGGTTCACTCGCTTCGTTGTATACTCAAAAATAAGCGCCTCTGCCTAGATTTACTGCTCCTTTTTTAACTACTTTGCCATTCAAGCAAATTCGTAATGCCTTTTCTATTTCTTTTTTCTCTACTGCTCTCGGTGCTTTCGATACAAGCCCAGTCTCCCGAAAAAGTGTACCGTTCTTACATTCGGTCCGTCAAGCTATACAGGGCAGCAGATCAAACGGCTTCGCCCGTACTATACCTGGGTCAGCCCGATCAACTTGAGTTGCATTTTGATGATATGGAAGGGAATCTCAAGCCCTATTATTACACGCTACAGCTCTGTAATGCCGACTGGACAGCGGCCCAATTGCCTGCCTTTGATTACCTAAAAGGATTTCTTACCCAGCGTATTCAAAACTATCGGGTCTCTTCGGGGGTGCAAACCCGGTATATGCATTACCAGGTTTTATTGCCGGAGCGAAACAGCGGTCCTACTCGCGGCGGAAATTACTTGTTAAAAGTTTTTTTAAATGATGACACTTCGCAACTGGTCTTTACCCGAAGAATCGTTGTGGTCAACAAGCGTGTGTCCATTGCAGCGCAGGTACTGCAGCCCTTTAGCAGTAATTTCTTTTTAACGCATCAGCGTCTCTCTATTGGGGTGACCCCACAGCAAATGCCCCAGAACGCATTTTCTCCGCAAGAGATCAAGGTGGTCATTCTGCAGAACGATCAGTGGCATACGGCAAGAACCCTTACGCGCCCCACTATTTTTAGGGGAAATTATTACGAGTATAGCGACGAGGAGCAAACCTTGTTTGCGGCTGGCCAAGAATGGCGCTGGTTCGATCTGCGCAGCATTCGGCTTCGCGGTGATCGAATTCAACGGATCGTCGATAGTGATACCAGCAGCCGCACCGATGTTTTTGTTCAAACCGATAGCGAACGATCGGGACAGCTCTATTTGTATTACCGGGACCTGAACGGAAAATATTTGATCGAGAATCTCGATAATCCCCAGCCCCACACACAAGGCGAGTACGGGTGGGTGCATTTTTCGCTACGACCCGCCGGAGGTCGACGCTATAGCGACAATGATGTGTTCGTAACAGGCGAGTGGTCCGGTTTTGAGTTAAGTGATGCCTACAAAATGGATTTTGACGATAGCCAAGGACTTTACACGAAGGCCGTATTTCTAAAGCAGGGGTTCTATAACTATGGGTATTTGACAAAAAGGTTGTCTGGTGTCGACAAAACGCCCAGTTTCGAGTATACCGAGGGTAATTTTTGGGCTACCGAAAACGAGTATTCTGTCTTTGTTTATTTTCGGCCGTTTGGTGCCCGCGCCGATGAATTGATCGGGTATACGCGCGTGCGTTCCGGATTTCAGCGTTAGGCTATTATCGTTATCTTTGCCTTGGCAGGTCTTACACGACCAGCTCCTGCTGAACCCTCCCAGGGCCGGAAGGCAGCAAGAGTAGGTGGTTGAGCGGTGCGATGTAATAAGCCTGCCGTTTTTTTTACCTTTATCCAAATCTGTTTTCATGAAATTTTTTATCGATACCGCCAACCTGGCGCAGATCAAAGAAGCTAACGAACTTGGAATACTCGATGGGGTCACAACGAACCCCTCCCTTATGGCCAAAGAGGGGATCAAGGGCGAGAAAGCCGTAATGGATCATTACCGCACCATTTGCGAGATGGTCAATGGCGATATTAGCGCCGAGGTCATCAGCACCGAATTTGCCGGTATTGTCGAAGAAGGAAATAAATTGGCCGCCATTCATCCCAACATCGTGGTCAAAGTGCCTATGATCAAAGACGGCATCAAGGCCATTCGCTACTTTAGCGAAAAAGGGATTCGCACCAATTGTACCCTGGTATTTTCTGCCGGCCAAGCTATTTTGGCGGCAAAGGCAGGCGCTACTTATTTATCTCCCTTTATCGGAAGACTCGACGACAGCAACTGGGATGGTATTGAGTTGATCGCACAGATTGCTCATATTTACTCCGTGCAAGGGTTCAAGACCGAAATTCTGGCGGCTTCTATTCGTACACCGCTGCATATCGTTAAATGTGCCGAGGCCGGTGCCGATGTATGTACCTGTCCACTCGATTCTATTGTAGGATTGCTAAAGCATCCGCTCACCGATATTGGATTGGCCAAGTTTTTGGAGGATGCCAAAAAAACACTCGGATAATTTAATCTCATTTCTATGACGACGTACCGATCTCTGTTTCTTCTACTGGCAGTGATCGGTATGATTGGTGGAGCACCGCTACACGCGCAAAAGGGTAGAGGCCTTCATCACCGCGCACTGCTGGTCGATACGCACAATGACTGCCTTAGTGCACAAACACTAGCCGGAAGAGATCTATCGCAACCGTTAACCGAAGGCCACAGCGATTATTATCGATTTAAAAAAGGCGGGGTCGATGTTCAATTTTTCTCTGTGTTTACCGGCGAGACCGCCCGTAGCCCACTGGGGTATTACCACGATGCGATCACCGAGATCGACTCGCTGAACCGGTTGGTGCTGCGCCATCCCGAACAATTCAATTTTGCCACTTCGTATCGTGAGGTCAGGCAACGAGCACATCGCCGACGGGTGGTCGCTATGATCGGGGTAGAAGGCGGACATATGATCGAGTCCGATCTGCAAAAACTAGATAGTCTTGCCGCGCGCGGCATGCGCTATCTGACACTTACCTGGAACAACAGCACCGAGTGGGCCACCAGTGCCCGCGACGAAAGTGGTGCCGGTGCGGTGCTTAGCAAAAAAGGACTCAGTGATTTTGGAAAAGCAGTGGTGCGCCGATTAAATCAATTGGGAGTAATCGTCGATCTCTCGCATGTGGGGGAACAAACATTTTACGATGCCCTGGCCATAACAACCAAACCGGTACTGCTTACGCATAGCTCGGCATGGAGCCTTTGCCCGGTATTTCGTAATGCAAAGGACGAGCAGTTGCTGGCCTTGCAAAAAAATGGAGGCGTTATCTGTGTCAATTTCTATCCCGCCTTTATTAGCAAAAATTTCGTGGCGCAACAGCGCTATTGGAACGGCCCCGGTAAAGATTCTGTTTTTGCGTTGTTTTCGAAAGTCGATACCGCTCAGGCGCAGCAGCAATGGCAATTAGCCATGGCAGCAGCCCTCGACAAGGCCCGTCCGGGCATAGCAGATGTGGTCGATCACATCGATCATATCGTTAAGCTGATCGGGATCGATCATGTGGGTCTCGGTGCAGACTTTGATGGTATCGGGTTTGTGCCCCGTGGTCTGGAAGATGTTAGCAGCTACCCCCGCCTTACCACCGCATTGCTTGCGCGGGGCTATTCAACGTCGGATATCAAAAAGATTCTTGGAAAGAATGTATTAAGGGTGGTCAAGGCCAATTGTCCCTGACCACTCGGTCTCTTAGCGCAAGAACAGCATCTCACGGTACTTAGGCAAGTACCACTCCTTATCATCAACCAGTAATTCTAATTTGTCTACGTGGTAGCGAATCTCGTCAAAGAAGCTGTCCTTTACTTTCTTTTGATAGGCAATGGCCTTGTCGCGCGTATCGGTTAGTTTATTACAACTTTTGCGCGCCTCGATCATCTTTTCTACCAAGTCGCTGGTCTTATTGATGTGCGTAGAGATCTCTTCGAGAATTTGCAGTTGATTTGCAAATCCGGATTCTTTTATCCCGGCTTCTTTAAGTCCGCGAATATTCGAAGCCAGCAGGTTTTGATAGCGAATGGCAGCCGGTAAAATATGACTGGTGGCCAGTTCTCCCATCATGCGGCTTTCGATCTGTACTTTCTTGATGTATTTCTCTAATTCAATCTCATGACGGGCCTCCAATTCTTGGTGCGAGTAAATGCCATTGTTTTGAAAAAGGTCTTTTGCTTTTTTGGTTACCATGGCATCGAGTGCGAGTGGGGTGGTCTTTACGTTGGGTAGACCGCGTTTTTCGGCCTCTTTCTCCCAGGCTTCGCTGTATCCATCTCCTTCGAACAAAACTTTTTCGCTCTTGATAATATACTCGCGAATCACTTGCATAATGGCTATCTCTTTCTTCTCTCCCTTTTCGATAAGGGTGTCAACCTCTTTTTTGAAATCGCGCAAGGTCTGTGCCATGATGGTATTGAGTACTGTCATGGGATTGGCGCAGTTAGCGGAAGATCCTACCGCACGAAACTCGAATTTGTTTCCGGTAAAGGCAAAGGGCGATGTACGATTGCGATCGGTATTGTCCATCAACAACTCAGGGATACTCTTGTGGATGTCGATCTTGAGCAGACTCTCATCGGTCTCGTCCATGCCGGCCGATACTCTTTCTTTTACATCATTGAGTACTTTACTAAGGTATTGACCGGTAAACACAGAGATGATGGCCGGAGGGGCTTCGTTCGCACCCAGGCGGTGATCGTTGGGGGCCGAGGCGATCGAGGCGCGCAGCACATCGGCGTAGTCGTGTACGGCCTTGATGGTATTGACAAAAAATGTCAGGAACATCAGGTTGGTCTTGGGCGTCTTGCCGGGGGCCAACAGGTTGACACCAGTATCGGTAGCCATGCTCCAGTTGTTATGCTTTCCGCTTCCGTTAATGCCGGCAAAAGGTTTTTCGTGCAGCAGCACGCGCAGGTTATGTCGGCGGGCCACTCTTTCCATCACATCCATGAGCAGCGAATTGTGATCGACGGCTACACTCACCTCTTCGAAGATGGGGGCGCACTCAAATTGAGCAGGGGCCACTTCGTTATGGCGCGTGCGTAGCGGAATACCCAGTTTGTAAGATTCGTTCTCAAAGTCACGCATATAGGCGTAGACTCGCTCGGGGATCGAACCAAAATAATGATCTTCTAATTGTTGATTTTTGGCAGAGGAATGTCCGTACACCGTGCGTCCGGTCATCAACAGGTCGGGGCGGGCATTGAACAGCGCCTCATCCATTACAAAATATTCCTGCTCCCAACCCAGTGTAACGGTAACCTTGCTTACATTTTTATCAAAGTAGTTGCAAACATCAGTGGCCGCCTTGCTCAGTGCCTCGGTAGCTTTTAGTAAGGGAGCTTTGTAGTCGAGGGATTCTCCGGTGTAAGAAACAAAGATGGTAGGAATGCATAGTGTCTTACCGTTTCCGATTTCAATGACAAAGGGAGGAGACGAAGGGTCCCAGGCAGTGTAACCTCTGGCTTCGAAGGTAGCGCGCAGCCCTCCGCTCGGAAAAGAAGATGCATCGGGTTCTTGCTGAATAAGAGCGGCTCCATCGAATTCTTCGATGGCCGTGCCATCACTCTTAAGGGTAAAGAATGAATCGTGTTTCTCGGCCGTTGTGCCGGTAAGTGGTTGAAACCAGTGCGTATAGTGTGTTACTCCTTTTGTCTCGGCCCACGCTCTCATTCCATTGGCGATCTGGTTGGCCATATCGCGATCTATCTTGTGACCTGCTTTCACAGAGGCGCGAAGACTTTTAAAAGCCTCATCGCTGAGAAACTCGCGGGCCGTCTTCATGGTAAATACATTAGCGGCAAAAAAGCTGGTCGTCTTGTTGGGACTTCCTACTTGTACGCTACTCTTATCGGAGAGTTGTCTAATGGCATCAAAGCGGAGTGACATGGTATTTTAATTTTGAGCAAAGCAACATAAATTATTCAAGAAATCAAATAAATTGGCCTGTATGGTGGAAAAAATGTGGTTTTATATTGTTTGAGGGTCAATTTTAGGGTCGATTTAGAATAAATATATTATATTATTAAAATAGTTAATGTGTAGTGAAAGGGAACAACTTTTGCTAGTTGGCCCCCTTCAATCTTGTAGCTTTGTGCAGCAATTTTAACTAACCCCATGAACGTTACCGTCTCTACCGCCGAGCAACTTCGCCTGACCGCCGCGGAATTCGATTTGATCTGCCAAAAACTAGGTCGCACCCCCAACTTTAATGAACTCTGCGCTTTTTCTGGCATGTGGAGCGAGCACTGTAGTTACAAGAATTCCATCAAGTGGTTAAAGACACTGCCTCGCGAAGGCGGGCGCATGTTGGTAAAGGCAGGCGAAGAGAACGCAGGGTTAATGGACATCGGGGATGGATTGGGTGTTGTGTTCAAGATCGAATCACATAATCATCCGTCGGCCATTGAACCCTTTCAGGGTGCAGCCACCGGTGTGGGCGGAATTCACAGAGATATTTTTACCATGGGCGCGCGTCCTATTGCAGCGCTCAACTCACTTCGCTTTGGTCAACTCGACGACGAAAAGACCAAGCACTTACTGGCGGGTGTGGTGCATGGCATTGGACACTATGGAAATTGTTTTGGCGTGCCAACGGTAGGGGGCGAGATCTATTTTGATGCCAGCTATCAGACCAATCCACTCGTCAATGCCATGAGTGTGGGTATCGTAAAAGCTGGTCAAACCGTCTCTGCTACCGCAGCGGGTGTAGGTAATCCGGTACTCTTCGTCGGAAGTGCCACCGGTAAGGATGGAATCGGAGGGGCTTCATTTGCCTCGGCCGACATTACGGCCGAAAGTGCGCAGGAGTTGCCGGCTGTTCAAGTGGGCGATCCCTTTCAAGAAAAAAAATTATTGGAAGCTTGTCTCGAGGTCATCGCTACCGGCGCCGTCGTAGGTATGCAAGATATGGGCGCGGCTGGTATAATTTGTTCTACCGCAGAGATGAGTGCCAAAGGTGGGGTGGGTATGAGAATCGATCTTGACAAAGTACCCACTCGTCAACCGAATATGAAGACCTGGGAGTTATTGTTGAGCGAGAGCCAGGAAAGAATGCTGTTGGTGGCTAAGAAAGGAGAAGAAGAAAAAGTTAGCAAGGTCTTTGAAAAATGGGATCTGCCCTGTTCTGTGATCGGCGAGGTCACGAGCGATGGCATACTTAATTTTTATATGCACGGGCAGCTCGAAGCTTCCATTCCGGCCGAAGAACTGGTGTTGGGAGGAGGAGCTCCTCAATACGATAGAGACTACCAACGCCCCGAATACTTTGATCGCATTGCCGCGTTTGATCCGTCTGCCATTACGCTTCCTGCCGACTTGCAACGCACGGCCGAAAAACTGATCGCACTACCCAGTATCGCCTCTAAGCGATGGATCTTTCGCCAATACGATAGCATGGTCGGTACGGCCAACACCAATACGAACGCGCCCTCCGATGCCGCCGTTGTAGCCGTAAAGGAAACCACCAAGGGATTGGCCGTTACCACCGATTGCAATAGTCGCTATGTGTACGCCGATCCTCGCAAAGGAGCTATGATCGCCGTAAGTGAAGCGGCGCGCAATATTGTTTGCTCCGGTGGACTTCCACTGGGGGTTACCAACTGTCTCAACTTTGGTAATCCATACGACGTTGGCGTGTATTATCAATTTACCGAAGCCATTCAGGGAATGGGCGAGGCCTGTCGAAAATTCGATACGCCGGTAACAGGCGGAAACGTTAGTTTTTATAATCAAAACCCCGATGGTCCCGTTCATCCCACTCCTACGATCGGTATGGTAGGATTGCTAGACGATCTCGCCAATAAGATGACACTCGGCTTCAAGAATGAAGAGGACGAGATCTATTTGCTCGGCACCATCACCAACGATCTGGGTTGTTCTGAATATTTGCACCGTCTTTGCGGGGTTACGCATTCTCCGGCCCCCTATTTTGAGTTGAACCAAGAGTTTGCCCTGCAGCAATTGGTTCGTTCGCTTATTGAGGCCCAATTGATCGCAAGCGCCCATGATGTAAGCGAAGGGGGTCTTATTACCACCTTGCTTGAGAAAAGTTTTGTAGCCGGCAAAGGCTTTTCCGTTAAGAGTCCCGAGCGAGCCCACGATGGTAAGCCGCTTCGTTCGGATGCCTGTTGGTTTGGAGAGGGCCAAAGTCGTATCGTGGTAAGCGTATCACCTGCACACCGCACCGCCTTTTTGCAACATGTGGCCAAGGGCCCGGTTCCGGTTACCCTATTAGGTAAGGTAGAAGGCCAAGCCGTAGCGGTCGATGGGCAGTCTTGGGGGGCGGTCGCTGACTGGCGACATCGCTATGACACCGCTATTGAATCTCAGTTAGGGTAAACCAATATTCCCTTACCTTTACATGACCTCCTGTACTTTTTTTCATTTCTTTTTTAAGGCTTACTAAAGTGCTCGCAGGTCAATTGATTAGTGGTTCGTACTAAAAAAAATTGATGCTGCATGTCTAAGTTCATTTTTGTGACCGGAGGGGTCACTTCTTCGTTGGGTAAAGGAATTATCGCTGCCTCGCTGGCCAAATTGCTCCAGGCCAGAGGACTCCGAGTTACCATTCAAAAATTCGATCCCTATATCAATGTCGATCCCGGCACACTTAATCCATACGAGCACGGAGAATGCTATGTAACCGAAGATGGTGCCGAGACCGATCTGGACCTTGGGCACTATGAGCGCTTCTTAAATATTTATACTTCTCAAGCCAATAACGTTACCACCGGACGCATTTACCAGACCGTCATCAATAAAGAACGCGAAGGGGCTTTTCTCGGAAAGACCGTACAGGTGGTTCCTCATATTACCGACGAGATCAAGCGCCGCATGAAACTGTTGGGGCAGACCGGCGAGTTCGATGTGGTCATTACCGAGCTTGGGGGCACGGTGGGCGATATTGAGAGTCTTCCATTTGTAGAGTCGGTACGCCAGCTGCAGTGGGAGCTTCCCGAAGAAGATACCGTTGTGGTGCACTTGACCTTGATTCCCTATTTAAAGGCAGCCAAAGAGCTCAAGACCAAACCTACGCAACATAGTGTGCGGATGCTGAGCGAAGAGGGCGTGCATCCCGATATCATCGTTTGCCGCACCGAAAGATCGTTGAGCCCTGAGCTGAAGCGAAAGATCGCCTTGTTTTGCAATGTAAAACCCGAAGCTGTTATCGAAGCGGCCGATGCAAGCACCATCTACGAAGTGCCGGTGCTAATGATGCGGGAGGGGCTCGATACCATCGTACTCAAGAAATTGAATCTGACCACTACGCGCGAGCCCGATCTCTCGAAGTGGAAGTTATTCTTAGATAAACTCAAATATCCCAAAGGAAAAGTCTCCATTGGGTTAGTGGGCAAGTACATCGAATTGCAAGATGCGTATAAATCGATCTTGGAATCGTTTATCCACGCGGGGGCGATCAATGAATGTCAGGTGCAGATTCACAATGTGCACAGTGAATATATTACTCCCGAGAATGTAGCCGAGAAGTTGACCGGATTGGATGCGCTGTTGGTAGCACCCGGATTTGGTCACCGCGGTGTAGAAGGAAAGATCGCAGCCGTGCGTTATGCGCGCGAGCACAAGCTTCCTTTCTTTGGTATTTGCCTGGGAATGCAGATGGCCGCCATAGAATTTGCCAGAAACGTGCTCGGAAAGGCCGGGGCCAACTCGACCGAAATGGATCCACAGACACCGCATCCGGTCATCGACCTGATGGACGAACAAAAGAAAGTGACGGCCAAAGGAGGCACTATGCGTCTGGGGGCCTATCCTTGTCATTTGGTAAAGGGTAGTTTGGCGCACCGCATTTACGGGCAAGAGCAGATCACCGAAAGACATCGTCACCGTTGGGAATTCAATAATAATTACCTCGCCGATTTCGAAGCGGCCGGCATGAAGGCCAGTGGAAAGAATCCCGATACCGGTCTGGTCGAGATCATTGAGCTGGCCGATCATCCATTTTTTATTGGCGTACAATACCATCCCGAATTGAAAAGCACGGTCGAGAATCCACAACCCATTTTTGTGGAGTTTGTAAGGGCTGCCTTGCTGCATGCCGAGAGCCGCATGACGCCTGCTGCCGCCAGAGCGGCCAGCCTTCGCTAAGCCCTTGCTCAACGGGCGTTCCCTTATCTTTGTCGCCCCAGTTACAAGCCAAACTATAAGGTCATGAACTTTGATCGCAATTCGGTTACCGGTTTTATTATTCTCGCCGTTCTTTTTTTTGGATATTTCTATTACACCAACGAAGAGCAAGCCGCTTACAATAAGGCCAAGGCCCGTCAACAATTTGTGGCCGATTCTATTGCCAAGGCCAATCGCCCTGCCGTTGATACGGCCGCCCTGCGGGCCGACACCTTCCGGGCCGATAGTTTAAACCGATCGGCATCTGCGGGCTATTTTGCCAATGCTGTTTTGGGGACTCCTCAGGTTGTTACCCTAGAGAACAATTTGATGAAGGTCTCCTTTACCACACTGGGTGCTCAGGTAGCCGATGTGCAACTAACCGGTTATGCGCAGCACAAAGACAGTGCTCGGGTCGTACTGGCCAAAGGGCTTTACAATCAATTTAATTATACCGTAAGAACCGGCAACAATAGCACCGCGCAAATCTCCGATCTGCTTTTTGAAGCTGACGCTGTAGCTACGGCGCCCGACGGGAGTAAGACCCTGCGGCTCTCGCTAGTTTCGCCCGATAGCAGTATGCCTACTTCAATTACACACGTATTTACCATACATCCCGATAGTTATCTTATCGATTTTTATATCGAGATGCAAGGCACGGAGCGGCTGCTTACACAAGGGCAACTGTCTTTGCTATGGCAGTACGAAGCCTTTAAGCAAGAGGAGGATATTGCCTACGAAAAGCAAAATACGCAAGTAGGTTTCGAAGAGGGTGGCGAGTTCGACTACTTTACCATAGGAAACAGAACCGAGGTTTCCTTTACCAAGCCCGTTTCTTGGTTGGGGGTTCGCCAACGTTTTTTCTTTGCGGCGCTAGCCGCTGCCACTCCCTTTACCTCGGGTCAGCTCTCGTGGACACTACCCAACGATTCGTTGGGGGTGGTGGTTCGTAGTACGGCCGCTTTAAAGATGCAATTGCCCGCCAGCGGAGCGGCCCGCGCAGCGCTGCATCTTTATTATGGTCCTTCCGATTACCAGGTGCTAAAGAAGATGCCCTATGGTTTTGACCGCGTAGTAAACCTGGGCCAAGGGGTCTATGCTTTTGTACGCCCCATCAATAAGTATATTATTGTCCCCATCTTTGATTTTATGCGCAACCTGAGCGGAGCCAACCTAGGATTGGCCATTGCGCTACTGACCCTGTTTATTCGCTTGGTAACGTCTCCGCTTACCTATTCGAGTTACCTGAGCGGCGCCAAGATGAAGGCCTTGCGCCCAGAGATCAACAAGCTCAAAGAAAAGTTCGGTGACGATCAACAGTCCATTAGCATGGAGCAGATGAAATTGTTCCGCGAGGCCGGGGTCAATCCGCTGGGGGGCTGTATACCCGCGCTCTTGCAGATCCCCATCTTCTTTGCGTTATTTAGTTTCTTTAATTCAGAGATCGCACTGCGAGGTGCCTCATTCTTGTGGGCCCAAGATCTCTCGGCCTACGATGCTCCATTGCGTTTTGGTTTTCATATTCCACTTTTTGGCGATCACCTGAGTTTGTTCAATCTGCTGGCCACCCTTACCAGTTTATTGATCTCGGTATATAGCATGAGCATGAGCCCGGACCAAAGTAATCCGGTCATGAAGTACATGCCGTATATCTTTCCGTTCTTTATGCTCTTTTTCTTTAACAACCTCCCTTCGGCCCTTACTTGGTATTATACGGTCTCTAACCTGATTACCCTGGCCATGCAGTTCGTCATACAGAATTACATTATTGACCACGATAAAATCTTGGTACAGATTCAAGAGAATAGAAAAAAGCCAAAGTCAAAATCAAAGTGGCAGCAGAAGTTAGAAGAATTGCAAGAGCAGCAAAAAAAAATTAAGGACCGAAAATAATTGCAGTAAATTACTGTGTCTAATCGGTGCCGGCAGATGAACAGAAAATTCCTTTTGGGGCTTTTGTGCGCAGCATGCTTATGTTCAGGCTTGCAGGCCCAGCGCAGGCTTACCGAAGCTACCCTGGTTTATAAGATCTATTTCGACGAGGCCGATACGATAGCAGGCTCTTCTGTTCACCTGCAAGAGGCCCAAAGCATCTCTTACCTAAAGGGAGCCAACAGTCGAACCGACCTCGTAACCCAGGCCGGAAAGCAATCGACTCTCTTTATTAGCAAGACTGCACAGGTGGTGTTGCTTAAGGAGTATGGGGGGCAACGCTACCTGACCCGCCTGAGCCTGCAACAATGGGAACAATCCAACAAGAAATACCGAGAGGCCACGATTCAATTTTTCTCGGATACGCTTCGAATAGCAGGCTATCGCTGCAACAAGGCGGTGGCTACGATGGCTGATGGAAGTACGTTCTCTATTTGGTACACTGGCGAGCTGGTTCCGCTTAATAAAGAATTTTTACCAATGGCAGGGGCCCTGCCCGGTCTTATCTTGTCGTTTGAGACCCTGCTGGGCGAACGTAAGGTTCGCTATACGATCGACCAGCTCTTATTTAATCCTGTGCCACAGGTGTTGTTCGATATACCTGAGTCAGGGTATCGATTGTTAGAAGCGCAGTAAGAGAGTCGGAAATAAGAAAAGAAAGATCAGGGATTGCGCAAGGAGCGATTGCCGAATTCCACTTTGACCTTGTTGACCAAAACGTTCTTGCGAAGAGGCAGGGTAAATGAGTTTTTGCCCACTTGCATGGTTACGTCGGCATTGATGCGGATGACACGTTGTTGATCGGGGGCCAGTACGGTATTGCCGCGAAAATTATAACCGGAGCGAAGCGAAAGGGTACCGTCAAAAGAAAGGGTACGGCCGCTGAGCAGTTTGCGGGTAAAGGTGGACTGCCTTTTTTTGCCATCGCCAAGGGTAGCATAGGCGGCGACCCCGGTCAAGAGGAAGATGGCCAGCGCCAATAAGCGGGGGTTCGGCAAAAAGCGATATGGTAGTCTATGCTTGTGCATTTGTTACAAAATTACAAAACAAAATATTTATAACAAAGTTGATTTTTTTGAAAAATACACAGTTGGGGATAAAACCCTGAGGCTCTGTACGATGTTTTTGTAGTAAATTGTTGAATACAAAGCAAAAGCCATGGCAGAGCACACCCCCAGCGAAGAAAGAGAGGAAATGGCTGAGCTGCTCAGTCAGTTTGAGCAGCTTCGAACAGGCGGAGCACACTCGTTCTTAGAAGAAGACGCCTTTGAGAAGATCATCGACCATTTTCAGCAAAAAGAGCAACTCGACAAGGCCCTCGAGGCCGCCCATTTGGCCGTGGAGCGGTTTCCGTATTCATCTTCTTTACAAATACGCAAGGCCGATATTTTACTGGTGCATCGTCGCTATCGCGAAGGGCTCCGCGTGCTAGACCAGGCACATTTGCTCGATAGTCGCGATATTAACATTTATATTTTGCGCACCGATGCTTACTTGGCCCTTGATCAACAAGACAAGGCTGTGGCCTTATTAGAGGAGGCCCTTCAGCATTTTGAGGGCGAAGAAAGGGTAGAGCTCTTGTTCGAGTTGGCCGATGTCTATGATGATTACGAAGACTTCGATAAAGTATTCGATTGTCTTAAGGGAGTGCTCGAGGTTGATCCCATCAACGAAGAGGCCTTGTACAAAATTTGTTTTTGGACCGATTTTACTGGGCGCAACGAAGAGGGGATCAAACTGCATCTAAAGATCTTGGACGATCATCCGTACAGCGAACTGGCTTGGTTTAACCTGGGTGCTGCTTACCAGGGGCTCAAGCTTTACGAAAAATCGATCGATGCCTATAAATATGCAACGGCCATCGAGGATAAGTTTGATTATGCTTATCGCAATATGGGGGATGCCTTTATACGGCTACGAAAATACCGGGAGGCCATCGAGGTGTTAGAGCGCGTGCACGAGCTGGCCAAGCCCGAGGATGTGATCTACGAGGCTATTGGCTATTGCTTCGAAAAGTTAAAGCAGCCGGCACAAGCCCGATTCAATTACCGCAAGGCCTCGCACCTACGACAAGAGGACAGCCGCATCCTTTATAAAATAGCCTGCACCTACTATAACGAACAAAGCTGGGAGGCAGCCTACAAGCAAGTCGATACGGCCATTCGCATGCATCGCAGTCAATTCGATTACCAGGTATTGGCCGGCGAATGCTGTGTGCAATTGGGTCGCACCAAAGAAGCGGTACAGCATTTTATGCAGGCCGTGCGCGCCAAGCCTCGCAACAAGGCCGGTTGGGAATCGCTGATTCTTTGTCTGTACCAGGCCGAGTGGTGGAGCGAGGCCCTGTTGCAAACCTCACTGGCACTGCAAGCCACCAAGAACAAACCCCTTTTCTTGTATTATAAGGCTGCCGTCTTGTTCGGATCCGGTCAACCCAAAGAAGGGTTGTTGCAGCTCGAAGAAGCACTCCATCAAGACGCCAGATTGCTAAAGCGATTTGTCTCGCTGCGCCCCTCTATTTTGCAAAATCCGCAGGTCGTTGACCTGCTGGCTCGCTATAAGCGAAAGGCCTAAGGGGTTGAACTTCGTTTTGCAATTGGCATTACATTTGCACCTATGAATTACCATCTTTCGCAGATGCCCGACCGCTTGGCCAAACCTCGTGTGGCCGGTCTTACCATGGTCATGGACAAAGGACTCAGTACCGACGGGGCCAAGCATTTTATGAGCGTGTCTTATCCGCACGTCGATATTGTAAAGCTGGGTTTCGGTACCTCTTATGTATCTCCCAATTTGCGGGAGAAGCTAGAACTATACCGCTCTTATGACATTCCGGTTTATTTTGGAGGCACCTTGTTCGAGGCCTTTTTAATTCGCAACCAGTTCGAAGACTACATTGCTGTTTGCAAAGAGTTCGGGATCTCTTATATGGAGGTAAGTGACGGGTCCATAACCATTCCGCATGCCGAGAAATGTGGCTATATCGAAAAGCTAACCCGTTATGGTACGGTACTTAGCGAGGTGGGCAGCAAAGATGCCGCGCACATTATTCCCCCGTATAAATGGATCGAGTTGATGAAGGCCGAGTTAGAAGCCGGCTCTAGTTATGTGATCGCCGAGGCCCGCGAGGCCGGTAATGTCGGTATCTATCGCGGTAGTGGGGAGGTGCGAGAAGGATTGGTGCAAGAGATATTGACCCAAATTCCCGGCGAGAAGATCATTTGGGAAGCACCTCAAAAAGCGCAGCAACTTTATTTTATCGAACTCTTGGGTTGCAATGCCAACCTGGGCAATATTGCTCCCACCGAAGTTATTCCGCTCGAGGCCATGCGGGTGGGACTTCGTGGAGACACTTTTCATTTTTATCTTTCTTCGAAAGGCTGACCACATGCGTAGTTTCGGGTTGATAGGAAAATCGCTTAAGCACTCCTTCTCTCAACGCTATTTTTCTGAAAAGTTTGCCCGCGAAGCGATAACCGATTGTCGCTATGCGTTATTCGAGTTGAATACGATCGCTGAGCTGCCCGAGCTGCTACAAAAACGGCCCGATCTGCGAGGGCTTAACGTTACCATCCCTTTTAAGCAAGTGGTCATGGATTACCTGAGCGAGCAGCATATACCTGCCGAGATCGGCGCTTGTAATTGTATCGCCATAAAAGAGGGTAAACTAATCGGGTACAATACCGATTGGATAGGATTTGAACAATCGTTGCGACCGCTACTCGAACCTCGTTACCGAGCGGCGTTGGTGCTGGGTACCGGAGGGGCTTCATTGGCGGTTACCTATGTGCTTCGCAAATTGGGCATTCCCTTTACGCAAGTGTCCAGAACAGCCTCGAGCGATACGATCCGTCACTATGCAACATTGACCGCCACAGATATACAAGCCCACCAGCTAATTATCAACAGCACTCCGCTGGGCACGTTTCCGGATGTCGAATCGTTACCCGACCTTCCTTATCAAGGGTTGGGAGCAGGGCATTTGCTCTACGATCTTGTCTATAATCCTTCGGTAAGTTCTTTTTTGCAGCAAGGCCTATCGGTCGGTGCTCGCATCAAGAACGGAGAAGAAATGTTGCAACGGCAAGCCGAAGAGAGTTGGAAAATTTGGAATCAATAAGCGGGTCATCCTTGCAATCAACTCGCTAGTTGTTGCCTGGCGCTTTCAGAAAGTGCTACTACTTTTTTCTTTTCGTAGTCATAGCAGACCATAGTGGTAACGGCGAGTACGGCCAGCACAGGTTGGCCTTGGTGCAGGGTCTCTAGTTTATAAAAAAGATCGAATCCCTTACTGGTAAAAGAACCTGCTTGAACATGGGCAATAATAGGGTTGCCGTAGTGTAATTCAACGCGCAACTCGAATTGGGCCTTGGTCAGTATCATGCCTGCACCCTCGAGTTGTAACTCGCTGTATCCTTTGGCGGCTAAAAATTGCACCCGGGCCTCTTGCAGCAAGGCCATGATGCGGTCGTTGCCCACATGCCCGCCATAGTTAAGGTCGGTAATGCGTAAGGGAATTTCGCATTGAAAAGAAAACTGTTCGGGTAGCAGCGATTTGAGCGAAGACATGGGGCTATGGTTTGGAGAGTAAATGGTGCTTGAGTTGATCGAAGGCTTTTCTGCGGTGGCTGTAAAAACTTTTTTCGGCTAGCTCCATCTCTGCAAAACAGCGCGTGGCTCCTTCGGGAATAAATACCGGATCGTATCCGAATCCCCTTTGCCCGGATGGCTGCTCGGCAATACGCCCCTGGCAGATGCCCTCGAAAAAAAATTCCTTTCCTCGTTCTATAAGAGAGATCACGGTCCTGAATTGTGCGGTGCGGGGTTGACCCTGGGTGAGCGAGGCAAGCAGTTTGGCCATGTGTTGATCGGCCGTAGCCGTTGCGCCGGCGTATCGGGCGGTATGCACACCCGGCGCACCACCCAGTGCCATTACCTCGAGCCCGGTATCTTCACTAAAGCAATCTTGGCCGGTAAGCCGGTAGATGATCTTCGATTTTTCGAGTGCATTGGCCCAAAGCGTATCGTGTGGCTCTTCGATCGTAATATTGATACCCGCCTCTTGAAGAGTGACCAGGGTAAATGCGTTGTCGAGCAGCGCGCGCACCTCTTGTACCTTGTGAGCATTGTTGGTGGCAAAGATCAGTTTCATACAAGGGGGTTAATCGACTTAAAGATTGAAAAGTCTTTTGAGCGAGGCCCAGCATTGTTTTCTCTCTTCGGTGTCTTGAGCTAGTAAGGCTAGTGATGGAGCATGCATAAAGGTGCATCCTTTCCAGGCTTGTAGCTGATAGCGCGGAAAATCGACCGGAAGATCAAGATCGGTAGGGCTTACGCCAAAGCAAAGCACCATGCGGGGCGAAAAGAAGTCCAGTAACTCTTGCGGGGTAGTCGAGGCGTATCCAAACCTGTTAAACACGGCTACATCCGCTACTGTTAGTTTACAGGCGTTCAGTAAACGGGTCAAGAAGGGTAGGTCCTCGTCGGTCAAAAAAGGAGCCTTGTCGTGGTTAACCACCACCAATACAGGTTTTACCCTTCCTCCCAGCCACCTGAATGTGGGCTGCTCGGCCACCAGAAGGCCTTGATACAGATTGGCCAGCAAGTGCTGATCTACTATCATATTATTAAGTTCCAAGGCCTTATTTTTTGTACTAATAACTGTTAGTTTTTTTTCGTTTCTTCGCCGCTGTAAAAGTAGCGAAATATGACAGCTGCGATGGATATAAAGATCATACGTGCCGCCAGTAGCAAATTAGCGGGAATGGACCTGAAGGGGATCGCGTTTGGAAAATATTTTTCCGATCACATGCTCGAGGCCGATTACATAGACGGGCAGTGGCAGTCAGCCGTTATTAGACCGTATCAACCGTTGTCGTTGAGCCCTTCAGTAGCGGCCCTTCACTATGGGCAGGCCATTTTTGAAGGGATCAAGGCCTACAAGGATCCCAAGGGGAACCCCTCTATATTTAGACCGCATGATAATTTTATTCGTTTCAATATCTCGGCAGAACGTATGCAAATGCCGGCCGTTCCCGAAGAGTTATTTATGCAGGGGATGTTTCAATTGGTAAGACTAGATCAGCAATGGATTCCTCCGTATACCGATCACTCTTTATACATAAGACCCTTTATGTTCTCTTCGGACGAACTGATCGGGGTTCGTCCTTCTGACAATTATAAGTTCCTGATTATTTTAAGCCCAACCGGTCCCTACTATGCGGCCCCCATGAAGATCTGGGTAGAAGAAAAATATGTGCGGGCCGTGAGTGGTGGGGTAGGGTTTGCCAAGTCTGCAGGAAACTACGGAGGCGCCATGTATGCCACCGCGCAGGCCAGAAAAAGAGGATACGACCAGGTATTGTGGACCGATCCGGTCGAGCATCGATATGTTCAGGAGTGCGGCACCATGAATGTTTTCTTTATTATCGACAACAAGGCAATTACGCCTGATCTTAGTGAAGGCACCATCTTGGCGGGGGTCACCAGAAATTCGGTAATGACCCTTTTACAAGAAAGGGGATTTCAGATCGAGGAGCGCCCCATTGATATGGGCGAAGTAATGGCGGCTTACAAGAGTGGATCGTTGAAAGAAGTATTCGGTACCGGCACCGCGGCCACCATCTCGCTGATAAAAGAGTTATGTTACAAAGAAACGGTGATGCAATTCGATGTCGATTCATGGACGACGGCCCCTGCCATTAAAAAGCAGTTGACCGATATTCGAGAAGGTCGCATCGACGATACGCACGGCTGGATGCAGCCTGTTTAGTATCCATCATAATTGGTATATTCGAGGGTCGCCACTGGCGACCCTTTTGCTTATGCGAAATCAGCTCGCACTGTTTATTCTATTATCGCTTTGCGCTACTTCTATGCTGGCGCAGTTTACCCCAGTAGCCGTAACCGGATTCAACCACGATATAGTGGCTGAGGCTGGAACCAGTTCGCTGGCGGTTACGAGTACGCAGATCGATGGACCTAATGTGACCGCATCTAACAGTGTGCTGTATACTGCTGGTTTTGCAGCCACCAATACGATTAGCGCCGGAGGATTGCCCAATGCAGGTACGTTTAGTTCTACCACCGCCGGATCGTATGCACTAGCAGCCTACACAGGTAATAACGCGCTGATCGTGCCTCGTAGCCAGTCGGGTACGCTTTCTCTTCAAACCCCGGCCGCCTATACCAAGATCAGGTTACTTGCTTTTTCTGCAGAAGCCAATACAGTTGCCTGTTTGCTCAACATCAGTTTAACATTTAGCGATGGTACCATTACGCCTTATCTTACCAATTACACCCTCTCGGATTGGTTTGGAGGAATGGTCAATGTGGTCAGTCAGGGAATGGGGAGGGTCAAACGAGTGGCCGCTGGTCCTTATACTCCCGAGGGAATTACGACAAACGATCCCCGGTTTTATTTCATTGAGATAACACTAAATTGTACCGACCGTTCCAAGTTGTTGCAAACTGTTCGCATTAACAATGTTTCCGCTGGTACCACATCGGTTTATCCTAATGCCGTATTCATGGGTCTGTCTGGCACTGCATTCTCTCAAGCCATTGCTCCTGTCATTACGGCTTCTGATTGTACGGGGCCTACCGGAGTCATTGCTCTTACGGTAAGTGGCGGCAGTTCTTATACCTATGCGTGGAATACGAATCCCATTCAAACGACTTCGACCGCTACCGGTCTGGCACCCGGTAATTACAATTGTGTGATTACCGATGCCGCAGGATGTACGACCACTTTCAATGGTACGGTATCGCTCAACAACAATGCCACGATCTCGATTGCGGCCACTCCCTCTGTTATTTGCAATGGAGGGTCTACCCAACTAACCGTAGTGCCGGGCACGGGAACACTCACTGATTATAGTTGGACACCCGGCACCCTCTCTGGTACTTCAATTACCATTAGTCCTACAGCTACGACCACCTACATTGTATCGGGCACCAATGGCTTAGGTTGCACGGCAGCTGCTCAATTTACCGTTAATGTGCAAGCCATTCCTGCAGCACCGATGGCTAACCCTGTTGCTGTGTGCAATGGTGCTACAGCAACACTTACCCTTAGCGCCCCTAATCCTTCACTCGCGTATAATTGGTACAATACGGCCACCGGCGGAACAGCACTGGTTACAGCCAATTCGTACAGCGTAACCAACGTTACGGCGCCAGCCACGTATTTTGTAGAGGCCGTTAGTAGTGCCGGATGTACGAGTGACAGCAGAACTGCTGCTTCAATAACGGTCAATCCCATTCCGGGCTCGGCCTTGCTAGCTGATACGGCCGTATGCCCGGTAACAGATGCCATCCTTCGCGTACGTAATGCCATCGATCCGTTGCTAACCTATCGTTGGTACAGTGCGCTTAGCGGAGGAGCTCCTGTGGCGACAGGCTATACGTTCACGATCGTTGGTGTCTCGGCCCCTGCTGTTTGGTATGTCGAGGCGGTCAGCACTGCGGGATGCGTTAGTACCCCCCGTGAGCGAATGGCGGTTTCGCTTATTGCACCCTTACCGGCGCCGGTGGTGGCTATCGATACGATATCGTTCTCGTCACTGAGTTTTTCTTGGCCCGCTGTTGCGGGGGCTACCGGTTATCTGGTGAGCAGCAATGCGGGCACTACATATCTGCCACCCAGCTCGGGCAGCAGTGGTACCCGCCATGTAATAAGCGGATTGCCCGGTAATACGTCTGTAACCCTATTGGTCAAAGCCACAGGGCCTACTGTTTGTCAGACCAGCGCAGCTTCGCTTCCGGTCTCGGCCACCACATTGAGTACCCGCGAGATCTTTGTGCCCAATGTATTTACACCGAATGGCGATGGAAAAAATGATGTGCTTCGGGTCTTTGGAAATTACATTCGGTCCATAGACTTCAAGATCTTTAATCAATGGGGGCAATTGATCTTTTCCAGCACCGATGCTTCGGTGGGATGGGACGGAAAACACAAGGGGCAGTTGCAGCCGGTAGGCGTGTATACCTACACGTTAAAATTAGTTCGTCAAGATGGCACGAGCGTTATAAAAAAAGGAGCCGTCAACTTAATTCAATAAGCTTGAAAAATGTAGTCATCATAATTGTTACTTGTTTGGTTTGCCAGTGGAGTGCTGCGCAAACGGATCCTCACTTTTCGCAGTTCTATGCATATCCTCTGGGATTAAATCCCGGATTGGCCGGTGTAAACGGAGGAGATTTTAGGGTCAGTGCCGTCTACCGAACCCAGTGGGCACAAGTAATGACCCCCTTTACGACCATGGGGATCTCTGCCGATGTGGCGACCCAGAAAAATATAAACTTCGGCATCAATTTATTGAATCAGACCGCGGGCAATGCGGGCTATCAATATCAGCATGGATACCTGACCATCGGCTATGGGGGCGTTCGGTTCGGAGAAGACGATAACCAGCAAATTAGTTTTGGAATTCAGGTAGGGGCGCTGGCACGCAAGTTCGATCCTTCGGGATTTCAATTCGGCGATCAATGGAATTCCATTACAGGCTATGACCCTGCCGTTTCATCGGCCGATCTGCTGCCCCGAACCTCTTCTAGCGATCTGGACATGGGGGCTGGGGTGTCCTATAGCGATGCTCGTGAAAATAGACCCCTGCGCCTGTTTGGCGGGTTTTCGGCCTTTCATCTAAACAGACCCCAAGATCCATTTGTGACCCGCTCGGTGAGTCAACAAATACCCATGCGGTTTTCGGTGCACGGCGGGGTGCAAATAAGCTTGAACGAACGCATTCAACTTACGCCCCAATTTCTTGTAACGAAGCAGGGCACGGCCATGGAACAAATGCTGGGGATGTCGATTCGAATGCCGGCCGCCTCGAATGCCGACCTGCTGGCCGGAATCAATTATCGGATCAATGATGCCCTGGCCCCTTATCTGGGGGTGGGCTATGGGCAATGGTTATTTGGATTCTCTTATGATGTAGCGGCCGGCGAACTGGGCAAACAAGTGCCCGGCACCAGCAGTTTCGAGCTTTCATTGACCTATACGGGACTTCCGTCGGGGCGCCCCATTCGATACCTGTCTTGCCCCCGTCTTTAAGGCTTGATAATCAGCCTGCCATAAAAAAGCATCCCCCCGGCGGGCCCCTTCAAAAAACAAAGGCCTTTTTTTGGTGATTCGTGCCCTTGCCTTTACCTTTGCTCTCCCAAAAATAAGGGTCAAGAATGCCTACTATTCAACAATTAGTAAGAAAAGGAAGAGAGATCATCAGAGCCAAAAGCAAATCGAGAGCACTCGATGAGTGTCCTCAGCGTCGTGGTGTATGTACCCGCGTGTACACGACCACGCCCAAAAAACCTAACTCTGCCCTGCGCAAAGTAGCCAAGGTTCGTTTAACCAATAAGATCGAGGTGATCGCCTACATTCCCGGAGAAGGTCACAACTTGCAAGAGCACTCGATCGTGTTGATCCGCGGAGGTCGTGTAAAGGATCTGCCCGGTGTTCGTTATCATATTGTGCGCGGATCGCTTGACACCGCCGGTGTAAAAGATCGCAAGAAGAGCCGTTCTAAATACGGTACCAAGAAAGAGAAAGCCAAAAAATAAATTCAACTTCCTAACATTTTTTTGATATGCGGAAAGCACAAGCCAAAAAACTCCCTTTAGCACCCGATCCAAAATTCAGCGACAAACTCGTTACTCGTTTTGTCAATAATCTTATGTGGGAAGGAAAGAAAAGCGGAGCCTTTACTATTTTTTACAATGCGCTCGATAAAGTGGCCAAGCAAACCAGTGAAGATGGATATGAGGTTTGGAAAAGAGCCCTGGCCAATGTGGCTCCCTCTGTAGAGGTACGTAGCCGTCGTATAGGAGGGGCTACCTTTCAGATCCCATCCGAAGTTCGTCCTGACCGCAAGACCTCACTGAGCATCAAATGGCTTATTCGCTACAGCCGTGAGCGTAATGGTCGCAGCATGGCCGACAAATTGGCCAACGAGATCGTGGCTGCCAGCAAGGGCGAAGGGGCTGCTTTTAAAAAGAAAGAAGACACGCATCGTATGGCCGAAGCCAACAAGGCTTTTGCTCACTTTAGAATCTAAATATCTTGTTCTCGAAACGAAAGGGTAAGTTCCGTTAGATCGGTGCTTACCTTTTTGCATTTTATGCCAGCCGTTTCGAGCATGCGCCGAGAAGCTTGGGCGGATTCTTGACCTTGGTATTTATCGGAGAGATAGATCACTTCTTTTATGCCGGATTGTATGATGGCCTTGGCACATTCATTGCAGGGAAAAAGGGCCGTGTAGATCTTGCAGCCCCGCAGGTCGATGCCGATATTATTTAAGATGGCATTGAGTTCGGCATGGCAAACATAAGGGTACTTGGTCTCTAGAAATGCACCTTGTTTGCTCCACGGAAAATCATCGTCGTGACAGCCGGCGGGTAGTCCGTTATAACCGGCCCCTACGATCTTGTTTTGCGGGTTAACGATACAGGCGCCCACCTGGGTGCCTGGGTCTTTGCTTCTGCGTGCAGAGAGCAGGGCAACGCCCATAAAGTACTCATCCCAGCTAATGTAGTCTTGTCTTTTCTTAGTGGCCAATTTTTTGTTGCAGGTTTTGATCGATCGCGTCCAGAAATTCTTCGGTGTATAAAAAATGTTCTCCGTGCTTTACCTTGTTGCCATGTATACAGACGGCCAGGTCTTTGGTCATTTTACCGGACTCAACCGTTTCTATGCATACCTTTTCTAAGGTCTCGCAAAAATCGATTAGCGGCTGGTTGTTGTCGAGTTTTCCTCGAAAAGCTAGTCCTCTGGTCCAGGCAAAGATGCTGGCAATGGGATTGGTGCTAGTAGGTTTGCCAGCTTGGTGATCGCGGTAGTGGCGGGTTACGGTTCCGTGTGCGGCTTCGGCCTCCATTACCTTACCATCGGGCGTAATCAAT
Source organism: Sphingomonadales bacterium (assembly GCA_016872155.1). Lineage (GTDB taxonomy): Bacteria > Bacteroidota > Bacteroidia > Chitinophagales > Chitinophagaceae > JJ008. The sequence goes on from VHBB01000006.1 coordinate 66,703, forward strand.
ACCGAGGTCATGAGTCCCAACGAGCCGAATCCTTGTGCTACGGTATCACTTTGCACATCTCCATCATAGTTTTTGCAGGCCCATACAAAATTGCCATTCCACTTCAGAGCGCTGGCTACCATATCATCAATTAGTCGGTGCTCGTATAGAATGCTTGCTTGTTCAAAGGCGGTCTTGAACTCTTGTTCATAGATGCCCTGAAAAATATCTTTAAAGCGGCCGTCGTATTTTTTTAAGATCGTGTTCTTGGTAGAGAGGTATAAGGGCCACTTTTTACTCAGCGCCACATTAAAACAGCTGCGTGCAAATCCCTGTATGCTCTCGTCGGTGTTATACATGCTCATGGCCACGCCATCAACTTTAAACGTGAAGACCTCGAAGGTTTGTGCCGGGCTGCCGTCTTCGGGCGTAAAGGTCATGGTGAGTTTGCCTTTCCCTTTTATTACCGTATCGGTAGCACGGTACTGGTCGCCAAAGGCATGACGACCCACAATGATCGGTGCGGTCCAGTTGGTGACCAGACGGGGAATATTTTGAATAACGATGGGCTCTCTAAAGACCGTTCCGTCCAAAATATTGCGGATGGTCCCATTGGGGCTCTTCCACATTTGCTGCAACGAGAACTCCTTTACGCGTGCCTCATCGGGCGTAATGGTAGCGCATTTAATACCGACCCCGTATTGCTTGATGGCTTCGGCCGCGTCGACCGTAACCTGGTCTTTTGTTTGGTCTCTGTATTCGATGCCAAGGTCATAATACTTGATATCGAGGTCCAGATAACGAAGAATCAATTTGTCTTTGATGAACTTCCAGATAATACGGGTCATCTCGTCACCATCGAGCTCCACCACTGGATTTGTTACTTTGATCTTTGTAAGCATGTACGTTTTTTTTAGTTTAGTTGAACATTAGCCTAGTGCTACATCGAGTATCATCATGACCAAAAACCCACCGATAAAAGCCAATACCGATCGGTCGGTGTACCGGTCTCGTTGCGTTTCTGGAATTACCTCTTCTACCACAACAAAGATCATGGCGCCGGCTGCAAAGGCAAGGGCAAACGGTAATACAGGTTGAATATACACAACGGCCAGGGCACCGGCTACCCCGGCCAATGGTTCTACAATGGCCGAGAGTTGGCCGTACCAAAAACTTTTAAATCGACTTACCCCGTTTCTTCGCAGGGGCATCGAAACGGCGATTCCCTCGGGAAAGTTCTGAATACCGATACCGATGGCAAGGGTGATGGCGCTGGCAACAGAGGCGTCTTCCATGCCAATGGCAGCGGCACCAAAGAGTACGCCCACCGCAAGCCCCTCGGGAATATTATGCAAGGTAATAGCTAAAATAAGCAGGGTGGTCTTGTGTAGTTTAGTCTGCAATCCCTCTGATTCTTCGAGACCAAAGTTCAAGTGCAAATGCGGCATTACCCGATCGAGCATGTAAATGAACAAGGCCCCCAATAAGAAACCCACGGCGGCAGGCATCCAGCTATAGCCCGGATAAAGTTTCTCCGAGATCTCGATGGCCGGATTGAGCAGTGACCAAAAACTGGCCGCCACCATTACGCCTCCGGTAAAGCCCAGCATCGGATCCAATACCGAGCGGTCCATATTCTTAAAGAAGAAAACCAGTGAAGCGCCCAGTGCGGTCACCAGCCAGGTAAAGGTGGTGGCCAATAGTGCCGACCAGATGGGTCCTAGCTGAAAAAAAAGCTGCTCCAATTGCGTCATGGTAAAAAAATTACAATGGCAAATTTAATGAATTGCTATCGTTATCTTATCAGAAGAAGTTGTTTAAATCGACTATATTCGATTTGCGTGAAAACGACCTTCTATAGTGCCCTTTTATTTTTTTTACTGGTGCTCTCGGGCTGCCAAGAAGAAAAGAAGATTTCGTTGCTGGGAGATGAGCCGGTAGCGCCCGCCGACTTTATACGTTTTTTTCGGCCGCTTTCACTTCCCTATACGGTAGCAGATACGTCGCTACAGTCCAAGCCCCTCGATTCACTGGGCATAAGTATGACGAATCTTAAGACCATGTTGCCCGATTCGATCATTGCGGCCGCTACCGTAAAGGGGACTACTGGTCGCTTCTATGCCATGGGCAGAATAGAAGTCCCCGAAGGGGAGACCTATCTGCTGATCAGACAACAGGTTCGCACTACCGCTCGGGTGCTGGTTTGTGCCTTTGCTCCGGACCATACATTCATAGCGCTTTTGCAAGGCCTTTTCGTGCCTCGCCATACTACTATTTCAGAAGCGCTCCATGTCGATCGTCGCTTTTTGTTTACCCGTGTGCAACAAAAAAAGAGTACTGACGGATCGCTCAGCGAAGGCAAGGAGGTCTATGTGCTCAACCAGGCCGCAGGCCAATACACATTGATCATGACCGAGGCGCTCGATGACAAACCAACGGAGTTGGTCAATCCCATCGATACGTTGCCGGACCATCATCGATGGGCCGGTGATTACAGCAATGGAAAAATGAATCTGGTATCGGTGCGAGACGGACGCAAACCCGATCGGATTAGTTTTTTTGTGCATTTCGAAAAAAAGAATGGCAACTGCACCGGCGAACTTAAAGGCGAGGCCTTCTGGAAAAATCCTCGCGTGGCCGAATATCGACAGGATGGGGATCCTTGCGTACTGCAATTTCAATTTTCTTCCGGGGGTGTAACGCTGCGCGAGGAGCGATGTGGTTCGCGCCGGGGCCCTGATTGTCTATTCGACGGATCTTTTGTACGCAAAAAAAAGCCCCGAAATAAAAAGAAAGGTTAACTTGCCGCTTTGTGTAAAAAAGACACATTATGAGTTTCACTTCTTTTGCCGTGCCTTTTCCCGTTCAGGAAACCTATAGTAAACGGGTCGCTTATTTTTCGATGGAGTTTGCCATTCACCAGCCGCTCAAGATCTACAGCGGTGGGTTAGGATTTTTGGCCGGATCTCATTTGCGCAGCGCCTACGAGTTGCAACAAAATATGATCGGCATTGGAATACTGTGGAAGTACGGCTATTACGATCAATCCCGCAACCAAGATCAGACCCTCGAGGTTACCTGGAACGAAAAGCAGTATAGTTTCTTACAAGATACCGGCATCAAGTTCCAGGTCATCATTCACGAACATCCGGTGTGGGTAAAGGCTCTCTATCTTTCTCCCGATACGTTTAAGACCGCCCCTCTTTTTTTATTGTCTACCGATCTGCCCGAAAACGATTACGTATCACAGACCATTACGCATCGTCTCTACGATGCGAATGTCGCTACCAAGGTGGCCCAGTTTATTTTATTGGGAGTCGGAGGCGCCAAATTGGTCGACCTGTTGGGTTTTCAGCCCGACGTCTACCACTTGAACGAGGCGCACGGCATCTCGGCCGCATTTTATTTGTACAGAAAGTTCAATAACAACATCGATAAGGTAAGACGTCGTCTCGTGTTTACCACGCATACCCCCGAAGAGGCCGGTAACGAGAAACACGATATCTATTTGTGTCACCGCATGAGTTATTTCTGTGGGTTGAGCGTCGAAGAGGTCAAGCAGTTGTATGCACAGCCCAGCGATCAGTTCAATCACTCGCTGGCTGCCCTTCGTTTTGCCCGGTTGGCCAATGGGGTTTCTAAACTACATGGAGATGTTTCGCGCGCCATGTGGGCAAAGTACGAGGGAGCCTGTCCGATTGTCTCTGTAACCAATGCCCAAAACTGGCGCTATTGGGCCGACAAGCAACTCTATCGTTTCAAAGAGGCCGGTGATGATTATGGGTTGGACGATCGCAAGAAATATCTAAAGAAAAGGGCCTTCGAGATCGTGGCCGATCAAACCGGAAAATTATTCGACCCCCATGTGTTTACCATTGTATGGGCACGCCGTTTTGCCGGCTATAAAAGGGCCGGGCTTATTACCACCGACGAAGAGCGATTCGAGCGGCTAATGGCGAATACAAAGTATCCCGTACAGATCATTTGGGCCGGCAAGCCTTATCCTATGGACCATCCTGCCATTAGTGAATTCAATCAACTGGTTCACCTAAGCAAGAAATACAAGAATATGGCCGTGCTTATTGGCTACGAACTCACCCTTTCGAAGCGTTTAAAGCAGGCGGCCGATTGTTGGTTAAATAACCCGCGTGTACCGCGTGAGGCGTCGGGCACCAGTGGCATGACCGCCTCTATGAATGGGGCCATTAACTTTTCTACCGACGACGGATGGATTCCAGAGTTCGTTAACCATGGCCATAATGGATTTGTGGTGCCCAAGGCCAACTACGATGCTATGGCCGTGCATGAACAAGACGAATACGATCTCAATAAACTATATGAGATACTAGAGGGTCAGTTATTGCCCTTGTACTACGAGCAATACGATACCTGGCGCCAGATTATTAAAAATGGAATGCAAGACGTGCGTTTTGCATTCGACAGTAATCGAATGGCCGACGAATACTATCAATTGCTCTATAAAGCGAACTGATGCGCCACACTCTCTGTGGTGGCATCGGCGCCGGAAATTTTCAGTAATTGTTCAATGACCGTCTCGACCATGGCGTCGGGGCAAGAGGCTCCGCTGGTGATCAGGATGTTCAAGGGGCGGTGTGTCGGCAAAAAAGAGGTCGAGGTTCTCTCTTGTTTCGTATGTAGATCAAAGTGAGTGATGGTGGTGTCACTGATTATCTTTTCGGCATGACTTATAAAATAGGTGGGTAGCTTTTCTTCGCAGAGTTCCACCAGGTGCGAGGTATTCGACGAGTTGTAGCCTCCTACGACCAATGCCAGATCGGCTTGGGTCTGCAGCATTCCGGTAACCGCTGTTTGATTATCGAGGGTCGCATAGCAGAGTGTATCGCGGGTATCGGCGACCTGGTCTTCTCGCTGATAGCGTTCTACGATCTTCTTTTTTAAAAAATCGGCAATGGATTGTGTATCGCTAGCCAGCATCGTGGTCTGGTTGACCACTCCAATGCGCTGCAGATCTCTCGCGGGGTCGAATCCGGCGGAATACTGCCCGGCAAAGACCTTTTTAAAATCGGTTAGGTTGCGTTGGCCCGCCATAAAATCGGCCAGCACCTTGGCCTCTTGCATGTCTTTTATAACTAGCGCCGGCCCATTGGTGGCCGCATGCGAAAATGTGGCGCGCGTCTCTTCGTGATCGGGTTTACCATGAATAATGACGGTGTAGTTCTTTTTGGCAATGGCCTCGCTGCGGTTCCAAACCTTTTCTACGAAGGGGCATGTTGTATTATAAGGCTCGGTCTGAATACCGATCGCTTTTAAACGGGCTTCAATATCGAGGGTGGTACCAAAGGCGGGAATCAAAACGATGTCGTCGGCCTGTAGCGATTCGAATGGAATCAATTGTTTTCCATGGGTGTCTTGCAAAAATTGAATGCCATGAGCCTGCAGATCGGCGTTGACCTGCGGGTTGTGAATCATTTCGCTCAATAAAAAAATTCGTTTGCCCGGATGCTGGGCCACGGTACGAAAGGCAATCTCGATCGCATTCTCTACTCCATAGCAGAATCCGAAATGACGGGCCAGCCAGATCTTGATGGTCCCGAAGTCGAGCAGGGTGGGCGTAAAATCCTTTTTTAATTTGTCTTGCTCCTTGCGTTTGCGTTTTACCGCGCTAATCAGGGGGCTTCGGTAAATGATGGGTACGTCAAAGCTCTTCATATGGCAAAGATAGGTCAGGTTGCCAATTGGGTCGTCGATCACGGGCCGTCGGCTCTACTGTTGCAGCCAGAGAAACTGTTCTATGTCGTATCTTTCAAAAAAAATCTATGCGCCCGGTCGGATGGCTACTCGCTTCTTTGCTTTTTGCCGTTTCTTGTAAGCTGATGCCTCGAAACGAATCGTCCGATTCCAACCTGTCAACTTCTATGAAAGGACCTTACACAGCCCCAGCTTGGGTTCGCCACACCACTATCTACGAGGTCAATTTGCGCCAGTATACGAAGGCGGGCACCTTTAATGCCTTTGCCCTTGAGTTGCCCCGCTTAAAAGAGCTCGGCGTGGAGACGCTCTGGTTTATGCCACTTACACCCATTGCTTTACAAAATCGTAAGGGAACGCTGGGGAGTTATTATGCCTGCTCTGATTACACCGCCATTAACGAGGAGTTCGGAACAGGGGCCGATTTTAAACAGTTGGTGCAGCAAGCACATGCTATGGGATTCAAGATCATCATTGATTGGGTGGCCAATCACACGGGTTGGGACCATGTGTGGACAAAGCAGCATCCGGATTATTATCGTAAGGATTTGGCCACAGGCACCTTTCAGATCGCTTCGGGTATGGATGATATTATTGAGTTGGACTTTAGTAATTCTCGCTTGCGTGCTGCCATGATCGATGCAATGAAGTACTGGATTACCGAGTACGATATAGACGGATTTAGATGCGACCTGGCCTTTTGGGTAGAGCTGGATTTTTGGAAAGAGGCCCGGCCTCAGCTCGATGCCATCAAACCGCTTTTTTGGTTCGGTGAATACGATGAGCTCGATAAGCCCGAATACGGCGAGGTCTTTGACGCCAGTTATACTTGGACCTGGATGCACCGTGCCAACGATTTTTATCAAAAAGGATTACCTCTCGATTCGTTACGTACGGTCTTGCAACGCTACGATCGCATCGGCGACAGTAGTCTTCGGTCTTGGTTTACCACTAATCACGATGAGAATAGCTGGAACGGTACCGAGTACGAGAAATATGGAAAGATGGCCAAAGCGTTAGCCGTTTTCAGTGCGACCTGGAATGGGGTTCCGTTGCTCTATTCCGGGCAAGAGATCGGCAACAGAAAGCGAATCGCTTTTTTTGAAAAAGATCTCTTTGAGCGGGCCCCCGATGCCGATGAACTCTTTGGATTCTATAAGCAATTGCTGCGTTTAAAAAAGCAGCACCCGGCGCTGGCAGCAGGAGATCCCACCATACAAACGCATGCGGTCAAGACGAGCGCCGACGATAAGGTGTTTTGTTTTGTACGAAAAAAAGGTAACCGCGAAGTGTTGGTCGTGTTGAACTTGTCGTCGCAGGCCGATCTTCATTTTGACCTGCTCGATAACCAGGTAATGGGTACATACCGCAATGCCTTTTCGGGAGCCGCCAATGATTTTTCTGCCACCCGTAGTTTCGAGATGCAACCCTGGGAATTTTTGGTTTACGAGAAATAAAAAAACCCGGCGCTTGGGGGCGACCGGGTTCTCCATTTATTGTACGGTGTACTTTCCCTGTAGGTCTTATTCTTCTTCAGGCGCTATAGTAACCGGATATCGATATAGTCCTTCGTAGCCATCGTAAAATCCTTCGAGACTCAGGTTGTCGCCGCGCAGCCCTGCAATGGCGCGGCTGAGTTCTTCTATTGAACTCACTTCTACACCATTGATGCTGGTGATAATAAAATCCTCTTGCATACGAGTACGACTGAGCGGACCGCCTTTCGTGATCTTCTTAACGCGGATACCTCCGTTGGCATCATTGCGTTGTGCCATTTTCTTGTCGGCATCTTCTAACTCGGCGCCCAGCAGATCACCCAGGTTATTGGCGGCCACATTTTGGTAGGTGCCTTGATCTGCTTTTAACACGGCCGATGTAGTGATTTCTTTTCCATCTCTTTTGTAGGTGATTCTAACATTGTCACCGGCATTTAGAGAGGCGACCGTGCCTTGTAATTCGCTCCAAGAACTGATCGGCACTTCGTTTATCTTTTTAATGATGTCTCCTTTTTTTAGACCGGCGTTGGCGGCCGCACCATCGGGGGCTACTGTTCCTACATAGGCGCCATCGGTGGAGTTGACATTCTTACCATCGGACATGATGCCCAAGTAAGGACGCTTTACATCCCCAAATTTGATCAGATCGTTCACGATCTTTTTAGCCAGGTTTACCGGTATGGCAAAAGAATATCCTGCATAGGTTCCGGTGGGCGCGTAGATGGCAGAGTTGATGCCGATCAATTGTCCATCGGTCGTTACCAGCGCCCCTCCGCTATTGCCTTGGTTAACGGCAGCATCGGTTTGAATAAACGATTCAATGGGGGTTTGACTTTGTCTGCCATTGATGCCGATAGAGCGTCCTTTGGCACTGATAATACCAGCGGTAACCGTGGTCTCGAGCGTAAGCGGGTAGCCAATGGCCAGTACCCACTGCCCTAATTTAATGTTATCGGAATTACCGTAGATCAGGTAGGGAAATCCGGTTCCGTCGATCTTTAAAACAGCGATATCGCTGCTGGGGTCTTTGCCGATCAATTTGGCTTTATAATTTTTTTTATTGCTGAGTGTTACGGTAATTTCTTCGGCCACGCCGCTGCCCCCGTCGGAGATTACGTGGTTGTTGGTAACGATATAGCCGTCGTCACTAATCAGGACACCGCTGCCCGACGCTCTTTGCTCGGGTTGTATTTGCGGGTAATTAAAAAATTGATCGAAGAAATCATCGAACATACCGCCGCGGTTACGATTGGGAAGTTGGTTGGTGATGCGTTTGGCCGGGGTCTTTGTTTTGATGTGTACGACAGCAGGTACCGCAGCATTGGCGGCCTTAGTAAAATCGGTTGCCTCTGTACCCGGGGCCGCATTTCCGAAGAATCCGGCATAGTTGACCGGCGCTTTTCCATCGGTCGATTGATAAAATCCGGTACCGGGTCGTCCGGGCATAAAATACGTGTACAGCCCAACACTGCTAATAGCCGATACCGCACTAACTCCAATAACCAGTAAAAGTTGTTTCCATTTCATAGTAACATTCTTTTTTTAGGGGGTGCAAATTAAATGCCCCGCTTCGCAAAATAACAAACTGTCAGTTGGTCGGGGTAGCTCGAGGTGTCAGTTTAACATTTTTTTGTTGAGAAAGGTCAGTGTGTTGACCCCGTCGGCGTAATCCCCGATAGCGGGATGCTGGCTGCTGCCAAAGGGTAGGGCTCCTGTGCCAACCAGGCACTGAAGATCGGGCAGGGCCGCTACATTGGCCAGGGTCCCTGCTGCCTGGCTATAGTATTCGTAGTGTAACTGACCAAGTGGCGCGAACAGCAACGATTGCTCTACCAGCAGCAGGCTGCCATTGGTCATGTAATAAGTTTTGTTAAGAATGTGCAAGGCCAACTGGTAATCGTAGTTGTTCTTGTACTTGTGATGTTCGCCCAGGTGCGCATATTTTTTAAAGGCTTCTAATAGCGGAACAAAATCATAGCCAACGGGCACATAAAGCTTAGTTACATTTCGGCAGCCCATGCCAAAATACAAGTGTACGTCATCGGCCAGGGCTTCGAGCTCGGCGGGCGTTTCCTTGCCGCTTAGCAGGGCCGCCGCCGTACGATTCTGGCGAATAAGGTGGGGGTATTTATTAAAATAGTACGAAAAATACCGAGAAGAGTTGTTGCTACCCGTGGCAATGTAGGCATCGGCGCCATTGAGCCTCTCGGCCGTTTGCAGATAGGGTGCCAGGGTCGGCTCCCATTGCAATAGCTGCTCAAACAGGTGGGGTAGCAGCACGGCATCTTTAGAAGATAACTTAATCAGAGACCTGTGGCCGCTTATAAAAACACAGAGCCAGTCATGAAAGCCCACCAGTGGTATGTTACCGGCCATTACTATGCCCACCGTTTGGGGACTGTCTTGAATAGCGGGTATCTGTTCGGTCGCGGCCCATTGCGTTAGCACAGGCTCCACGAGCCAGTGGCGAGCCATATGCGCAACGGCATAATCGATAAAGGCCTTGGTAAACCAGCCGTTTTGCTGCTCGGCCCTTAGCTTGGCTTCTTGCCAGGCAGTGCCATTGGACAACATATAGGCACCCAGCCGGGTCAGCAAAGAAATTCGTTGTGGTAAATTCATGCCGCTCTGTTAAATTTGTAATGCAAAAGTAGTCGTCAACTTTTAATCTATCGTTTATGGCAATCAAGATAACAGAAGAATGTATAAACTGCGGTGCCTGCGAGCCCGAGTGTCCCAATAACGCGATCTACGAAGGAGGAGTGGAATGGGCCATTGCCGATGGCACTACGGTAAAGGGGTCCTTTACCCTTATGGACGGATCGGTGGTAGATGCGGGTCAAAAGAATCACCCCATTGCCGCCGATACCTATTACATTACTCCCAACAAGTGCACCGAGTGCCAGGGCTTTCATGAAGAGCCACAATGTGCAGCGGTTTGTCCTGTTGATTGCTGTGTGCCCGACGAATTATACAAAGAGACCGTAGATCAACTGATGGAGAAAAAAGAAAAGCTCCATATTTAGTTCCCTTACTTCGCCCATGAGTTCCAAAAAAATAGCACTGGTTACCGGCGGTTACTCCGGAGAATCAGTTATTTCGTATCGTACCGCTGGCACCATTCGTCAGCACCTCGATCCGGCGCTGTTCGAGGTGCATTGGATCGATATTACCCGTGCCGGTTGGTTTCATGTGGGTGATGAAGAGCAACGCACTCCAGTTTGCAAAGATGATTTTTCGGTAACGATCGGTGGCCAGCGTTTGCAGTTCGATGCCATCTTTATTGCCATGCATGGAACGCCGGGCGAAGATGGAAAACTGCAGGGCTATTTTGATATGTTGGGTATTCCCTACACGGGTTGTGATGCCACTACGTCGGCCCTAACGTTCAATAAACGCTATGCAACGGCTGTGGCCGCAGCGGCCGGTGTTGCCGTAGCCAATTCGGTATTGCTGGTCAAGGGAAACAGCGAAGATGCGGAGCAGCGGTTGGCCTCATTACACTTTCCTGTATTTGTAAAGCCCAACAATGGCGGATCGAGCATTGGTATGTCTAAGGTAGAGCAGTCGGGGCCTGCCCTGCAAGCTGCCCTCCAAAAGGCCTTTGCCGAAGATGACCAGGTGCTTGTCGAAGAGATGATCCAGGGAAGGGAGTTTACAGTGGGTGTTTTTAGCAAGGCGGGTTCACTTACTGTACTGCCGATTACCGAAGTAAAGGCCGATGCTGATATGCCCTTTTTTGATTTTGTAGCCAAATACCAGGGAAAATCTACCGAGACCACTCCAGCCGAGATCGATGAGCTCATGGCCAAGAAGATTAGACAGGCTGCTCAACAAGTTTACCGGGCTTTCAATTGCCATGGGGTCGTTCGAATCGACTTTATTTATAACGAAAAAGAACAGCGACCCTATATGCTCGAGTTGAACTCCATTCCCGGCCAGAGCGAAGCCAGTATTATTCCCCAACAAGTTCGGAGCATGGGTTGGACCCTGCGCTCGTTTTACGAGGCGCTCTTACTTGATTGCATATTCTCTTCAACCCAATCGTAATCGGCATGTTCGATTTTATTACCAAGCGGTCATTAGGGTTTAACATGGTGGTAGGACTTCTGTTGGCCCTGTTGTTATTTGGTTTTTTCTTGTTTTCGTTGGGATGGGTAACGGGGCATGGCAACGCCTCCACTGTGCCGAATCTTACCGGTAAAAGTTTTGAAGAGGCCAAGCTATTGCTCGAAAAAGCGGGATTTGAATACGAGATCCAAGATTCGGTCTATGTAGATACGGTACCTCCGCTACAGATCATCAAGCAAATTCCCGATGCCGACGAGGTGGTCAAGTCGAATCGTACCATTCTGTTGATCGTTCGTAGTGTCGATCCGCCATTGGTCGAAATGCCCAACCTGATCGGATATAGTTTTCGCAATGCAGAAGTTGTATTGGGCACTATGGACCTCAATGTCGGCGATACGCTTTTTCGACCCGACTTTGCCCGCAATGCCGTGTTGGAGCAGCGCTATAACGGAGCTCCTATTGCTGCCGGAACCCGTATTCGAAAAGGAAGTTTGATCACCTTGGTATTGGGTGATGGAATCGGCGATCAGCCCATTGGGGTGCCCGGTTTGATCGGGTTGAATTACGCGGCTGCAAAAGCCATTATAGATAGCAGTCGACTCGGTTTTGGGACCATTGTACTAGATGCCGGTCTTCGGGATACCTTGTCTGGCTTTATTTACCGGCAAAGTCCGGCCCGGCTGGATGAGGATGGGCTTCCTGTAAAAATTAGACCCGGCCAATTGATCGATATCTGGATCGGTGCCGATCGCCCTGTAATCGATACTTTAAATAATTAATTATTTATTTATTTATGGATACAATTACCGTAGAAGAACTAAAGCGCCGGATGGACAGTGGCGAAAAGATGACCATCATCGACTGCCGCGAGCCTCATGAGTACGCCGAATTTAACATCGGAGCTACGCTGATTCCGCTGGGTAAGATTCAATCCATGCAACTGGATGAACTCGAAGACCATAAAGAAGATGAAGTGATTATTCATTGCCGCAGCGGACAGCGAAGTATGATGGCCTGTATGTTTCTCGATGCGCTCGGGTACAAGCATACCCGCAACCTGGTAGGAGGAATGTTGGCCTGGCAACAGCAAGTTGGTAAATGAGGATGGCCTGTTGTCTCCTTCGGTCGTTTACAATCGAATCGTAAGCCCCAGCATATAATTGATTCCCGCCATTGGAAAGTAATAATTCTCTGTTGTTCGTTGCCCGCCTGTAATGTAACTAAAGGTGTAGCCATTGGGTTCGTAGCGGGTATCGAGCAGATTGTTGATAGTGGCATTGATGCTCCACTCTCTACTTTTTTTTCCTGTATGGCTGTAGCGTAGGTGCAGGTCTTGCACAAAGAAGGGGTCTAGACTTTTGGCCACCATGGCTGTATTGTCGAGATACTGTCTGCTTACGTAGCGACTATTCAGCGAAAGGCTGCTGTTTTTAAATGGCGTTATGGTCACTGTGCCATTACCGATGCAGGCAGGAGAGAAGGCCAGGGTAGAGCGGGCATATACAGTGCGAACTTGAATGCCCTGGTCATAATCATCAATGAATTCTTCGAGGTCCTTTACTTGGTTGCTGCTTAACGAAAGGTTGGCACTGGCTTGTAGCCAAGATAGTATCTGAAGTTGCCCTTGTAACTCAACACCGGTTCTGTAGCTGACCGCAACGTTCGATCGGGTATAGGCGCCCACATCATTGATCTTTCCGGTCAGCACCAATTGATTTTTATAGTGCATGTAATAGCCGGTAATGCTCCATTGGTACGTTGAGTTTTGCCTTTCGATCCCTGCCTCGATGTCGTGCAGCTGTTCATGTAGGGGGCGTTGCGCCTGGCCGGCCTCAAAATCATCTCGATTGGGCTCCTTGTTTCCTCTACTATACGATAGGTAAGTACGCCATTCTTTTTTTCGGTAGGTAATACCAAGTTTTGGGTTCAGAAAATTAAAGTGGGTATTGACAGCTAGGCCCGGATTGTCTCTAAATCCATCGACATCGTAGCCGACCTGTCTGAACTGAATATCATAGAAGGCAAACCAGTTCTTGGCTACCGCTGTTTGCTGCTTTACATAAAGGGCCCTATCTTTTTTTAAGGCCTTGTTGTTGTACCAGGAATTTCCCGAAGGAAGTCCGTAGGTGGCCCAGATCAATTTTCCATAGTGGTCACCGTTATACGTAGAAAGATGGGAGCCCATCATCCATTCTGTTTTTTTGGTTTGGTACCGAAGATTCATTTGCTGCCCGAAAAAATAATTATCCAGCCAAAGTTGTCTGATAAAATCGGACCTGGTTTGTAAGTTGCCATTGACAAGGGGGGCCGAGAGTCCGTAACGCTCATATTTTTCGTTGGCCCGGTACTGCTCGTAGTATCCTTTTCCACGGGTCAAAAACAGGGTGGTGCTCAATTGCCATTTGTCAGAGAGACGTTCTTCGGCAAAAAGTTGATAGTGTGTTTGGGTATAATTGTCCGTTTCGTTTTCGTAGGGCGCGACCGGCCGCGCCGTACCGGCATAGTTGATAGTTCTGTTACCGCTACCTAGATCGGCCTCAGAGATTCCGTACCAGGCCTGGTAGGTTTGCTCCTTGCCCGAAAAGATCGTTAGCCGAACCTTTGTATTTTTTTGTTGATAGGCACTCGATAGATAAAAGGATCGGAGGTCACTAAAGGCTCTGTCGATAAATCCGTCACTTTGAATGGACGAGAGCCTTATGTCTGTGCTGAATCCTTTGATCGAACCGGTACCCCCTTTAAGCGTATGCTTGCGAGAATGGAAAGATCCATAGCTGTTGCTTAGTTCCAGGTATTTTTGGGGTTGTGGATCATGCGTGCTAAAGTTAATGCTGGCTCCAAAGGCTCCTGTGCCATTGGTAGAGGTGCCCACCCCCCGCTGAATCTGGATGCTGTTGGTTGACGATAGAAAATCGGGCAGGTTGACAAAAAAAGTTCCTTGACTCTCGGCATCGTTAAAGGGGACCCCGTTTAAGGTAATGTTGATTCTGGTGGCGTCGGTACCTCGTATGCGAATGCCGGTGTAGCCAATACCGTTTCCGGCATCGGAGTGCACGACTACCGATGGTGTCGATTGCAACACGAACGGAATATCGGCACCGAGGTTTAGCGCCTGGATCTGTTTTTTATTTAGGTTCGTGCGGGTAAAGGGTGTGTTTTCGCCCGCCCTAACGGCCCGTACATCGGCTGGGGTCAGCCAATAAAAGCTGTCGCTAGTCTCCGCCTCTTTTTTCTCGATTACCTGCGCTTCTGTTTGAAAGAGCAGTGATGTCATGCACAGAACAAAAAAAATCCTCTTCATTTTTTTACTTGTTAAGGATAAAAAATAAGAGGGAACGCGATGCAGAAGAGGAACGTTATCGATATCCTTCCCTTCGCAGGCATTACCCTGACCAGGTTCAACGGGTTTGATCTCAGTGACCGACCGCAGTCGGAAACACCCCGGGAAACTTGTAGCAGTCAAAGTTAGGAAAAAACAAAAAAAGGCCATAGCTTTGCGCCATATCGCGAAGTAGAGCAGCGGTAGCTCGTTGGGCTCATAACCCAAAGGTCGGGAGTTCGATCCTCCCCTTCGCAACAGCCAGTCCGCCTCACCCGGCGGACTTTTTAATTAGCGTAGTGGTCCGCATTTTTTGCACCTATGAAGGCAGGATTTGTAAATATTTTTGGATTGCCCAATGCCGGCAAGAGTACTCTTCTCAATGCGTTGATGGAAGAGAAGCTGGCTATTGTCTCTCCGAAGGTTCAGACCACTCGTCATCGCATTAAGGGGATCCTTACCACCGAGCGCTATCAATTGGTCTTTTCCGATACGCCCGGTATTATTACGCCCAGGTACAAGCTGCACGAGAAAATGATGGAGGCCGTGCGTAGTGCACTCGAAGATGCCGACCTGGCTTTGTTGCTGGTCGATGGACGCGATGACTGGCAAGCGGCACACGCGATTTTTGAATCGCTGCAATTAAAGGTCCCGGCTGTCGTACTTTTCAATAAGATCGATCTGTTGCCAAAAGAGAAGATCGAAGAGGGGGTCTCTTTTTTTTCGAAGGCTTCGTATGCCCGTGAGGTCATTACCTTGTCGGCTCTCTCCGGTATACCTCGAAAGAAACTGATCAATGCGCTTCTTGCTTATATTCCCGATGCAGATCCTTATTTCAATGCCGAGGATATAAGTGATCTGCAGACCCGTTTTTTTGTAAGCGAGTTGATCAGAGAAACGCTATACTCACTTACGCAAGATGAGTTACCCTACCATACGGCGGTCTCCGTTCGGGAATACCGCGAAAAGAAAGAGTTGACGCGTATTACGGCCGATATTGTTGTGCAACGAGAGACCCAAAAAGTCATTTTGATCGGTGAAGGCGGTACCATGATCAAAAAGATCGGTACCGCGGCACGAAAAAGTATTGAATCATTCATAGGACAAAAAGTATATCTTGAACTCTTTGTAAAGGTCAAGCCCAAGTGGCGTGACAACGAGCTTTACTTAAAGGAATACGGATATTAAAAATAGTCGCACATGTCATTTACGGTAGCCATAGTCGGTAGGCCCAATGTAGGAAAAAGCACCTTGTTCAATCGTTTGCTCGAGCAGCGAAAGGCCATTGTAGATGATGTGAGCGGAGTAACTCGTGATCGTCAGTATGGGGTTGCGGATTGGAATGGCAAGACCTTTAATGTGATCGATACCGGTGGATTTGTACATGGAAGTGAGGATATGTTCGAAAAAGAGATCGCCAAGCAGGTCCTGGTCGCCGTCGAAGAGGCCCAGGCCATTGTCTTTTTGGTCGATGCGGCCACCGGACTTACCGATCTTGATGATGCAATGGCCGCTGTACTGAGAAAGAGTACCAAGCCGGTCTTTCTAACGGTCAATAAGGTCGACAATAACGACCGCTTACTAGAGGCGTCTGAGTTTTATTCACTGGGTATGGAGCCAGTCTTCTTTATAGCGGCAGCCAGCGGAAGTGGAACCGGTGAGTTGCTAGATGCGATCACCGCACTAATTAGCGATGATGATGCTGCCCAAAACGAAGAGATGGCAGCCCTTCCGAAGTTTGCCATTATCGGACAGCCCAACACCGGCAAATCCTCTTTGCTGAATGCTCTGATCGGGCAAGAGCGCACGATCGTGAGCAATGTGGCCGGCACAACGCGTGATACCATTCACACCCACTATAATCTTTTTCAAAAGGAATTTGTACTCATCGACACGGCCGGTATTCGACGTAAGTCAAAAGTGCATGAAGATCTTGAGTTCTATTCGGTCATTCGTGCCATCAAAGCCATGGACGAAGCCGATGTATGTCTATTGCTGTTGGATGCCGAAAAAGGGATTACCGCACAAGACCTCTCTATTTTTAGTCTTGCTTCGAAGAAAGGGAAAGGGGTCGTCGTACTGGTCAACAAGTGGGATCTGGTCGCTAAACAAACCAACACGGCCGTTACCTACGAAAAAGAATTAAAGAAAAGGTTGGCTCCCTTTAGTGACGTACCGATACTCTTTATCTCTGCCCTCGAAAAGACCCGGATCTTTAAATCGATCGAAACAGCCCTGGAGGTATACGAGAACAGAAAGCGAAAAGTGAACACGGCCTTGCTTAACAATGTAATCGGTAAAGCCATAGAGGCCTATCATCCGCCAGTAGTCAGAGGGCATCCTATCAAGATCAAGTTTATTACGCAATTGCCGACCGTTACGCCTTCGTTCGCCTTCTTTTGTAATTTTCCGGAAGACATCAAAACGCCTTACCGTAATTATCTAGAAAATCAACTTCGGGAGCAATTTCAGTTTACCGGGGTGCCCATTCGTATTTACTTTAGAAAAAAATAGGCAGGCCGCCTGGTGAGACCGGCACGCTAAAGAAAGCAAAACTTTCGCTACTGTTTTACAGCCGGCTTGATGGTCTTCATCTGTATAATATCGACCAAGAAAGCAAAGGCCATCGAGAAGTAGATGTAACCTTTCGGAATGTGAAAGCCTAATCCGTCAGCGAGAAGTGCCACGCCTATCATCAGCAGAAAGCAAAGGGCCAGTATCTTGAACGAGGGATGCTTTTGAATAAAGGCGCTGATCGGCGCTGATGCTACCAGCATGATCATGACGGTAACGATAACCGCCGTGTACATGACCCATAATTCTTGTACCATACCTACTGCGGTAATAATGGAGTCTATAGAGAATACCAGATCGAGTACGATCACCTCTCCCAGCAGTCGAGAGAAACCTCCGGCAGCCTTTTGCGTTTGGCGAGGGTCATTGGCCAACTCTGTTTTGTGATAGATCTCTCGGGTGCTTTTATAGATCAAGAACAATCCTCCCACTATCAAAATGATCGCTTTGCCACTAAAGGAAATGTCCTGAAACCGAAAGAGTTCTTTATCGAGTTTTAAGATCCAGGCAATAAAGGCCAGCAGTACCAGTCGCATGATCATAGCCAGCGAAAGCCCCCAGTAGCGCAACTTGTTACGTTGGGCTTCCGGGAGCTTATCGGCCAGTATCGAGATAAATATAATATTGTCTATTCCTAAGATGACCTCAAGGGCGATCAGCGATAAGAGCGGAATAAGTGCGTCGATCATAGCCGAAAATTAATTTTGGCAAAAGTACAGCCAAATTCTAGAATCTTACACCCACTCCGCAGGTAAGATTCAGCGTTGACATTTGTTGTCTTTTGATCTCTTGCCCACCACTGCTTACGTCAATTTTAAACCGGGGGTTGATGTACCTGAAAAACAGCAGCGGTTACCCAGTCTTCGTCGGCTAACAAGAACCCATTCGTTCTTATGTCGGGTGAATGAGCTGACGTGATGCCACCCATAATTTTTAGATCTGCATTTACCTTGTCACTTACTGCATACGAAAATGCCGGGCCTTGTTGATACTTAAAAACGGTCCAGGTTCATGACCTTGTTCCAGGCCGCGATAAAATCTTCTACGAATTTATCTTCTCCGTCTTCGCATGCATATACCTCGACCAGTGCACGCAATTCGGCGTTCGATCCAAAAATAAGATCGACGCGACTGGCTGTCCATTGCAAGGCTCCCGTACGTCGGTTGGTTCCCTCAAATAGATTTTCGTCTTGCCCCGATTTTTTCCAAGTTGTATTGATGTCGAGCAACGAAACAAAAAAGTCGTTGGTGAGTAGTTGGGGTCTTTGGGTCAGTACGCCAACATTCGATCCATTGTAGGTAGCGCCCAATGCACGCATCCCTCCTACAAGTACAGTCATCTCAGGAGCGGTTAGCGTTAGCAATTGCGCTTTGTCAATAAGCAGTTCTTCTGCAGCGGCTTGCTGTCCTTTCTTTTTAAAGTTTCTAAATCCGTCGGCCACCGGTTCTAAGACTGCAAAAGAAGTCACATCGGTTTGTGCCTCGGTGGCATCGGTTCGTCCGGGCGTAAAAGGAACGATAACCTGATGTCCGGCACCCAGTGCTGCTTTTTCTATAGCGGCAGATCCTCCCAACACGATCAGATCGGCCAGTGATATTTTTTTATTTCCTTTTTGTTTGTTGTTAAACGCTTGTTGAATGCTCTCGAGTGTTGAAAGTACCTCGCTGAGTTGCGCCGGATTATTAACCTCCCAATACTTTTGGGGAGCCAGTCGCACGCGCGCTCCATTGGCGCCCCCTCTTTTATCGGAACCTCTAAAGGTAGAGGCCGAGGCCCAGGCTGTTGTTACCAGTGCAGAAACGCTCAGACGGCTATTCACTATTTCTTTTTTAAGACCTGCGATGTCGGCCGCATCCACCAGATCGTGATCTACCGCAGGAACGGGATCTTGCCAAGCCAACACTTCTTTTGGCACTTCGCTGCCGAGGTAACGGGCACGAGGGCCCATATCACGATGCGTTAATTTAAACCAAGCTCTAGCAAAGGCGTCCGCAAACTGATCGGGGTTTTCGTAAAATCTCTTGGAGATCGGGCCATAGAGGGGGTCGTAGCGCAAAGCCAGGTCGGTGGTCAGCATCATCGGTGCATGCTTTTTTGAGGCATCGTGTGCATCGGGCACTGAACCTGCTCCGGCATTGCCCTTTGGTTTCCATTGGTGAGCGCCGGCAGGGCTTTTGGTGAGTTCCCACTCAAAGCCGAATAGATTTTCGAAGTAATTATTACTCCATTGAATGGGGGTCGTGGTCCAGGCTCCTTCGAGTCCGCTGGTAATCGTGTTGACGCCATGTCCGCTTCCAAAACTATTTTTCCATCCCGTAGATTGCTCTTCGATACTAGCGCCAGCGGGTTCGGGTCCTACATATTTTGTAGGGTCTGCGGCACCATGTGTCTTTCCGAAGGTGTGTCCACCGGCGATCAAGGCAACGGTTTCTTCATCGTTCATGGCCATTCTTCCGAACGTCTCACGTATATCGCGCGCCGAAGCGATCGGATCGGGATTTCCGTTGGGCCCTTCGGGATTTACATAGATCAATCCCATTTGTACGGCCCCCAAGGGATTTTCTAACTCGCGGTCACCCGTGTAGCGTTTATCGCCCAGCCATTCTCTTTCTGAGCCCCAGTAAACGTCTTCTTCGGGTTCCCACACGTCTTCGCGTCCACCGGCAAAACCAAAGGTTTTAAATCCCATCGATTCGAGTGCACAGTTGCCGGTCAATATCATCAGATCGGCCCACGATAATTTTTTTCCGTATTTCTTTTTAACAGGCCACAGTAATAAACGTGCCTTATCGAGATTGGCATTGTCGGGCCAACTGTTCAGTGGTGCAAAACGAAGGGTGCCTGCCCCTGCACCGCCGCGACCGTCACCGATACGATAGGTTCCGGCACTATGCCAAGCCATTCTGATAAAGAAGGGGCCATAGTGACCATAGTCGGCCGGCCACCACTCTTGCGAGTCTGTCATCACTTTCATGATATCTTTTTTGACGGCCTGCAGATCGAGCGACAAGAACTCTTTCGCGTAATTGAAATTGGCTCCCATCGGATTAGAGGCAGCCGTATGTTGGCGAAGAATATTCAATTTTAATTGGTGCGGCCACCAGTCGCGGTTTGATGTTCCGCTGCCGGCCCCTTTTTTAATGGTACCTCCTGAAAAGGGGCATTTACTTTCGCTGTTTACGTTGTACGAGGCCTTGCTGTGCGGTGTGTTGTTTTCCATGGATATTTGGTTATGCGGGATGCAAATTTAAGGGGGCTTTTTTTTAAAAAAACGAATGTGATTAAAATCACTGGTGGCGGGGTGCCCGGCTTTGGAGCCCTAAGGGGGCTGATTAAGAGTAAGATAGCTGAGGGTGCAAGTTCTATTCTAGAAAAATTTTAAACTCATCTTATTCAGGCATGATGATGTCATTGAAAAAGATAATTTGAATTATCGCCATGAAATTCCGGTATCCCAATTTGCAACGGGTATAACATCCTTCCAGCAGGTATGGGGTCTTATAGAATTATGATTCAAAACTAGTTAGCTAGTAAAAGATTAGAAAGCGGAGTTGGATTTTATTCGGCTTCGCTTTTTTCGGATACCATCTTATTCAGATCAATTTATCTACTAAGAGCAACTTTGTTAGCATCAGTTGGAAAAAATTTATAGAAAGGTTGGATTCATTTTATTTCAATAAATAAAATGAAAGTATTTTTGACTTCTTTATGATTTAAAATAAGTTTAATGGACAGTCGCGCTAAAAGTTTAGGGTATTTAAATGTTTAGCGTTATCAATAATGCGAAAATCATGAAATTGAAATCGTTTTTTAAACTAATTGTTACAGCATATTTTTTCCTAAATAGTGCAACTATATTTTCCCAATCAACCCCTAGTGCACCAACTGGACTATCGGCCGAAGCTTATATTGAGTCGGTAAATTTAAATTTCACTGCGCCTGGAAACAATGGAGGCTCTGCGATAACCAATTACGAGTACTCGCTGAATAATGGCAACTGGACACCCTTTTCTCCTGCAAGAACGTCTGGCCCGCTTACGATTTCTGGTCTTACCACATGTACCCAATATACTATAAAGATCAGGGCAGTAAACATTAATGGAGGCGGAGTAGCCTCTTCGCAAGTAGTGGCTACTCCAAGAGGGGCTCAACCCGTGGGCTGGACATCGTATTCTTCTGCCGCATCAAATAATTATTGGTACGACGTTACCTTTGGAAATGGCCTTTTTGTGGCTGTCTCTAGAAATGGTACTGGAAATCGTGTGATGACGAGTCCAAATGGTACTACCTGGACCTCTCGTACATCCGCTGCCGATAAGCAATGGCGTAGTGTAACTTTTGGCAATAATCGCTTTGTGGCGGTTTCTGGCGATGGCGCAGTGATGACTAGTGATGATGGAATTACCTGGACCTCGCGCACATCTGCCGCAAATAATGATTGGCGTAGTGTAACTTTCGGCAACAATCTTTTTGTGGCTGTCTCTAGAGATGGCACTGGAAATCGTGTGATGACGAGTCCAGATGGTATTACCTGGACCTCTCGTACATCCGCTGCCGATAATCAATGGCTTAGTGTAACTTTCGGCAATGGGCTATTTGTAGCTTTTTCCAGTAATGGCGCTAATCGCGTGATGACCAGTCCTAATGGTACTACTTGGAGTTTGGGCACATCCATACCTAATAATGTTTGGCAAGGTGTCACTTTCGGCAACAATCGCTTTGTGGCGGTCTCTGGTGATGGGGCTGTGTTGACTAGTACAGATGGTATTTCATGGAGCTTGGGCATATCCGCCGCAGTGAATAACTGGTCAGATATTACCTACGGCAATGGGTCATTCGTAGCTGTCTCTTCCACTGGCAATGATAATCGAGTGATGACCAGCCAAGATGGTGTTAATTGGTCCATACGGACCACACCTGCCTCTATTGGTTACTTGTACGCCGTCACTTTTGGCAACGGATTATTTGTTGCTGTTTCTGAAACGGTTTCAAGTGGCATCAACCAGGTTCTAACGAGTTCATATGCACTAGCTCCTGGAGCCCCAAGCATTACTAGCCTTACACGCACATCCTCCACACAAGCAACAATAGGTTTTACAGCTCCCTCCGACATAGGGTCATCTGCAATTACCAATTATGAGTATTCTATCAATGATGGATCGAGCTGGGTAACCCGCTCGCCCGCATCTACGAGCAATCCACTTACTATTACAGGACTTTCGGGAGGCCAGTCTTATCAAGTTAGGATTAGAGCGATAAACACTGCCGGTTCAGGTTGCGCCTCTTCGGGTTTGAACTCCATTCTCCCCGTTACCTGGCTCAGCTTTACGGGTAAAAAAGTGGCTCAGGATGTTGAGTTAAACTGGTCAACCTCATCAGAACAAAACACACAGGACTTCCAAGTGCAACACAGCATCAATGCACAGCAATGGACAGCAGTGGGCACTTTACCTGCGGCAGGTAACAGCAATACAGTGCGCAACTATCAATATCTACATCAGGGGCCGTTTAAGATTAGTACACAGCATTACTACCGCATATTGCAGCGCGATTTGGATGGCAAGTTCAGCTACAGTAAAGTAATTAGAATTGAATACCCCGAAGCTGCATCTGATTTGGTATTATATCCTAACTCTACAAGTGATGTGTTGCGTGTCAACCTTACAGAGCGTCAGGAACTACGTTTAGTAAATATGCAAGGAGTTGTGGTTTGGAAAGGAGTATTACCTGCCGGTCGCCATGAAATTCCGGTATCTCATTTTGCAGCGGGTAATTACATCCTTCAAGCAGGGAAGGGGACTTATAAGGTGATGATACAATAGTAGTTTGATAACATAAGATTACAAAGCGGAGTTGGATTTTAATCAACTCCGTTTTTTTGCTGAAAGCAACAACAAGATGGAATTTATTAAAGTCAGTAAGGGGATTACTTCGTGCTCCCCTTCGCATTTGATGTACCCAAAGCCTTCGCACCGCTACCGCGGTGCCCGGCTTTTTTTACGCTCAGCCGCTCCATCAAGCAAGCTTGATTCGAGTCTTCGCATAAAAAAAGCCTTGCATCTTCGCTGCAAGGCTTTGTAGCCCGTACGGGATTCGAACCCGTATCACCACCGTGAAAGGGTGGTGTCCTAGCCCTTAGACGAACGGGCCGTTTTAGGGACGGCAAAGATAGGGTGGGTGCGCTGTTTGGCAAAATGTTTTTAAGCGTAAATAGGCCCTGGAAATGGGAGAATTAGTAGAAATCCTCATCTGAAAATCGATCCCGTTCCAGTACTTTTGTGCCTCAAAATTTTTTGCCATGAGTTCTATCAAAGTTGCCATCAACGGTTTTGGCCGCATTGGACGGCTGGTGTATCGTCAGATCTACAATTTGCAAGGAATCGATGTAGTCGCCATCAACGACCTTACCAGTCCTGCAGTTCTTGCTCACTTGCTCAAGTACGACAGTGCGCAAGGCAGATTCAATGCCGAGGTCAAGGCTACCGAAGACGCTATTGTAGTCAATGGTGATGTGCTTAAGATCTATGCGCAAAAAGACCCTGCTCAAATCCCTTGGGGGCAGCACCAGGTTGATGTGGTGCTGGAGTGCACCGGATTTTTTACCGATAAAGAAAAGGCCGAGGCGCATATAAAGGCCGGTGCTAAGCGAGTCGTGATCTCTGCTCCGGCCACGGGCGATCTCAAGACGGTCGTGTACAATGTAAACCATCAAATTTTGGATGGCTCCGAAACGATCATCTCTTGTGCTTCTTGTACTACCAACTGTTTGGCGCCGATGGCCAAGGTGCTCGATGAGCAATATGGCATTATTACGGGTATCATGACCACGATCCATGCCTATACCAACGACCAAAATACGCTCGATGCGCCGCATCCGAAAGGAGATCTTCGTCGTGCCCGCGCGGCGGCGGCCAATATCGTGCCCAATAGCACCGGTGCTGCCAAGGCGATCGGGTTGGTATTACCCCAATTAAAGGGCAAACTCGACGGGGGCGCCCAGCGCGTTCCCACGATTACCGGATCGTTGACAGAACTGGTTTCTGTGCTACAGAGAAAAACCAGCGTTGAGCAGATCAATGCTGCCATGAAGGCCGCCTCGAACGAATCGTTCGGCTACACAGAAGAAGAGCTGGTAAGTACAGACATCATTGGTATCAATTTTGGTTCGCTCTTCGATGCGACCCAGACTAAAGTGATGACAGTTGGCGATCAGCAATTAATAAAAACAGTAAGCTGGTACGATAACGAAATGAGTTATGTAAGTCAGCTGGTTCGCACGGTCAGTTACTTTGCTAAACTTATCAAGTAAAGCCAATGATCGCTTTTGATTCTTTTTCTTTTAAGGGTCAAAAGGCCCTCGTGCGTGTCGATTTTAATGTGCCGCTTAACAAAGACCTGCAGATAACGGACGATACGCGCATGCGTGCGGCGTTGCCTACCATCAACCATATTGTACAGCAGGGTGGCGCTGTGATCTTAATGAGTCACCTGGGTCGTCCTAAAGAGGGCCCCACCGATAAATACTCATTGCGTCATCTGTTACAGCATCTCATCAATTTATTACCCGGCACACCTGTTTATTTTGCCGATGACTGTATTGGGGCGCAGGCTGCAGATTTGGCTGCATCATTGAAGCCGGGCGAAGTGTTACAATTAGAAAATCTCCGATTTTATTCAGAAGAAGAAAAAGGGGATGCTGCGTTTGCCGCCAAGCTGGCCCGCTTGGGTACGGTTTGGGTCAATGACGCTTTTGGAACGGCACACCGGGCGCATGCCTCAACGGCTGTAATGGCAAACGAGTTCTTACCCGAACAGCGGTTATTTGGAAAATTGATGGAAGCCGAGGTGGCCAGCGCCCAACGCGTATTGCACCAGGCAGCGCGTCCTTTTGTGGCCATTATTGGAGGAGCCAAGGTGAGTGATAAGATCTTGATTATCGAAAATTTATTAGAACGCGCCACCGATATTATTATAGGTGGGGGAATGGCGTATACTTTTTTTAAAGCGCAAGGGGGCGCTATCGGTAACTCTCTTTGTGAGGACGATCGTCTGCCGCTGGCAGCGCAGCTGCTCGACAAAGCAGCTCAAAAAGGAGTGCGAATTCATTTGCCCCAAGACAGTGTTATTGCCAACCGTTTTGCAGCGGATGCCGAAACGAGTGTGGCACCCAGCGGTCAGATTCCTGCTGGATGGATGGGGCTGGATATTGGCCCTGCCGCTCGTGCGCAGTTTGGACAGGTTATTGCTGCCGCCAAGACCATTTTATGGAACGGTCCTATGGGCGTTTTTGAAATGCTTGCCTTTCAGGAAGGGACCAAGTCTATCGCGTTGTCAGTGGCGAGCGCAACCCAAACAGGTGCATTTTCTCTTGTCGGTGGTGGAGATTCCGTAGCGGCGATCAACCAGTTCAAGTTATCCGATCAGGTGAGTTATGTATCGACCGGAGGCGGCGCCATGCTGGAGTATTTCGAAGGAAAAGTACTGCCCGGTATCGCGGCCGTTACAGGGTAGGCGGTCTGTTAAATTTCTTGATACACCCGGCCCATGATCGGCCACTCTCTGTTTTTGCTGTAATTTCACATTTCAAAATAAAAACCTATGAAAGGATCAACGATTACATTATTGGCGGTGTTGGGTGTCTTTTTGCTTTTTGCTTTTTGGGGTTGCAATGCCTACAACGGATTTGTGACCGGAGAACAGGGCGTAAAGAAATCATGGAGCAATGTAGAGACCAATTACCAGCGTCGCACCGATTTGTATGGCTCTGTTATCAAGACCGTAGAGGCCTCTGCCAATTTCGAAAAATCAACCCTTAATGCAGTGGTCGAGGCCCGTGCGGCCGCCACACAGGTAAAGATCGATATCAATGACCCTGCCACCTTGCAAGCCTACCAACAAGCACAGGCTAATTTGCAAGGTTCATTTAGTCGCTTGATTGCTTCGTTCGAGCAATATCCCGATCTAAAGACCACCAAGGCCTTTCAGGATTTTCAAACGCAGATCGAGGGAACCGAAAATCGTATCAACGTAGCGCGTCAGGATTATAATAAAGCGGTCGAAACATTCAACCTAAGCGTAAAGCGTTTTCCAGGCAACCTGCTGGCCGGTCTCTTTGGATTTAGCGAGAAGGCGTACTACGAAGCCGACAAAGGATCCGAAAAGGCGCCCGACATCAAATTCAACCTGCAGTAAGCATTGCGTTTGTTTTCTTTTTTTACATCCCCCAAGCCCTTGCTGAACGAAGCGCAGCAAGCGCAGTTGATGCAGGCCATCCGACTGGCCGAGCAGCGCACCAGCGGAGAGATTCGAGTTTTTTTGGAGCGTCGTTGCCGCTATGTGGATGCTGCTGACCGGGCTGCCGAGATCTTTTTTTCTACCGGCATGCAACAGACTCAACAGCGCAATGCCGTGTTGATCTATTTGGCTACAGAAGATCACCAAGTAGCGGTTTGGGGCGATCAGGGCATTCATGAAAAACTGGATCCTCTGTATTGGCAAGAGCGGGTACAAGCCATGTTAGGGCTTTTTAAAAAAGAAGATTATTTGCAGGGGCTGCTTGGTTGCGTCGAAGCCACAGGCGAGGCCTTGCATCATCATTTTCCATACGACGGCAGCGCCGACCGAAACGAATTGTCCGACGATATCTTATTTGGAAGATCATGAGAAAAGCGGTTTTGTTTTTGGGACTATTGTTCGCTGCACATTTGCTTTTTGCGCAGATCGAATCGGTATTGCCGCCCCGTCCTTCTCCTGCGGTATTGTACAACGATCTTACTTCGGATAAATCGTTTCTCACCGCTCCGCAGGCCGATCAATTAGAAAAAATATTGGTAGCCTACGACGACAGCACCTCTACGCAGATCTGTGTGGTGATCGTTGAGAGTTTACAAGATTATACAGCCAACGAATATGCCACTGCCCTTGGCAGAAGCTGGGGAGTGGGCAGCAAGCAATTCAATAATGGCGTTGTGATCTTGATCGCTACCGGGGGCGAGACGGGCAATCGCGATGCCTACATTGCTACCGGCTATGGCATGGAAGGGGCCATCCCCGATGTGGTCGCTAAGTCTATTGTAGAAAACGATATTATTTACAATTTCAAAGAGGGACAATACTATCGGGGGCTCGAGCAGACCGTTCTCTCGTTGGTAAAGGCAGCGGCCGGCGAGTACAAGGCGCCTGCAAACCGTAAGAAAAAAGGAGAAAGTGAAATTCATCCGGTCGTAATCTTGGTAGTGCTCTTACTTTTGTCAATGTTATTTGGGGGCGGTTCTCGTGGTAGGGGTGGTCGTAGAAGAGGAGGAGGATTTGGAGGATGGACAGGAGGTATGTGGTTAGGAGGGGGTGGCTTTGGGGGCGGCGGTCTCGGTAGCGGGGGTGGTTTTGGCGGAGGAGGCTTTGGTGGTTTCGGCGGGGGTAGTTTTGGAGGCGGTGGGGCCGGAGGTAAATGGTAATTTCAATTTTATGCAACGCTCTTTATTGATCGTCTTATTGCTAATAGGCGGGCTACTGGCCCAGGCGCAGTCAACTTATTTTGTGTACGTACAAGCAGAGCCGGCACAACCTTTTCTGATTACGTATAAGAATCAAACGTTTCGTTCTTCGTCATCCGGGTACATCATTATTCCCAACCTTACGGATAGTTTGCTGCAGTTTGTCTTGCGTTTTCCTAATCAAAACTATCCCGATCATTCTTTTAGCGTTACGACACAGCGCAACGACCAGGGGTACTTGTTTAAGGATTACGGAGATAAAGGATGGGGATTGCTAGATTGGAATACGCTTGTTGTTTCTTATGCAGACAGGCCGACAGCTTCAAAAAATAATAGGGCCTCTGCTGCTGGGCAGTCCGATTTTGCAACACTATTGGCAAAGGCCTCCGGTGATAGTACCCTGCTGCTCGATTCTTCTACACCAGCCCGCATAACCAATAGCAAGCCGGCTGCTGCTGAAGTAAAAGCCATTGACGAAGTAAAACCTGTTGTGATAGAAGAGAAGCCGGTCCAACCCAAACAAGCTGCACCTATTGTTGTTCCTTCTTATTGCAAATCGATTCTTACCGAGGCCGAGTTCAACGAATGTCTTAGTAAGGTACAGATAGCCCGATCGGAAACGTCTAAAGTAAATGTGCTCCGCGATTTTATAAAAGGCAGATGCTACACCATAGAGCAAGTCAGAGCGCTTGCACGGTTGCTCACCACCGATGAGGTCAGGTACGATTTTTTATTGGAAGCCTGGACCCTTACCGTAGAGCGCACGCGTTACCTGGAGTTAACGTCGGTATTTGAAAACGCTGCTACCGCCGACCGATTTAAAGAGATGTTTCAATAATGGCACGTTATTTTTTAGAGGTGTCCTACAAAGGAACAGCCTACAGTGGGTTTCAATCGCAAGAAAATGCCAACACCATACAGCAAGAAGTAGAGCAAGCCTTTCGCACCTTGCAACGAGAGCCGGTTGCGCTTACGGGTTCGTCCCGCACCGACGCAGGGGTGCACGCTCTTCAGAATTTTTTTCACTTTGATTTTGCCGCAGCCCTTCATCCGCAGTTCGTCTATAAGATCAATGCCATTCTTCCGGCCGATATAGTGGTAAGGTCTGTACGGGCCGTGGCCGACGAAGCGCACTGTCGGTTCGATGCGCTCAGCCGCACCTACGAGTATTTTATTTACCGCGGCAAAGATCCTTTTTTGCAAGACCGGGCCTGGTACTTTCCCTACACCATCAATAGAGAATTGTTGCAAGAGGCGGCTGCACTCTTGATGCACTACCAAGACTTTACCTCTTTTTCGAAGCGCAATACACAGGTCAAGACCTTCGATTGCACACTATTGGAAAGTACATGGAGGTGGCAACAAGAGGAGGGCTTGGTTTACCGCGTGCGGGCCAACCGATTTTTGCGCGGAATGGTCAGGGCCCTGGTGGCCACCATGCTCCAGGTCGGAAGGGGAACCCTCTCGATCGGGGAATTCCAGGCCATTATTGATGCAAAAGATTGTACCAGAGCCAGTTTTGCAGCCCCTTCTCATGGTCTTTTTCTGGTAGAGGTCCGCTATTGAGCCTATTTTTTCGGGGGTGGGCCGATTTTTTTTTGCTCTATAACCCTTGTCTGGCTTATGTTTCGTTGATTATCAGCAATTTTTGTACTTTTTTTCTTGTTGGTTACTATTACCTCCCTTATCTTTGCGACCCCGCTTGAAAAAAAGCGGTCAGCTCTCTGATAACGAATCGAAAAACTGCTGGCAAACAAAGACGTAGGGCCAAGTAAAATTGGCGGGTATTGTGAATTGCACTATCTTTGCCCTCCGCTTCAAAAAAACGAAGCCAGTTCTTTCGAAAACAAATTGATTTTCATGCCGAATAACACAGGGGTTGTTGGAAAATAACTACTGAAAAATTTGGTCGAAATACTATGGCCCTTACCTTTTCACTCCCGTTCCAAAAAACGGGTGGCCGGTAACGGTCAAAAGATCTTTGAAAGTTTGGAAACAATAGCACTCACTTCTCGTCTCGTACGAGAGTGAAACTATAGGTAAGTCAAGCGAAATACATTTCGATTTGACACGTTAATTTTCTCTTGAGAATTTTAAAATGTCAGTATCAAACATCATTTACAATGGAGAGTTTGATCCTGGCTCAGGATGAACGCTAGCGGCAGGCTTAATACATGCAAGTCGA
>VHBB01000007.1 GCA_016872155.1 Sphingomonadales bacterium
TAAAGGGGCCTGTGTTAAGATGGGTACCCGTCTCTATGGCGCCACCACGGTGGGTCCTTATTGTACGGTCGGCGGAGAGATCAAGCATAGTATTCTTTTGGGGTTTAGCAATAAGGCACATGATGGATATCTCGGAGACGCGGTTATAGGGCAGTGGTGCAACCTTGGGGCCGGAACCACCAACTCTAATATCAAGAATAACGCCTCTGTAATAAAAGTATGGACGCCGCAAGGCGAAAAAGAGGCTGGGCAAAAATGCGGCGTAATGATGGGCGACTATTCGCAAACAGCCATCAATACCTCGATCAATACCGGTACCATCATTGGAGTCGGTTGTAATGTGATGGGGCAAGGACTGACACCGGGGTATATTCCAAGTTTTTCTTGGGGTCAAGAGGGAATCGATCGGTACCGCTTGCCCGAATTACTGTTGACCATTGATCGCTGGAAACAGTTAAAAGGACAATCGCTCTCTGCGTACGAAAAAAAGTTGCTTAAAAATATCTATAAAAAATTCTAACCTATGACCGCCCGCAAAAAGATAGCCGCTGCCAATTGGAAAATGAATTTAACCTGGCCCGAGGCAACAGAACTGGTCAACGCTTTGGTTGACTCCATTGAAGCTGTCAACGATCCCTGTCAAGTCATCTTGGCCGTTCCCTTTCCTTACTTGCAATCGGTAAGCGCGCTGGTCAAAGGGCATATCGGTTATAGCGTGGCGGCTCAAAATTGCCATCAGAAGGCCGCTGGGGCTTACACGGGCGAAGTATCGGCTGTTATGCTGCAGGCTATGGAAATAGCGTATTGCCTGGTCGGACACAGCGAAAGAAGAGAGTACAACGGCGAAACCCATGCCGTGCTGGCCGATAAATTAGTTCGATGTATCGAAAATAAGATAAGCCCGATCTTTTGTTGCGGAGAGCCGCTGGCCATACGCGATCAAGAAAAACAAAATGAGTATGTGGCCAAACAATTGCAAGAAGCTCTTTTTGTGTTAAGCAGCGATCAGGCGGCCTCGGCGGTAATCGCTTATGAGCCCATCTGGGCTATTGGCACGGGTCGTACAGCTAGTAGTCAACAAGCCCAGGCCATGCATAGGCATATACGGAGCGTACTGGCTAGTCAGTATGGAGAAGCACTGGCCGGTCAAATTCCCATTTTGTACGGCGGTAGTGTTAAGGCGTCCAATGCCGATGAGTTATTTGCTTGCCCCGACGTAGACGGCGCCCTGGTAGGAGGGGCATCGCTGGTGGCCAGCGAGTTTAGTGCCATTGTTCGGTCGCTCACTAGCGCGTAGTGCCGCAGCCTCTTACAATGATGCGATCGTGTCGATGTATTCTTGCATGCATTCTTCGGCAGATCTTCCTCGCAAATTGGTCCAGGCATCATGCTTGGCGCGGGCTACAAAATCGAAGGGATTCGAAGGGGCCTCTTGCGTATTGTCGCCTTCGGTAGCTTGCTTGTAAAGCGAATAAAGTTGTAACAGCACGTCGTTAGAGGGGCGTTCGGTGAGAAGCTTGCTTTTTGCAACCGCTTGCTCGAATCTTTCCTTTAATTCCATTTTACTATTTTAATACTTCGGTAATAACGGTTCCAATATTTCCGCTGGGCATTTGTATGCGAAGCAGGGCGGCCAAGGTGGGGGCAATGTCGGTCATGTACACCTCTCGCTGGGTAATTCCTTTTTTTATGCCCCATCCATACCACAGCAATGGAATATGAGAGTCGTAGGGATTCCAAAGGCCGTGGGTAGTGCCGGTGGTACCATAAGCATCGATATAACCCGGTAGTAAGATCACTTGCAAATCGCCGCTGCGATTGGGATGATACCCATTGTTAAGCATTTTTCGGAGGGTAGCGGGCAAGGGGACCGTATTGAGATCTTTGATCGAGAAGGCTCTGTCGATTCCGGGTTCTTTTAGAAGCTCTTTTTGCAGCCAGCCGATCACTTCGTCGGCATCAATGCCGGCAGAGTCGAGCAGCGGATGATCGAGGTGTAACTGGTAATTATCATCGCTAACGATCAATTTTTTTATGCGATAGTTCTTTTCTAATCCGGCATTGAGTCGATCGATGATCTTTCCCATAAAGACCCTTCCGCCCGGCAATTTATTCTCTTTGCTAAATTCAGGAATATGTGCGGCTCCGTGGTCGGCCGTTAGAAACGCAGTGTAGAGGCCTTTACCCACCGTGCGATCCAGTAGATCAAAGAATTGACCCAGGGCCAGGTCCATACGCAACATGGCATCTTCGGCCTCGACCGAGTTGGGACCAAAGCTGTGACCAATGTAATCGGGCGAAGAAAAACTAATGGCCAACAGGTCTGTAATATCATCGCGACCCAGCGATTCGGCTAGCAGCGCGGTCGTAGCAAAGGCAAGGGTCATCTCGTTGCCCATAGAGGTCGTGTTGATCTTGCCATAGTCTTTGCCCATGTATTTTTTTAGATCGTACGGAAACCCTTCTCCAAACACTTTATTCTCGTAAGACTTGTTGTCGGCAGTGCTGGCCTTGTACGATGCGGCCGGATAAAGGAGCGACCAGCCTGCTGCATAAAACGAGTCAGGAACTTTGCGCTGGTTAAAAGCCTCTGCCCAGCTAGGAAGAGCAGGCATGTAGTAGCTAGAGCTGATCCAGTTGCCGACAGAATTATCGTACCAATAGGCCCCATTGGCACTGTGGCCAGCCGGTAAAATAGCACCTCGATCTTTAATGGCAATGCCGATCACTTTTGCCTGAAAATTCGTGGCCAATCGTAACTCATCGGCAATGCTGGTGACCAGCATATTTTTTGGACTCATCTTACCTTGTGCACTGCTGCTACCAACGGTACTGGCCGATTTGTCTTCGGTGCAATAGACTGTTCTTCGCAATTGAGAATCCCACCAGGCATTGCCCGTTATACCATTAATGGCAGGAACGGTTCCGGTATACACGGCGCTATGTCCGCAGGCCGTAACAGTGGGGGTATAGGGAATTAATGTTTGTTCGCAGCTGTTTCCTTCGCTCAGCATTCTTTTAAACCCGCCTTTGTCGCTAAAGCGGTCGGCATATCTATACAAATAATCCCAGCGCATCTGGTCCAACACCAGTCCAACCACTAGTCTTGGGCGCGCCGGCTTAGCGGCCGAGGGGCTCGCAGCGGGTTGAGCCAAGGTGGCGGTAACAAAAAGCAAAGAGAGACAAAAGTTTAAGGGGGGCGCAACACGCATAGCATTCAATTAAAGAACAAAGGTAAAAGGTAAAACCGAAATGCCTGTTAAGGATGGATTACCGAATTGGCGTGCAGTGCTCCGATAAGATCTTCACCTTGCCCCGGTGTTTGATGATGGTCACACTACACCGTTGCCGATCATCGAATCGTTCGCCATGGTAGTACCCCTGGCCGCTCCAAATAGTATTGACCACGGCGGCATTGCCATCGATCTGTATTGAGAGTTGTTCGCGAGACATGTCTTGCAGCTGATAAACATCCGAACCGGCCGTAGCCAGAAGCGCTGCTCTAGAGAACGTATGGCCTGATTGGGTAAAGTAAACATAGTGCGAAGAAAGGGCCGTATCGACCAGGGCCGGCTTTTTCTCTTTCCATCCTTGATCAAATTGGTCCATCACGGCCTTGACCTCTTGTTCGGTTAAGATATCTTCTGTGGGGCGACAGCTAACTAAAAATGTAATAAGGAAAATAAGTAGACCGGTTATTCTCATTTTACGGGATTGGGTTGGTTCGAAAATAAAAGCTGGTATTGCAACGGGCTCCAATCGGTGCGTAGCACTTGTACGACCCAATAGGTATCGCCTCGGTAGATCTCGAGCAATCGTTGCCGCTCCATATTCGAGACATGTTGATTTTCGTTGAGCGCTTGCCATTCATATTCTTTTTTTAATAAGATCTTGCGTTGCCAGTCCAGCGCCGTTACCTCGTCTTTGCAAAAATATTGCTCAGCATAACAAATTTCCAGGCTGTCGCAGCTGAGTCGCAGATCCGCAGTCAACGAGAGGGTTTGGGTATAAACCGCAAGAGCACCTTGCAAGGTAGGAGCGGCTTGCCAGGCGCGATCGGGTTGCTGCCGAGGCCTAATTTGTTTTTGCAGGCGGCGCTGTGCTTCTTTTGTGGATAGGCCTACATAGTCTTGAGCCGATACCCCCCCAAAGATCCCCGCAGCTAGTAGCCCAACCGTAAACAATAGTCGCCTCATGTATTTGCTGGTTTTACCAAATAAAAATAGCAAGTAAAGTTACTGTCTTTTCTTGCTGTGTAGCCAATGATCGAATTGCGTGCGAGAAAAGCTGCTTAGATTCTGTGCAGCGGTTAATTGGCTTTTTTGTGCGGCTAGTACTCCGTAACGCACATCTTCCAGACCCTGTATGGCATGCGCATCGGGGTTAATAGAAAGTAAAACTCCCTTGTCAAGCGCCTTATTGATCCATTTCCAATCCAGGTCTAGTCGGCGTGGGTGCGCATTAATTTCTAGTACCACCTGGTTGGCCGCACAAGCATCGATGATCTTTTGATGATCGATGGGGTATCCTTTTCTGCTCAGCAGCAGTCGTCCGGTGGGGTGACCCAATATACGGGTGAGCGGATGCTCGATGGCTTTAATAAGTCTGGTATTGGCCTTTTCTTCGTTCATGCCAAGCTGGCTATGTACGGAGGCTATGATCAGATCGAAGCTGGCCAACACTTCTTGGCTATAGTCCAAGCTGCCATCTCCTAAAATATCGCTCTCTATCGATGAATAGATCGTAAAAGGGGCCAGTTTCTGGTTGAGTTGTGCGATCTCTTGCTGCTGCGCGGCCACCCGTTGTGCAGTGAGTCCATTGGCATAGGTAGCCGAGGCCGAGTGATCGCTGATCACCATATATTCCCATCCCTTATTTATGCAGGCCTGGGCCATCTCTTCTAGGCTGTTGCTGCCATCGCTCCATACAGAGTGGGCGTGAATCAGGCCTCTAATAGAGGAAGATTGAATCGGCTCGCTGAGCGCAGCTTTCGCTGCTCTCTCCAATACATCGGCACCTTCTCTTCTGCAGGGCTCAATAAAAGAAAGTCCCATGGCCTCGAAGATCGCCAGCTCGGTTGTAGCAGCGGCCAGCTTTGCTTCGCTATAGTTGGCAAGACCCTGAAAGGCCTGCAGAAATTCTTCGCTACCGGTGGTCCAAAAGAGTGCTTGTTGCAGCGGCTGTCCGGTACTAAAAAGTTTTAGGCGAAGCCCGTTCTTTAGTTCGTATAAAAGTGTTTGTGAGGTTTCTTCAAGAAGGGCGGGCGGATGCGCGGTATTGAAGATAGGTTTAATGGTATCTATTGTCGCCATTACTACGAACTCCATTTCTTCTAGGGTAAGGGATTGTCTGCGAAAGGCGCCGGTAACGGCCACGTTGGCGGGGCCAAGCTGTTGCTTTAAATAATTTTCGACCGAAGGATAAATGGCTTCGGCCTCGGCATACAGCAGCTGCCCTTGGTGCTGCAAAAAAAATTGAATCGATTCGATCAGTGACTGTTGGGTCTTTGCCCCAAAACCTTTGTAAGCAACAAGGCGGTTTTCCTGACAGGCATACAGCAGCTCCCCAACCGATTCGATGCCCATCTCTTTCCAGATGGCATGGATCTTTTTAGGTCCCAGTCCTTTTAGCTGCAGCATCTCGAGCACACCCGGTGGGGTTTGCCGAAGCTGCTCCTCGAGCAGGCTCAGCTTTTGGGTATCCAGCAGTTCTTCGATGGCGCCGGCCAACGTTTTTCCGATTCCGCGAATGGTCAGCAGTTTTTGGCGGGGGGTCTGGCTAAGGGGGTAGGGAAGTTTATCGATGGCAAAGGCGGCGGCCCCATAGCTTTTTACGCTAAAGGGGTTGGCTCCGTGAATATCCAGCAGGGTAGACAGCAGTTTGAGCTGTTCGGCTATGGCTGCATTATCCATAGACGCAAGGTAAGACCTTCGGGCTGGAGAGGAGGGGCTTAAACGAGAAAATCCCCCGAGAGCGGGGGATTTTCTATTCATTTTCTGAAGATTACTTCTTCTTCTTAGCAGCTTTTTTCTTAGCAGCTTTCTTTTTTGGAGCAGCTTTTTTCTTAGCAGCTTTCTTTTTTGGAGCGGCCTTTTTCTTGGCAGCTTTTTTCTTTGTAGCCATTTTTTTTGAATTTAATGTGTTAGTAAAATGAATTAACGATGTTAAAAATAGACATAATTTTTTAACATCCAAATTTTTTTCTACAAAATTTTGAAGCTGCGAGACGTACGCGACCGGGTCGCTCAGGTTGTATTAGGCTTCTGCAGGAGCAACAGAAACGAATGTGCGATTGTTTCTTCCTTTGCGGAATTCAACCACACCATCGGTTAGTGCAAAAAGAGTGTAATCTTTTCCTACACCCACATTCTTGCCGGGATGATATACGGTACCACGCTGACGAACGATGATGTTACCAGAGATAGCAGGTTGTCCGCCATAAATTTTTACACCCAGTCTTTTGCTTTGCGAATCGCGATTGTTCTTTACACTTCCTTCGCCTTTCTTATGTGCCATGGTGAGCTCTTTTTAATTTTTTTAAATAGATCAGGGGATGTCTTACGCGATACTCAAAACTTTGATCTTTGTGTAGGCGGTACGGTGTCCCTTCTTTTTATGAAAACCTTTTCTTCTTTTTTGCTTGTAGGCAATAACGGTATCGCCCTTTACCTGGCCTACGATCTCGGCCTTTACTTTGGCGGTAGCGGCGCTTCCCACCGAAAGCTTTCCGTCGGCATCGACCAACAATACGTCGAGGTCGAGCTTGTCGCCGGCAACACCTTCCACATGAGGCACATACAAGGTCTGGTCCTTTTCTACTTTAAATTGCTGACCGGCAACTTTTACAATGGCTATCATACTGTAAAAATTAGGACGGTAAAGGTAAGGAACTTTCCCGAACTTGCCAACGAAAATCGGGGGTAGCTATGACAGTCAAGTCTTTTCTTGCCAAGCCTTTTGCGGCCTATGTGCAGCGGACCATCAAAGCAGAAATGGGCAATGCCGTAGCCGACCAGCAAAAGATCTTGGACCGGCTCTTGAAAGTGGGGGTCAAGACGGCTTTTGGAACGTCGGTGAATTTAAAGGATGTTAATGATTATCAATCATTTAAGCAATCAGTGCCCCTGCAAGATTACGAGCAGCTAAAAAGCTGGATCAAGCAGATCAAAGAGGGTAAGCACAACGTGTTGTGGCGGGGGCGACCCCTGTATTTTGCCAAGACCTCGGGTACCACCAGTGGAGTTAAGTACATCCCCATTACCAAAGATTCCATCTCTAACCACATCAATACGGCCCGCAACGCGCTGCTTTGCTATATGGCCGAAACAGGCAACACCCGGTTTGCCGACGGAAGGTTGATCTTTTTGTCCGGCTCACCAGAGTTAGAAAGGGTGGGCGATATTCCCACCGGAAGGCTCAGTGGAATCGTCAATCATCACGTGCCCCGCTATTTGAGGGCCAATCAACTTCCTTCGTACGAGACAAATTGTATCGAGGATTGGGAGACCAAGCTAAATCGCATTGTCGATGAGACGATCTCGCAGCCAATGACATTGATCAGCGGCATACCCCCGTGGATGCAGATGTATTTTGATGCACTCATCGAGCGAAGCGGAAAAAAAGTGGGGGAGCTCTTTCCTGATTTTAGTGTTATGGTGCAAGGGGGTGTAAATTTTGAGCCCTACCGCGCCCGACTTTTTGAAAGTATCGGCAGAAAGGTCGATACCATCGAACTGTTTCCTGCCAGCGAAGGATTTTTTGCGTTTCAGGATTCACAAGAGTGTGAAGGACTTTTACTCAATACCAACAGCGGTATTTTCTTCGAGTTCGTACCCGCCGAGCAACTGGGTCAAAAAGATCCGCAACGTATTTCGCTGGCCGATGTACAGCTGGGGCAGCAGTATGCCCTTATTATAAACAGCAATGCCGGTTTGTGGGGTTACGACATTGGTGATATGGTTCGCTTTGTCTCTTCTGACCCCTACCGGCTGGTGGTAACCGGGCGCACCAAGCATTTTATATCTGCCTTTGGCGAGCATGTGATCGGCGAAGAAGTGGAGTCTTGTATTCGAGAGGCGGCCCAGCAATTAAAGGTCTCGATTACCGAGTTTACCGTGGCCCCCCGGGTTAGCACCGATACTACAAAATCTTATCACGAGTGGTTTATAGAGTTCGATCAACCCCCACAAGAGGGTGTCGAGGCATTGGCTGCTTGTATCAATGCTTTATTGTGTAAAAAGAATGTATACTATAACGATCTAATCGAGGGGAACATTTTGGCACCACTGCAAATACGCGTGGTCAGAAAAGGTGGATTCATCGATTATATGCGATCTGTAGGCAAGCTGGGAGGTCAAAACAAAGTACCTCGGCTAAGCAACGACAGAAAGTTAGCCGATGCCTTAACTTCGTTTACATGAGTCAAGCCCCCGCTTTTAAAAAGATCGCATTGTTTGGATCGACCGGATCGATCGGTACCCAAGCCCTAGAGGTCATAGCCGCACATCCCGATCTCTTTAGTGTAGAGATACTCACCGCACAGAACAACGACGAATTACTAATTGCGCAAGCGTTACGCTTTTTACCTAACATGGTGGTAATCGGCGAAGAAAAAAAATATCCCCGTGTTAAAGAGGCGTTACAAAGCACCCCGGTAAAGGTTTTTGCCGGCGAAAAAGCGCTCGAAGAAGTCGCTGCCTTAGATAGTTACGACCTAATGCTGGCGGCCATTGTGGGCTATGCAGGATTAAAGCCTACGCTCTGCGCCCTTCGTCAGGGCAAGGCCGTGGCACTGGCCAACAAAGAGACCCTGGTGGTGGCCGGCGATATTGTTATGCGTACGGCCCTCGAACATCGCGCTCCTATTATACCGGTAGATTCAGAGCACTCCGCTATCTTTCAATGTTTAGTAGGAGAAACGCGCAACAAGATCGAAAAGATCGTACTGACTGCTTCGGGCGGTCCTTTTCTAGGAAGAAAGACCAATTACCTGGTCAATGTAAAAAGAGAACATGCCCTGCAGCATCCCAACTGGACCATGGGCGCCAAGATTACGATCGATTCGGCCACGCTAATGAACAAAGGACT
Organism: Sphingomonadales bacterium; assembly: GCA_016872155.1. Taxonomy (GTDB): domain Bacteria; phylum Bacteroidota; class Bacteroidia; order Chitinophagales; family Chitinophagaceae; genus JJ008. The sequence goes on from VHBB01000007.1 coordinate 9,088, forward strand.
CGAGATGATCGAGGCCAAGTGGCTTTTTAACCTGCGTGCCTCACAAATACAAGTGGTGGTACATCCGCAAAGCATCATACACAGCATGGTACAGTTCGAAGATGGCAGCATCAAGGCCCAGATGGGACTGCCCGATATGAAGCTGCCCATCCAATATGCGCTGGCCTTTCCACAGCGAATAAAAAACGATTTTCCACGTTACGATTTTCGTTCGGTCAAGAATCTGAGCTTCGAAGATCCCGATGTTAAAACATTCCGAAATCTGGCCTTGGCGCAAGAGGCGCTAGAGAAGGGGGGCAACCTGGCCTGTGTAATGAATGCCGCTAACGAGATCGTGGTTTACGCTTTTTTAAAGAATCGAATCAATTTTCTCGAGATGACCGAGATCATTGAGCGCACGATGCAATCGATCCCCTTTATTGCGCAACCCTCGCTCGAGGATTATTTTGAGAGCGATGCAGCGGCTCGTACCTTTGCAGCCGATCAGATCAGCCTATAGGCGTTTTAAAACCGGGTTGACCGTTCTAGAAAAAAAGTATGACACATCTTGCTATCAATTGGTCTTCGGTAGGCTTACAAGCGGGGCAACTGTTACTGTCGCTTTCCATCTTAGTAATCCTGCACGAATTCGGACATTATATTACCGCACGCTGGTTCAACTGCCGCGTAGAGAAATTCTATCTTTTCTTCGATCCCTGGTTCGCCCTCTTCAAAAAGAAAAAAGGAGAGACCGAGTATGGCATTGGCTGGTTGCCCTTGGGAGGTTATGTCAAGATCGCCGGGATGATCGATGAGAGTCTCGACAAAGAAACGTTGCAGCAGCCCGCGCAACCCTGGGAGTTTCGCAGCAAACCCGCCTGGCAACGGCTCATCATTATGATCGGTGGAGTGGTGATGAATGTGTTGGTGGCTTTTGTTATCTATTCATTTATTCTAATGGTATGGGGCGATAAGAAAATTCCTACCGCCTCTATGAAGTATGGCGTGCATGTGGTCGATGGTACCTTATATAAAATGGGTATTCGAAACGGAGATCGGATTCTCTCTATCGATGGCGAGCCGGTAGCTGATTTCGAAAAACTGCGCAGAAAGCTCATTCTGGGTCAACAAGTGCAATTACAGCGGGGCGATCAGCTAGTATCCATTACCATGGATAAAGACTTGATTGGCCAGTTGGTCGAAAATCGCAATCGCTCTTCGCGCGGCTTTTTAGAAGTACGCCGACCGGCCATTGCTTTTTTTGTGCCCGATACGACCCCGGCCTATCAAAGCGGACTTCGCAGAGACGATCGTATCGTGGCGGTAGATAGCGTTCGGTTTTCGTTTTACGACGAGCTACAAGAAAAATTATCGGCCAGCAAAGGACGTACCGTATCGCTGACCGTAGAAAGAAATGGGCAAGAGAGGGTGCTTCCCGTGGCGGTCAATCAAGAGGGTAAGATCGGATTTCTTGCCTATGGGTATAGCTATCAGCAAATGGATAGTTTGGGTTGGTTGCAACTCAATGTAAAACGCTATGGTCTGTTAGCGGCACTGCCGGCGGGTGTACAAAAGGCAGGCAACGAATTGCAAGACTATATCGATCAATTCAAAAAAATTCTAGATCCCGATACCGGTGCCTATAAAGGAGTAGGGGGATTTAAGGCAATGGGTTCTATTTTCTCTGGTGCCGGCTGGGACTGGGAATCGTTTTGGCGTATTACGGCCTTTTTATCGATCGTACTGGCGTTTATGAACTTACTTCCTATACCCGCTCTCGATGGGGGGCATGTAATGTTCACTCTCTATGAGATCGTCACTAAGAGAAAGCCCAGCGATAAATTTTTAGAATATGCCCAAGTGGCGGGTATGGCCATTTTATTGGGGCTGATGATCTATGCCAATGCCAATGATTGGCTGGGTTGGGGACGTTAGTTTTTTGGGGGCGTTTGGTTTTGACAGCATCGTTCTTTGAAAGTGTAAGCATGTACTGCGTTGCGTAATTAGCAGTTAAATCTGAATACGAAAACTCAAATGGCAATACTCAGTATGCCATGGCTGCCTAATCAGTGATCAGGTAGTCATTAGGGCCGCCGGGCCGGTCTATCTGTTACCAAGCCCCGCCGCCGACTCAAACCCAAAACAGGTTGCTGCAAGCAGGCCTTTTTTCGAAAAGGCAGTCTGCGCTGTTTGCTTAAGACAATCGCAGCTACGAAGCCGGTTGGTACGTTCGGTCCCTGCCTGCTTTCGACAAGCAATGCCGAAATAAACATGTAGAAAGCTTTCGACGAATATGTTTGGACACCGGTTCGAATCCGGTCGCCTCCACTTTTTTTATATTTGTATCATCGTTAAAAATGATGCCTATGAAGACGCGTAGTTTCTTTTTACTTCTTTTTGGTCTCTCCAGTTGGGTCGTCTCGACCTCGTTCAACAGCCAACCCGGAAACCCCGATGCCATTGTGGGCGTGTGGAAGACCGGCGAAGGAACGGCCATGGTTCGCATTTATAAGAATGGAGAAAAGTACCAGGGAAAGATCGTTTGGTTAAAAGAGCCCAACGATCCCGAGACCGGAAAGCCAAAGATCGACAAGAACCATCCCGAAGAGGCCTCTCGTACTAGACCCATTTTAGGCCTTGTTAATGTATGGGGATTCGTTGCCGCCGATAAGAATGTTTGGGAAGAAGGAAGTATCTACGATCCCAAGAACGGGAACACCTATTCTTGCACGATCAAGATGACCGGCCCCAATTCGATCGACGTGCGGGGATTTATCGGCGTATCGCTGATCGGCCGAAGTGACACCTGGACCCGTCAAGTGGCCAAGTAAATTAGGGGGACACAAAATTGAGGCTGAATCCCACGTACAGCGGATTTCCCAGCGCGCTGGTAAAGTAGCGCTGATTGAGTGCTTTTCCATTGTAAACGTCCATTCCATCAAAGCGCCAGTTGTAGCGCAGTCCGGCTTGTGCATTGAACCAGATAAATCCGGAAAGTTTTTTATCCCACATAATGCGAGGTTTCAACTCGCCGCGTTGAATAAAGAGGGTGCCATTGGTGCTGCCCGGAAGTTTTGTCCAAAATTGGTTGCCCTCCAATTCAAATCCCAGCTGAACGATACTCGACGTAGAGAAATTATAACGCAAATGACCGCGGGCCGGAAGCAACAGTTCCATACCCCACTTGTCATTAAAGGTCTTATTCCAAAGCACCACGGGCAGGTGCATGATCTGTCCGGCCCGGTAGGTACGCGCCAATCCCACACCGATCATATTCTTCTCGGAGAGCTTCCATCCGTAGAGGGCGCTTCCGCTTACCGTCACGGCATTGCTGTTGATCTCTTTGGGTTCATGAAAAATTCCATTGAGATCGGCGCTGGCCTGTACGATCAAAAAGTTCTTTTCGTTGAGGGGCTTAAAAATAGTGGTCGTAAGGCCGGTACTGGTGAGCGTATGAGAGGACAGTTTATTGGCCAGTGGGTGAGTGCCTGGATTCTCGAAGGCAATGCCGCTGCCCCAGTAGTTCGCACCCAGTTGCCAAATAATCTTGTTGGTAGAGATGACCGGAATATTGACTTGCGCCTTTAGCGCGAACATGCCGGTAGCCGAAAAGTTTTGCATGGCAGGCAACATGGCCGAGAGGGGTAAAGAGGGTACTTCGAAAGCGCCCAGACGCTCCATTCCTATGCTAATAATACGTTGCGGAGTTTGATTAAGTACTTTTTGATTGCAATAGCGCTTTACCCCCTGTGCATCTCCAAAAAGACTATAATCGAATACGTCGGTGCTGTCTTCTTGTGCGGAACTTAGAAGTGGAAAGCAGAAGAGCAAACAGGCAAGCAGTTTATTCATGGCAATTATTTTTTTATAAAACCAGACAAAAATAGCTCAGTAATGCGGATTTTCTTAAATTCGATGTAACCTAATCTATGAAAACCTTGTTCTATGAGCAAGACTACCATTCTATTAGTCGATGACCATAAGCTAATCAGGGAGTCCTGGGATATTGTTTTATCGACCGACCCTCGTTTCGAAGTTATTGGAGAGACCAGCGATGTGCAACAGGCCGTCAACCTTGCCGCTACTCACCAGCCCCACCTTATTTTGATGGATATCAATATGACTCCCATCAACGGATTTGAGGCGACCAAGCTAATGTTAAAATATGCCCCGCAAAGCCAGGTGATCGGCATCTCTATGCATTCTATGCCTGCCTATGCCCGCAGAATGTTTCAGGTTGGCGCCCGGGGTTATGTAACGAAGAACTCTTCGAAAAACGAACTGTTCCGCGCTATCGACGAGGTATTGGCGGGCAATAAATATATCTGCGAAGAGATTAAAAGTATCGTCGCCCATCAAGAGCTCGACGAAGACAGCGAGTACCCCGACATGAACCTGCTCTCGAAGCGAGAGATCGAGGTGGTCACCCATATTAAGCAAGGTTTTTCGTCGAAAGAAATTGCCCAGCGTCTAGAGATCTCTCTAAAGACCGTCGAGGTTCATCGCTATAATATTTTAAAGAAACTCAAGCTGAAAAATACGGCGGCGTTGGTCAACTTTATCAACGAGCAGGGACTGTAAGCGCTTACAAGCCGTTGATCTTTTTTAACTCTTCTTCGATCTCCTCAACACGAATGGAGAGGTGGCTCTCGTCGTAAAAGCATTCCCCCTTATTGACCAATAGTACCTGAGGCGATTCGTGATGCACGTGCAGACGAGTGGCGATCTCGTTCGAGAGATCCCGGTACGAAAGTAAATCTAGCAAGTAGGAGGGGGCCTGGTCTGATAGGGTCGACTTGTTGAGTCGCTCTAGGGCCACGGTACTAATGGAACAGCGGGTACTGTGTTTAAAAAGTAAAGAGGGTCCGGGTTTTGCCAAGATCTCGCTTAACTGCGCTGCCGATTGCAAGGGGATCCACTTCATGGGCACTATCGTCTAAATTTTGCTTTGGGAGCGCTGTTCATGGGGCAACCCTCGCGTGAGGTGGTGCAGCCGGCCAGCACAAGGCTAAGCAGCGAGACCAGTAAAAAAAGAGAAAGAATGTTTCTCATAGGTTATTTATATAGATTGCAAAAATATGGAATTTGTGTGGCCCCTTGCGCCGGGTAGTACGGGGAGTTAAATTTAAGAGTTCACCCTTTTTAAAATCTTAACTTTACCGCATGTTACAACTTACAAAACCCCTGGCTTTCATAGACCTCGAGACCACCGGTGTCAATCTGGGTACCGATCGTATTGTAGAGATCGCCATCGTTAAAATTCTTACGGATGGCAGCCAGACCGTCAAGCGCAAGCTGATCAACCCCGGTATGCCCATCCCCAAGGCCTCCAGCGATTTGCATGGTATCACCGACGATATGGTCAAAGACGCACCCGGCTTTAAGCAAGTGGCGCAAGAACTCAAGCAAATACTCGATGGATGCGATCTGGCCGGTTACAACTCGAACCGCTTTGACATTCCCTTGCTGGTCGAAGAGTTTTTACGGGCCGATGTAGAGTTTGATATGAAGGGAAGACGAATGCTCGACGTACAACAGATCTTTTATAAAATGGAGCCCCGCACCTTGTCGGCCGCCTACCAATTCTATTGCGGAAAGACACTCGATGGGGCCCATAGCGCTGCCGTTGATGCCGGCGCTACTTACGAGATCTTGCAATCACAATTAGAACGCTACGAGAGTCTGGGCAGTACGGTTGATTCCGTGCTCAAATCGGTGGGCGAAGATCCGATTGTGGATTTTGCCAGAAGATTCATTTGGGATAATGGGGTCGAGGTATTCAATTTTGGAAAGTTCAAGGGCAAGCCGGTGGCAGAGGTGCTTAAGAGCGAGCCTCAATATTACGATTGGATGATGAAGGGTGATTTTCCGCAGCATACCAAACAGAAACTCACCGAGATCTATACCCGCACCTTACTAAAGAAGAATGGATAAACTGGTCATTATACCCACCTACAATGAAAAGGAGAACATAGAGGCCATTGCGTCTGCTGTGCTCTCGCTCGAAGGCGGGTTTCATGTGCTGGTTATCGATGACGGCTCTCCCGATGGTACAGCCGGCTTGGTTCAATCGATGCAACCGCATTATCCCGATCGTCTTTTTCTGGAGCAGCGCAAGGGTAAGCAAGGCTTGGGCACGGCCTATATCTTTGGGTTTCGCTGGGCGCTGCGCAGGCAGTATCAGTATATTTTTGAGATGGATGCCGATTTCTCGCATAATCCACTCGATCTGCTTCGCTTGTATGATGCTTGTAAAAAACAAGGGGCCGATGTAGCCGTTGGTTCCCGGTATGTACAGGGTGGCGGTGTAGTCAATTGGCCGACCAATCGGATCGCTCTTTCGCGGGGCGCCTCTTTGTACACACGACTGATCTTGTGGATGCCCATTAAGGATCCCACCGCCGGTTTTGTCTGCTATCGTAGGGCCGTACTCGAAACGATCGATCTATCTAACATTCGCTTTGTGGGATATGCCTTTCAGATCGAAATGAAATACGCCTCGTGGCGATTGGGTTTTTTGATCAAAGAAGTTCCCATTCTCTTTCAAGACCGCACCCTGGGCAGTTCTAAGATGAATAAAGGGATCATTAAAGAGGGCGTGCTGGGGGTTATTCAGCTTCGTCTCTATAGTTTATTAACCAATTACAGAAAGAAGCGAATTGCGCAATCATCCGCATGAAAAAAGCGTATACGCAACTTCACCTGGCCGTACTACTGGCCGGTCTGACCGGGATCCTGGGCAGGCTGATTACCTTAAATGAATTGATGATCGTTTGCTATCGACTGTTGTTGACGGTCTTATCGATGTGGGTGCTTTTCTCGTTTCGAAAAAAGATCGAATCACTTACTGCTGTTCTGATTGCCAAGATCATGGGGGTAGGAACGATCGCTGCGCTGCACTGGCTTACCTTTTATGGGGCCATTAAATATGCCAATGTCTCAATCGCATTAGTATGTTTTGCGGCCATCGGTTTTTTTACAGCGCTATTCGAACCTCTACTCTTAAAAAAGTCACTCAACCTGCGAGAACTACTGTTGGGGCTGATGACCCTTTCAGGCGTATACATCATCTTTCATTTCGATACGCGCTACACCACCGGAATAGCACTGGGTCTTGTATCGGCCTTGCTCGCCTCTTTGTTTCCGATCTTTAATCGGGAGTTACTTAAAAAGACCAACGTAGAGAGTATGCTGGTGTGGCAGCAATTGGGAGGATTCTTAACCATGGCCGCATTGATCCCTCTATACATACAGGCCTTTCCTTCGCTTCGCTTGTTACCCAGTGGCGAAGATCTTCTGTGGCTGCTCGTGCTTTCTTGGGTTTGCTCGGTCTGGGCCTTTCAGTTGTCGGCGGCCGCACTAAAAAAATTATCGGCCTTTACTGTTAATCTCAGTTATAACTTGGAACCCGTATACGGAATTGTGCTCGCTTTTATTTTTTTTCGCGAGGATCAACTGCTCAACGGGAGTTTCTTTGTGGGCCTGGGCCTGATCTTGCTGGCGCTGGGGCTGCATGCGCTGATCGTCTTTTCAAAACAAAGACGGGCTTAGAATTCTACAATAAAACCCAGGGTCGGAATCAGCGTGCCATCCTCGTTAGCCAGTATCAACGGAATGGCATTGGCGCCATTTACATTGACCGGCTGCCCATTGGTGGTCAAAAAGGCCGTATTGGTTTCGTTTCTTTTAAACGTATACTGGGGAAAGGCCGGACTTTTGGCACTGTAGAAGTTAGTCATATCCAAGAAGAGATCGAACGTGGTCTTTTTCCAATTCCATTTTTTATCGATACGAAGATCTCCGGCATGGAAGGCGCCCAGTCGCTGGCTGTTCAGTTGAGACAGATTCAATACACCCGTGCCCAAGGTTAAATAGTTTAACTGTGATAGCGCCAGATCGAAGGGGGTAAAGGGCGCCCCTCCCTGGTAGCGGAACTTAAGACCGATCTCCCAATTCTTACCCATCTTGTAACCGCCGATAAACGAAAGCAGGTGGCGGTTATCCCAAGCGCTGGCTATCATTTTTTGATCGGCTCCGCTAAACCGGCTTATAAAAAAAGTATAAGAGAGGGTGCTAAAGAAACGTTTGCTTAATTTTTGTTGCGCGAACAATTCCATTCCATAGCTGTATCCTTTTCCGTTTGTTCGTACAGGCTCGTTGCCTACGGCATTGAAATCTCCACCCAAGTTACTCAATGAGATTCCATCCCGAATCGATACCGGAACGCGGTCGTATCGTTTGTAAAATGCCTCGAGGGTAAAGCGGGTGGTGGGGGCCGGCAAAAATTCAGTGCCGATCACCACATGCGTGCTTCGGGTATAGTCTGTGTTGCGGTTCACTAACCGGCCTTGGTTATCGCGAAAACTAAGAATGGTATAGACGGGAAGTTTGTAATAGTCTCCGATAGAGGCATTCAGCGACCACTTATCGGCCAGCACATAAGAAAGTCCCACTCGGCCAGACAAGGTTCGAAACGGGTCGTTACCTGTTTCGGTAAAACTATTCAGATCGGTGCGTAACCCGCCACTCAGACTTAAGCGGTCTTCTGCAAAACGTTTGCTCAGCTGTATAAAAGCACCTGTTCTCCACAGATTGATATTCGAGCGGTAGCTGGCCACCACGGCGGGTTGTAGTAGATTGCCGGCTCCGTCACGAAGCTCTTGGCGAATGCGAATAAAGGAGTTGTTATTGCTTTTGACGTATTGAAGAACACCTCCGTACGAAAGTTTGAGGCCGCGTAGCGTTTTGTTGACATCGAACCTTAGTTTATTCTCTATCTCTTGCGAGTTGATGTCAGTTCTTCTTTTTGTTGGGTTCTGGGTATCATTGCCATCGAATTTTTCGATCGCATTATCGAACATGTTTCTGCTAAGGGCCAGGTTCCAAAAGCCGCCCGGAATTTGTTTGCGCACACTTAACCCAACTGTATAGTTCCATTGCTGTATGGCGGGGGTGGCGTCTAAGATGTACAATTTCTCGGGGGTGGCCTCGCGCGGCGCACCAAAACTAAAGTTATCGATGGCGCCCAGCCCCAGTAGCGTTAGGGTAGTTTTCTTATTGATGCGATGGTTGATCTTGTATTGGAAATCCCAGTAGTTGGGTCGAATGGGAAGATCGATGGCTTTAAAGAGCAACTGCAGGTACGAGCGACGGGCCGATGCCAAAAATGTGGTCTTAGAAGACAGGGGTCCTTCGAGCGTGGCGGCCAATTCGGTGGCACTTAATCTGACATTTCCTTGCACTTGGTTTGGATTGCCATTTCGCTGCCGAAATTGCAAGACCGACGAGAGGGCATTGTCAAAGCGGGCGTCAAATGATGAAGAACTTAGCTTGACTTCTTCGAGAAAGCTTACATTCAATAAACCGGTGGGTCCGCCTGCGCTACCTTGGGTGGCAAAGTGATTGATAATAGGAATTTCGACACCATCAAGATAGTAGACGTTCTCGTTGGGAGCGCCTCCCCGAATTATAATATCATTTCTGTATCCACCCACGCTACCGGCCGTTCCTCCCACACCGGGTAGCGCTTGAATAACCCGAGAGACATCAAAGTTGCCACCGGGATTACTGCGAATTTCTTCTGTCGTTAACTTTTGTACGCTCAGCGGGGTTTCCAAGCTAGCTGCAATGGCGGTTCTTCGGCTAGAAGAAACCGTAACCGCTGCCAGTTTAGTTATCATCGTTTCTAGTTGCAGGGTCAGGTTCAATTCGTTCCCTACGGTAATGACCGTGTTGTATAGTATTAGCTCCGAAAATCCGATCGAAGTGATCTTGATTGCATAGGTCTTCGGAGGAATACCGCCTATCCGAAATCGCCCTAATGAATCACTCACCGTGACCAGCGGGGTACCCTCAATGCGCACTGTGGCACCCGCAACGGGGGCCAGCGAATTCTTATCGGTAATGGTTCCGGCCACAGTTCCTAAACCCTGGGCCAAGGCCTGGGTTAGCGTGGGTAATAGTAGGGCAAGGAGCAGGAGTTTTCTCATGGTAGTTGAATGCCACCTATTAACAACCCATTTTATTAATTGTTTAAATTATCTTAGACCACCACAACTATTCTTTATGCAATTGTTCCGCAGTTTATTCTTGCTTTCGCTACTGCTGCTGACTCAATGGGCGGTAGCTCAGAAAATGCCTCTCGATCACCAGGTCTATGACAGTTGGCAACGCATTGGCGAGCGTCTGCTGAGTGCCGATGGTAACTGGGCTGTCTTTACGATCGATGTGCAAGAAGGAGATGGTGTCCTGGTGTTGCAGTCGTTGCGGTCCGACTACAGAAGGGAATTTCCCAGGGGGTATGGAGCCGTCATTAGTTACAACGACCGGTACCTGGTTTTTAAGATCAAACCTTACTATTCGTTATTAAAAGAGGCGCGCAATAAAAAGAAAAAGCCCGAAGAGATGCCCAAAGATTCAGTGGGTATAGTAGCCTTGGGTAGCGACAGTGTTACAACGTATGCCCATGTTCGTTCATTCAAAATGCCCGCAGCAGAAGAAGGATGGTTGGTTCTTCATTTGGAGAGTTCCGAAAAGGCAACTGATAACGGCGAAACACCCGCAGATCTTCTGATCATAGATCCGACTAGCGGAAAGCACTTGACCCTGCCACGTATTACCGAATATCAACTTTCAAAAAAGGGAGGCAAGTTGCTGGCCGAGCAGGCTAAGAACAATAAAGATTCGCTGAGCAAGGCCGTCGTACTGCTCGTAACGGCATCCCGTCTTAACGTCGATACGATTTTGCGCGGGGGCAATGATTTTAGAAGATTTACTTTTTCTGAGGATGGTGGTCAGTTGGCCTTTGTGGCCGAGCGCGATGCAAGACCCAAAGAACTGGTCAAGTATTTTCGGCTCTATCACTACGATGGCACTACCGATTCGGCGGTAGCCATTGCCGATCGCAATACGGCGGGCATGAAATTGGGAATGACCATAAGTGAATTTGCCGAACTGCGCTTTAGCAAATCGGGCAAGCGTTTGTTTTTTGGTACCGCCCCCATCGTGCCCGCAAAAGATACCATTACCCCAGAGGCCGAGCAAGTAAAGGTCGATATCTGGCACTATAAAGATGATTATTTGCAGACCCAACAGCTCTATGAGTTAAAACGAAACCAGGAACGATCTTATGTGGCGGTCTATCAGCTCGATCGTGGCCGACTGGTACAATTGGGCTCGCCCGAGGCAGAGACTGTCTATGTTCCCAAAGAGGCCGATGCCCCTTGGGTCTATGCTGTTAGTGATGCTGGAAAGCGAATTAGTTTTCAATGGACCGCCGATACCAAAAAAGATATTTACCGCGTTGATGCCACTAGTGGGCAACGACAGCTTATTAAGGCCGATGTAAATGGAAATTTCTTTGCCACTTCGGTCTCTCCCAGTGGTGAGGCACTGGTCTGGTACGATGCCGATCTGCGCCAGTATCAAAGCTGGGACGGAAAGCAGGTGCGCACCATTACTCGTTCTATTCCGCACCGTTTGTACGACGAGTTGCACGATATGCCGGGGCCTGCTTTTCCGTATGGCATGGCGGGTTGGCTGCCCGGCGATACGGCTTTGCTTGTCTATGATCGCTACGATACCTGGCGCGTCAGCATTAAGGGTACTGCAGCCCCAAAAAATATTACCGGGCTTGGGCGTAAGCAAAAAGAAAATTACCGTTTCGTACCGGTAGATCCAGAGCAGGATTATTTTCCGCTGCAGGGTCAGCTTTGTTGGCGCTACCAACAGCAAGAGAACAGAGACGCCGGCATTGCTATTGCTGAATGGAATAATGGTCAGCTACAGTTTATCAAGCGACAAGCGGGGGCTTTTTCGTACGGAGTACCTGTAAAGGCAAAGCGAACACCGGTAATCGCCTATACCAAAGAACGATTCGATCGATCGCCCGATTTGCATGTTTGGGAGCTGGGGGTGGGACCTTCTATGCCAGGTGCAGAGCGTCGTATATCTTGGATCAACCCGCAGCAAGATCGCTACAACTGGGGAACGGCCTCTATTTACCGGTGGAAAGCGCTCGACGGAAAACCCGCACAGGGGGTGCTGTATCGACCCGAAAATTTTGATTCAACGAAAAAATATCCCGTCGTATTTTTTTTCTACGAAACCCAAACCGAAACGCTCCACAATTATATTGCGCCTGCACCCACTGGCAGTCGACTCAATGTTTCTTTTTATGTAAGTCGTGGTTATATCGTTTTATCACCCGATATAATTTATACGCAAGGGCATCCCGCAAAAAGTTGTTACAACTATGTGGTAAGTGCTGCCAACAGTCTTTCGAAATTACCTTATGTCGATGCAAAGAACATGGGTCTGCAAGGACAAAGCTGGGGCGGAATACAGGTGGCACAGCTAGTGACCATGACAACTCTTTTCAAAGCAGCGTGGGCCGGGGCACCGGTGGCCAACATGACCAGTGCCTATGGCGGTATTCGTTGGGAAAGCGGCATCAGTCGCCAGTTTCAGTACGAGGTTTCTCAAAGTCGAATTGGGGCCACCCTCTGGGAAAAAATCGATCTGTACATAGAAAATTCACCGCTCTTTCATTTACCCAGGGTTAAAACGCCGCTGGTCATTATGGCTAACGATGCCGATGGGGCCGTGCCTTGGTACCAGGGCATTGAATTATTTACCGGTATGCGCAGACTCGGTAAGCCGGTGTGGATGCTCAATTATAATGGAGAAGCGCATAATTTACGCGAGCGAAAAAATCAAAAAGACATCTCTGTTCGTCAACAGCAGTTCTTCGATTGGTTGCTCAAAGGCGAAAAGCCTGCTCGATGGTTAGCAGAAGGGGTGCCCGCGCTGCAAAAAGGAAGGGACTGGGGACTCGATGCCCAAGGGATGCAAGAGTAAACGACGATCAGAGTTGTCGTTCGGGGTCAAAGCTTTCCAATTCTTTGGCCACCGCCGTTAAGAAGGTAGCGCCCAGGCTTCCATCTACAATACGATGATCGTAGCTCATGCTCAGGTACATCATGTGTCTAATAGCAATGGAATCTCCGGCCGGGGTCTCTACTACCACCGGACGTTTTTTGATGGCGCCCACGGCCAGAATAGCAACTTGGGGTTGATTGATGATGGGGGTACCCATTAGCGATCCAAAAGTGCCCACGTTGGTAAGGGTAAAGGTTCCACCCTGTGTGTCATCGGCCTTTAATTTGCCATGACGGGCCGCATCGGCCAAGTTGTTAACCTGTTTGGCCAAACCGACCATATTGTATTGGTCGGCGTTCTTGATAACGGGAACGATCAGATTTCCAGAAGGCAGTGCCGTTGCCATTCCGATATTGATATCTTTTTTTACGATAATGTTGGTGCCGTCAAGAGAGCAATTGATTAAAGGGAACTTTTTTATGCAACGAACGATCGCTTCAATAAATAGCGGTGTGTACGTGATCTTGGTCGATTCGCGTTTCTCGAATTCTTTTTTAACCCGGTCTCTCCATAAGACCAGGTTGGTCACATCGGCCTCGGTAAAACTGGTCACATGCGGACTGGTCTGTTTGCTGCGCACCATATGATCGGCGATCAGCTTGCGCATCCGGTCCATTTCGATGATCTCTACATTGCCACCATACGAAACGGGCAGGTTGGCAGACGCTGCGGGTTCAATCTTGGCAAGTGGAATAACAACTTCTTGCGGAGTGGGGGCCTTGCTTACTACGGCCGGGGCATGCGTAACAGAGCCTTGTTGCTTACGCAGGCTTACATACTCCAAGATATCTTTTTTAGTTACTCTTCCTTCGTTGCCGGTGCCAGCCAGGGTTTCTAATTCGGCCAGGCCAATACCTTCGCTGGTCGCGATATTTAGCACCAGTGGTGAATAAAAACGACCGGTAGTAGCAGAAGGAGTCGCTATAGTGGTATTGCCGACAACCGCAACGGGTGCAGGTGTGGAAGGTGCAGGTGCGGGAGCTGCAGTTGTAATGCCCTCGGTCGAACCGGTCCTGATCTTGGCAATAACAGTGCCAATGGGCACTACATCGTTGACTGCATAGAGAATTTGATCAATCACACCGGCGGCGGTGCTGGGAACCTCGCTATCGACCTTGTCGGTTGCAATATCTAACACAGTTTCGTCTTGCGCCACGGTATCTCCGGGTTGCTTATGCCACTTTAAAATGGTCGCTTCCATAATACTCTCGCCCAGTTTCGGCATCACCAGATCAACTAAAGCCATAGTCGGTGTTATTTAGCAAGGATCGTAAAGTTCAAAGGTAGTAATTTGATACAAAACGGTTCGCTTGGGGTGCAGACCAACGCCGGGACCAACCGTCACGTAAAAAAAGGTTATGGGGCAGTTAGAAACTTGCGAAGCAGGTTAAGGGCAAAAAGCGCGGTTTGGTGGGTGTTACGCGCCCGGTCAAATCCTAGTCTGAGGCGCTGGGTAATGGTTCGCTCTCCATCGCTCACGGCCATATAAACGGTGCCAACCGGTTTTTCGGGACTACCTCCACCGGGCCCCATAATTCCAGATACAGCGATCGCTACATGGGATTGCAACACACGAACGGCACCCGTTGCCATCTCTATAACGGTCTCTTCACTGACCGCACCCTTTTGCAGCAGGGTTGTGGGTTGAACCCCCAGCAGCTTTTCTTTTACATCATTCGCATAGCAGACCACCGAGCCTTTAAGATAAGCCGAAGCGCCGGCCACCGTACTAAGTTGATGAGCGATCAACCCGCCGGTGCAACTCTCTGCGGTGGCAACGGTTTTGTTTTGCTTTAGAAGTAATTGACCAATCAATGCCTCCATACTAATATCCTGATCGGTTACCAGGTATTCGGCCGTAAGCGCACAGAGTTGCTGCGCGAGTTGATGTAGTTCCTCTTTTAGGTGGGTAGCCGAATTACTTTTAGCGGTCAATCGCAGCTTTACCATTCCGTAATTAGGCAAGTAGGCCAGCGAGATGTGATTGGGCAGCGATTGTTCGAATTCGCTCAGCAACTCGGCCAGCATCGATTCACCAATGCCACAAGTCAAAATGCTTTTGTGAAAAATATACGGGCGGGTAGTATTTTTTTCGAGATAGGGGAGCACGGCCGTTTGCATCAGGTCTTTCATTTCGCGGGGAACCCCGGGCAACGAAATATAAATAACGCCCTCTTTAATAAACAGCATACCCGGAGCCGTACCGCTGGGATTATGCAAGACCGTGCAGTTGTCGGGTACATCGGCCTGCTTTCTATTTCTTTCGAGCAGGACCCCGGGTCGTTTGTAAACTTTTTCGAACAAGTGCTCAATGTGGGTTAGCACTGACTCGTCTCGAATTAAGCGCGAACCGAAATAGTCGCAAAGCAGAGGTTTGGTAATATCGTCGGCGGTAGGGCCAAGACCGCCTGTCAAGATCAGAATAGAGGAGTGAAGGCTTTCCTCACGAAGGGCAGCCAGTATATCTTCGCGATTATCACCCACTGCCACGCGTCTGCGTACCCAAATGCCCAGGGTGTTGAGTTGTTGGGCAATATAGGCGCTATTGGTGTCGATGGTTTGACCAATCAGTAGTTCATCACCGATCGTAATAATAGAGGCCAGGGGAGTAGTCAATCGATCTGATTTTTGCAAATTTAGCGTATCTTGAACCATCAATCTTTACGTAACAAAAACAAGATTTCAGCAACCACGTTCGCTATGACCCTATTTGGCATTTTACCGCTGTGCCGTTAACGCTGGCGGGTCTGGTGGCCAGCATTGTAAATTTGACCCGCTGCAACTAGGCCAATTGTTTTGCATCTGTTCTACTGGTTTTGATCTTCTTTATTTTGGCAACCTTGGTTGCCATGGTTCGTTCGTATGGACTAAAAGTGCAAGACAGGGCTATTCGTACCGAAGAGAGACTTCGACATTTTATATTGACCGGCCAGCCATTAGATAAAAGGCTAAAGATGGGTCAGATCGTGGCCCTGCGCTTCGCAGCCGACCAAGAAATGCCGGCGCTGGCAAAGCGCGCAGCCGAGGAGACGCTCACGCCTAAGCAGATCAAGCAGGCCATTACCGAATGGAGGCCCGATCTGCGCAGGGTATAATACCATCCCTTGCTTGGTTAGCGTGCTTTGACGCTCAGTAGGACCAACAAAACGGTAATCAGCAGGACTGCCATCCAAAGGCTCGCTATCATTATTTTCTTTGGCAGGTCTAGGTCCATGATCAATTTGCGATCAAGCAGCGCAACAATTTGTCGTTGCACCGCAGCCTCTTTGCTGTCGTATGCCGTTGGCGATGGATCGATCGATGCAAATCGGGGATGCATCTCGATCAGTATCTTTCTGATCTTCCAATAATCTTCGTCGGGCAGGTCTTCGTAATCAACATCAGTATTGATGCCCGCCGCATTTAGTTGCTCCTCGATACGTTTAAGGGTCTTATCTTTTCTGTTTCGCCACACCAGCAGCAATGGAAAAAGTAACAAGGCATAGAATTTTAATTGCAGGGCCAGCCCAGTTAGAAGCAAGGCTGATAGTAGCACAAAGCCCCGGCTCAACCAACTTTCTTCGTTCAGAAAAACCCTGTTGAGCAGCTGTCCACCATCGAGAGGATAGATCGGCAATAGATTTAATCCGTTCAACAGTACCAGTGCCATGCCAGCCCAGTTTAGTACGGCGCTAATGGAAAGATCCAGCGAAGTGCTATTTGTAAAAAGTAGCAATAGCACACCCAACAAAATGCCGGGCAGGGGGCCCGCTAAAATAATGGTGGCCGATTCTTGTTGCGAAACTGAGCGTTTTGATCCCGACACAAAAGCGCCCAATAGAGGTATAAAGAAGATGCCCGTTTCGTGATAGCGGTAGTGGCGCATGGCCAGGTAGTGTCCTAGTTCATGCAAAACCAGAATAGAGATCAGGATCACCGCCACCTTCAGGTCTCTGATAAATAAAGAGGCGACCAGCAGGTAAGCCAGCAAACTAATGAGTGAACTGGTCCAGAGATTATTTTTTGTTTCGGAGGGCCGATACTTTGGCAACAGGGGGGCATCCATACAAGGCACCTTAATTGCCCAGCATTCTGTCGAGGCTAACTTTTCCGGGTCCAGTAAACAAAAGCACCAAGTAGGCAGATAGATAGAGGGTCGCATGTTCGGCCTCTCCCAACACATCGCCGTTATGAATAATAAATACGGCAACGCCCATTGTTATCAGGAGCGGTATTACCACCAGTCTAGTCATTAATCCGGCGACCAGTAGCACTCCGCAAAAGAACTCCGCAAAGATGACCAGCGATAGCGAGGCGACGGTCCCCACATGCAGCGGGTCTGGAAAATCTTTTGCTCTCTCTACAAAATGGATCAACTTGTCGAACCCATGCGGAATCATCAAGCCGCCTGCTACCAATCGGAGTAGCAGGAGTGAGAACGAAACTGCATTTTCTGAGTACCGGGTACTGAAGACTTTTTTCATACGGTTACTTTTCTCTTACAATGTTAAGGTAAGACTTTTTTGTTAACGCCCTCTTAAACCTCGACTTATCCACATCTGTTTGCAACCATTGCTTGGACTGCCCTGAAATATTTCGAATATTCGCCGCGTTATCAATAAACTGCATGCGCCCCACTTACTTGCTTACTGCCATTGCTTTATTTATTCTACAGATTCACCTTGCAATTGCGCAGCAGGCCCTTGGCATAAATGCACCCGAAACCGCACACCGGCTGGCCTTGCAGGCCTTCGCTCAAGATCGTTTAACAACCGCTTGCCTTGAATTGGCACAGCAGCGTGAGCAGTTTCGCAGCAACGTCGACCTCCATCTTACGCTCGAGCAGCAAGAGGTACTTTTTTATGCCATCCAGTGTGGTCTTCGGCAGGCAGAGCCCCAGGCGGCCCGGGATGCGTTGCAGTTTTTGTCGGCTGCTCCCGCTACGGTCTTTCAAGACCGGATGCAAGCTGCTTTGGCCGATTATTATTTCAGAACAGAGCAATGGGCCTCTAGTATAGATCACTTTGCAAAGGCCGGTGTCGTCCATTTTTCGAACACAGAGATTGCCATGGCGCAGTTTCAACAAGGGTATGCACATTTTGTACTACAGCAGTATAAAGAGGCAAAGACTTTTTTTAATTCGGTTCGCTCATTACCAGAAGGTCCGTTCAAAATTGATGCCACCTACTACTACGCCTTGTTGTTAATTAAAGAGAGAAGTTGGGAAGAGGCGCTGCTTCAGCTTAGGTTGGTCGAGTACGATAGCCTCTATGGCCCGTACACACCCTATGCTATTGCGCAGGTATTACTTACGAAAGGCCAGCGCCTAGAGGCGATCGATTATGTGTTACAGCGTTTGCAGCAAAAGCCTCTGCCTTATCATCAAAGCGAATTGCAGCAACTGTTAGGGCAGGCTTATTTTTTGAACGAAAACTATACGCAGGCAATAGTACATCTGAACGCCTTTGCGGCAACGACCAATGCCCTCTCTCGAGAGGACGACTACCGATTAGCGTATAGCCAGTACAAGGCCGAGGCCTGGACGTTGGCTGCACAGCGACTTCGATCGCTGAGTGCCCAAACTGATTCAATCGGACAGCAGGCCATGTTCCTGCTGGGAGATGTATATGTAAAACTGAATGATTGGACCGCTGCCCGCAGTGCTTTTTTATTCTGTTCGCTCAATAGCAGCCATTCACCACAGCGAGAAGCGGCTCGGTTTCTTTATGCTAAATTATCGTATCAATTAGGGTATTTCAATGAGGCGCTCTCGAGTTTACAATCTTTCATGACCACCTATCCCAACTCCGTTTATTTCGGCGAAGCTATGGAGTTGCAATTGGCAGTGTTGGCAGCTACCAGTAACTATAAAGAGGCGTTAGCAGTACTCGATCAATTGACCGTTCCATCCGAGCCGGCCCGCCGACTTTTTGCGAGGGTGTTGTACGGCCGGGCGGCCGAGTTGATCAATGATGGAGAGATCGAAAAAGCGCTAGCATTGCTAGACCGGGCCTTGGCCGATCCGTATAATCAATCTTTGTTGGCCTACCTCTTTTTTTGGAAAGGCGAGCTTGCGTTTCGGTTGCAGCGCTACCAAGAGGCGATCGATTTTTTGCAGCAGTATCTGCAAAATGGGGCTCCCACGCAAGGAGAGATAAGCCCGACACATGCCCGTTATAGTTTGGCTTATGCGTTCTTGCGACTCGAGCGATATGAGCAGGCGCTTCCGCACTTTACGACGATAGCAGGACAGGTGCAGGCCAATGCCGGCTTATTGGTGCAAGATGCTCTTATTCGAGAGGCTGATTGTCTTTTAATGCTTAGAAGATACGGACAAGCATCGACCCTTTATAAAAAGGTCATGGAGTATTCGTGGAGAGAAGCCGACTATGCGTTGTATCAATTAGCCACTATTACCGGTATCAAGAACCCAGCAGAGAAGATCAAGTTGCTTAGACTTTTTGAGACCTCGTACCCAGGCTCTTCGCTGCTCACCGCCAGTTGGATGGCCATTGCAGACACATACATGGAAGATGAGCGTTTTGCTCTTGCTAAACCTTTTTTAGAAAGGATCATCGCTAAAGAAAAGACCCTGCAGCTGTTGCCTCAAGCCTATTTAAAATTGGGGATCGCTCATTACAACAGCGATAACAACGCGTTGGCGATCGAGCAGTTCAATTATATTATAGATCACTTTGGCAATAGCGAAGAAGCGGCCGATGCGCTAGAGAACGTAAAGGCCATTTATGTAGAAGAAGGCCGCAGTGCAGCGTTTATTGGCTTTATTCGGTCAAAGGGACTCTCTATAAGCGCCACTGCCGAAGATTCCCTACGTTTTGCAGCGGCCGAGCAACTTTACAATCAACGGTTATTCGATCAGGCCCTGCCGGCGTTGGAGCAATACATATCAAGTGGCGATGGGCCAGTCTTTATCGTAGATGCCTTTGCTATGCTAGCTAACATCGCGCTACAAAATAAAGCATATCAAAAAGCCATTCAATACTACGATAGTGTGCTAGCCATTGCACCTAACCGCTATGCCGAAGAGGCGGCGCTGCAGGCGGCCCGAATTAGTTTCTTTGAGCAAAAGAATTACGAGCGTTCTGTTTTTTATTATGGCCAATTGTATACGCTGACGGGTCTTGCATCTAGTAAGCTAGAAGCGCTGCGAGGATTGTTGCGCGGATATTACCAGGTAGGGCAACTCGAGCAGGCGGCTAATTGGGGAACCCTACTGCTAAACGAGAAGGGTACCAGTAACGACGATAAAGCCCTGGTAGCCCTGGTAGCGGCAAAAAACTTCACTCGCCTTGGTAAAGAGCAAGAAGCGCAATTCAATTTTCGACAGGTTATTTCGTTACATAAGGCCTCGCTGGCGGCAGAGGCACGCTACGAGTTGGCCGCCTCACTTTTTCGCAAAGCACAATACGAGGCTGCCGAAAAAGCCGCTTTCGAAACGATCAATAAATCGGGCTCTTACGAAAATTGGGTCACGCTCTCTTACCTGCTGCTAGGTGATATCTATGTTGCCCGGCAAGATCTCTTTAACGCAAAAGCTACCTATCAAAGCGTCAAGGATAATGCGTCGAGCGAAGCGTACAGAAAAATGGCTGCAGAAAAATTAGAGCAAGTGCAAGCGGCTTCTCAAAAAGATCCATCACTTCAAAAAAATAAGGAATGAGAAAAAAAGTGATGCTATCCTTATTAGTTGCTTTTTTGTTGGGCGTTTTATCACAGCCCTTACTGGCACAGCCCGATACGGTCGCCGCTTCGGGCGTTACGATCGTTTCCAGTTTTCGCCCTACGTTAAAACAAGCATCAAAGATCAATTTTTCGGCCATGTCGCTTACGGCCGATACGAATAGATCTGTCTTGCCGTACCGAATTCCCGATCGGCAGCTGGTGCTTGATTATTCAATTCGCGCTATACAGCCGCTTGCTTATACCACCGATACGGTAAAACCTTTTAGTAATCGTTCTTTTGTAAAGGTAGGATACGGCAATCTGCGTAATCCCTATTTGCGGGTGGGTATCGAGGGTGGAAATGGAGGGACAAAGGGTTTTTCGTTAAGCGGAAGATATTTGTCTCTTACGCAACATCCCGATGCCAAAGACATGCGTTATTATCGTAATGGAGAAGTAAAGGCCAGTGGCTATACGCAGCTAAAGAGAGCTTCGTATAAGCTCTTGTCTTCGGTCGAGTATAGAAACGAACGTGTTAACAATAATCTTCTCTATGATTCGGCCCGTTCGCTTTCTGCCTTTCCGAAAGACTCATTGCGGCAAGAATTCTCGTTATTGCATGCACAGGTTCAATTGCTTTCAACCGCTCCTGTGGGTAGCGGTATAACCTTGAATCCGCTGGTGCGGGTTTATCAATTCTTCGATGCTAAGAAAAATGCAGAGACCTATTTGCAGTTGCAAGCGCCGCTGCAAAAACAGATCGGAGACAGTTGGTGGGTGCAAACTGTTTTTTCAGTGCAAGCACTTCGTTACAAGCATCAAAACACATTGCTATCCATTACTCCTTCGGTTCGCTACCAGCATTCTTCTTTTCAAGTGTGGGCCGGGGTTAGTCCCACGTGGAATACGGGTCGCTTTGCTGCACTGCCTCAGTTGGCCGTTACGTATGCATTACCCGGAAAAAAATCCTCCCTTATGGCAGGATGGAACGGACGATGGAATCAGAACAGCTACCGCGAACTGGCTTCACTTAATCCCTGGATCTGGGCTCCGACTGCCTTACGGACCAGCCGTATTACCGAACGTTATTTGGGGGTAAAAGGGCAGGTCAATTCCCAAATGGA
This sequence comes from Sphingomonadales bacterium, assembly GCA_016872155.1. Lineage (GTDB taxonomy): Bacteria > Bacteroidota > Bacteroidia > Chitinophagales > Chitinophagaceae > JJ008. The sequence goes on from VHBB01000007.1 coordinate 30,792, forward strand.
TTACGATCTGCGGGCACAACTATTGACCACCGAAGATGCACCCTTGTTTCTGAACGACACCAGCCATAGCCCTGCCAGTGCATTTCGTGTTATCTATGAGGAGCGGTTAGAGCAGCTGCAACTGCAAGCACGGATAGCCTATCGGATTGCCACACAATTTTCTTTTTCTTCGCAGCTCTTATTTACTTATTTTTTCAAGCCGCGCGTTCAGCCGGTTGCCTGGGGACTACTGCCACTAGAATGGCAATCTTCGTTTCGCTTAGCCCTTACCGACGAGCTGTGGTTACAGTCCGATCTGGTTATATTTAAGGGAGCGCACTATAGGGATAGAAATAATAAAATAGCAAGGTCGGCCGGAGCGGCCGACCTGAATGCTGGGCTTACGTTTGCGATATCTCGTTCATTTCAAGTATGGGCCCAGTTCAATAATTTGTTCAATCAGCCGTACCAGCGCTGGAATCTAAATCCGGTCGTTGGATTTAATTGTAGTGGCGGCATCGTATTTTCGTTCGATCAAAAAAAGAAACCTTGACCGACCTGTTAAAAGAATATCTGCTGATCAAAAAAAACCTGCCTCTTATCGGAGTTGGTGTTTTGCAGCTACGTCGCGTGCCCTCTCGTTTTGATATAGGTAATCGACAGTTTCTACCTCCTCAAATTACCTACGAATTGGTACCCGAGGCCGCCATGCCGACAATTGAATTTTCGAATTGGCTCTCTGCCAGAATGGGATTGGATGTCGCCGAAGCGCTCTTACGATACAACCGTTTTTGTGAAGAACTGCTGCAGCTGATTGACAATGAAAAAAAACCCTTGTGGAAAGGATGGGGCCAGTGGGGTAGAGACCAGCAAGGGGTAATACAGTTTAGAGCAGATACCAGTGGGGTTCAACTTTCTCCTGTTTCGGCTACTAAGATTATCCGGGACAATGCCGAGCATATGGTCAGGGTAGGAGAAGACAACAGAACTTCGGCAGAGATGAACCAACTACTACAACAAAAAAAGGTTTTTTATCCTATCGAAAAAATAGCTACCTGGTCTTGGTTGGCGCTGGCAGCCCTTTGGCTGGGTTGGCATGTCTATAGCCGTTCGCTGACTACAGATTCCTTTGCCAGTCCGGCAAAGATCAAGACAACGGTTACTGCAACAAATAATTACCAGGAGTTTTGAACGATCGTATTCATTATACGACTTGCCCGGCCTGTGGGTCCGACAGGCTGCTTGCCGCAGGAGAAGTACAAGATTTTTCGGTTTCTCGACAGTTATTTCCTTTGCTGGCTTGCAAAGAGTGTACCCTGCGATTTACGCAGCATGCGCCGGTGGCCGAGGCCGCTGCGCCTTTTTATCAGTTTGAACAATATATTTCGCATACCAACACCAGCAAAGGACTTATTAGTAAGGTTTACCAGTGGGTGCGAAAATTTACCCTTCGTCAAAAACGAAAGTTGGTCGAGAAAAATAGCGGGATCAAGGCCGGGCATCTATTAGACCTTGGCTGTGGAACCGGTGCCTTTGCGGCCACCATGCAACGGGCCGGTTGGCAGGTTACCGCACTAGAGCCGGATGCCGGTGCCCGAAAAGTAGCCCTCGAGCAATTTGGTGTACAGGCCGCAGACAGTGCTGAATTTTATACGTTACCGGCAGCGCAATTCGATGTAATTACGCTTTGGCATGTGCTCGAACATATGCATGATCTTAAAAAGGTCCTAAAGCAGCTACATACACTATTGAAACCTCAGGGAATGCTGTTTATTGCCGTTCCTAACTTTACATCGTACGATGCTACTGTATTTGGTGAACATTGGGCCGCGTATGATGTGCCCCGCCATCTATACCATTTTTCTCCGCAGGCCATGCGGTCGCTGCTTTCTTCTCATCAACTAGTATTGACAGATACTTTTCCTATGTGGTTCGATAGTTTTTATGTTTCGCTGCTCAGCACCGCGTATCGTTCTGGCCGAACGCAGGCGGGTAAGGCCATGCTGACCGGATTGCTTTCGAATGTAAAGGCGCTGGCCGATAAAGAAAAGTGCAGCTCTCTTATTTACTGCTGCCGTCAATGGCCCCATTGAACCTGAAAGAGCAGGGGCCAATATTTTCCGGTTACATACCATTTTTTTTGTTCGCTGTCGTAGGCGATCCCATTGGGAACTTCGGTATTTGGGTAACGTTGTCTGCATTGTTCCCAGATGCGCGACAGATCGTACTTGGCCACCACTTCTCCATTGGCAGGATCGATCTTTAGCACATAGGGGTACGTGTATTGGTTGGCGTAGACATATCCCTCTGCATATTCTAGTTCGTTCAGATTAAAGCTGGGAGAGCCGGCTTCGGTTACGGTCTGCACTCTCAGTAGTTTAAAGGTGGCGGGTTCATAGAAAAAAAGATCGCCACTGCCATTGGTCAATAGCAGCTCCTTTCCGTTGTTGGTCAGTCCCCAACCTTCTTTATCTAGCTCGAAGCTGCCGATCTTTTTAAATTTCATGTCGTAGATAAAGACCTTTTGCTCTTTCCAGGTAAGTTGGTAGATCGTATCATTCAAAATGGTGATGCCCTCTCCAAAATAGGCCTTGTCTAATGCGAGTCGTTGCAATGCGTTGCCGCTGGCCAGTTCGGTCTTGACCAAAGCGGAGAATCCGTACTGTCCGGTGCCTTCGTAAAGCTGTCCTTTGTAGACAATCAGCCCTTGGGTATAAGAATTCGTATCGTGGGGGTAGGTAGCTACTACGTCAAATCCCGGGGTTGCGATTGCGCGGACTTGCGTTTCTGTTTTGTCGGTAGAGCCGGTGGGGCCGCAGCCTAGTAGTGCGAGGGCCAGTGGCAATATTGACCCCGCGCTGCCTCTTTTAGAAAAAATAGGTTTCATCTTGGCCTAAAGGTACAGTACAATTTTAGGAGGGCGAGAGGGGCTAAAAAAAATATCGTGCGGTATGCAGCATTTTAACTTTTGCGCTTGCCTTATCTCTTTATCGTTGTTCTTACTGGTCGCAACCAAAAAAAACCGGCAATGCAAAAAAGGGCTCCTTTCCAGGAGCCCTTTCTCTATTAAAGGCGGTTTCAAAATGCTTACAGGTGAATGGCCTCTCCGTACGCCACCTCAATGGCATCTTTTACGCTTTCGCTAATCGTGGGGTGGGGATGAATGGCATTAAGCACTTCGTGATAGGTGGTTTCCAGTTTTCGGGCCGTTACAGTCTCGGCAATCAGCTCTGTAACATTGTATCCGATCATATGGGTACCAAGCCACTCGCCATACTTAGCGTCAAAGATCACTTTTACAAATCCTTCGGTATGGCCTGCAGCGGAGGCCTTGCCACTGGCACTTAGCGGAAACTTGCCCACTTTTACCTCGTAACCGGCTTCTTTGGCTTGTTTTTCTGTATACCCCACCGAGGCGATCTCGGGAATACAGTAGGTACAGCCCGGAACATTATTGTAATCGATGGGCTCGGGCAGGTGATGATATTTCTTTTCGTTGTAGGCAATGGCCTCTACGCACAAGATGCCTTCTTTGCTGGCCACATGGGCCAGGGCTTGACCGGGAGAACAGTCTCCTATGGCATAAATGCCAGCTATATTGCTTTGTCCATATTTGTCGACTACGATCTTCCCTTTTTCGGTCTTAATGCCCAGCTCTTCGAGTCCGATGCCTTCGATATTGGCGGCTACACCAACGGCACTCAAAAGAATATCGGCTTCAAGCACTACTTCGCCAGTAGCGGTCTTAACCGTCGCCTTAACACCGGCGCCGGCCGTATCTACTTTCGTCACTTCACTGCCGGTCATGATCTGTACACCGGCTTTTTTATACTGCTTCTCTAACTCTTTCGAGATCTCTTCGTCCTCTACTGGCACAATGCGGGGCAAGTACTCTACGATGGTCACTTTTGTTCCCATGCTGTTGTAGAAATAAGCAAACTCAACGCCAATGGCGCCACTACCCACGATAATTAGCGAAGCGGGTTTTTGCGGAAGCACCATGGCCTCACGATAACCAATGATCTTTTTACCATCAATGGGCATGGTGGGTAACTGGCGGCTTCGTCCGCCGGTGGCGATAATGATATTCTTTCCTTCTACGATCTGTTTTTTGCCTTCTTTGTCGGTAACCTCGATCTTTCCTTTGGCGACCAGCTTGCCAAATCCCATGACTACATCGATCTTATTTTTCTTCATCAAAAACTGCACGCCCTTGCTCATTTTATCAGCTACGCCACGGCTGCGTTTGATCACCGCATCGAACTGAGGGGTGCCACTGGCTTCGATACCGTAGTCCTTGGCATGTTTGATATACTCGTTGACCTGGGCACTTTTTAGCAAGGCCTTGGTAGGAATACATCCCCAGTTCAGGCACACGCCACCCAAGCTTTCTTTTTCGATGATCGCTGTTTTTAGGCCCAGCTGAGAGGCGCGAATGGCGGCCACGTATCCACCGGGTCCGCTTCCGAGTACAACCACGTCGTATGCCATAAGTTGAATATTGTTAAAGGGTTAACTTCAAAAATGCAGGTACCCGCTTGGGCCTGCAAGGGCGTAAAGGTACCTTAAAACCTCAAAATCACCAAGGTGAGCGCCTTGGGCAGCCCGGTTTTGGAGGGCAAAAAAAACTCAAAAATGGTTGCCAATTGCCTGATTTCCCTTACCTTTGCCCTCCCAAAATCGTGTAAACATGTCAAGAGTATGTCAGGTCACCGGAAAGACCCCCGTAGGAGGTCACAAAGTGTCCCACTCTAATATCAAGACCAAGCGTCGTTTTCTGCCCAACTTGCAGAAGAAGAAATTTTATTTGGCAGAAGAAGACAAGTGGATCACCCTGAAGCTGTCTACCGAAGCCATTCGCACTATCAACAAGAACGGCTTGTACAGTGTGGTGAAGCAACTCCGGGCGCAAGGCGAAAAAATCTAATTACTTAAAGCAAACTTATTATGGCAAAGAAAGGTAACAGAGTACAGGTAATCCTGGAATGCACCGAACACAAAACAAGTGGCCAGCCCGGTACCAGCCGCTATATTACGGTTAAGAATAAAAAGAACAATCCTGAGCGTTTGGAGTTGAAGAAGTTCAATCCGATCCTTAAGAAAGTAACCGTACACAAAGAGATCAAGTAATTATTTTAACGTACTACTCAACCATTCACTATGGCAAAAGCAGCAAAAACGGCGATCAAGAAAGACCCCAAGCAAGCCGCTGAGGCAAAGAACTATACGAAAGTAATCAAGGCGGTTCGCAGCCCCAAGACCGGATCTTATACCTTTAAGGAGCAGATGGTGCATAAAGACAAGGTAAAAGAGTTTCTCGCCCAAAAATAATGTGGGTGCCCGAACGGGTATATCTTAGTTCAGCTGTCATACCTTTTGTGTGACGGCTTTTTTATTTATAGTAGTTTTAAGGTCCAATCAATAAGCCATATCACCAATGGGTTTTTTCGATAAGATTTTTGGAAAAAAAGAAAAGGAGTCGCTCGACCAGGGGTTGCAAAAGACCCGCGAAGGATTTTTGGCGCGGCTGGCCCGGGTTGTAACGGGAAGGTCTACGGTGGATGCCGATTTGCTCTCGGACCTCGAAGAGGCGTTGATCGGCGCTGACGTGGGCTTTCAAACGACCTCCAAGATTATTGACCGAATAGAAAAAAGGGTAGCCTCCGATAAATATATGGACGCGGGAGAGCTTAAGTCAATACTTAAAAATGAAATTGAAGAAATACTTGTAAGTGACAATAATTCAGTAGTATATGACTTTAAAGAGCAACTTCCTGAAACCCCCTATGTAATCTTGGTAGTGGGGGTCAACGGCGTGGGCAAGACCACGACCATCGGAAAGTTGGCTCATCAGTTTAAGCAAGCCGGTAAGCAGGTCTTGCTGGGGGCCGCCGATACCTTTCGGGCAGCTGCGGTAGATCAACTGACCATTTGGAGCGAGCGGGTGGGTGTTCCCATTGTTAAGCAACAAATGGGGAGCGACCCCGCCGCTGTGGCCTTCGATACGGTCCAAAGTGCCGTGGCCAGAGGCTCAGACCTGGTGTTGATCGATACAGCCGGACGTCTTCATAACAAGACCCATCTCATGGATGAATTGTCTAAGATCAAGCGAGTTGTTCAAAAAGCCCTGCCCACGGCCCCGCACGAGGTGTTATTGGTGCTCGATGGATCTACGGGGCAAAATGCGCTCGAGCAAGCCCGCCAATTTTCGGCAGCCACCGAAGTAACGGCTCTCGCCATTACAAAACTAGACGGTACGGCCAAGGGAGGGGTGGTGCTCGCTATTGCCGATCAATTTAACATACCGGTCAAGTTCATTGGGGTCGGAGAGCAAATGAACGATCTGCTCGTCTTTGACCGAAAGGCCTTTGTGGATAGTCTATTTACCTGGCAAACCCATCAAGCATGAGAACCAAGAATCGGCAAGGAAACAAGATCAACATCATTACGCTGGGCTGTAGCAAGAACATGGTCGACAGCGAAGTGCTGAGCGGACAACTTGCGGCCAACGACATAAGCGTGGTGCACGAAAACAAAAAGGCCGATCACAATATTGTGGTCGTCAATACCTGTGGATTTATCGATAAGGCCAAAGAAGAAAGTATCAATACCATCTTGCGACAGGTAGAGCTAAAGAAAAAAGGAAGACTCGATAAAGTCTATGTGACCGGCTGTTTAAGTGAGCGCTACAAGAACAATCTTGAGGCTGAGATTCCCGAGGTAGATGCCTATTTCGGAACAATGGAACTGCCTTTGTTGCTTAAAGAACTGGAAGCCGATTATAAGACCGATCTGCTCGGAGAACGATTACTAGCCACCCCGCGTCACTATGCGTACATGAAGATCTCGGAAGGATGCAATCGCACGTGTTCTTTCTGTGCCATTCCATTGATGCGCGGACAGCACCTTAGCAAGCCGATAGACGTGTTGGTAAGCGAAGCCCAGGGATTGGTTAAAAAAGGAGTACGTGAAATAATGCTGATCGCCCAGGAGCTTACCTACTATGGCCTCGATCTCTATAAGAAACGAATGCTTCCGGACCTGTTGCATCGGTTGGCCGACATCGAGGGACTGGAATGGATTCGTTTGCACTATGCGTATCCTTCGAAATTTCCGCTGGAGATCATTGATGTAATGCGAGCGCGTCCGAATATTTGCAATTATCTGGATATGCCTTTACAGCATGCTTCTGATGCCATGCTAAAAGCCATGAAAAGGCAAATTTCGCGCGCCGAGATGGATGAGCTTATTTATGCTATTCGGGAGCGATTGCCCGGCATTTGTCTACGCACTACGCTTATTGCCGGCTTTCCCGGAGAGACCCGCGCCGATGTAGAGGAGGTGAAGGAATTCTTATCGCTGCATCAGTTCGATCGGGTGGGCATCTTTACCTATTCGCACGAAGAGGATACCTCGGCGCACCAGCTACCCGACTCAATAGCCGCCGACGAAAAAGAACAACGAGCGCAAGAGATCATGGAGCACCAGCAAGAAATATCTTATCTGCTCAATCAACAAAAAGTCGGCAAAGAGTTTAAGGTCCTGGTCGATAAGAAAGAAGCCGGTCGCTATTTAGCGCGTACCGAGTTCGATTCGGTGGAGGTCGACAATGAGGTCATCATCAAAACGACACAAAAGTTGGTGATCGGTAATTTTGTAAACGTGCGTATTACCAAAGCGTACGATTTCGATCTCGAGGCCGAACTGGTCTGATGCCTTTTCTGCAGTATATTAGCTAAAATCGATCGCTATGACTTGCAACTGGTCGGGTGTATTTCCTGCTTTACTAACTCCTTTTACTAAAGACGATCAACTCGATTTGCCCCTGTTCGAGAAAAATCTTCAGGCCCAACTACAAGCAGGGGTGCAGGGGGTTATTATTGGAGGATCGCTGGGAGAGGCTAGTACGCTCGAAGAAAAAGAAAAAGAAGCGATGGTTCGCTCGGCCTTGGATATCTGCGGAACAACGATTCCGGTAATACTCAACATAGCCGAGTCGGTTACCGCTACTGCTGTTCGAAAGGCGCAGTTGGCTCGTAGCTGGGGGGCTGCCGGGTTGATGGTACTGCCCCCTATGCGCTACCGCGCTGACGACCGCGAAACGATCCAGTACTTTAGGTCGGTGGCGAAAGCAACCGAGTTGCCGGTTATGATCTACAATAATCCTATCGATTATAAAATTGATTTTCGCCCCGAGCTATTCGATGCCTTGCTTGATTGCGAAACGGTCACGGCCCTTAAGGAAAGTTCTAGAGACGTGACCAACCTAACCCGCATGCTCAATCGTTTTGGCGATCGGTTTAAGATACTCTGCGGGGTCGATACGCTGGCACTCGAAGAATTGCTATTGGGTGCTCACGGGTGGGTAGCCGGATTGGTGGATGCGTTTCCGCAAGAGACTGTTGCGATTTGGAACTATGTGCAAACCGGGCAATACGATAAGGCCCGTTTGTTATACCGGTGGTTTATGCCGTTGCTCGAGCTTGATATTCATTCAAAGTTGGTGCAATACATTAAGCTGGCGGCGCAAGAGCAGGGTATAGGCGCTGAATATGTTCGCGCACCCCGTCTTTGTCTCGAAGGCGAAGAGCGGGCGCGGGTTCTATCGATGATACGAGAGCGTTTGTTGGTAAGGCCTGCGCTGTAAGTATATAAATTCTTTTATTTAATTTTTACCATGTCTTATACCGATGCATCACCACTTGTTTTAGAACAAACCGTCGAAAAGGCGCACCACGCTTTTGCTGTTTATAAGAACTGTTCACTACAACAGCGCTATGCACTGCTTCGATCGATCGCCGAAGAGCTTAAAAAAGACGAGGACATCCTGGTGGCTGCGGCTATGCGCGAGACACATCTTCCGGAGGCAAGACTTCGAAACGAGTTGGGTCGCACGCTGTTTCAACTAGAAAGTTATGGGGCGGCGGCCGCGTCGGGTCGTTGGCTCGATGCCACGATCGAGACGCGTCCCAATGCCAGCGGGGCTGCCGTTAACCTAAGAAAGACGCTAATTCCCCTGGGACCGGTAGTCGTTTTCGGTGCCAGCAATTTTCCCTTTGCGTACTCTACGGCCGGAGGCGATACGGCCAGTGCACTTGCGGCCGGTTGCACCGTTATTGTAAAAGCGCATCCGGCACATGCCGAAACATCCACCATCGCTGCGGCGGCCTTGGCACGCGCGGTCAAAGCGCAACAATTGCCCGATGGGGTCTTTAGCCATGTTTATGGCGCTTCTTTTTCGGTGGGCGAATACTTGGTCAAGCATCCACGGGTCAAAGCGGTTGGGTTTACCGGCTCGCTTCGCGGAGGTAAGCAACTTTTCGACTGGGCACAGCAGCGACAAGAACCCATACCGGTCTTTGCAGAAATGGGAAGCCTTAATCCTGTTTTTCTTTTACCCGATCAATTGCAACAGCAAGCTTTATCTCTTGCCGAACAGTTGGCTGCTTCGTTTACACTGGGGGCCGGGCAATTTTGTACCAAACCCGGTTTGTTGATCGCCTTGCAATCGGAAGCCTTATCGATATTTGAAAAAAAGCTGGCCGAGCACGTACAAAAAATGATACCCGTACCGCTACTGCATACCGGAATTGCAACGGCTTTTTTGCAGCACCGTCAGCAGGCATTACAAACCTCGTCGGTTTCGGTACTCGCCGAATCTGATCAGGATAGTACCCCACAGCAAGGTCGTCCCACCGTGGCGATGGTAACGGCTTCGGATTGGTTGCAGCAAGCACATCTGCACCAAGAGGTGTTTGGTCCTTATACGATATTGATAACTTGTAAAGATCAAGATGAAATTGCGAAAGTGGCAAACGCCCTAGATGGACAACTGACCACCACCCTAATGGCGACCGAAAAAGATCTACATGACTACCGGTTTGTTATTGACCTTGTCAAAGAAAAATGTGGACGGTTGATCTTGAACGGGGTGCCTACCGGCGTAGAGGTATGCAAGGCCACGCAGCATGGGGGGCCATTTCCGGCTTCGACCGATGCTCGTTTTGGAGCAGTAGGAGAGGATGCGCTCAAGCGGTTCTCAAGACCGATCTGCTACCAAAACTGGCCCCAGGGCTGGTTGCCCGCCGAATTACAAGATGATAACCCGCTACAAATTTTTAGAACGGTCAATGGACAATTGACACGCTAGCCGTTCTTCTTTCTGTTTTCCAGAACCAGAAGGTTACCAGTAGCGAGAGTAAAAAATAAAGAAGAACAAGAAAAGCGCTGTATTCAAAAAACTGAGAGGCACCGAACCAGTCTTTTTGCCAATAGAGCAGCCCTAGTGCCAGCAGCGTGCGTGCAGCCTCCCACCCAATTGCCTGCGGATGTTGGTCCATTAGCTCGGTCAGCGCAAAGACGGTTAAAAAAATTACGCCTCCATACCAGTAGATATAAAGAGGATTCAACTCGTTGATGTACGCAATATTGGCGAACAAATAACTAATAAGTGCCAACAGTATGCAGAGCTGTATCCAGCTCCATGTTATAAAGAGCGCAGATACTGGGCGATCGTATTTTTCAAAGTTGTAAACGTCGTCGATCTTATAGACCGGGTACCGTTCCGCTACATCGGCCGGGCGGTAACCGGTGGGCTTAAACCAGAGCGTAAGCTTTTCTTTCCAACGCCGGGTTCTCCAGGCGTCTTTGATGAGCAGCCAAAGGTGCTGAAAGTTAATCCGTATCGGATTCCAGGTACGCGCCGGACGGGTAATACCATAGACCGGAGGAATTTCTTTTTTCTCGGCTACGAACGTGCCAAAGAGTTTATCCCATACAATAAAGATCTGCGATAGATTTTTATCCATGTACTCGGGATTGATGGCATGATGAACCCGGTGGTGAGAGGGGGTTACCAACACATGCTCTAGCCATCCCATCTTGTCGATATGGCGGGTATGGTACCAGAATTGCGCAAATAAATGTAAGGGAGCCACCGTGGCAATAACAACTTGCGGAATGCCGAGTATGGCGGCCGGCAGTAACAGTACAGAAAATAAATTAAAGAATGCCGAGATGCTTTGCCGAAGGGCACAGGCCAGGTTAAACTCTTCGCTGCTGTGATGAATAACATGCAGATTCCAAAATAAGTTGATGCGATGGCTCCACCGGTGAATCCAATAGCCGTTAAAGTCGAGAATAATAAAAGTGAGTACGATCACCAACCAGCTTTGTTCGATATGCGTAAGGGCAAAATGGTTAAGCATAAACGGATAAATGCCGATGGCCAGTGTTAACTCCAATACCGATTTGGTAACGTTGGTCACCCCCGAGCTGAGTGAGGATATCATGTCGAGTTGACGAACGGTATCGAAATTTTTGGAGTATCCATACCATTTTTCGAAGAGTACCAGCGCCAAGAAAGCAGGCATGGCGATCAGCAATATCTTTCCGTATGTCTCCATGGGTAATTGAAGCAACTAATTTACATTGATAATTTGATATATTTACCTCACTATATTGCGATCCTGTTATGAAGCACACCTTTCGTTGTATTGACGCCCATACTTGTGGCAACCCGGTGCGAGTCGTACAAGAAGGGGGCCCCTTGTTGCAGGGCCAGACCATGAGGGAGCGAAGACAACATTTTTTGCGGGAGTTCGATTGGATTCGCCGGGGTCTTATGTTCGAGCCCCGAGGCCACGACATGATGAGTGGCAGTATCGTGTATCCACCCCTAGATCCGCAAAATGACGCTTCTGTTCTTTTTATTGAGACCAGCGGATGTTTACCCATGTGCGGACATGGCACCATAGGTACGGTTACCGTTGCGATCGAAGAGGAAATCATTGTTCCGAAGCGACCCGGTTATTTACAATTGGAAACGCCGGCCGGTCTGGTTATTGTACACTATCAAAGCCGGGAAGTAAATGGAAAAGTCAAGGTCGAATCGGTACGGCTCACCAATGTGGCTTCATTTCTCTACGCATCCGATCTTAAGATTCCCTGTCCCGATTTAGGAGAAGTAGTGGTCGATGTAGCCTATGGGGGTAATTTTTATGCGATCGTAGAGGTGCAACCCCACTTCGGCGGTATTGAGCATTACCGGGCCGATCAGTTGATCGTCTGGTCACGTGCACTGCGCGAAGCAATCAATCAACTGTATACGTTTGTTCATCCCGAAGATCCTACCATTCAGGGCTGCTCGCATGTGCTATGGGCGGGTGCAGTTCTCGATAGCGCCTCAACGGCGCGCAATGCCGTATTTTATGGAGATAAGGCGATCGACCGCTCTCCCTGCGGAACGGGCACTAGTGCACGCATGGCCCAGTGGTATGCAAAGGGAAAGCTGCGGAAAGGAGAGGATTTCATTCACGAGAGTATTATCGGAAGTCGATTTACCGGTCGCATCGAAGAAGAATTAATGTTGGGATCGTACCGTGCCATTCGCCCGTCCATAGAGGGGTGGGCTCGTTTGTATGGGTATAATACGATAGGGATCGATCCCGAGGACGATCCGTACGCGTACGGTTTTCAGGTACTATAAATTAGATATGAAAGTAGTCGTTATCGGAGGAGGGATCGTAGGATTAAGTTCGGCCTTTTATTTACACAAGGCCGGTCATGAGGTGGTCGTTATTGACAAAGAAGACCTGCTGCAAGGATGTTCGTATGGCAATGCAGGCTATATATGCCCCAGTCATTTTATTCCACTGGCCACACCCGGTATTGTAAAGCAAGGGTTGCGCTGGATGTGGAATAGCGAGAGTCCTTTTTACGTTCAGCCCCGTCTCGATCTTTCGTTACTACGCTGGGGCTGGCATTTTATGCGTAGCGCCACTGCTAAAAAAGCAGCAGCGGCGGCTATTCCGCTTCGCGATATTTCGCTGCTCAGTCAGCTAGAGTATGCCCGTTGGGCAACCATGCCCGGTATGAATTTTTCTTATCAACACAAGGGCTTACTCGAAATTTTCAAGACCGAAGAGAAGGCAGCCCATTGCCATCATACCTTGCAGCAAGCGCTTTCGCTCGGTCTAAGCGACACTCGTTTACTAAACCGACAAGAACTGCAGGCCTTAGAGCCTACGGTACAGATCGATGCGCTGGGGGCTCTTTATTTTGGATGCGATGCCCATTGTTATCCCAACCAACTTATACCACAACTCATCGAACAATTACGAAGCGGAGGAGTTGAATTTATTACCCAGGCGCAGGTGAGTGGATTTGATAGCGATCATCGCCGTATTGGTAAGGTGATGCACAGCAAGGGTATCACTACGGCAGATCAAGTGGTAGTGGCTACGGGCTCTTGGGGTCGCCAGACAGCCGCCTTGTTGGGCATTCGTATACCGCTGATGCCCGGAAGGGGATACTCTGTTACCCTGGAGCCCCCCGGAGAGACTCGCCTAAACTATCCGGCCATTTTAATAGAAGGAAGGGTAGCCATTACCCCTCTAAGCGCCGGCTTGGTTCGTTTCGGTGGCACAATGGAGATTACTCCGCATGATACCCCTCCTCGCTACAATAGGGTTCGCGGCATCCTTCGCTCGGTGGCCGATTTTTATCCTGACCTTGCAGTGCCCTTTCCTTCAACCGAGTCCATCTGGTATGGATACAGACCTTGCTCCGCAGACGGACTTCCGTATATTGGAAAGATCAGTACGTATAGCAATGTGGTGGTCGCTACCGGTCATGCCATGTTGGGGCTAAGTCTTGGGGCCGGCACGGGCAAGTTGGTACAAGAGATCATCGATGAGCAAACCCCGTCGATGGATATTCGCCCCTTTGCTGTAGAGCGTTTCTGATCATCTTCTTACTTTTACATCTTATGGGCTATTCGGCACAGCGTATTCCGTATCGAGAGACTGGTTCGTTTTCTTCGTTGGTGGTCGACTATCTCGATTATCATCCTTCGCTCAAGGCATTTACTTCGCACGAGCTGTCTTTGCGCGGTATACGCGCTTGTATTGAACAGCGGCGTCTGGTACCCGTAGATCGTTCCTTGTTGGTCAACCGACTTCGGCAGCAATATCAAGACCTAGAGATGCCTCAAAAAGTCCGGGAGAATCTCGAGGCGTTGCATAGTCCGAATTGTTTTACGGTAACTACCGCGCATCAAAATAATTTATTTAGCGGGCCTCTTTATTTTATCTATAAGATCGCGCACGCCATTGCACTTGCCAATGAGCTAAAGGCAACAAACACCGACTGTCATTTTGTGCCCGTATTCTATATGGGTACCGAAGACGCCGACCTGACCGAACTGGACCATATTCATATCGAAGCCGAGAAGATTCAGTGGAATACCAAGCAGACCGGGGCTGTTGGTCGCATGAAGGTAGATCAAGCACTAGTATCGCTTATTGACCAGCTAGAGGGCCAGTTGGGCGTTTTTGCGCATGGTGCCCAATGGACGAATCTCTTGCGTACCTGTTATGTAGAGGGTCGCACGTTGGCCGATGCTACGTTTCGATTGGTGCATGCCCTATTTGCAGCAGAGGGTCTATTGGTCCTTTTACCAGACCATGCCGATCTTAAACGTGCCTTTATTCCGATCATTAAAAAAGAATTGACAGAGTCGTTTACGGCGACCTTGGTGCAAACACAGGCCGATGCGCTGGTCGCAGCCGGCTATAAAGTGCAGGCCTCTCTCAGAGAGATCAACTTGTTCTATTTGCAAGAGGGTAGTCGACAACGCATAGAAAAAAAAGGAGAGCAGTGGGTAGTCAATGGAACCTCGCTGGTCTTTGACCACGTAACGCTCCTGGCCGAAGTGGACCAACATCCAGAACGGTTTAGTCCGAATGTACTGCTTAGAGGGCTTTACCAATGTACCCTTTTGCCCGATGTAGCCTTTATTGGAGGCGGGGCGGAGATCGCTTACTGGTTGCAGGTTAAAAACCTATTTGCCGCAGCGGCGGTACCCCTTCCGGTATTGGTGTTGCGTAATTCTTTTTTATTAGCAGCGCCCTCCGCTACCAAGCGTTTGACCCAGTTGGGGCTGCAGGCCGGGCAATTATTTTTGTCCGATGATAAACTGCTGGCCTTGCTAATTGATGCAGAGACCTTATCGCAGCGTGATCTAGGAGAGCAGCGAAAAATAGTAGAACAGCTTTACCAACAATTGCAACAACAAGCCGGAAAGCTTGATCCTACGCTTATCGCTCATGTTGCCGCACTCGAAAAAAGAGCGCTGCAGGGGCTGGAGACACTAGAGAAAAAGCTGTGGAGAGCAATAAAGCGAAAGCACCAGGAGCAGCAAAATCAGTTGCAGGTACTCAAGGCTCAGTTATTTCCCGGAGGTCATTTGCAGGAGCGCCATCAGCACCTGGGCTTTTTTTACGCGCAGTGGGGAAAGGAGTTGATCGATGAGCTGCTTAGACACTCGCAGGGGCTTACCCAGGAGTTTACCATTGTGCAGTTGCCTTAATCGAATTTATTTTCGTAGCCCTCTTTTTTTAGTCGCTTTACTTTTTCGATGACCTCACCGCTCAATTGTGCTTTATACGTGGCGATGATTTTGGCTATGCTTTCGTTTGCGGTTCCCAAGATCTCGGCTGCTAAAATGCCGGCGTTCTTAGATGCATTTAAGGCAACCGTTGCTACGGGAACACCATTGGGCATTTGAAGAATGGAGAGTACGGAGTCCCATCCGTCGATCGAGTTAGACGATTTGATCGGTACGCCAATAACCGGAAGGGTAGTTACGGAGGCTACCATACCGGGCAAATGAGCGGCTCCGCCTGCGCCGGCAATAATAACCTTAAGGCCTCTTTCTCTCGCTTGCTCGGCGTATTCAATCATTCGGTGAGGCGTTCGGTGTGCAGATACGACGGTAATCTCGTGAGGGATACCGAATTCTTTTAGCATCTCGGCTGCGGCTTGCATAACAGGCAGGTCACTGTCGCTTCCCATAATGATTCCAACCAGCGGCTCCATACGAATTATTTAGGTGCAAAGAAACGATAAAATCGTCAAACCCTCGGGTTAGCGCAGCAGCGATCCCTTAATGCGCAACAACTCGGTCTCGGCGCGTTTGGTCAAAAAGCGGGCTTGTATAAGGCGGGTGTACGCATCTTGCAGACTTTTCTGCGCTTCTTTAAGTTGAATTAAGGTAGTGGCATTCAATCGATACACATCGAGCACGATCGCGACATTTTCTTTGGCCAACACAATATTCTCCTCTTCTAGGCTAAGGGCCTTTTGCTGCGCTTCGTATTCGTTGTAGGCCTGTACTAATTGTAAATTCAATTGCGCTTGTTGCTGTTCATAGACCAGTTGACGATTTTGCAGGGTAAGTTGTGCCGATCGAATGTTCCGCTGCGCGGTAAATTGATTGAACAGCGGAATAGCGGTGCTAAAACCAATGTTCAGTCCGCTGTTGCGGCTAAACAAGGGCTGAAAGGGATTGACCACGGCAATATTGTCGAGACGATTAAAATTGTAATTCGAGGTCAGGTTCAACTGGGGCCAGCGCTCGGCCTTGGCCTCTCGAACTTGCAAGCGGGCAATATCGACCTGTTTGTTAGTCATGAGCAGAACAGGGTTTGTGGTAGCGATGCCTTGCTGAATATCTTGCAACAAGACGCGATCGGAAAAGGGGATCGAATCGGAGACCTCGTAGCGACGGCCCGATGCTACACCCATTAGCATATTGAGCTGTTCTTTTAGCAGCACGATACTGTTTTGCTGTTGCAGCTGTGCCGCTTTGGTGGCATTCAGATCGACCTTGCTTTGCAGTACATCGGGTTTAGTGCCCGACCCTATACTTAATTTATACTCGGCCAGCTTTACACGCTCGGTATTGATGGCCAACTGTTCTTCGAGGGCACGCAGCTGCTGTTTTTGTTGTACGATGGCATAATATCCGGTAATGACCTGCCCAATGGTATTGATGATATTGTTTTTTATGGACAGCGTACCTGCCTCGAGCAGGGCCGTTAGGCGGTCGCGCGTTGCATAGAGCCGTCCACCATTAAAAAGGGTCCAGTTTAGGGCTACGCCGGCATTTAGGTTTTCGGAGCGAATGCCCTTACGCTGCCGAACGGCTCCATCCGTAAATTTTTGGTACTGGTCGTTATTGTTGAGTACAAGACCCGAATTGATGGAAAGTCGAGGTAACAGCGCTGCATTTCTATATTGAAAGTCGAGAGCCGCAGCGGCCGAATCGTTTTTGGCCAGTCTGATCTCGAAATTCTTTTCGAGCGCAGTGGCAATCGCTTCTTCTACGGTCAGCAGCGGTTGACCAACGGCAGCTTTGCAAAAACTAAATGCGATCGCAATATAAAGTAAGGGTCTCTTCATGCTAAGAATTAGGCGCCAATAAATTTATCGATCTCTTTTTCTTTTCTTTTTTGGGACAAGTAAGAATACATAGCCGGAATAACAAAGAGGGTCAGTAATAGCGAAAAGCAGATGCCTCCCACGATCACCACACCCAGTGGAATACGGCTGGTCGCGGCGGCACCCAGCGAAAGTGCTAGGGGCAGGGCGCCCAGTGCCATGGCCAAGCTGGTCATAAGAATGGGGCGAAGACGTTGCGTGGCCGCCAGTACCACAGCCTCTGCTTTATCCATTCCCTTATCGCGGATCTGGTTGGCGAACTCAACGATCAAAATTCCATTCTTGGTTACCAGTCCGATCAACATGATCATTCCGATCTGAGAGAATATATTGAGCGTATGCCCAAAGGCCCACAGCGACAATACGGCTCCTGCAATAGCCAGCGGAACCGTAAACATAATGATGAGCGGATCTACAAAACTTTCAAATTGCGCAGCCAGCACCAAGAAGATCAGCACCAATGCCAGCAAAAAGGCAAAAGAAGTATTACTGGCGCTCTCTTTAAAATCTCTGGACGATCCACTTAACGAAGTGGTAAACGTATCATCTAAAACAGTGGCAGCGATTCGCTCCATCTCTTCGATACCGTCTCCGATGGTATAGCCGGGCTGAAGGCTGGCAGAGATCGTAGCCGATTTGTAGCGATTAAAGTGATAGATGGTAGGGGGGCTATTTGTCTCTTCGAGGGTAATAAGATTATCGAGCGAGATCAATTCTCCTTTGTTGTTTCGAACAAAAAGTTGCCGCAGGTCGCCCGGATCGTCACGATCGCTACGGGCTACTTGTCCCATTACGTTATACTGTTTTCCATCTTTGGTAAAGTACCTCATTCGTCGATTGCTAAAGGCCAATTGCAAGGTTTGCGATACATCGGTAACGCTTACTCCCAGCGCGGCCGCTTTTAGTCGATCGATCGCTACTTTTATTTCGGGGCGGTTAAATTTTAGATCGGTATCGGGGTTTTGAAGAATCTTACTGTTGCGGGCCTCTTCGAGCATCTTGGGTAAGGCCTTGGTAAGCTTGTCGAAATTGTTGTGCTGTACCACAAACGAAACGGGTTGACCGCCTCTTCTGTTTACAGAGATGGTCTGGTCTTCGATCACAAAGCCTCGACCTTCGTTGTAGCGAGAGAGATTTCGGTTGATCAGTTTGGCGAGATCGCCCTGCGAACGTTCTCGCAACGAAGGATCACTAAGCGTTACGCGCACAAACCCCGTATTGGCATTTCCAGATCCGGTAAATCCGGGCGAGGTAATGCTGAACAACATGGTTCGTTCCGGCACGGAATCGAGTACTAGTTGCGTGACCCGGTTTACATAATTGTCCATGGCGTCGAAGGAGGTACCCTCGGGGGCGGTCAGTTGTACCCTAAACTGACTTCGATCTTCCATAGGGGCGATCTCGGATTGTAGTTGACTTCCGACAAAGTAGATAGCTGCCAGACAAAGCCCGATAATGACCAGCCCGATTACCCGGATCTTCATAAATTTTTGTAGCTGTCGCTGGTAAGCGTTTTCCATCCAGCGAAAGAAAGGCTCGGTAAATCGATAGAACCAGCCATGTTTGCTTGGGTCTTTCTTTGTAAGCTTTACATTGAGCACTGGCGTGAGGGTCAATGATACAAAGGCAGAGATCAGTACGGCACCCGATACCACAATGCCGAACTCACGGAACAATCTTCCGACGAATCCCTCTAAAAAGATAATCGGTAAAAAGACAATGGCCAGGGTAATGGAGGTGGCAATGACCGCAAAATAAATTTCTCTTGATCCCTCAACAGCAGCCTGCCACTTGTTCATTCCTTTCTCGATTCGTTTGTAGATATTTTCGTTTACCACAATACCGTCATCTACGACCAAACCCGTTGCCAAGACAATAGCCAGCAGTGAGAGTAAATTGATGGTAAAACCCATCAGATACATAATAAAGAATGCGCCGATCAAGGAGACCGGAATATCGATAAGTGGGCGCAGGGCAATGATCCAATCCCTAAAGAAAGCATAGATGATCATCACCACCAGCAAGAAGGCGATCATGAGCGTCTCTTGCACCTCCAAGATCGATTTTTTAATAAAACGGGTCTGGTCCAGACCAATATTGAGCGTTATGTCGCTGGGCACATCTTTTTTGATCTGTTCGAGTCGCTTGTAAAATTCATTCGATATCGAAACATAGTTCGAGCCGGGTAGGGGGATAATGGCCAATGCGATCATAGGGGTGCCATTGCCGCGCATTAGGGTCTCTTCGTTCTCGGGGCCCAATACCGCTTCGCCCACATCGCTGAGTTTTACATCGGCTCCGTTTACATTTTTGATAATAAGATTATTGAAATCCTCTTCGGTGTTCATGCGCCCAAAGGTTCTCACCGACAGCTCGATCGAAGAGCCCGCGATCTTTCCCGAAGGCAGTTCGCTGTTCTCTCTATTTAGGGCTGCTTGTACATCGCCCACTGTAATACCCAGCGCATTGAGTCGGGCCGGCTCTAGCCATAGACGCATGGCATAGCGCTTCTCTCCCCAGATCTGCACGGCACTCACACCCGGAATGGTTTGCAACCGTTCGACCAACACATTGGTGGCATACTCTGTAATGGCCAGTTGATCGCGGTTAGGACTTTGTACCGTCATGGAGATGATCGGATCAGAACTGGCATCGGCTTTTGATACCACCGGAGGCGAATCCAGATCGGATGGAAGCGAGCGAACCGTTTGTGATACTTTGTCGCGTACATCGTTGGCAGCGGCCTCCAGATCTACGCTCAATTCAAATTCTACATTGATGTTGCTGGTGCCGTTACTACTCTAAGAAGTAATATTTTTTATGCCGGCTATTCCATTGATCGCTTTTTCGAGTGGCTCCGTGATCTGTGTCTCTATAATATCTGGATTGGCACCAGGGTAGGAGGTTCTGACACTAATGTTCGGTGGATCGATGGCAGGGTAATCGCGTACGCCCAGAAACTTAAATCCGATAACGCCAAAAAGCACAATGATCAGATTCATGACCACGGCCAAAATGGGCCTGCGTAAACTTAGCTCAGCCAGGTTCATGGTAGGGGATTCAAGATTTTACCAATGGTGATCGGGGCATCGGGTCGCACACTGAGGAGTCCGGTCGTTACCACGGTATCGCCGGCGCTAAGCCCGTCTGTTATCTGTACGCGGTCGGCGGTTCTAGATCCGGTCTTTATATCGGTAAACACGGCGACACCCCCTTTATAAAGAATAACTTTTTTTCCACGGGCCTGTGGTAAGATGGCTTGGGTGGGAATCAACATAGCATTAGGATCGGGATCGAACCCAATGCTG
The DNA here is from genome assembly GCA_016872155.1 of Sphingomonadales bacterium. Lineage (GTDB taxonomy): Bacteria > Bacteroidota > Bacteroidia > Chitinophagales > Chitinophagaceae > JJ008. Next base: position 51,362 of record VHBB01000007.1, read on the forward strand.
ACCTTAGCAAAGCTTCCGGGTAGCAGTGCCGAACTCTTACTGGCAACGAGGGCGCGCACTTGCAGGCTTCTGCTGTTCTCGGTTACTTTCGACTCGGTGGCCACTACCCGAGCGGTGAGTGAATCGCTGCTTCCTTCGAAACGAAAATAAACGGACTGTCCATTGCGAATCTTGCTGATGTATTTTTCGGGTATCGAAAAGTCGAGTTTTAATTGATCGGTCTGGTTAATCACGGCAATTACAGAGGCAGAATTTACATAGGCGCCATTGCTAATATTGCGAAGCCCCAGTTTGCCACTAAAAGGAGCCCTGATCTCGGTCTTTTCTATGCTGGTCTTAATTATCCCAATGTCGGCTTTGAGGCTGTTGACCTGTAGCAGGCTAATGTCATAGTCTTGTTGGCTAATACCCTGGATCTTTAACAGCTGTGCTTGTCTTTTCTCTGTCTGTTGAGCCAGTTGTAATTGTATTTCGAGTTTGTTGAGTTGGGCGACTAGGTCGGCATCATTCAGTTTGGCCAGCAGACTTCCTTTTTCTATAAATCTTCCTTCTTCAATTGGTAGTTTTACAATTCGTCCGGCCACCTCGGGATGGATCTCTACCGATTCACTGGCTACGATGGTGCCGGGTACTTCGATGTTCTCGGCATAGGAAGACGTTCGTACAACGAACAGGTCTACTTTGAGGGGCTTATTTTTTTCGCCCCCTCCCATGGAATTAGGAGATTTTTTAGAAGACTCGCCACAACCCGCGGCAACAAGAAGGGGCAGCGAAAAGGCCCAAAGCAGATTAAATTTTCTCATGGAAGCAAATTGGCTATTAAAGATAGCGTTGTTGCGCCAAGCGGCACAACGCATTTGACGATAAAATCCTGATTATCTTTCGCTAGAGCCGCTAACCGCTACCTTACTTTTGAGCCCCAGGGCTTGCTGCTGCAGGGTATTAACATCGCCTCCCAGCAGGGTAATATGCCCCATCTTTCGCCCGGGCTTAGCGACCTTTTTTTCATAGCAGTGCCAAAAGAGACCCGGTATAGAGGCGAGCTCGTTTATGCCATGGTAGTGAGCAGGTCCGGAAGTTCCGGTTCCCACCACGTTGATCATAACAGAAGGGCTACGCAGGCGCGTATCGCCCAAGGAAAGCGAAAGCAGGATACGCCAGAGCATATCGAACTGCGACGACTCGATGGCCTCGATGGTATGGTGTCCGCTATTGTGCACACGCGGTGCCGTTTCGTTGACTAAAATTTGGTCTTGAGTATCCAAGAAAAGCTCTACGGCAAAAAGCCCCGGAGACCGAAATCCCTCTACTACTTGCAGCGCGATCGCTGTAGCCTGGCTGGCGATCAACGGATCCACTTGTGCCGGACAAAGCTGCGTATCGAGTAAGTTAAGAGTGGGATCGAAACACATCTCTACCAGGGGGTAGATCGCCGTCTCGTTTTTTTCGTTGATGGCTATCATTACGGCCAGCTCTTTTTTAATCGGGACTCTTTTTTCTAACACAGCGGGTGCTTCAAAACCTCTGCTCAGATCGTTGGCATTTGTTAAGAGTTGAACGCCTTTGCCGTCATAGCCTCCTTCGCCGATCTTATGCACCGCAGGTAAAAAAGAAAGTTGATCGATGAGCTCTTGGCGCGAATGAGTGATCACAAAGTCGGCGGTAGGAATTTGATGCTCGCGATAATATTGCTTTTGCGAGATCTTGTTTTTTATAAGACGTAGCACCCGAGGTTCAGGAACTACCACTACGCCTTCACTCGCCAGTTTTTCGAGCGCCTCGATATTGACCTGCTCGATCTCTATGGTTATTTTGTCGAGCGATTTTCCGAACGCATACACGTCTTCGAAATTGCGGATATCGCCGGTTGTAAAATGATCGCAAAGCGAAGCGGCCGGACATTCCGGATCGTTCTCGAGTACATGTGTCTCAACAGGATAGGGGGCGGCTGCCTCTAAGAGCATTTTGCCCAGTTGTCCTCCTCCTAAGATGCCCACTTTTAACATGGCGCAAAGATAGCTTCTAGGCCAACTACCCTACGGGCCAAAGCCTCTATTTTCTTTATTTTTGCAATATGAATACTACTTCGCTTGCCCCGCAAACGACCGATCAACCTACGACGGCCGATTTTCTTCCACTCGAAGGAACCGATTATGTAGAATTCTATGTTGGCAATGCCAAACAAGCGGCCCATTATTATATGAGCGCATTTGGCTTTCAGGCGTTGGCCTATGCTGGTCCAGAGACCGGGGTCAAAGACCGAGCCAGTTACGCCATTCGCCAGCACAAGCTCACCTTTGTTCTAACGACCGCACTTCGCCCCGATCATCCCATTGCCGATCATGTGCACCGTCATGGCGATGGGGTCAAATGTCTCTCTCTTCGAGTGCCTGATGCTACCAGTGCCTGGAAAGAGACGACCCGTCGGGGTGCCCAAAGTTATATGGAGCCGGTGACCCTTACGGATGCTCAGGGCGAGCTGGTAATGAGCGGCATTCATACCTATGGCGACACCGTACATCTTTTTATTGAGAGAAGAAATTATCAAGGTGTTTTTATGCCTGGTTACAGGGCTTGGTCTAATCCACTGTTTGCGCCCGCCGATTGCGGACTGCTCTACGTAGACCATTGTGTGGGTAACGTCGGCTGGAATCAGATGAATCGCTGGGTACAATTTTATGAGGATGTAATGGGATTCAAGAATATTTTGTCTTTTGACGACGAGGATATCTCTACGGAGTACTCTGCGCTCATGAGCAAAGTGATGAGTAGCGGTAACGGCTTTGTTAAGTTTCCGATCAACGAACCTGCAGAAGGCAAGCGAAAGAGCCAGGTAGAGGAATACCTGGAGTATTATAACGGCGAAGGATGTCAGCACGTGGCTTTGGCCACGCACGACATCGTAAAAACGGTTCGAGAACTTATGAGTCGTGGTGTGGAGTTCTTGAAAGTACCCAGCACATACTATGACGATCTGCTTGATCGTGTAGGCACTATCGACGAAGACCTGGATCCGCTGCGCGAGTTGGGTATTTTGGTTGACCGTGACAATGAAGGCTATTTGTTGCAGCTTTTTTCAAAACCCGTAGAGGATCGACCCACCTTATTTTTTGAGATCATTCAGCGAAAAGGGGCCAAGAGTTTTGGAAAAGGAAATTTTAAGGCGTTGTTCGAGGCCATTGAGCGCGAGCAAGAGGCCCGGGGAAATATCTGATCGGGTGCGTACCTTCACCTTCATTGCTGTTTAGTTTAATCACTTCTATGACCTTACCTTTCTTACCCTTGTTTCGCAATTGTGTTGGGTTGTTGATAGGGATGGGTCTGTTCGTTTTTTTGGGGGGTCTTGCGCAGGCGCAACCCTCGTATGGTCTTTCTAGAGGAGGATCTACCTATTCTTCTTTTATCGATTATCAGCGCAGCTTTACACGTCCGCTAGAGGCCATGACCCGAAAGGTCGATACGCTCAAAAAGCAGTTCGCGGCCAAGAGATTAAACTGGCCGGCCAATTATATCTATATCCGCTCTTTCAAGTACGATAGTCAGCTCGAGGTATGGGTCAAACAAAAGCCCGCCGATTCGTTTCGTCTGTTCAAGATCTATCCGGTGTGTGCGTTGGCGGGTTCACTGGGCCCCAAACGCATGCAAGGCGATTTCCAAGTTCCCGAGGGGTTTTATTATATCAATGAGTTTAATCCCAACAGTAATTATTATTTGTCCCTTGGACTCAATTATCCCAATGCCAGCGATCGGATCTTAAGTGACTCTCTAAAGCCCGGAGGTGAGATCTACATTCATGGTAGTTGTGTTACGGTGGGCTGTATTCCCATTACCGATCAGCAGATCGACGAGTTGTATGTGCTGGCAGCCTACGCTCGTGACCAGGGGCAGCATTACATTCCTGTACATATTTTTCCTTGTCGCTACGACGTTCCAAAAAGTGTAGCGTATTTGAATGAACTTACAAAAGACGATGCCGCGCTCAAGGATTTTTCGGATCAGCTCAAAGAGGCCTACACCTATTTTGAAAAGAATCATAGGTTACCTATTGTTATAATCACCGACGACGGACGCTATCATGTTAATGGAGCAACAGCTACTACGATCTATAAAAGTGGCGCCGCGGCTACGGTGCCTGCCTTAGCGCAAAAGGGGCCGGTTGATACAAAGGTGACCCCGCCTCGCAAGACTCGTCAGTTGGGTGTCGTGTCCGACTATGTAGACCAGTGGCCTCGCTATCCGGGAGGAACGGATGCTTTTGCACAATTTCTAGACGAGGCATCTTCGGCCGTAGCGAGCTATTTACCGGCCGGTGTAAAAAGGGCGTTTATTCAAGTAGAGTTTGTCGTTGATAAAGATGGCGCTGCGGTCAATATGGCTATTGTACGGGGGCTACCGGGGTCTGACCCGCTTCATCAAAAACTTATCGAGCAATTAGAGCGTATGCCAAGTTGGTCGCCGGCGCTGCTGAATCGAAGACCGGTTGCCAAGAAAATGTTGCAAACCCTAACCATCGACTCAAAATAATACAACATGTCAATTAATCGTAAGGTCCAGACGTTAGATGAGTTTACCATACAGCAGCTACGCGATTTTCCGCAAGCCACCGGTGAGCTATCCAATCTGTTGCGTAATATCGGTCTGGCGGCTAAAAGAGTAAATGTAGAGGTCAACAAGGCCGGTTTGGTCGATATTTTGGGTGATGCCGGTACGGTAAATGTGCAAGGAGAGAAAGTAAAAAAGTTAGATGTATTCGCCAACGATCAATTTATAAAGGTTCTACAACATGGCATTAGCTGTGCCGGTATTGCCAGCGAAGAACTCGACGACTTTGTGGCTTTCGATGACGAAAAAAGTATCCATTCAAAATACGTTTGCTTGTTCGATCCCCTCGATGGGAGTGGCAACATCGATGTCAATGTATCGATTGGTACCATCTTTGGAGTGTATCGCAGGGTAACGCCTGTGGGGACTGTCGTTACACAAGAAGATTTTCTACAACCCGGCAGTAGCCAGGTGGCTGCGGGTTACGTGGTGTATGGGTCATCGACCATGCTGGTCTATGCCACGCGCAGAGGGGTCAATGGCTTTACGCTAGATCCCTCGATCGGGGAGTGGACCCTTAGTCATCCCGATATCCGTTGTCCCGAAAAAGGCAAGATCTACTCGGTTAACCATGGTAGCTTTTTTGAATTTGATAAGGGGGTACAGTCGTACATTACTGCTTGTCAACAAAAAAGTAAGGAGCAGGGTGGTCCACTACGACAGCGCTATGTGGGCAGCATGGTAGCCGATGTGCATCGCAACCTTATCAAAGGGGGTATTTTCATGTATCCCGGCACCAGCAGTAAGCCCGGTGGTAAGCTGCGGTTGCTTTATGAGTGTAATCCTTTTGCTTTTATAATAGGAGTGGCCGGAGGAAAGGCCACCAACGGTAAGATCCGTACACTCGACATTGTCCCGTCTTCGTTGCACGAGCGATGTCCGTTCTTTGTAGGTAGTAAACAAATGATGGACGAATTAGAAACCCATATTCGCTAATATGAACGATGCAATTATTCAAGTCGACCAACTTGTAAAACGCTACGGCGAGCTTGTTGCTGTAGCGGGTATTAGTTTTGAAGTAAAGAAAGGAGAGATATTTGGTCTGCTGGGTCCTAATGGAGCTGGAAAATCTACCACCCTCGAAATTATCGAAACCCTTCGAACCAAAACATCCGGTACGGTAAGGGTAGGCGGATTTTCGCTCGATGGATCTCCTTCGGCCATTAAAAAGATCATTGGGGTACAGTTGCAAAGTAGCGGTTATTTTCCCGGGCTCAATCTTATTCAGCTGATCGAGCTTTTTGCCGGTCTCTATAATGCTACGGTCGACCCGATGCAATTGCTTTCAACGGTTAATCTTCACGATAAGGCCAAGGCCAAGGTTAAAGAACTGAGTGGTGGGCAACGACAGCGTTTCTCGGTGGCTACCACCCTTATCAACCATCCGCAGGTCATCTTTTTAGATGAGCCCACAACGGGGCTAGATCCACAGGCTCGGCGCAGTTTGTGGGAAACGATCCGAACCATCAACCAACAGGGAACCACCGTGGTGCTGACCACGCATTACCTTGACGAGGCCGAGTACCTCTGTGACCGTGTAGCAATTATGGATGCCGGCAAGATTATAGCCCTTGATGCACCCGCTACCTTGATCGATAATTTAGTCGCTACCGGGTTTGAGAGAAAAAAAGAAATGAAATTGGCCAGCCTCGAAGATGTATTTATTTCTCTTACCGGCCACTCGCTTCGCGAAGATTGACCTCGGCCGCCAAAAAAATACTACCACAAACTACGATCAGGTCGTTTGCCATTGCATTCTGTTGGGCGGCAGCCAATGCTTGCGTGATCGCAGCATAACAGTTGCCAGTCAACCCTGCCGCATGGGCTTGTTGTTGCAGGGTTTGTTCGGGAAGCGCTCTTTCGATTTGCGATTTGGTAAAGTAATACAGGGCCTCTTTGGGTAAGAGCGCCAGCATGGGGTCGATCGATTTGTCTTTGACTACTCCCAGTATAATATGCAATTTATTATAGTTGGTTTGCAGCAGTTGCTGTTGCAATTGGCGCATACCCGCTTCGTTATGGGCCACATCGATAATGACCGTGGGGTTCTCAGCGATCTTTTGCCAGCGTCCACCCAGCCCGGTCATCGTGCGGGTATAGCGAAGCCCTTTAGCAATGGCCTCGTTGCTAATGGACCAGTTTAGGTTTTGTAATTGTGCAATCGATTCTAAAACGGTTAACAGATTTTTAGTTTGATAGAGCCCGGTCAGCTCCAGCTCGTAGCTAAGCGAAAGGTGCTCAGGCGTTGCAACAGTAACCAAGAATCGATCTTCTTTCCATTCGTAATGGGTCACTTCTCTTTTTTGGGTGGCAATGCTCAGCGGGGCCCTCTCGATCTGTGCTTTTTGCAAAAAAACAGGTAGTGAAGCGTTGGTCGGCTCTCCAATTACGACGGGCACCTCTTTTTTAATGATCCCGGCCTTCTCTGCAGCGATCTTTTCGAGACTGTCTCCTAATAGCTGCATGTGATCCCAATCTATGTTAGTGATTACCGACAGCAGCGGGGTAATTACATTGGTGCTATCCAGTCTTCCTCCCAGACCGGTCTCTATGACAGCAATATCTACCTGTTGTTTTGCAAAATGGTCAAAGGCCATGGCAACGGTTACTTCAAAAAAACTGGGTTCGATCGTCTCTAGTAAGGGTTGAAGATTCGCTACAAAGTCTACTACCGCTTGCTCTTCGATTAGTTGACCATCGATCTTAATGCGCTCCCTAAAATCGTAGAGATGAGGAGAGGTATAGAGCCCGGTTTTGTAGCCGGCAGCTTGCAAGATGGCAGCCAGCATATGACTAACCGACCCTTTTCCATTGGTGCCGGCCACATGGATCGTTCGGAGCTGCAGGTGGGGATCTCCCAACGCGTTACAGAGGGCTAGTGTGTTATCGAGATCTTTTTTATAGGCCGCGGCTCCGATCCTGCTAAACATCGGAAGTTTCGAAAAGAGATAGTCTAGGGTTTGCTGATAATCCATTGCGGTAGTGCTCTCGCTCTCTTAGTTGATCCTGAAATTAAATTGAACGGTCACCATCGATTCATGATCGGAGGCATCAAAGCGCATCTTTTCGAGATAGCGAACAATGGCTTGCTTATAAGCATTGCCGGTAGTAGAAGAACCCTTGGCCAGGCTAATCAATTTTCCTGAGCCATCGGGGGCTACCAAGATATTGGCATAGATCGTCGCTTTATTCAAATCGCCCTCAAAGGCATAGGATCGTATAATTTTTCGATCTCCTCTTGTAACGCGGGGTCCAACACCAAGGCCGGTTCCCGTTCCGGTTCCGCCACCCAGGCCGCCGCCACTTCCGCCACCGGTTCCATCTCCGCTTCCCGCCCCAAGTCCATTTCCTTTTCCTCCGGTTTGCTCAAACTCTTCGATTGCGCCACCCCCCACAGAAGATCCCATATTGGTCTTGCCCATCACTGCTTTGGGTTGCGGAGGCGAAGGGGTCTTAACAACGGCCACAGGCTTTGTGGTCGCACTGGTGGGCTTGATCTTTTTTTTATCGGGTCGTTTCGTTTTGGTAGTAGGAATTGATGCAGAAGAACTGTTTTCGTCCGACTCGGTTGCCGCAGCCGGCTCTGGGGTGCCTGGTGCCATCGGTGCGGCGCTGGCAAGACCCGCATCTGCTGCCGCGAGCGCAGTTTGACCGCCTCCACCACCGCCATCTTCTTCTGCAGGCGGATCGGGAGGCCAGTTGATCTCTACCTCTACACTGCTTTGCGAGACAGACGACTCAAAGACAGGAATCTTCCATTTTAAGAAAAAGAGTAGAAGCCCGATGGCGAGGGCTGTTGCTGCCGTTAAGGCGGAGGCTCTTTGATTACTGTTGAGCGAAGCGGTGAGGGCCATCTTTTTTCCGTTAAGCGTATGAAAGCTAAGCTAGTTTATTATCGCTATTCGGCACTCAATAACTTGTTAAATAATGTGAATTTAGTGGGCAAAGTCTTTTTCGAATTGCCCCCGTATACGCTCGATCGGAGGATTAAAATAACCAAAGCGAAGTTGTGGAAACTCCGACCTTAGTTCTTGTTGTATGTTTTTGACACCCATCGCAACTCCCGTATCGGTTACACCGATCTTGCCTAAGTACCAATCAGGGTCAATGTTAAAGTTGCGCCATTGTATCATCTTAAGACCGGTCTCTTGAATTAATTTTCTAAGGGCCTCGTATTCGGCAACCGAGTCGGTCATGCCCGGAAATACAAAATAATTGATCGAGGTCCATCCGCCAAACGAGGTCATCACCTTTAAGCTCTCGACAATATCTTCGAACTGGTAATTATTGGGACGATAGTAGGGCATATAGATCTCACGTCGAGCCGAGTTAGTACTTACGCGTATGGAATTAAGTCCTGCTTTGCAAAGTTGTCGAACCGCATCAGGATTCGATCCATTCGTATTGATGTTGAGGCTTCCTTTTGAGGTATGTTTTCTAATTTCTGTAATCGCGTCGCGGATCGTTTCCCACATGAGCAGTGGTTCTCCTTCGCAGCCTTGCCCAAAGCTGATAATGGGATAAGGTGCAGTTTCGAGATGCGGAACAGTAAACTCTACGATCTCTTCTGGCGATGGTTTAAATTGTAAGCGGTCTTGTGTCGATACAATGGGCTCTTCGTCGGGTTGTAACGAAATACATCCTACGCAGTTGGCATTGCAAGCCGGCGATACCGGAACCGGGCATTCCCATCTTCCTAACGAAAAATTTCTGGCAGCCGGGCATTGGTAGGTCTGGCAGCAATTTTCCATCAGGTGTTTGACCAGTCTGTTGTGTGGGTACGCTTTTAGTAGTTGTTCGGTTCCTGTATTGATCTGCCCCTGGTCGTATCCATCACAGTCCTGTCTAATATCGGGCTCAATGCGCGTAGCCGGTACATAGAACCTATCGTTATTCCAGCCCACTGCCGTGTAACAAAATAGGGGCAGTGTAGGCGCATCAGGAGCCGTTTCGTAAGCGGCCAGATAAAAGCCGGTATGTGCAGGAGGAATAAATGCGGCCACCGCCCAACCTTTTTCGCAAAGACGCATTTCGCCTGTTGTAACATCGATGCCAATTCCCCTTCTTCCCGGTAGTTCGTAGAGCGAGCCTCCCTTTGGCAACTCGATCCAATCCTCTTCGGGAATGGGTACGGCGTCCCAACCCGTTCTACCGGAAACATAGAGCGTGCGATCTTCGAAGATCTTTCCGTTGGCATCAGAGTAGAGCAGGTACGGAGAGGGCATTTAGAGCGGGTTTATTTTTTGTTGGCAATGGGCATTGAAATCGATCACTTCTCTGTCGTCGATGAAACTGTTTTTTTCGATAGGGTGCTGCAGTAGCCGATTCGATCGCAGATCGATGGTCAGCAGGTCGTCTTTTACGATCACTTGGGCTACCTGATTCCATTCTATTTTTTTTCGGGGAAAGGAGGGGTAGTCGATACCTTGATCGCTAAACACGACCCGCAACGAGCGCAACGAGATCTTAAAGAGTATAAAGAGGATCAGTAAAACTCCTGCACTTTTAAAAAAGCCACCGACCATCCAGGCGTAAATGCCAAAGATGTAAAACGCAGTAAGATCGCTATAGCGTAGGCCCGTTGATTTTTTTTTGTGCCATAACCTGTTTAGCGGAAGTGCTATCAGCGGAGCAATCAGACCTCCGTATAATAGGGGTCCTTGTTGAGTACCCCCCAGCGAAACGGCAACATAGACCTGTATTATCGCATTGAGTACTACGACCCACCAGCCCAGTGTTTCGTACTGCTTTTTTTTAGAATTGATAAGGGTCAGTGAGAAATGGGCAAAAGGGGGTTGCATAAAGTAATAGCTATCAGGTTTCGTTTTGAATCAACGCATCAAAACTGTTAATTCCGATCTTCTTAACAGATAAAAAGCCTTCGCCATACATTACCCCGATCTTTTTTCCCATCAAGAGAGCTCGTGCCGAAATACCCTCTAAGAAACCGGGAGCTGAGATATAGGTTTGGGCTTCGCCAGCGATATTGGACGGATCGTGAAACTGCGAACGATAGGCCAAAATGGATTGCATCTTACGATCAAACGTCTCGCTAATGTCAACGATAAAGTCGGGTTCTAGGTAACGATCTTGTATGTAATGAAAAACATAAGAGGGGCGCCAGCGCTGCTGCGGGGCCCCGGCCTCATTATGCGTCTCGATCTTTGACAATCCGGCCAAAAAGCAACTTTCTTCTATTAGCTGTGCGGCCCTTCCGTGGTCGGGATGACGATCTTGCGTAGCATTGGCCAGCACGATCGAGGGTCGGTATTTGCGAATGACCGCGATTAGTTTTCGCTGGTGCGCTTCGTTATTTTCAAAAAAGCCATCGCTAAAACGCAGATTTTCGCGGGCGCTCACACCCATTATCATTGCGGCAGCCGCAGCCTCTTCGTAGCGACTGGTTACCGTTCCGCGGGTCCCTAGTTCACCTTCGGTAAGATCTACGATCGCTACCTTTTTTCCTTTTTTTATCTCGCTAATCAAGGTGCCTGCGCAACTCAACTCCACATCATCGGGATGGGCGCCAACGGCCAGAATATCTACTTGCATAAAACAGTTTTAACGCCGATAGGGATTATAGTACCAAGAGCCGTCGATCTCTCGAACAATATTTTCGATGTCACGGTCGGTTCTGTTAAGAGCCAGGTTCCAGTCTTGTTTTAGATTACCACCAAAGAAAAAGGCAATGGTCTGATAAAGTCTGGCATTAATGGTGCCTTTGAACTCTTTGAGTATCTCGTAACAATTGTTTCCGGTTTGTCGGTTGATGAGTTTCATTAAGATCTTGCCCTGGTAAACCGAAAGGTTGGTCAGCGGCTCGGTAAACTGATCACGTAATTCTTTTTCGCGGGTCTTAATTGTGCTGCGCCGATCTTTCTTAGATCGAACGTTCTCGAGCTCCAGATTGATCTGGTTAATGGTAAAGCCGGCCACTCGGGCATAGGGATAGGTAACGTAAACGGCATTGCGCAAGCGGTTCCAAGCGGCAATATGTTTTTGAAGTTGATCGGGGCTCAGGTTCGATACCCAGGCCATTTCTTCTTCTTTGTAACTGACCACTTCGTTTTTGTACCAAATAGCGGGAACAACGATGGTGTCATTGGGTCCCCAACGCTTCATTCGCTCTGCCAGCGGAGGAATGGGGAGCAGACTATCGCTAGAAACGATGGGTAGGGTCGATGCTTGTGCCGCAGCCGGTAACGAGGCCACCTGTAGCGCAGCCAGCAGCCATCCCAAAAAGTAATATGTTGTAGCGCTGCTTTTCATATTAGACGGCCTCTTGGGGCGTACGTAGTATACGCCATCTTCGCGCCATGCTAATGAGCAGGCCAATGGCGGTAATCCATACGCCGTACCAAAGTACTTTTATAAAGGGATATTTATAGGCTTTTAACGTTACATATTGTAAAAGGGCATCGCTCTCTTTAATGCCCAGCTCTACCGATCCGTCGGGAAAAACGCGTTGAAGTTGAACGATCATTCCTTCGGACATGATCGTATCGGGCAGCGGTATCCACTGACCTTTGGCCACCGCACTGCGCAGGGTTAGCTGGTACGAGGTGCCGGTGGCGGCTTGTACCGTTACGGGCAGTTCGTAGAGTTTACCATCTTTTCCAAACAAATTTTCGGGTACGCTATCACGTGCGCTAAGCGCTTGTAAAAACAAAGTGCCTTTCGAATAGAACAACGTATCACCCGATTTTCTTGCATAGGGAACAAAGCGACTGGTATCTGCTGCATTCTCGGGATTCGGAATAGATGTGATGTACGTGAAAATATCGTGGCTCCAATAATGACGGGCATCCGGATTAGCCATCAGTCCTTCGTTTCCTTTATAATTTACAAAGGCATTGGGAGTAAGTAAAAAGGAATCCTGGCCACTCTTGTTTGTAAAGAGAACCTTGTAGTACCAGAGTTGTTTTTTGGGATGGGCCGAATCGCCCAGATAGGTCAGGGTGTAGTTGGCCATATTGACCGGCATGTCCTTGATCAGGGTCAGATTCTCTCTGGGATTTTCTCCTTCGGCCAGCGGAGCCGGTATGCCATCTATGTTGTTCGATATAATTTCTTTGTTCGAAGAAGAAATAAAGATACCCAGTAGCACCAGGGCAAAGCCCACGTGCGCCACCGAGCCACCCGCATTCTTTAGCTTTCCGCTGGCGCCGATCCAGATGTAAGAAAGGTTAGCGACAAGAGCATAAAGACTCAAGAGTACGGCCAGCCATATCGAGGCTTCGAAGACGGGCCCCTTGCGATTATAATCAATACCAATTAGCCAGGCAAATAACGCGTATAGAACAACGGTGATGAGCAGGGGCGTGAGCATCTTTTTCCAGAAAAAAGAAGTCTCGGTGTGCTTGTATTTAAAGTACTGGGTAAGGGCGGTCAACAGGGCCACAATAATGGCTACATAGATCTGAATGCTGTTGTAAGAGAACTCTACATCTTCTGGAGGCGCCAGGTTGGTACCGAATAATTTATTGAATACCGGAAGCGAAGTTTGTCCAATAATAACCAGGGCCGACAGAAAAAAAAGTAACGAGCCGATGAACATCCAAAATTCACGACTGCTTATCTCTTCTTCTTTTTGCGGGCTGGGAATCTGTTTGTAGCGAATGGCCAGCCAGCCGAGCGAGGGAAGAGTAAACAAACTTACAAAGGCGAGTAGTTGCCAGTTCATACCCAGATCGGTAAAGGCATGAACGGATGTTTCTCCTAAGATGCCGCTTCTGGTAAGAAAGGTGGAGTAGAGAACAAAAAGAAATCCCAGTATAAAGAATAGGTAGGTAGCCCTTAGTGAATGCTTTGTTGATTTATAGATTAACAGCGTGTGCAATCCGGCTACACCGATCATCCAAGGTACTAGCGATGCATTTTCTACCGGATCCCAAGCCCAGTAACCACCAAAGCTTAGTGACTCATAGGCCCACATGCCTCCCATCATAATGCCAACCCCCAACACGGCCGTAGAGAATAGGGCCCAGGGAAGTGCTTCGGCAGCCCATCCTCCGTAATTTTTTTTCCAGAGCCCGGCTATAGCGAACGCAAATGGAATAAGGGTAGAGGCAAATCCCATAAACAATACCGGTGGGTGAATGACCATCCAATAATTCTGCAATAGCGGATTTAGATCGTTGCCGTCTTTGATGCTGCTTAGATAATCGGGGCGAAGCGGCTGCGAAAGATCGAAATTTAAATGCAGGGCAGGGGCATTGTCGAGCACGCCACTGTCGCGTAGCAATAGAAAAGGATTCGATCCCATTTTCCAGCCCAGTATGTACAACCCGGTAATCATGGTCGATAAGGCAAACTGCGCCAGACTCAGTACGCTCATAACCGGGGCATGCCAGGTCGTTTGTCTTCGTAGCAGTATCAATCCTAAAATGCTGTGGCAAGTCATCCACAATAAAAAACTTCCCTCTTGTCCTTCCCAAATGGCGGCCAGCAGGTATTTGAATTCAAGCGAACGGCTACTGTGTTTCCAGGCGTAGTGATATTCAAAAAGATGTTGTTGCAGTAAATAGACCAGTAAACCAAAGATGGCGAATACCGCCAGCGATTGGGTGGTAAAGGCCACTTGCCCCAGCCGGTACCAGGCGGCCTGGTCGTTGGGTTCTTGCGAGCGCGTAGCGCGGGCAAACGAAAAGCTGGCTACAGCGGCGGCTATCAGCGAAAGCACAATAGAAAAATTTCCTAACTGTCCGTAGATAAGATGCTCTCCGGTATAGCTCATGTGCTGCGTTTATTGGGTAGAACCGTTGGTGCGGGGGTCAGCAATAGAGCCGGGGTGCGTTTTGCCCTGCGCCTCGGCTTCTTTGTATTTAGACGGGCACTTGGTTTGAATCTCTTCGCATTCAAATTGCCCTTCTTTGTACTTTCCTTTAAGTACGATCTTCTCGCTCATCTCGAGATTATCGGGTTTGGCGCTATGATATATGACCTTGACGGAAGCGCCCAGTGAGTCAACCGCTGTAAAGCTTAAATAGTTGGGGTTGTTGAGAGCATCGTATTCTATGGGGGCCGATTTGTCGAGTTTAGCCATGAGGTGCACAAATTTTCCGGGCTTCTCTTTGGCAGTTTCGATGGTATCGTAGGTACTCGTCGTGTTGGTAAAACTAATCAGCACGGCTATGCTGATGGCGATCAAAACCAGTAAAACAAGGTGTAGCTTTTTCATGGCCAAAAATTCTTGGCAAAGGTAGGTCAATTTGCCCTGTGGCCGGGACGTTCTACGCCCCTGAATCGTTAAAATTCAGTGGGGTGGAGCAGCCCGGCTCCTTATCTTTGCAAAACTAACACTTGTTTGCTTCTAAATTAGCCACTTATGCAGTTTCAGCTTACCGAAGAGCAATTGATGATCCAGCAGGCCGCACGCGATTTTGCCCGCCAGCAATGTCTTCCCGGCGTTATTGAGCGCGACGAAAAACAACAGTTTCCCAAAGAACAGGTGCTTCAGTTGGCCGATCTGGGGTTTATGGGTATGATGGTCGACCCGGCCTACGGAGGCGCCGGTTTGGATACGGTCAGTTACGTATTGGCCATGGAAGAGATTAGTAAGGTCGACGCCAGCACCAGCGTATGTATGAGTGTAAACAATAGTCTGGTTTGTTATGGGCTGCAAGAATTCGGTACCGAGCAACAAAAGCAACAGTACCTGACCCCGCTGGCCCGCGGAAAAAAAGATAATGATCTTTACATCGGAGCCTTTATGCTCAGCGAACCCGAGGCCGGAAGCGATGCTACCTCTCAGCGTACCACAGCCGAAGATAAAGGCGATTATTATTTACTAAACGGAACCAAGAACTGGATCACCAATGGCGGCACGGCCTCGGTGTATTTGGTAATGGCGCAGACCGATCCCGCCAAAGGTTCAAAAGGTATCAACTGTCTGATCGTAGAAAAGAATTGGCCCGGCGTAGTGGTAGCGGCCAAAGAAAATAAAATGGGTATTCGCGCCAGTGATACACATACTGTCATGTTCAATGATGTAAAAGTGCCCAAAGAAAATCGAATCGGCGCCGATGGATTTGGATTTACGTTTGCCATGAAGACCCTGGCCGGTGGGCGCATCGGCATTGCCGCACAGGCACTGGGTATTGCCAGTGGTTCGCTTGAATTCTCAACCGACTATGCCAAAACCCGCAAAGCCTTTGGTACCGAGATCATGAATCACCAGATCATCGCCTTTAAATTGGCCGATATGGCTACTCGTGTCGATGCAGCGCGCCTGTTATGCCTTAAAGCGGCCTGGCACAAAGACAATGGGCAAGATTATATCATCAGTTCTTCGATGGCCAAGGTGTTTGCCTCTGAGACCGCCATGTGGGCCAGTACCGAAGCCGTTCAAATTCATGGAGGCTATGGGTATGTCAAAGAATACCATGTTGAACGGTTGATGCGTGATGCCAAGATTACGCAGATTTATGAAGGAACCAGCGAAGTGCAGCGTATCGTTATCAGCAGAGGTATTTTAAAGTAAGTTTGCGGCATGTCCGTTAACGTAAACGCCTACCAACAACTTAAAGCATCGCTTACAGCGCAAGGAGTAACCTTGCTGGCGGTCTCTAAAAAAAAGCCGATTGCCGATATCGAAGCCCTTTATCAACTGGGTCATCGTGATTTTGCCGAGAACTATGTACAAGAGCTGGTAGAGAAACAACCCCAGCTACCTTCTGATATTCGCTGGTATTTTATCGGACACCTGCAACGTAACAAGGTAAAGTACATTGCCCCCTTTTGCACGCAGATTCAAAGTGTAGACAGTCTCTCGCTGTTGCAAGAGATCAACAAGCAGGCGCAAAAATGCGGTCGTGTAATCGATGTGTTGTTGCAGGTGCATATCGCCAGCGAAGAGACCAAGTTCGGTTTCGATGAGCAAGAAGTGTTTTCAGTATTGGAGCAGGGGTCGCTCTATGCTAATGTTCGTATAAAAGGATTGATGGGGATGGCCAGCTTTACCGAAAACACCGACCAGGTTCAGCGCGAGTTTTCGACGCTCAAATCAATATTCGATCGAGCCCGCCAGCAGTTTACGGAGCTTTCGCTCGACACCTTGTCTATGGGAATGAGTGGTGATTACCCGTTGGCCCTTAGATGGGGTAGTACAATGGTGCGGGTTGGCAGCCTTCTTTTTGGCGCGCGCTCCTAATCTTCTTAGCTTAGAAGATAAATTCAAGTAAACGCGATGAAAAAATTTCTAGTATTCGGGTTGGCCTTGGCCGCCTGCCTCGATCTTTTTGCCCAGCGCCCCAACGAAGATTCGCTCTATATGCGGGCGCATTATAACAAGGCTGAGTATCGGGTGCGCATGCGCGATGGCGTTCATCTTTTTTTAGTGATCTATACACCTAAGGATACTACCAAAAAATATCCGATCCTTCTAAACCGTACCTGTTACAATGCGTCGGAGTACGGCGATTTTAAAACGAATAATCATCCCTCCCGTACCCTGGTCAAAGAGGGTTATATCCTGGCTTTTCAGGATGTGCGCGGTCGCTATATGAGCGAGGGTGTCTTCAATAACATGACCCCCAACATTCCGGGAAACGATCCCCGCAGTAGCAGGGATATCGACGAGAGTTCCGATACCTGGGATACCATCGACTGGATGACCCGACAGTTGCCGGGCAACAATGGTCGGGTGGGAATCTATGGTATTTCGTATCCGGGCTTTTATTCGGCGGCTTCTTTGCCCGACGCGCATCCTGCGCTAAAAGCGGTGTCACCACAAGCGCCCATCTCTGATTTTTTCTTTGATGATTTTCATCATATGGGCGCTTACCTGCAGAGCTATACGGCTGCATTTGCCGTATTTGGTTATCAAAAAAGCGATACGACCCGTCAAGATTGGTATGCGCCGCAGTTGATGCGCTTTTATGAAAAGCCAGTAGCAGACGGATATGATTTTCATTTGCAACAAGGCCCGCTAAGTTCTTTTACCGAAAAATATCATAACGATAATTTTTTCTGGAAGCAGATCATCGATCATCCCAACTATGATAGTTTTTGGCAAAAAAGAAGTTTGTTGCCGCACTTGACTAATATAAAACCCGCCGTGCTGACCGTAGGAGGTTGGTTCGATGCAGAAGACCTCTATGGCCCGCTTAATATTTATAAAAAAATAGAGCGCTCTACGCCCGGTGCGCGCAATAGCATTGTAATGGGCCCGTGGGGGCATGGGGATTGGTCTCGTGATGGAGTAAAATCGATTCACAATCATCTTTATTTTGGAGATAGCATCGCTCAATTTTTTCAACGCGATGTCGAGGCTCGATTTTTTGCCCATCATCTCAAAGACGAAAAAGATCCGGCCTTGCCCGAGGCCCTCATGTACAATACGGGTACCAAGAACTGGGAACGTTTCTCGCAATGGCCTCCGGCCGACATTCCCCCTGCGCAGCTTTATTTTGGAGAGGGCGGAAGGCTCAGTATCAATAAACCCCTTCGGGCCGATGCGCAGTTTCGCTATGTATCCGATCCTGCCAAGCCGGTGCCCTATACTTCGCAGACCGAGGGACTCACCTTTACGCCCCGTAATTTTATGAGCGACGACCAACGCGAAGCGTCCCGTCGCCCCGATGTACTCACCTTCTCTACACCGGTATTAGATAACGATCTTACATTGGCCGGCGAAATAATGGCCAAACTCAAGGTGATCTTATCGACGACCGATGCCGATTTTGTCGTCAAGCTTATTGATGTGTATCCAGACGATCATCCAAATTATGCACACAACCCCTCTACGGTCAAAATGGGCGGATACCAGCAGCTTGTTCGGCACGAGGTTTTTAGAGGAAGATTCCGCAACAGCTTTGAGAAGCCTGAGCCTTTTGTTCCTGGCGAGCCCACCGATCTGCAGATTCCGTTGCAAGATATTTTGCATACGTTCAAAAAAGGACACCGCGTTATGATACAGGTGCACAGCACTTGGTTTCCGTACATCGATCGAAATCCTCAGCAGTTTGTAGAGAATATCTACAAGGCAAAGGCCGAAGATTTTATTACGGCCGAGATCAAGGTATTGGGAAGTTCCTCCGTTACCGTGGGCGGTGCCGCGGCCGCCACCAAAAAAGGATTTTAATGTCGGTGGCCCATTCGCTGATCAGCAAGTATCAGTTGCAACCACATCCCGAAGGAGGCTACTACCGCTCTACCTATCGGTCTCCACTGGTGTTGCCGTCTTCTTCTTTGCCATTGGTATTTGGCGGCGAGCGCCCCGTGTCTAGCGCTATCTATTTTTTGTTAGAGCAAGGAGACTTCTCTGCCTTTCATCGTATTAAAAGTGATGAATGCTGGCATTTTTACCAAGGCGATCCGCTCTGGATTCATTGCCTGGATCGGCAGGGTCAATACAAACGTTACACATTGGGGGCGGGCTCCCAGGCCGATTATAATTATCAACTGGTGGTGCCGGCGGGAACCTGGTTTGCCAGTGAGCCTGCTCCCGATGCAGCTTACTCTTTTGTCGGTTGCACGGTATCGCCCGGCTTCGACTTTGCCGATCTCGAACTGGCCGGTGCAACCGACCTGGCGGCTGCGTATCCCGACCACCAAGCGTTGATCTATTCGCGATGCCGCTTACCGTAATTAAAGTATCTTCGTGGCCATTTTAATGGCCATGTCCGAAGCAAAAAGTTTAAATTTTATAGAAGAGATCATCGAAGCCGATCTGCAGTCGGGCAAACATGCCTCGATTGTAACCCGCTTTCCGCCCGAGCCCAATGGGTATTTGCATATTGGGCATGCTTCGAGTATTTGTTTGAATTTCGGTCTTACCCAAACCTTTCCGGGGTATACGAACCTTCGATTTGACGACACCAATCCCTCTACCGAAGACACCGAGTACGTAGAAAGCATAAAAGAGGATGTACGCTGGCTGGGTTTTGAATGGAAGAATGAGCGCTACGCCAGTGACTATTTCGATCAGCTATACGATTTTGCCTTGCAGCTTATTCAAAAGGGATTCGCTTATGTAGACGATAGCACACCCGAAGAGATCGCGGCACTCAAGGGTACGCCTACCACACCCGGAACCGATAGCCATTATCGCCATCGTACGGTGCAAGAGAACCTGGATCTATTTACCCGCATGCGTAACGGCGAATTTCCGGATGGTGCCCGTACCTTGCGGGCCCGTATCGATATGCAACATATCAATATGCTCATGCGAGATCCTATCTTGTATCGTATTAAGCATGCACATCATCACCGCACGGGTAACAAATGGTGCATCTATCCCATGTACGATTTTGCACACGGACAAAGCGACGCGATCGAGCAGGTTACCCATTCTATTTGTACCATGGAGTTTGTGCCGCACCGTGAATTGTATGATTGGCTAATCAATACGTTATCGCTTTATCCTTCTCGGCAATACGAGTTTGCCCGCCGAAATATCAATTATACCGTTACAAGCAAGCGAAAACTATTGCAGCTGGTGCAAGAACGAAAGGTCAGTGGGTGGGACGATCCGCGCATGCCCACGATCAGCGGGCTGCGTAGAAGGGGCTATACGCCCAAGAGCATAAGGGCCTTTTGCGAACGAATTGGAATTGCCAAGCGCGATAATTTGGTCGATGTGGGATTGCTGGAGTTTTGTGTGCGCGAAGATCTTAATCAGATCGCACTTCGAAGAATGGTGGTCTTTGATCCTGTAAAATTGGTACTTACCGATTACACAGGTGTCGAGTGGCTACAGACCGAGAACAATCCCGAAGATCCATCGGCCGGAACCAGAGAGATTCCCTTTAGCAACACGCTTTATATCGAGCGCGACGACTTTATGGAGCAGCCACCAAAAAAATATTTTCGATTGGCTCCCGGCCAACTGGTTCGACTTAAGAGCGCATACATCGTTCGCTGCGATGAGGTCATCAAAGACGACCAGGGGGTTGTTCAAGAGATCCGCTGCAGTCATTTGCCCAATAGTAAAAGCGGTGCCGATACCAGTGGGGTGCATGTAAAGGGTACCTTGCACTGGGTCAGTGTTGCGCATGCACTCCCGGTCGAAGTGCGTTTATATGATCGTCTTTTTAGCGTAGAGGATCCTACCGACGAAACGGCCGACTTTATGCAGTATCTAAATTCACAATCGCTAACGACTGTGCCCACGGCCTATGCCGAGCCCTCTCTTGCGTCGGCCACGGCGCAAGACCGATTTCAGTTTATTCGTAAAGGGTACTTTGTAACCGATCGCGACAGTACAACGCAGCAACTGATCTTTAATCGCACCGTAGGATTAAAGGATACTTGGGCCAAGGGTTAGTTACTGTCGATACTCGCCAAACACGCCGCGCAGGGTATCGGCGATTTCTCCTAACGTACATTTTGCTTCGATGGCACTGACCACTACCGGCATTATATTGCTGCCATCGACAGCCTGCTCGCGAAGCGTATTTAATAAGGACGTACAAACGGACTGGTCGCGGTCTTGTCGTAATCGCTTTAGCTTTTCGCATTGTGCAGCGCGAATACTGTCATCGATTCGAAGCAACGGGATGTTATTTTTTTCAGTCGTTTGAAACTTATTGACACCAACGATGATCTTTTCTCCTTGCTCCATCTTTTGCTGAAAGGCATAGGCGCTTCGCGCGATCTCTTCTTGCATAAAGCCCTTTTCGATGGCCGTAACACTGCCCCCCATTTGATCGATGGTTTCGATCAATTTCCAGGCCGCTGCTTCTACCGAAGCGGTCAGAGACTCTACAAAGTACGATCCGGCCAGAGGGTCGACCGTATCGGCTACACCGCTTTCGAAGGCTACGATCTGTTGGGTGCGAAGGGCAATGGCCGCAGCCTCTTCGGTCGGAAGACTCAGCGCCTCGTCGTACCCATTGGTGTGGAGTGATTGTGTGCCTCCAAGTACGGCAGCCAGTGTCTGCACCGTAACGCGGGCAATATTGTTGTGGGGTTGTTGAGCGGTCAGCGTGCTGCCCCCGGTCTGAGCATGGAACCGAAGCATCATCGCCTTGGGGTCGGTGGCGCCCAGGTCTTTCATGATCTGCGCCCACATACGCCGCGCTGCCCTGAATTTAGCCACCTCTTCGAAGAGATTATTATGGGCATTAAAGAAAAAGGAAAGTCGTCTACCAAATACATTAATGTCCAGCCCTTTTGCTAGGGCGGCCTGTACATAGGCCTTTCCATTGCTAAGTGTAAAGGCGATCTCTTGCACTGCTGTACTGCCCGCTTCTCGAATATGATAGCCCGAGATAGAGATCGTGTTCCATTTTGGAACCTCGCGGCTGCACCATTCGAACAGATCGGTAATGATCCGCATGGAAGGTTTAGGCGGATAAATATAGGTGCCGCGCGCGGCGTACTCTTTTAGAATATCATTTTGAATGGTGCCATTGATCTTAGAAAGATCGGCGCCTTGTTGTTTTGCTACGGCTGCATATAGACCGAGTAAAATAAAGCCGGTGGCATTGATGGTCATAGAGGTGCTGACCTGCTCTAGCGAGATGCCATCGAACAAAATTTGCATATCCTCTATCGAATCGATGGCTACGCCCACTTTACCCACTTCTCCATCGGAGAGCGCATGATCGCTGTCGTATCCGATCTGGGTGGGCAGATCAAAGGCTACGCTCAATCCGCTCACGCCTTGTGACAGCAGGTAGTGATAGCGCTTGTTGCTCTCGGCCGCGGTCGAAAAGCCGGCATATTGGCGCATGGTCCACAGCTTACCGCGATACATGTTGGGTTGTACACCTCGCGTAAAGGGATATTCTCCCGGTAATTCAAGACCGGCTGCTGGCAGGTCTTGCTCGGTATAGATCTTTTTTATGGCGATCGACGAGTCGGTATGGCGTTCCTGTGAGTTCATACGGTAACCATGGGTTTCAGCGCATCAGGCGTTTGGCTTCTTCGTTCAATACGGCTTTTACAACATCTTCTAGCGGCTTTCCTTGCTCCGACAGCCGGATCTCTAAGAGTTTTTTATTGAGCATCGATCCGGTGGATTGTCCGCCAAGAGATGCCGCTACCTGGTTGATCAGCAAAATAGTTTGTTCTTTAAGATTGCGAACCGATTCCCAGGCGGTAGCGCTGACATAAAGTTGTTGCGTACTATTGTAATCGAACTCTTGTTTGATTGTCTCTATTAAAAGGGCCTTCATTTCGTCGACGCTGGCCGAAGGATTATTAAGACGGCTAATAAGATGGGGGAGTGAGATACGCTCCGATAGTAAAATAAGTCTTTCGTACGCTTGCAGCCGCATAGGCAGGGTTTGCGCGTCTTTCGAAGGCGGCACCGACGTCCGGTTCTTGATCGAGATCAGGCCTATCACCGCTATGGCCAGCAAGGCCAGCAGCAGCAGGGTCGTAAGGTCTATATTCATGTTAAAATCAGCCACAATGCTGTAAAAGTATACTGAAATCGCAGGTTTTTATAATTTTGCAGGATGGAAATAACAAATACTTTGCCCGTGTCCCTTACCCCTGGTGCCATCAAAGCGATTAGCAAGTTAATGGAGGCCCCCGATTTTGATGTTACCCAACGCCTGCGTATCGGGGTAAAAGGGGGCGGATGCTCCGGAATGACCTATGTACTCGGCTTCGATACACCCACCGAGAAAGACCAATCCTTCGACATTGAGGGCATTGCCTGTATCATGGAAAAAGCGCACGAGATCTATTTGCTGGGCATGGAGGTAGATTGGCATGACGGACTCGACAATCGGGGCTTTACGTTTAGTAATCCCAATGCCAGTAAGACCTGCGGCTGTGGCACCAGCTTTGCCGTATAAGATCTTAGTAAACGACTCAGCTATCGCTACCGCATAAAAAAACCCGCTTGTAGAAAAGCGGGTTTTTTACGATCAATATCTTTTTGATCAGCTTTTATTCTTTTTGGTTTTTTTGCTTTCCAGATCTACTAATATGGGAGCGGCCACGAAGATAGAGGAGTAGACCCCGGTCAACACACCGATCAACATAGCAAAGGCAAAACCACGGGTTACTTCGCCACCGACCAAGAATAAGATCAGGATGGTCAAAAATACCGTGAGTGAGGTCATGATCGTACGGCTCAGCGTCTCATTGATGGCGCGATTGATGATCTCGGCACGAGAGGCAGAAGGCATCAGTCGGGAATCTTCACGAATACGGTCAAATACGATTACCGTATCGTTCATCGAGAAACCGATTACCGTTAAGACCGCTGCAATAAAATGCTGGTCGATCTCAAGCGGAAAGGGTACCAGATCTTTTGCAAACGAAAAGACGATCAATGTTACGAATACGTCGTGCAGCAGCGCCACGATGGTTCCCAGTGAGTAGCGCCAGTCGCGGAAGCGCAAGAAGATGTATAAGAAGATGACCAACAGCGCGAACAAAGTGGCCTTTACCGCTCCCGATTTCAGGTCGTCTGAGATCGTAGGCAATACTTTTTTGGTCTGTGGTATATAGCGATCAGATTTGAATTCCTGAAAACTGATACCTCCCGGCATGTAGTTCTTAAGCCCTTCATACAATCGGTACTCTACAATAGAATCGGCTACGGGGCCTCGGGTATCTTTGATCAGGTAAGACGTAGTAATATCGAGTTTGGCATTGTCTCCGATGGTTTTGATGATGGTATTTTCTCCTTCGAAGACTCGGTTGAGTTCGGTTCTTACCTGCTCTATATTTACCGGCTGCGGAAATTGTACGGTAAAGCTTCTGCCTCCGTTAAATTCGACCCCGTAGTTAAACCCATTGAAGAAAGATCCGATACCGCCCATCAATACCACAATAGAGATTACATAGGCGATCTTTCTGTACTCGATAAATTTATATTGGGCGTGCTGAAAGATCTTTCGCGAGACGCCGGTAAAATATTCGACATGTTTTTTCTTGTTGGTGAACATATCGCTTACCCAGCGACTTACCAAAATACCGCAGAACAGCGAGAGCAACAGACCCAGGATCTGCGTGGTGGCAAACCCCTTTACCGGACCTAGTCCAAAATAAAAAAGGATAATGGCGGTAAGCAGGGTCGTAACGTGTCCATCCAATACAGGGGGAAGAGAGCGACTATAGCCGTCATTGATGGCCGTAAGATATCCTTTACCTTTTTTCAGTTCTTCTTTTATGCGCTCGTAAATAACCACGTTGGTATCAACGGCCATACCGATGGTAAGAACCAAACCGGCAATACCGGGTGCAGTAAGCGTGGCGCCCAAACCGGCCAGAATACCCACGGTAAATAGCAAGTTTAAGATCAGGGCAACGTTGGCGATCCATCCGCTGGTGTTGTAGTAAAGCAACATCAACGTAAAGATGACCACGAACGAAATAATAAAGCTCAATGAGCCTCCCTGAACCGCTTCTTCTCCCAGCGTGGGACCCACTTGCTGCTCTTGCACGATCTTGGCAGGAGCGGGCAGCTTACCGATCTTGAGAATATTAGCCAGGTCGGCTGCCTCTTGCTGCGAGTAACTTCCGGTTATTGACGAAACCCCATTGGGGATAGCATTGATTACATTGGGAGCCGAGAAAACCACATTATCGAGTACGATCGCAATGGGATTGCCAACGTTCTCTTCTGTCATTCTTTTCCAGATGGCCGCACCGGCAGGACGCATGGTCATCTCGATCTGCACTTTACCGTACTGGTCAAAATCCTGACGGGCATCGGAGATCGCATCCCCTTCTAGTTTGGCCTGTGTGCGGTTATAAGTTTTTAATCCATAGAGCGGAACAGCAGTGGCGGCTACACCATTCTTATCTTTTTCTGCCACGCCGTAGGCCCATACCACATCGGTAGGAAAATTTGCATTGAATTCGTCGAGATAAGCGCGAAACTGAGCTGTGTCACGAACGTTTACCATACCAATGGCAGCAGGGTAGGCAACGCCACCCTTTTCGTCTTGAAAAGGTTGGGCGAACATCAAATACTTGTCAATCGTGTTGCCTTGTGTAGCTGCCGTCAGGGTCTTGGCTTTGCCTGTGTCGGCACTGGTGTTGCCGATAGCGGCAGACAGTGTCTTTGTTTTGCCGGTGTCATTGGCGTTAGCCGCGGTGGCCGGTTTAGCTTGTGCCGTTGCACTATCTTTTTTAGCGAGGGTAGTGTCGGTCTTTCCTCCGTATTTAGCGTTAAAGGCATTGACGGTGCGCTGCCAGCCACTGGCGTACGAATTGTTCTTTAGGGTGTATACTTCCCAGAATTGCAGGTTGGCTGTGCTTTGCAATAATTTTCGAACCCGGTCCTTGTCTTTAATACCGGGCAGCTCTACATTGATCAATCCTCTAGTAGGAATAGGATTAATTGAGGGTTGGGCCACACCGAACTGATCGATACGTGTAGTAAGGCGATCGAAGGTCAGGTCAAAGGCTGCGCGCGCTTGTTGGCGAATGTAGGCCTCTACCTCTTGGTCGTTAGAACCGATATTGATGGCGTTCGAACTGCCGCCGGCAAAAACCGAAGAGAGGGTGCGGGTGGGTTCCAGTTTTCTGAATTCCTGAATAAACAGGGTAATAAAATCCGCATCGCTATTGGCCTTGCGCAGGTCAGCATTTTGCAGCGCTTTTAAAAAGTTGGGGTCAGTCGTGTTGTTGGCCAGCGAACGAAGGAGTCCGGACATCTCTACCTCGAGGGTAACGTTCATTCCTCCTTGCAAGTCCAGTCCCAGATTAAGTTCTTCTTCTTTGGCTTTTTTATAGCTCATGGCCCCATTGATGCCATAGGTAACGGTGCTATTCTCATCAGCCTTGATAAGGCTGTCTTTGTACTGCGAAAGACGCTTGTCCAAAAACTCTTGCCAGAGGGACTGCGAGTCTTTATTGCCGGGATACTTGGCGCTGGCCAGCGGATAAGCGGATTTGATGTACTGGGTAGCCCTGTCTTCGGCTTTCTTCTCAAAATTGCGGACCAGCCAGGTAAACGAGAGCTGGTAGAGCGAATAAATGATGAGCAGGACGGTAAAAAAACGAACCAGACCTTTGAGTTGCATATATTGGTTGATTTACTGAATTTTTAAGGACGGCAAAGATAGCTTTTTTAAGGAAAATCACCTTAAGAAAAACCTACCGGTAACCGCTGATTTTTAAATCCTTACCCAATTGTATTTTCTGTTGTATTTTGAGGACACCATGAAGACCCCGCTGCCGCTGGTTTTGCTGATACAGCTCTGCTTACTGGTTTCTTTTGTGCAGGCGCAACAGGCGCCTCCCGTACCAAAAAAAAATCAAAAATTAATAAGAGGTAAAGCAGGTAGTAATTTGGTTTACAATATTTTAAAAAATTCAAATGATAGTCTGGTCAGGGCCCTGATCGAAGCCCCCGATCGCTGGGGTGTTCAAGTTATGTACACCACGATCAAAAAGAAGGGACGGCGGGCCTCTCAGTTTACGGACCATTCTTTTAACCTTAGACCCGAACAGTATTTTTATCCGGCCTCCACGGTAAAATTTCCCATCGCCATTTTGGCCCTGCAACGCCTTCGAGAACTTGCCGTGCCGGGGCTAGACCGTAACAGCACCTTTGTAACGCTAAAGGACAGGCCGGAGCAAACCGAGGTCTGCAACGATCCAACCGCCGAAGATGGTCGCCCAACCATTGCCCATTACATAAAAAAGATCTTATTGGTCAGTGATAATGACGCCTACAACAGACTTTATGAATGGCTCGGGCAAGATTACATCAACCAGACCCTGCACCGTTTAGGATATAGCGGGGTAGAGATCTTACATCGCCTGAGCCTGCCGCTTAGTACCGAAGAAAATCGATATACCAATCCGGTCGTTTTCTACGACAGTTCTGGTCGATTGCTCTACAGCCAAGCGGGCGCCTATGCCCTACATCAACCCAGCCCCGCTACCCTAAAAATGGGAAAGGGGTACATCAGTCGCGGAAAACTGGTCGAAGAACCTTTCGATTTTTCGTTCAAGAATCGGTTACCCTTGCCCGATCTGCATCATATGGTCAGACAAATTTTGTTTCCTGCGTCTGTGCCCGCCTCTCGTCGTTTTAATCTCTCTGAGGACGATCTGTTTTTTTTGCGAGAGTATATGAGCCGACTTCCATCGCAGAGTCGATTTCCAGCTTATGATAGCACAGCGGTCTGGGATAACTATGTAAAGTTCTTGTATTACGGATCGTCAACAGAAAAACCCGATTCGGACATACGTATCTATAACAAGGTCGGAAATGCCTATGGATTTTTAATTGATGCGGCCTGTTTCGAACAGGTTCGTACCCAAAAGAAATTCTTGTTAAGTGGGGTCGTCTATTGCAATAGTGATGAGATCTTCAACGACGATCGGTATGAATATGATAGCATCGGTTATCCCTTTTTACGATCGCTGGGGCGCATTCTTTACCAACAGGCTATGTCGTCTCGATAACCTAAAGTCGAATGCGGCGACCCGCCAACAATCGAAGCAGTTTTTCGTACCTTGCCCCTCATACATCAAAGCCTGTTTTGCCATGGCCTTATCTAGTTTTTTGAATCGATTCAACGAACCCGAGACCCTTCGAATGGCACAGTTGGGCAGAGAGCTAAGGGCCCGGGGCATCGATGTGATCGATATGAGTTTGGGTGAGCCCGACTTCGATACGCCCACTCACATTAAAGAAGCAGCTATTACCGCCATTCGCGAGAACTGGACGCATTATACACCGGTGGCCGGGTTGCCCGACCTTCGGGCAGCGATCTGTCAAAAGTTTAAAAGAGACAACCAACTCGATTACAAACCCGAGCAGATCGTGGTCTCTACCGGCGCCAAGCAAAGTCTGGCCAATGCCATTCTCGCATTGGTAGACGAAGAAGACGAAGTGATTATTCCCACTCCCTTTTGGGTTACCTACAGCGAGCTGGTAAAAATTGCCAGAGGCAGGGTAAAGGCTGTTCGCACCACGGCCGAAAGCGGCTTTAAGATCTCGCCCCAACAACTAGAAGAATCCATTAGTGATGCTACCAAACTCTTTATGTTCTCTTCTCCTTGCAACCCCAGCGGGGCAGTCTATACCCAAGAAGAGCTGAAGGCATTAGTAGCTGTTTTCGAAAAGCATCCGCACGTCTACATAATCTCTGACGAGATCTACGAGTATATCAACTTTGGCGGTAGGCATTGCAGTATCGCTTCTTTTTCGTCGATCAGCGATCGCGTGATCGTCATTAACGGACTCAGCAAAGGATTTGCCATGACGGGGTGGCGGCTAGGCTACATGGCCGCTTCGGTCGCAATAGCCAAGGCTTGCGAAAAAGTGCAGGGACAATTTACCAGTGGGGCCAACTCCATTACACAAAAAGCGGCGGTGGCAGCCCTTACATCCGATCTGCGACCCACACAAGAGATGGTCGAAGAATTTGCAAAACGAAGAACATTGGTGCTGTCGTTACTGCAGTCGATTCCAGGAGTGGTGTGCCCTTCGCCCGCCGGTGCCTTTTATGTATTTCCGGACCTGCGGTTTTATTTTGGAAAGACCGACGGCGAGACCCTTGTACAAAATGCAGCAGACCTAAGTATGTACCTGCTTAACAAGGCGCACGTTTCTTCGGTCATGGGGGATGCATTCGGTGAACCGCACTGTGTACGGTTTTCGTTTGCCAATAGTCGCGATAAAATAAAAGAGGGATGGAGAAGAATCAGTGAGGCATTGGCTGCGCTGCAAGTGCCGTGAGCTTTTCGTGCAGGTCCAATACCTGTGGCAGTAACGCCACGCGTTCGTCGTTTACAATCACAAAATCGCAGAGTTTTAGTTTAATGGCATCTTGTAACTGGGTGGCCATTCTTTTTTTTACAGCTGCTTCGCTCAATTGATCTCGCTGCATAACCCGTTGCAGCCGTAGGGCAGCGGGGGCTGACACTCCGATCACATAGTCGAGCCCCTCGGCAGCTCCGCTTTCGAACAGCAGCGCAGCCTCGCGAAGTGCATACGGCGCTTGTTGCTTCGACAGCCATTCGTTGGCATCGGCAATGGTGGCCGGATGTACCAGTTGGTTAAGCTGTTCTCTTTTTGACTCGTCTTCGAAGACCAGCGAAGCCAGGTACGATCGATCAAGCACGCCTTCTTTGTAACAGAGAGGGCCAAAGGTTTCGATCAGTGCGGTTCGAAGCGCTGGGTCCTGATTCATTAACCTTTTGGCTGCATCGTCGGCATAGTATACGGGTATGCCCAGGGTTTCGAAGATCCTGGCCACGGTGGTCTTGCCACTGCCAATACCTCCTGTAAGGCCAATTCGAAGCATGTTTATTTTTTCTCGGCGGCAGCTGGCTTATTGAGCGCCGTGGTCCAATCCATACTAATGGCCGACTTCTCGATCTTTAGGTAACTGCCCGGACTCGTCTCGACCGAAAGGGTGGTCCCATCTTCATTGACTTTGTTGATGGTGGCATGAATGCCGGCAATGGTTACGATCTTGTCCCCTTTGTTAAGGTTGTCGATAAAGGTTTTCTGACTCTTGGCTCGTTGCGCTTGGGGGCGAATAAAGAACAACCAAAAGACCAAGATCATCAGACCCAGAAATACGAATTGAAATCCACCGAATCCGGGTTGAGCGGGTGCTTGCAACAAATAGAAAGAATACATAAGGGGAGTTTTATTTACGTTACAAAATTAGTTGTTCGCTGTTAAAGTTATGACTTGCGAAAATCCACTTTTCGTAAGGCGCCCGCCGCTACCAGGTCTTTGTGAATCCCATCCAAAATTCCATTTACGAATTGGCCGCTTTGCGCCGTGCTGTACTCTTTGGCCAGGTCAATGTATTCGTTGATGGTCACTTTGGGAGGAATCGTTTCGAAGAATAGAAACTCCGCCACGCCCATTTTCATCATGATCATGTCGAGCTGTGCAATTCGCTCCGGATCCCAGTTCTTTAATTTAGGGATGATATACGATTGAAGTTGCTCTTGTTTTTCCAGTACGGTTCTCAGTAGCTCTACTCCGAATTGTTCTTTATCGCGGTCTATTAGCTGCTCAAAGTTGAGCTGCCCGGGTTTATGCAAATAGGAGGCCAATAGTTGCACGACGCCTTCTCCATCATCGTCCCAATCGGTAAATAATTCTTCTATATAGGCGACAAAAGAAGGATTGGCCAGCAACAGATCGTTGACAATGTATTCCACCATTTTGCGTTCTGCCTTCTTATCGCGAGAGGGGGTAGACAGGTAAGTTTGGTAGGTCTCTGTTTCGGCCAGTTTCAAGTAGACCGATTTTATTAATTCTTGTGCGAGTTCTAGCTGGGGTTTGAGTTGATCGATCTGTTTAAGCAGGGCTTTGTCTTCGAGCATTTGCCAGAGTAGTTCGTTGCCGGCCAATTTTGTATTGATGTTAAGGTCAGCGGCCGAGGGCAGGTGTTTGGAGGCCTTTTGATGGGCGTATTTTTCGGGAAAACGAAGAATTTCGGTGAGTAACCACAGGAGGTGCACCAGTAACCGACGGGGTTGGTCGAATTGTTGTTTGAGCAACGAGGCATGAGCGGCAGGGGCGGGGATGGCATCAAAGGTGGAAATGGTGTAGAGTGTTTGCATCACCTTGACCCGAATTGTACGTCTGCTGATCATTGTATAAGAGCTTATGAGGTACAAAGATACGCTATTTAAAGGACGTCCGAAAAGGAGGTGATCGCTGAAAAATTGTCAGCGTATAGGCCTGTGATCAATCGGTTTAAGTCAATTTTGGCAACTGTTCCTGACAAAAATTACAGGCGATGGTCTGTTTCTGGTGCTGGCATACTATTTAGAATATATTTGTCGCCCGCCCTGGGGTAGTTTCCGGCGGGTTAACCATTAACAACAAAATCAAATCAAGCTATGGCCAAGAAAGTCAATGTTACTCCGCTTCACGACCGTGTGATCGTGAAAGCCGCTGCCGCCGAAGAAAAGACCGCAGGTGGCATCATTATTCCCGACACTGCCAAAGAGAAACCTCAGCGTGGTACTGTCGTTGCTGCCGGGCCCGGCAAAAAGGATGAGCCTGTTACCGTCAAAGCCGGAGATACCGTGCTCTATGGAAAATACGCCGGCACCGAGATCCAGATCGAGGGTGTCGATTATTTAATTATGCGCGAATCAGATATTTTGGCAATCGTTTAATCGTATCGGTAAACCAAATAAGTAACTATCAAACCAAACAATATGGCAAAACAGATTTTCTTCGATATCGAAGCAAGAAATAGAATGAAAAAGGGCGTTGACACACTTGCTAACGCAGTTAAAGTTACGCTTGGCCCCAAGGGCAGAAACGTAGTGATCGAAAAGAAGTTCGGCGCTCCCCAGGTTACAAAAGACGGAGTTAGTGTAGCCAAGGAAATTGAATTGGAAGATCCCATAGAGAACATGGGCGCTCAAATGGTAAAAGAAGTAGCTTCTAAGACCGCCGACATTGCCGGTGATGGTACCACTACGGCCACCGTACTGGCGCAGTCGATCATCAGCGAAGGTCTTAAGATGGTCGCTGCCGGAGCCAATCCCATGGATCTCAAAAGAGGTATCGATAAAGCCGTTTCGCTGGTGGTTGGCAGCCTGCACGCGCAGAGCCAGACCGTAGGAAGCGACAGCAAAAAGATTCAGCAAGTAGCGACCATCTCTGCCAACAACGACGAGACCATCGGCAAATTGATCGCCGAGGCGTTTGGCAAGGTGGGCAAAGAAGGCGTTATTACCGTAGAAGAAGCCAAGGGCACAGATACCACTGTAGATGTTGTAGAAGGTATGCAGTTCGATCGCGGCTATATCTCTCCTTATTTCGTAACGAATAGCGAGAAGATGGAAGCGGAGTTGCAAAACCCCTACATCCTGATCTACGACAAGAAGATCAGCAATATGAAAGATATTCTTCATATTCTCGAGAAAGTGGCCCAAGGAGGTCGTCCGCTATTGATTATTGCAGAAGATCTCGAAGGAGAAGCGCTGGCTACCCTGGTGGTGAATAAGCTGCGCGGCACCCTTAAAGTCGCTGCTGTAAAAGCACCCGGCTTCGGCGATCGCCGCAAAGAAATGTTGCAAGACATCGCGATTCTTACCAAGGGTATCGTGGTAAGCGAAGAGCAAGGTTTTAAGTTGGAGAATGCCGACCTGACCTATTTGGGACAAGCAGCTTCTGTAACCATCGACAAAGACAATACGACTATCGTAGGTGGTAAAGGAAAGAAAGAAGATATTACCGCTCGTGTTAACCAGATCAAAGCGCAGATCGAGACTACTACTTCCGATTACGATCGCGAAAAATTACAGGAGCGTCTGGCTAAACTGAGTGGTGGTGTTGCGGTGCTCTATGTCGGTGCTGCTACCGAAGTAGAAATGAAAGAGAAAAAAGACCGAGTGGATGATGCCTTGCACGCCACCCGTGCTGCGGTAGAAGAGGGGATCGTGCCCGGTGGCGGGGTTGCTTATATCCGTGCCATTGAGTCGCTCGATGCCAAGGTAAAAGGACAGATCGAAGACGAACAAACCGGTATGGCCATTGTGCGCCGCGCGCTCGAAGAGCCCATGCGTATCCTTACGGCCAACGCCGGAATCGACGGTTCGATCGTGGTACAGCGCATCAAAGAAGGCAAGGCCGATTTCGGTTTCAATGCCCGTACCGAGGTGTATGAGAACCTGTTCAAAGCGGGGGTTATCGATCCTACCAAAGTAAGCCGCGTAGCCCTCGAGAACGCTGCCTCCATTGCGGGTATGTTGCTCACCACAGAATGTGTGGTGGCCGACAAGCCTAAAAAAGAAGAACCCCATGCACTTCCAGCCCCCGATATGGGCGGAATGGGAGGCTATTAATCAATTGGTTTACAGCAAATATTACAAACTGGCTCCGCGAGGGGCCAGTTTTTTTATTTTACTCTATCTTTAAATAAATTTCATACTTTAGCCTACCTTAAATTCCATAAAAGCCTGTTTATGAGAAAAATCTGTTTAATCCTTCTTTTAGTATCAGGGGCATTGCTTTCTAATATCCCTGCTTTTTCCCAGCGTGGTTGCGCTACCCATGAACATAATCAGCAACTCGAAATAAGCGATCCTGGATTTGCGTCCAGAAGACAACTTATAGAGCAGAAAACAAGGCAATTCACAGAAAATCCTAACCGGGTTGCTATTGCGGTAACTATTCCGGTTGTTTTTCACGTAGTCTACAACACTACAGCTCAGAATATCTCTGATGCCAAAATACTCGCACAGTTGGAACAACTTAATTTGGATTTCGCAAAACTTAATACTGATTTTGGCACGGTGCCCTCTGTATTTCAACCTTATGGTGCCAACACCGAGGTGCAGTTTTGTATGGCCCAGCGTGATCCCAATGGGCTCGCTACTACTGGAATTAATAGAGTTCAAACATCAGTGGTATCATTCAGTCCAACAAATAATCCCGTAAAATTCGCCAGCTCGGGTGGAGCTGATGCGTGGCCCCGCGACAAGTATTTAAATGTTTGGGTATGTAATCTCTCTAATAATCTTTTGGGGTATGCTCAATTTCCTGGAGGAGCTGCCGCAACAGACGGAGTTGTGCTGTTATTTAGTTCCGTTGGTAGTATGTTAACTCCCGGTACTGCCACCCCTTATCACCTTGGAAGAACGGCTACGCACGAAGTAGGACATTGGTTAAATCTTCGTCATATCTGGGGTGATGCAACCTGCGGAAATGACCTGGTAGACGATACTCCTGTTCAAAACACCGCAAATTATGGCTGTCCTACATTTCCTTTCCTTAGCCCAGGTTGTACGCAATCTGCACCATGGCAAGGAGCTAATTACCAAGGTGATATGTTTATGAATTACATGGACTATGGAAATGATAATTGCCTTAAGATGTTTTCGTTGGGTCAAAAAGATCGGATGCAAGCTTTATTTGCTACGGGTGGTTCAAGAGCCGCATTGCTAAATTCCGATGGTTGTACCCCTCCCTTTGGATTTGGTTTTGTAACCCCAGCTGCGGTGGTATCCAATTGCCCTGCTTCTTCAACACTTGTTGCCACCGTAGGCACAGAAGCATTTGGCGGGTTTAGTGATGCAATTACACTTACCAGTACAACAACGGCTCCCACAGGAACATCAATTTCAATTTCTCCCAGCCCTGTGGCTGTAGGTTCTAGTTTTACAGTTACGCTGAATAATGCTAATCTACTCGCACCAGGCACCTACAATATTGTTGTCTCTGGTTCAGCCAGTGGAGCTCCTACTCGTACCGTTACAGTTGTATTTCAAGTATCGGCTGGAGCCGGGCCTTCTGTTTCTACCCAGCCTGCCAGCCAAGCCGTCTGTGCGGGTGTTGCCGCCAGCTTTACTGTTGCCTCTGCTACTGCAAGCTCTTATCAATGGCAATCAAGTGTAGGCGGGGGCGCTTTTAGCAATATTGCTGGCGCCACAAGTTCGACACTTACCGTATCGAACACCACTGTCTCTATGAGCGGAAATCTCTACCGATGTGTCGTAGCTGGCCAGTGTGGTAGCACCAACTCTAGTCAGGCCACCCTCACGGTAAATGCTACTCCCGCTGTCG
The DNA here is from genome assembly GCA_016872155.1 of Sphingomonadales bacterium. GTDB lineage: Bacteria > Bacteroidota > Bacteroidia > Chitinophagales > Chitinophagaceae > JJ008. Next base: position 86,388 of record VHBB01000007.1, read on the forward strand.
TTAGCCAGCCCGCTGATCTGACCCAGTGTACGGGTACCTCGGCCGCTTTCTCTGTAACTGCTTCTGGAGGTTCTCTAACTTACCAATGGCAATTAAGCACCGACAATGGGGCCACATTTAGCAACATCACCGGTGCTACAGCTGCTACCTACACTATTGCCTCTACTATTTTATCGCAAAATGGAAATCGTTTCCGTTGCGTAGTATCCGGTGCTTGTACGCCTTCTGCTACTTCTACGGCTGCTACACTTACCTTAAGTGCGGCTCCCACTATCACGGCTAATCCTGTGGCCACGGCTGTAATTTGCGAAAGAGCTTCTACCAGTTTTGTGGTAGCGGCCACTACGCCTGTGGGTACCCTCACGTATCAGTGGCAGGCGAGTGCCAATGGCGGAACTACCTGGACCAACATCTCGGGCGCTACCAATGCTACTTATACTCAGACCAACGTACCTGCTACTCAAAATGGATACTTATTCAGAGCGGCCGTAACCACCAGTTGTGGTACTATCTTCTCAACCAATGTAGCGCTAACGGTAAATACATTCCCAGTTATTTCCTTTAGCACAGTGGAAGAGCTTTGTCTCTCTGATCGTCCTGTAGCGTTGACGGCTACTCCTGCTGGAGGTGTCTTCAGTGGAACAGGTGTTGCTGTTGGTGCATTTAACCCGCGTACAGCAGGTTTGGGTGCCAAAACAGTTACGTATACTGCCTCTAACGCAGGTTGTCAATCTACCTTGTCGCGTTCAATCATTGTTGATCAATGTGCTGAACGTCAGATTCCGTTGCCTAATCCTGCCTCTTTGACATTATACCCGAATCCAAATACCGGTAAGTTTGGTATTCGCATCAATACTGATCTCTATACTCGTTTATCGATAAAGGTTTACAACAATCTGGGTCAATTGATTAGAAAACAAGAAATCTCCAATGTATTTTATGGACAGGTTGTAAATTTTGATATGTCCTCACTTCCAGCTGGAACCTTCCATTTACTATTTGTAAATGATGAGGTAGCTCCTGCTGTAAGTAGAACCATCAGTATGGTTATTTACAAGTAAAGAATAACTTTAACTTTCAAATCCCGTTCGGTTCTCCGGACGGGATTTTTTTTGGTACCTTTGCCGCCGCAATAATCAACCTATGATAAGTGTAAAAGATCTTAAGCTCGCCTATGGAAAACGAGTGCTTTTCGAAGAGGTCAAC
>VHBB01000008.1 GCA_016872155.1 Sphingomonadales bacterium
ATTGTAAAAATTAGGGCTATTCCAGCGGCTAGAAGTGGTCTGATATGTTTTTTGATTAGCAACGGCTCGACTATTAACACAAATTTATGACTTTCAGGCTTGCATATCACAAAAAAATGTAAGTTTACATTGCCTTAAGCGCAAAAAAGGTGGCAGATTTGCCTTTTTAGGCGGGCTGAAGGTTCATACTGGCAGAACCGGTCGGGGAATATTGGGTTAACAGCCCTTTTTAGCCTGTTAACCGGGCCTGTAACTTAAATTGAAGAGCAATCCACTATTTAGGCCCATGAAGGCCAAAAAAGGCCTAAAAACAGCCTTTAGCGGCTGGGGGTCAAATAAGGCAGTACGGTATACCACATTCGAGCAGTCGAAAATGCAACCTCAGAAAGTTTGGTTGTCTACCGTATTTTAATTGGAATTCTTCAATTTTTTCTCTTACATATGATATAAACAACGGAGGTTTATTTGGGTTGGAACCCTGATGTAAATTAAAGAATACCGTTTGGTTCCAGTAGTACTTGAACATCTTATGTGATAAGGAAGTAAAAGGTATCACTTTACTTTCCTTATTTTCTAAACATGACTCTATTATTGATTTACACCATCCAACTTTATAAGTATTTTCAGTACTACAGTTTTTTATAACGTATACCCAATCTAAAATGATCTTTTTCACTTTTTACAATTTATTGATCCCGGAAATCGAATTATATGATTGATATAGATTATTTAATTTCGATGTATAAGGTTGAAGAGATTTAGGTAGATAATAACATTCACTAATTCCACCAAAATACTTTTTAGGTCGATATCTAATTAAATCAATATCTAATCCCCTAGTTACTTTTCTGTGAAGTGTTTGTTCTAAATTGATAATTTTTTGTAAAGTATCCTTAATTACTTTCACTTTGATTATTTTATAACCAGTTTTTTCGTAAAGTGTTTTATATCGTTCCTCTATTGTATTTTTTGTAATTCCTATTTTATAGAACACTTCATTTTCATTAAATAATATAAGATAGTACAACTGAATTTTATCTGTTAGTTGTAATTTATTATGTTTCATATAACTTTTTACAAGAATAGAAGTGAAAGTACAATATGGACATTTAGTACCCTCTGTTCTATGTGATATTGATGTCCTCCAGTAGTGATTCTTATCCTCTCTACATCTCCACCAAACCTTTTTCTCACTTTTTGGTGATAAAGTGAAAGGATCTAACCCTTTATTTAATTCATAATCCCATTCTAACATTAATTTCTTTGAGACCTCACCTAAACTCTCTTCTCTTAATACATATTTTCCTGAACAGAATGGACAACCAATTTTATCCTTCGATGTTCTTAAGTAAACAGGTGTCTCCCATTTGTGATTTGAATTATTACTACACTTCCACCATACCTTTTTATGTGAACCAGGTCTTATAAGGCCGGAATTATCGCCACTGATCAAACTGCAGTTAACTAAGCTTTTCAACCACTACAATCAGCACTCTTTTGAGGAACAGCGGAAATGGGAATTGGAGTTGAGCAAAACGCAGCGACAAATCAAAGAGCTTAAAATCAGGTTGGGCCTTGGCCAAATTGACAAGGAAACCTATGATTTAACCTTTGAACACTTGAGCAATCAACTGCTCGCCATCGGTAAAGAGTTGAACAGCGGAAAGCCGACAATATCTAACTTGGAAGAACTGTTAGAAAAATCGCTACAAAAGCTTGAAAATCTAAGTAAAATATGGCTGAACAGTAGCCTCGATGAGAAGCGTAGGATGCATAAAACTATGTTTCCGGATGGAATCTTCTTTGATCCAAAAAATCATCAATATCTAACTCGCAAAATGAATAGTTACGTGGAGTTAGTTTCATCAATATCAAATACTTGTGGAGATAAAAAAAGAAGGACTCTTCAAGAAAATCCCGAAGAGTCCTGTTTAGTACCGGGGAGCAGACTTGAACTGCCGACCTCAGGGTTATGAATCCTGTGCTCTAACCAGCTGAGCTACCCCGGCATTCTCTGGTCGAGAGAGGCGCAAAGGTAGTGTTTTTTAGGAAATTAGGTAAGCAACTGGCGTAGCGTTTCTCGACAGGCGGGGTAAATAAGATACTCGAAGTATCGCTTATCCGATTCACTCCGAATGCTCTGTATTAGGGACTCCTTTTGGTGGGTTACAAAGGCATATTTCTCGTTGAGATTATTTATGACATCACTGCGCACCTTCTTTTGCATACCGGGCGATTTATCTTTTACGCCCAGCACGTAATTGATGTCGGTAATAGTAGCGGTTAGCCCTTTATCCGAGCGGCTAAGCAGCAACTGCAAAAGCGATTGTTCGGTCTCTGTAAAAGGTCGAAGGGTACCTGCCAGACCCGTGGTAGTAGAGAAAGGGGCAATAGGCTGCTCTTTCTTTTTTCGGCGGCGATACAGAAGACCCAACCCCAATAACATCAACAAGGACAAAGCACCGGCCCATGCACCGTAGGATACGGGCTTCACCCAAATAGCGCTCCCGGTAGATTTAAAAAGCGAGGGATCGAAACGCAAAGAATCATATTTATACGTAACCGGATTTAGATGGTAGATCCATCCTCCATTATAATAACTCAACATATTAGCTTGCATTCGAAGCAAGCTTTGTACCAGATTGGGGTCATTGTAAAACAAGATTTGATTACTAAGAAAATCCAGATAATAGAGCCCCTTGGTAAACCCTAAAAAAAGTCCGCGCTCAGAAGCATAGCCGGTCCAATTCGAGGTTTTGAGCAAACCAAGGGCCTCATCTGATATAACGCCCAATTTCTCCCATTTTCGCTGCTCAACGTTTAGTCGGTACGAGGTAGGATCGATCTTAATGCCATTGTCGACGGAAGATAGCCCATCGTTTATAGTAATTTGGTAAGGAACATACATATAGTCACCGCTGGTATCTACCCAAGCTCCCATTCTCGAAACAGAAACCAAAGGAACACTCACCTCGAGGTTCACGGGCAATATATCCCACTCCCTGTCAGAGAAATTATATTGCCGAAGCAACCCATTGGACTTCCAAAAACCATATCCTCCAAATTCATAGATATCTCTCTTGTTATTGAATAACACGGAGCCAATATTATAATTGTAATTGATGGTGCGATCTTGCCTAACAAAGTAAAGTAGGGAGTCTCCCCTGTCTTCCATTAAATAGAGCTTTCCGCTATGCCCAAAATGCAGGAATAAACCGGTTGAGGTAGAGAGAAATTCTATCGGCATTGCCCTTAGATAGGCCGAATTGTAACGAATATAGTGATCGCTATTGGACCCCTGAAAACAGTGAGCACCCCCCTTTTTTGACAAAATATCTGTAAAGAAAGAAGAGCGCTTTATTGTAACGACAGAGTCTACCTGCTCCTGGCCATAAACGTGGCCTAAGCAGAAAAAGAAGAAAAAGAATATTATTCGCATAAAATTATATAAAAATATGAATTACAAGTACTTAAATTGTTACTAACCTAAATCAATAATCAATCATTCAGCTAATATATAGGAAATAACCTGTTATTGAACCAATAACCTAACCTATTCTTTATAAGACCAAAAATTAAAATGGATTTTTGAAATGAAATGGGTTACTAACCCTTTTCGAATCGGTGGCCTTCCATTAACCCTTACACCTATCCTAACGAATGTCAACGGAACCTGCCGTAAGCAGTATCAAACCAGCAGACTACATTACAATGCTGGCAGTGACTTTAACAGCAGGTTCCATTTTTTTACCCTGGTTTCATGTAGAGGTCACCACCACCTTTGAGGGGTTCGTTCAACATACCCCGTACGGGAGTTTCAGGGGTACTTTTGTAGAGGGAGGCTGGTTGGGACTATCGTTTTCACTACTGAGTATAGTGCTGCTCTTTTTGCAAATTCGGTGGGGCGTTTTAGGAGCCCTTTGCAATGCCTTAGTAGGGCTGGGTTATTTAACAGGCCAGATAGACCTGTCGAAAAAATTCATAGCGGCCAATGCCGGAAGCGCCCTTGTGCAAGTGGAGCCCCAATCAGGTCTTTATCTCTTTGTATTTTCTTCGCTACTGAGTGTCGTGCTCATGCTCCGAACACACTATGCATCTCGGGTATTTTAACCGAATCAAACCCTTTCTTAATAAGCCGGTCACGAAAATCTTGCTGTACCGGGTACTCGCCATGCACCAAAAAGAGCTCTCTTACCTTATTGGGATCTTGAGAAGACAGCCACTGGCAAAGATCATCGTAGTCGCCATGGGCACTCATGCTTCTGATCTGTTCAATCGAGGCGTGCACCTCATGAGCAACCCCATAAATGTTAACTTCTTTTAAACCACTGAGCAATCGTCCGCCCAGCGAGCGAGGCTCGCAATATCCGGTAAACAAGATGCGGTTTCTGCTATTCTCTACGGTATTGCTAATATGATGCTTGACCCTTCCGGCATCGGCCATTCCGCTGGCTGCGATAATGACCATGGGTCCGTTTTCGAAGTTGAGTTGTTTGGATTGCTCAACGGTTCGAATATATTTTAGCTGCGGAAAACCAAAGGGGTCTGCATCGCTTTGCATGATGCGCTGAATGGTTTTATTGAAATAAGCAGGAAAGCTCTTGACGATCTCAGTAGCCTCCACACTTAAGGGGCTATCGAGATAGACTGGCACGGCAGGCAGCCGGTTCTCTACTTCCAACTGATTTAAAAAATAAAGCAATTCCTGCGTTCTGCCCACGCTAAAAGCTGCAATTACGAGCTTTCCTTTTCGCTGCAAACAGGTCTCTTCGATGTGCTGCAAAAGAAGATCGGGGGTAGTAACATGCAAAGGATGCAAAGAGCTTCCATAAGTCGATTCAAGTATAATCAGATCGGCTTGCGAGAAACTGGCGGGAGGTCGCAAAATAGCATCCCCATAACGACCCACATCTCCGCTAAAGCTAAGTTGTCGGTTTTGTCCGCCCTCTTGGTAACGAACATGTACGGCGGCACTTCCTATAATATGGCCGGTATCGGTAAACTGAACCTGCACACCGGGCAATACCGCTGCCCACTGGTTATAATCGACCTCTTCAAAGAAAATGGCACAGGCACCGGCCTCCTGAACGGTGTAAAGGGGTTGTAACAACGGTAAACCCTGGGCCCTTCTTCGCTTGTTTACATAGCGAATCTCGTCCTCTTGAATCTTAGCGGAATCTTCGAGCAATACACTAGCCAATGCACGCGTGGCCGGAGTACACCAGATCTTACCTCTGAATCCTTCGGTAATAAGCCGTGGAATCAATCCGCAGTGATCGATATGGGCATGGCTGAGCAATAAAACATCTACCGTCTTGGGATCAAACCCAAAATGACGATTGAAGCGATCGGTATCCTTTCCTAATCCCTGAAACAATCCGCAATCGAGCAAAATCTTTTTGCCATCCGACAACTCCACCAGGTGCTTCGACCCGGTAACGGTACGGGCCGCCCCATGAAAACTGATCTTCATTCCACTTGCCTTATTGTCTTAGTAATTTACTTATTTTCTTTTGAACGACCAGGTAAAGACAAACCGGGCTACTACCTCTCCTTGTTGATTGGTACCGGTAGCCGTAGCCGTTAGAGAGGCCGACTCTCCGCTGGTAACAGCTTTTTGTATGGCGGCCTCGAACAAGGGTCCGTCCTCGCACACAAACAAGATGGTACCGGTGGCCTTCTTAAAAAATGTTGATTCCATGCCCACGACGAGCATCGAGACAGCCGGGGTCTTTTTATAGATACGTGCCATGGCCAGCAGGCCGGTGCTCATTTCGGCTGCCATGGCCAAAGAGGCAAAATATATGGAGCTAAAGGGATTTTGAGAGAGCCAATGCAACGAGATCGAAACGGTGGAGCGTTCAAGTGTAGCATTTTTTACATGCAGCCCGGCCAAAAAAGCAGCCGGTAGTTTTAGCAACATAAAAAATCGAAACCGAAACGGGTCGTTGGCAATTTTTAGAAACTTATTTTTCATGCTACGGCTACTAATTAATTTGTTGGATCAACAGATCGTCCAAACTTTCTCTTCGTCTAATCAACTGCGGCTGTCCATCTTTAAATAGCACCTCGGCAGGACGAACCCTTGCGTTGTACGAAGACGACATTTCGAAACCATAAGCCCCGGCGGTATGAAAAGCGAGCAGATCCCCTTCGCGCACCTCCGGAAGCGTTCGCGCCTGCGCAAAATCGTCGGTCTCACAAATGTTTCCTGTTATCTGGTAAGTGGTTGGTGCGCCTTCTGCATTCGTCAAATTGCTAATAGAGTGATAGGCCTCGTAAAACATTGGGCGAATGAGATGATTGAGCCCGGTATCGACCCCGACAAAACAGATGGTATCGGTGGGCTTAAGTACCGTTACGGTAGCCAGCAGGTATCCGGCTTGCGCCACCAGGTATTTTCCCGGCTCGAACCACACCTCAAGCTGCCTATCGGTTTTGTTCTTAAAATCTGTAAAGGATTTTTCTACCGCCTTCGCTATGGCCGCAAGATCAATCTCTTTTTCGTCGGGGCGGTAAGGAACTTTGAACCCACCACCCAAATCTAATACAGTTACAGAAGGGAAAAGACCGGCCAGTTCAAGCAATAACGTTACGCCTTGTACAAAGACAGCGGCCTCCGAAATTTCGCTACCGGTATGAATGTGCAGGGTACGCAGCTGCAGCCCGTAAGCCTGTACGAGTTGTTGCAAGGCCTCGACCTGCTCTACAGGAATCCCAAACTTGCTACCGACATGCCCGGTAGAGATCTTTGTATTGCCTCCGGCCATAATATTGGGCCGGATTCGTACCCCCACCGGATAGCTGCCAGCATAGGTCTTGGCAAATTTTTCGAGATTAGACAAACTATCGATGGTTACAGATACGCCCAGCGATACCGCCTCTCGGATCTCTTCGAACGACACACTGTTAGATGTATACAAGATCTGATCGGCGCTAAATCCGGCCTTAAAGGCCAGCTTTACTTCGTTAATGGAACTACAATCAATGGAGCATCCCAGCGAACGAACATGTCTTAAAATAGAGAGATTGGTCAGCGCCTTGGCGGCATAAAAAAAACGCGCGTTCAGCTGCGAAAAGGCATCCATCAATTTTTGATATTGCCGGGTAATGGACTCGGCATGGTACACATAGAGCGGGGTACCGTAGGTAGCAGCGGCATGAATCAATTCTTCTTTCGAAACAGACATGCAACGAAGTTAATAAGATCAGGCCTCTTCGTCGGGCAGGGAGTCTTTGATAGAGGTGGGCTCTACCAGCTGCTCGGCCAAGACCTCTTTGATGGTCGGTAGCTCTTCTGACGAATTAATGCCAAAGTAGTCCATAAAATTGCGCGAGGTGGCGTAGACCAATGGATGACCGGGCAACTTTTCGTTGCGTCCATCTATAACGATCAACTCTTTTTCTAACAGCTTTTGAACCGCATAGTCGGAGCTTACCCCGCGAATCGATTCGATCTCTCCCTTGGTTACCGGTTGCTTATAGGCGATAATGGCAAGGGTCTCGAGCGAAGCCGGAGAAAGTTTCTTTAAGAACTTATCGCCATTGAGCTGAGCTATGGTCTTGTGAAATTCTTTTTTGGTCAAAAATTGCCAACCACCGCCGCTTTGCACAACTTCGAACGAATAAAACTCAGTTTCGTATTTCTCGGTAATGGCCTGCAGAGCCGCCTCGGTTTGATCCTGCGAAATGCGATCTTCTAAAAATCCGAGCGCAGTGTTGACCAGCTCGGTAAGCTCTACGGTAGATAAGGGTTTATCGCTGGCAAAGATCAGCGCTTCAATATGGGGAACGATGGCGGATACGTCAGGCATGGTTAAATAGGTTCAACAAAATACTAATTACTAAATAATGTGCAGCAAAAGTTCTTCACAACCAGCGGCAGCGCCAAAAAGGGGTGATTATCCTTGCAGGGCGGCCGCACCACTCACGATCTCGGTAAGCTCGGTGGTAATGGCTGCCTGACGGGCCCTGTTGTACGAGATCTTCAGATTGCGAAGCATCTCATTGGCATTCTCACTGGCCTTGTCCATAGCGGTCATTCGGGCTCCGTGTTCGGAGGCATTTGAATCGAGTACGGCCTTAAAGAGTTGTGTATTGAGAATTTTGGGCATCAACTCGGCGACCAGTACGTTCTTGTCGGGGTCATAGATAAAATCAGATTGAACGGCACCTTCTTTTTTCGCTGTACGGGGAATGGGCAGGTAGCGCTCTACGACAAAACGCTGGGTAGCGGCATTCTTAAATTGGCTGTATACGATCTCCACTACATCGAATTCTTTATTCAAAAAGGCCTGCATGGCCGCAGCGGCTGCTTCTTGCACTTTTTCGAAACTTAACTGCAAGAAGATGTCTTTAAATCGGGCATCGGTCTTGTAAGCCCCTTTGCTCAGGTTTTCGAAGGCTTTTTTGCCGATATTCCAAATGGTTACGTTGCCATTACTGTAAGCAGTGGCATACTTCTCGGCAATGGTCGATTTGACCAACTTGATCACATTGGCATTGAAGGCACCGGCCAGCCCGCGATCACTGCTAATAACGATCAGCAACACTTTTTCGAAAGGACGCTCGGCTGCCAGGGCCATTTCGGAACCAGCCTCGCTGTTGCTTACGATATTGCTGAGCATATCCTGTAATTTCTGTGCGTAGGGCCTCATTTGAACGATGGCGTCTTGAGCGCGTCTGAGTTTGGCGGCACTGACCATCTTCATTGCCTTGGTAATCTGCTGGGTGCTTTGTACCGATTTGATCCGGTTTCTGACTTCCTTTAACTGACCTGCCATGTATGCTGATTTGGGGGGCAAAGTTATGGGTTTTTTTTGGCTTATCTTTGCGCACTTATGTTAGGCTACCTCTCCAAATTATTCGGCGGCAGCAAGTCAGAAAAAGACGTGCGCAAAATTGAGCCCTTGGTGGGCCAGATTAACCAGTTCGTGGCCCAGTTTCAAGAACTGAGTCACGACGAGCTCAGGGGCAAAACCGCTTCGTTTCGCCAACGCATTAAAGCGCACTTGCAAGCCATTGACCAAGAGATAGCCGCTAAGAACCAGCGGGCCGAACAACTTCCTTTCGAGGACCTGATGGGCAAAGACGCCATTTACCAAGAGGTAGACCGGCTTCGCAAAGAAAGAAATCAGCAAATTGAGCAAATACTAAATGAGTTGCTGCCCGAAGCCTTTGCCGTGGTCAAAGAAGCGGCTCGTCGTTTTAAAGAGAATCCTACCCTTGTGTCTGCGGCTACCGACCTTGACCGCGACCTGAGCGTTAAGAGAAATTACATTACTATCGAGGGCGATAAGGCCATTTATCAAAATAGCTGGAGCGCCGCCGGTGCCACCATTACTTGGAACATGGTGCACTACGATGTGCAATTGATCGGCGGTATCGTGTTGCACCAAGGTAAGATCTCAGAGATGGCCACCGGAGAAGGAAAGACACTGGTCTCTACCCTGCCTGCCTACTTAAATGCCTTGCCTGGCGAAGGCGTACACTTGGTAACCGTCAACGATTACCTGGCCCGCCGTGACCAAGAATGGAACGGAACCCTTTTTGAATGGCTGGGCATTACGGTGGACTGTATCGACAAGCATCAACCCAACAGCGAAGAAAGAAGAAAAGCCTATCTGGCCGACATCACCTACGGTACCAACAACGAGTTTGGATTCGATTACCTGCGCGACAACATGGTGCACAACCCAGAAGAGATGGTGCAGCGCAAGCATCACTTTGCAATGGTCGACGAGGTAGACTCGGTACTGATCGACGACGCCAGAACTCCCTTGATTATTTCCGGACCCGTAGCCCGCGGAGAAGACCAGCAGTATCATATTCACAAGCCTCGTATACAGCAACTGGTAGGCGAGCAAGAAAAGATTGTCCGCAACTGTCTGAGCGAAGCCAAAAGACTTATAGCCGAAGGAAAAGACGATCCCAAAGAAGGAGGCCTTTACCTATACCGGGCTCATCGCGGATTACCGAAGTACGGACCCGTTATTAAATTTCTGAGCGAGCCCGGCATTAAGGTAAAGATGCAAAAGGCAGAGAACTATTATTTGCAAGACCAGCAGCGATTAATGCACGTGGTAGACGAAGACCTGTTGTTTCACATCGACGAAAAGAATAATTCGGTAGAGTTGACCGATAAAGGTCTGGCTGCCATTACACGCAGCGGAGAAGATCCTGAGTTTTTTGTGCTGCCCGACATTGGCGTTAAACTGGCCGAGGTAGAAAAAAGCGCAGCGGCCACCGAAGAGCTTTTGCAGCAAAAAGAAGCCTTGCTTAACGACTACTCTCAAAAAGCCGATCGCATTCATACGGTGCAGCAATTGCTAAAGGCCTACACGCTTTTTGCAAAGGATGTAGAATACGTGATCATCGACGGCGCTATCAAGATCGTAGATGAGCAGACCGGTCGTATTATGGAGGGCCGTCGCTACAGTGATGGTCTGCACCAAGCGCTCGAGGCCAAAGAAAATGTAAAGATCGAAGCGGCCACGCAAACCTATGCCACCATTACGCTACAGAATTATTTTCGAATGTACCACAAGCTCGGGGGTATGACCGGTACGGCCGAAACCGAAGCCGCCGAGCTTTGGAGTATTTATAAATTAGATGTGGTGAGCATTCCCACAAACCTCTCTATGGTGCGAGAAGACCGCGATGATCTGGTCTACAAAACAAAAAGAGAAAAATACAAAGCAGTGATCGACGAAATAGAGACCCTTCGCAATGCGGGGCGCCCCTGTTTGGTCGGAACCACCTCGGTAGAGGTGAGCGAACTGCTTAGTAGGATGCTACAGCAAAAAAAGATTCCGCACAACGTTCTTAATGCCAAGCAGCATGCCAGAGAGGCGCAGGTAGTTACCGAGGCGGGGCTAGCTGGAGCCGTAACCATTGCCACTAACATGGCTGGCCGCGGAACCGATATCAAATTAGGTCCCGGTGTTAAAGAGGCGGGCGGATTGGCCATTATCGGAACGGAGCGTCACGAAAGCCGCCGGGTAGACAGACAGCTGCGGGGTCGTGCCGGTCGCCAGGGCGATCCGGGCAGTAGCCAGTTTTATGTATCGCTCGAAGACGATCTGATGCGTATGTTCGGCAGCGAGCGCATTGCCGGTCTTATGGACAAGCTGGGATACAAAGAAGGTGATGTTATACAGCATAGCATGATCAGTAACAGTATTCAGCGCGCTCAAAAGAAAGTAGAAGAGAACAACTTCGGCATTCGTAAGCGCTTGTTGGAATATGATGATGTAATGAACATGCAACGCAATGCCGTCTACAAAAGACGTAATCATGCGTTGTTTGGAGATCGACTGGCCCTGGACATCGACACTGCCTTTGCCTCGATGGCCGAGGGACTGGTGGGATCGTTTCGTGAACAGGGCGATCACGACGGATTTAAAATGGCCTGCATTATGAATTTTGGCCTGGAAACTTCGCTGAGTGCTACGGCCCTCTTAAAAGAAGACGCTACAAAAGTATCCGACGAACTTTATCGTGAAGCTACCCAGCGTTATGCCGCACACAAAAAGATGTTACAGCAACAATCGGTGCCGGTCTTTAAAAATATTCGGCTGACCCAAGGACAACAGATCGAAAACGTGGTCGTTCCATTTACCGATGGCCGAAAGGGATATAATGTGTTGGTCAATCTGCAAAAAAATATTCAATCCGAAGGTGCCGAGCTGGGGCAGTCGCTCGAAAAAACCATTACGCTTGCCGTTATTGACGAAGCCTGGAAAGAGCACCTCAGGGCCATGGACGACCTAAAGCAAAGTGTGCAGACCGCTTACCTTGAGCAAAAAGATCCGCTGGTCATTTACAAAATGGAAGCCTACCAGTTGTTCAGAAATATGACGGCCGAACTCAACAAGAACATCGTTGACTTTCTTTGCCATGCGGCCTTACCGGCTCAGGCAGCAGAGGCGCCCCTACGCGAAGGAAGACAGCAGCGCACCGACATGAGTAGTATGCGTGCCAATAAAGAAGAGGTAGACCGTGCCGGAGAAGATTACGCCGCCAACGAACAAGACCGGGCCGTGCCTGTTACCGCAGGACCCCGTATTGGTCGAAACGATCCTTGCCCTTGCGGAAGCGGCAAGAAATTCAAACAATGTCACGGCAAGGACTAACGATCAGAATCCTTTCTTTCCTTTAATCTCGTACTTCTGTTCAAAGCGATCGTTCAGTAATTTATGTTTATCGGTAAGATCGATCTTGCGTCCTTGAATATAGGCAGCCGTTACATTACTGCTGCGCATATCGAGCAGATCGCCATTGCTAACAACGATATTGGCGTCTTTGCCTACTTCGATGCTGCCGGTCTTGTCGGCCACTCCCATAATGCGAGCTGCATTAAGAGTAATGGCAGCAAGCGCCTCTTCTTTTCCTAATCCATAAGCAGCAGCGGTACCGGCGTTGAAGGGCAGATTGCGCCCCCTGGTTTGCGAGTCATCGTCAGAGATGGCAAAAAGTACGCCGGCTTTTTGCAACTGCGCAGCGGTTTTATAAGCCTGGTCTACATCATCATCGGCGGCTGTAGGTAAACTATGCGGCTGCTGCAAGATAACCGATACGTGGTGCTGACGCAGCAGGTCGGCCACCTGGTAACTTTCGCTACCGCCAACGATTACCATATCAAATCCAAATTCCTTAACAAAGTCGAGTGCGACCAAGATCTGTTTGGCCGTATTGGCATGCACATAAAGGCGCTGTTTTTTGCCAAACAGGGCACGCGTGGCTTCGAACTTAAGATTTGTTTTATCGGGTGCGGTTAGTTGATGATAGACTTGGGCCTCTCTAAAAAATGTTTTAAGCCCTTCGATCTTTTCCAATCCTTCTTTTACCGGATCGTTACCCCCTTGGCCAGCTCCCATTCCTCCAAACCCGCCTCCCCTGCCACCAAAAGAAGGGCGTGGTAGTAAAGAAGGCATATATACATGCATACCCGCATCGGTACTATACGCCGCGTCTTCCCAATTCCAGGCATCCAGTTGCACGACAGAAGAGCTGCCGGCCACAAAATTTCCCTGTGGCACTACATTGGCCAACAGAATACCATTGGAGCGAAGGGTATTGATGACCTTTGAGTCGCTATTGTACGCCACAATGGAGCGCACACTGGGATTTAACTCTCCGATCTCTCGGGCATCTTGCGTGGCGCGCACTGCGTTGATCTCGACAAGCCCCAAACTACTATTGGGTAAGATAAGTCCGGGGTACAAGTCTTGACCCTGCAGGTCGGTAACGGCCGCATCGGCAGGAATGGCAATGTTGTTACCGACCGCTTCGATCTTACCATTGGTTACTTTAATGGAGCCTTTAGTAATGACCTGCCCGTTACCCACATGAATGGTGGCATTGGTCAGATAATAAGATCCCTTTTGCTCTTTGGCAGGCAACACGGTCTCTTGCGCCTGCGCCATCATAGTCGCAAAAAAAGAAAGGCTGATAAATAAAAATATCTTTTGCATGGGAATCAATTTTTATCGTTGAGGGTTTCTTCGTTATCAATAACCAGCAGGCCATGGCTGTGACCATGATCGGAACAGGTATGCATAATCTGATAGCTGGGTTGTGCGGGAATGGTGGGAGCGCCGGAACGTTTTTCGCCATTCATCTTTCTAACCAGACGCAGACGCTCGGCATCTACTTGCTTTTGCAGTTGTTCATCGCGTGTACGATCAAAGTATACAGTACCATCTACGATCGTGTAGAGCGATTTGGCATAGATGCTCAGGGGATGATCGCTCCATAGCACCACGTCTGCATCTTTTCCAACTCGAAGGCTTCCAACCTTGTCATCGACATGGAGCATAATGGCCGGATTGAGCGTAACCATCTTCAGCGCCTCTTCTTCGGTTACCCCTCCGTACTTGACGATCTTGGCCGCCTCTTGATTCAACCGACGAGCCATCTCTGCATCATCGCTATTGATGGCAACGGTAAGACCTACTTTCTGCATAATGGCGGCGTTATAGGGAATGGCATCTTCTACTTCCATCTTGTAGGCCCACCAGTCCGAGAAGGTAGAGGCGAAAGAACCGTGCTCCTTCATTTTATCGGCCACCTTATATCCTTCTAGTATATGGGTAAACGTATTGACGGTATAGCCCATCCTATTGGCCACTTCCATAGCGGAGTTGATCTCGCTTTGCACATAGGAGTGGCAAGTAATAAATCTTTTCTTCTCTAAAATTTCGACCAAGGCATCGAGTTCCAGATCGCGGCGAGGGGGCAGCGGTGCGGTCAATCCTTTTTTATTCTTGGCCGTTTCGTAGGCCTTTTTATTGGCTTCGTAAGTAGCCCAACCGCGCTGGTAATCTTTGGCCCTGGTAAACGCGTCGACCAAGATCTGCTCAACGCCCATACGGGTATCGGGATAGCGGTTATTACCCAGCGGAGAAGAAGAGCGCTTTACATTCTCTCCTAAGGCAAACTTGATCTGCCCGGGCCATCTTTTGAATTTGAGCTCTTCGTCGTCGGCGCCCCAGCGAAGTTTGATCAACTGCGTTTGACCGCCGATGGTATTGGCAGAGCCATGTAAAATATGCGAGGTGGTAACACCTCCACTCAGCTGACGATAAATATTGATATCATCGGGATTGAGATTATCGGCAATGCGCACCTCGGAGGTAACGGACTGGCCCCCTTCGTTAATCGAGGCAGCAGCAATATGAGAATGCTCATCGATAATGCCGGCCGTTACATGTTTGCCGGTGCCGTCAATGATGCGAGCATCGGGGTCAGATAAGTTTTTGCCGACAGCGGCGATCTTTCCATTTTTTAGTAACACATCGGCCTCTTTGAGCACTCCTTCTTTTTCGTTGGTCCACACCGTTGCGTTTTTAATGAGCAGGGTTTCGATCTGGGGCTGACTTCCTTCTTCCCACCCAAAGGGCACAAAGGGATAGATTACTTTTCCCAGTTGTGGTATTTCTTTCTTCTTGGCCGAATCGGCTTGTGGCGGAGCACTCAATTTAACAAGGGTAGCTGTCCATGTTAACGGGTTGCCCAACGAATCGGTTCCTACTCCATTCCACTCGGTGCCATTGGCAATACCGCTTAGTCGGGTGGCTGAAGCAGGTGAGGGTTGATCGGCGGCTCCTCCCATAAAGCGAGCACCCGGCCCTCCGGCCCCAAAACTTCTGCGCGTACTATCAGCACCTGCGCCGGGACGCTGGCGTACGGGCGCAGGTGCAAAACTGACCTTGACCTGCTTGCCATCGAAACTAAATTTAGAAAGCAACGTGTCTTTTGCATAAACGGTAGCGCTGCTTACCGATTTGATTTCGAGTTGATACGTTTCTTTTCCGGTAGCGGTGTTGACCGTAAGTTGATAAAGCCCGTTGGCAGCGGCCGCATCTTCTTTGATCGTATACTTTATTCCTTGTATCCAGTTTTGCAACAGTAATGTCTTGTCGTTAAAAAGAGGTCCGGACATAACCAGAAAATTGGCCAGCTTTCCGGTCTCGATACTTCCTACTTTGTCATCGATACCCAACAACCGGGCCGGTGTGCGGGTAAGCGCCTCAAGGGCAGCGGCATCAGTTAATCCATATTCGCGGGCCTTTTGCAGATTTCGGGTAAAACTGGCGGTGCTGCTCAGGTCTGCGGTCGTAAGACAAAACGAGATCCCTGCTTTCTCAAAAGCCGCAGGCCCTGTGGGGGCCAGCTCCCAATGCTTCATATCGTTGAGGGCCACAAACCGGGCCTCGGCAGGGTCTTCTACATCTTGTGCCAATGGAAAATTAAGGGGGAGAATAAAAGCGGCACCGGTGGCCTTCATAGCTGCAATGCGCTGGTACTCGGTCTGACCGGCCTTAATAATGTATTGCACCCCAAACTCGTCTCCAATGCGGTCTGCGCGCAGTGCATTCCACTTATCACCTGCCTCAAAGATCTGTGGCAACGCTTGTGTTTCGTTCCATGATTTGAGGGTTAGATTGACGCCTTCTTCGGCGGGTTGCGTTTTGTACCACTGCGCATCGAGATAGGTTTGTCGAAGCAGGGCAATGGATCCCATCATAGAACTGGGATAACTCTGCTGCGAATTTCCTTTGTTAAAAGAATAATGCGCCGAGGCCTTGTCTTTTAGTATTACCAAATTCTCTTTTTCGCTGGCCAGTGTCACCGCCACTCCGGTGCCCCGGGCAATTCCGTCGCGCACATGCGTCAGTACGGCTCCAAATCCAAGCTCACGAAGAGATTTTGCCTTGCTGTCGTCGGCCGCAAACTGTGTATGCGCCTGCACGTCGCTGCGCAGGGCCTGGTTCCATCCATACGGACCTTTTTGATTCGACTCTAATTGCGAGGGGCGCAGAAAATCGAACCCAGCCCCTGCGCCGGCTCCTCTTGCCGAAGAGGCAGACGAAATTCCGTAATCGGCATAGAGATCTACAAAAGACGGATAGATGTACTTGCCTTTGCAATCGATAACGACCGCTCCGGCCGGAGCCGGTAATGCGGCGCCAATGGCTACAATACGACCATCCTTAATAACCAGGGTCGCATCGGCGATGGTGGTAGCGGCGTCCTTTACCACGGTAGCATGCGTAAACGCATAGTGACCCATTCGGGGATCGGCCACTCCGTTCTCGGGAAATGTGGCTTGTGCCATTAGCAGCCGGCCGCTCAGCAATAGCAGCAGGGTGCAAAGAATTCTGTTTGAGGCCATGATTGGATTTTTATGAAAGTTAGCGGAAACAGGGCAACAATGATAACTAATAAGTTTTATTTTTAGCCAAGAAAATCACTCATGAAAACAACCAGGCCTGCTGTTTTTAAGCCCTCTTTGCTGGCAGGACCTGCCATTGACCAAACCGGCGTAGAAGAAAGGACCGCCCGGTTTACCAAGCGAAGCATTAAGGCAGCGAGCAAAATGCAGGGGTTGCTCATGACACTTAGCATGATCGATCTTACGACCCTCGAGGGCAAGGATAGTGTAGGCAAAGTAGAGCAACTCTGTTACAAAGCCCTACACTTGCATGATGCATTCGAGGGATTGCCCACGGTAGCAGCCATTTGCGTTTATCCTTCGCATGTTCGAACGGCAAAAAAAGCATTGCAAGACTCGCTGGTAAAAGTAGCTTCTGTGGCTACGGCCTTTCCTGCCGGGCAAAGCAGTATCGACATTAAGCTGGCAGAAACAAGATTTGCCGTAGCCGAAGGTGCCGATGAAATTGATATGGTAATTAGCCGTGGAAAATTTTTAGCTGGCGAATACGAATATGTCTTCGACGAGATCGCCGCCATTAAAGCCGCCTGTGGTGCTGCACGCTTAAAAGTAATCTTAGAGACCGGCGAACTCGGTTCGCTCGACGATGTTCGCAAAGCCAGCCAGCTGGCCATTGCAGCCGGGGCCGATTTTATTAAAACATCTACCGGAAAAATTCAGCCGGCCGCTACCCTGCCTGTTACCCTCGTAATGCTCGAGACCATTCGAGATCACTACTACAAGACCGGATGTAAAGTGGGCATGAAACCCGCCGGCGGTATCTCTACCTCGAAACTGGCCCTGCATTATCTGGTGATGCTTAACGAAACCCTGGGGGCCGACTGGATGAACCCGCATTGGTTTCGCTTTGGTGCCAGCAGTCTTGCCAACAACGTACTACTGCAGATCGCCAAAGAAAAAGAAGGCTGTTATCAATCGCCCAATTATTTCAGCGTAGACTAATTTTTATTATGCCAACAAAAAAAAATAAATCGACCCTACCTCGGCTGCGGCTGGGTGCGGGATGGTCCTATGCCCCCGCTCCCGAGTCTGCTGCCAGTGCCCGCATCAACGAGCAATACGAGTTGTTTATTAACGGAAAATGGCAAAAGCCTGCCAAGCGCGCCTACATCGACAGCATCAACCCGGCCACAGAAAAAAAATTGTACCGAGCCGCCGTGGCCAGTGAGCAAGACATCGATAAAGCAGTGGTCTCGGCCCGCACGGCCTTTGACAAGTACTGGAAAAAAATGCCGGCCAACGAAAGAGGAAAATATATTTTCAGAATCGCTCGCCTACTGCAAGAGCAAGCGCGCGAGCTGAGCGTAATGGAAACGCTCGATGGTGGCAAACCCATTCGTGAAAGCCGCGACTTTGATGTGCCCATGGCTTGTAATCACTTTTTTTACTACGCCGGCTGGGCCGATAAATTGGAGTTTGCTTTTCCTAACAGAGCTCCCCGCCCTCTTGGCGTGGCCGCCCAAATTACCCCATGGAACTTTCCATTGCTAATGGCGGCCTGGAAGATAGCCCCTGCATTAGCCACGGGCAATACCGTGGTATTAAAACCCGCAGAGACCACTTCGCTTAGCACCTTAAAACTGGCTTCGATTATCGAAGAGGCAGACCTTCCTCCGGGCGTAGTCAATATTATTACCGGCGCTGGCGATACCGGAGCAGCGTTGGTGCGGCATGCCGGCATTAACAAGATTGCATTTACAGGCTCTACGGCCGTCGGAAAATTAATTCAGCAACAAACGGCTGCGACCACAAAAAAACTTACGCTCGAACTGGGCGGTAAAGCTGCTAACATTATTTTTAGCGATGCCCCCATTGACCAGGCTGTCGAAGGAGTGGTCAATGGTATTTTCTTTAATCAAGGGCACGTGTGTTGTGCCGGATCGCGGCTGTATGTGCAAGAATCGATTGCGCCGCTGTTCATTCAAAAACTAAAAGACAGAATGGCCACCTTGTTGGTAGGTGACCCCATGGATAAGAATACCGACATTGGGGCCATCAACTCGGCCGAACAGTTGGAGAAGATCAATTATTATATACGGCTAGGCAAAAAAGAGGGATCCCTTCATTACGAATCTGCAGTTGCCCTTCCAAAAAAAGGATATTTCTGTCGCCCCACGTTATTTACCAAAGTGGCGCAAAGCAGTCGGCTGGCCCAAGAAGAGATCTTTGGGCCCGTGCTTGCCATTCTCACCTTCCGAACAGAAGACGAAGTAATCGAAAAGGCCAATAATTCGCCCTATGGCCTTAGCGCAGGTGTGTGGACCGATAAAGGATCTCGCATCTTTAATATGAGCAGAAGATTAAAGGCCGGTGTGGTCTGGGCCAACTCGTACAATCTGTTTGACCCCGCCTCTCCCTTTGGCGGCTACAAAGAAAGCGGCTATGGCAGGGAGGGCGGCGTGCATGGTCTTTTACCTTACGTTTCTTTTTAACGAAGCACTATGAAAAAATCAACACAAAGACTTTCGGTCTTAAAAACATACAAACTCTACATTGGCGGACAGTTTCCGCGCACCGAATCGGGAAGATATGTGGCGGCCCTCGATGCCAACGGAAATAAGATCGCCAACCTTTGCCTGGCTTCGCGAAAAGATTGCAGAGAGGCCATTGTGGCGGCTCGCGGCGCCCTGGGCAGCTGGAGCCAGCGTGCAGCCAATAACCGGGGTCAGATCTTGTACCGAATTGCCGAACTAGTAGAAAGCAGAAAAGAAGCCTTTATAGCCGAGTTGCAACAACAAGGACTTTCGCGCTCGGCAGCTACCCGCGAAACCAATGCAGCCATCGATTGCCTTATCTATTACGCAGGCTGGTGCGATAAATACCAAGCTATTTTTAGTACGGTAAACCCGGTGGCATCGAGTCATTATAATTTTTCGGTTTGCGAACCCATGGGAGTCGTAACGCTGCTGGCCCCTGCTAGCCCATTACTGGGTCTGGTGAGCGTATTGGCACCTTGCGTGGCGGGAGGCAACACCGCTGTTGTGCTGGCCAACGAAAAAAGATCGTTAAGTGCAATAAGTCTGGCCGAAGTATTGCATAGCTCCGATGTGCCGGGCGGCGTCGTTAATATCCTTACCGGTTCCTATGCCGAATTACTCCCCTGGATCGTCGAACACCGCGATGTAAATGCCGTTGTGTATGCCGAGAAAGATGCCGCACAATTGCCCTCGCTTCGCACCAAGGCCACCGGCAATCTTAAAAGAGTGCTCCACTGGCCCCTCGATGATTGGCAACAAGCCGAGGTGCAATCTCCTTACCGCATTTTAGATCTTCAAGAAATAAAGACCACCTGGCATCCCATTCAACAGATAGCCGGTTCGGGCGCCTCTTATTAAGTGTTCGACAAGGGCTTGCTACCTTTGTACTATGCGAATTGCAATTGGCTGTATACAACTCTTGATGATCTGCTTGCAGATACTACCCCTTGCTGCGCAAGACAGTTTGTTTTTTAGATCGGGCCATCAAAGCCGTATTCGCGTGCAAAAAGATGCACGACTCGATCTGCTTATTAAAAAACAAATTCAAGTTAACGAAGAGACCAGTCGGCAGGCCCGTCGTCAAGATAAGGGATTTAGAGTACTGGTTATTAGCACAACCCTGCGCGAAGAGGCGCTAGCCGCTAAAACAAAGGTGTACACGTATTTTCCCGAGCTAAAAGCCTATCTCTTTCATCAATCGCCCTATTACAGGGTCAAGGCCGGTAATTTCAAAGAGCGTAAAGAAGCCGAACAATACCAGCGCAGGCTGGAACTGCTTTTTCCAAAAGGGGTTTTTATTATCAACGATATAATTGAAGTAAAACTCAGGGGTTCGGCCGAAGAAGAGAGCGCAGTGCCGGATGGGGAGTATCCTTGAGCGCTTCCCTTATTTTTGCTATATGCAAACTGACTTTTTGCAACAGGCCCACGAGCAAGCTGCCGAGCTGATCGCTTGGAGACGGCACATACACGCCAACCCCGAGTTAAGCTATCAAGAGGTCAAGACCGCCGCCTTTGTACAAGACAAGTTGCAATCGTTCGGCGTGGCCTCTACCCTTTTGTCCACTACAGGCGTCGTAGCAAGTATAGAAGGAAAGAATCCCGGCAAAAGATTGATCGCGCTGCGAGCCGATATGGATGCCCTTCCGATACAAGAAGAAAATGATCTATCGTACCGCTCTGTCAACGACGGCATCATGCACGCCTGCGGACACGACGTTCATACCACTTGTCTTCTGGGAGCGGCCCGTTTGCTACAAGCGTCTCGCTCGGAATGGGAGGGCACGGTCAAACTTATCTTTCAACCCGGAGAAGAAAAAAATCCCGGCGGGGCCTCACTGATGATCAGAGATGGCGTACTCAGCAACCCTACCCCTCAAGCGATTGTAGCCCTTCATGTGAGTACTACTTTAGAGACCGGCACCTTTTCTTTTCGCGCCGGAAAAGTAATGGCCAGTGCCGATGAGATCTATATTACCATCAAAGGAAAGGGAGGGCATGCGGCTTCTCCTCATCTGGCGGTCGATCCGATCTTAATAAGCGCGCATCTACTAACGGCCTTGCAACAATTGATTAGCCGACACAATGATCCTTTTAATCCAACGGTGTTATCCATTACCTCGATTCAAGGAGGAAACACC
Organism: Sphingomonadales bacterium; assembly: GCA_016872155.1. Lineage (GTDB taxonomy): Bacteria > Bacteroidota > Bacteroidia > Chitinophagales > Chitinophagaceae > JJ008. Next base: position 21,357 of record VHBB01000008.1, read on the forward strand.
ACCAACGTAATACCCGATCAAGTCAAACTGATGGGAACGTTTCGGGCCATGAACGAGACGTGGCGATTAAAGGCGCACGGACTCATCAAACAAGTTACCGAGCAGGTAGTATCCGCTATGGGAGGCGAGGCACAATTACATATCGACATCGGCTACCCTTGCGTACATAACGACGAAGCGCTGCACGCAAGCGTAGTTCCCTTGGCCGAGCAGCTGGTGGGCAAACAAAACATCAGTGAGACCGAAGTGCGCATGGGGGCAGAAGACTTTGGCTTTTATGCACAGCAGATACCGGGTTGTTTTTTTAGACTGGGCATTTTGAATCCATCGATGGGTAACACGCATGGAGTTCATACATCTCGCTTTATTGTAGACGAAGCGGCCATTCCTTACGGGACTGCGATGATGGCCTGGCTGGGTGCTCGTCTTACCCCCTAAGCAAACGACGTTTGTAGAAAGGGGCACCTCCAAATTTATCGTACCTTGCAAGCCATTTGAGCCATGTAGAATTGTATTCACTCAATACCGAATTATGCAGCACGACCTTCGTAAACAACAGGCACTTGAATATCACGCCAAAGGAAGACCCGGAAAGATCGAAGTAGTTCCCACCAAAGAAGCTAAAACACAACGAGACCTCTCTCTCGCTTATTCTCCCGGCGTAGCCGAACCCTGTCTAGAGATCGCTGCCAATAAAGAAAACGTATATAAGTATACGGCCAAGGGTAACCTGGTGGCCGTTATTAGCAATGGAACCGCTGTATTAGGATTGGGCGACATCGGCCCCGAGGCGGGCAAGCCCGTTATGGAGGGTAAGGGCGTACTCTTTAAGATCTTCGCCGACATAGACGTTTTCGATATCGAGATCAACGAGCAAGATCCGGAGAAATTCGTAGCCATTGTCAAAGCATTAGAACCAACCTTTGGAGGCATCAACCTCGAAGACATCAAGGCCCCTGAATGTTTTTACATTGAAAAAAGATTAAAAGAAGAGCTGAGCATTCCGCTGATGCATGACGATCAGCATGGCACTGCCATTATTAGTGCGGCCGCCCTGCTTAATGCCTGCGAGTTGCAAAAAAAGAAAATGGAAAAGCTGCGTTTTGTCGTTAGCGGGGCCGGAGCCGCTGCCGTAGCTTGTATGAAACTCTATGTGGCACTGGGTGCCCGCAAAGAAAATTTTTGGGTCTACGATAGTAAGGGACTGGTACACGAAAGCCGCAACGATCTGGACGAGCTCAAAAAAGAATTTTTGGCCAAAGGAAAAAATCTAACGCTGGCAGAGGCCATGAAAGATGCCGATGTCTTTATCGGACTTAGCAAAGGAGGCCTTCTCTCGAAAGAGATGGTCAAGAGCATGGCCAAGAATCCTATCGTATTTGCCATGGCCAATCCCGATCCTGAGATTAGTTGGGAAGATGCCACCGAGGCCAGAAAAGATATTATTATGGCCACCGGTAGAAGTGACTATCCCAACCAGGTCAATAATGTGCTGGGCTTCCCCTACATCTTTCGAGGTGCCCTCGATGTACGAGCCAGACAGATCAACGAAGCCATGAAACTGGCAGCCGTAAAAGCGCTGGCGGAACTCACCAAAACGCCCGTACCCGATATTGTGACCATGGCCTACAACGAAGCGACCATTAGCTTTGGCCCCCATTATATTATTCCCAAACCGCTCGACCCCCGGCTGCTGGCAACGGTAGCCCCGGCTGTTGCAAAAGCAGCCATCGAAAGCGGCGTAGCCCAGGCTCCGATCAACGACTGGGATCAGTACACCACAGAACTTAACAAACGACTCGGGCTCGATAACCAGGTAATGCGTGCCATCGGTAACAAGGCCCGGCGCGATCCCAAGCGAATCGTATTTGCAGAAGCCGATAATATCAAGATCTTAAAAGCAGCCCAGTTGGTGTTTGATGAGGGAATCGGGTTCCCGATCTTACTCGGCAACAAAGAAAAGATCATGGCCATGGCGGCAGAGAACGGAATTGACCTCGACAGCTTGCCCATTTTTGATCCTCGCAGCGACGAGTTAGAAGAAAAAAGAAATCAATACGGCGATCTTTTCTTGGCCAAACGCGGTCGTAAAGGATTCAATGTGCACGAATCCCGAAAGATCATGAAAGACCGAAATCATTTTGGAGCCATGATGGTGGAATGCGGCGAGGCCGATGCAATGATCTCGGGGCTTACCAAAAATTATCCCGACACGATTCGCCCGGCCATTCAGGTAATTGGTATGGAAGACGGGGTCAGCAAGATCGCCGGCATGTACATGATGCTGACCAAAAAAGGACCTTTGTTTCTGGCCGACACCACGGTAAATTTTAATCCCACGGCCGAGGAGCTCGCAGAAATTACGCTACTGGCCGCCAAAGAGGTCAAGCAGTTTAACATTACGCCTCGCATTGCCATGCTCAGTTACTCCAACTTCGGCAGCAGCGATTCGACCGAGGCTAAAATGGTGGCGCGTGCCCGTGCCATTGTAAAAGAAAAGAATCCATCACTGATCGTGGACGGCGAAATGCAGGCCAGCGTTGCATTCAACAAAGAGTTGATGCAAGAGAACTATCCCTTCTGCGAACTCGCCGATAAAGATGTCAACGTGCTGATCTTTCCAAATCTGGCCGCTGGCAATATCGCTTATAATCTGATGAAAGAATTAGATACGGCCGATGCGGTAGGACCGATCTTGTTGGGTCTTAAAAAGCCTGTTCATATTTTGCAGCTCGGCAGTTCTATTCGCAGTATTATCAACATGGCCGTGATCGCCGTGGTGGATGCCCAGCAAAAGTCAAAAACGAAAACACCCACGCAAGAGATCGTCCGCCAATCGCGTTGGTGGAAGCGGTTTCGTAAATAAAAAGAAGTGCGCCCATGCGTTTGCTCAGTGACATAGGACGATTCTTGTTAATGCTCAAGGGCATGTTTAAGCGCCCAGAGAAAACCAGCATGTATTGGAAAGAGCTGATGCATCAATGCGTAGAGATCGGGATCGGTTCGCTGGGCATTGTGGCTATCATCTCCGTTTTTATAGGCGCGGTATCGACCATTCAAACGGCCTATCAGTTGGTTAGCCCACTGGTACCCCTCACCACCATCGCACAGATCGTACGCGATACGGTGATCTTGGAGTTTGCTCCCACCCTGGTCTGTATCGTGTTGGCCGGTGTGGCCGGTAGTCGTATTGCCAGCGAGTTAGGCAATATGCGCGTAAGTGAACAGATCGATGCCCTCGAGATTATGGGCATCAACACCAAGACCTACCTTATTTTACCAAAGATCACAGCGGCCATGCTCATGATTCCGCTATTGGTTATTATTGCCATGGCCCTGGGCATTTGGGGCGGACGGTTGGCCGGAACAGCGGCCGGCATTATTTCTCCCAACATATTCGACAAAGGATTGGCGGCCGATTTTTTGCCCTACAATGTTTTTTTTGCCTTGGTAAAAGGGTATGTATTCTCCTTTATCATCTCTAGTGTGCCTGCCTATTTTGGCTACTATGTTCGCGGTGGCGCCCTAGAGATCGGTCGTGCCAGTACCAAGGCTGTCGTGGTAAGTTGTGTGCTGATCTTATTTGCCGATTATATTCTCTCGGCCCTTCTTCTTTAAAAAACGATGATCGAAGTAAAGAACATACAAAAGAAATTTGGCGACAAGGTCGTGATCGAAGAGGTCAGTGCCCAAATGAAACCGGGGCAATGTAATCTGATCATTGGCGCGAGCGGTAGCGGAAAAACGGTGTTGATGAAATGCATGGTAGGCCTACTGACCCCCGACGATGGCGAGATCTACTACCAGGGCGAGAATTTTTTTTCGATGAACCAAGAGCAGCGTACCAACATACGCAAAGAGATCGGTATGCTCTTTCAGGGATCGGCCCTCTTTGACTCGCTCACCGTAGAGCAGAACATTATGTTTCCGCTGGATATGTTTACCAGCGATTCCCCCACCCAAAAATTAAAGAGGGTCAACGAAGTGCTCGAGCGCGTTAACCTAAAGGATATGAACCGAAAATTTCCGGCTGAGCTAAGCGGAGGTATGAAAAAAAGAGTAGCCCTGGCCCGGGCGGTGGTGCTTAATCCTAAATATCTTTTTTGTGATGAACCCAACTCTGGGCTCGATCCGCAGACCTCGCTGGTCATCGATAAATTGATCAAGGAGCTGACCGTCGAATTTAATATTACCACCGTGGTCAATACCCACGACATGAACAGCGTAATGGAAACGGGCGATTATATCTTGTACATGTATCAAGGCAAGAAAGAATGGGAGGGAACCCGCAAAGACATCATCTTTAGCAAGAACCAGCTGCTTAACGATTTTATCTTTGCGTCCGAGTTTTTAAAAGATGCTAAGGACATGCGTATGCTCGAAGAGACCGGAAAGATGCCCAATGTGCGCAATATGGACGATATGACGAGACCCTGATGCAGACAAATCCTTACCTTTGCGGCAAGTTTTAAGCAGCCTGCTATGAGTATCCTTATCAATAAGAATTCTAAAGTACTGGTGCAAGGATTTACCGGCACCGAAGGTAGTTTTCATGCTTCTCAGATGATCGAATATGGAACCGATGTGGTCGGTGGAGTAACGCCCGGAAAAGGGGGAACGACCCATTTGGACCGTCCCGTCTTTAATACGGTGGCCGATGCAGTAAAGGCAACCGGCGCCAGTATGAGCATCATCTTTGTACCCCCCGCTTTTGCTGCTGACGCCATTATGGAGGCAGCCGAAGCCGGTATTGGGCTGGTGGTTTGTATAACAGAAGGTATTCCGGTGCAAGACATGGTGCGCGTTAAAAACTATTTGCAAGGCAAACCCACCCGACTGGTGGGTCCCAATTGCCCCGGTGTTATTACGGCCGGAGCCTGCAAAGTGGGCATTATGCCCGGCTTCGTCTTTGTTAAAGGACGGGTGGGTATCGTTTCTAAATCGGGTACGCTCACCTATGAGGCAGCCGACCAGGTGGCCAAGGCCGGTCTGGGCATTTCTACCGCGGTGGGTATTGGCGGAGACCCCATTATTGGTACTACAACCAAAGAAGCCGTTGAACTCTTTATGCAAGATCCCGACACCGACGCGATCGTTATGATCGGAGAGATCGGTGGAGGTATGGAGGCCGAAGCGGCCCACTGGATAAAAGCGAATGGCAATAAAAAGCCGGTCGTTGGTTTTATTGCCGGACAGACCGCTCCTCCCGGTCGAAGAATGGGTCACGCCGGTGCCATCGTTGGCGGGGCCGACGATACGGCAGCTGCCAAAATGAAGATCATGGGCGATTGCGGTATTCACGTTGTAAGCAGCCCGGCCGACATCGGCAAGAAGATGGCCGAGGTCTTAAAGAAATAAATGCGCAGCTGTCTTTTACTGTTGGTTTGCTTATGGTCAGCGAATAGCGCTCCTGCCTATTCACAATTGCCCATTACCGCAGCCGCCGACCTTCCTGCCTTTTTTTATGCCGGTGATCAACCCAAACTTCAGTTTGTACTTCAAAATACAAGCACGCAAGAAATAACCGGCAATTTACAACTAGAACTTTTTGATGCTGTAAAAAAACAACCGGTCGACGGTTGGTTCTTTAATCAACTCGCCAATCAATATTTTACAATTGCTCCCGGTGAGCGCTCTGTCGTTCGTTTTCCCCTTACGATCCCTTCTCTTTATACCGGAAAAGTAGATTGGCAGCTAACGGTTCGTGTCGATAGTGCACAGCAGCAAATTAGCGGGCATGTTGACATTAAAGAGGCGAGTCGTGCTGATGGCGAAGAACAAGAGAATCACGTGACCGTCAAAGGAGGTGTCCGGCTGCTGCGAAGCAATGGACAACCGTCGAAATCTGAGGCCGAGCCACCCATTACTCCTTTTAGCACAGAACCAATTGGGCAGCCCGTCGTCCTTCGTTTGACGATCTCTCTTACCGAAAAAATGGATAGCTGTCGGGTGCTGCTTCCTCTTTCGGCCGGGCTGCAACCTAGCGGTGGTCGCGTGCAACTCAAAAAAGGAAAAGCGGGGCTGCTGGTACAAAAATCCTTGTCCGATACAGCCATTAGCCTTACGCTTTACCAACTTGTTCCGGGGTTGTATGAATGGGATTACAAGTTTACCACTCGCTATCCTGGTGAGTTTTGGGTTCCGGGCTGTCGCCTGTTGCTTTTTAATCTTGCCCGCCGAACGTATCGTACCAACAGCACTACCCTCTCAATCGACTAAGACGCTTCGCTGCTTCCTGTACCTTTACCAAATGAAAACCGAATTTCTGCTCGTGGGTCAGGGTCTGTGTGGAACCTGGCTCAGTTATTTTTTGGAGCAGGAAAAAAGAGAGTTTATTATACTTGATCCTGGCAATCTCCCCAATGCCTCAAGACAAGCAGGCGGACTCATTAACCCCGTTACCGGCAGAAGGCTGGTAACTACGTGGCGTATCGATGAACTACTACCCTTTGCCCATACGCAGTATACGCGTCTTTCACAATTACTTTTTACCGAACAAGAGAAGCCACGTCACAAACTGATCGAAGAGCGAAATATTCTGCAATTCTTCGCGCACCCCGATACCAGGGTTGCATTTGAAAAGCGGGTCCGGGAGCGTTCTGACTACCTGCACCTACCCACTGAGCCCCTTGCAGAAACGGCTTTGTTCAATTCCCCACAGGGCCATGGCCTTATTCAAAAAAGCTGCCAGGTACGACCCGATTTGTTACTGTCTTCGTATAAAAAACATCTGTTGCAACAGGGCCGCCTACTGGAAAAAAAGTTTGAATACCCACAGCTGAATGCGACGGCTTCTACCCATCGCTACGAAGACATCTCATTTGACTATTTGATCTTCTGCGATGGCATTGGGGCGCATACCAATACGCTTTTTGATCACCTGCCCGTGGCACCGGTAAAGGGTGAGGCCCTAATCTTGCACATTCCCGACCTGCCCTCCTCTTATGTCTATAAAGGGCCACTCACCCTAATACCGCTGGACCAAGAGGGACATTGGTGGGCAGGATCGAGCTATGAGTGGAACTTCAACGATTCTAACCCCAGTGTAGCGTATCGCGAGTCGACCACAGACACCTTACAGCAATGGCTTTCACTACCTTTTACTATCGTCGACCATTGGGCCGCCATACGGCCCGGATCTAAAGAAAGAAGACCCTTTGTAGGCATGCTAGAGCAATGGCCGACCATTGGATTTTTAGGAGGCATGGGTACCAAGGGCTGCTCCCTGGCACCCTATTTTGCCAACCAACTTGTGCAGCATCTGCTACATAACACTCCGCTTGATCCCGAGGCCGACCTGCGCAGATTCAAGAGAAATTGAGCGCATTTTTTCACAACTTTCTTACCTTTCGGCCACTATGTCCAACCCATTGCAAGAGCCTGCTTCGGCCCTCTACTCCATACCCGCCAAATACCGGGGCATGGAAAACCTGCATATTGTTTTTTGGATCATCAAAGACATTAGTTGGTGCATGGGATGGGAAACATTGGGCGTGGGTATGATCGTTCCTACGCTGTTCGTGGCACTTTTTATTTCGTGGCGCAACCGTCATATTGCCTCCGAGCTGGCTCACAATCTGGCGGTAGCTTTTTGGATCTGCGCCAACAGCACCTGGATGATTATGGAATTTATTCAACGCGATAAAGAACTTTTCTTTGGTCTGCTTACCGGAAAACAACTCTCCCTGATTCCATTTACGCTGGGCTCATTAATTTTGATCTATTATTATTTGATACAGCGCCCCAACGAGATCAACCGGCGCAGAACCACCACTCTTTAATCATTCGCATTAGACAGATAAAATGTATAGAACGCATACCTGTGGAGCACTACGCTTAGAAGATAAAGGCAAAAAGGTTGTTTTGGCCGGATGGGTCCAAACCATTCGAAAATATGGTGCCATCACCTTTGTGGACCTGCGTGACCGCTATGGCATTACCCAATTATTATTCGGAGAACAAGTAAACGCGGCCCTCGAGGCCAACCCACTGGGCAGAGAATTTGTATTGCAAGTGAGCGGAGAGGTGATTGAACGCAGTAACAAAAATCCTCAATTGGCCACTGGCGATATTGAGATCGATGTTCAGTCGTTGACCCTACTCAACAAAGCGGCTGTTCCTCCCTTTACCATTCAAGACGATACCGATGGTGGCGATGACCTACGCATGAAGTATCGCTTTTTAGATCTAAGAAGGGCGGCCGTACGTCGCAACCTGGAACTTCGCTATGCGGTGAACAGAGCGGCTCGCACCTACTTACATAGCGAACAGTTTATGGACATCGAGACACCGTTTCTAATCAAGTCTACGCCCGAGGGGGCCCGCGACTTTGTTGTTCCGTCTCGCATGAATCCCGGTCAGTTCTATGCATTGCCCCAATCTCCGCAAACCTTTAAGCAATTGCTGATGGTAAGCGGCTACGATCGTTACTACCAGATCGTAAAATGTTTTAGAGACGAAGACCTGAGAGCCGACCGACAACCGGAGTTTACCCAGATCGACTGCGAGATGGCCTTTGTAGAGCAAGAGGACATCCTCTTGATGTTCGAAGGCATGATACGCTATATTTTTAAAGAGGTCAAGCAGATCGATTACACCGCGCCCATTGCCCGGCTTAGCTGGGAAGAGGCCATGTGGACCTATGGCAACGATAAACCGGACATCCGTTTTGCGATGCCGTTGCTAAACCTTAAAAAACCTGATACGGTTTTTACCAACAAGGCAGACCATCGCACGCTGATCGACGAGGCCGGCTTTGCGATTTTTGACCAGGCCGAAACGGTCTTGGCCCTTGCCGTACCCGGTGCAGCGGATTACAGCCGCAAACAAACCGATGAGCTCACCGAGTGGGTACAACGTCCGCAGATCGGCATGAAGGGACTCGCCTACATCAAGTATCTCGCAGCAGATAACTGCAAAAGCAGCATCGATAAATTTTATACGCCCGAGCAATTGCTATCCATTGCCAAAGCGGCTCACGCGCAACCCGGCGATCTTATCTTGCTATTGGCCGGAAAAGAAGAACGCACGCGCAAGGCCATGAGCGAACTGCGCCTTGAGCTGGGGCAACGACTTGGCCTGCGCAAGCCCGACGAATTTAAGTTGTGCTGGGTACTCGACTTTCCGCTTTTTGAATATGACGAAGAAGGTAATCGCTGGGTGGCACGCCATCATCCCTTTACATCCCCTAAGCCCGATCAAATAGAGACCATGATCGGCAATGACCCTGTTATTGCCGATGCGGCCAACTACCTGCGTCACCCCTATGCACGCATCAAGGCCAATGCCTACGATATGGTGCTGAATGGAAACGAGATCGGAGGCGGTTCCATTCGCATTTACCAGCGCGAATTGCAAGAGAAAATGTTTGCGGCCCTGGGCATGGACAAAGAAGAGCAACAACACAAATTTGGATTTTTACTTGGCGCCTTTGAGTACGGAGCGCCACCACACGGGGGCATCGCATTTGGCTTTGACCGGCTTTGCGCCATTTTGGGAGGCAGTGAAAGCATTCGCGACTTTATTGCTTTTCCTAAAAATAATGCCGGTCGCGATGTGATGCTCGATGCACCCGCTACCATCGACGAAAAACAGTTCGAAGAATTACAGATTCGTCTGCAGCTAAAAAAATAATAGGCTTACCCCTTTAGTAATTGTTCTACTACCTCGCGGACCTTTTCGGGCGTAGGCAACATGACTTTTTCTAATTCCATATTTAGTGGAACCGCAGGTACATTCAGTGCGCCCAATACTTCTACGGGTTGATCGAGCGCGGTAAAGCAATTTTTTGCGATGCGACCGGCCAATGCTTCGGCAAATGAATTAAGCTGCTGCTCTTCGGTTAGCACCAGGCATTTTCCGTGGGCGCGAACGCGCGCATAGACCAGCGCTTCGTCGAGTGGAAATAACGATCGCAGGTCAATGATCTCTACTTGACCGGGCAACGCAAGACTGGCCTCTTTGGCCCAATACACCCCCATACCATAGGTAATAACGACGGCAGAGTTACCCGATGCAATCATAGCTTCGTTGGCGGGTTGCACCACACGACCCTTTCCCAGTGGAATGATGTAATCGGCAGCGGGCTCCAAGGTGCGAGCCTCATCGGTGCCTGGCACCTTACTCCAATAAAGCCCTTTGTGCTCTAACATCACCACCGGATTGGGATCATAATACGCGGCCTTCATCAATCCTTTCATATCGGCAGCGGTAGAGGGATAGACCACTTTGATCCCTTTGATGGACAATAAAGTACTTTCTACCGAGCCACTATGATAAGGCCCCCCTCCGCCATAGGCACCGGTCGGCACGCGCAAGATCATAGAGACGGGAAATTTTCCCATACTGAGGTAACAACTTTTTGAAAGTTCGGTAACCAGCTGGTTGAACCCAGGATAGATATAATCGGCAAATTGCACCTCTACGATCGGACGCAGCCCCATGGCAGACATGCCTGCGGTGGATCCTACTACATAGGCCTCTTGTATGGCCGTATTAAAAACGCGGTGTTCACCAAAGATCTCGGCCAGCGTAGCCGCCTCTCTAAACACGCCACCCAGTCTTTTGCCCACATCCTGTCCGTAGAGCAAGGCCTCCGGATGCTGTTGCATGATCTCCTTAATGGCAAAGAGGGCAGCATCGACCATCATGATCTTGGCAGCGCCCGCAGGACTGCGCTCGCCTTTCTCTTCGGTAATGGGTGTAGGGGCAAACACATGATGCGCTATTGTTTCAGTTGCCGGATCGGGTGCCATCAAGGCCCTGCTAAAATCGTCGGCAACGGTCTGCGTGGCCCTTTTTTCGATCGAATTCAATTCGGCATCGCTAACGCCAGAGGCCAAGAGTCGCTCTTTTAATTTAGGGCGAGGATCGTGTTGCACATGCGTGGCAAATTCTTGATCGTCCCTGTAAAACTCTCTGCGCACGCCACTGGTGTGATGACCCAATAACGGCACCTGTGCATGCACCAAATAGGGTTTGCGTTGTTGTCGAACCAGCTCACTTACTTCTTTTAGCACCGAAAGGGAAGCCTCCAGATCGGAGCCATCCACTTGTACTCTTCCCATTCCCTTAAAACCGGCCGCATATTCAAAGGCATTCATGGCCCTTGCCTCTGCAGCGGTAACGCTGATTCCCCAATTATTGTCTTGCACCAAATAGATGATGGGCAGTTGCTTGAGTACGGCAAACTGAAATGCCTCGCTCACCTCTCCTTCTGTAACACTGGCATCTCCCATTGAACAGAGTACGATGGGCGGTGTGGTCGATCGCATACATCCCGGCCGCAGCAAGGCCGCAGGCTCTGTATCTTTTGCAACTAAGGTCTCCCAATATTGAACGGCCTGTGCTACCCCTGTCGTAGGAATTACCTGCATACCCGTTGCACTCGATTGATGAATAATGAGGGGCTTCCCTTTTCCTTGATAACTGGGGTGAGCATAGTACTCTCTTCCTCCCGAAAAGGGATCATCGGCCTTGGCCAAGAGTTGTAACATTAATTCGTATGGAGTAAATCCTAACCCCAACAACAGACTCTCATCGCGGTAATAAGGACTCACCACATCGTGGGGCTGCAAACAAAAAGCGGCCGCCAGCTGAATGGCCTCGTGCCCCCTAGACGTAGAGTGAACATACTTGCAACTGCTTCGATTAGCCTCGTAAATAGCAGCCATGGCATGCGCCTGGCACATGAGTTCATAGGCGTTGAGTAAGGTGGTAGAAGCGTTCATGCAATTGTTGCTACTGTATGGATAATTCAAAGGCAGAATCGTCTTCGACAAAACCTTCGAGCACATCACCGGGCTCTACGGGCCCAACCCCTGCCGGTGTGCCGGTAAAGACCAGATCGCCCGGCTCTAGTGTAAAATACTGACTGATGTGCGCAAGCAGCGTATCGAAGTCAAAGATCAGTTGTGATGTACTGGCTTGTTGCACGATGGCTTTGTTCTTGTACAAGCAAAAATGAATATCCTTTTTATTTTTAAATTGATCGGCCGGCATCCAATTACCTACCACGGCCGATCCGTCGAAGCCCTTGGCTTTTTCCCAGGGCAATCCTTTTTCTTTGAGCTGTTGCTGCAGATCGCGAGCGGTAAAATCGAGCCCGGCCGTAAGGGCATCGATATAGCCGGCCGCTGCTTCTTTTGTGATGGCCTGCGCTTTTTTAGACACCCGAAGCACCAACTCGCATTCATAATGGACCTCGTTCGAAAAAGGCGGAATCGAAAACGGATGACCGGTCTTTAAAAGGGCGGTCTCGGGCTTTATAAAAATAACAGGGTCGGCAGGCACTTCATTTCCCAACTCGCGGGCATGGGCCACATAATTTCTTCCTATGCAAACGATCTTCATAAAAGGGTATTCAGGTAAAACTTTTTTGATTGTAAAGATTCATCGCCGCTTCGAGTCCTTGTGTAGCGATCACCTCTATCGCATCCACAGCGTGGGCAATCTTGTCTGCCACTTGTTTTTCTTCGGTACTCTTCCAGCGCGATAAGACAAAATCGGCTTGCTTTCCTTTCGGATAATCGCTGCCGATCCCAAACCGAAGTTTGGGATATTGAATGGTACCGAGCGCGTCTTGAATGCTTTTTAATCCATTATGACCGGCATCACTACCACCCGGCTTAATACGGATCTTATCGAGCGGAAGCGCCAGATCGTCTACCACTACCAGCAGCGAGGCCGTATCGATCTTCTCTTTATCTAACCAATACTTGATGGCTTTACCGCTTAGGTTCATGTACGTGGTGGGACAAACACAAACAAACTGCTTACCCTTCCATTTTACTTCGGCTACATACGCCAAACGGTCGACCCGAAATTGCCCGCCGTGTCGCTGTACGAAGGCCCCTACCACATCGAATCCGATGTTGTGTCGGGTGTGCGCATACTCATCACCCACATTTCCTAATCCGGCCAGCAGTATTTTCATGTTTTTCTAGAGCTCAAATATCGGTCTTCGCCAATAAAAAACCCGCATCGATCGATGCGGGTTTTGCAATAAAGGAATGCTTTGGGCTATTCTTATTTTTTGGCAGCAGCAGCGGCAGGGGCAGCGGCAGCGGCAGCAGGAGCGGCACCGGCAGCAGGAGCGGTCGCCTCTTCTTGCTTCAACTGACGGGTCAATACCACAGAAGCAATGGGAATACGGGGAGAATTCAAGATCTCGTACTCGGAGATCTGGACATCTTCTACACGAATATTGCCATTCAATTCGAGGTTATCGATGCTTACTTCGATCTGTTCGCGCAGATGCTTGGGAAAGGTCTTTACCTTAAGTGATTTCATTTTGGTGATCAACTTACCGCCATCCTTGACACCTTTAGAGGCGCCTACGAATTTGAGCGGAATGTTCGCGATCACTTTTTTGTCTTCGACCAGCTCCAGCAGATCTACGTGTGTCAACTGATCGTTGACCTTGTCGAACTGAAGGTCCTTAAGGATGGTCTTGTACATTTTGCCGTCGATCTTTACTTCGGCGATCTGGAAGCTTGGTGTGTAGACTAAATTCTTGAAAGCCGCAGCAGGAGCATAGAAATTGATCTCCTGAGCACCCCCGTAAATTACACCAGGCACCATTTCCTGAGAGCGGAGTTGACGGGTGGCTGTTTTGCCAAATCCGGTCCTCAGTTGTCCTTCGATTGTAATTGTGTTCATGCTATTTTGTTTTATTGATTCACTTGTTCTTGAGCTGCGAGTGAACAAAGAGACTAGTGATACTCTTGTTCTCGAAAGCGTTTCGAATGGCTACCGCAAACAGTTCGGCCACACTCAACACCTTGATCTTTCCACCCACGGCTTTTACCGGGATCGTGTTGCACACTACGAGTTCTTCTAACACACTGTTCTCGATGTTCTCGTAGGCCTTACCACTGAGCACCGGATGCGTAATGAGCGCCCTAACCGAACGGGCCCCCTTTTCTTTAAGCAATCCTGCGCTTTTGGCGAGGGTGCCGCCCGTATCGCAGATGTCATCGATCAACAATACATCACGGCCTGTAACATCCCCGATCACTACCATGCTGGCTATTTCGTTGGCCCGCTTACGGTGTTTATCGCAGATTACCATTTCGGCATTGAAATAACTGGCAATCTCACGAATCCGGTTGGTAGCTCCCACATCGGGGGCCGCAAAGGTAAGATTTTCCAGCTTTAAACTCTCGATATAAGGGATAAAAACAGCGTGACTATCCAGATGATCTACCGGAATATCAAAATAGCCTTGTATCTGGGGAGCGTGCAGGTCCATGGTGATAACCCGATCGGCCCCGGCAGCCACTAACATATTGGCTACCAGCTTACTACCTATCGCAACCCGGGGTTTATCCTTTCTGTCTTGCCGGGCATAGCCATAGTAGGGCATTACCGCGATCACCTTGTAGGCCGAGGCCCTGCGGGCGGCATCGATCATCAGGAGCAGCTCCATTAGATTGTCTGTCGGGGCATAGGTGCTTTGCACCAAAAAGACATAATCGCCCCGCACACTTTCCAGAAAAACAGGGCAGATCTCCCCGTCGCTGAATCGCTGAATATTGACCTTTCCAAGCTGGGTTCCGTACCGTTTACAGATTTGTTCGGCCAGCTGCTGAGAGCCGGTTCCGGCAAAGATTTTGGCGTGTTGCATAGCAGAGGATAAACTAGTGCTGCGAAGATATTGATACCCCCAGACAATACCGATGGCCCTTGTAAATAAATCTCTGCTTGCCGCTTGCAAAAGGGATGGCGATCTTGTAAACTTATAAGATGACACAAGAAAGATCGACTCCCTCCCCGCCCCCCGAAGACCGCCCCCGCGAAAAACTCTATCGATGGGGCTGCGGGCAACTCAGCGATACGGAGCTACTCGCCCTTCTGTTGCAACACGGCAACAAACAACGCAGTGCGCCCCAATTGGCACTGGAACTGCTCAGCCTCGCCAAGCATAACCTGACCGAATTGGCCCGCATGCATCCGCTGCAAATGTCCCGCATTAAAGGAATTGGAAAGGCCCGTGCCGCCCAGATCATGGCGGCCTTCGAGCTTGGACGGCGGCGCTATGCCGGCCCTCCCCTGCAAAAGACACAGGTCTCCAAAAGCAGCGATATAGCCAAGTTTCTTCAGGTAAGTTTACAAGACCGGCAACAAGAAGTATTTGGGGTCCTTTATCTAAACCGGGCTAACCGCATCAACCACTTCGAGATCGTGAGCGAAGGGGGCATCACCGGAACGGTGGCCGACCCAAGGATCATTCTAAAAAAAGCGCTGGAACAAAATGCGGTCAGCATCATCGTTTGCCACAACCATCCTTCCGGCAACCTGCAACCCAGCCGGGCAGACGAGCAGCTCACGCAGCGATTAAAAGAAGCCGCACAACTGCTCGATATTCATATGCTAGACCACGTGATCGTGAGTGAACAAGGATATTACAGTTTTGCAGACCAGGGGCTGATCTGAATAGCTACTAACAAGTCATTTTTTTTCTGTAGACAGCGTTACGCTTGCGCAGTGGGACCACCGAAATTCAGTGGCAGCTGTATTTCTTCGAGATCCTTGATAGAACCATTGATGGATTCGTATTTCTGAATATTCTCGGTAAGCGCACGCATCAGTCGCTTTGCATGCTGCGGGGTTAAGATGATTCGAGACTTTACACGGCTTTTGGGGGTGCCTGGCATCACATTTACAAAGTCGATGACAAACTCGGCGTGCGAGTGGGTAATGATCGCCAAATTAGCGTACTCGCCTTCGGCCACCTCTTCGGAAATCTCGATATTGAGCTGATTGTTATTGGGGAGCTGCTGTTGATCCATTGCTTAAGGGTATATTGGTCAAAGATAGAGCAAAAAAAAGGAGCTGTAGGGTAATACAGCTCCGTAAGAATGTGTTGAAGACGGCTTAACGAGGTCCAACGTAGTACAAAGAGTCGGCCCAAGCCCGAGAAGTACCAAGGACGAAAGTACCACCAGCGCCAAGGCTATATCCCCAATGAACCACAATTGACTTATCGGCAGGATCAAAAGATTGTCTATGGCCTTGGTTATTGAAGCCTCTTCCCATCGTATAGAAGGTAACTGCACCAGCTGCTACATTTTGAACGGTAGCGGCATTAGTTGTTGGATCGATGGTGATCTCGGGCTCTTGGCTACCAAAATAGAAGTAGGAAGAGTTGAAAGCTCCAGCAACATCAAAACATGGTTGAGCGTAAGATCCATTCCAATTCAATTTGACTTTTGTTACACCCGATGTATGAAGCTCTACAGGTACACTAAATGAATGCGGACCTGCGGGGGTATAGGAAGGATGATAGAAACCGCAGCGTAAGTTGTATTTGCCATCCCACTGATTTTTTATGGAAAGCGTTACAACAATGCTGTCCATTCCAGAGGACTTTGTTGCAGTACCAGCGCTGGTAAGGGCAAATCCGAGCGCATACTTCTTGCTAAGATCCCACTTAGAACCATTTAGATTGATAATGAACTCACGCGCAAAATCGCCCGAGTTAAAAGTAGAGTTGTAAATATTGCCAGCTCTTGTGATCGTAGATACGAGCGTATACAAACTATCAGGTAAAATAGCAAAGTCTGAGCCATTTGCCGCATTGAAACGAGTTACCATCGCATCTACTCTAGTAAGAACGAGCGGTGATGACTTTTGTAAATTATCAGAAGAGTTAGCATCCCTTCTAACGCTGAACAAAGAAATGGCACGCACATCGGAGAACGGGCTAAAGTAAAGCTCATTAAGCCTAGACTGCAAAATCTTTACAAACGTCTTTCCTTCATCAGCCAGTGGGGTTACCTCTTTCTTTATACAAGAGGAGAATCCTATTGAGACTGCCAACAAGAAGAGGATCGATGATTTCATATTCATGTTAAGGATATTTAATTTGTTTTAAGAGCAAAGATTATTGGTCCCACCACACTTTGGTGTCTTGAGTATCCCCTCCAATAGCGGCAGCAGCGAGAGCAACGGCAGCCGGATTACTGGAATAAGAGGTTTGTCCATAGGTGTAACGTCTGGGGATTTGCCTTGAGCTGTTGGTGGCATCTTGAGCTGGAGTAAGTACAGGGAAACCAGTCCTTCTCCAAATTGACCAACCTCGTAGCCCATCAGGGTAGGCGGCTATGTACTGCTGTGTAGCAATGTTTCTAATATTTGCACCAGTTCCGGGTGAGGAAGAAAGAGCAACGCCGGCCTGAGCGTAGTAAGAAGAAGCGGGCGCAGATAAGCCCCACTGAGAAAAAGAAAGTGCTATACCCTGTTGGTACAATGCATTCATGCCCTCATTTGTCCATCCCCGATCAGCAGCTTCTGCGCGAAGCAAATGGGTCTCTGCGGCTGAGACGAGCACAACAGAACTATTTTGCTGACGATACGATTCGGCCAGGACTCTGGACCAACTGGGATTAGCTTGGCACCAAGGGTCGGTAAAATTACGGGTTCTTCCATAGGGCACACCCAAATTAGAGGAGCCAAAAGCAACCTGACGACCATCGCTTAAATCTGTTGCCATGATACGCACCATTACATCACTCTGTCCGTAATCGCGGCGATCAAAGTACAGGTTGAACCAAGGGTGACGGAAATTGCCTCCAGGATATGAAAGAACACAATTATCTGAATTAGCTGTAATGGTCTCTCCTGCATCAGCCAAGGCAGCACGAAATTCTGTAGCTGCCCATGCCGTAGAGGCAGGAAAACGCTTTGAAGCTTGGATTGCCAGACGAAGACGCAATGTGTTGGCCATCTTTTTCCACTTGGCGACACTACCTCCGTAAATAATATCACCACTCACAACAGATGTGTTATCAAAGGCTGCAACGGCTTGTGTGAGCTCTCTCATACATCCACGATAAACATCCTCTTGCTTATCGAAGGAGGGGTTCTTATTTCCAGTGAGCGCCTGTGAGTAAGGGATATCTCCCCATCTATCGGTGATAGTGCTAAAAATGTATGCCTTTAAAATGCGAGCGACCTGCGTCATATTATTATTAGTATTCGTATTAATAATATTCTGGAGATCGTAAAGCGAACCTGAATATTCTCCTTCGAAAGAAAGCTGAGGAAGGGAATAACATGAAACATCTGTGTACTGAGTTTCAGAGAAGTACTGACAATAAAGCCCGCCTCGGGTTTGAGTACCATAGCCACCAAGACCAGCTTGTACGTTAGTGAGAAGTGCAGGCAAGATTGGGCTAGTGGTAGCAGCAGGATTCAAATTGGTGTCCCCAAAGTCAGAGGAATAGCGCTTGCAACTTGTAAAGAGCAAACCAAGTGCTAGTGGCAGAACCAAGGTGTGTTGTATACTAAAATTTCTCATAATTAGATTCATTTAATAGTTTGACTTGTATACAGTTTAGAAGCTGATTTTAAGATTAGCGCCCAAACCTCTCGTTCCAGGCATATTACCGGCCTCACCACTGATGTTTGAAATCTCGGATGGATCAAAGTCATTTGTTTTAGCATAAATCAGTAATGGGTTGCGGGCAACAATTGAAAGCACTGCTCGCTGGGCCCAATCAACTCCCCACTTCTTAATTGGAAGTGTATACCCCAGTGAAACCTCACGTAATTTCACAAAGGTGAGGTCATAAACAAATGGATCAAATGCTCTATTGTTGTAGAGGCTTTGGAAATATTTCTGCGCCTCTACATATTTATCAACTTTGTTTCCGTTGGCATCCACCCCAAACACATGCACCCCGCCACCATCAGCAACCGCGTCACGAATGGGATTATACCTATCATTAACGACAGCCGTTCTAGCAGTAAGTCCAGAGTAAGACCCCCACATGTTAGAGAGTGAGAAGAACTTTCCACCGATCTGCCAGTCAGCATTAGCATTCAATACAACACCCTTATACTCAAGTTGTGTTTGTACGCCACCCGTGTGCTTAGGGAGAGCACTACCATAAAAAACATTAGGATCGTTTACATAGAAGCCATTTGCATCAAGAACAGGCTGTCCGTTGATACGCTTAATACCGTTGCCAAAGATTTGACCCCAATCACGACCCTCTTGATGAACCATGTATGGGCCAGTTGACCCCCACATACCCTCTATCGCGATACGGGTTGTTCCAGGAGCAATTGAAACTACTTTGTTCTCAGCTAGAACACCCCAAGTAGCGTTCACCTCCCACTTTAAATTTTTGCCCCAAACAGGACGGCCCATGGCTTGGAAATTATAACCCCGCTTGGTGATAAGACCGGCGTTGGTCAGAATGCTACTGAACCCACTGGCACCATTAATAGGAATAGTGGTGGGGAAGTTTCTGTCGTCTCCGGTCCAATAGGTAGCAGAGACCCCTATACGGTTTTTGAGGAAGCGCAGATCTAGTCCAACCTCTTTTTGTTGTGTTACAGATCCGCTGATATTAGGATCTACTAGTTGATCTGGTGTACCCATCAAGAAGTTTCCGTTCCACTGAACAGCGCCCACACCATAGGCAAAACCTGGGTAACGGTAAACACCGATACCAGTTGGTACCTGACCCAGTGAAGCTCTGAACTTACCGAAGCTGAGTGGCTGCCATTTGAGCAGGTCACTAAACACGAAAGAAAGTCCGGCAGACTTAGAGAGAATGAAGGATTTAGTAGGAGGTAGATCAGACATCCAGTCCTGACGCAGTGTAAATTCTGCAGTCAAGTAGTTTCTGAAAGAAACGTTACCGGTGGTATATAGAGCACTGTAACGATAATCACTTCTAGAATTTCCAACACTGGGTTGGTCTTTAGAATTTCCAATAGTGAACAGATTAGGCACATTTAGGCCGTTTACAGTGCTTGCATTATTACCTTTTTGCAATTGGCGCAATATGTCGGTTCCGCCAGTCGCAGCAATGTTAAAGTCACCTATCTTTTTCTGGTAGGAGATCAACAACTCCATGTTGGTGCGGTTGGAGTTGGATGTAGACGTGCTGTAAGAAGCAAGATACCCAGACTGAGTTGCGCTTTGTTGAAGATCTGAGGAAATAGTTTGCTCACTCCAGATGTTATTGTTTTGTTTACGATAGGTACCTTTAATGCGAAGATTATCGTTGATTTTATACGCTAAAGACACATCCCCAAAGTATCGATCGGTTTGCACAACAGGTTTCATATGATCGAAATAGGAATAGAAATTATACCAGTAGTTACCAGCATAAAAGTTTCTAGGATTATCGGGGTTGTAGGCAGTAGGATTTAAGTGGTTCCAACTGGCTAAAATGCCATTGGGAGTGCGAACATCCTTCAATTCTTTCATGATATCCATGTCGAGGTTGCGGTGAAACCATTGGTTGAATGAACCACTAGTTTGGTTGGCATAACCATCGTCGAACTCACCTCTTACAATTTGAGTAATGTAGTTGAAGTTTATAGAGGCCGTAAGACGTTCTGTTACATCGACCGAAGCGATCATGTTGAATGTATTCTTTTTGAGGGTTGATTGAGGAAGTAGCCCCTTTTGATCGATGTTACCAAATGACATTCTTATGCTAGCATTGTCTGTAGCTTTGGAAATACTAACAGAATTGTTTAGCATCAAACCGGTGTTGTAATAATCTCTTGCGTTATTAGGTTGAGGAACCAACTTAGCAGTGGTGCCCGAATAACGATGTCCATCGTACCATGAGTACCAAGGAATATACTCCTGACCCACCATGCGGGGGCCCCAACTAGCATCGTCTGCGTAGTCGTGATAATATTTGCCGTCTAGACGCTTCCAGGATTGTGGGTGATTCGGCTGCCAAACATAACGAATAAGATCACCCACACCCCCGCCGGCGTAAGAGTTTTGATAATTAGGCAAAATGTATACGTTATCGTTTTGAACTCCCAAATTTACATCTACGCCTATCCCTTTTTGCCCTTTTTTAGCTTTCTTAAGAGTCATTACAATGGCACCACCAGCCCCTTGAGGACCAAAAATGGCTGCCGCTGCAGGGCCTTGTAATACAGTAACATCTTCTATGTCGTCCAGGTTAATGTCATTGGGATTGGGTAGAATAGTTCCATCAACTACGTATAGAACACCTTGCCCGCCACCAAATCCAGATTCACCGCGCAAACGAATGTTACCGGTGCTTCCGAGTTTGGCAGAAGACTGGCTTCTTACCTGCATGCCAGAGACTTTACCGGCAAGAGCATTGTTGAGGTTGGTTTGACGAATAACATTGAGCTGCTCAGAGGTAACAACCTGTGCGTTGGTGGCAATATTTCGCAGATTCTTTCTAATACCATAACCACTTGTTACAACAACCTCAGCAGAGGCAGCCACGCTTCTCTTTACTTGAACTTTAATAGCGTTATCGGCGCCGACCTTGTACTCGGTGGTTTCCAGACCTACGCCTGAAACAACCAGTACATCGCCGGTCTTGGCAAGTAAACGAAACACGCCGCTATTATCGGCAGCGATTCCTTCACGGGTTCCCTTTAGTTGAACTGTTGCGCCGGGGACCGCGGCTCCGTTCTCATCGACTACGGTGCCTGTAATCGTCCGGTTCTGACCAAATGCTAACACAGCAGTGAGCATTAACATCGTGAACAGTGATGCGATTTTTCTCATGTTGACGTTAATTTTAAAAATTTAAAAGCATTGAAAGCCAATTGAGATTGGCCAAAATTTTGGTGATAGATTCATGCTATTCAGACATAACGGTGCCCACAATAGCTGCGGCAAGATAACCTTTTTTTTAACATATAGTTAAATACGTGGATTTTTTTTGAATTGTCGTAATTAATGGAGTTTCAGGCGCAACTGAAGCCTTAGCTCGCGGCTTTGCAAAGAGGAACCCGCCATGCTAAACTGACTATTTATGCTTAATAAAATATTGAATTTCAATTCTTTGTCTACCCCTATCCAGAACTGGTGCCCCGTTCCAAAAAAGGCCCTTATGCCAAAACCGGGCCGCAAATCAGGAGAAAGCGCATAAATTCTTGATAAATAGCTATTTGTATCGAAATACTGATAACGAAACAAAAGATCGGCACCCGCCACTAGCCGGTTAAACAACAGGTCGGCATAATACAAAAAACCCTCTTCGGACTGCTTTGCCGGGTCAACCATCAGGGGCGCAGGCCAGGGCCCTACCTGCAGCCACTCTATCCGGGTGCGCAACCTGCAATGCAGCGTAAATTGGTAAGAAAGTTGTGCTCTCCATCCGGTCCTCTCAGCACCCGCAAATGACTTGATCTGCGTGCTATCAGGGGCCGGAGTTGCAACCTCCCACTTGCGCTCGTGGCGATATCTTATAAGTATGGACGCTCGTTTGTGGGGCCTGTAATCAAGTTGGAGCAGGTAATCAGCCCCCGCTGTGGGTGAATGGGCGCCATAGCGAATCCACGGAAAAACACAATGGTCTGCATACGCGTCTAAGCGAACCCTTGCATGGGGCCGCCAGGTAAAACCCGTATAAAGACCTCGTTCGTTCTCTACCGAAGAAGACTCCGAAAAAGCATTAGCATAAAGTGCCCTGTAGGCAATACCGTTATTTCTGACCAATGCAAAAAGATCGATTCGCTCTGTGGCGGTCGCCATTAGACCTATAACCCAGGCCCCGGCCCCACCAGCCGCCAGCGCCCCTTCGCCAAAAAAGTGTACATTTTTTCGGGTATATGAAAAGTCTATACTGCTGTTATGCCAAACACGACCCTTGCTGTCAAATTTGTTTCGAGGTTCTTCGCTGCCAATAAGCGGAAGCGAAAAACAATAACGAACAGCGTTCAACGAAATCTCGAGTGACCTTAACCGGGCCGACACACGAGCACCTGCTGTCCATTGCCGAAATGACTTTCTTTCCAATTGCTCTTGTAGGGTGCGATGATACCCATTGCTGCCGATCGAGCTGATTCCTGTTGCCAGCCCTGCCGAGTCGTAGCGCAAACGACCAGAGAGCGAGCGTCGCGAAACAAAAAAAGTAAACGTAAGCGGCTTCCAGTTAAGTGTTACCGCCAGCCCCCTATGAAAATTGACCTCTCCAGATGAGCGGTGAGGGCGCAGCACCGCACCTTGCCTTTTGATCCAACTCATTTCTGCCGATTTGCCAAAAGCCATCGACTGCCAATGCAACAGCCCCTGCCCCAGATTAACCGTATAATCGCCAAGGGCAATCGTGCGAATCAAGCCTGGCCCCCGCCAAAAAAAATGAAAACCACTATGATCGATCGGCGGACGTCCTCTTTGCAGCAGTGCCTCTCCTGGATCCTTCTCTACGATCCATCCCGCTTGCAGCGATCTTGTTTGCAGCCGGTGCCAGAGTAACAACCGTTGTGCGCTGCCTGCCCATGTGCCGGCGTTCTGCTTCGACGCACCCGTAAACAGACCGGTAACCCGTAGCAATAGATCTTGCGTACTGGTGCCGGCCGAAATAAGTTGGCCCATCGACAAGCTGCCCGGCGGCAACACCCGCACGTATGGAGCCAGTTGCCTGATTAGTTCAGGTGTAAAACCGCCAATGGCCTGTAGTTCGTTGAGATGAAGCAGCGGGCCCAGCAATTTTCGGTGCAGCAGCAAGCGATCGATCAAAGCATCGGGAAGCAGGAACAACTGTTGCAAATCTTCTTTTGTGGCCTCATTAAGCAAAATCGGTTCTTTCAAAAATCTACTGGCCTCTTCGAACAAGTCCTCATCGGGAGCAGCCATTGTGGGTGTTGTTGCATTACTCTCTACCAATGGCTCTAATCGAGGCGGTATTGACTGCGACAATAACATACTCGACGACAGCAACTGAGAAAAAACTAAGATCAGCCTGTAGAAAAGATTATTTTTTTTCATGGATCATCTTGACTTTTAGCTGTCTCTTTATAAGGGGAACCGCTATACACAGACATCCCATTGCTTACTCCTACCAATGAATAGAATCCGGAATAAACTTGCAGGGCCACACGCTTACCAATTCCTACCATCAATCCAGCCCAACACATAGAGGGCTTGCCCGAAAATCCTACTCGAAACCCCGCCCTCGAACTGGGCCGATAGTAAACCGAAACGGCGCTTGTCGTAGCTTGCCCACGCTCTTTTGTTACTGCTGCGGTCATTGCGAATTTTTCGGTTGGCAGATAACTCAGCGTGCAATGCAAAACCGAATGATCGTCCGCCGCCACATGCGTAGAGCTGCTGTTCGCAACATGATAATAAGCTACCCCGGTATGTAATTCGTTGCTTAGAAAAAGAGAAAGACCCGCTGCCGCAGCAGGAGAAAAAACAGATGCTAGAGCAGCGGCCTTTTTTCTATTGACTCCAAGCGACACACCTGCTGAAGCCTGCTTAGATAAGGTTCGGGCATGGGTAACTAGCAGTAGCTGATCGGATGCGACCGGCAACCCCTCTTGCCCTGCAAAAAAACCCCAGACACTTCGCTGTACTGGTATCGTTATGGCACCCGCCAGCTCCGTCCATCCGGGTGCCAAAAAACGTTGCTCTCCTCCAAAAGCCCAGCCAACCGATTTGGCACCTGCCATAAAAGACGGGTTGACCATTGTAGAAAAAGGATGATGATCACCTGCGTTGAAATAGGAGGTCATGGCAATTTTTCCCTGTAACGAGTAGCGCAACGGCTGAGCCCTTAGGCAAGAACAGTAGAGCCCAACGACGACCCATCCTATTAAAAAAAAGAGCCTGACCCCACCAAAGAATTGAAACCGCATCCCATAAGTTTAGCAGGGCCCTCATCAATAATCAAGCGATTAAAAACAAATGCCTCCGTTTAAAAATTGCTGACAAATGGAGTTACCTTTGCCACATGAAGATCTTAGATGGTAAGTTGGCAGCCGAGGCCATAAAAGAAGAATTAAAACTACAGGTGGCCGAGCGGGTTGCCGAAGGCAAAAAAGTTCCTCACCTGGCTGCTATACTCGTTGGCAATAATGGCGCCAGTGCCACCTACGTAGCGGCCAAAGTAAAAGCCTGCGAACAAACCGGTTTTATCTCTACGCTCGTTCGCCTCGAGAGCAGTGTGACCCAACACAAACTGTTGGAGACGATTCAGTCACTCAACGAAGATCCCGATGTGGATGGCATATTAGTGCAACTTCCCTTGCCCGCTCATATTTCTGAACAAGATGTGATCGACGCCATCGATCCGCAAAAGGATGTAGATGGGTTTCATCCGGTTAATGTGGGTAAGATGGTACAAGGTGCGGAAAGTTTTGTACCGGCTACCCCGCTCGGCATAATGCTACTCCTTTCTTTTTACAAGATCGATACCAGCGGACTCGATGCGGTCGTAATTGGCAGAAGCAATATTGTGGGGCGCCCCATGAGTGTTTTGCTGAGCGCGAACACGCAGCCCGGTAATTGCACCGTAACCATTTGCCACTCCAAAACAAAAGCGCTGGCAGAACATTGTAAAAAGGCCGACCTGATCGTGGCCGCGCTGGGTCAACCCCTTTTTCTTACAGCGGACATGGTCAAAGAAGGTGCCATTGTAATTGATGTGGGCATTACCCGAGTAGAGGACGCTACCAAAAAAAATGGATTCAAGTTGCTCGGCGATGTAGACTATGCCGGCGTAGCCCCTAAATGCAGTTGGATCACTCCTGTTCCCGGAGGGGTAGGCCCCATGACCATTGCAGCGCTCATGAAAAACACATTCTTGGCCTGTTCCAGAAAATAAACTAGCAATGAGTACCGTTTCTGCTGTAACGATGCTTCCGGTCATGGAACAATTCTACACGCTGCAAGGCGAAGGATCTTACCAAGGACAAGCCGCCTACTTTATTAGACTGGGCGGTTGCGACGTGGGTTGTGTATGGTGTGATGTAAAAGAAAGTTGGGATGCCGAAAAACATCCGCGAAAAACAACGGCAGAATTAGTCGATGCGGTCTTGCAAACACCGGCCAAAATCGTCGTTATAACCGGCGGAGAACCGCTTCTGCATTCGCTCGATGTACTCACAACGCAGTTACGCGCGGCCGGACTACGCTGTCACCTCGAGACATCGGGAGCTCATCCCGTTAGCGGACACTGGGATTGGATTTGTCTATCTCCAAAAAAATTCAAAGCGCCCTTACCCGCTTGTCTTCCATTAGCCAACGAACTCAAGGTAGTCATCTTTCATCCCAGCGATCTGGATTGGGCCGATCAATACGCCACACAGGTAACAACAACTTGTAAACTTTTCTTACAACCCGAATGGGACCGTGCCGAGAAAATAACTCCGCTTCTAATAGAGAAGATCAAAAATGATCCGCGCTGGCAACTTAGCTTGCAGGTGCACAAATACATTAATGTGCCATGAAACTAAGGTTCTACCTAGCCAGTACGCAGGTATTAATGTTATTTTTTTTACTCGCCCCGCTTTTTACAAGCGCGCAGGGATATCGCCCAGACAAGGTGAGCAAAAAAGCCTTGCAGCTATACGAAAAGGCCTACGAAAAAGCCTCGGCAGGAAATAATCGCGAAGCCATCGACCTGTTACAGCAATCCACCGACGCAGACGAGAATTACGCCGATGCCTGGGTAGCGCTGGCCAAGTTGCAGGCAGAGAGCAAAAATTATTCGTATAGTTTGATCTGTTTTAGAAGAGCGCTTGCTATAGATGCGGATTATTTTAAACCCTATCTGCTTTCGTATGCAATCGCACTGGCCGGCACTGGCGATTTTGCCAAGGCCCTCGAGATCACGAACCGCTATATCGATCAATATAAACCTACCGGTACCGCCCTCGATGCGGCCCAACAACGAAAAAAGAATTTTGAATTTGCGCTGCAGCAAGAGAAAGCAGCTGCAGCCCCCAACGACAAGACGATTTTTGCGCCCAAGAATCTGGGCCCAACGGTCAACTCCAAAATGGCGGAGTATCTTCCTTCGCAAACCATCGACGGCAAGCAGCTTTTCTTTACCCGCAGGGTCGATACCTACAACGAAGATTTTTTTACCAGCGGCACTACCCGGCCCGGCAACTGGGAACTGGCATCACCGGTAAAAGGATCACTCAACACGCCGCAAAGCGAAGGAGCCATGATGATCTCGCAAGATGGGGCATGGCTGGTTTTTACGGGTTGTTATCGACCAGACAGCTATGGCGGATGCGATCTGTATATTTCGTACAAGACCGCTTCGGGTTGGTCAGCCGCTATCAATTTGGGGGGAAAGGTCAACTCTGATCAATGGGAATCACAACCCTGTCTATCGCCCGATAAACAAGAATTGTATTTTGCCTCGCGCCGTATGGGTGGATACGGGGGCAGCGACCTCTATGTTTGCAAGCTCCAAGAAAACGGCACTTGGGGAGCCCCGGTTAACCTCGGTCCCTCGGTCAACACGCCAGCAGATGAACAGTGCCCATTTATTCATGCCGACAATCAAACGTTGTACTTTACCTCTTCGCATTGGCCCGGCTACGGAGATGATGATATTTTCTTTGTTCGCAAACAAGCGAACGGAAATTGGAGTCAACCCACTAATCTGGGCTACCCCATCAACACCATCGATCGAGAGGGAACGCTTTTTATTACGGCCGACGGAAAGACCGCACTCTATGCGGCCGAGCGAAAAGACAGCTATGGCCTGCTGGACCTTTACAGCTTTGAGCTGAAAGAAAAAAACCGTCCCTACCCCACCCGCTGGGTACAGGGAAAGGTTACCGACAAAAAAACCGGCAAGGGCATTGCCGCAACACTCGAGCTAACCGACCTTTCGACAAGACAGATCATGTCGACGGTAAAGACCGACAGCACCGGAAATTATCTGTTGACCTTGCCAACCGGACGTGACTACGCGTTTACCGTCAATCAAAAGGGCTATTTATTCAACTCCGATCAGTACTTTCTTAAAAATGGCATCTCCGATTCGGCCGCACAAAAAAATATCGTGCTACAGCCAATAGAGAAAAATGCAGCGATCGTACTAAAGAATATTTTTTTCGAGACCAATCGCTTCGAACTCGATAGCGCCTCTCTTACCGAGTTAGATAAATTGGTGACCCTGCTGCAAGAAAATCCCACCATTAAAATTGAGATCGGGGGTCATACCGACAATATCGGAAAGGCCGCCGATAATCTTACCCTGAGCGATCACCGCGCTAAGGCTGTGGTCGATTACCTGGTCGGAAAAAAGATCAACGCCTCGCGCTTAACGGCCAAGGGATACGGCATGGATCAACCCGTAGCCGACAATGCCACCCCCGAAGGAAGAGCCCTGAATCGCCGCACCGAAATGAAGATTACCGGGCTCTAGCATCAAGCGGCTAGGCGTGTTATCTTTTACCAAACGCCTTTATGCAAGCTGCTCTTCGGTCGCAGATCGCCCTAACCCTGGTGCCCGGTCTCGGGCCTGTTCATGCAAAACTATTACTGAGCTTTTTCGATATCGACGAACTGTTTAATGCTGACCGCACGGCGCTCGAGCAATGCGAGGGCATACCAAACCGGTTACTTGAATCACTACTAGGTTTCTCGAACTGGAAACGAGTAGATGAAGAGATCAGCTTTTTAGAGCGCCATCACATTCGCCCTTTATTCATTACCGATCCGGATTACCCTAAGCGTCTGCTCACCTGCGCTGATGCACCGATCTTGCTCTATTATAAAGGAGAGGCCTCACTCAATGCCACTAAAATGATCGCCGTAGTGGGTACGCGGGGCTGCACTCGCCATGGCGTTCAATGTACCGAAGAGATCATCGCTCAACTATCCGCCTATGATGTTACGATCATAAGCGGACTTGCCATAGGGATCGATACGGTAGCCCATCAAGCTGCTTTGCGCCATCAAATGGCAACACTGGCCGTGTTACCACTGGGTCTGGATGCCGTTTACCCCGCCATCAATCGGCCACTGGCCAGAGAGATCCTGCGATCAAGTGGCGGGCTGCTTACTGAATCGATGTCTAATCACAACGCAGATGCCTATCTTTTTCCTCGAAAAAATCGAATTGTAGCGGGCTGCTGCGATGCCGCGATTATTATTGAGAGTGGTACCAAGGGTGGTAGCCTCATCACCGCACGTCTTGCCAATGATTATGGAAGAGAGGTATTCGCCGTGCCCGGCAGACCCGCTGACCCCAAGAGCCAGGGTTGTAATGCTTTACTAAAACAACAACGAGCCCTCTTACTAGAAACCGGAGATGAAGTGGCAACCTGGATGGGATGGCAGCGATCGAAAAGCGCAACATGCATTGCAGAAAAAACCATAAAGACTAAGAACGCACCCACAGCACTCTCTTCGACCGAAGCACGCTTGTTGCATCAGATCAGCAATACGGCCTTGCTAACGATCGACCAACTTAGAACCTGCATAGCGTGTGAACCACAGTTGCTTGCCACTGCTCTTATTAACTTAGAATTAGCAGGGCTGATCGTATCTTTACCCGGCAATCGCTACCAAAAAGCGTCATTATGAACCGACCGTTGCTGTACTTCTTGGGCGCTCTACTTGTTGTCTCTCCCTTCTTGCTGCAGGCACAAACCTGTACCACGCTGGGGCAAACCCCCTCTACCGCTTTTCCCGTTTGTGGCACCTCGGTATTTACGCAAAACAATGTACCCAGTTGCACCAATGCGCCCAACTTATTTGTGCCCGGCTGCAATCTCAATCAATGTCAATACAGCGATATCAATCCCTTCTATTACCGATTCAAATGTTATCAATCGGGTACGCTGGGTTTTACCATCACCCCCATCTCGGCCACTGACGATTACGATTGGCAGCTCTATGATATTACCGGATTAAACCCCAACGAGATCTTTACCAACCGTAACATTGTCGTTACCGGCAATTGGGCCGGCAACCCAGGGCCTACGGGAACCGCTGCCTCAGGTGCCAGTTTTATTCAGTGTTGCTCCGATCAAACCGGCACTGAACCCCGCTTTGCCGCCATGCCGGTCTTACAAGTGGACCATGAATACCTTCTAATGGTCAGCAATTATTCACCGAGCCAAGTCGGTTACCGTTTGTCGTTTAGCGGTGGAACAGCGGTGATAACCGATCCACTGTTACCCAAACTGGCAACGGCAAAGCCCGACTGTGATGGTCGCAAGATTAACATTAAACTTAATAAACCTATTCGTTGCAACAGTACCACACTCAGCGGCAGTGAATTTAGCTTGCTACCTGCGGTCACTACCGTGATCGCCGCACAACCGGACTCTTGCAGCTTTGGGTTTGATATCGATGAGATCACACTTACCCTGGCCGCTCCTCTTACCAATGGCAACTACGAGTTGGTCATCAATAATGGCAGCGACAACAACACGTTACTCGATGATTGCGCCCGCGGCATACCGCAGGGAGACAAGGTTCCGTTTACCTACTTTATACCGCAACCCATTTTTGCGGATAGCATTGGTCGTACCTCCTGTGCGCCCGATTCAGTGAAACTCTATTTTCCAAAACGCATACTTTGTTCGACCATCGACCCGCGTGGAATCGATTTTTCGGTTACGGGGCCAAGCGCAGTGGCGGTGGCCTCCGCCTCCGGCAATTGCATTAACGATAAAACTGATTTCGTCACCGTAAAATTTACCGCTCCCATCAAGATCGGCGGCACCTACCTGCTTCGGTTGCTGGCAGGAACCGATACCATCATCATTCAAGATGAATGCGGACAAGACCTGCCCAGCCAACAGATGAACTTTACCGTAGCCGATACCGTTTCGGCGCGCTTCAATTACTCGGCCACCATGGGTTGTTTGCAAAACAATTACCTGTTTACGCACAATGGGGCGGGTGGTGTCAATAGCTACAATTGGACCTTTAATACTACCATTCGGGTATCGACCGCTAGTCACCGTATCAATTTTCCTGCCATCAGCACCAATACGATCACGCTGCGCGTCAGTA
The DNA here is from genome assembly GCA_016872155.1 of Sphingomonadales bacterium. GTDB lineage: Bacteria > Bacteroidota > Bacteroidia > Chitinophagales > Chitinophagaceae > JJ008. The sequence goes on from VHBB01000008.1 coordinate 52,102, forward strand.
ATGGTGTCTGTACCGATTCGGTAGCGCAACAACTGGTACTAAACAACCAGGTCAAGGCCGGTTTTACCCTGTCGGATTCTATTCTTTGCCCCGAAGACAAGTTGTCGTTTGTCAATACTTCGGTGGGGCAAGTAGATCAGTGGCGCTGGCAATTCGATGCGGTGGGTACCTCATCGCTAAAGGATCCGCCCCCCTTTCAGTTTCCATTTAATAACCGCGAGAGCTATTACCGTATTCGGCTACGCGCTACAAATTTGCAGATGGCCTGCAGCGACAGTGTGGATAAGATCGTGCGCGTGCTCAACCACTGTCTTATAGAAGTGCCCACTGCTTTTACTCCCAATAACGACGGACTCAATGATTTTTTTAGTCCTCATAACGCGATCAAGGCCAACAACTATTCATTCACGGTCTTTAATCGATGGGGGCAACTGGTCTATCAAACCAATAACTGGATGGACCGCTGGAACGGAAAAGTCAACGGACAGGTGCAACCTTCGGGCGTTTATGTCTGGAAACTCAGCTACGTACACCGAGATACCGGACAACCGATTTTTAGAAAAGGAACGGTAACGCTTATTCAATAGCCCCTCATTTGTTTACTGACCCCTGATTACCAATGCCTGAGCGCAGGATTTTGCCAAAATCCCCGTAGCGCGTATCTTTGCACATGGCGACAAAAAAATTCTCCCCTGCTTTACTGGATCGTTTTTTCGGCGAAGGACTCACCTTCGACGATGTTTTGCTGATGCCCGGCTACAGCGAAGTACTGCCCCGCGACGTGGAAACGCGCAGCAAACTCACCAAGAATATCACCCTTAACATACCGCTTTTATCGGCAGCGATGGACACCGTAACCGAAGCTTCATTGGCCATTGCCCTGGCTCGAGAGGGCGGTCTTGGTATTCTTCATAAGAACATGTCGATCGAAAAGCAGGCCGATCAGGTTAGAAAAGTAAAACGCAGCGAAAGCGGCATGATCATCGATCCGGTAACCTTGCTGGCCTCGGCCACCATCGCCGATGCGCTTCGGCTAATGCAAGAAAATAAGATCGGAGGTATTCCGATCGTAGATGCAAAACGAAAACTGGTCGGTATTTTAACCAACCGGGACCTTCGCTTCGAACATAACCTCACTAAAAAAGTAAGTGAGGTGATGACCAGTAAAGACCTCTATACCGCCCCCGAGGGTACCGATCTTAAAAAAGCCGAACAACTTTTTAAAAAAACCAAAGTAGAAAAGCTGCCCATTATCGATAAGCAAGGCAGACTGACCGGGCTTTTCACGTACAGCGACATCTTAAAACTCAAGAGTAATCCCAATGCGGTCAAAGACACCTACGGAAGACTGCTGGTCGGAGCCGGCGTGGGAATTACCCGCGATCTGCTAGACCGCGTAGCTGCGCTCACCGCCGTTGGCGTAGATGTAATTGCTATGGATAGTGCGCATGGGCATAGCAAGGGTGTGATCGATGCGGTCAAAAAAGTAAAAAAGAATTTTAAGCAACTCAATGTGATCGCCGGCAATGTCGGGACCGCCGCGGGCGCACTGGCGCTGGCCGAGGCCGGAGCTGATGCCATTAAAGTAGGAATTGGCCCTGGTTCGATCTGCACTACACGCATTGTGGCCGGCACGGGCGTACCCCAACTGACCGCCGTTATGGAAGCCGCACGCGCTTTACAGAAAAAAAATATTCCGGTTATAGCCGATGGCGGTATTCGTTATACAGGCGATATGGTCAAGGCGCTCGCTGCGGGTGCCAATTGCGTAATGATGGGAAGCGTATTTGCCGGCACCGAAGAGAGCCCTGGCGAGACCATCATTTACGAAGGAAGAAAATTCAAGACCTATCGCGGTATGGGTTCGCTGGGAGCCATGGCTACCGGAAGCAGCGATCGTTATTTTCAAGACGCAGAGCAGGATGTAAAAAAATATGTTCCCGAGGGTATCGAAGGCCGCGTGGCCTACAAAGGACTGCTCAAAGAGATCGTTTATCAATATACGGGGGGTCTTCGCGCCGGTATGGGCTACTGTGGTGCACGCACCATTGCCGATCTGCAAAAAGCAACCTTTGTTAAGATTACCAATGCCGGCATGAGCGAGAGCCATGCCCACGATGTAGACATTACAAAAGAAGCGCCTAACTATAGTCGCAAATAAGCCTTGCTTGTCTTGAAAACTAAAACCCTTCAACCCGTTCTGTTGGGTCTGCTCAGTGGTGTGCTGCTGTGGGCCGCTTGGCCAACTTCGCCTTTGACCCTTCTTGTTTTTATTGCTTTTGTTCCTTTGCTGATCGCGAGCGAGAGAAGTTCGAGCACCCGCATTTTTTTTTGGAGCTGTTACCTGGCTATGCTGGTATGGAACGTGGGTACTACCTGGTGGATCTGGCATGCAACGGCTGCAGGTGCCGTGGCCGCCTGGCTGGCCAATAGCTTGCTCATGTGCATTCCCTGGATGCTGTATTGGGTATGCAAAAAAAGAATGTCGAGATCAAAAGGATACCTGTTGCTGCTGACCGCTTGGATGGGATTTGAATTTGGACATCTGCAAGATTGGGGGCTTAGCTGGCCTTGGCTGACCCTGGGTAATGTGTTTGCCATGCATCCCGATTGGATCTATTGGTATTCTTTTACCGGAACGGCCGGCGGAACCGGCTGGGTATTTATCATCAATATTTTATTTTTTCATTATTTACTGCGCAATCAATTTAGTCTTATTCCGCGCTCGTACAAATGGATCGCGCTAGCCTCGATCTTACTGATCGCTCCTATCTTGCTATCGACACAACGCTTACGCCCATGGCTGCGCAGCAGCGAAGCCAACCAAGAGATCGTTATTGTGCAACCCAATATCGATCCTTATCAGAAGATCACTGATGGTACCGGCTCTATGCAGATCGAAACGTTGATCGCACTCAGCACGGCTTCGCTCACCGATACGACCCGCTTACTGGTCTGGCCCGAGACCGCCTTGTATAGCCCTTATGGGTATAACGAATCGGCGTTGCAAGAGCAGCCTCAGTTAGAACCGGTTTGGCAATTACTCAAGCAACATCCAAATCTGACCCTCTTTACCGGTATTGAAAGTTATCGATGGGTAGACAGTCCCACGCGTTTTAGCAGACCCATGGCCGGTGCACCCAACGAATTTGAGGCCTACAACGCGGCCGTGGTCTTGTCCGCCCAACGGCCCGCGCAGTTCTATCACAAGTCAATGCTGGTACCCGGTGTAGAGACGCTACCGTGGTTTCTTCGTTTTATGAATAGTTGGTTCGAAAAGTTTGGAGGGGTTACGGCCGGATATGCAAAGCAAGATCACCGCGCGGTGTTGCCCATTCCTAATAGTTTTTTGATGGCGCCTGCCATTTGTTATGAAAGCATCTACGGAGATTTTATGCGCCGCTATATTCGTCAAGGCGCTACGCTCATGGTGATCATTACCAACGATGGCTGGTGGAAAAAAACACCAGGACACCGCCAGCATTTGCACTACGCAAGACTGCGCGCCATAGAGACCGGAACCTGGGTAGCGCGCAGCGCCAATACCGGAATCAGCGCCCTGATCGATCCGGCCGGTACTTTAATTGAAGAGCGTGGCTATGACCAAACCGCCGCTATTCGAAAATCCATTCCTGTGCTGAGCGCCTCCACCACCCTATATGTTCGCTGGGGAAATTGGGTATCGATCTTTGTGTTGTTACTAGGCGGCTTGATTTCTATAGTTGCCTTATTTGGCAGCAAAAAAACGCGTTAATGCAAGTTCGCTTCGATCAAGTTACGATTCAGCAAAAAAAGATGTACTACCGAATAAGCGGATCAGGTCCGGTGGTCGTGCTCTTGCATGGATTTGGCGAGACCGGTTCGGTATGGGAGGGTCAGCAAGCGTTTCTTTCTCAACACTACACCGTGCTGGTGCCCGACTTGCCGGGCTCGGGAAAATCGGAGGCCATCTCCACTATGAGCATGGAGGGAATCGCGGATTGTATAGCGTTGCTCTTGCGTTCCCTGACCGCTGCCCCCCACTGCCTGATCGGACACAGTATGGGAGGATACATTGCATTGGCCTATGCCGAACGCTATGCAGAGCGACTAACCGGGCTGGGACTTTTTCACTCCACGGCCTATGCCGACACCCCTGCCAAGATCGAGACCAGAAAAAAGGCTATTGAATTTGTACATAAAAATGGAGCCGGAGCTTTTTTATCGTTGGCTGTTCCGGGTCTCTTTGCTCCGGCAACAGCCGATCATAACCCCGAACTGATCGAAAAACAAATCAAAGAGGCACACAACTTTTCAAGCGCCTCTGTCGTTAGTTATTATAGCGCCATGATGATCCGGCCCGATCGAAGCGCGGTGTTGAAACATTTTGAAAAACCCGTTCTACTGGTATCGGGCGATGCCGATACATTAGTGCCTTCCCAAGACCTAATGCAACAGACAAGGCTTGCAAAAAAGGGGTACTTTTATAGGCTGGAGCAATCCGCTCACATGGGAATGCTCGAAGAACCCGAAAAAACCAACCAGATTCTGTCTTCGTACCTGGGCAGCCTGGTTGAGTGAGTTAAGTGATGAAAAAATATTTGATTTCTCTGCTTCTTGTCCTCTCTATATGCGGCTCGCTTTCGGCTGCCCATATCAAGGGAGGATTTTTTTCGTACCAATACCTGGGGCCGGGTTCAGGAACCAATCTTCGCTACAGAGTTACGCTTACGGTGTACATGGTCTGCAACCCTAACCCTATGCAGCTCTCTAACCCCATCACCTTTACAGTCTTTAATGGTGCGTCTAATCTACAGGTTAGCAATGTAACGGTGCCCATCACGAATCAATATACGTTGAGTAAGGTGTACGATGAACCTTGTATTACGGGTAACGAAGAAGGCTGTTACTACCTGATCGTGGTCTATGATCTCCCCTCCATTGAATTGCCTGCCATTCCGGAGGGCTATATTATTTCGTACCAGCGCTGTTGTCGTATTGCGGGTATCAACAACCTAAACAATAGCGCTACCGTCGGCAACACGTTTACCATTCGTATACCCGGTAGCGGGGCCGGCCAGAATGCGCAGATCAACAGTAGTCCACAATTCTTGGTCAACGACACCGCGGTGGTCTGTCGCAATAGTTATTTTCAAACTTCCTTTGCCGCCACGGACCCCAACGGAGATTCATTGAGTTATCAGTTTTGTGGTGCTTACGTCGGAGGTGATACCCAATCTCCAGCACCCAATCCGGCGGCGAACCCGCCTTATGCAGAAGTACCCTATGCCACTCCTTACAATGGCGTGCAACCACTCGGCAGTAGCGTTACCATTAACCCGGTTACAGGACTAATAAGTGGAATTGCCCCTGACCTGATTGGTCAATATGTAATCTGTGTCTGCGTTAATGAATACAGAAATGGTGTGCTCATCTCTACTACTCGAAAAGAGTTGCATCTTTCTGTCAATGATTGTAATCCCTTGCGAGCACAGCTTAATCCGCGTCCGGCTTTTTGTGAGGGCCTCGACGTAAGCTTCAGCAACGATGCCACAGGAAACCCTCCTACTGCGGATTACCTCTGGAATTTTGGCGATCCTGGTAGCGGCGCCAATAACATCTCGACACTTCCAGCAACAAGTCACACCTTCTCTGCTCCCGGCGACTACACAGTTAAACTCAGGGTCACCTTACAGGGGGTTTGCTCCGATAGCACCACCACGCTCGTGAAAGTGTGGCCCGGCTTTTTTCCGGGATTTACCACCAGCGGTATTTGTGTACTCAATCCCTATCAATTTACCGATACCACGCGGGCCAACTATGGGGTCGTCGATAACTGGCGGTGGAACTTTGGCGATAACGGCACCCTTGCCGATACGGCGCGTATCCGTACCCCGGCCTGGACCTATGGGGCACCCGGAAATGTAAACGTGACCCTCATCGTTACCACATCGAAAGGATGTACCGATACGATTACAAAGGCATTGACCGTATTAGATAAGCCTATCATTAACCTAGGCTTTAGAGATACCCTTATTTGCCAATATGATTCTCTTTCATTGCAAGCGTCCGGCACCGGTAATTTTAGTTGGTCACCCTCGCTCAATATGATCGGCTCCACCACCCCGGACCCAAGGGTTGCCCCACAAAATACAACCTGGTATTATGTAGCTCTTAACGACAATGGTTGCGTAAACAGCGATTCAGTACGAGTTCGAGTCACGCCGGGCGTTCTGATTATTCCTATGTCTGATACGACCATTTGCCAAGGAGATACCATTCAACTGCGTATCAACTCGAATGGATTGCAACATACGTGGACTCCGGCCGGCGCGCTGAACAATCCGACGCTCATGTCTCCACTAGCCGTGACCAACACGACCACGACCTATCAGGTAATTGGAACGGTCGGAAGTTGCACCAGCACCCGACAGATCAAGGTAACACCGATACCCTATCCCATTGCAGGGCTATCAGCCGATACCACCATTTGTTATAACACCCCTGCTTTTCTGCGAGGCGCTAGCGATGGAACAACTTTCGTGTGGCAACCCAATAGCTACCTGAGTAATCCGCTTTCGTTGAATCCCATTGCTAGACCTCCTTCTACTCAGCGTTATATTCTTACTGTTTTCGATACAAAAGGCTGCCCCAA
>VHBB01000009.1 GCA_016872155.1 Sphingomonadales bacterium
CCTCGGCCTCGCGCTGCTGGGCGCCCCCCGAGAGCTGCGAGGGCTTATGGTCAAGCCGATGCGAAAGCCCTAGCTTATCGAGCAAACGACTGGCCTCTTCTCGTACCGTAGCCTTAGAGCGACCGGCCAGCCACCCGGGAATCGCTACATTTTCGAGTGCGCTGAACTCTGGCAACAAATGATGAAACTGAAATACAAACCCGATATGACGGTTTCTGAAAGCGGCCAGTTTTTTGGGCGATAATAGCGAAACGTCGGTCCCGTTGATCAGCACCTGGCCCTGATCGGGACGATCGAGGGTGCCCAGCACATGCAAGAGCGTGCTTTTGCCGCAACCCGAAGGGCCCACGATGGCTGCCACCTGTCCTTTTTCTACCGCAATGCTGAGCCCCCTCAAAATTTCGAGGGTCCCGTAGCGCTTATAGATGGTAATTCCGTTTAACAAGAGCGTCAGAAAACTTTTACCGAAACTATTAAAAATTCAAGCTTGGGGTCAGAAACAATTAAGGTTATTTGGAAAATTCCTCAATCCCTTTACATTTGCGCAAAAATAGACCTCGCACACCTACTAAACGTATCCTTATGTTTTGGACCCTAGAACTGGCCTCTTACCTCGAAGACGCACCCTGGCCTGCTACCAAAGATGAACTGATCGATTATTCCATTCGCTCCGGAGCACCGATCGAAGTGGTCGAAAATTTGCAGGAACTAGAAGACGAAGGTGATCTCTATGAGACCATCGAGGATATTTGGCCCGATTATCCTACCCAAGACGATTTCTTATTCAACGAAGACGAATACTGATCGACGTACCCGCTAGGGTGTTCCCATTTTATCGATCACTTGTTGCGTTACGCCCGTAAAACTGAATCCCCCGTCGTGAAACAGGTTCTGCATGGTCACATAGCGGGTCAGGTCGCTAAAGAGCGTTACACAATAATTGGCACAATCGCCAGAGCCGGCATTGCCCAGCGGGCTCATGGCCTCTGCATAATTTAAAAATCCGTCGAAGCCCTTTACACCACTGCCGGCCGTAGTGGGGGTAGGTGATTGCGAGATGGTATTGATGCGAACCTTTCTTTTAACGCCATAGTGATAGCCAAAGCTGCGGGTTACGCTCTCGAGCAAGGCCTTGGCATCGGCCATTTCGTTATAATCCGGAAACACCCGTTGTGCCGCGATGTAGCTCAGGGCCACCACACTGCCCCAGTCACTCATCGCATCGAGGTCCCAGGCGGTACGCAATACGCGGTGAAGGCTCATGGCCGAGATATCGAGGGTCTTACCATTCCACTCGTAATTCATTTCGGTATACGATTTGCCTTTGCGAACATTCAGGCTCATGCCAATGGAATGCAATACAAAATCGATCTGCCCCCCGAAATGCTCCATCGACTTTTCGAAAAGGTTCTTTAGGTCATCCATATTGGTTACATCGGCGCCAATAACCGGGGCATTGCCACATTGGGCCGCCAGTTTGTTGATCTCTCCCATCCGCAGCGCTACCGGCGCATTGGTCAGTACCAACTGGGCCCCTTCTTCGAAGCAACGAAGCGCGGTTTTCCAGGCAATGGAACGCTCATCGAGCGCCCCGAAGATGATTCCCTTTTTTCCCTTTAGCAAAGCATGAGCCATAGTGGTTAGTTTTCGCGGGTAAAAATAAGCACTTATTTGTGGATGGCTATTCACTAACGAATGTTATTGTGTTTTGGGATTATATTTACAATAATGCCACTGCAGACCGTTATTACCGGAACGGGGTGTTGTATTCCACCCGTCATAAAAGCCAATCACGATTTTGTGAAGCAGGCTTTCTATGCCGAAGAAGGCAGCCCCATTGAGGCACCCGGGCAAGAGATCGTGCAGAAATTTCAAGATATAACGGGTATCGAAGAAAGAAGGTATGCCGGCGAACAGACCACCTCTTCTGATATGGCCATCGAGGCGGCCCAACTGGCCATTGCCGACAGCGGGGTCGATCCGGAGACCATCGACCAGATTATCGTGGCCCACAATTTTGGCAATGTAATTAGCCATACCGTTCAAAGCGATGCGGTGCCGGCACTGGCCAGCCGTGTTAAGCACGCGCTCAAGATCAATAACCCCAACTGTGTGGCCTACGATATTTTATTTGGTTGTCCGGGATGGCTGCAGGGCATTATTCAATCGGATGCCTTTATTAAAGCGGGCGTTGCCAAAAAAACACTCGTGATCGGCACCGAGACCCTCAGCCGGGTCATCGATATTTATGACCGCGACAGCATGATCTTCTCCGACGGGGCCGGAGCGGCGATTGTAGAAGCAAAATCTTCTACAGAGACCTCATCGGGCATTTTGGCTTGCAGCATGCAAAGCCACTGCACCCAAGAAGCCTTTTATATTTCGTTTGGCAAGAGCAACCGGCCCGGAGCCGATCCAACGCTGCGTTACATAAAAATGAAAGGGCGTAAAGTGTACGAGTATGCCATGCAGCATGTACCCGCCGCCATGAAGGACTGTCTCGACAAAGCAGGCATTCCCATTACCTCGCTCAAAAAAGTATTTCTGCACCAGGCCAACGAAAAAATGGACGAGGGTATCATTAAACGCCTCTACAAACTCTATGGAATAAAAGACCTGCCCGATCATACTATGCCCATGAATATTCACAAACTGGGCAATAGCTCGGTGGCCACCATCCCCACCTTGTTCGATATGGTAAAAAAAGGGCACTGGGATGTGCATGATCTGCAGCCCGGCGATGTCGTGCTCTTTGCCTCGGTAGGCGCCGGCATGAACATCAATGCAGTTTGTTATCGCATGTAGCCGCAGGGCTGTCGGCTTTCCTTTATCTTCGCAAACAGTTAATTATCGCTGCGATCATGACCCTTTCTTACCAATGGTTAATGGATTATTTACCGGAACCCCTTCCGGTAGCGCAACTCAGTGAGATCCTCACCTCTATCGGACTCGAGGTAGAGCGCGTGAGTGACTACGAAGAAATAAAAGGAGGGCTCCGTGGTCTTTTGATCGGAGAAGTGATCGCTACCGAAAAACATCCCAACGCCGATAAGCTCACCCTTACCAAAGTACATATCGGCAAGGCCACTCCGCTATCGATCGTGTGCGGTGCTCCCAATGTGGCCACCGGACAAAAAGTAGTGGTTGCCCCGGTGGGTGCCACCATCTATCCCTCCCATGGCGATCCGCTGACCATGAAAAGTGCAAGGATACGAGGAGAAGAGAGCCAGGGGATGATCTGCGCCGAAGACGAGATCGGGCTGGGCGATTCGCATGCGGGCATATTGGTACTTCCCACCGATACAACGGTAGGAATCAGTGCCGCTGATTTTTTTTCTCCCTACTCCGATACCATCATCGAAATAGGACTTACTCCCAACCGCATGGATGCCATGAGTCATTGGGGCGTGGCGCACGATGTGTGCGCGTACATGAATCATCATCATCAAAAAAATTGGCAGCCTCGCTGGCCCGCCACCCCTTCTTTTGCAGCATCGCTACCCCCCTGCCCCGTATCGGTAACGATCGAAAATAACACCGCGTGCCCTCGCTACAGTGGCCTTTGCGTCGATACCATTCAAATAGGTCCATCGCCGCGTTGGATGCAACAACGACTCAAGGCCATTGGCGTTAAACCCATCAACAATATCGTAGACATTACCAATTATGTATTGCACGAGACGGGTCAGCCCTTGCACGCCTTTGACCGGGCGACCATTGAAGGCAATCAGATCGTTGTACGAAATGTAGCCGACAAAACGGTCTTTGTAACACTAGATGGCGTAAGCCGAACGCTGCAAGCAGAAGACCTTATGATCTGTCATGCTCATGCACCTATGTGTATCGCGGGTGTATATGGCGGATTAGCCAGTGGAATCAGTAGCAGCACCCAGTCACTTTTTTTAGAGAGTGCCTGTTTCGATCCCGTCACCATTAGAAAGACATCGTTTGGCCATCAGTTACGCACCGATGCGGCTACGCGTTTCGAAAAAGGGACCGACATTGGAGCCACCCTGCCCGTATTAGAGCGCGCCGCTCAATTGATCATATCGCTGGCCGGAGGTACGGTCTCTGCCGCTCCTATCGATTGCTATACTTCTCGTCAGGCTCGCAAGACCGTTACGCTTCGTTGGGCCTATCTTAAAAAGATCAGTGGAAAAGAATATGCCAATGCGGCCGTGACCGCTCTTTTAAAAAGTCTCGGCTTTGGGATAGAGAAAGAAGATACGATGGGCGTTACCGTTACGGTGCCTTACCACAAGCCCGATATTAGTTTGGCGGCCGATCTGGTAGAAGAGATCTTGCGCATAGACGGGCTGGACAATATTCCCATACCTGCCACCATTACCCTCTCTCCGGCTGTTGAGCAACCCGATTACCTCAGCAAAGAGACCCTTCGCGAAAAGATCTCGAACCAGCTGGCCGGAATGGGCTTTCACGAGATGATGACCAACTCTATTACCAACAGTGCCTATTTTCCAGAACAGGGCGATAGTTTGGTAACGATGATCAACAGCCTGAGCAGCGAGCTCAATGCGCTTCGAGCCAGTTTACTACCCACTGCACTCGAAGTGGTCGGTCGCAATCTCAATTATCGCAATCTCGACCTTCGACTTTTTGAATTCGGTACCATTTATGCCAAAGTATCGACGGGAGGCTACCTCGAAGAGCCCCGTCTTTGTATCGTATTAAGCGGGCAGCGTAGCAGCACTCATTGGCAAGAGAAAAGCAGGCCTGTCGATCTCTATACACTCAAAGGGGTCGTAGCGTCGGTACTGGCTTCATTGGGCCTTCGCGCCTCTTCGATGGCGGGTACGCATTCGCAATTAGAGCAAACCCTGTGCTTTACCGCACAGGAGCAGCCCATTGGCATAGGAGGATTGGTGGCCGATTCGGTGGCAAGACCCTTTGGCATTAAACAGGCTGTTTACTATGCCGAGCTCAATTGGAAGGCGCTTGCAACACTGGCCGCTGCACAACCCATCCATATACAAGAGCTACCTCGCTATCCGGCTGTAGAAAGAGACCTGGCCCTGGTAGTGCCTACCGCGCTTACCTGGCAATCCATTTGGGAATCGCTGCAAAAGATCCGCATCAAAACGCTGCGTGATATCAAAGTCTTTGATATATTCGAGAGCGATAAACTGGGCGCCGGAAAAAAATCGATCGCCATTAACCTTACGTTCTCTGATCCTGAAAAAACGCTTACAGATAAAGAGATCGAAGGCTGGATGAACAGCATCGTTAAGACCCTCGAAAAAGAACTTGAAGTCACGGTAAGAAAATGAGCCACGCAGAAGACCTTCAACGCATTCGGCAAAAACTCAAGCAGCTTATTGAGCAGCACCAAACGCTGCTGAGCGAAAAAAAGCGGCTTAGCGTCGAGGTAGAGAATGTCAAACAAACCCTCTCGGAGCAACGATCGCTTAACCAGGGCTTGTCCGATCAACTATCGGCCGCCCAGTTAAAGACCGGAGGGCTAAGCCAAGACGAGAAGGCCGCCATTGAAAAAAAGATCAATCATTACATAAAAGAAATTGACCGCTGCATTAGTCAGCTGGGCAACTAAGCCATATGAGCGAAGAATTAATTCCCATAGCCGCCCAAGTGGGTGACCGTACCTACCGCATTAAGGTCGAGCCCAAGAACGAGGCCGTGGTGCAGCGTACCCTGCAACAGATCCAAAAAAAATTAATGGAGTTCAAGACCAACTACGCCGGCAAGGATATGCAAGACTATTTGGCCATGACCATGCTTTGGTACGCCACCCAGCCACCTGCCCCCGCCCCTACTCCCGTTGCGGCACCCGCAACGACCCCACCCGATACCCGCTCGCTTGTCGAAGACGAATCTCTACTGCACGAGTTGCAACGGCTCGAACAACTGCTCGATGCCGAAATAAAAAAGGGCTAAGAAAGCAACGCATCTTTTTTCGTATCTTTACCTGACTATTGTTACCGAATCCCTGGCCTTGCCGAGGGTCTCTAAAACAAGCATTGTGAACCCCCTAAACCTAAACATCAATGGACCCCAATATACTGTACGCCCTTATAGGCGTATTCGCCGGAGCAATTGGCCTCCTGGCTGGCCGTGTCGTTTTTGGCAAATCCAGTGACAAGAAAGTTCAAGAAGCAGAAATTCAGGCACAAACCATTCTCAAAGAAGCCGAACTAAGGGCCGAGACCATTCGTAAAGAAAAAGAACTCGAGGCCAAAGAAAAGTTCGTTCAGCTCAAGGCCGCGCACGAACGAGATACGCTCGAGCGCAACAAAAAGACCAACGATGCCGAGAACCGGATTCGCCAAAAGGAGCAGTCGATCAATCAAAAAGAGAATAACCTCGACAAACAGATCAAAGAGAACGAGGTCATCAAAGAGAATCTCAACCGTCAGATCGAGTTGGTCAATGTAAAGCGTAGCGAACTCGAAAAAAATCAAGAGGAGCATGTTCGTAGGTTAGAGAAGATCGCGAACCTGTCTGCCGAAGATGCGCGCAACCAATTATTAGAAAGTCTCAAGAACGAAGTGCAAACGCGCGCACTGGCCTTGCAGCAAGAGATTATCGAAGAGGCCAAACAAAAGGCCGGAAAAGAAGCCCGCAAGATCGTTATCCAGACCATACAGCGCACCGCCGCCGAGCAAGCCATCGAGAACTCCATTACGGTTTTCAACCTCGAGAGTGACGAGATTAAAGGACAGATTATTGGTCGCGAAGGAAGAAATATTCGCGCCATTGAGGCCGCCACCGGGGTAGATCTGATCGTAGACGATACGCCCGAAGCCATTTTGCTTTCGAGCTTTGACCCCTTGCGTCGCGAGATTGCGCGTTTGAGTTTGCAGCGTCTGGTCAGCGATGGCCGTATTCATCCGGCGCGTATCGAAGAAGTGGTCGAAAAGACCCGCAAGCAGATCGAAGAACAAGTAATGGAGATCGGTGAGCGTACCGTTATTGAACTGGGCATTCACGGATTGCACAAAGAACTGGTGCGCATGGTCGGAAGAATGCGTTTCCGTTCTTCGTACGGACAAAATTTGTTGATGCACAGCCGCGAGACCGCCAACCTCTGTGCTACCATGGCCGCCGAGCTGGGTCTTAATCCCAAGCTGGCCAAGCGTGCCGGTCTGCTGCACGATATCGGTAAAGTACCTGACGAAGAAAGTGAACTGAGCCATGCACTGCTCGGAGCCAAGTTGGCCGAGAAATACGGAGAGAATCCGGCCGTGGTCAATGCCATTGCCGCTCACCACGACGAAGTAGAGATGCAATTTGTTATCTCGCCCATTATCCAGGCCTGCGATGCCATTAGTGGCGCACGCCCCGGAGCCCGCCGCGAGATTATGCAGCAATATTTGCAGCGGATCAAAGACCTCGAAAACCTGGCCATGGGATACAGCGGAGTAGAAAAGGCCTATGCCATTCAGGCGGGCCGCGAACTACGTGTGATCGTAGAGGCCGAAAAGGTTAGCGACCAAGATTCAGACCGCCTTTCGTTCGAGATTGCGCAGAAGATACAGACCGAAATGACCTTTCCGGGTCAGATTAAAGTGACCGTAATCCGCGAGAAAAGAGCCGTGAACGTGGCCCGCTAGGCCAGGCCCCGGTTTTTGTATACTACTAATTGACCTACAGCCCGTTGTAAAGCAGCGGGCTTTTTTTTGCCAGGCAGTATTTTAAAGCGCGATTGTTGGAGCATTCGCCAGAAATTCCTTACCTTTGCCTCCCTTTAAATCATTGGATCATGAACGCTATTGCCTACGTACACGAGCAACTGACCGCCAAAAAGCAGTTCCCTGCTTTTAAACCCGGCGACAACATTACCGTAAACTACAAGATCATCGAAGGAAATAAAGAGAGGATCCAGTCCTTTAAGGGAGATGTGATCAAGAAGCAGGGTTCGGGTCATACCGCCAGCTTTACCGTTAGAAAGATCTCGGACGGCGTAGGTGTAGAAAGAGTATTCCCTTTCTTTTCGCCCAATATCGATTCGATCGAAATCAATAAGACAGGTCACGTTCGCCGCGCTAAACTGTTCTACCAGCGTAGTCGTAGCGGTAAGAGTGCCCGTATTCGCGAAAAGCGCATGGCCGTCGCCGAAGGCGCCGAAGCATAATAGCCCCAGCGCTCAACGAGTTATAGATCCCGCAGCCGCATTTGAACGTCTGCGGGATTTTTTTTTGCAAAACGCATTGGAGCAGTTAGTATCTTTACCCAACAATTGATAGCTATGACTAATCCTATTTTATTGGGGATGCTGGGCACCAACGAGATCATCATCATACTCGTAATTGTTTTACTGCTGTTCGGTGGTAAAAAGATTCCTGAGCTCATGAGAGGCCTCGGAAAAGGGGTGCGCGAGTTTAACGATGCCAAAAGCAACGTAAAAAGAGAGATTGAAGAAAGCACCAGTGATGCTAACCGCTTCGGCAAAGAGTAAACGCTCGCCTTTTATCTTTTTTATCTCTTTTCGGACCCCCTGGGTGCAATCCGTTTTCGCGGTCATTTTTTTTCTTAGTTTTCAATCCACAGTGCCATTGGCCGCGCAAGAAGCCGTTTCTCCGCGTGGCTTTACAGAACTCTTTGTCAACACATCCAAGACAGACAAGGCCATTACTCAACTACATCCAATGGCCATCAGCTTTGTTCAAAGCTACATGGATCGATATGGCAGTGGGCTTCGCAAGATGAGAGACTGGGGTCGTCCTTACTTCGATATGATGGACCAGGTGCTGGACCAATACGGTCTGCCTACGCAATTAAAATACCTGGCCGTTATTGAATCGGGTCTTCGGTCAACTGCCGTTTCTTGGGCGGGTGCCGTGGGCCCCTGGCAGTTTATGCCTGCCACCGCCCGGCGCTATGGACTAACGGTAACTCGTTCGCTCGACGAACGAACCGACTACATAAAAAGTACGCATGCGGCCGCAAGCTACCTGCGAGATCTATATGGCGAGTTTCAAGACTGGCTGCTGGTCGTGGCCGCCTACAACGGTGGGGAGGGCCGTATTCGGCTGGCCATACAACGCGCGGGTCATTCGGATTTTTGGAAACTACAGTACCAATTACCCACCGAGTCTATGAACCATGTAAAAAAATTTATTGCCACCCACTATGTGTTCGAAGAAGAAGGCAGTGCCGCCACGCTAACTCGACTAGAAAGACAGCCGCTCAATGCCGGTAGTGCAGCGCCTCTTAGCGAAGAAGAGATAAAACAAACCACCACCCTGCTTATAACTGGGCGCTATAAAAAAGAGGCCATTCTTAAATACACCGAAACCGACCGGGTAGAATTTATGCGCTACAACCCCAACTTCGATGAGCAGCTTTCGCAGCAGGGTAGCTATCTGCTTCGCCTTTCGGCCGCTTGTATGCAGGTGTTTGTAGAAAGAAAATCGGCCATTGCAGCCGAGAGCTTTCAATTGCTCTTGCGCGATGCGCGCCGGTAAACTTCGTTAGAAATCCTCTTCTTCTTCGTCAAAACCCTTTTCGTCGAAGAGGTCTTTGAACTCATCGTCCTCAAATTTAAAATCATCCTCTTCGCCCCCCTTCTTATCAGAAGACTTCTTTCCTTTCGATTTAGGAAGATCGAATTCGTCGAAATCGGGATCCCACTCCTCTTCTTCGGTGGCATCTTCGCTTTTTTCCCAATCGTCGTTAAGCTCCTCGTCTTCGCTCTCGTCGTCGTCCCTATCTTTTTTCTTACTCTTGGAAGCTTCTTTGCTCTCGGAAGAACGAGCGGAGTCCTTACCCGATTTGGGAGTAGCCTTAGAAGACTTTTCTGGTTTTGTGGCCATAGCTGAACCGGATTCGTACTGTAAATTTTCGGCGAAGTTTTTAAATCGCCAAATTTTAAAAACTTTTTTTTCGACCCTATTGGTTCCGGCAATCAAGAGACAACGACCAACTGATCTCGGCCCGGGCCATTCGAGATATAGCGCACGTGCACGCCCAGGTATTCGTTAATAAAGTTTACATATTGCTTCATGGCTTCGGGCAACGAAGCATAGGTCTTGCATTGATCGGTGGCGGTATTCCATCCGGCAAACTGTTTCAACTCCGCTCTCGGTTGGGCACGTTCTAACTGATAAGGCATCTGGGTCGTGGGGACGCCATTGACCGAATACGATGTACAGACCGAGAGTTCAGCGAACGAATCGAGCACATCGGCCTTGGTCATGACCAGTTGAGTGACCCCATTGATCATGCAGGTATAGCGAAGCGCCACCAGATCGATCCAGCCGCATCGGCGCGGACGACCGGTAGTAGCCCCAAATTCGTTACCGATCTTTCGAAGCTCCTCTCCGGTTGCATCGTGCAATTCGGTCGGAAAAGGACCGCCGCCCACACGAGTGCAGTAGGCCTTGGTAACTCCGATCACCTCGTTGATAAACCGTGGGGCAATTCCCAAGCCATTGCAAACGCCGGCTGAGATCGTATTCGAAGAGGTCACAAAAGGAAAGGTGCCAAAATCAATATCGAGCATGCTACCCTGCGCTCCCTCGGCCAAGACGCGCTTGCCTTGTTGGTGTTGCTCGTTGATAAAATATTCTCCGTTAACGATATTGAGCGTGCGCAAGAATTCGAGTGCAGTAAAGAACTCCTCTTCCCAAGCGCTAATATCTTCTTGAAACCCGAAACTGTCTAGCAATCGCTGGTGTTTAAGGCGAAGCTTGATGTATTCGGTAGTAAAGTTTTTATCGAGCAGATCGCCCACCCGAAGACCGTTGCGGCCGGTCTTATCCATATAGGCCGGACCGATTCCCTTTAAGGTCGATCCGATCTTTTGATTTCCTTTTGATAATTCAGCAGCCTTGTCAAGAGCCCGATGCGTCGGTAAGATCAAATGCGTGCGGTCGGCGATAAAAAGATTTTTTTTAAGGTCGACCCCGAACGGCGTTACACTGTCGCATTCTTTTTTTAAGGTGACCGGATCGAGCACGACCCCGTTGCCGATCAGGTTGATGATACCCGGATGAAAGATGCCCGAGGGAATCTGGTGAAGCACCAACTTTTTATCTTGCACATACAAGGTATGACCCGCATTGGGTCCGCCCTGAAACCGGGCCACTACCTGGTAATCTTTTGCGAAGTAATCGACGATCTTTCCTTTGCCTTCGTCTCCCCACTGGAGCCCTAGAATAACATCCACCATGACTATTAAAATAAGCGGGGCAAAAATAGGTCTATTTGATCAGCATTATCGTTCCTTTTTTCGTTACCACGCGGTCGTCTTTGGTAATTCCTTCGATCATCCATACATAGACACCTTCGGGTTGTAACTGCCCTCCAATAGTGCCATCCCATCCGGCATTGAGCGCCTTTGTCTGAAAGACCAGCTGGCCCCACCGATTAAAGACCCGGAAATAATTATAGCTCTTCATACCCACCGGAAAAGGAGTAAAGGTATCGTTCTTGCCATCTCCATTGGGTGTAAAGCCGGTCGGCACATAGATGTCGGGTCCTTTGTAAACACGCACGTTTACATAGGCCTCGCCTTTGCAGCCCGCCACCGTAGAGGCTACCACTTTGTAGCGAACATCAGAACCGATGGCGCCAATGGTTACAGTAGGACTGGCCACACCGGCATTGCTCAAACCGATCGAAGGGGTCCACACATAACTTGTTACATCCGGATCGTTCGGAACGGCCAGCAACAAAAACTGATCGCCCGGATAGCCAATGGTATCGGCGGGAAAGGTCTTGACCTGAATGGGCGGCGTAACATCAATGGCCACCGTATCGGTTACGAGCGCGGCACATCCATTGGCATCGGAGAGAACAGACAGTACATAATAAATATTTTTATCGGGAGTAGAAACCGCATTCGACAAATTAGGATTGTTCAAATAAGTGGTGGGCGACCAGCGATAGACCGTGCCTCCGCTGCCATTTAATGTAGCGGACTGACCATAACAAATAAAAATATCGGCACCGGCATTGGGAATGGGCGCCGGATTAACGATTACCGACACCGTATCGTAGGCCACACAACGACCCAACGTAAGCGCAACAATGTATTGCGTCGTAGCACGCGGAGAAGCGACCGGGTTGGCAATGTTGACCGCCGATAATCCCGAGGCGGGCGTCCAATCGTATTGCAGCGCATTAGATACGACCTGCAAGGGCGTCGATCGACTCTCGCAAATGGTCACATCGTTTTGGGGGGTAAGAGTTAGATCGTTGGTAAGCCCTACCACAGCAGGCAACTGCAGCGTGCAATTCAATTGATCTTTGATGGTAACGCTGTAGGTTCCGGGGGCCAAATTAAAACTGTTCGCGGTTTGCCAGTTAACGCCTCCGTCAATCGAAAAACTATATCCACTATTACCGCCCAATGCCGACAGGGTAAGGGTACCATCGTTACCTCCATTACAACTGGCGTTGGTAGCAGAGACCGTTCCGGACAATACCGAAGGTTGGCTCATCGTTACCGGAAGCGTGCTGCTGCAATTATTGGCATCTTTTATGGTGATGGTGTAATTGCCGGCTGCCAATGAAAAACCAGTAGCGGTTTGCCAGTTGGTGCCCCCATTCAAACTAAACTGATACGGCGCAACACCCCCTGTAGTGGCAAGGGTAAGTTGTCCGTTCGATTGTCCGTTGCAGACCACCGGCACGGTAGTAGCAGAGACTGTCAGGGCAATGGGTTGCGTTATATCCAAAGAGGTGCTACCCACACAACCATTGGTCTCTCTAAAGCGAACCGTGTAGGTTCCGGCGGTGAGTCCGCTAAACTGGTTTGCAGTTTGCCAATTAATTCCATTGAGTGAATATTCGAAGGGGGCTTGTCCGATCGTGGGTGGCGCCACTGTTATGGTACCCGTGCTGCCCGCATTGCAAAGAGCAGGAGTAGAAGTGGCGGTGGTCACTAGGGGCGGACCGGCAATTACGGTAACCGGTACCGCATTACTTTGACAGCCCTGTGCATCGCGCACGATAATCGTGTGCGGACCTGCGGCCACGTTATTGAATGTGTAGGGCGCATCTCCCATAACAAAACCAGCACCGTCTAACGAAAAAGTATAAGGTGCACTCCCGCTAAAAGGGGTTACAATAAGATTTCCATTTGCCGCACCCTCGCAGGTCGTGGCCGTGGGAGCCGCCCCGGCCAACAGGGTGGGTCCCGCAATTACAAAAGCAGTAAGGCTGCGCGTACAACCCAGCGCATCGGTAACTACAATGGTGTGATTACCGGGCGAGAGACCATTGAACATATAGCTATTCGATGCAATAGGGGCCGTAGGAGTACCTCCATCAATAGCATAACGAAAAGGAGCCGTACCCACACTTACTGTGATGGTGGCAGAGCCATTATTGACCGTAGGGCAAGAAGTAGCATTGGTGTTGGTCGAAGCCGTTACTCCGGTGCCCTGTGTAACAGTAACCGGAAGAGCTCCCGAACTGCAATTGGTAGCCTGATCGGTAACAATTACGGTATGTGCACCTGCAGCCACATTGGTAAACGTATAAGGGATGGTTGCCACTATTGGCGCATTGCCATCAAGTTGAATACGATGCGGCCCCACACCCGCTGCAGAACTGATGGTAATGGTGCCGTTGTTAACACCAGAGCAGGCTGTAGGAGCCCAAGAAAGTGAGGTTTGTAAGGCCCCAACCGACACTAATGTTTCACTTAAAATGCTGATACACCCCCCTGAAGCATCCGCAACCACCACACTGTATGTCCCGGCCCCCAGATTACTAAATGTGTACGCCGTTGCAGAGACCGTGGCAGATGCACCGCCGACTATTGAGTAGGTGTAAGGAGATACACCAACACCTGCGGGAATAGAAGCCGTTATAGTGCCATTTGTCAACCCACAACTGGGACTTATATTCGATGAAGTAGCATTCAGGCTATTATTACGAGTAATGGAAAAGGTATCCAGCGAAATCAGCTGTGTACCGGTAGCATCGTTACTATTAAAAATCGTTTTTACAACATACTGATTAGCTCCTACAGCGGGACAGAAGTTATCGAAACGTATATCCAATAATCCGTCAGCCGTAGTGGCGGTATCCGCGGTGGCAACCGGAACTCCAGCCATATTAAGTAATTGAGAAGAATGAAAATAAGAGGTTGAACCATTAGGAATAAATCGCCATCCCTCATTGACAGCCCCAGGATTCCAAACAGTTGCATTACGAGTTGGATGCGAAATGGACCTTGTTCTAAGCCAGTCTTGAATGCCCAAAATAGCCCTGCCACTATTGGTAATAGAAGTAGCGGTTCGATTAGCAATTTGAAAATCGATTATACCAGTAGACTCATATAAAATAAGCTGAAAATTATTCATGGCACTTGTGTTAGGTCTCCCATAGGTGCCAATGTTGTAGTAGCTAACCACAAATCTTCTGCAAGGAAAAGTTCCCTCAACCCTCCACTCAACCTTCCGGTCCGGTAAACTGGCATTGGCATCTATACAGCCTTGAGAAGGATCACGGGGCCTGGGATCTAGGTCAGAGTAGGCTATCATTACAGACGCCTTGGGATATGTGGTTGAAGGGATGGGCGAAGCAGTAATATACCCATTGTACCCCCCGGAATTTGTAGTATCAAACGTTATCATTCCATTTGAACCCACCACTACCTTATAAAAAAGAGAATCATAAAACCGAAATGGAAAGGGTAGAGAAAATTTTTCGCCAAATACATCATCACAGTACACTGTAACATCCTGCACCCCATTAGGACTTAAAAAAGGTAGCGGACCAAAAGGGATTGAACGAAGTACATAGCTTGATGTCGACTTGATGTGCGGGACCTGAAAAACAAAGTTGGCGCAAAGCTGATTACAGGGCATGTTTACACTTGTGCCTTGTATTCCGGTGGGAATACAAAGTTGGGCAGCACTTTGTACAGAAAAAACCCCAATAAAGAATAGTATAGTAACTAATTTTTTCATGATATCCAGCAATAAGACACCGATGAAATATACAATTTGCCGTCGATAAAAAAACATTTTTATCAGGCCGGAATATCCTCCATATCGTAGCGCTCCACCGACTCAACCCCGGATACCTGGAGTAACGAAGTAACCAGGGTCTCCAGCTCTTCTTTATCATGCACATAGAGCTTGATGTTACCCATAAACAACCCTTCTTTGGCCTCGATGGTAATGGCCGATATATTGATCTTGAGTTCGCCAGAAATTAGATTTGTGATCTTGCTGACCATGCCCACATCGTCGATACCGATAATCTTGACACCCGTCAAAAAAGAGATCTCTTTGTTCTTGGCCCACTTGGTCTTAACCACGCGGTGTCCGTAATGGGCTAGCAACTTGGCCGCGTTGGGACAATTGGTGCGGTGAATGGTAAGGCCCTTGCCCGTGGTCACAAATCCAAATACGTCATCGCCCGGAATGGGGGTGCAACAATTGGCGAGGTTGTAGACGATCTTATCGCTGCGTTCTCCAAAAATGATCAGCTCGGCATCCTTGCGTGGCATCAGGTGATGCGGCACGATCTCGGGACGCTCCTGCAATGGCGCTGCTTTAACTGGCTTGGGGGCTTCGATGCGATCGCCCACTACTTTAAATTCTTTGAGGTCCTTAAGGTCGATTCCTTTAACGGCTACCTGGTAATAAAAATCGAGTTGATTGCCGAGCTTGTACCATTGCACCAACTCATCGATATTGGCGACAGAGACCGAAGCGCCCATGCCCTCTAGTTTTCGCTGCACGATGTACTTGCCTTCGTCGGCCACTTTTCGCTTTTCTTCGCGCAAGGCATCGCGAATGCGTCCCTTGGCTTTAGAAGTTACTACAAAATTCAACCAGTCATCCGAAGGCTTTTGTTTATTACTAGTAATGATCTCTACTTGGTCGCCACTATGCAACCGGTGGCTAATGGGAACGAGTTTATGATTGACCTTGGCACCGATCGTCTTAACCCCGATGGCACTGTGTACCGAGAAGGCAAAATCGAGTGCACTCGAGCCCACGGGCAACATCTTTACATCTCCCTTGGGCGTGTATACATAGATCTCTTCGGCCAAGAAACTGGTCTTGAAATCTTGTAAGAAGTCGATGCTATCGGTCTCTTGATTGGTAATCACCTCGCGAATCTGCTGAAACCATTTGTCGAAACGGCTCTCGTCTTGTGCATCTTCTTTGTATTTCCAGTGAGCGGCCAATCCTTTTTCGGCGATCTCGTTCATACGCTGCGAACGAATTTGCACTTCTACCCATCGGCCTTGCCCACCCATTACGGTCGTGTGAAGGGCTTCGTATCCATTGGCCTTGGGATTGCTAAGCCAATCGCGAAGCCGCTCCGGAGAGGGGCTATACTCATCGGTGATCATGGAATATACTTTCCAGCAATCCTCTTTTTCTTTGTCCGGTGACGAATCGAGAATTACGCGAATGGCGAACAGATCGTATACCTCTTCGAACTCCACGCCCTTTTTCTTCATCTTGTTCCAAATAGAGTGTATACTCTTGGGGCGGCCATAAATTTCGGCCTTGAGTCCGGCCTCTTCGACCTTTTCGCGGATGGGTCTGATAAACTCATTGATAAACTTGGTTCGCTCCTTGCGCGTCTCGGTAAGTTTTCGTGCAATAAGACGATAGGTGTCGGGCTCCATGTACTTCATGGCCAGATCTTCCATCTCTGTTTTAATAGTGTACAACCCCATGCGGTGGGCCAGCGGCGCATAAATAAAGATGGTCTCCGAAGCGATCTTGAGTTGCTTTTCTCGCTTCATACAATCGAGGGTGCGCATATTGTGTAAGCGATCGGAGAGTTTGATCAGAATAACCCGAGGGTCATCTGTTAAGGTGAGCAGGATCTTCTTAAAATTCTCCGCCTGCTGCGAAGCATTTACATCAATTACGTTAGAGATCTTGGTAAGCCCGTCTACAATTCGGGTTATCTCTTCGCCAAAATCCCTTTTTACATCATCGAGCGTAATATCGGTATCCTCGACCGTGTCGTGCAGCAAGGCGCAGATCGAAGAACGAACCCCCAGCCCGATCTCATCGACACAGATCTTGGCCACGGCAATGGGATGCAAAATGTACGGCTCTCCGCTTTTTCGACGCGTGGTCTTGTGCGCGTCGGCCGCCAGCTCGAAGGCCGCTCGCAATAGTTGCTTGTCTCCGGGCTTGATCCGAGACTTTAATACCTTAAGAAGCGATCGGTATTCGCGCAGAATGAGTTTTTTTTCCTCTTCCTGGCTTAGGTTATAAGCGGGTATGTGCGCGATCGTTTCCATCGACTACGAATTTACAAAATATCCTCCTTCGCAGCGTGGATGCAAGGCAAAATCAAACAGGCAAAAAACTATTTACGTAGTTGATAACGAAGCAAGATCTCGTGGGCGTTGGGCCCCTGGTCAAATACACTAAGCGGGGTCGAATAGATATCGAATGAATACCCAATGGTCATTTTCTTTTGCACCTTGACTCCCGCAGAGAGCATCCAGCTTTGCCGCGCCCGCAACGAAAGACCCCACCAAAAAAGTTCACGATGCTCTACCCGGGCCCCGGCCTGCAGTTCGGTGGGGGCATTGGGCAAATAGATCACTAAGAAATTCGGAATAATGCGTGTGTTCTCATCGACCTGCCACTGGTACGAGCCGTGCAAATAAAAATGGCGATACAACCTGGCCTCTTGGCTGCGCACTAAATTGCCGCTATAGAAATCGAGTTTGGATTGAATCAATTGACTAACCGAAGCGCCGAGTTGCCAGTTGGAGTTCGTATAGGCTATACCCAGTCCTGCATCCCCTTTGAATCGGTTGGCCGCACCCCCCATTACAGGATCGTTTTGCAACGCATCGATCAGCCTTGCTTTGTCGATGGCAAACTGCTGAAACCGCGCCTCGAGCCCAACCGAAAATTGCGCCCCATTTTGCAGCGGAATATGGTAGGCATACGAAGTTTGAATACCTCTTCGGCTGGTGGGGCCTGTCACATCACTGTAGAGATAGCCCCCTATGCCAATATTGGCTTTTTGTAAAAAGGTAGACCCATAGACCAGGGCCGTAACGGGACTTCCTTCGATACCACTCCACATGCTACGATACGAAGCGCCCAGTACGGTTTGCTGGTGCAGACCGGCCAGGGCCGGATTATGAAGATTACCCTGCAACTCGTAGAGCGAAGAGGTCATCAATTGCTGTGCACTCCCGGGGGTGGTGATAAGCGATAGCAGCAGTATAGATAAAATGCGATTCATACAATTAGTTTATACGGGGTTAGCGCAAAATGGTAACGTTTCCGGTTCTGTTCTCTACTTTGTTATTGATAAGTCTAAAACTGATCACATAGTAGTAGGTTCCATCGGGCAAGGGATTGCCATTGTAGGTTCCGTCCCAGGTGTTGCGGTAGTTTTTATCTTCGAACACTTTGGCGCCGTAGCGGTTGAAGATTTGTACTTGTGCATTGGCCAAACAATTTCCATTGGTAATTAACCAGCGGTCGTTGATTCCGTCTCCATTGGGCGTAAACGCATTCATGGGTTTGATGCAATACGGGATCACCGTGATGGTCATGTCGTCTGTAGCCACACAACCCTGGGTAGTAGTTACCCGCAACGAGTAGGTGGTCGTTACAATAGGACTCGCATTCGGATTTAGCAAAGCTGCATTGTTAAGCGCGGTAGCCGGTGTCCACAAATAGGTGCCCGTAGAGCCGCTGGCCTGCATGGTATAGACATCGCCTGCAATAATGCTTGCATCAATACCGGCATTGGCTTCGGCCCCCGGAAAAATAGTGACCGTTACGGTGCGCTGCGTTGAGCAGGTCCCCAACCGAGCCAGCAGCGTGTACGTGGTGGTAACAACAGGAGATAGTACAGGAGTCGCAATAGAGGCATTGCTAACACCGGTCGTGGGTGACCAACTAAAGCTGGTCGCATTAGAGGTAACGGCGGGCGTAAACGATGCACCCAAACAGATACTCGCGCCATTGATTGGATCTAGCGAAATGGTATTGGTAAATGTAATAATGACCGTACTGGTGGCCGTACAAGAAGTAACAGGATTACGCGTAACAACCGTATAGGTTCCGCTGGTAAGTCCGGTAAATGTATTGGACGCTTGCCAGTTGGTGCCTGCATTAATGCTATACTCATAGGGAGGATTGCCACCTCCGGTCGCACTGATGGTCAGCGAACCACCCGTGGTACAATTGGCCCCCGTCGTAGCGATCGACTGCGTTAAAATATTGGCGATAGGCATCGATACAGTTTGCACGGTCGATCGGCAATTGGTCGCATCGCGCACCACGACCGAATAGGTACCTCCCAACAAACCGGTAAAGGCGTTCGAGGTCTGCCAGGTTGTTCCCCCATCAATGCTGTATTGCAGCGGGGCTGTTCCGCCCTGCGCGGTTATGGTAATCGTGCCATTGGGGGCACAATTAGGATCGGTCTTGGCTACAGAGAAGGCGGGTCCGGTCTTCTTTACAAAAACCGTATCGGTAAAAACCAGGTCGGTAGAGGGGTTATTGCAATCACCGTAGGTAACCTGCACAACATAGGCCGTGCTATCGGCCGTTGGGCATATGCTGGGAAAATTGAGATTCAGTACACCGGGCGAGGCCGTGCTGGTGTCGGCCGTAGCCACTTGTACACCGCCAAGTAACAGACGCGCCGATTTAAAACGAGAGGTACCTCCACTGGGAATAAAACGATAGGCCTCGTTCATAGCTACACTACCCCATGTCGTTGCATTTTTGCCGGGGGCTGCAATGGCTTGGGTGCGGGTGCCATCTTGCATACCCAAGATCGCATTACCTCCGTTCCAGCTGCTACAAAATGGTTTGTCTTGAATATAGACCTCTACTATTCCCGTACCCTCGTATATGACCATCTGGTGGGTGGCCCGAGGAGTAGTACAACTGCTGCCGAAATAAGGGATATCGTTGTAGCTGGCAATAAATCGACGCTTAGGGGCCGTACCCTCTATACGCCACTCGATCTTTTTATTGGCAGATGGGTCGCTGGGATCAATATCATGATAAGGGCCAAAGATCATGTTAGGGGCATAGCTGGTATTGGGGATAGCCCCGGTCGTGCTACTAATCACATAGCCGCTGCCCAGCCCCGCGCGGCTAATATCAAAGGTCAATGCCGAATTGGACCCCATCAGTAAGGAGTTAAAGCTGTTACCGTAGTAACAAAATGGAAAAGGAAGGGTGATGGGCTGGCTCCAGGTATCGTCTACATAGATAGAGCTGACCACAGTGCCCGTGGGGGTCACATAGGCAAAGGGCTGGTAAGCCGGCGTGGTCATTACATAGGTATTGGTCTGTTTAATATGGGGCACCCGCACCGATACCGGCGTACAAGTGGTGCCACAGGGCAGCAGGATGGTACGGTTTGGGATCGTAAACGTCGTGACGGGATTTTGAGCAAACGCCCCTAAAAAATTGGTCAAAAAAACTAGACCAGATAGTATTTTTCTCATCGGCGGCAGTTTGAGCTTGGTTAGGTTGTTTCAAATCTAAGGTTTTTTAACCCTTTTGCACTTAAACCAACCGAAAAAAAGCTACATTTGCAGCCCTTTTAGAAAGCCCGGATGTGGTGAAATTGGTAGACACGTCAGACTTAGGATCTGATGCCGCAAGGTGTGGGGGTTCGAGTCCCTCCATCCGGACCCAATAGCTTATTTAAATCGAATTATGGCAACCGTTACCCGTTCTTACATTGGCCAATTGCACGACCGTTTAACCATTACGCTCGACAAAAAAGATTACCTGCCCTCGTTCGAACGATCGGTCAAGGACTACGGTCGCAAAGCCAATATTCCCGGTTTTAGAAAAGGAATGGTACCCACCGGACTCATTAAAAAGATGGTGGGCCCCTCGCTGTTTACCGACGAGGTGCTCAAGACCGTCGATCGCGAACTGATTGGCTGGTTGCAACAAGAAAAAGTTGAGATCTTTGCCCAACCCCTTCCACTTGAGGCCGACTTTAATCAACTCGATTGCCATAATCCACTCGATTACACTTTTCATTTCGAGATCGGCTGTAAGCCCGCCCTCAAATTGCCCGATCTGGCCAAAACACCCATTACCCGCTATGTGGTAACCGTTACCGACGAGATGATCGATAACGAACTGACCCGTCTGCAAAATCGCTACGGCAATATGAAAGACCAAGAGGCCGTCGATAGCGAAGAAAATGTAATCAACGTACAGTTTACCGAAGTCGATGCCAATGGTCAGGCAGTAGAAGGTGGCGCCACCAAGGACAATTCTTTGCTGGTAAGCTATTTTTCTAGTGCGGCCCGTACAAAATGGATGGGTAAAAAAGTAGGCGATGCCATCACCTTTAGCCTGGGCGAAGCGTTTGAAGAAAAAGAAAGAGAATGGCTGCGCGGCGACCTCGGCTTCGAAAAGAGCGATGCCGCGGCCGATGCCAACTTATTCAGCATCGCCATTACCAAAGTGGGTCTGCTGGAAAAAAGAGCCTTAAACGAAGAATTTTTTGAGCAGCTCTACCCCGGAAAAGAGGTCAAGACCCTCGAGCAGTTTCGCGAAAAGATAAAAGAAGAGATCCAGGCTCATTGGGGTGCCCAAGCCACCAATCAAATACACGATCAGCTTTTTCATCAACTGGTCGATCATACGCCCATCGATCTGCCCGAAGCCTTCTTAAAAAAGTGGTTGCAAACACAGGGCGAAAATCCCAAGACTGCCGAGCAAGCCAACGAAGAGTATCCCAAGTTTGCCCAGCAACTCAAGTGGACCCTTATTACCGAAAAGATCGTAGCCGATAACGGCATACAGGTAGATCCGCAAGAGATTCGCCAGTTTGCCAAACAACAACTCTTTAGCTATATGGGTGGAACGGCCATGGCCGAAGAACAACCCTGGGTCAATGACTATGCCGAAAAAATGATGAAGGATCGAAAGTATGTAGAGGATGCCTTTCATCGTATTCAAACCCAAAAGATGTTCGAGTGGGCCACCACACAGCTAAAACCCACCGATAAGGCCATTACGGCCGAGGCCTTTACCTCGATGGTAGAGACCCCCCAGCATGACCACCATTAGTGTGGCCCTGCGCTTCTTGTCATAGCACTGGCTGTCAGTCTGTCTTAATTTTGTCGACCCGCCTTTTGGACGGATATTTGCTACTATTGTTCATAAATCTCAACGCGCAATGAGCACTCTATCGGAATTCGAAAAATTTGCCATCAAACACCGAGGCATCTCCAGTAATACGCTGCATCAATACGGCAATCACCTGGTTACTGCCATGACCCCAAACATTATCGAAGAACGCTCCTTGAATGTGGCCGTGATGGATGTGTATAGCCGGTTGATGATGGACCGCATTATTTTTTTGGGCTATCCCATAAACGACGAGATCGCCAATATCGTTACGGCGCAACTGCTGTTCTTAGATTCTTCTGACCGCACCCGCGATATCAACATGTACATCAACAGCCCCGGCGGTAGTGTCTATGCCGGCTTGGGCGTATACGACACCATGCAATATGTAAGCCCCGATATCGCTACCATTTGCATTGGGGTGGCCGCCTCTATGGCTTGTGTACTACTTGGCGCGGGCACCAAAGGAAAGCGCGCCGCCCTTCGTCACTCGCGCATTATGATGCACCAACCCAGCGGTGCCATCGGTGGGCAGGCCAGCGACATCGAGATCACGGTCAAAGAGATCAGAAAACTAAAGAAAGAACTCTACGAAGTGGTACAGGCCCACACCGGAAAATCCATTGAGCAGATCGAGCAAGATTTTGATCGCGACAACTGGATGACCGCAGCCGAAGCCAAAGAATACGGATTGGTAGACGAAGTACTCATTACCAATCCTCGTAAACAAAAGAAAGACTAAACTATTTATATGAATCGCCATCCTTTTCAACCTCACCTTTTTACCGACCGCCCTGACTGGCGTAGCGAAGAAGAAGAAAAAGAAGAGACCCCCAAGAGCGATCTGGGTATGTTCAGCAAAAAACTGGAACGTTATTTTTTTGAAAAAAGGGCCGTGTACCTATGGGGCGTGGTCGACGACAAATCGGCCAAAGATGTGGTGAGCAAACTACTCTTGCTCGAAGCCGATAAGCCCGGCGAAGAGATCAAATTCTATATCAACAGCCCCGGTGGTGTGGTGACCAGTGGTATGGTCATGTACGATACCATGCAAATGATCAGCAGCCCGGTTAGCACCATTTGTATGGGACTGGCCGCATCGATGGGCAGTATTTTATTGAGCGGCGGTGCCAAAGGAAAGCGCTACATTTTTCCGCATGGCGAGGTGATGATCCACCAACCCTCGTTGGGAGGCTACATTCGCGGGGTTAGTGCCGATCTGGAAATACAGGCCGAGCAGACCCGCCGGGTCAAAGAGATCGGCGCCGGCATTTTAGCCAAGAATTGCGGCAAAACGGTAGAGCAGATCATGAAAGACTTTGACCGCGACTATTGGATGGATGCCCCGCAAGCCATTGAATACGGAATTGCCGACCAGCTGGTAAAAAAGTTATAATTAGCTGATAATAAGCTATTTAAAATATTAACCGTCCCTTTCGGGGCGGTTTTTTTAATTTTGTGGAATGGCTAAGAATACGCTTCATTGCTCTTTTTGTGGTCGCAGCCGCGACGAGGTCAAAATACTCATTGCCGGTCAGGATGGACATATCTGTGAGAACTGCGTCGATCATGCCCGCGAGATCATTGACCAGGAGTTGACGGTCAAAGAAGACAAGACCAAGAATAGCTTTAAGCTTTCTGTAAAAAAGCCCACCGAGATCAAACGCTTTTTAGATGAATATGTGATCGGACAAGACGAAGCCAAAAAGGTACTGTCGGTAGCTGTATACAATCATTACAAACGACTGCAACAACGCAGCACCGAGTTGCCCAATCAACACGAGATCGAGATCGAGAAGAGCAATATTATTATGGTGGGCGAGACCGGTACGGGCAAGACCTTGCTGGCCAAGAGTATTGCCCGTATGCTCAATGTACCCTTTGCCATTGTAGATGCCACGGTCTTTACCGAAGCGGGGTATGTGGGAGAAGATGTAGAAAGTATTTTAAGCCGTTTGCTGCAAGTGTGCAACTACGATGTGGCCGCTGCCGAACGCGGTATTGTTTATATTGACGAGATCGATAAGATCGCGCGCAAAAGTGATAACCCTTCGATTACCCGCGATGTGAGTGGCGAAGGGGTGCAGCAAGGCATGCTCAAGTTGCTCGAAGGAACCGATGTATTGGTGCCACCCCAAGGCGGACGCAAGCATCCAGAGCAAAAACTAATCAAGGTCAACACGCAAAATATCCTCTTTATCTGTGGTGGTGCTTTCGATGGCATTGATCGCATTATTGCCCGCCGGGTACATACCAATACCATCGGGTTCAATGTCGATAAAGAAGAACAAGAGCGCCGCACCCGTAATTTGCTGAGCTATGTAAATGCCACCGACCTCAAGTCGTTCGGGTTGATCCCCGAATTGCTGGGACGCTTACCGGTGGTTACCCATCTCGATCCGCTCGATGCCGCTACCCTGCGCGCTATTCTAACGACACCTCGCAATGCACTGGTCAAACAATACACGCGTCTTTTTGAAATGGAAGGCATTGCGCTGACCATTCAAGATGAAGTACTCGATTTTATGGTATCCAAAGCCCTGGAGTACAAACTGGGGGCACGCGGACTGCGCAGTATCTGTGAGAGCATCCTGACCGATGCGATGTATGAACTGCCTTCTACTGACACGAAAGAATTTATCTTGGACCTGCCCTACGCAGAGCAGCACTTTAACAAGAGTAAACTGAGTTTGCTAAAAGTAGCGTAACGCTCCCATTGCTCAGCCCTAATTCTACCCTATGCAAGAATTGATCGAGAAATTAAAGACCGAAGCGGGTCTTAGCGACGAACAAGCTCAACAAGCGCTTACGACGATCAAGAACTATGTGGTCGAGAAGTTTCCGATGCTAGAGGGGGCGGTGGGGAGTTTGTTTGGGAACTAACTTCTACTATTCGGTGGAAGCCTCCTGCTGTGAGCCGGATGAAAAATAGCTAAAAATGGTTAGGCGAAGCATTTCCTTTTTAGCCTTTTTTCATCAGTGGCGAAGCAAGAGGTATCCATCCGAAAATGAATGCTTCCAAAAAAAAATCCCGCCAAACTAGTAGCGGGATTCAATGTATTCAAGTACCAAGGGACTGATCAACCACAGCCCCCCTGGTTCCCACAGTTATTGCACTTGTAGCAAGCCCCGCTGCGCATCATAATGTTACCGCAGACGTTACAAGCAGGCGCATCACTTTGCATATTCTTAGCCACGGCATTCATGGCATCGAGGGCGCTGTCTACTTTTTCTACCTTGGCCGCCTTGGGAGCCGTGGCCTTGGCAGGTTGAGCAGCACCAGCGGCAGGGGTAATACGAATGCTAGAGAGTTCGGGATCCTTGGCATACTCCAATGGATTGGAGGGCACCTCGTCCCAATCATCGGCGCCGGTATTCATGACCTCGGGTTTGTCGAGCACATGCACCAGGTCGGTTCTGCCGAGATATTCATAACCCAGCACACGGAAAATAAAGTCTACGATAGAAGTGGTGGTCTTGATATTGGGATGCTCTACGAAACCACTAGGATCAAAGCGAGTAAAAGCAAACTTGTCGACGAACTCTTCGAGTGGTACTCCGTATTGCAAACCGATCGACACCGAAATGGCAAAGCAGTTCATCATGCTGCGCATGGTAGCTCCTTCTTTGGCCATGTCGACAAAGATCTCTCCCAAGGTACCATCGGCATATTCTCCGGTCCGAAGAAAGACGGCCTGTCCACTGATCTTGGCTTTTTGTGTAAAGCCACGGCGCTTGGCGGGCAGTGTGCGACGCTCTACGATCTTGGCCAATTTGCGCTTGAGCTTGGTATCGGGAGAAGCCTGCACGCGCTTCTGCACTTCGTCGAGCAGTTCCTCTACGGTTAGCTTACCCAGATCAACGATGTTAGAGTCGGCAGCGGCTACAGCGGGGGTGTCTGCAGCGGCGGCATCGGCGGTATCTCCTTTTTTCTTCTTATCACTCTTATTGCTGAGCGGTTGAGAAAGTTTTGAACCATCGCGGTACAGCGCGTTGGCCTTAAGACCCAACTTCCAGCTAAGGTAATAGGCATCGGCGATCTCCTCAACGTTGGCCTCGTGCGGCAGATTGATGGTCTTAGAGATGGCCCCGCTAATAAAGGGTTGCGTGGCACCCATCATGCGAATGTGACCATGGGCATGAATGTAGCGCTGTCCTTTTTGTCCGCACTTATTGGCGCAATCAAAGACAGGCAGGTGCTCTTCTTTTAGACCGGGTGCTCCTTCGAGCATCATGGTACCGCAGACATAATCGTTGGCCGCTTCGATCTGCTCATCGGTAAAGCCAAGCGCCTCGAGCAGACTCCACTCAAAGTCGTTGTATTGCTCGGGAGCAAAACCAAGACGCTGCAAGCACTCTTCGCCAAGGGTGTACTTGTTAAAGACGAAGCCGATCTCAAAGGCCGTGAGCGCCGCTGCATCGAGACGCTTGATCTCGTCGGCAATAAATCCTTTTTCGCTCAGGGTTTGATGATTGATAAAGGGAGCGCCGGCAAAACTGGCCGCACCAACGGCATATTTGATAATGGATTCTGTTTCTTTATCGCTGTAGCCCAGATTTTTGAGCGCCACCGGAACACTTTGGTTGATGATCTTAAAATAACCACCGCCAGAGAGTTTCTTGAATTTTACCAAGGCAAAGTCGGGTTCTACGCCGGTGGTATCGCAATCCATCACCAGACCAATGGTGCCGGTAGGTGCGATCACAGTAGCCTGCGCGTTGCGGTATCCGTATTGTTCTCCGAGTTCTACGGCATCATCCCAAGCCTTGCAAGCAGCCTTTAACAAATAATCAGGACAATATTTTACTTTAATACCCTGTGGCTTTAAGCTGAGTGCTTCAAATTCGTCGGCATCGTATGCGGCCAGGCGATGGTTGCGCATAACGCGCATCATGTGTTGCTTATTCTCTTCGTAACGAGCAAAGGGTCCCAGCACACGGGCCAACTCGGCCGAGGTCTTGTACGAGATACCGGTCATGATGGCGGTGATGGCGCCGGCAATGGCACGGGCCTCTTCGCTATCGTAGGGAATACCGCTTACCATCAGCATGGTGCCGAGATTGGCATAACCCAACCCAAGCGTGCGATACTCATAGCTGAGTTGCGCTACTTCTTTAGAAGGAAACTGTGCCATTAACACAGAGACCTCCAACACCACGGTCCACAAACGGGTATTGTATTCGTAACCCTCCACATCAAAAGTGTTCGTGGCATTATCGTAGAACTTCATCAAGTTGGCAGAAGCCAGGTTGCAGGCCGTGTTGTCGAGGAACATGTACTCCGAACAAGGATTCGAAGCACGAATGGGACCGCCCTCGGGGCAGGTGTGCCACTCGTTGATGGTCGTGTTGTATTGGGTACCGGGGTCTGCACAGCGCCAAGCGGCGTAGGCGATCTGGTTCCAGAGTTCGCGGGCAGGAACTTTTTTCATAACGCGGCCGTCTTGACGTCCGGTAAGTTCCCAGTCTTCGTCTTTCTCTAATTTCTCGAAGAAAGAATTGGGGATGCGAATAGAGTTATTCGAATTTTGTCCGCTCACGGTGCGGTACGCTTCGTCTTCGTAGCCCGATGGATAACCGGCGGCGATCAAGGCCCCTACTTTCTTTTCTTCTTCTACTTTCCAGTTAATGAACTGAACGATCTCGGGGTGATCGAGGTCAAGACAAACCATCTTGGCTGCACGACGGGTGGTACCACCGCTTTTAATAGCGCCGGCTGCACGGTCTCCGATCTTAAGAAAACTCATAAGACCCGAACTGCTGCCGCCACCGCTCAGCTTCTCGCCTTCGCCGCGCAGGTTCGAGTAGTTGGTACCCACACCCGATCCGTACTTAAAGATGCGAGCCTCGCGAACCCAAAGGTCCATAATGCCGCCCTCGTTGACCAGATCGTCCTCTACGCTCAAAATAAAACAAGCATGAGGCTGCGGACGCTCATAGGCGTTCTGTGATTTCTTTAATTGCCCGTCGGCAGGGTCCACATAATAGTGACCCTGGGGCTTGCCGGCAATGCCATAGCTTTCGTAAAGACCGGTATTGAACCACTGCGGACTATTGGGCACGCACATCTGATTAAGGATGGAGTACACCAACTCGTCGTAGAACACCTGGGCGTCTTGCGTGCTGGCAAAATAACCATAGCGCTCACCCCACACACGCCAGCAATGGGCCATGCGGTGCGCCACTTGCTTAGCCGAGGTCTCACGACCCAGACTTCCGTCGGGTTGAGGCACACCGGCCTTTCTAAAATATTTCTGGGCCAAAATATCGGTGGCGATCTGACTCCAC
The DNA here is from genome assembly GCA_016872155.1 of Sphingomonadales bacterium. GTDB lineage: Bacteria > Bacteroidota > Bacteroidia > Chitinophagales > Chitinophagaceae > JJ008. The sequence continues at coordinate 28,353 of VHBB01000009.1, forward strand.
TGTTTGGGCACCTCTACGTTGGTCATCTCGAACACCACCTCTCCAGATGGGTTACGAATAACCGATGTACGATAGTCATACTCGAACTGCTCGAACACACTCACATCCTCACGGGTAAAGCGGCGACTAAATTGCAACCCGCCCTTGGTGGCGGCTGGCTTCTTACTGGGCATAATCAAAAAAGAATTTATTGGGTTTGGTCCTGGGTTCGCTACCGACCGCGCTCTCGCAAGGTCGTCAACGAAAATATTTTTTACCCTAAAAAAAACAAACCCTCAAATATTCACATTGTGTGGAAAATACTCATTAAATCGCACACAACCCTTGTCTGTCGTGGATTTGGGCATTTCTTCACATTTTCTGTATTATTTTTTGGAAGATTTTTTTGGAAATATCAATACCAGTTTGTAAGAATTAAAGCCTCTCTAATACAAACTATTTTCCGCAACTTTGTGGCCATCCCTTTACCCTATGAAAGGACCCCTTTACGCCTCCCTTACGCAACGAAAAAAAGAGAAAAAGCGATCGTTTGCGGTGCTGATCGATCCCGATAAAGCGCCCCTTGCCGTACTCGACGAATTGATCGCGTTGGGTGCGGCCGCAAAGGTCGATTTTTGGTTCGTGGGCGGAAGCCTGGTGGTATCGCATCAACTCGAAGAGCAGGTTCAATACCTAAAAAAACACAGCGATATACCGGTGATCCTTTTTCCGGGCAGTCCTTCGCAAGTCACGCGCCACGCCGATGCCCTCTTGTACCTCTCCTTGGTGTCCGGAAGAAATGCCGATCTGCTAATCGGCCAACACGTGCTCTCGGCACCCCTGGTCAAACAAAGCGGACTCGAAGTGCTCGCTACCGGTTATATGGTCATAGACGGAGGAGCGCCCACGACCGTCTCGTACATTAGCAATGCCACCCCTATTCCCTCTACTAAAAAAGAGATTGCTCAATGCACGGCCCTGGCCGCAGAGATGCTGGGCATGAAGTTGATCTATCTCGATGCCGGCAGCGGTGCCCTTATACCCGTAAACGAAGAAATGATAGCAGCGGTGGCTTCACAGATCGAAGTACCCCTGATCGTTGGAGGGGGCATTACCAGCCCCGAGCGGGCAACGGCAGCTTGTAGGGCCGGAGCCGATGTGATCGTGGTAGGAAACGCCATAGAAAAAGACCGCAGTCTTATCGGTGCCATTAGCGACGCGGTTCACCGATCCTCTTGATCGAGGGTCGAACCTACAGACTCATCATTTCTTTAAAACGAAGGGTCTGCCGGCGACTCACTTCAATCTTTTCTCCACCCTTGAGCTCGAGCAAAAGTCCGCCATTAAAATAGGGCTCCACTTTTTCTATCATGCGCAGGTTAACGATGTGCTTGCGGTTGGTACGAAAAAAAACTTTTGTATCGAGACGTTCTTCGAGCGCATTGAGCGATTTTAAGATCAAGGGCTTGTTGGGACCAAAGAAAACCCTGGCATAGTTACCAACACTTTCAAAAAGTCGAATTTCTCCCAACTTCACGAACCAACAACGTTCGCCGTCCTTGACAAACACCTGGTCTTGCTCCGAGAGTATACCGGGTGCCAAAACAGGTGTGCTCCCCGTGCGTCGCAGATCGTTTCCCTGCAACTTTTGAATGGCATCGGCCAACCGACGGGGGTCAATGGGCTTTGTGAGATAATCAAGCGCATTGAACTCGAACGCCTTGATGGCATATTCGTGATAAGCCGTGGTAAAGATCACTTCGGGACTGCGGTCTAGTTCTGACAACAGGTCAAATCCGGTCTTGCCGGGCATTTGAATATCCAGAAAGATCAATTCGGGTTGCAATGCTTCGATCTTTTGCAACGCTTCGTCTGCATTGACCGCTTCGTCGATGATCTCGATCTCCGAAAAATCACCCAGCAGCTTGCGCAGTTCGACCCGGGCCAGTCGCTCGTCGTCAATAAGGATGGTTTTGATGGGCATATTAAAAAATATCAAAGTGGAATAGATACAGTAACCTTAACTGTCTGCTCCGGCTCCGAGACGATCTCGAACCGAGCAGCGGCTCCATAGAGCAATTGCAAGCGACTGCGCGTACTGCTGACCCCAAATCCCGTTTGCAGAATGGCCCCACTTAGGGCTCCGGGGTTAACGATCTCGAGCACAAGCAAATTTTTTTCGGTTAATTTTTTTGAACTGATCGTAATGCGTCCGCCTTGCGGGCGCGTACCAATGCCATGCTTGATGGCATTTTCTACCAATGTTTGCAACATCATCGGAGGCACAGACAACGAAAGCGTATCGGCAGCGATCTGCCAGTCTACCTGCATTCTGTCTTCGAATCGAATACTTTCCAGGGCCAGGTAATCGCGAATCATATCGATCTCTTTTTGCAAGGGTACCAGTTGCGCCTGCTCGGTGTACAAACTGCCGCGCAGCAGATTACTGAGCTCGGTAATGGCTCGCCGGGCCCGAGCCGGATCGAGATCGACCAGTGCTCTGATGCTGTTGAGTGAATTAAAAATAAAATGTGGATTCAAATGTGCCTTGAGTGTCTTTAACTCCATTTGCTTGATGGCTCCTTCGAGCTTGAGTTGATCGAGTTGTCGCTGCCGGCTATCGGTGTAATAGTGATAAACACAATAGTTCGTCAGCCATAACAGCATGATGGTGCTCATCTCCAGACTCACGGCCAGCAGCAATTGCCCCATGTTTAACTTCTCGATCGCCTCTTGCGATAAATAAAGATCGAATGCCTCGAAACAAGCCAGCACTAAAAATCCATGAATAAAAGAAGAGAGGGCCAGCGACAGCAATAACCAGGGAATGGACTGCTCCAGTTTTTTTTGCATGAGCCCCGCTCGCTTAAGAGTTTCGCGCAACAAGTGCGAGACCAGTAGCCCCGTTAGGGTTATGGCGATGGTACGATTGATGATGATCGCCTCGGGGTATTCCAGATTAAAGATATTGGCCAGAAAAAAGGTTCCGGCCAAAAATGTACCCCAGCCTCCCAGCTGCAGCACCCAGTACAATCTGTTTCGATCCGATAAAAATCCCATAACCGGTTAAAGGTACAACGCCCCTCCTATTTACACGGCGGGTTGGTACCAATGGTCAAAGGCCGTTTTTAGCGGGGTTGGTTCAACCTTTTGACCTTGATTTTGTTGAAGAGCTGTGCCCCTAAAATTGCGTGGGTGTCGACATTTATTTTCTTAATTTTAGGCCTAACCTCGTTGCCATGCAAATAGAACCCGGAAGCTTGCTCAAGACCATCAACAGTCCGGATGATCTAAAAAAACTCCCTCGCGAAAAATTACACCAGGTATGCGAGGAGCTTCGTCAATACATCATAGACATTGTAAGCGTGCACGGCGGGCATTTTGGGGCCAGTCTTGGTGTCGTGGAATTAACCACGGCGCTGCATTACGTTTACAATACCCCCTACGATCAATTGGTCTGGGATGTGGGTCATCAGGCCTATGGGCATAAGATACTCACCGGACGAAGAGACCAGTTTCCGACCAACCGTAAATACAAAGGACTCAGCGGTTTTCCTAAACGCAGCGAAAGTCCCTACGACACATTTGGCGTGGGCCATTCCTCTACCTCGATCTCGGCAGCGTTGGGTATGGCCATGGCCGCCAAGCAAAAGGGCGAGACAGATCGAAAAGTGGTCGCGGTTATAGGAGACGGAGCCATGACAGCGGGCCTTGCTTTCGAAGGCATGAACCATGCCGGCGTGGCCGATGCCGACATGCTGATTATTCTCAACGATAATTGCATGGGTATCGATCCCAATGTCGGTGCCTTAAAAGAATACCTGACCGATATCACTCTTTCGCCGACGTACAATAAATTAAAGGATGATGTCTGGAATCTGCTGGGGCGGTTGCCACGCGGCAAAAATTTTAGTCGGTCCATGGCCCACAAACTCACCGAAGGTCTAAAAGGGATCATTAGCAGCAGCGCCAATCTGTTCGAGGCGCTTCAGCTGCGTTACTTCGGGCCCATCGACGGACACAACATCGCTAAGCTGGTAGAGACCTTAAAAGACCTGCGCGAGATTCCGGGTCCCAAGATCTTGCACATCATCACCACCAAAGGAAAGGGATATGCCCTGGCCGAAAAAGACCAGACCAAGTGGCATGCACCCGGTCTCTTCGATAAGGTAACCGGAGAGATCGTTCAAAAAAAGAAAGACGGACCACAGCCCCCCAAATACCAAGATGTGTTTGGTCATACGATCATTGAACTGGCCGAACAAAACGAAAAGATCGTAGGCATTACTCCTGCCATGCCATCGGGCTCCTCCCTTAAGTTTATGATGGAGAAAATGCCGCATCGTGCCTTCGATGTGGGCATTGCCGAACAACATGCGGTAACGCTCAGCGCCGGTATGGCCACGCAAGGCATGAAAGTGTTTTGCAATATCTACTCATCGTTTATGCAGCGGGCCTACGACTCGGTGGTACACGATGTAGCCATTCAAAAACTGCCTGTTATCTTTTGTCTCGACAGGGCCGGACTGGTCGGAGACGATGGTCCCACCCATCACGGCTGCTACGACATTGCCTATTTTAGGTGCATTCCGCACATGATCATCAGTGCGCCCATGAACGAGTCGGAGCTTCGCAACCTAATGTATACCGCCCAACTCGAGAGCAACAAGCATCCATTCGTTATTCGCTACCCGCGCGGAGAGGGCGTTATGCCCGATTGGAGAACACCTATGGAGGCCATAGCGATAGGTAAAGGAAGAACACTCAAAGAAGGAGAAGAGATCGCCATTCTTAGCCTTGGCCATCCGGGCAATTTTGCCGCAGCGGCCCTTCGCGAACTGCGTACCGATGGGTTGAACCCCGGTCATTACGACATGCGTTTTGTAAAACCCCTCGACGAAGAACTCTTGCATCATATCTGTGGCCGTTATCAAAAGATCTTGACCGTAGAAGATGGCACCATTAAGGGTGGATTCGGTTCGGCTATACTAGAATTTATGGCCGAGCATGGATACAAACTAGATCTTCACAGGCTGGGTATTCCTGATGTACTTGTCGAGCATGGTACCCCTGCCGAACTACACCGCGAATGCGGTTACGACACAGCCGCCATTGTAAAGGCCGTTCGTCAGCTGGCCTCCGTTCAAGTCAGTGAGATCAATTAATTAATTGAGTGTAGGATCGACCGTTTGCAGGGCCTGCGCTTCGGCCTCGGCAGCCCCCTTCTCGTCGTACTCGATAATGAAGTTATTCTTTCCCTGACCAATGATGATGTTCAGGTAATGCAGCTGTACCAGTTCTAGTAACGACAAGAACAAAAAGATGGCATGCACCCTGTTCTCGCATGCATCGAAGATGCGTTCAAAAGAAATGGTTCTTTCTTTTTTCGCCATTTGAAGCATGGCTGTACGACTGCCCTCCATGGTATAATTGTAGCGCACCACGGTGTGCACGGGCTTATTGACCCGGTCACTATATTTCTGCATGGCCTTTTCGAAGGCCTTCATTAATTTGAAAAGCGTAAGCTGGGTAATCTCGGTTCCTTCGCTGGCCTCTTCGCCAATGGCAGAGAGTTCTTTTTGAATATTGCCCCGTCGAGCCATCAGCATACGGAGCGCTTCCATCTCGGCCATTTGGGCCGACGCCTCTTTAAAGCGCTTGTACTCGAGAATCTTGCTGACCAGTTCGGCGCGCGGATCGATCTCGTTACCATCGGCATCAAGTTCTTTGCGAGGCAACAGCATCTTGGCCTTGATGCGCATGAGCGTAGAGATGAACAAAATAAATTCACTGCTCAGTTCTACGTTCAACTCATCTTGCTGATGGATATAATCGAGAAAGTCATTGGTGATCTTGGTAATGGGAATATTGTAAATATCAAGCTCGTCTCTTTCTATAAAAAAAAGCAAGAGATCGAAGGGGCCTTCGAACTGCGGAAGGCTAATCTGGTAGTGGGTGGGTTGCGACATAGCGATAAAGCACAAATGTAAGCGATTGGTCCGATCCTAAAAATGAGAGATTAAATAATATGGGTAAGCGCATTTTTTTCTTGACCTTTGCCCCATGAAATCTAGCCCCTTCTTAAAATGGATCCTGTTTTTATTACTCTGCCTTATTTGGGGCAGCTCTTTTAAATTAATGAAAGATAGCACCGCTGCTCTCACCGGTACCCAGATCGCCTCGCTGCGCATTGTGGCGGCAGCGTTAGTGTTGCTCCCCTTTGGCCTGCTTCATCTTTCAAAGATTCCGCAAGGCAAATTACCGCTGGTGGTCTTTAGTGCCTTTATCGGTAACCTGCTGCCTGCCTTTTCATTCGCTATTGCGCTAACCCGCATCGACGGATCGTTGGGCGGCATCATGAACTCGCTTTCTCCGATCTGGGTGGTGCTGATCGGCGTAATTTTTTATGGCGATAAGATCGCACTCGAAAAATGGGTGGGGCTGCTGATCGGTTTTTTGGGGTTGGCCCTGCTGACCCTGCTGCCCGTGTTGCTTGGCGAAAAAACCATCAGTTTAGAAAATCTGGGTTATGTACTCTTACCTGTTACCGCTACCATACTCTATGGTGTTAATGTAAACATGGTCAGTCATCGCTTGCAAGGCATCAACCCCTTGCACCTGGCCTCGGTTTCGGTCTCTTTTATGCTGCCACCTGCCCTGCTGCTCCTGTGGTACTTTGGTTTCTTTGAGCATGACCTCTCGTCTGCCGCTATACAATCGGCCATTGGCTCGAGTGCGGCTTTGGGTATTATCGGCAGCGGGCTGGCCACGATCTTATTCTATTCGTTGGTAAAAAGAGCCGGCGGACTATTCGCTTCGCTGGTTACCTATGGCATTCCCTTTGTAGCCATTGGCTGGGGTCTGCTCGATAACGAGAAGATCACGTGGATAGAACTGAGTTGTTTGTTGCTGATACTGGCCGGTGTATACCTTACCAACAGAAGCCCGAAGATCAAACCGACATGATCTCTTTTTCTTTAGAAGATAAATGCGTGTCGACAAGACCGATGTATTTATCGGTGAGTTGCTGAACACCCGCCTCGGCATCTTTAGAGGCATCTTCGCTGAGTCCATTTTTTTGCAATCGTTTAATACCCTCCAGGGCATCGCGACGAATATTGCGAACGGCTACTTTGGTTTGTTCGCCCTCGCCCTGGCAACGCTTAACCAGTTCGCGGCGACGCTCCTCGGTAAGCGGGGGCATAAAGATGCGAATGATGGCTCCGTCGTTTTGCGGGGTAACGCCCATGTTGGCAGCAATGATGGCCCTCTCGATGGGCTGCACCATATTTTTTTCCCAGGGCTGAATGCTCAGCGTGCGCGCATCCATCACACTTATATTGGCCACCTGGTTGATGGGCACGGGAGATCCGTAATAATCAACCACCAAGCCATCGAACATTTGAGGATTGGCCTTGCCGGCCCTAATCTTGACCAATTCGGCCTCCAGATGGCCGATCGCTTTTTTCATTTGCTCTTGGGCGACGGCACTAATGGATTGTATATCTTCTGCCATAGCACAAAACTAAGAAAGTTTACCCACCAATTTTCGACACCCCGCTTCAATTTAAAAAAAGCACGCACATTTGTAAAAAACAGAATTATGGCCGCCTCTACTGCCGAGCTTCGATCTATTGCCACCCAACTTCGCAGAGATATCGTTCGCATGGTACACGCTGTCAACAGTGGCCATCCGGGTGGTTCGCTGGGTTGTGCCGATTATTTCGCTGCCCTTTACTTCAGGGTCATGAAACATGATCCCTCTTTCGATATGAATGCCACCGACGAAGATGTTTTCGTTTTGTCGAATGGTCACATCTCTCCCATTTTTTATGCCACGCTGGCCAGAGCGGGCTATTTTGACAAGACAGAACTGTCCACTTTTCGCAAGATCAACTCCAGACTACAGGGACATCCGGCCACCCACGAACACTTGCCCGGTATCCGTATTGCATCGGGTTCGCTGGGACAGGGATTAAGTGTGGCAGCGGGAGCGGCCCTGAGCAAAAAACTCAATGGAAAAAAAGAATTGGTCTTCTCGCTACACGGAGACGGCGAACTAAACGAAGGACAGATCTGGGAAGCAGTGCTCTTTGCGGCCCATCATAAAGTAGATAACCTAATTGCCACCATCGACTGGAACGGACAACAAATTGACGGACCTACCGACAAAGTGATGTCGCTGGGCGATCTGGCCGCTAAGTTCAGCGCCTTTAATTGGACCGTGCTGCACATGAATGGCAATGATATGGACGATACGGTAGCCACGCTCGAAAAAGCCAGATCGATGACCGGACAAGGAAAACCCATTGTGATCTTGATGAAGACGGCTATGGGCAAAGGAGTCGATTTTATGGAAGGCACCCACGAGTGGCATGGTATTGCACCCAACGATGCACAGCTGGCCAGCGCGCTGTCTCAACTTCCGGAGACACTGGGAGACTATTGATGCCCATTGATCGATTATTCGGTTCGCAACTGAAAGGCCGTACGCGACGCCTTGTACGCCGGAAGCCAAGAAGCCAGCAGGGCAATGACCAATACGGTAGCGCCTACCAATAAAAAATCTACGGCCCGTAACGCTACCGGATAATAATCGATTAAAAAACTTCCGCCTTGTAACGGAATCAAATGATACCGTATCTGCAACCAGGCCAATGTAGTGGCCAGTAACATCCCTACACCGGCGCCCCCGGCGGCCAGCAGCAATCCTTCTGCTAAAAAAATACGAAGTATACCGGTGCGGTTTGCACCGAGGGCTTGTAATACGCTAATATCTTTTTGCTTTTCGAGTACCAGCATGGTCAGGGCACCGATCATGGTAAAGGCCGCTACGACCAAGATTAACGAGAGCACGGCATATACGATCCAACGCTCGGTACGCATAACGGCATACAAGGTTTGGTTTTGCTGATAGCGGTCTTGCACCCTGCCATTTTCGCCCACGATCTTTTGTAACGAAGCCCGTAACGATGTAGCAGAGGCATTGGCATCGGTGGCAATTTCTACGGCACTGCAAACCGTGGGGGCCAGACCCAGTGAGGCTTGCAAAAAGCCAATGGGCACAATGGCATAGCGGTTATCAAAGTCTTGCTGAATCATAAAGGTGCCGGCGGTCTGCAGCGAACCCATTCGAATATCGCGGGTCCAATCAAGTTGCAAGCTGCTGGTCTTTTGTGGCAAATAAACAGTAAGGGGAAACAAATTGCGATCGGAATAAATGCCCAGCGCATCCGCCACACCGGCTCCCAATATCACCTGGGGTTGCTCGGCCGTTCCAAGTTGAAAGTTTCCATTAACCAGATGGTTGGCAACGCCACTAACCCGGCTATAACTGGTTTCAACACCCTTCAGTTGTACCATGGTCTGGCTCTCGCCAGCCTGTAGCATGGCTTTTTCTTCGACCACCCGCGACAAGGCCGTTACACCGGGCAAGGCTGCAATGGCCCGCAGCTGCTCTTCTTGCAACTGGAGGGTCTTGCCATTTACCGAACTTATTTTATAAGAGGGATAGAAAGAAGAATACAACGACTTGACCATGCCCTCGAATCCATTGAAAACGCTTAGCACCAAAATAAGGGCTGCCGTACCCACCACCATGGCTCCCATGCTGGTCCAGGCGATCAGATTGATGGCCTGCGTAGATTTTTTGGCTTTAAAATAACGCCAGGCAAAAAGAAGGTACATGCACTATAGGTTCAGGAACCCGTTTTTTTAGAGGAGTCCTTGCGTTCGGACTCGATACGCTGAAACAACTTTTCCATTTTAAAGACATGGTCGAGGGTGTCGTCGCGAAAGAATTTGAGCACAGGAATGCTGCGCAACTGGTGACGGACCCGACCTGCCAATTCTTTTTTTATTTCGTGATGACGCTCCTCGATCTTATGCAGGGCCGCCTGCGGATTGTTGACCTGAAAAAAACTCAAATAGAAACGAGCCTCGAGCAGATCGGAGGTAACCTTAACCGAAGAGATCGATACCATTCCACCTTCGATCATGGTAAGACCCAGTCGCTGAAAGATCCCATTCATCTCTTCGTTCAACAGACCGGCGATCTGCTTTTGCCTTTTTCCTTCTTCCATATAAATTGATTGAGGTCCCTGTAAAAGTAGTTACTTTGCTCCGATCAGCCAGCAATCCCATGAGGTCTTATGCCCGGATTTTTACTTATTTAACAGATTACAAGGGTCGTATTGCCCTCTACTTTCTTTTTATTGTACTGAGCATCTTTTTTTCGATCGTATCGATCGGCATGCTGATGCCTTTTTTACAACTGATCTTTACCGGCAAAGAGGCCCTGCCCGCTAGCAGCGGACAAAATCTAGTACTCGATACGGTCAATCAGTTCTTGCAACAACGGGTAGAGCAAGACGGACAACTGGCGGCCCTGGCCATTATCTGTTGGCTAATGATCGTATTTATTTTAGGAAAGAATCTTTTTTTATACCTGGCTTACTACACCCTCAACCCCATCAAGCATCAACTGGTCAACCAGCTGCGCGAAGATCTTTACGATAAGGTACTGCAGTTGCCGATCGGCTACTTTACCGAAAAGCGCAAAGGCGATTTGCTAAGCCGTATGACCAATGATGTCAACGAAGTAGAGGTATCGGTGATCGGCGCACTCGAAGGATGGATTCGTGATCCGCTCACGATCTTGCTAACGCTGGCTTTTCTTTTTTCGATCAGTGTGCCCCTTACCCTTTTTATATTGATATTGATACCCGTGCTGGGGCTGGTGGTTGGGCGCATTACCCGCTCGCTAAAAAAGATCTCGCAAGAGGTGGCACAAAAATTCGGAGAAACACTGGCTGTACTCGACGAAACACTTGGCGGGCTTCGTGTTATCAAGGCCTTTGGGGTAGAGTCACTGCTGCGCGAAAAATTCAAACTTGGCAATGAGCGACTACGCCTGGCCCGCAACCGGATCGGCTATAGAAGAGACCTGGCCTCACCGCTCTCCGAGGTAATGGGCGTGACGCTCTTTACCGCCGTGTTGTACTATGGTGGCAAACTGGTATTGCAAGAGCAGTTGATCGATGCGGCTGTTTTTATAGGATTTCTGGGCATCTTCTACAATATGATCAACCCGGCCAAGGCCCTGGCTACTTCGTTTAGCAACATGCGAAAGGGATCGGCGGCCATTACAAGAATAGAAGAGATCCTCAATGCCCCTATTACGGTCAACGAAGACTCCCATCCTATTGCCATAGAAACGTTCTCTCATTCCATTGAATTTAAAAACGTCGAATTTAGCTATGGCGATACACTCATCTTAGATAAGATCGACCTGGTAATTCCCAAAGGAAAGACCATTGCACTAGTGGGTGCTTCCGGATCGGGCAAGTCAACACTGGCCGATCTGGTGCCGCGCTTTCATGATGTAACTGCGGGCGAGGTGCTCTTAGATGGCATCAACATAAAAAAATATAGCCTCTCTTCGCTGCGACGATTAATGAGTATCGTTACCCAAGAGCCCATCGTCTTTAATGACAGCATCGCTGCCAATATTGCCCTTGGACGACCCACTGCCACCGCTGACGAGATCGAAAAAGCAGCCCGCATTGCCAATGCGCACGCATTTATCGTGGCCAAAGAAGAAGGCTATCAAACCAACGTGGGTGATCGCGGCAGCAAACTTAGCGGTGGTGAGCGGCAACGACTGACCATTGCCAGAGCCCTGCTCAAAAATCCTCCGATCCTGATCTTAGACGAAGCCACTTCTTCGCTCGATACCGAAAGCGAAAGATTGGTGCAAGAAGCCATCAATAACATGATGCAGCAACGCACCAGCATCGTTATTGCGCACCGGCTTTCGACCATACGACATGCCGACGAGATCATCGTGCTGCAAAAAGGAAAGATCGCCGAGCGTGGCAAGCACGAAGAACTGATTGCCCAAAACGGGATCTACAAAAAATTAGTGGAGTGGCAGGAGGTTCGTTAGTTAGCGCTGACCCTTTTCTATCGCCTAGGCCTTTAGCAACTGCCGCGCTATAACCAGTTTTTGAATTTCACTGGTGCCTTCTCCTATAGTACAAAGCTTGGCGTCGCGATAAAATTTCTCTACCGGAAAATCTTTGGTATATCCGTAGCCTCCGAATATCTGTATGGCATCGGTAGCGACTCGCACGGCCACTTCGCTGGCATAATACTTGGCCATGGCCGAGGCGCTGGTTACCGGCAAGTGACGATCCTTTAGATCGCAGGCTTGTTGAATAAGCAGATCGGCGGCTTCGATTTCGGTGGCCATATCGGCCAACTTAAACGAGATGGCCTGAAAACTTGCGATCGGCTTATCGAACTGTTGTCTTTCTTGTGCATAGCGCAAAGCGGCCTGGTAAGCGCCGCGGGCAATTCCCAACGAAAGGGCCGCAATAGAAATGCGTCCTCCGTCGAGGATCTTCATGGCTTGTTTAAATCCATCGCCGACCGCTCCCAATCTATTCTCGTCGGAGATCACACAATCCTCAAAGATCAACTCGGCCGTTTCGCTGGCGCGCATTCCCAATTTATTTTCTTTTTTTCCGGCCCTGAATCCGGGCGTACCGCGCTCTACGACAAAGGCGGTGCAATTGTTGCTGGTGCGGGGCTCACCGGTTCTGCAAAGCACTACGGCAATGCCCGCACTAATGCCATGGGTAATCCAGTTTTTGGTACCATTAATTACCCACTGGTCTCCTTTTCTAACGGCCGTGCAACGCATGTTGCCTGCATCGCTTCCGGTATTGGCCTCGGTCAAACCCCAGGCACCGATCTGTGCGGCGCTGGCCAGTGCAGGTAACCATTTTTTCTTTTGCGCTTCGCTTCCCGCCAGTAAAATATGTCCGGTGCATAGCGAATTATGCGCCGCCACACTCAATCCCACCGAGCCGCAGACAGCTGCGATCTCTTCGATCACCACTTTATATTCTGCATAACTAAGTCCGGCGCCGCCATATTCAGTGGGCACCAGCACCCCCATCATTCCTAATTGGCCCAACGAACGCAGCGTGTCGACAGGAAGAAACTGCGCTTCGTCCCACTCCATAACATGTGGTAATATATGTTGCTTCGCAAAATCACGAGCGGCAGCGGCCACTTCTTGGGTTAGATCGGAGGTCTCAAATTTCATAGTCGCGAAGGTAGGGATTTCAGCGAGTACACTAACAGTTGTTAGTTATATTTTTTCAGGCAATTCCAGCTCCAGCCCATCATACGAAAGCGCAATGCCCGGGGGCAGTTCGGCAGCGACGCTCGCATGCAATCCCATTTGATGAGACAGATGCGTCAGATACGCCTTTGGCACCTGTAGCGCTTTAATTAATTCAACGGCTTGGCTGAGTGTAAAATGAGACAGGTGCGCTTCTTTGCGAAGGGCATTGAGCACTAACACGTCGCTTCCCTTTATTTTTTGCAGCTCTTCTTTTTCGATTCGGTTGGCATCGGTAATGTAGGTAAAATGCCCAAAGCGAAAACCCAGCACCGGCATGCGGTGATGCCAGACCTGAATGGGCTGCACCGGAATATCGCCTACCCAAAAGGGTGCTTCTGCAATGGTTTGCAATTGCAACTCGGGAATACCCGGATAACGAGACTCTGCAAAGGCATAATAAAAATCGCGGCGAAGCGCTTCTTCGGTCAGCGAATCGGCAAAGACCTGCATGGGCTTTTGTCCAAAGTGATTGTAGGCTCTTATATCATCGAGACCAGCCAGATGATCTTTGTGTGGATGGGTAAAGAGGACCGCATCGAGATGCCGTACTTTTTTTCGAAGCATCTGGTAGCGAAAATCAGGACCGGTATCGACCACCAGGGTCGTGGTGGCCGATCGGACCAATATACTTGAGCGAAGTCGCTTGTCACGCGAATCGGTAGAGCAGCAGACCTCACAATCACAAGCAATCATAGGGACCCCGCCACTGGTGCCGGTACCTAAAAAACTAATGTGCAACGGAGGACAGGTCATGCCCGCATTAGAATAATTTCATCAAAGAGTTTAGCGGATTCTTGCGAGAGCATCCCCGGATCGATTGATAGTTGAGGAATCAGATCGATCAGCGTGTTGATACGCCCTTCGATGGGTAAGAATTTATTGAGCACCACTACTTTTTTCGATTCCAAAATACAGTAGCCGCTCTGAAAAGTTCCTCTTTCGTAGCGCAGAATGTAACCGGCCTGCTCGGGAATGGCCTCTAGCTTATCAAGGGTTGTCTGGTTGTACTTCATACTGATTTATAAAGGTACGCGATTGTAAGGTGATGACAGGCACGATCATTTCTTCTAAACTAATACCTCCGTGCTGAAACGTATTGCGGTAATAATTTACATAATGATTGTAGTTGTTGGGATAGCACAGAAAATGATCGCCCTTGGCAAAAATGTACGACGAGTTGATGGCCGGACTCGGCAGTCCCGCCTGCGAAGGATTGCGAAAGGCCAGCACGTCTTTGGGTTCGTATTGCAAGTTGCGCCCGTGCTTGTAGCGCAGGTTGGTCGTGGTCTGTTTGTCGCCCACCACTTTGCAAGGGGTATGCACCCGAATGCTGCCATGGTCGGTAGCCAACACGATCTTGCAACGTTTGTCGGCAATACGCTTGAGCGCCTGGTGCAAGGGAGAATGCTCAAACCACGAAGCCGTTACACTGCGGTAACTGCTTTCGTCGCCGGCCAGCTCTTTTAGCACCTCCATTTCGGTACGGGCATGGCTGAGCATATCCACAAAATTGTAAACGATTATAGTAAGGTCATTGCTCAGTAAATTATGGATCTGCTGTTGCAACTCCAGACCCGACTGGTTATTGAGCACCTTGGTATAATGCACCCGCAGGGAGCCTTTTCCCAGCCGTTGCAAGTGGGCGCGCAGCAACTCCTCTTCAAAAAGATTTTTACCACCCTCTTCTTCGTCGTGCTTAAAATACTGCGGATACTGCTTTTGCATCTCCGCGGGTAATAACCCCGAAAAAATTGCGTTGCGCGCATACTGGGTGGCCGTGGGCAGAATGCTGTAAAAACTATCTTCTTCGGTACGTCTGAAATTTTGCAATAGTATCGGCTCAATGGCCTTCCACTGATCGAACCGAAGATTATCGATCAAAATAAAAAATAGCGGAACGTCCTTTTCGAGTTGGGGAATTACTTTGTTACGCAGTAAGGTCTGGCTCATTACCGGAGCCGACGCGGGGTCTTGTATCCAACCCGCATATTGCTTACTGATAAATTTAAAGAACTCGGTATTGGCCTCTGCCTTTTGGGTTTGCAATACCTCTTGCATCTCGGGGCTGTCGGTGCGTTGCATCTCGAGCTCCCAATACACCAACTTCTTGTAGATATCTCTCCACTCGCGGTGATCGGGGTTGCTGTTGAGTGCGGTAAACAGATGCCGAAACTGTTGCTGGTAGGCCGACGTGGTCTTCTCGGCCACGAGTCGTTTGTTGTCGATGATCTTTTTTAGACTCAGCCAGACCTGGTTGGGATTGACCGGCTTTATCAGGTAGTCACTGATCTGAGAGCCGATGGCATCATCCATTAAATTCTCGGTCTCGTTCTTGGTAATCAGCACCACGGGCAGTGAACGGTTGATCTCTTTGATCTTGGCAAGTGTCTCCAGACCGGTTATACCGGGCATGCTCTCGTCGATGAGCACCACGTCGACAGGATGTTCCTTTACATAGTCAATGGCCTCAAATCCATTGGTAAAGGTCTCGACCTGATAGCCTTTGTTCTCTAAAAAAAGTTGCTGGGAGCGAAGGCTTTCGATCTCGTCATCGACCCATATGATCCTTGCCAGTGCCATGGGCTCAAATTTAGCTTTTTAAAGCCAGCCTTTGTATTTTTGCAGATGGCCCTTGCGGCTTTAACAAAATGTCTACCTCCCCTGCCGTCAGAAAAATAATCAACGATCCGGTCTACGGTTTCATTACCATCGATCATCCCCTTGTCCTGGAATTGATCTCTCATCCCTATTACCAGCGGCTGCGCAATATTCATCAAATGGCCTTTGCGCACCTGGTCTACCCCGGGGCCATGCATTCCCGATTGCATCACTCGTTGGGAGCCTATCACCTAATGGGTATTGCCCTCGCTGAGTTAAAAAGCAAGGGGGTTCCCATTACCGAAGAAGAAGAGCTGGGTGCCAAACTGGCCATTTTGCTTCACGACGGCGGGCACGGTCCTTTCTCGCACGCGCTAGAAAAAGTGCTGATACCCGGCCTGCATCACGAAACGCTGTCGCTCCTGCTCATGGAGCAGCTCAATACCGTTTTTAGCGGACAGCTTAGTACGGCCATCTCTATTTTTACCGATACCTATCCCAAACGCTTTTTGCACCAGCTTATTTCCGGACAGCTCGATGTGGACCGCATGGATTATCTAAATCGTGATAGTTTCTTTACCGGTGTGGCCGAGGGGGTCATCGGCTATGACCGTATTTTAAAGATGCTGGCCGTAAAGGACGGAGATCTAATGGTCGAAGAAAAAGCCATCTTCTCGATCGAGAAATTTTTGATCAGTCGTCGCCTAATGTACTGGCAGGTCTATTTGCATAAGACCGTGGTGAGCGCCGAGATGACGGTGGTCTTGATCTTTAAACGCGTGCTGGAACTTTTGCAACAGGGCATTGCCTTGCAGGCCGCCAGCTCCGATCTGAACTTTTTTTTACAAAACCGCGAGGCCGGCGCTACCATCAAGCAGCATTTGGATCGCTTTTGTCGTCTTGACGATCACGACGTGATGGCCAGCATCAAAAACTGGTGCTATCATCCCGACAAAGTTCTTTCTACACTAAGCCGACTGGTTACCGAGCGAAAATTACTCAAGATCCGTTTCTTGAAAGAACCCATTGGCGAGATGCGTCTGGCCGAGCTTCGCAAACAGACCGCTCAGCAACTGGGAATTACCGAAGAAGAGGCCGGTTATTTCGTGTTTACCGGCAAGGCCAGCAATACGACCTACAATCCGAAAGACGAAAGAATTCATATTCTCTTTAAGGATGGTACGGTAAAAGATATCTCAGAGGTCGACAATGCGCTTATCAATTACGGCAGCAGTTTGGCCTTTGGAGAGATCAGCAAAGAATATATTTGTTATCCGGGGCACCATAAGATCTAATTCAAATAAGGCCTACCGAAATGGTAGTGTCGCCATTAAAAAAGAGTCGTTCACCTATGATGCAGTTTACCGCCGCCCAACTTGCCCCGCTTATTGGAGCCACTATACAGGGAGATCCGGAGGTGATCGTGCATTCATTCGGAAAGATCGAAGAAGCCATCACAGGGCAATTGGCCTTTTTGTCGAATCCCAAATACGAGGAGTACCTCTATACGACCAAGGCCTCCCTTATTATTCTCAACAACGATCTTGTTTTGCGAGAGCCGGTCAGCGCCACGCTGCTACGCGTTAGTGATGCCTATTCTTCTTTTGCCACTTTGTTAGATACCTACCAACAATTGCAAGCCTCTTCGCTAACGGGTATACAGCAGCCTTCGTTCATTGCACCGAGTGCTACTTTGGGCGAGCAGATCTTTGTCGGTGCGTTCGCCTACATTGGAGAACAAGTGTCGGTCGGAAAGAATTGCAAGATCTATCCGCACTGTTATATCGGAAACAACGTAACCCTGGGAGATAATGTGGTATTGCATGCCGGCGTAAAGATCTATCACCAGTGCCAACTGGGCAATCGGGTTATTGTTCATGCCGGCACTGTTATTGGTAGTGATGGATTTGGATTTGCACCCAAGGCCGATGGCAGCTTGCAAAAAGTTCCGCAAATTGGTAATGTAATTATAGAAGACGGCGTAGAGATCGGCGCCAACACCACCATCGATCGAGCCACCATTGGTTCTACGCTTATTCGAAAGGGAGCCAAACTCGATAACCTGATACAAGTGGCCCATAATGTAGAAGTGGGCGACAGCACGGTCATTGCGGCCCAGGCCGGTATTAGTGGCAGCACCAAGATCGGAAAAGGGGTCATGATCGGCGGACAGGCCGGTATTGTGGGTCATATTACGTTGGGCGATGGCGCCAAGGTCAATGCCCAAAGCGGGGTCTCTAAATCGATCGAAAATGGCAAGGCTGTTACCGGCACGCCCGCCTACGATTACACCCAGGCCCTGCGCAGCCAGGCCCTGAGCCGGCAGCTACCCGAGTTAGAAAAGCGGATCAAAGAACTCGAAAACATCATAAAAGACTTGAAATCAAGTAAATAGATAGCCCCTTTCGCATGCCTGGGGTAAGTGTTATCTTTGCAGCCACTAATCCACCTCTCATGGCCAAATCCTTTAATCCCGACAAGCAACATACCCTAGGTTCGGCCGTCACCATCGCTGGTACCGGACTGCATACGGGCATACTGGCCGACCTGACCCTGCAACCGGCCAATCCGGGTTTCGGGTTACAGTTTAAGCGGACCGATCTGCCCGGTCAACCCATTATCAAAGCCGATTGCGATCTGGTGACCGATACCAGCCGCGGCACCACGCTCGAGAGCGAAGGCGTTAAAGTAAGTACCGTGGAGCATGTACTGGCCGCCCTGGTGGGCATGGGTGTCGATAACTGTCTGCTAGAGATCAACGGTCCAGAGGTTCCGATTATGGATGGCAGCTCAGGACCCTTTGTGGAACTGATAGAAAAGGCCGGTGTACAAGAACAAGATGCGGCCAAAGTGTGGTATAGCATCGATGAAAATATTTTTCACTACGACGAAGCAAAGCGGGTAGAGATGGTAGCCATGCCTGCTATGGAATATCAAATTACCACCCTGATCGACTTTAATTCTCCGGTGCTGGGAACACAACATGCCGGATTAAAAGCCATACGAGATTTTAAAAAAGAGATCGCGCCCTGTCGCACCTTTTGCTTTTTGCACGAACTCGAAGCGCTCATCGATAATAATTTGATCAAAGGCGGTGATGTAAACAATGCGATCGTGGTCGTTGACAGACCCGTAGAGAAAGAAGAGCTGGATCGGCTTAAAAAAATATTCAAAAAAGAAAAGATAGAAGTAAAGAGCGAAGGCTATCTGAACAATTTGGACCTGCGATTTCCCAATGAGCCGGCCCGCCACAAATTATTAGACGTGGTAGGCGATCTGGCACTGATCGGCTATCCCATCAAGGCGCGCATTATTGCCAATCGTCCCGGACACAGTAGCAATGTGGCCTTTGCGCGCAAGATCAAGCAATACATCAAAAAGAATAAGCACACGCGCGATGTGCCCACTTACGATCCCAGCCTGCCTCCCGTATACGATCAACAGCGCATCGAAAGAACCCTGCCCCACCGTTTTCCGTTTGCATTGGTCGATAAAGTCATTGAGCTAAGCGATACCCATATTGTGGGCGTCAAGAACGTCACCTTTAACGAGTGGTTCTTTCAGGGGCATTTTCCGGGTAACCCCGTTATGCCCGGCGTGCTGCAGATCGAGGCCCTGGCCCAATGTGGCGGTATCTTGGCCATCAACCTGAGTGGCGAAGGTGAGTACGACACGTATTTTCTTAAGATCGATAATTGCAAGTTTAAGCAAATGGTCAAGCCCGGCGACACGCTGTTGCTCAAGATGGAACTGGCCGCCCCGATTCGTCGCGGTATCTGCGAAATGAAAGGCACCATCTATGTGGGTGGCAAGGTCTGTGCCGAAGCCAATCTGGTGGCCCAGATCGTTAAAAAATAGCTGCTAAAATCAGCTCCGAAAACAGGGCAAAAAAGGGTCAAAAAAGGGCTCAAAAAAAAGGGTTTCCCCAAGGGGTTTCAGTAGATTTGCACGTACCCAAAAAAGGGGTCAAAAAAGCAGCGAGAAACCAACCCTATGAGCATCGAAAATCAGCCAGAAAAAGGAGCCTCCAACGCGCAATATAGTGCCGACAGCATCCAGGTATTAGAAGGATTAGAAGCGGTTCGTAAACGCCCCGCCATGTACATTGGCGACATTGGCGTTAAAGGACTGCATCACCTGGTCTATGAAGTGGTCGACAACTCGATCGACGAAGCGCTGGCCGGTTATTGCAAGAACATCAAGGTTTCCATTCACGAAGACAATTCGGTTTCGGTGCAAGACGACGGACGCGGTATTCCCACCGCCATGCACACCAAAGAAAAAAGATCGGCCCTCGAAGTAGTGATGACCGTGCTACATGCGGGGGGAAAATTCGATAAGGATTCCTATAAAGTATCCGGGGGATTGCATGGTGTGGGCGTGAGTTGCGTGAACGCGCTTAGCACCAAACTGCATGTAACGGTACAGCGCGAAGGAAAAGTCTTTGAGCAAGAATATAAGATCGGTGTACCGCAGTATGCCGTTCGCGAGATTGGCAACAGCGACAGCACCGGTACGCGCGTACAGTTTTGGCCCGATGGTAGCATTTTTATAACCACCACGTATAACAAAGAGATCTTAGAAGGACGCCTGCGTGAACTGGCGTATCTAAACCGCGGCGTGCGCATTCAGCTTTGCGATCTGCGCGAGGTAGAGAATGGGGCTCCCTACGAAAAAACATTTTACAGCGAAGGGGGCATCGTAGAATTCGTGGAGATGCTCGATAACAATGCCGGTCGCAGCCCGCTTATACCAAAAGTGATCGCGGTGGAAGGAAGGGACGAGACCACGAACGTAGCCGTAGAGGTGGCCCTTAGTTATAACGACAGTTACAACGAACATATTTACTCGTACGTCAACAACATCAATACCATCGAAGGAGGCACCCACGTGTCGGGCTTTCGTCGTGCGCTGACCCGTGTCTTTAAAAGTTATGGCGATCGCAATGGTCTTTTCGAAAAGGCCAAGGTAGAAATTGAAGGAGATGATTTTCGCGAAGGACTCAGCGCCATTATCTCGGTCAAAGTTCCCGAACCTCAATTCGAAGGACAGACCAAGACCAAGCTGGGCAATAACGAAGTGATGGGAGTGGTCGATAGCACGGTATCGAAAGTGCTTGAGGCCTATCTCGAAGAAAATCCCAAAGAAGCTAAGAACATTGTAGCCAAAGTAATTTTAGCGGCCCAGGCCCGTGCCGCGGCCCGCAAAGCGCGTGAGCTCGTGCAACGCAAGTCGGTACTCAGCGGAGGCGGTCTGCCCGGTAAACTGGCCGATTGCTCCGATCGCGATCCGGACCGCTGCGAGTTATTCTTGGTCGAGGGAGACTCGGCCGGCGGTACCGCCAAGCAAGGAAGAGACCGGAGTTTTCAGGCCATCCTTCCGCTGCGCGGTAAGATCCTCAACGTAGAAAAAGCCATGGAGCATAAGATCTACGACAACGAAGAGATCCGCAACATGTTTACGGCACTAGGCGTTAAGATCGGTACACCCGAAGATCCCAAGGCGCTCGACATGAGTAAGCTTCGCTATCATAAGCTAATCATTATGACCGATGCCGATGTAGACGGTTCGCATATCGCCACACTGATCCTTACGTTTATCTTTCGCTATATGAAGGCGATGATCGAACAAGGCTATGTATACATTGCCCAACCTCCGCTCTATTTGGTCAAGAAAGGAAAAGAGCAGGCCTATGCCTACAACGAGGAGCAGCGCAAGGCGTTGGTCGAAAAGATCGGTGCCGGCAAGGATGACTCCGTAGGTATTCAACGCTACAAGGGTCTGGGAGAGATGAATGCCGATCAACTCTGGGATACGACCATGAATCCTGCCACGCGTACCCTTAAGCAAGTGACCATTGACAGTGCTGCAGAGGCCGACCGCATCTTTAGCATGCTGATGGGCGATGAGGTGGCTCCGCGTCGTGAGTTCATAGAGAGCCATGCCCGCTATGCCAAGTTGGATATTTAAGTACGCACCCCATTTACGGTATAGTTAAACGAGAACTGGTAGATCGGTAAAAAATAATCCGGCTCTGGTGCTTTTTGATATTGGTAGTAAACGGCTTTTAGATTGATCAGGCTATTGACCCTTATGCCCATTCCCATCGAATAGCCGCTGTATAAACCATTGCCGGTAAACCCGGGCAAGAATTGCCGTAGCTGTTTGAGGCCCGAGTAACAGAGATGATAACGCAGCGCTAGCCAGCAGACCCCTACATTTTTTTGATCGCTTTTTTCCCAGGCGCCTGTTTGAAAATAAAGCCCCGAAACCAAGTAGCTATTGACAAAATGATACGGACGCTGCTGCGAAAAAAAACCCGCACCTGAAAGTTTTTGACCCGTGAGCACCCGCTCTCCCAATTGGTAGAGCAATCCCCATTTAGTAACCGGGCTTCGCGGTCGTACAAACCAAGTTCCCTCAATGCTAAGATTGAGCAGTCCGCTGAGTGGTGTTATAAACTGATGGATCAACTGTTCGTTGCCCCGCAGTAATGCGGAGTTGCTAGCGGTAGCGAACGAAGTATTACTGACCCCGCCAAACACCGAGAGCGGTACGCTAAATTTTCCTTGTTCGCCGATCTGCAGTTTAACGAGCCTTGCCGATGCCGCCACCTGCCCGCCATTGACCACATCGATAAACCCTGCATTGAATAATTCGGGGCGCTCCGAGGCACTTGGGGCGAGTCGCTTGAGCGTATCATAGTTATCGCAGGCAGCAACTGCAACAAACCGGAGCAGCAAAAAAAATAACAAGAGCAGCACATCGCCAACAATTTTCATATCCACTATTTACCGATGATCAAATTAATTCCATAAAACCCACGCTTGATCTTGAAAGTGCCGAGACTCCGATAAGCAGGATCGTCCAACACCGTCATGAACAAGGCCTCGTCTTGCGTAGCAGCAGCCATTGACACCATAGGAGAGAGCCCCAGTTCCAAACCGGACTTGAATCGTTTGACCCATTCTACCGATAGTACTCCGCGCAGATACGGCACATACCACTTGGGGCGTGTAAAATAGATCTCGTACAAACGAAACACCCCCGTTCCATTATCGAGCAGGTTGGCGCTGGATTCTATAGACTCAGGATAGGGATCGATATGAAAGACCGGACCCAGTCTTGACATAAGCCCAAGTCGCCATGTAGGGGAGCAGTAGAGATCGAAGCGCTTTCCGAAATAACCAAATAGCTCGACGTTCTTGATACCGCCTGCCAAAAAGATAAACTTCTCTCGCGCTGGGGTAAAATAGGGCAAGGGCCGATCGATCGTATAAAAATACTTCTCGTAATTGACCGAGGCCGCCATTCCCCAAAGCAGTTTTTTATACGACCGCCTAATGGTTCGGTTATAATCGAACCAGAGCGTTGTTTGTGGGATCTGCTCCAGCCCCACCCGTCCGATCAACATCTTATTGACCGGTAAAAAACTATACGTGGTTCCTAGTGCAAATTGTCGTTGCAGGGGCTGCGCACCGATAAGAATAGGTTAGGCCAGCAGCCCCCACAAAAGACAACAGGCAAGAATCGTATGTTTCATAATAGCGATTTAATAAAAAGTTGTACCTGGCAACTACTACTCACACTCTCCCGATCCCAGCAGATAAATGGTTTTGATGGCGCGCTGGTTAAAAAATAACTTGAAGGTCAAAAACTCGTAGTTGACATCCCTAATGGTGAGCGCATAAGGATGCTGCTGGTTGAGCGTTGACTTGAACGGTTGGTGATTAGCCGCTTGAAAGAACGGAATGCCATTAGCGGGCCAGGGAAGTGCTTCGCAGGCATTCCATTGCAATGAGCAATAGTTGATCCCTGCCAACGAGACCTTATCACGGGCCCAACCCACCGGACGCTTTTTAAATAACTTCAAACTTGCTTTGATTCGGGTGCGGGTACTCTTGCCATCCATCAGTACCCCGTTTTGAGAGACCGCATAGCGAAACTCCCTGCGAGCGCCCGGCGACAGACTGGCAGGAACGCCTTCTTTGGCCGTTCTGACCCTGGCCGTGACCGAAGGCTTGCAATCATAAAATAAATTGTTGGTGAGCCAATCCAAGATACCCTTGATCTCGGTCCAGTTATTGAAAATGAATTGCAGGATATCTTTGAGCTTGTTCTTTTCTTTTTGCACTGCGGCCATCTGTAAAAGAGCTGGTTCTGGATCGGTGAGTTCGAGATCGAAATTTCGATTGAGCAAGGGCCAGTAAAATTCTTCGGTAACCGGCTGATTTTCTCCGGGATGCTCACCCGTAAGTTCTTCACCCGCACCCGAGAGCCAAGCGGCCTCTTGCTTATTCATTATTACCCGAGCCGATTCAAAATTCAATTGCGTGGCAAATAAGGTGCTGGCCCGGTCGTCTTTAAAGAGAAAGACCTCGGTCTCGAAATAGTTGAGCACTAACTCGCGATATACGTCGGGATCCATAGAGCCCCTGCAAATTCCCTCAGACGCAAATCGATCAGCCAGTACTGAAGCCGCGCTGGCAAAAAACGCATCGTATTGCCGATCGAGCTGCTCCAGGGTCTCGGCCGTGCGTACCACCGAGGCCAGATCGGTAAAGTATAACAAACCGTTGTGATTTTTAATAAACTCAGACTCGATGAGCGAGCGCACGTCAACTTCCAACTGTGCATCGAGCAATAAAAACTGTTCGAGATAAGGCTTGACCAGCGATTGGGCCCCGGGATGTACGGACAAACAATGATACAGGTCAGGGCTGCGCTGATCTTGTGCGCGCGTGGTAGCGAAGAGGAATGTTAAAAAAATCGCAGATATAATTTTTTTCATATAAATAAGGTTATGATTAAAGGGATGTTAATTAGAGAAGTCGTGCAATTGAACGTTCTCTGTAAATATGTACCGGCCAAAGGCCCAAACCACGAGAAAACCAACCCGATTAAATGGTTTTTTTCTCTGAAACGGAACTTGTACCTTCAGCCCCTAAACCAAGAAAACCTTTTAACATGGCAGACGTACAAATCACCGCGTACAATGTAAAGACTAAAGAAAAAGGCGTCGTAATGCAAGATGCCGTTATCACCAAAACCGCCAAAGGCGCTTATATGGCACAGGGCAACGACGGAAAAGGAAACAAGCTCACGACCCTGATGGGAGAAGAAAAGGCATTGGCCGCCATCAAAGCCGGCGTGGCCAAGCAAGGATGGTAATTTATCAGTTTTAAGATAAAAGAGGCAAGGCTACTGCGGCATTGCCTCTTTTTTTTGCAGGTACTGCAACAGTTCCTCCAAAAATCGCTGCACATCGCTCATACCCCTGACCTCGCTCACGACCAACAAAAAGTTGCGGCCATTTTGTTTTAACTGGCCCCTACGGGTCTGCGTTTGCAAATACGCAATGATCGCTTTAAATGTATCGGATTCAAAATAAGGAGAGTCCGGACGATTAATAAAAAAGCAGCGTAGCAACTCTTCTTTCAAACTCATTTTCTCGAATCCCAGCTGCAAGGCCATTTTTCTACAGCGAACCGTAATAAACAATTCCTCGACCGCAGCGGGCAGGGCGCCAAAGCGATCGATCATCTCGAGGCGCATACACTCGAGCTCTTCGTCGGTCTCGCAACTATCAAGACGCTGGTAGAGCGACAATCGCTCGGTAATATTCGATACATACTCGTCGGGTATCAGAATCTCAAGATCGGTATCGATGGTGCAGTCCTGAACATAATCGTCTTGCCGGGCAATCTCTTCTTTAAAAAGTTCTTTGAACTCTTTTCGTTTGAGTTCGCGAATCGCCTCCTCTAAAATTTTTTGATACATCTCAAACCCGATCTCGGCCATAAAACCACTTTGCTCACCCCCTAGCAAATTACCGGCTCCCCGAATGTCCAGATCGCGCATGGCGATCTGAAAACCGCTGCCGAGCTCGCTGTGTTGCTCGAGGGTCTGCAATCTTCTTCTCGAATCGTTGGGGAGCGTGCTCATGGGCGGCGCTAGTAGATAACAAAATGCTTTTTTATTGCTGCGCCCCACCCGACCGCGCAGCTGGTGCAGGTCGCTGAGCCCAAATTGATGCGCATTATTTACGATGATCGTATTGACATTGGGAATATCGACTCCGCTCTCTACGATATTGGTGCAGACGAGCACATCGTACTTGCGGTCTATAAAATCCAAAATGCGTTGCTCAAGCACATGCCCCTCCATTTGTCCGTGCGCATAGCCCACCTGCAGGTCCGGACATAGCCCCTGAATAATGCCGGCCATCTCGGGCAATCCGGCCACCCGGTTATAAATGAAGAAAACCTGTCCACCTCGCTCGGCCTCGAAATAGATCGCTTCTCGCACCGCATCCTCATTGTAGACCAGCACTTCGGTCTGTATGGGTTGACGATTAGAGGGCGGTGTGTTGATGATGCTCAGATCGCGTGCACCCATCAGCGAAAATTGCAGCGTTCGCGGAATAGGAGTAGCCGTAAGCGTAAGACAATCGACTACCGTGCGCAACTCTTTGATCTTTTCTTTATGGGCCACGCCGAACTTTTGCTCTTCGTCAATGACCAGCAGACCCAGGTCTTTGAACTGCACATCCTTGGCCAGCAGTCCGTGGGTACCAATGATAATATCGATCTTACCCTCTTTTAATCGTTGCAGCGTTTGCTTTTTTTCTTTGACCGATTTGAATCGATTGATATAATCTACCGTAACCGGAAAATCCTTTAACCGCTCCTTAAAGGTCTTGTAATGCTGAAAGGCCAAAATAGTAGTAGGAACCAAGACTGCTGCTTGTTTGCCATCCACACATGTTTTAAAAGCGGCGCGAATAGCTACTTCGGTCTTTCCAAAACCCACATCGCCACACACTAATCTGTCCATGGGCGAAGCTGACTCCATATCTTTTTTAACATCGGCCGTGGCCCGGCTTTGATCGGGCGTATCCTCATAGATAAATGAGGCCTCCAATTCGAGTTGCAAATAATTATCGGGGGCATGGCTATATCCCTGTTGTGCCTTTCGCTTGGCATAAAGACCGATCAGGTCGACCGCGATCTCTTTAACCCGGGTCTTGGTCTTTTCTTTTAAGCGATTCCACAGATCGGTTCCCAGTTTGTTGATCTTGGGCACCGTGCCTTCTTTGCCCGAGTACTTGGCAATCTTGTGCAGGCTATTGATGTTTACATACAAGATATCCGAATCGCGATAGACCAAGCGCACCGCTTCTTGCGAGCGTCCGTTCACTTCTATTTTTTGTAAGCCGCTAAAGACCCCTACTCCATGATCGATATGGGTTACAAAATCGCCCGGTTGTAATTCGCGAAGAGTGCGTAGCGTTAGCGCCTTGTTCTTACTGTAGGCTTGCTTGACCTTATACTTGTGATAGCGTTGAAAAAGCTGGTGATCGGTATAACAAACCAATTTTAGATCATGATCAATAAATCCTTCGTGAATGGCCTGGGTATGCGGATGAAAGACCACACCGGCCGAAAGATCATCAAAGATCGATTGCAATCGTTCAAGTTGCTTGGCGCTATCCGAGAAAATATGCACCTGGTATTGTTTGGCCTCCCAATTTTTAAGATCGGCGATCAAGCGCTCGAACTGGCGATTAAAGGCGGGCTGTGCCTTGGTTTGGTGTTCAATAACAACCGCAATCGGTGCGGCTACCGTAGTGTCTGCCCTTTCAGCATCCGATGCTGCAGTTCCCCAATTAATCAACTGTCGCCTCTCTAGCAATTGCTCAAACTGTTTAGCAGTGACGATACGCTGCTCCTCGATGGAGCTCATCCACTTTTCATCGCCCTCCTCTTGCCCAGCAGAAAGTTGCGGCTGCGCAGCTACCCCTTGCATAAACTGTTCGAATGAAGTACAGGTGTCGTCTACTTTATCAAGACAAAATTGACGGTCTTGCATCCAGACCAGCGTATGCTCGGGTAAAAATTCTAACAATGAAATTTGCTGACCCGATGAGACCTGGGTATCGATACGAGGAATAATGCTAACCTGCGATAATTTTCGTTCGCTTAATTGCGTCTCGGGATCTACAATACGAATAGAATCCACTTCGTGACCAAAAAGCTCAATGCGATAGGGCTTGTCGTTACCGACCGAATAAATATCGAGAATACCACCGCGCATGGCCACTTGTCCGGGCTCGTATACAAAATCGACACGCTCAAAACCATATTCACTTAGCTGTAGCAATAGAGCAGGCACATCGAGCGACGATCCTGTTTTAATAGCGATGACCCGCGCAGAGAGTAGCTCGGGCACCACTACCTTTTCGGCCACGGCCTCGGGATAGCTGACCAGTATTTTTTTGCGCAAGACTCCGGTCGCATCGGCGCGTTCGGCCATTCGGGTCAGCGCTTCGGTGCGCAGCATAACATGCGAAGGATTGAGCCCTTGAAAATTCTTGCTATTCTTAAAAGAAGAAGGAAAATAAAAACAATCCAGCGAACGCGTTAGGCTTTCTAGCGTATTGTGAAAGTAGGCCGCCTCTTCGGCGTCATTGCAGATGATCAGATGATTATACGAAGAGAGCTGGTCTTGCTGCAAGGCCGCAGCCATTACAAAAGCAGCCGAAGATCCCTGCAAGCCTTGTAGATGGGTCGTTTGCGGTGCGGGCATAGTTAGCCTGTCCCTCAGTAAAAAATGAAGGGGGCTATTACCGTACGCTGCCAACAAATCCTGAACAACCATGTCTGCGGGCCGCAAAGATAGCCCGATTATTTTATTATCTTTAGTACAAACAAGTCTATGGCCCTGCTACCGTGGCAAAAAGGCGTCATTATCAAAACCGA
>VHBB01000010.1 GCA_016872155.1 Sphingomonadales bacterium
TAGCGATTCCCGGGTGGCTGGCCGGTCGCTCTAAGGCTACGGTACGAGAAGAGGCCAGTCGTTTGCTCGATAAGCTAGGGCTTTCGCATCGGCTTGACCATAAGCCCTCGCAGCTCTCGGGGGGCGAGCAGCAGCGCGTGGCCGTGGCCCGGGCCCTGATTAACCAGCCGGCGATCGTACTGGCCGATGAACCTACCGGCAATCTTGATTCCATCAATGCCCGCGAACTACATCAACTTTTTTTCAGGTTGCGAGAAGAGACCGGGCAAACTTTTTTGTTGGTAACGCATAACGATGAACTGGCCCGGCAATGCGATCGGGTCTGGACCATGCGAGACGGCATGTTGTCTTGAGCTTAGCGAAGACGGGGTCTCCAGCTATTTTCTTTTACATTCAATTGTTGCCCCGTATAGCGGGCGAGCACAAAAAAATAATCACTTAGGCGATTGAGGTATTTTACGACCAGCTCATTTACGTGAATGCCTTCGTATTGCATGCGTACACAACAGCGTTCGGCCCTTCTGCAAATGCAGCGCAGTATATGCAGCTGCGAGACCGCCACGGCTCCGCCGGGTAAAATAAAATGCTTCATCTCGGGCAGCGCCTCGGTCATTCGGTCAATTTCTTTTTCTAGCAAGCGAACGTCGTCGTCTACTAGGTCTGGAAGGGCCATACCGGGTTCTTTATCGGCATCGCAGGCCAGCGAAGAGCCAATGGTAAAGAGGCGGTCTTGTACCTCGGCCAGCAAATGTTGCGAGTCGGCATCGTTAAGCAGATCGCGGCAAAGACTCACGTACGAGTTAAGTTCGTCGACGGTGCCATAGGCTTCGATGCGAAAATGTGATTTGGGAACTTTGGTGCCACCGATCAGCGAGGTGGTTCCGTCATCTCCGGTCTTTGTGTAGATCCTAAGGGCCATGGTACTTGTGGATTGCAGGTTGAGTCTGCAAATAACGTAACAATGCCTGGCCGTGAAGGTTCGGTCGCTACAAAAAATCTTGTTTAACCTTTTTTGAATTTGGGATTCAGCTGATCGGTCTCAATAACGCCGTCCCGAAGGCGAACGATACGACGAGAATGATTGGCAATATCCTCTTCGTGCGTAACGATTACGATGGTGTTGCCGTTGCTGTAGATGGCTTCAAAAATATCCATGATCTCTTGTGAGGTCTTAGAGTCGAGATTGCCGGTGGGTTCATCGGCCAAAATAATGGCGGGGTCATTGACCAGGGCTCGCGCAATGGCAACGCGTTGACACTGTCCGCCCGAGAGCTCGTTGGGGCGGTGATGGCTGCGATCGGTCAGTTGTACCATCTCGAGCATGCGCATGGCTTTTTCAATACGTTCTTTTTTATTCATACCAGCATAGACCAAGGGCAGGGCCACATTCTCGGCAGCGGTAAGACGGGGCAGCAGGTTAAATTGTTGAAACACGAACCCGATCTCTTTGTTGCGCACTTCGGCTAGCGAATCGTCGGGCATCTTGCTTACATCGTTACTGTTCAGTACATAGCGACCCTCGGTAGGCGTATCGAGACAGCCGATGATATTCATCAGGGTACTTTTTCCGGATCCCGAAGGACCCATCAATGCCACATATTCGTTCTTGAAGATATCGAGCGAAAGGCCTTTGAGCACCGGCAACTCCTGTTTGCCCATGAAATAACTTTTTTTGATCTGCTCCAGGTGAATGATGCCTTCTGCCATAGCGTGTTTTTGACTCAGGAGGCAAAGATAACCCATCCGTTTTAGCTATCTTCGCCCCAATGGATAAGAAGAGGCAAATTGTGATGAGCGGTATCCGTCCCACCGGGTTTTTGCACCTCGGTAATTACTTTGGGGCGGTTCGCAATTACGTGCGCCTGCAGCAGGAGTACAGCTGCTTTTTTATGGTAGCCGACTTGCATTCGCTGACCACCCATCCCGATACGAACGAGTTAAAGGAAAATGTTTACCGGGTACTCTCCGAGAACATCGCTTGCGGTCTCGATCCGGAGCAGGCGGTGCTCTATTGCCAAAGCCATGTGCCCGAGACCGCCGAACTCTATTTACTGCTCAACATGCTGGCCTATGTGGGCGAGCTCGAAAAAACGGTTACGTTCAAAGACAAGGTGCGTCAACATTCCGACAATGTCAACGCCGGTTTGCTTACGTATCCGGTCTTGCAGACCGCCGACATTATTTTACACCGGGCCGCCCTGGTGCCGGTGGGCAAGGACCAAGAGCAGCACCTAGAGATGGCCCGCAATTTTGTAAAGCGCTTTAACCACCGCTACGGAGAGGTGTTTCCCGAGCCACAGGCTTTTAATTTCGGAGAAGAGCTACTCAAAGTTCCCTCGCTCGACGGCACCGGAAAAATGAGCAAGAGCGAGAACCAATATGCTACGCTCTACCTGAATGACACCGACGAGCTGATCCAAAAAAAGATCATGCGGGCCAAAACAGATAGCGGTCCTACGGCGCCGGGCATGCCCAAGCCTGATTATATCGTCAATTTGTTTCAGTTGATGAAATTGGTCAGTACGCCCGAAACAGTGGCGCAGTTCGAGTCGGCCTACGATGCTTGCGGTATTCGGTATGGCGAAATGAAATCGCAACTGGCCGCCGATATGATCAACTTTATTGCTCCCATTCGCGAGAGGGCCCACTCTCTACGGCAAGACAGTGCCTATTTGCAAAAAGTTATGCAGAACGGGGCTCAAAAGGCCCGCGAGAGCGCTACGCAAACCCTACGGCTTGTCAAAGAGGCCATGGGGCTTAACTATTATTGAATTTCCCTAATTTTAACTCCCCTCAAAAAATAAGGCCAATCCGTTGGCGACCTCGCATGGCAAAAGCAAGAAAACCCAAGCATATAGCAGTGGCCGGTAATATCGGAGCCGGTAAGACCACGCTCACCGAGTTACTCAGCAAGCACTACAAGTGGATCCCGCATTTCGAAGATGTCGATCATAATCCTTATCTGATGGATTTTTATGAAGACATGCCGCGCTGGAGCTTTAATCTGCAGATCTATTTTTTGAATAGCCGTCTTCGTCAATTGGTCGAGATTCAGCAAGGCACCGAAACGGTGATTCAGGATCGCACCATTTACGAGGATGCCAACATCTTTGCACCCAACCTCCACGAGATGGGGTTGATGAGTAAGCGAGATTTCGACAATTATTTTCATTTCTTTCAGACCCTCAAATCGCTGGTACAGCCTCCGGATCTTCTTATTTACCTGCAGGCTTCGGTGCCTACACTGGTCGGGCAAATTCAAAAAAGGGGTCGAGACTACGAAGAGAATATTCGACTTGACTACCTAAAAAAGCTCAACGAGTATTACAACAAGTGGATCGGCGAATACAAAGAAGGAAAGTTATTGGTGGTGGACGTCGACAAGAACAAATTTGCCGAGCGTGACGAAGACTTGGGCGAGATTATTACCAAGGTCGATGGGGCCCTGTACGGATTATTCTAATTACTCGTTGCTATGAAATATCATCGTCTCGATGCCGAGCTGTTTCGCAAGAATCGCTCCCGCTTTGTGGCTCAATTGCCCTCGTCTTGTATTGCCCTTTTTGTCAGTAACGATGTCTTTCCCTCGAACGGAGATGCCTTGCATCCCTTTCAACAAAATAGCGACCTGTACTGGCTATCGGGAATAGAGCAAGAAGAGAGTATGGTCATTCTTTTTCCGGACCATCCCGATGAGCGTTACCGAGAGGTGTTGGTATTGGAGCGTCCCAATGAGCTAAAAGAAAAATGGGATGGAAAACGATTGCGTGTCGCCGAGGCGCAAGCCATTAGCGGCATCAGCACCATTGTATGGCTCGATCAGCTCGACGCCTTGTTGCCCGTGTGGGTTCATTTGGCTGATACGATTTGTCTGGACAGTAACGAGAACGACAGAAAATCGAGTTGGCTTCGCACCCGCGAGTATCGCTTTATAGACGAGATGCAGCAACGTTATCCCTTGCACCAGTATTGCCGCGCTGCCAAGATCATGAACCAGCTGCGGGCCATTAAAACGGCCGAAGAGGTCAACGTGATCCAACAGGCCATCGATATTACCGAGCAAACCTTTCGTCGATTACTTTCTTTTATACGACCCGGCGTTATGGAGTACGAGATCGAGGCCGAGATTTTTCATTCTTTCTTAAGCCAGCGTGCTACCGGGCCTGCCTATGGAAGCATTATCGCCAGCGGAGATCGGGCCAGAACCCTGCATTATGTCTCGAACAACCAGCCTTGTTTGTCGGGCGAGTTGCTGCTTATGGATTTTGGAGCCGCCTACGGCGGATATTGCGCCGATCTGACCCGCACGGTGCCGGTTAACGGAAAATTTACGCGGCGCCAGCGAAACGTTTACAATGCTTGTTTGCACTTGCATAATTATGCTAAGGGTTTGTTGCGTCCGGGCATTACCATCTTGGAGTATACCGATAAAGTGGGCGAAGAGGCCACACAACAATTTTTAAAGTTGGGGCTGCTTCGCAAGACCGAGGTCAAAAACGAAGATCCTCAAAACCGCGCCTATCGAAAGTATCTGTATCACGGTATTTCGCATCACCTTGGCATTGATGTGCACGATCTGGGAACCAAGACCGAACCCATTCGAGCCGGGATGGTATTTACCATCGAGCCCGGTATCTATATCGAAGAAGAGCAAATGGGTATTCGAATCGAGAACAATGTTTGGATTACCCGTACGGGTAACAAGGACCTGATGAAAAATATTCCGATTACCGCCGACGATATCGAGGCGCTGATGAAAAAATAACGAATGATCAAGCAGTTACCCAATCTGTTTACATTACTGAATTTATTTTTTGGTTGCATGGCCTTGGTTTGTGGTCTGCAATCGGGTCTGATCGTAGCGGCCCGTCCCGACGGGCAAGCCTTTATCGATCTTTCGGAGCAGATCTGGATGGTCTCGCTGTTTATCGGGCTGGCTGCTTTGGTAGATTTTCTGGATGGTTTTCTGGCTCGTGCCTTGGGCGCGGATTCTGCCATGGGCAAGCAATTGGACTCACTGGCCGATCTGGTCAGCTTTGGCGTGGCGCCCGCCCTTTTGGTCTATCATTTTCTGCGACTTTCTTGGGCGCAGCATCCCTCGGCCCTAGCGTTAGATTCCATACTGCTGTGGCCCGCATTTTTTCTACCGCTGGCAGCCGCCTGGCGACTGGCTCGTTTTAATCTGGCACCTGTTTCGCTGCAGGTATTTAGCGGGCTTCCGGTTCCTGCAGTGGGATTGTTGATCGCATCCCTTCCACTCATCTACTGGAACATCGAGCTGCAGTGGGTCATTTCGCTGTTGCTGAATCCCTATTTTCTCTATGCACTTATTGCGACCCTCTGTTATTTGATGGTCTCTCGCCTTTCGCTACTGACCCTTAAATTCTCTTCGTATGGATGGCCGGACAACCAGCCCCGGTATCTCTTGATCGTGTTGTCGCTGCTATTGCTTTTGGTCTTGCAGTGGCTTGCTATTCCACTTATTGTAGTGCTGTATGTTCTCTTATCTTTGCTCTTTAAAAATAAACATACATGACCTATACCGTCGAGATAAAAGTGATGCCTTTAAAAGAATTGCTCGATCCGCAGGGAAAAGCCGTTTTGGGAGGGCTTTCTAATTTGGGACTCTCCGCCATTCAGGATGTGCGCGTCGGTAAAAATATTACGGTACAGGTAACGGCTAACTCTGTAGACGAGGCGAACGCGCTAGCACGCACCGCCGCAGAGAAATTACTAGCCAATCCGGTTATGGAGTATTTTGAACTGGAGTGTCGCCCGGCCTGATCTTCTGAACGTATAAGCGTATACGCGTTGCAAAGAGCGACCGCAGATATTGCCACTGGCCTTGCAAGAGGTGCCGAAGAGAATCGTCCGGCCGCCTCTCTTTACTTGGTACCCACGCCCATCGGAAATTTAAAGGACATTACCCTTCGTGCACTCGATGTGTTGCGCCAAGCCGACCTGATATTGGCAGAGGACACACGCACGACAGCCGTATTGCTACAGCATTACCAAATACAAAGGCCCGTTATTGCCTATCATCA
Source organism: Sphingomonadales bacterium (assembly GCA_016872155.1). GTDB lineage: Bacteria > Bacteroidota > Bacteroidia > Chitinophagales > Chitinophagaceae > JJ008. The sequence goes on from VHBB01000010.1 coordinate 6,045, forward strand.
ACATAACGAACACAAGCTGGTGCCTCAGTTGGTGCAACAGCTGGCGGGGGGCACGGTAATGGCGCTGGTTACCGATGCGGGCACGCCGGGTATTTCCGATCCGGCCTTTTTGTTGGTGCGCGCTTGTGTACAAGCCGGCCTACCCATAGAAACATTGCCCGGAGCAACCGCTTTTGTGCCGGCCCTGGTTAATAGTGGGATTCCTTCGAATCGATTTTGTTTCGAAGGATTTTTGCCGCTTAAAAAAGGTCGGCAGACCTTACTAAAGCAACTGGCGGTAGAGCCGCGTACGATGATCTTTTACGAATCGCCACAAAGGTTATGCAAGACGCTCGAAGAATTTTGCCAGGTATTCGGAGAAGCGAGAGCCTGTAGCGTAAGCCGTGAGCTGACCAAACTTTTCGAAGAACAATTTCGCGGAACCCTTCGGGGATGCCTGACTCATTTTGCAGCCAAGAAAGTAAAGGGAGAGATCGTGCTGGTCGTAGCCGGATTGACCTGATTTAAATTTTTAAAATAAGTATATGCGATCAATTTTTTTGATGACCCTGTTTAGTGTATCGCTCGTTACGACCTTGTTGGCCCAGGGCAGCGGCTGGCAGCAGCGCGTACAGTATAAAATGGATGTTACCCTAAACGTGCAGACCAATCGGTTTAGCGGTACGCAGCAACTCGAGTATTGGAACAACTCGCCCGATACGCTCGATAAACTCTACTATCATCTTTATTTTAATGCCTTTCAGCCCGGCAGCATGATGGATACCCGCAGCCGCAGGCAAGGCACGATACAAGTGGGCCGCGGGGTCGATTGGGACAACCGGGTCAAGGATCGCATTGTGCAATTAAAGCCCGATGAGATCGGCGAGCAAAAGGTCTTGTGGCTAAAAATGAACGGTCGCCCGCAACAAGTACAAACCCACGAGACGATCTTAGAAGTGATTCTCGACAAACCGATCTTACCCAAGTCGAAGGTGGTGCTCGATCTGGCCTTCGAAGGACAAGTTCCCTTACAGATCAGAAGAAGCGGTCGAGATAATGCCACTACCAAGGTGCGTTATTCGATGAGCCAGTGGTACCCCAAACTTTGTGCGTATGACCAGGAGGGTTGGCATCCCACTCCGTACGTGGGTCGCGAGTTCTATGGCATTTGGGGCAATTACGATGTGCGCATTACCCTCGATAAAAATTATATCGTAGGAGGAACGGGGTATTTACAAAATCCGCAGCAGATCGGATACGGCTACGAAAAACCCGGCTCGACCGTAACAAGACCCGCGGGCGATCAGCTAACCTGGCATTTTTATGCCCCACAGGTGCACGATTTTATGTGGGCGGCCGATCCGGATTATATTCATCGCTCGGTAAAACTGCGCGATAGTATTCCTGCTGCACGCAACGGGGGCGTGGCCCAGCGCGAATTGACCCTCCATCTTTTCTATAAACCCACCAATGTAAAAGCAGCGGAGTGGGAAAAAATATTGGTCGATGCGCGAAAGGCCTTGCCCTATATCGAAAAGCATTTTGGGGCCTATCCTTACAAACAGTATTCTTTCGTTCATGGCGGGGATGGGGGCATGGAATATCCTATGGCTACACTCTTGATCGGTCCGGGCGCTTGGTTGCATGAATGGATGCACAGCTGGTACCAGGGTGTACTCGCTACCAATGAGTCGCTCTATGGATGGATGGACGAAGGATTTACCAGTTATGCCGAAGATCGCATCAGTGCCTTTCTTTCGTCCGATACCGGATTTGCGCAAGCCGGTTCGTATCGGGGATATGTGGCGCTAGCCAAAAGCGGAAGGGAAGAACCGCTGACCACACATGCCGATCATTTTAACACCAATGCGGCGTATTCGTCGGCCGTTTATTCGAAAGGAGCCGTGTTTATGGAGCAGTTGGGTTATGTGGTAGGAGCAGCCGTTCGTGACAAGATCTTACTGGATTATTACGAGCAATACAAGTTCAAACACCCTACGGCGAACGATTTTATTCGTGTAGCCGAAAAAAGAAGTCGGCTTAAACTGGATTGGTATAAAGACTACTGGATCAACGCTACCAAAACCATCGATTATGCCATCGATAGCGTGTGGGAAGAGAGTGGCCGCACCCAAGTGCGTATAAAGAGAGTTGGATTAATGCCAATGCCCATTGATCTTCAACTTAACTTTAGTGACGGAACGCGCGAGTTGCATTATGTACCCCTCGATCTACTCTATGGTCAAAAGCCTGCAGAGGATAGCACGTTAGCTCCCACCGTATATCCGGCCTGGAAGTGGACGCATGCTACTTATGTGGTCAGCACGGCCCGAAAACTTACCGAGATACGGCAAATAGAGATCGATCCCTCTCAGCGTATGGCCGATCTGGACCGCAAGAACAATCTTTTGAAATTAGATTGGACACCGTCGAAGCCACTGCAGTAACGAATCTTAACAGCTTCTATTACCGGGCTACGTATAGCAGGTATTTTTCGCGAAAGAATGCTTCGCCGAATATCGTATGAATATCCACCTGATGCGGGCGGGTTCCACTTTGTTGAATCTCCAGGGCCAGATCGCCCCCCTTTAAACAAATTAGTCCGGTGGGGGCTGTATTGCCGGGTACTGCAGATCGGGTGCGAAGCAATGGCTTGCTCCAGCGCCACAGGTCGCCAAGGGGTGCTACGGCTCGTGATACCACATAGTCGAATTGCTTTTGCTTGATGTCCTCTGCCCGGGTGTGTTGCACCGTGATATTTTTTAGCCCCAATGCGTCGGCAACGGCTTGTACTACTTTTAATTTTTTGGCAATACTATCTACAAGAAAAAAGTTTACCTCCGGAAAAAAAATAGCGAGCGGTATGCCCGGAAAGCCACCCCCCGTACCCAGGTCGAGCACGGTGCTGCCACTGGCAAACGAGAAGGAAGCCGCAATGCTCAGGGAGTGCAAGACATGTTTTTCGTAGAGAGCATCAATATCTTTTCTAGAGATCACATTGATCTTTTCGTTCCATTCGTTGTACAGAGGTCCCAGCTGCTTCCATTGCTGCAGTTGCAGTGCAGTAAACTCATCGAAGTACTTTTCGATGAGTGCCACACCGGCAGGGCCATTGGGTTGCAGAAGTTCCATGGCTTAGTTCCAGCTTTTGGCAGGTCTTCTCCATAGGGCCGGAAAGAAGATCAGGTAATAGAAGAACATCCACATATCTAATAGCAAAAACCAGGGCCATAGATCTTTTTCGTCTAGCTTGTCCATGGCCCTATAGAGTACAATGGCCTGCCAAAGGAGCTTAGTACCCCCCATCGCTGCCACATAGGGCCAGGGGCAGAACAGTAGGGCGGCTACCAACAACGGATAAAAAGAGAACTGCGTAACAAAGTAAAGCCCCAATAAAAAACTATGTAGGGGTTTGTAGTACTTGGCTGTTGTGTAGTGTCTGGATTTTTGTTTTAACCATCCGGCCCAGGTTGTCTTTGGAATGGAGCGGGTAATAGCTTCGGCATCGATTACCACTGCAGTATTCTCTTTGGTGGCCACCCGATTAATAAAGAGATCGTCGTCGCCGCTGGGAATATGGTTGATAGAAGAGAACCCTTTGTTTCGTAAAAAAAGATCCTTGCGATACGAGAGATTACGCCCCACCCCCATATAGGGAAGACCCGCCAGTGCATACGACAGATATTGCAGGGCGGTGTGAAAGGTCTCAAAGCGTATCAACTTATTTAGCAATCCTTTTGTCTTATGATAGGCGCCATACCCTAGTACGATCTCGGTTTGCTCGGTGTAGGCGTTTTGCATTTTTTGCATCCAATGCTCACTGGCGGGTACGCAATCGGCATCGGTGAGCAATAAGATCTCGTGCTTGGCCTCGCGAATGCCAATAGAGAGCGGATATTTTTTTCCGCTGATCAGCTTGGCCTCTTGCTGCAGCTCTACCACCTGCAAATGTTTGAATGTTTTTTTTAGCTCTTGCAAGATATACTTGGAGTCGTCGGTCGAATTATCGTTTATAACGATCACCTCTTTGGTACTGGGATAATCCTGCACCAAAATACCCGGCAGATTGCGGGCCAGGTTCTCGTCTTCGTCACGGGCACAAATAACAACCGATACAGGATGTTGAAAGTGTCGAGTGCGGGCAGCAGGACGATAAAAAGCAACCCGGCCAAAGAACCAGCCGTAATAAAAGAGTTGAATAAACGCTACACTTCCAAAAACAATAAGGAGAATACTGCTCCAAGGGGCCGTCAACATGGGGGCGAAGATAATAAGATACTTGTATCTTGCACCGGTATGGCTGCGCTTACATTTAAGCTGGAAAAAACCGACCTAGCGGGCGCTGCACGTGCCGGCACGATCACGACCGATCACGGCCAGATCAATACCCCTGTTTTTATGCCCGTCGGTACCGCCGGTACGGTCAAGGCGCTCACCCAGCAACAGTTGCTGCAAGACGTAAATGCACCCATTATTTTGGGAAATACCTATCATCTTTACCTGCGTCCGGGGCTGCGAGTGCTCGAAGAGGCCGGCGGGCTGCATCGGTTTATGGGATGGGATCGCAATCTGCTTACCGACAGCGGCGGCTATCAGGTCTTTTCGCTCTCGGGCACCCGAAAGATTACCGAAGAAGGCGTAACGTTTCGCTCGCATATCGACGGGAGCACACATTTGTTTACTCCCGAATCGGTGATGGACATTCAGCGCATTATCGGTGCCGATATTGTAATGGCCTTCGACGAATGTCCGCCTGCCGATAGCGATCATACCTATGCCAATAAATCAATGCAGCTTACCCACCGATGGCTAGACCGCTGCTTGACCCGGTTTAACCAGACCCCGGACCGCTATGGGCATACGCAGCAGTTGTTTCCGATTGTGCAAGGCGGGATCTTTCGAGACCTTCGCAAGATCTCTTGCGATTTTGTGCGCAGCAAAGACACGGCAGGCTATGCCATAGGTGGCTTGAGTGTAGGGGAGCCCGAAGCACAACTATACGATATCTGTGGTTGGTCTTGCGAACACTTGCCCACCGACCGACCCCGCTACTTGATGGGTGTGGGCACTCCTTGGAATTTGTTGGAATGTATTTCGCTCGGGGTCGATATGTTCGATTGCGTAATGCCCACGCGCAACGGACGCAATGCCATGCTCTTTACCAGCGAAGGCGTGGTCAATATCGACAATAAAAAATGGGAACACGATTTCTCTCCGCTCGATGCCGCCATTGGCGCCTCGGTTAGCACCTACTACTCGCGGGCCTACCTTAGGCATTTGATCAAGGCTAAGGAGATATTGGGCTATACTATTGCCAGCATGCACAATCTTCGTTTTTATCAGTGGCTGATGCGAGAGGCCCGGGCCCATATTTTGCAGGGTGATTTCCAGGGCTGGAAGACCACCATGATCGCCCGCTTGCAGCAGCGCTGCTGAGCCCTGATTTTAACAGGTCGTCACTTTATTTTGGTCTATTTTTGACGCATGCGGAAACTGGACTGGTACATACTTAAGAAGTTCCTGGTCACTTTTGTTTTCTGTATGCTACTCTTTACCGTGGTCGCCGTGGCCGTTGATATTAGCGAGAAGACCGACGATTTTGTAAAATCCGAACTGAGCGCTCGCCAATTGTTCGATCAATACTACATTGGTTTTATTCCACATATTTGGAGTTTGCTGTTTCCTCTCTTTGTTTTTATTGCCGTCATTTTTTTTACATCGAAGATGGCTACCCAGTCCGAGATCATTGCCATTCTTAGCAGTGGCACACCGTATCCGCGCCTGCTAAGACCTTATTGGATCGGCGGGCTCTTGCTGGCTTCTTTGTGGTGGGTCGGAAATCGGTATTGGATTCCGAAGGCTAATATTGTGCGCAGTACCTTTCAGACCAATTACCTCGATCGTAACGATCCCTCTAAGAATGTTTATTATGGTAATTGCGCGGCCTGTTTTTATTTGCGTACCGATAGCAACACCTTTGTGGGCATACGCGATTACGATACGGTCTCGCGCTCGGCCCGTGGACTTTTTTTAGAAAAGACAAAGGCAGATCAACTGGTCTATAACCTGCGGGCAGAAAGTATTGTATGGGATACGCTGACCAAAAAGTGGAAACTATACCGCGTTACCGAGCGCCGCCTCGATACGATGGGAGAGCGGGTAACCAGTTATGATACGATGCTGCTTTCTTTGAATGTGCTACCGACCGAGCTTCGCCGCGACGATTATTTAAAGGATAAGCTTACCACGCCCGAACTAACGCAGTTTATTCGTCGCGAAGAGCTGCGCGGCACCGAAGGGCTCAAGGCCATGCGGGTAGAACGGTATCGGCGCACCTCGGGTGCATTTAGTGTTTTGCTGTTGACCCTGATCGGGGTCATTATTGCTACGCGTAAGACCCGCGGGGGCAGCGGCATGCACCTGGCGCTGGGTATTATTATTGCCTCGGTGTTTATTATCTCGGACCGTTTTTCGACGGTTTTTGCCACCAAGGGCGATCTGCCCCCGCTACTGGCCGCCTGGCTTCCCAACCTGGTTTTTTCGATCGTGGCCTTTCGCATGTATCGAAACACGCCCAAGTAAAAACTAACTCGCTTAATTTTTGTTATCGGGGTGGGCTTCGCCTAATTTTGCAGCATCTTTTAAGAAGCCTTTTCAAAAAATTGCCATATGGGAATCATCAAAGATCGGTTTAAGGCAAAAGCCGACGCCTTAAGTGTAGAGATCAAAGACCTGTTAAAGGAACACGGAAATAAAGTGATCGGCGAAGTGCAACTGTCGCAAGTCTACCAGGGCATGCGCGGCATGACCGGTCTGGTTACCGAAACTTCTTTGCTCGATGCGCAAGAAGGAATTCGTTTCAGAGGCTACTCCATTCCCGAGTTGCAACAAAAATTACCGAAGGCGCCTGGTGGACAAGAGCCCTTGCCCGAGGGATTGTTCTATTTGATGCTGATCGGTGAGTTGCCTACCGAAGAAGAGGCCAATCATGTTACCAATATTTTGCAACGCCGCAGTCACGTGCCTTCGCATGTTTTTGAGGCCATCGATGCGTTGCCTTTGCATACCCATCCCATGACGATGTTCGTGGTAGGGGTGATGGCCTTGCAAACAGAAAGTTATTTTCAAAAGCGCTACGCCGAGGGCATCAATAAAAAAGAATATTGGTTGCCCGCTTTCGATGATAGCATCGTACTACTGTCGAGACTTCCTCGTATTGCAGCGTATATCTATCGTCGCAAGTACAAGAACAGCGATCACATTCAACCCAACGGATTACTCGACTGGGCCGGCAACTTTGCCCATATGCTTGGCTATCCCGATGAGAGTTTCCAAGAGTTGATGCGTTTATACATGACCATCCATGCCGACCACGAAGGAGGAAACGTCTCTGCGCATACCACGCATCTGGTGGGTTCTGCCCTGAGCGATCCGTACCTGGCGTATGCGGCAGGCATGAATGGACTTGCCGGTCCATTACATGGATTGGCCAATCAAGAAGTGATCAAGTGGATCTTTGAGATGCAAACCGAACTAGGCACCGATGCTCCTTCGAAAGACCAGATTGCCGAGTATGTTCGTAATACACTCAGCGAAGGCAAAGTGGTACCCGGATACGGCCACGCCGTTCTTCGGAAGACCGATCCTCGTTTTACCGCGCAAATGGAATTTGGTAAAAAGCATATGCCCGACGATAAACTTGTTAATACCGTTTGGAACATTTACGACGTAGTGCCTCCTATTTTGGGAAGTATCGGAAAGATCAAGAATCCCTGGCCCAATGTAGATGCGCACAGTGGCGCGCTACTGGTGCATTACGGAATGGTCGAATACGAATTCTATACCGTGCTCTTCGCTGTAAGCCGTGCACTGGGTGTACTTGCCAGCCTTTGCTGGGACCGCGCCCTTGGATTTCCGCTTGAGCGACCCAAGTCGGTTACTACCGATCAGGTAAAACGCTGGTTAGATGGTAAGGACCAGATCTGGGGCGAGTAATTTTTGCTATATTTGCCACCCTCTGGGGAATTAGCTCAGTTGGCTAGAGCGCTTGCATGGCATGCAAGAGGTCACCGGTTCGACTCCGGTATTCTCCACAGACATCTTTCAAATGAACCACTTGGTAACGAGGGGTTTTTTATGGCTGCTTGACAGGCCTTACTTTTGCACCATGAGCGTACTAAAACAACTGGCCGAATATCTGTATCTGCGTCCAAAAGATCCGAGTCGTCCTAAGGATAAATGGATCGGGTATATGCATGGCATTAACCGCATCAGCATCTTTATTTTTATATTTTGTCTGGTGCTGCTCGCGATCAAACTGATCTTTTAAGCTGCGTAACGATCAAGTAAGCGGCTTGCTTCGAGGCATTTCCACTTTCACTGAGCAACTGATGGAGTTGCGCATACGCTTGTTCGAGCTGCGATCGTTTGCTCTTGTCGTACAAAAGTTCTCTTAGCGCTGTTGTAAGCGAGGTGATGTTAAGTTCGTCTTGGATCAACTCGGTTACCAAGGCTTTGTTCATGATCAGATTGACCAACGAGATGAACTTAACCTTAACCAAGCGCTTTCCGATCTGATACGATAGCCAAGATCCTTTGTAACATACTACCTGCGGCACGCCGAACAGTGCTGTCTCGAGTGTGGCGGTACCCGAGGTAACTAAAGCAGCGCTGGCCTGTCGCAACAGCGCGTAGGTTTGGTCGCTTACCAGCTTTACAGACGGATAGGCCGCCAATAGATTGGCATAAAATGCATCGGACGTGCCGGGGGCTTTAGCTACTACAAATTGATGATCAGGAAAAGATCGACTTACCTGTAGCATCACCGGTAATTTCTTGGCGATCTCTTGCTGCCGGCTGCCGGGCAGCAGTGCCACGATGGGTTTATCAGACAGGGGCGCTGTAACGGGAACCTGTCTGGCAGTATCGATTACCTGTACCAGCGGATGCCCTACATAATCGACATTCCATTGCCAACGAGTGGCAAAAAAATCTTTTTCGAACGGAAGAATGACCAACAACTGGTCGATGGTCTTCTTCATCTCTTTTACTCGGTTCTCTTTCCAAGCCCATACTTGAGGCGCGATATAGTAGACTACGCGTATGTTTTTTGCATGCGCCCATTTGGCTATGCGCAGATTAAATCCGGGATAATCGATGCAGATCAGTACATCGGGACGAAATGAAACAATATCTTGTTTACAGAAACGAAGATTGCGCAAGATGGTAGGCAGGTTCTTGATCACTTCTGCAAACCCCATGAATGCCAGTTCTCGGTAATGCTTAACGAGTGTGGCACCGGCTGCTTGCATCTTATCGCCTCCCCAACAGCGTATAACAGCTTGTGGGTCTTGTACACGCAACGCCGCTATTAAGTTGCTTCCATGAAGATCGCCAGAGGCCTCGCCCGCAATAACATAATAACGCATGGGTTAATTAAATAGCTTGAGCAAGAGAATTCCTACCCCATAGCAGAGTGTAACAATAAAAATGCCCCGCGCCGTGCGGTCCCGTTCGGTATTGACATAGATTGTAAACAGGATGGCATTTACCAATAAGCTGAGTGAGCCGATCGATGTAATCAGTCGGTTCTCGTGTATAAAGTTGTCGAGGAACTCAACAAAGGTGTAACTGGGAAACTTCCAACTGTACAGTAAGACCAGCCCCAGCAAGGGACCCACAAAGCCCAGGATCAGCCCCAAACGTTGATCGTCTTTGGTAAGCATCATAGTTTCCAGCTTTTGGCCAGTTGTTCTTTGTAGGGATAATGCGTTAGGTCGTATTGTACAGGAACCACACTTACATAATTGTTGGCCAGTGCCCAGACATCGGTGTCTTTTCCTTTATCGGCATTGACGAATTCTCCGGTTAGCCAATAATACTGTTTGCCATGCGGATCGTTGCGCTGTACATAGTTCTCGTTGTACTTGGCATAGGCCTGTCTGCAGATCTTGAGTCCGCGAATCAGTTCTGGTTTCTTTGCCGGGATATTTACATTTAGCACCGTGTGCCGGCCCAGCTTGGTCTGCATCATTTTTTCTACTACCATTCGGGCATAAAGGCGGGCCGCACTAAAGTCGGCCTCGATGCTATAGTCTAACAAAGAGAATCCGGCCGAGGGAATGTCTTCGATAGCCGCCTCTACAGCAGCCGACATGGTCCCAGAATAAATTACATTGATGCTATGATTGGCGCCATGGTTGATACCACTCAGGCATAAGTCGGGTTTGCGATGAAGGACCTTGTCTACGGCCAGCTTAACACAATCGACCGGGGTTCCCGAGCAAGCATACGAATCGATGCCTTCAAAATGATGGGTCTTGTGCAAACGGAGCGGCTCTCCGATAGTAATGGCATGCCCCATACCCGATTGGGGTTTGTCGGGGGCCACCACATAAATATGGCCTATATCCTTGACCGATTCGACCAGATTTCGGATACCGGGGGCGCGGATGCCGTCATCATTGGTAATGAGAATGACGGGTTTGTCTTTGGTTACCCGGGCCTTGGCAGGGGTCCGAGCCTTTTTTTTCTTGGGGGTTGTCATCTATTGTAAAAGTCCTTGATTTTTAGCTTATCCCAAAATGGAGGCTAAAAAATTTGGAAATTCTAAAAATATTAGTAATTTGCCGCTAAATAAATTAGATATCTATGGCGATCTCCAATCAAAATCTAAAGTATCTGCGCAAGCTCCGCGGCTGGACCCAAGAGGAGTTTGCCATCAAATTAAACATTAAACGATCGTTGCTCGGCGCCTACGAAGAGGAGCGGGCGGAGCCCCGGTTCGAAGTACTCGAAGCGGTCTGCGATTTATTCAAGCTGACCATGGATGAGCTTCTGCGCAAGGACCTGAGCGATACCAAGGCGAACTACCTGGCCAAAAGAAGATCGCTGAAAATGAATGCAGGCCCTGCCGAGATTCCCTTTGTGCCGGTAAAGGCCGCCGCAGGATACCTGGCCGGTTACGCCGATCCCGAATTCATTGACGAGCTCAATACCTTCACCCTTCCGATGTTAACGGGGGGCAACTATCGTGCCTTTGAGATTATCGGAGACTCCATGCTGCCCACGCCCAGTGGTTCGGTGATCGTGGGAGAGAAGGTGAACGATCTTGAAGAGGTCAAACAGAACACGCCCTGTATCGTTATTTCCAGAAACGAGGGGATCGTGTATAAGCGTATACAAAAAAGCACCAAGCAACGCGATAAGCTTACGTTGGTTAGCGATAATCCCATCTTTCATCCCTATACGGTCAATACCGATGAGGTCTTAGAGATGTGGCAGGCACAAGTGGTTATCTCAAAAGCCAATACACAACAGCGCTGGGATATGAACCAATTGGCCAATGTGGTCTCTGACTTGCAACAGCAAGTAACCTCTTTACAAAAGAAGATCAATTAGCAGGCTTGAGAAAACCATCCTGCCACTTGAGGTAGAAGAGTTTCTTATTCTCGTAGTATTGAATAACACCGGGCTGTGCCGAACTGATTACCGGTTGTATGTCCGTATCCCTAAACAACCTGAATTCTCTGCTACCCAAGTGAAGCGATATGCCTTTTTGATAGCGGAGCAGCAATTTTGAAAAACGCCAAGTAGCCTCATAACCTCTAAGCACCATATCGCTGGGTCGGGCATAGAGCTGGTTGGCAAAGAACGATTCTATGGAAAGACTCAGGCTGTCGGTGCGAGGGGTATAAAAAGGAGTGCAAAAGAATAAATCCGCACCCCTGTACTCTGGCTTTGTAAATTCTTTGATGCCATCCCAGGTAGGCATTCCCATAATGGATAGCTTATAGCGTTGCTTCGCTAGCCATACCAATTGCTGGCTAACTCGTTTTCCAAAATTTTCATCGACGCTACCGATCCAACAAATACTTGCCTTCGTCGTATCGAGCCAGGGTGTGAGTTGCTGTACGGTGAAACTGTCGGTGAGCTCCACAAATTTGATGGCTGGTGGGGTACCCCCTCTTTTCTTTGCGGTCTCTTCGATGGTAGAGCGGATCCTTAATTCCAGGGCTCCCTTTTTTTGAAACACCACTATTTGTTGTTTCGAAAATCGGGTTCGGATAAAATTATAAATACTTTGGCATTGCGTAGCCAGTGTAGCGTTGAGCAAGACCAAGTAAGAATTTTGCGACACACCGCCGTCGTTAGGAAGGTTGATGTTGATAACCGGTATCTTTCTTTCTTTTCCGGCCGCGGCAAAAATTTTTAATTCGGCCGCCGAGCAGTAGGTTATCATCAAATCGAGATGTTCACAAGCCGGGCTGCTGAGTTGGGCTGCAAGGGGTGTAGTGGCCGACTTGTTATCGAATACGATCAGTTCAATCGAGGCCCCCTCTTTTTGAAGCGAGTCAAGAGCCAGCAGCGCCCCTTCGTAAAACTCTAGACCGGGCACAATAAATTTTGGAAATTGTTTGGGTCCGTATCGATAGACCTCGTTCTTGTCGAAGGCCGAGTCGAGATAAAGCGGCGCAAAAAGGGCGATCCGAATCTTTTTATCGGCGACGGTCAACGACTGCGCCCGGGCATCCTGGCGCGAGGCACCTAGAAGCCCCAACACAAAAAGAAAAAGGACGATGCAACTTCTTCTCATAACGAAAAGAGATTATTCCCACTCAATGGTAGCCGGCGGTTTGCTGCTAATATCGTACACGACACGATTGATACCTCGTACCTGGTTGATGATATCGTTAGAGAGATCGGCCAAGAAAGAATAGGGAAGGTGCGCCCAATCGGCCGTCATACCATCGACACTGGTTACGGCCCGCAGCGCCACGGTGTACTCATAGGTGCGTTCATCGCCCATGACTCCCACGGTTTTTACCGGCAGCAAAATGGCTCCTGCTTGCCAGACCGATTCGTAGTGTCCTTTCGTCTTAAGCGATCGAATAAAAATGTCATCGGCCGCTTGCAACAACGCGACCCGTTCGGCTGTGACTTCGCCCAAGATGCGAATGGCCAGACCCGGTCCCGGAAAAGGATGTCTTCCGATCATCTCGGCCGGAATTCCCAGCTCAAGACCGATCTTTCTCACTTCGTCTTTAAAGAGTAAACGAAGAGGCTCTACCAGTTCTAAATGCAAATGAGCCGGCAAGCCTCCTACGTTATGATGCGATTTGATAGTAACAGAGGGTCCATGCACCGATACGCTTTCTATGACATCGGGATAGATGGTGCCTTGACCCAAGAGTTCAACGCCTTTTATTTTTTTTGCCTCTTCTTGAAAGACATCGATAAAGAGCGAACCGATCGCTTTTCGTTTTTGCTCCGGGTCGGTTTTGCCGGCCAGCGCTGTATAGAAACGATCGCAGGCATCGATCCCCGTTACCTGCAATCCGATTTGCTGGTACGAGCGCAGCACGTTTTCGAATTCATCTTTACGAAGTACACCGTTGTCTACGAAAATACCCTGCAACTGATCTCCGATGGCCCGATGTATCAACGTGGCGGCTACCGTAGAGTCGACACCGCCGCTCAGCGCCATAATTACCTTGCGTGAGCCGATCTGCCGACGCAGGGCATCCACACTGTCGGTAATAAAATGAGCAGCGGTCCAGTCTTGTGCACAGCTGCAAATGCCGAGCAAAAAATTCTTGAGTAGTAGTTTTCCTTGCGTTGAATGGTATACTTCGGGATGAAACTGCACACCGTAAAGCGGTTTGGTTTCTTTGCCGCTTTTTTTAAAGGCGGCCACCGGAATGCTGTCGGTTGTGGCCAACAGTTCGAACCCCTCCGGAAGGGCCTTGATCGAGTCACTGTGACTCATCCATACTTGCGTGGTCTTGTCGAGCCCGTTTACAAAATTGTCCGTTGCTTGTACAAGCAACTGGGCTCTGCCGTACTCTCGTTTATCGCTTTTGGCTACTGTGCCGCCAAAGCATTTGGCCGTTAACTGGGCTCCATAGCAGATGCCCAACACGGGTACGTTCTCTATCAGGCTCTTGATATCGAGCTGGGGAGCCTGTGGTTCGTTGACAGAAAAGGGAGAGCCCGACAAAATGATCCCTTTTAAAGAAGGGTCGAAACTGATAGGTGTATTGAAGGGGACGATCTCGCAGTAGACATTTAATTCTCGAATGGCGCGGGCAATCAATTGGGTGTATTGCGATCCAAAATCGAGGATCAGAATCTTCTCTGTCATGGTGGGGCGAAGGTAGCAAAAAAAAGTCCGGTCTCTCAGAGACCGGACTGCAGCTTTTATAGAATGAAGAGCGGTTCTAGACCGCTAGCATTAAAAATCGCCGTTGTTGAAACTCTCACGGTTGTAACCACCGCCGTTTCCGCCGCGATAGCCACCGCCGCCGCCGTTACCACCACGGTAACCACCGCCGCCGCCGCCAAAGCTGCGTTTTTTGTAACCACCGCCGCCACCGCCTTCGGGCTTGGGACGACTTTCGTTGACTACCACACTGCGGCCGTCAACTTCAGTACCATTAAGGGCTGCGATCGCTGCTTGTGCTTGATCATCGTTGGGCATTTCCACAAAGCCGAAACCTTTGCTACGGCCAGTGAATTTGTCGGTAACGATTTTGGCAGAAGCCACATCACCATGAGATGCAAAAAGGTTGAGCAGATCCTGGTCTTTGAGGTTCCAGCTCAGATTTCCTACGTAAATGTTCATTTTAATACGTTTTTAAAAAATAAACAGTGTCAACAGTAAACAGTACCATAAGAACATTCTACGTTGTTGCGAATCGTTCCGGACATGCAAAACTGAAAGAGCACCAATAGCCAGGCAAAGTAACACTATTTTTGGTATCGGGGGATAAATTGTTGAAGAATCGTATCAAAATCGAATTAAAAAGTTGGTTTACAGCTTACTGCATAAAGAAAAAGCCCTCTATTACGAGGGCTTTTTAATGCGATATGGAGGCTATCTTATTCGGCGACCACCTCTACGGTTACATCGGCGGTCTTGCCGTTACCGAAGTCGATCTGCGCGGTATAACTGCCCAATTCTTTGACCTCTTCGGGTAAGCTGATCTTTTTGCGGTCTATCTCGAAGCCTTTTTGCTCGCGAATGGCACGGCTAAGCTGCAACGACGTAATGCTTCCGAAGATCTTGCCACTGGTGCCGGTTTTGGCGGCCAGCTTTACGGGACCTTCGTTGAGTTTGGCAATTACACTGTTGATCTGCGCCAGCATCTGCTCTTCTTTTTTACGGACCTGCTTGAGAAGCTCTTGCAATTGTTTGTTGTTACTGGGGCTATTTTCTATGGCCATCTTGCGGGGCAATAAGAAATTGCGAGCGTAGCCATTTTTTACTTTGACCACTTCGTTCGCGGCACCCAGATTATCGACGTCTTGAATTAAAATGATTTCCATGATGTTTCTTTTGTTCACCAACCCAGTTGTTGCCAACTGTCTTCCCAAAGCGGGAATTAGGGTGAGGTTATTTTAAAAGATCTGTTACGTAGGGGAGCAGGGCCATCTGGCGGGCCTTTTTGACCGCGTCAGATACCTTGCGTTGAAACTTGAGGCTGTTTCCGCTTAAGCGACGGGGCAATAATTTACCCTGTTCGTTCAGGAACTTCTTGAGAAACTCCACGTCTTTATAGTCGATGTAGCGGATGCCATACTTTTTAAATCGGCAAAACTTCTTAACGCGTTTGTCCGATTTGATGGCGGTCAGGTATTTGATTTCGTTCTTTGCCATGGTATTAAGCCTCCACTGCTTTTTCGTTACCGGATTTTACGCCACTTCTCTTGCGTGCATTGTACTCGACGGCGTATTTGTCGAGTTTGGTGCAAAGTTGACGAAGCACGGCTTCGTCGCGGAGCAACTGGATTTTCAATTTTTCGTTGAAGTCAGCGGCCGCGGAGTACTCCAGTACCCAATACAATGCGGTTGTTTTTTTCTGGATGGGGTAGGCCAGTGATTTGAGTCCCCATGCGTTCTCAGCTACAACAGCACCGCCGTTGTCGGTTACCAGCTTCGCGTATTTTTTTTGCGCAGCCTTGAACTCTTCATCGCTTAGAACAGGGGTGAAGATCACCATCAGTTCGTAATTGTTCATGTACCTTTTTTTTGTTTCCGGTTTAACGCGGAAAGGGTTAAGAATTCGATTTCTCCCATTGGACATTGCGGGTATTGAAGCCGCAAAGAATCTGCGAATACAGATTTGGGGCGGCAAAGATAGGGGTTTTTGCCGTTGGAGGCAAGGGGAGCGGCCGATTAATTAGTATTTTGATTATCAGAGCTTTGTCTGATATCAATGACCCGCAGTTGCAGGCTGGTCTTGTTATTGAAATGATTCTCTTCGAGGGTGCAGACCACATCGACAGGCTGACCCCCTCGTAGCAGTTCGAAGCGAGAGGCCAGGCCAAAGCCAATTCCGGTAAGCGCTACGCGATTGGTCTGGTCCTTTAGTGAAAAACGAATATGTTCCTCTTTAACGATCTTGGACTGTCCGGTATCGCAGACCCCTCGCAGCAAAAAAACAGGCCTCAGGTTCTCCGGACCAAAGGGTTCCATTTGAGAAATGATCGAGAAGAATGTAGGGGTCACCTCGCTCAAGCGAAGTTCTTGGTCTATGATGATCTCGGGTATCAATTGATCGGGCGTGATGGTAGCCGCCACCACTATTTCGAATTTTTCACGAAAAGCATCGACTTGATCGGGCAGTAAGGTCATGCCTGCTGCCGCAAAATGACCGCCATAGCCAAGCAGGTGCTCTCGGCAGGTATGTATGGCCTCGTACAAATTAAAACCGGGTACACTGCGCGCACTACCCGCAACCTGTTCGCCCGACTGCGTAAGCACGATGGTGGGGCGATGATAATATTCTATCAGACGAGAAGCCACAATTCCCACGACCCCTTTATGCCAATGGGGTTGGTACAGCACGGTGGATTTGCTGTTTTTCCATTGAGGATTTTCTTCTATAAGCTGTAACGCCTCTTGTGTCGTTTGCTTATCGGCCTCTCTTCGGTCGCTGTTATCGCTTTGCAATTGTAAGGCAAAGCCACGGGCCTGCTCGAACGATTCGGCGACAAACAAAGCCACGGCCTTTCCGCCTTCGTCCATTCGACCGGCTGCATTTACGCGCGGCGCGATCATAAAGACCAATTGGTGAATGGTAAGCGGCCGTTGCACGCCTCCGATCTCTGCCAGTGCTGCAATGCCGTAGTTAGGAGAATGATTGGCCTGTTGCAACCCGTGGTAGGTGAGAATTCTATTTTCTCCCGTCATAGGGACGATATCGGCGGCTATGGCGGTGGCCAATAAGTCGAGATGAGCAAAGGCCGCTCGCGCGGGTAATTGCAGTTTTTCTTGCAAGGCGCACATCAATTTAAAGACCACGCCACAGCCACATAACTCCTTATAGGGGTAGTTGCAATCCTTTTGTTTGGCATTTAAGATCGCAATGGCAGCGGGCAGTTGCTCGTCGGGCAAGTGATGATCGCAGACGATAAAATCGATTCCCAGCGTACGGGCATACTCGATCAACGCGACTGACTTGATGCCGCAATCCACCGAAATGATCAATGTGATGCCTTGCTTCGCTGCTTCGTCGATGCCGGCCCGGCTAATGCCATAGCCCTCGCGGTACCGATGCGGAATGTAATAAGTAAGGGGAGCGTGTACCTTTTGTAAGAATAGGTACAAGCTGGCAACCGAAGTTGTACCATCCACATCGTAATCGCCATAGATCATTACTCTTTCTTGTTGCGAAATGGCATGCGCAATGCGTTCCGTGGCTTTTTGCATATCCTTCATTAACCAGGGGCTATGCAATTCGCTAAGCGAAGGCCTAAAAAAAGAACGGGCTTCTTCGAAGTCGGTAATGCCGCGCTGCGCCAGCAGCGAACATAGTGCGGGATGAATGTTCAGTTGCTCTTGCAGCCGTTGCGCTGGCGCCGAGCGGGCCGGTACTAAGGTCCATCGTTTTTGCAATCGGTTAATATTTTCTGTCTGTTACGAACAAGACCATCTCTTCTAGCCCCTGGCGAATGTTCGATTCAGGAAAGGTGTGCAATAGAGAAAGAGCCTGCTCTTTGAAATAATTCATTTGTTGGGTGGCATACCGAATACCGCCTGTGGCTACGACCTGTTCTAATACCCAGGCCACCTTTTTTTTATCTTGGCTGTTGTTCTTGACAGTATAAATGATCTTTCTTCTGGTAGAGGCATCGCAGTGTTGAAGCGTATAGATGAGGGGTAGGGTCAATTTTTTTTCTTTGATGTCGTTGCCGGTGGGTTTGCCAATGTCTTCGCTGGCATAGTCGAACAAATCGTCCTTGATCTGAAAGGCCATGCCGGTAAGTTCTCCGAACTGTCGCATTTTTTCGGTGAGGGCTTTGTCTTGCCCGGCCGACCAGGCACCTGCCGCACAGGCCGAGGCCAGCAGCGATGCGGTCTTTCCCCTGATAATATCATAATAAATATCCTCTTTCAGATTCAGGTTTCGGGCTTTTTCTAATTGCAGCAATTCGCCTTCACTGATCTTTTTTACGGCATCCGAAAGTATGTGTAACAGCGGATAATCCTGATGGTCGAGCGAGAGCAGTAATCCTTTGGCCAAGAGGTAATCACCGATCAGCACACTGGCTTTGGTTTTCCAAAGAGCATAGGTCGAAAAAAAACCTCTTCGTTCGAGTGAGTCATCGACCACATCATCGTGTACCAGGGTAGCGGTGTGTAGCAATTCGACCAGCGAGGCGGCCCGGTAGGTGCTATCGTTGATCTCGCCACAAAGCTTGGCCGATAAAAGCACGAAAAGCGGACGCAGCTGCTTGCCCTTTCGCTTGACCACATAACGCATGATCCTGTCTAACAAAGGGGCCTGGCTTTGAACAGCTTCTTTGAATTTTACTTCAAACAGATCGAGCTCTTGCTGCACCAGGGCAGTGGGTAATTTCATCACGGGGTCGACAAGATACAGCAAAAATATGATTGCGGAGGGAAGGCTAAACTCGTTAACTTTCGGTTAACTCCTTGAAATATAGCGAGAAATGGTGCCTTTACGGGCAATTAAAATTTTGCATATTCGGACATATTGTCTACCTTCGTTGCAATTTTTTAAATCTTAACCTGTTAATATGAGAAGAAGTGCATATCTGCTGACAGTGCTTTTCAGCTTGTTGGCGACTTATGGATTTTCACAACGTGTAGGCAATACCTATGACCTTAAGGATTCTTCTTTGATCCCTTCAAAGAGAATGCCCCAGCACACCGAGTTCCTGAACGGAACCTACAATTACCCCGCCATGCCTCGTAGTCAGTGGGAAGTGGGTGTTAAAGTAGGAACGTTTCAGATAAGCGGTGATGTACCCTCACAATTCCTTTCTCCCGGCTTCGGTTTTCATGTTAGAAAGTCGCTGGGCTACACCCTCTCTATTCGTGGAGAATACATGTATGGTATTGGTAAAGGCTACGAATATCGTGGTAATACCAACTATGCCAAGAACCCCGCCTGGGGCGCCAACATTGCCAGCCCTGCGCAGCGCTATAGTGCTCCTCGTGCCGTCACAGGTGCCAACAACGTGGTTAGTATCGTCTCTTCTACCACCGGTTTGCCTGCCGCCAGTTTTGATAAGGTTTTCTACAACTATCAGACCAAGGTATCAGAAGCTACTTTGCAAGCATTGCTTACGCTCAACAATATTCAATTTCACAAGACCAATACCAGCATGAACATTTATGGTATTGCCGGTCTTGGATTTGCTATTTACGAAACACGCGTAAATGCTTTGAATGGGGCTACCAAATACAATTTCAACGCACTCACTGATCCTACGTATGCCAATCGTAAGGATTTCATCAAGAACTTAAAGAACAATGTTCTCGACAACAGCTTCGAGACTCCCGCCGAGCGCAATACCAGCGCCAGTGATAATGGAAATACCTTCAGACCGCTTGGAACATTCGGTATCGGCTTTGCCTACAAGTTGAATAACAAGATCAATATCGCCTTCGAAGATCGTTGGTCTGTAACTCGCGACGACTTACTCGATGGTCAGCGCTGGCAAGCTCATCCAAACGGAGATGCGGCCCAGACGCGTGACTTCGATACTTACAATTACATATCCCTTGGTTTGAATATCAATTTGGGTAAGAACAGCGTACAGCCGCTCTACTGGCTCAATCCTCTTGATTACCCATATGCTGAACTTCGCAATCCTCGTTTGATGAACATACCCAAGCCCGTGTTGCTTGATACCGATGGCGATGGTGTGACCGATCAGTTCGATCGCGAGCAAACTCCTGCCGGATGTCCTGTAGATACGCATGGGGTTAGTTTGGATACCGACGGCGATGGCGTACCTGATTGTAAAGACAAAGAACTGATTACGCCTACTCGTTGCCAGCCCGTTAATGTAGATGGTGTTGGAAATTGCAAATGCCCCGATGATTGCAAAGTAAATGTTGCACCTCCCGTGGTTACCTGCGAGCAGAAAGTGGGTGCTCTTCCCAGTGTTGCCTTTAAGGCCGGCAGCAATAAATTGTCTGACGATGCAAAATCAGTATTGGCTTCTGCCGCTTCTCGCGTTCGTAACAACCCCGGTTGTCAAGTGGTGGTAGTTGGGTACTGCGCCGGTGACAAGCGTGAACAACAGCTTAGCTGGGATCGCGTTAATGCCATCATTACCTATATGGTAGATAAAGAAGGCATCAGTCAAGATCGCTTCATCTTCAACTATGGCCAAATGGGCGGTGACTGCAATACAGTAGACCTGCGTGCAGCTGCCGATGGCGAGACCGGTCCTAACCGTGTAGATCCTCCCCATCCTAATTTGCGTAAGAATTAATCGAAACGAATTTTATAGCAAAGGCCCCGATCCATTCGGGGCCTTTTTTTGTTTGACTAGCAACGGATTATCATAATCTTAACGGTCAACTTCTTGGTTGGGTATCTTTTTTACGCAACATTTGCCCATAACCGTTAACTTTGCTTCCCCTATGTCCATCTTATTGCGATTCAGTGTGTTATTGGTGATGAGCGTGGCGGTCATGTCCCTTGCCGGTTGTGGTAAGAGTATGACCAAATTGCTTAAAAATCCGGATGCATCGTATAAGCTTCGTCGGGCAGAGCAGTTCTTTGTAAAAAAAGAGTATACCAAGGCACAGCAGGTGTACGAAGATATCATGCCCTTCTTTAAGACCAGTAAGGAGTTCGAGGATATCTATTATAAGTACGCATACTGCGCCTACCATCTTTCGGATTTCATGAATGCCGAAAATCTTTTTAAAAGTTATCTCGAGATCTTTCCTACCAGTGGACGCGCCGAAGAGATCGATTATATGCGCGCCTATTGTTATTATAAGCAATCTCCCAAAGCCCAGCTCGATCAGACCAATACGCTCCGCGCCATGGGTATGATGCAGACCTTTATCAATACGCATCCCGGATCGCCGCGTAACAAAGAGGCCACCGATATAATCGATATCTGCCGAGCCAAACTAGAGACAAAAGATTTTCTGAGTGCACAGCTCTACTACGATCTCGGGCAATTCAGGGCCGCCGGTGTGGCGTTTACCTCGTTGTTAAATGCCTATCCCGAGTCGTACCGAGCAGACGAATACAAGTTAATGGTGATCAAGTCTTATTTCCGTTTTGCAGAAATGAGCGTTGAAGAAAAGAAAGTGGAGCGCTTCGAACAAGTCGTTAGTGAATGTTTCGAATTTGTCGATCGCTACCCCGAGAGCAAATGGAAAAAAGAAGTCGACACGTTTTTAAATTCATCACAGAATAATATAAAAATCCTGACCAATGAGCAAACTAAGACGCCAGCTTAGCGCCGGTATTACCAGTAATGTAGAGACCCGTAGTCTTCAAGATGTAAAGTCGAAGACCGGTAATCTCTATGAGTCTATCTCCATTATCGCCAAGCGTGCCAATCAGATCAATATCTCATTGAAAGAGGAGTTGCACAATAAGCTCGAAGAGTTTGCCAGCCATACCGATAGCCTCGAAGAGATCCACGAGAACAAAGAGCAGATCGAGATCTCGCGTGCCTACGAGCGTATGCCCAATCCGGCCCTGTTGGCTTCACAGGAGTTCATGGACGACAAAGTATATTTCAGAAAACAGGAGGACGAACTGTTCAGCTAATCTTGCTGATGGTGCAAATTCGTTTACTACTAGTGCTGGCCCTGGGGCTTACGGTCAAGGTATCGGGCCAAGAATTGCAATCTCGTGTCAGCATCATTGCCAACAAAGTAAGTTCGCAGGTCGATCGAAAGATCTTTCAGACCTTGCAAGGTGGGCTTACCAATTTTATCAATTCGCGCAAGTGGACCAGCGATGCATTCGCTACCTCTGAACGTATTCAATGCAGTTTTTTGATCAGTATCGATCAAGACTTGGGCAATAATGTCTTTAAGGGAAAGCTGACCGTTCAGGCAGCCCGACCCGTCTACAACACTACGTATGAAAGCCCGTTGATCAATTTTCAGGATGACAATGTGGTATTTAAGTATGTCGAGTTTCAGCCCATTGAATTCAACGAAAACCGGGTACAGGGTAACGACCCACTGGTGGCCAATCTGACGGCCGTCATTGCTTTTTACATCAACATAATACTAGGTTTGGATTATGATGCGTACGCGCTGCGAGGGGGTGATTTGTATTTTCAACGTGCTTGGAACATTGTAAACAATGCGCCGAGTGCCCGCGATATTGCCGGCTGGAAATCGTTCGACGGGCTTCGTAATCGATACTGGTTGGCCGAGAATATGAATAACAACCGCTTTGCGTTGGTGCACGATGCTCTTTATGCCTACTACCGAACCGGCTTGGATGTGTTCTTTGAAAACGAAGAGGCCGGGCGAAACGGCATTTTAAATGCGCTCAATTATCTCAATACGGTTCAGACCGAGAACCTCAACTCGATGATCATCCCTTTTTTATTTCAGGGAAAGGCCAATGAGTTGGTCAAGGTCTTTAGCAAGGGTACGACCGAACAACGCAGCCGCGCTCGGGAATTACTGAGCAAGATGGATATTACCAATATGGCCCTTTATAAGACGTTATGAGTGTACGGCAACTTTTTTTGTGGGTAGGATCGACGATCCTAATGGTCTGTTGCTCCGACAAGAAAGTGCCTTCGGGTGTATTGCCCCCCGATAAAATGCAAGAAGTGGTGTGGGATATGATGCGCGCCGATCAATTTGTGGTAGGCTTTGTACTTCCAAAAGACAGTTCGTTACAACGCGAGACCGAAAAGATCAAATGGTATAACCGCGTGCTGGCCATTCATAAGGTATCGGAGCGCCAGTTTAAGGAGAGTTTTCGTTATTACCAGACACGTCCCGATCTAATGGCCGTGATCATGGACTCGATCTCGCGCAAAGAGGATACGGCCGGACAGCGACCATTACGAAAGCCCATGCAGCTGGTCGAGTAAGTTCCCTAATTTTACAGACGACTAATTTAACAATTACATGAACAAAGTAGTAGCAGGTCCTGATGTGGCGGTGGCCGATATTACCGATGGGGTCACCTTGATGTTAGGCGGGTTTGGGTTGTGCGGTATTCCCGAAAATTGTATCGCGGCCCTGGTACGAAAGAAGGTCAACGATCTTACCTGTATCTCTAACAATGCAGGGGTAGATGATTTTGGAATCGGACTTCTGTTACAACAGCGACAGGTTAAAAAAATGATCTCTTCTTATGTGGGCGAGAATGCGACGTTCGAACGGCAGCTGTTGAGTGGAGAATTGGCAGTAGAATTGATACCGCAAGGAACGTTGGCCACGCGTTGTTTGGCCGCAGGATACGGAATGCCTGCCATCTATACGCCGGCCGGTGTGGGTACCGAAGTGGGGATCGGAAAAGAGCTGCGCAACTTTGACGGAAAGGAGTATTTACTCGAAATGGCCTTTGCTGCCGATTTTGCTATTGTCAAAGCATGGAAAGGCGATACCATGGGTAATCTGATCTACCGTGCTACCGCACGCAATTTTAATCCGCTTATGGCCATGGCCGGAAAGATCACCATTGCCGAAGTAGAAGAGTTGGTACCGGCCGGCGAATTGGACCCTGATGCCATCCACACGCCGGGCATATATGTGCACAGAATTTTTGAAGGGTCGGGATACGAGAAGCGAATTGAACAACGAACCACCAGGCGCGACTAAACTTTATATTGATGGCACTTACCAAAGAACAGATCGCACAGCGCATTGCCAGAGAATTGAAACAGGGATTTTATGTAAACCTGGGTATCGGTATACCTACGCTAGTCGCTAACTATATCCCCAAGGGAATGGATGTGGTATTGCAAAGCGAGAACGGCCTGTTAGGAATGGGTCCATTTCCGCTCGAAGGCAAAGAAGATGCAGACTTGATTAATGCGGGTAAGCAGACCATTACCACGGTCAAGGGTTCTGTATTCTTTGATTCGGCCATGAGTTTTGGAATGATAAGGGCCGGTAAGGTCAACCTGACCGTGCTGGGTGCCATGGAGGTGAGTGATACCGGTGACATCGCGAACTGGAAGATTCCCGGAAAAATGGTCAAGGGAATGGGCGGTGCTATGGATCTGGTAGCCAGTGCTCGTAATATTATCGTGGCCATGATGCATACCAATCCTAAGGGAGAGTCAAAGCTATTGCCCGCTTGCACACTGCCCTTGACCGGCGTTCGGTGTGTAAAAAAGATCGTTACCGATCTGGCTGTGCTCGATATAACAAACGATGGATTTCGGTTGCTCGAAAGAGCCCCCGGTGTAACGGTCGAAGAGATCCGTGCCAAAACCGCCGGGCGGTTGGTAGTGGCAGGAGAGATTCCTGAACTACAATTTAGTTAATCGATCAGTTGATTGCGCACGGCAAAGAAGACCAAACCCGCCGTATTCTTCGCGCCAAAACGATCCATAAGCCGATCTTTTATGGATTCGACCGTACGCGCGCTCAGCTCCATTTTTTGCGCGATCTCTTGGGCCGTAAACTCCATACAAATAAAACGCAGTACCATTTTTTCTCTGTCCGACAGGGCCAGGTCTGTGTCGAGGGCGTGTAAGGGTTTTTGTTTTTGACCGGCCGAGCGCAAGAGCACCCGGTTGACGAAATCGTTAAGGTAGTATCCTTTTTCAACCACCTCGGTGATGGCCTTGAACATTTCTTGGGGCTCTGCATTTTTTAGCAAATAACCATGGGCCCCATTTTCCATAAGGTGATGCACGAATCGTTCGTCCTCGTACATGCTTACGATCAGCACCTTGATCGTCGGATAGTCTCGGCTGATCTGTTTGGTGGTTTCAATTCCGTCTTTACCGGGCATCTTAAGGTCCATGAGTACAACATGGACGGGTTGAATGGCCAAGCCCCTCAGTAGTTCGTCGCCTGTGCCAGCCTCGAGCAACATCCGGATTTGTTTATAAGGAGAAAGCGAATGAATGACTCCTTTGCGAAAAAGGGAATGGTCGTCGGCAATGGCAACGGTGATCTCACTCATGGAATGACAATTTGAATGGCATAGATAGATTTGTTGGACTCTTTTTCGAAGCGAATGGATCCTTCGAGTAGTCGAATACGTGCCGCGATATTCTTTAATCCCATACCCCCGGGTTGATTATTGTGTTTTTCGAAGGCCTGTTGCGTAAGTCCATCTCCATCGTGCGAAATGAGCAGCCGGTATTGTTGTTGATGCCATAGCTGCTCGATCTCGATAAAGGTGGCTTGGCTGTGCTTGAGGATATTATTGAGTAACTCCAGTACGATCCGGTAGATGATCAATTCTTTTTCTTCGGTAAATCTTTTTTCGTACGAGGTAAAGTGAAAGGTGGCTGTAACCACTCCGGTTCCATTGATCTTAGTGGCCAGATCGTTAATGGCGGAGTGAAGGCCAAAGTTCTTGAGGGTAGGAGGGATCAGATCGTGACTAATGCTGCGTACCAGTTCTATGGCTTCGTCTGGAATTGAGCGGGCCATGCTAATGGTCTGGGCTTGCGTGGTTTTATCTTGATCAAGTAGCTGATCGTTCAAGTAAAGCCGCGCAGTAGCCAATAGCGGACCTGCATCATCGTGCAAGTTGGCAGAAAGTCTTTTTCGTTCTTCTTCTTGATAGCGAAGCGAAGCGTCTAGCAACAGTTGCTGTTGTTTTTTTTCGAGCGCCAGCAACTGGGCATTAAAGATGCGTACCCTGTTGCGGTAGATCAAAAACAGCGTCAATAGCAATATCCCCGGCACTACCAATAGCACTGGCGCGGCGTAGGGGCCCAGCAAATTATTCCATGGAATGGTAACAGCTTTGCAAAAAGGCATAGGTAAGGGGTGTCCTTACAAAGGTACTATTCCATGTTTGAGCGCGATCATGGCAAGACCCACTCTGCTCTTTACATCGAGTTTTACGAACAGTTGATCTCTGAGCGAATCGACCGCACGCGGGTTTAGTCTTAACTCTTGTGCCACCTCTTTATAGGTCTTATCTGAGCAGACGAGTTTTAAGAAATCGATCTCGCGATCGTCGAGCATGACCCGCTCCAGCGATTTGAGCCCCTCTGTCTTATCTTTTATAAGGCTTACCAGCTTGCTACTCGTGTAATTAGAGTAATAGAATCCGTCGTTGATAATATTGTCGATGGCGGTCTTTAGTTCTGTGCTCTTGGCCGATTTGTGAAGGATGCCACGGGCTCCGGCTTGTAGAATTTGTACGAGGGTAAACTCGGTCTCGAACATAGTAAGTATTAGTACTTTTATCTCAGGCCGATGTTGTTTGAGCCAGCGCGAGGTTTCGATACCGTTCATCTCTTTCATGTTTAGGTCTAAGATGACCAGGTCGGGTTCTAGCCCTTCTTCGAGTGTGGCTATCAACTCTTTTCCGTTCGAGCACTGTGCAATTACTTTTGCAAAGCCCAGTGTGTCGATCTGCTCGGCCAGTGCTTTTCTAATTAGTACATGATCGTCGACCATTACTGTAGTTGTCATAGGGTATGATTTAGGGATTTTTAAAAAAATTTTTGTGCCTGCCCCGGGTAGGCTTGACCAGGCTAGCTCTCCTTTTAACAGCAGTGCGCGCTGTTGCATATTCTGTAATCCATATCCGGGTTGTATGCGGGTCGAGTCGAAGCCCCTTCCATTGTCTTCGATGCACATTTCAATACGATCATGTTGTTCTTTTATCACAATCGAAAAAGCCGTGGCGGCCGCATGCTTAATACTATTTTGAATTGCTTCTTGCACTATTCTAAATAGTAGTAACTCTTGTTGTACCGTAAGGTCGAGGGGAGGAGTCGGTAGTACTAGAGAGGCGTTGATCTTTTTACAATCTGTAAGGGTGTTGCATAAGTCTTGCACCGATTTTGCAAAATCTTTTTTAACAGGCGGCCATTGTTTTTGAGCATTCGATAATTGCTGCGTTTCTGCGAGCAGTCGATCTACATCGTCAATGCAATGCTGTATTCTTTTTTGCAGGAGCGCATCATTTAATCTTTCGAGTTGAATACGAATAAGGAGTAACGAGGGGGCAACATGATCGTGCAGTTCGCTTATAAACTGAGCAAGGGCCTCGCTTTCGGCTATTGTTTTTTGCCGACGCAGTGCGTCGTTATAATTTCTGCGTTGTTTAATAGTATAAAAAAGAAGCAATCCTATGCTGGCAAATGCTGCCGTTGCTATCGGTATTAAAATATTGATATTGTTATTCAATTGATATTCGTTTAAATAAAGAATTAGTTAGATTTTCTTATTTTATTAATACTATTCAGCTATAGTATTTCGAAATAGAAATTGAAATTAGCGCTGCTGCTGCTATTCGAATTAAAATGTGCTAGCTTTTATTTCGAAAAAAAGGGAAGAATTTCATAGTCCATGTAGAAAAAGAACTACAAAATAATCAGCATACTAAGATTGCCGTTCTTTGAGTTTAATAGTTGATCTTGCCGGTCATCTCTTAAAATCCTATGATCACTATAGCGCTGGCCGATAATCAACTGTATTTTAAAAAAGGTATCATTGCATCGTTGTCTGCAGAGGCCGAAATTGATCTGCGCTGGATGGCCGAAGAGGCCAACGATCTTAGTGAGGCGCTTATCAAAGAAAGACCCGATCTTTTATTGCTCGGGATGGAACTAAAGGGTCTTGATCTCTTTGCATTTTTAGAAAACAAAAAAGAAGCCTATCCCGATCTCAAGCTGATCGTCTTTACATTATCCGAAGATCTGTTGCAGGCTAAGGAACTGCTCAATGCCGGTGTCAATGGCGTTTTGTCTCGCGAAAGCGATTGCGATGATATTGTGCAAGCTGTAAGGGCTATTATTGAAAAGGATATGTATTTTAATGAGTTGGTGAGCCGCGCTTTGCTTACCCGCCTTCGTCGTAAGGTATTGACGACACCCGTTGAGTCACTTCGATTCTCTAAAAACGAGATTCGCGTTCTCGAGTTATTGGCCGAGGGCTGTAAGACCGAAGAGATCGCCAACCGAATCTTTTTGAGCGTTAAGTCGGTAGAGAACATCCGTTATCAGCTTAAGGTCAAGACAGGGGTCAACAGTAGCACTGCCTTGGTCGTATATGCGCTTCGTAACCGGCTAATTCGCTAGTGGAGATACCCCAGTAACGGTTTCGACCGTATTTTCCGAAGACCTATTTTTTAGGGTTTTCACTCTTTTTTTCGATCAATACAGGTGGGAATTTGCAGTCAATAAAATTTTTTACTATGCGAATCTCACCTCTTACCGTAATTGTAGCTGATGAGCACGACATCTTTAGAATCGGAATTAGAGCTGCCTTGGAGAGCACGCCCGATATCGAGATCGTTGGGGAAGCCGACTCCGAGCCCTTGTTATTGGGACTCTTATCAAAAAGACAACCCGATGTAATTCTTTTGGATCTTGCCATTCCGTTAAGTAAAGGAGTCAACACCCTTTTGCATGTGCGTCAATCAGCGCCTGAGGCTAAGATCTTGCTACTTGGTTATGATTTAGACGACGCCTTGTTCGATACCCTCCAAAAGGCGGGTGCCAACGGATATCTTTCCAAAGCTGCCGAGATTACCGATGTGGAGCGTGCCATCCGCACAGCGGTGAGCAAGGGTTATTTTTTTTCTGACCCCGAAGAAAAATCCGAGTTAGAATCGGTCTTTAGGCCGGTCTCGATCACTCCACTTCGGCCCCGGTCTTCGCTAACAGAAAAAGAGGTAACGATTCTTCGACTAATGTGTCAGGAGCAATCCACCCGCGATATCGCTTCGTCTCTGTCCCTTAGCCCCCGCACTGTGGAGAGTATTCGAGACAGGATCAAATTCAAGACCGGTAGTCGCAACCTGGCAGGGTTGGCCTTCTTTGCCTTAAAATATGGGCTGATCCGGTTAGAATAGCCCGGTATTTTCGAGGATTTATAAGCTATAAGGCAACCATTGTCGATTCGGCTTGTTTTAGACGTATGAAGCCTGCTGTATCGGTTTTTTGGTTTCGCCGCGATTTACGTCTGCAAGATAATGCCGGCCTTTTCAAGGCGTTGCAGGGTCCGCATTCCGTTCTTCCTGTTTTTATTTTTGACAAGGCCATTTTGGATGAGCTCGAAGATCCGGCCGATGCTCGCGTCAACTTTATTCACGGTGCTCTACTGGGCATGCAAGAGCAATTGGTAAAAGCCGGTAGTACCCTGGTGGTCCGCCACGGTTTTGTTAAGCCAGTTTTTGAGGCCTTATGCCAAGAGTATGATATTCGATCGATCTACACCAATAGTGATTACGAACCCTATGCCCGTGCCCGCGACGAAGAGATGTCGGCTTTCTTTGCCAGTCGCTCCATAGACTTTTTTATGCTCAAAGACCAAGTGATCTTTGAAAAAGCAGAGGTGGTAAAAGATGATGGGCTGCCGTATACGATCTTTACTCCTTACTCCAGAAAATGGCGGGCAAAAATTACGGCCGATCAGTTACGCTCGCTGGGTTCAGAAAAATTAGTAGCGTCTTTTTATAGACAAAAGCCGATCGAGTTGCCCTCGTTGCGGCAACTGAAATTCAAGGCCTCCACCATTTCTTTTCCTGCTCCTGTGTGGACGAAAGAAATCATTAAGCGGTATAAGGAGCAACGTGACTTTCCGGCCGTCGCCGGCACTTCGCGATTAAGTGTACACCTTCGGTTTGGTACGATCAGCATCCGGGCGCTGGCCAGAGAAGCGGGTGCTCTTAACGAGAGTTTTTTATCGGAGCTAATTTGGCGCGATTTTTATCAGATGATCATTTGGCATTTTCCGCAGGTTGTGGCCTCGAGCTTTAAGCCGGCCTACGATGCCATCAAGTGGCGCAACGATGCGGCCGAGTACGAGGCCTGGTGCGAGGGTCGCACCGGTTACCCGATCGTGGATGCCGGTATGCGCGAACTTAACCAGACTGGTTTTATGCATAACCGGGTCAGAATGATCGTAGCTTCTTTTTTAACCAAGCATCTTTTAATTGACTGGCGTTGGGGCGAAGCCTACTTTGCAAAAAAGTTGCTCGACTTCGATCTGGCTGCTAACAATGGAGGTTGGCAATGGGCTGCCGGTTCGGGTTGTGATGCGGCTCCTTACTTCAGGGTCTTTAATCCCTATATCCAAACAAAAAAATTCGATCCCGAGCTTCGCTATATACAAAAATGGGTGCCCGAATACCAGGCGTTAAGCTATCCTGCACCGTTGGTTCAGCACGATTTGGCTCGTGAGCGTTGTTTAAAGGTATATGGTGCGGCCCTTAAAGACCGCAAGGGCTAATTAATGATAGTGGTCTTGCTCTAGAAAAATTGTACTCTCCTCATTGCCTTGGTAAAGCCGTTGGTATAATTGCTGCAAGAGGCGAATGGCTTTTTTTCCATTTTCTCCTAACGACAAGGTATAATCGTTTACATAGAGATCGATATGTTGCTGCATAACGATAGGTTCCATGTTTTGCGCATGCGTTCGTACAAATCTGCTGAGTTGGTCATGTCTGCGAGCGTACTGCAGGCTATTGGCAATAAGTGCTTGAATGGGTTTGCCGAGCGAACCGGCCAGCGATTTTTTGATGGCGATTCCACCAAGGGGCAGCGGTGCTTGGGTTTGATCTTCCCAGTATGAGCCCAGATCGATGACCCGGTGTAGACCTTTTGCTTGGTAGGTAAATCTGTTTTCGTGAATCAATACGCCCAACTCGGTCTGACCGTTCAAAACAGCCTCTTCGATAGCCGAGAATACCATGAACTCTTTGTGGGTAGCTTCAGGAAAGGCCATAGAAAATAAAAGATGGGCCGTGGTATGTTTTCCGGGTAGGGCAACGGTGCGGCCATTGATCGCAGCAGGATCGGATGACAGCGGCGAACGGGCCACTACTAAAGGGCCTACTCCTTTTCCGAGGGCAGCGCCGCTGTTAAGCAAAAGATAGCTGTCTTTGGCGCCAAACAGGGCGGGAAAGCTCAACTTGGTCACATCAAGTCTTTCTTCGAGGGCCCACTGGTTCAAGGTCTCAACATCTTCTATGTGTACCTCAAATTCAATCCCATTTGTATCGATCAACTGGTTGACCATTGCATCGAATACATAGGTATCATTTGGGCAGGGAGAAAAACCGATACTGATCTTCATAGGCCATTCAATACATTGAGCAACGTGTTGTTGAGCTCCGCTACTGCTTTATGCATGTTCCAATTTTTTTTATTTCGCTCTGCGATATAATTGCTTACGCTACGCAATTGCAAAAACGGTACTTGCTCTTGCAGACAAACATAATGTAGTGCGGCGCCTTCCATCGATTCAATAACCGGAGCGAATAACTTCTTATAGAGTAGCACGCGTCGCGGATCGGTCGTGATCTCGTTTACCGAAATGGCCGACACCGATCTAATGCCTAGCGTGCGCAGTCCTTTCCAGGGGTTACGTAGCCATCCTTTTTTATACGGGAACTGATTGGCCGGCACTAATTGTAAATCGAAGAGTGTTTTTAATTTCTTTAGTTCCACTACGCTTTGGTCGGCCACGCAGTCTTGCTTGATGGCCATTACAGCGCCCAGTGCCATTCTTTTATCGAAGCAACCACCCACGCCGGCCTGAATAACAAGGTCAGGTCTTTTGATGTTGAACTGTCTTTGCAAAGCGTAGGTGGTGGCCATTAACCCGATACCAGTAATAAGGATATCGACCTCCCTGTTTTTAGGGATAGCGGTTGGCAATTGTTCGATCAGGGGGGCGATCTCGAGAGGTGTGGCGGCAACGACCAGGCAATTCATAACCGTAAAATTAGTTGAATGTCGTTAACTTTGCTCTTCACCCTTTCTCCGCCCAATGCTGTGAGAAAGCTAAAAGTAAAGCATGGTTTACTTAACTCGTATCGAGCATTTTAATGCCGCTCATCGTCTCTACAATCCTAGCTGGTCTGCCGAAAAAAACGAAGAGGTTTTTGGTAAATGTGCTAATACCAATTGGCATGGACACAACTTTGAGCTTTTTGTGACCATTAAGGGCGAACCTGATCCTGCTACTGGTTTTATTTTTGATGCTAAAAAGCTAAGTGCGATCGTTAAAGAAAAGATTGTTGACCAGCTCGATCACCGTAACCTGAATATGGATGTTGACTTTATGCAAGGTAAATTATGCTCTATCGAGAACCTGGTGATTGGTATTTGGGACCAACTGGTGCCAGTCCTTCCTGAACGGGTGCAGCTGCATAGCCTAAAGCTGGTAGAAACGTCAAAAATATATGTTGAGTACTATGGCGAAAAATAGCCTTAACTTTAAACAGAATTGAAGCCCCCGTTACAAAGTAATCCTCTCATGTCAAAGAAAGTAGCCGTTTACCGAAAAGAGCATTTTAACGCAGCGCACCGGCTGTTTAATCCGGCGCTTTCGGCTGCAGAGAACGATGCGGTATTCGGCAAATGTGCTTTACCCAACTATCATGGGCACAACTACGAACTGATCGTAAAGGTAACTGGCGAGCCCGACCCGGTAACTGGGTATGTGGTCGACATGAAATGGATCAGCGATCTGGTGCAGGCGCAGGTAGTGGAGCGCTTCGATCATCGTAATCTTAACCTGGATACCGAAGAGTTTAGATCGGTGAATCCGACAGCCGAAAATATCGCAATTGTTATCTATGATCTGCTTCGTCCGTATATTGCATCGAAGCACGAGTTGCATATTCGTCTGTACGAGACACCCCGCAATTTTGTTGACTATCCCGCCTAACTCAAACAACTACTATGGCCTATAACAGATCGGAACACTATGATGAGAACGCCACGTCGGCCCTCACCAAAAATTACAAAGAGGCCATTGCCTGGTTGGGAGAAGATCCCGAGCGAGAAGGTCTGCTCAAGACCCCCGAGAGAGTGGCCAAGGCCATGCAATTTTTAACGCAAGGATACCAACTCGATGCAAAAGCCATTTTGAATTCTGCTAAGTTTCACGAAGACGTGAGCGAGATGATCGTGGTCAAGGATATTGAGGTCTTTAGTATGTGCGAACACCATATGTTGCCTTTTTTCGGCAAAGCTCACGTTGCCTATATTCCCAATGGATGGATTACGGGGCTTAGCAAGGTGGCGCGTGTGGTCGACGTATTTGCCAGAAGAATGCAAGTGCAAGAGCGACTGACCATTCAAATAAAAGATGCCATCAAGGAGACACTCAACCCGCTGGGGGTAGCCGTAGTGGTAGAGGCACAGCACCTTTGCATGATGATGCGCGGTGTACAAAAACAAAATTCCGTCACTACTACCTCTGCCTTTGACGGGGAGTTTCATAAGAACTCTACGCGCAGTGAGTTTATGCGTCTGATCGGCGCCAAATTAAATTAACCCATTCTATCTTACCCATTGCTATGAAGCATGCTTATGTATTTCCCGGACAG
Organism: Sphingomonadales bacterium; assembly: GCA_016872155.1. Lineage (GTDB taxonomy): Bacteria > Bacteroidota > Bacteroidia > Chitinophagales > Chitinophagaceae > JJ008. The sequence goes on from VHBB01000010.1 coordinate 39,776, forward strand.
GGCTCTCAGTTTCCGGGTATGGCCAAGACCTATTTCGAACAGTCTGCCTTTGCAAAAAAAATTATGGAGCAGGCCAACGACCTGCTGGGTTTTCGGTTGTCGGACATCATGTTTACAGGAACCGAAGAAGATCTTCGGCGCACCGATGTTACCCAGCCTGCGATCTTCTTGCACTCTATTGTAGCGTACAAAAGTATCGAGCAAGTAAAGCCCGATATGGTGGCGGGTCATTCGCTTGGTGAATTCTCTGCGCTGGTGGCTGCGGGTGTGCTTAGTTTCGAAGATGCGTTGCGATTGGTAGCTACACGTGCCAAGGCCATGCAACATGCTTGTGAGCACCAGCCCGGTACCATGGCTGCGATTCTTGGACTGGCCGACGAAAAAGTAGCCGAAGTCTGTGCTGCCATTGATGATGTAGTGGTGCCCGCTAACTATAATTGCCCCGGACAGTTGGTGATTAGCGGTACGGTTACGGGTATCGAAAAAGCCTGCATCGCTTTGAAAGAAGCAGGTGCCAAACGAGCCTTGGTCTTGCCGGTAGGAGGTGCTTTTCATTCTCCGCTCATGAAGTCGGCCGAAGAATTGTTGCGAACAGCCATTCAATCGGCCTCTTTTTATTCGACCGTATGTCCGGTATACCAAAATGTAGTGGCCCGGGCGGTAATGGATGCCGAAGAGATCAAGCAAAATCTTATCAATCAACTAACGGGTCCGGTCAAGTGGACGCAGACCATACAAGCCATGGTTAGCGATGGCGCGACGCAGTTTACCGAGGTAGGTCCCGGTAAAGTATTGCAAGGTCTGATACAGAAAATAAGCAAAGAAGCGCAGGTGAGTGCAGTGGGATAAAATGGGGCTACTGTATTAGTTGAGCACGATGTCTATAGATCCGTTCAACCACTCGGCATCGAAGCGAGCCTGGTACTTTTTATAAAAATGGATGGCAGGTTCGTTCCAGTCCAATACCTGCCAGCATATTCTTGCCAATTTTTTTTCTTTGGCCTCTTGCAAGATGGTTTCAAAAAGAGCCGCCCCAATTCCCTTGCCGCGCATCGATTCGGTAACAATTATGTCTTCGAGGTAAAGACATTGTCCTTTCCAGGTTGAGTATCGAATGTAATAGAGGGCAAAGCCCTGTATCCCCTTGTCGTCTTCTGCTACAAATGCCCACCATACAGGATTTTTTCCAAAACCGCTCTCTTCGAAGTGCTCGGGACTAACCGTTACCTCGTGAGGCGCTTTTTCGTAGTCGGCCAACTCTTGAATCAATTGCAAGAGTCGCCTACAATCTACTCGTTGCGCAGGTCGTATGGTCAGGGTTGATCGCATTATCTATTGTAAGGCCTGATCGAGGTCTGAAATAATATCGGCTGCGGTCTCGATGCCCACGTGCATGCGGATGAGTCCGTCGGTAATTCCGTATTTTTCTTTCTCTTCTTTGGGAACACTAAAATGAGTCATCGAGGCAGGATGAGATAACAGGGTATCGCAAGTGCCCAACGAAACGGCTCTTACGCAGAGCTCTACTTTATTCATAAAGTCGATACCGCCCTGTAATCCCTTTTTCAATTCAAAACTAAGCAGTGCACCGGCCTGTCGCATTTGTTTTGCAGCAATAGCATGATCGGGATGCGAAGAGAGACCCGTATAATTGACCCGGGCCACGGCTGCATGCTGGTTAAGAAAAGCGGCGATCTGCTCGGCATTGGTGCAGTGTTTGTCCATTCTTACCTCGAGTGTCTTGATGCCTTGTGTCAAGAGATAGGCATCAAAGGGGCTGGCACAGGCGCCGGTGGTACGAAAAAATTTTGCAATGGAGGTGCTCATTCGTTCTACATCGCGGCCTACTAAGATTCCGCCAATGGCCGTTCCGTGCCCATTGAGAAATTTGGTGGTGGAGTGTATTATAAAATCTGCTCCATGCGCAAAAGGTTGTTGCAGGTAGGGAGTAGCGAACGTATTATCGCAGGCGACCAAACAATTGTATTTTTTGGCCAGGGCGCAAAGCGCAGCAAGATCGACGCACTGCAAAGTAGGATTGGCCGGTGTTTCGAGGTAGAGCATCTTGATGGAGCGGTCGGATCGTAGCAACGCTTCGGCGCGGTTGAGATCGCGCAAGTCACCAATAACAGCGCTAATACCGAAGCGAGGCAAGATGCGATGCACCAATTCGTCGGTGCCGCCATAGAGCGAAAAATGAGAGAGAATTTTATCGCCCTGGCTTAGCGTACTCATCATGAGTGTAGTAATGGCTGCCATGCCCGAGGCATGCAATATGCCTTTTGCCTCAATGCCGAGTCCGTATGTTTCGAGCAGCGCGATCTTTTCTTCGGCCTCTGTTACCGTCGGATTACCCCAACGGGCATAGATATAGCCGGGCTCTTGTCCGGTAAAGCGATGCATACCTTGCTCGGCACTATCGAACACGTAGGTACTGCTGGCGTAAATAGGGGTCAAATGCGCATGGGCTGCATTGGAGCGGTGTCCGCCGTGCACGGCGACCGATCCCCATCCTTTAGCCGGTGTCAATTTTTTCATAGGGCGTTTGATTATGAATTGCTGTCGTAGGCCCACTTTACCCAAATGGCGCCCCAGGTAAATCCACCTCCAAAGGCTGCAAGAATTAGGTTATCTCCTTTTTTGAGTTTGGATTCCCACTCCCACAAACATAAGGGAATCGTTGCGGCCGTGGTGTTACCATAACGATCGATATTAATCATTACTTTTTCTGTCGTTAGGCCCATTCGGTTGGCCGTGGCATCTATTATGCGCAGATTGGCCTGGTGCGGAACCAGCCAGGCAATATCGGCTCCGGTCAATTTATTTCTCTCCATTAGCTCGGCACTAACGTCGGCCATCCCTTTAACGGCGAATTTAAATACAGGTTGCCCCTCTTGGTAGGCATAGTGTTCTCTATTGGCTACTGTTTCTTGACTGGCGGGCCGTAAGGATCCACCGGCTTTCATGTGCAAGTAGCTGGCTCCGTTGCCGTCGCTTCGCAAGATACTGTCCACAATACCCAGTCCGCTGGTGTCGGGTTCTAGCAATACGGCACCGGCCCCATCGCCAAAGATGATACAGGTTGCTCTGTCTTGGTAATCTACAATTGCACTCATTTTATCGGCCCCGCAGACCACTACTTTTTTGTAGCGACCACTTTCTATGAGCGCAGCTCCTTGCGCAAGGGCAAATAAGAAGCCCGAGCAAGCGGCCGACAGGTCGAAACCCCAGGCATGGGTCGCCCCGATCTTGGCACAGACCAGGTTGGCCGTGGATGGAAAGACCATATCGGACGTTACGGTACCTACGATCAAACACTCGATCTCTTCGGGGCGGATTCCTCTTTTTTTGCAGAGTTCCAACACAGCGGGTACCACCATGTCGGAGGTGGCCTTTCCTTTTTCTTTTTGAATTCTTCGTTCTGCGATTCTGGTGCGTGTTCGAATCCATTCGTCGTTGGTATCGACCATTTTTTCGAGATCGAAATTGGTGAGTTTCTCTTCGGGAACGTAGCCGCCCACAGCGGTGATGGCAGCTTGAATCTTGCTTTGCATGCGGTTGAATTGAAAAATTGGGCAAAGTTAAGGTAAACCACTGCTGGCTTCTTAACTTGCGGTATGATCAGCTTTTTAAAGGGAAAATTTGTTCAAAAGACACCGGCTCAGGTCTGGATGGAGGTGGGGGGAGTCGGGTACGAAATCAATATAAGTTTAAACACGTATTCTAAAATTCAGTCCCTTTCGGAGGGTATGCTGTACACGCATTTGCTGATCAAAGAAGACGCTCATCAGCTTTTTGGCTTTGTTGATCTTTCAGAAAAGGATCTTTTTCAACATCTTATAAGCGTTTCGGGAATCGGGGCCAGCACGGCTCGGGTGATGCTTTCGTACTTAAAACCCGAAGAGTTGGCCGGAGCGATCGTGCGGGGCGATACCCGTTCGCTTGAGTCCATCAAAGGAATTGGAAAAAAGACCGCCGAAAGGATGGTTTTGGAGCTCAAAGACAAGCTGGCCAAACATCCCCTCGAAACAAATAATTCTGCTCTGATAAACAATACTTTGCAACAAGATTCGTTAAATGCTCTGATGGCCTTGGGCATCAGTCGGCAAGCCGCTTCGCAGGCTCTTGACAAGGTACTCAAGAATCACCCGGACCTGGGAGCCGAAGAGTTGATAAAATTGACACTTCGCTCCTTGTAGTCCTAACCAAAACTAACGACCGGAGCAGTTTGATTCGTTTAGCAACAAATATTGTTGGGCCCTTTTTTCTATTGATCTGTAATGGGGTGTTTTGTCTTTCTGCCGGGGCAACAACACCTGTTGCCGATACGACCCGTTATCCGCTATACGACCGTTACAGCAGTCCTTACCTGCAACGCCAACCTACCGGCTTTGACCTGCGGGATACTTCTATTGTCAAAAGAAGGGTTGAGTACGATCCCATTACCAGGCGCTACTATAGTACCGAGATGATCGGCAATCGTTATTACCGCGCACCGGCTTCTTTTTCGATGCAAGAATTTTTGCAACTCAAAGGCAGGCAAGACGAAGTAGAGTATTTTAGAAAGAGGGCCTCGATGCTAAGCGATATGAATCGAAGGCTCAACCGGCCCCGATTCAGGGTCAGCAACGATTGGTACAATCGCATTATGGGCGTAGGTCCTGACGGAAAAGTAAAAGTCGATATTAAGCCGGCAGGGTATGTAGATTTTTTGGCAGGATACCAGGGACAAAATATCAAGAATCCCACGCTGCCCGAGAGAGCTCGTCGCAATGGCGGGTTTGATTTTAACATGAACTCACAGTTGCAGATGGATGCACAGATCGGAGAGAAGTTGAAGCTTCCGATCAACTACAACACGCTGGCCAATTTCAATTTTGACAACCAGCTCAAACTCGATTTTAAAGGACAAGATGACGATATTATCAAACAGTTCGAGGCCGGCAACACGAGCTTTGCTTCGAAGGGAACCCTTATTCCCGGTGCGCAAGCCTTGTTTGGAGTAAAGACACAGCTTCAATTTGGAAAATTATTTGTGACCACCGTGTTGGCCGATCAGCGTTCGCAACGTCAATCGATGGGTGTGCAAGGTGGCGCCACGGCGCAACGCTTTACACTAAAGGCCGATGAGTACGACGAGAACCGTCACTTTTTAATGGCCCAGTACTTTCGCACGCAGTATAACCAGGCTATGAAGCAGCTGCCTGTGGTCAATTCGCGGGTACAGATTCTGCGTGTCGAAGCTTGGGTCACGAACAGAAATGGAACCACGACCGATACGCGCGATGTGGTAGCTTTTATGGACTTGGGCGAAAACAGACCGTATTCGCCATTGCTGTCGGGTGGTGTAAGTCCGCTGCCACAAAACGGTGCCAATAATCTTTATTCGCTTCTGGTATCGAGTCCGGCCTATAGAAATTCTGCGCAGGTACAATCGGCACTAACCAATGCAGGTCTTACACCGGTACAGGACTTTGAAAAAACCTTTGCCCGTAAACTACAGCCTACCGAATATTATTTTAATCCGCAGATCGGATTTATCTCTTTAAATCAGCCCCTGCAGCCCGACGAGGTGTTGGGAGTGGCCATTCAATACACCTACAATGGCAAAGTGTACCAATTGGGAGAATTCTCGCAGGATGTGCCCCCCGATACGACCGGAAATTTACAGCGGGTCTTGTTTTTGAAATTGCTAAAGGCAACCTCACAGCGCACCATGCTGCCCATTTGGGATCTGATGATGAAGAATGTTTACTCCGTTGGTTTTGGACAACTCGAAAGACAAGACTTTACCCTCGATCTTTTGTACGAAGAACCATCGTTGGGCGAAAAGCGTTACTTGCCGCCGGCCGAAGTGGTAGATCCCTACAAGGGAATGCCCATTATTGCGCAGGTCAATCTCGATCGACTCAATAATCAAAATGATCCGCAACCCGATGGGGTCTTCGATTTTATCGAAGGGTTTACGGTCATCTCTTCGCAGAGCCGAATTATTTTTCCGGTCTTGGAGCCGTTTGGTCATGACCTGGATTATCTCTATGCCAATGCGGCCGCGCGCAACAAATATCTTTTTTATCCGCTCTACGATACCATCAAGGCCATCGCGCAGACCTTTGCAAATCTCAACCGATTCAAATTGGTAGGTCGCTCTCGCTCAGCCGGACTCGGCAGTGGTACTAACCCCATGGCTGGCATGAATGGTGCCATGCCCGGACAAGCCGGTAGCAGCGAGTACCAATTAGGATTCAATATTCCCCGTGGTTCGGTGAGTGTAACGGCGGGTGGTCAACTCTTAACGGAGAATGTTGACTATGAGATCAACTACGATCTGGGCACACTTCGTGTGGTCAATCCCTCGATCATTAGCGCTGGTATTCCGGTCAATATCAATTACGAGAATAACCAGGCCTTTGGCTTTCAGCAAAAGAATTTTTTGGGATTGCGCCTAGACTATCTTGCCAATAAACGATTGAGTTTAGGAGGAACCGTGGTGCGATTGGGTGAGCGTCCATTTTTTATTAAGCAATCGTACGGAGAAGATCCGATTCGTAACGCCATGTTCGGCATGGACCTAGACTATAGAAACGATCTGCCACGACTTACCAAACTACTGGACAAACTTCCTTTCTATGCGGCCAAAGGGCCATCTTCTATATCGGCCTATGCAGAAGCGGCCGTGCTGCAACCGGGTCATGCTCGTCAGATCAACGGAACAAACTACGACGGAACCCCGCAGCGATCCGGACAGGTATACATAGACGATTTTGAAGGAGCAAGAGCGGCCATTGACCTACGCTTTCCCTTGCTAAGCTGGACGCTGGCATCAGTGCCACAGGGCAATGGTCTCTTTTCTGAGTCTTCTCTCACTGACGATTTGCGCAGCGGGCGAAACAGAGCCAAGCTGGCCTGGTACAATATTGAGCCCGTGTTGCAAGAGAAAAGAAGCCCTAATAATCCCATCAATGATGTGAACGAACTATCCGATCCGCGTGTGCGACAGGTATTGCAACGTGAGATCTTTCCTCGTCGAAGCACGCAATTCGGAGAAGGTCTGTTGACGACCTTCGATCTGGCCTTTTATCCAAAAGAGAGAGGCCCCTATAATTTTGAGACCGATCCCAACCGTATCAGCGCCCTTGGTAATCTGCGAAATCCTCGCGATGCATGGGGTGGACTTATGCGTAATATCGATCAAACCGATTTTGAGACGGGCAACATTGAGTTCATAGAGTTTTGGTTGCAAGATCCCTTTATCAACAACGTTACTAATCCGGCTGGGGGGCAACTTTATTTTGACCTCGGCAATATTTCTGAAGATGTATTGCGCGACGGAAGAAGGCAATACGAAAATGGATTGCCAACTCCCACCAATAATGCCAGAGTGGATAGTAGTGGAGCCTGGGGTAGCGTACCAGCTATTCCATTGCAGGTAACCAATGCGTTTAGTAACGTTGCGACCGACCGCGTGTTTCAGGATGTGGGATTTGACGGACTTACCGATGACGGAGAAAAAAATAAATTCGCCAATTATCTGACCCAGCTACGTACTAATTTCGGAGCCGCCTCTACGATCTATCAAAAAGCATTGCTCGACCCCTCGGGCGATAACTTTAAACCTTACCGGGATGCTTCTTTCGACCAGCAAAATGCCGGTATTCTGCGTCGCTACAAAGACATCAACAACCCGCATGGTAACTCGCCCGTTTCGAATAACAATACCCAGTTCGTAACAGCCTTTAGCCAGTATCCCGATGCCGAGGAGCTTAATCGCGACAATACGATGAACGAGGCCGAAGAGTATTTTCAATACCGAGTGGATATTTTACCGAACATGGCGCCAGGGTCGAATTATATTACCGATGTTCGTACGCCCACCGTTACACTGGCCAACGGACAAACCCGTACGGAGCGCTGGTATCTGTTTCGTATTCCGGTAGAGCAATACGAAAGAAAAGTGGGTTCTATTCCAGATTTCAAGTCGATTCGTTTTATCAGAATGTTCGTGACGGGCTTTACCGATTCGGTGGTGATGCGCTTTGGCAAATTGGAACTGATCAGAAACCAGTGGAGAAAATTCAGAAACCGTATCGATACCACCGGTGCCTATAGTAATATTCCTAGTCCTGACTTTGTTGCTTTCAATACGCTCTCGGTAAATGTAGAGGAGAATGACCAACGCCAGCCCATCATATACCGTATTCCGCCCGGCATCGAAAGACAGCAACAGCTGAGCAACAATAATGTGGCGCTTTTCTTGAACGAACAGGCCTTGAGCATGCAGGTTTGCGGGTTGCCGCAGAACGATGCCCGGGGTGTATTCAAGACCTTAAATATGGACCTGCGCCAATACGGAAAGCTAGATATGTTCATACATGCCGAGTCGGTTCAGGGTGCTGAGCCGCTGCAGCCTGGCGACCTGTATGCTGTGGTTCGGATCGGGAATGATTTTAACGGAAACTATTACGAAGTTAGAATTCCACTTAAGAGGACCGAATTCGGTGAACGAGATAGTATCAATATTTGGCCCGAGGTCAACAATCTGAATTTATCGTTGCAAGACTTGATGGATTTAAAAGTGAGGAGGAACAAATCGGGTATTGCCCCTTCTCGCTATTACCGAGAACGGTTGGCCAACGGGCGCACCTATGCGATTTTGGGAAATCCCAATCTGGGCGAAGTAAGAGGTATTTTGCTGGGTGTAGAAAATGCGCTGCAAGAGGCTATTTGTGCGGAGGTTTGGTTCAATGAACTTCGATTGCAGCAACTCGACGAAAAAGGCGGATGGGCCGCACTGGGTAGAGCCGATATAAAATTGTCCGATTTGGGAACGATCTCCTTGTCGGGGTCTGCTCGTAGCAGAGGATTCGGAACCCTGGAACAACGCGTTAATGAAAGAAGTCGAGAAGATGTTTACACGGCAGATGCCGCTATCACGATCGAGGCGGGTAAATTGCTTCCTCAAAAACTAGGTATGCAAATTCCGCTGTATGCCGGCATAAGCCACCGAAGCAGCACACCGGAGTACGATCCTTACGACCTTGATATTGATTTGCGTACCAAGTTGCGCGATACCGAAAAGAGTAAACGAGATTCAATCCGCACCGACGCTCAAGATATTTCGACCATCAAAACCTTTAACCTGACCAATGTAAAGATGGCCCCCAAAGAAGGCAAGCAACCCAAGCCTTGGAGTGCCAGTAATTTCGATCTTACCTATTCGTATATACAGACATTGGCACATAATCCGCTTATCGAGGCCGATGAACTTAGAAGGACCCGTGCCGTGTTGGGATATGGATTTGCTCCCACACCCAAAACGGTAGAACCCTTTAAGAAGTTGATCCGATCTAACTCAAAATGGTGGAGCCTGGTGCGTGATCTGAATTTCAATTATGTGCCTTCTCAGTTTGCTTTTAGGGCCGATGTGTTTAGACAATTTGGCGCTACGCGTCCACGCAATGTTGGCGGTGGCCCTTATAAAGTTCCCGAAACCTATAACAAGTTCTTTACGTTCGATCGTTTTTATGTCTTGCAGTGGAATTTAGCGCGCTCGCTGTCGATGGATTTTTCGGCCGTCAACAATGCCCGCATTGATGAACCCTTCGGGCGAATTGATAATGCCGTAAAAAAAGACTCCGTGCGTGGCAATTTGTTCAAGGGGGGGCGCAATACGCAATACCAGCAAGATGTGACCGTCAATTACAATGTGCCGACCTCAAAAATTCCGCTGCTCGACTGGACCTCGGCTCGTGCCAGCATCAACAGCAAGTATAATTGGCTGGCCTCTTCGCTCTTGGCGCGAAGTTTAGGCAATAAGGTCACTAACTCTCAAACTCGAACGCTCAATGGAGAATTAAAATGGGAAGAACTCTACAACAAATCATTGCTGATTCGTAAACTAAACAATGCGCTGGCCAGTTCTTCTGCAAATGCGCAGCGTACACAAAACCGTGCGTCTGCCAAGGAGAGCGGGCAGGGCGGTGCCGGTACCAGTGTAAAGAAACGCCGGGGTGCCAAAAGACCTCCTGCCGATTTTGGAAGATCGGATCAAGACACAGCTATCGCTCCAGTTAGGGACAACACCTATGCCGATGGTCGTGAAACAGGTAACCGCAATAAAACTAATACTGCGTTCGCTCCCACTACGTTGCGTTTCCGGTACGATACCCTGCGAAACAGCAAAGGCGATATCGTTAAGATCAAAAAAGTAAAGATCAAAAAGTTAAAGGAGCCTACCGAAAAAGCACCTCGCGCAACTCCCGAATTAAGCGCAGCCGCCCGCGCCGGTTTGCAATTTGCCACCATGCTAAAGCGCACGGCTATACAGTATACCGAGGATATGGGAACCATCTTGCCCGGTTTTATGGACAGTACGTCTTTATTAGGCATTAACCGCCGAAGCTTTGAGCCCGGCTTCGGGTATGTATTCGGGTATCAACCCGACACCAATTGGATCAATCGTTTTGGGCAAAAGGGATTGCTATCTCGCGACTCGCTCGTAAGCGCCATGATTCAACAGCGCTATAACCAGCGACTCAATATTACCGCGCAGTTGAGTCCTGTTAAGGATTTTACCATCGATCTCAACGTAGACAAGACCTTCGACAAGCAGTACAGCGAGCTTTACAAAGACACGACCGGTTTTTCCGGCTTGGCGCGCCTTAGCCCCTATGCGATGGGAAGTTTCAATATTAGTTATATCTCTTTTCAAACGCTTTTTGCGCCGTTCGATCCCAATATTGTCTCGGGTACCTTTAAGCAATTCGAGGCGAACAGAAAAATACTCTCTGCCCGTTTGGCGGGTTTGAATCCCTATGGAACAGGCGTAGTCGGTACCGATGGATATGCCAAGGGTTATGGGCGCTATGCACAAGATGTGGTGATTCCTGCTTTCTTGGCGGCTTATACCAATAAAGATCCTGCATCAATTAAATTATTTAGCAACAGTAATCCTTCGGTGCGGTCGAATCCGTTTCGATCACTAATGCCGCTGCCCAACTGGACCCTCACCTATAATGGTCTTTCTCGTTTGCCCGGATTCGATAAGATCTTTACTAATTTTTCGTTGCGACACGGATATAAGAGCACACTGAGTATGAATAGCTTTAACACGGCCCTGCTCTTTACCGATCCGTTGCGTATTGGATATCCCTCTTTTCGCGATACGCTGACAGGTAATTTTATTCCTTATTTTCTAGTGCCCAATATTACCATACAAGAGGCCTTCGAACCACTCATTGAGATCGACATGACTTTTACTAATCAGTTGCAAACTCGATTCGAGTTTAGAAAAAGTCGTCAGCTTAGTCTTTCTCTTATCGATTATCAATTGGCCGAGAACCGCTCGACCGAAGTAACGTTCGGCCTTAACTGGAGAAAGAAGGGATTGCCTTTGATCAAGAACATTCCATTTGGTAAAAATGGGGCCAAGCTTGACAATGATGTTACCATGCGCATGGACTTTAGCCTTCGTGATGATGCTACTGCTAACAGTAAGCTGGACCAAGGGACGGCCTTTGGAACCGGCGGACAGCGTGTTGTGCGTATTGCGCCCTCCATCGATTATGTGCTCAATAATAAAGTGAGCATGCGACTCTACTTTGAACAAAACCGCACCATCCCCAAGATCAGCAGTGCGTTTCCGGTTACTAATACACGCGCCGGGGTACAGGTGCGTATTTCGCTGGCACAGTAATTTACTTTTTGATCAGATGTACCGAGTCGGCTTGCTGTAGACAGGTTACGGTCAGCTCGTTGATGCATACATGTTCGGGCAGGGTAGCGGCATAGTAAATTACATTCGCTACATCTTCGGCTTGCAATGGTTGGTACCCTTCGTATACTTTAGCGGCCGTGGCGGCATCCCCTTTAAATCGAACCAGCGAAAATTCCGTTTCTGCAGCACCCGGGTTAACGGCGGTCACTTTTATACCGTGCCTTAGCAAATCGATCCGCATGGCCTGGCTAAGGGCATCCACGGCAAACTTGGTAGCGCAATACGTATTGCCTTTTTCGTACACCAGTTTGGCAGCCGTAGATCCAATATTGATAATATGTCCTTTTTTGCGTATAGCCATTTTTTTAGCAATGGCTTGAGCGACATACAAAAATCCTTTGATGTTCGTGTCGATCATTTGATCCCAGTCTGCAAGACTGGCCTCTTCGAAATAATCGCGACCGGCTGCCAACCCGGCGTTGTTGATCAGCACATCGATTGCATCCCACTCAGCTGGTAATTCGCTTATTACTTTTTTTACTTGTTGCTGGTCGCTAACATCAAAGGCGGCCGTTAGCACATTGATCCCATAACGGGTTTGCAAATCGGTGGCGGTAGCGCGAAGCCGCTCCTCTCTTCTGCCGTTGATGATCAGGTGATATCCCTTTGCGGCAAAAAGTTCGGCACAGGCCAACCCAAAACCCGAGGTGGCCCCGGTAATAAAAACAATAGCAGACATAGACTTCGATTAGAAGAGCAAGATAAGTCTTTTACGAAGCCAGCAAAAGCTCTCTAGCGAATTAAGGTAAGGGTGCCTTTGGCAAAATAAGATTGATCGAGATAATCGGTGGCACTAACGGTCCACACAAAAACATGGGTGCCCTGCAATTGCCCATTGATGCGACCATCCCAACCTTGGCCTTCTTGCTGGGTCTCGTATACCAATTGCCCCCAGCGATTAAAGATCCTGAAGTAGTTCAATTTTTTAATACCGGCCAAAATGGGCTTTGCGATATCGTTACGTCCGTCGGCGTTGGGGGTAAAGGCCGTGGGAACGAAAACGGTGGGAGCGGTTTGATAAACCCGCACCGATAAATACGCCGTGTCGGGGCAGCGGGCCGAATCACTCGCAATAATTCGGTAGCGAATCAGCGACGCTGGCGATCGGTATAAAGCTATGGGGTTGGCGATCGACACCGAAGAGAGTCCGGTGGCGGGGCTCCAATTATAATACACACCGCCATTAGCGTTGAGCTGAAGGGGCTGACCCACTACTACGCTCGTATCTCGGCCGGCAAAGGCGACCACCTCGGGTCTAACGGTTATGAGTACAGTGTCGGTGCCGGGTTTGGGGCAGCCTTTTGTATCGAAAACAGAAAGAATATAACG
>VHBB01000011.1 GCA_016872155.1 Sphingomonadales bacterium
CGCATTACGGGTATGCCCTTTGTGATCCCTACCCACCAGGGAAGGGCCTCCGAAAAGATCTTATTCTCGGCCCTGGGCGGAAAAGGAAAATATTTTATTAGCAATACCCTCTTTGATACCACGCGCGCCAACATTGAATTCTCCGGTGCCGAAGGAATTGACCTGATCTGCGAAGAAGGAAGAGACCCGCTGGTGCCCGCTCCCTTTAAAGGCAATATGAATGTGGCCGCACTGGAGCCCACCATTCTCGAAAAAGGCGTTGCCAATATTCCGTTGGTCATGATGACGGTGACCAATAATTCGGGAGGCGGACAGCCCGTTAGCATGGCCAACCTACAAGCGGTCAGTACCATTTGTAAAAAATATGGCATTCCTCTTTTTCTCGATGCTTGTCGCTTTGCCGAAAATGCCTACTTTATAAAAAAGAGAGAGGCAGGATATGCCGATCGCTCCATCGAATCGATAGCGCAAGAGATGTTCTCGTACGCACAAGGCGCTACCATGAGTGCCAAAAAAGATGCGTTTGCCAATATCGGCGGTTTCCTCTCGTTACACGACGAAAAGCTGGCCTTGGAATGCCGCAACCTGCTTATTATTACCGAGGGCTTTCCAACCTATGGTGGATTGGCGGGCCGCGATCTCGAAGCCATTGCTATCGGGCTCGAAGAAGTGATGGACGAAAATTATTTGCAGTACCGTATTCGCAGCATGGAATACCTGACCGAAAAATTAATGGCCGCCGGTGTTCCCGTTATGCAACCTGCGGGTGGTCATGCGGTTTATCTCGATGCCAAGGCCTTCTTGCCGCATATTCCCGTTGAGCAATATCCCGGACAGGCCCTGGTATGTGCCCTGTATACAGAGGGAGGTGTTCGGACGGTAGAGATCGGGTCGCTCATGTTTGGCAAATACGATGCAAACGGAACGCTACTACCCGCCCCGCTCGAACTGGTACGACTGGCCATACCGCGGCGCGTGTACACCCAAAGTCATATCGACTATGTGGCCGAAGTAATCATTGAGGTCTTTCAAAAAAGAAACGAAGTAAAAGGTCTTCGTATTACCGAAGAAGCTCCTTTACTTCGTCACTTTACTGCCAAGTTGCAGACCCTCTAATGCTATCGCGATTAGCGATCAGTATCAATTAAGTTGTCTATCTATTTAGTGGCGGTAATCAGTACGGCCAGCGTGGTAGCCGCCGCCATGATCTTACTGATCACATTATCCCAATCTACTTTTTTCTCGCCACCTGGCCCCCTAGAAGTTTCTTCCTTGGTGGTGAGCGAAACAAGAGTACCCGGTCTTACAGTAGGATATTTTCTAAAGAAGAAGAACATTTTTCGGGTACCCCGTACACTACCATCGGGATATGCAACGGTCACACTCTTTTTGTCGGCTCGCTTGGCAAAGCCACCGGCATATTCTTTAATGTACCACCCGGCATTGCGAGAATTTGCATAGATATAGCTAGAAACAGAGTTCAAGCGCAACGAGTCGGTCCTTATGCCTACATTGATCAGATCGGCCTGACGGGTACCTTGTATGCGCACACCCACGGTATTTTGATAAGCAGGAATGCTGATCGTATCGCCAGCTAACAGCACCGGATCGAAACGAAGCGAGCCTTTTCGCTGTAAGGCTTTTTGCAGATTGATCCCGATCAGTCCTCTTTTGTTATAAGGTCTGATCAATAAAGCATGACGTCTGTCGGCAAGCGAGTTGAGCCCACCGGCCTGCTCTAATACATCACTTAAGTGCACCTGCTTTGCTTCGAGTACATAGACACCCGGGTATTTTACCTGCCCCTTGAGCATAACGGTTCTATCCAAATTGAACATGGGCAGATCGCGAACCACTACTTTGTCGAATGGCATCAGGGTAAACGATGTGGTTGGAGCGATCACGTTATACGAAGAATCCACCTCTAACTCAAAGCGCGTAAAGCCCGAACCGTTCTCGCCATATCCCAAGCGAAATACATCCAAGCGAGCCGAAGTAGCAGAGCGGGTAAAACCGCCGGCCATCTTAATGAGTTCAGGAATGGTAAGGGTGGGACTATACAGCGTAGTGAGCGTATCTTTTACAGAACCGGCAATAGAGACAGAAGAAACCAACACAAAGGTTCGCTTATCGTAGACGATCAGCTTATCGCCGGCCTGCAATTTAAATCCGGCAGGTTTTAAAAGATCGACCGCATAGTACTCTACTTTACCCGGCGACATCACATCGCGACGCATTACCTGGGCTTGTTCGAGCGCCGTTGGCAATAGACCACCGGCCAGTTCGACCACATCGGCTAGGGGCACTTGCTCTCCAAAGGGTATGGCACGCAAAACGGGGGCACGCACCGAACCCACTACTTCGAGCAGGTCTTGGTTGGCATAGAGCGATTTATTGAATACTTGCACGCGGTCGCGGGGCTCGAGCACAAAATTGCTCGCATCGGCCGCCGTTACCTTACTAATTTTTACCGTGCTGTCGCGCTGCAATCGCTCTACAAAAAAGAAATCGTTTTTAGCCTCGGGCATCAGCTGTACCTTGGTAATGAGAGCACCCAGGCGCATATCTTTTTGCAATTCGTAGCGACCGGGATAATACACGGCTCCCTCCACCTCGGTAAATCGCTCGAGCGGACGCGTATTTTCTCTTACGCGCACAATATCACCATCGAGCAAAATAGCCGATTGTGTTCCATTTAAAATATCGGAGAGTTTGTATTCGAGCAGCACCACCGAATCGGCTTGGTTGCGCTCCACTTGCACAAACTCTACATAGGTGTTGTAGTTGATGCCGCCTGCAAAACCAAAGAGTTCTTGTAATCCTTCTTTGCCTGTCAGCTCGTATTTCATGGGGCGCTTTACCGCTCCTTCGAGGGTAACCACGCGCTGTGCCATGGGTACATAGAGTATGTCGTTTTGTTGAATATCAAAGTCAAACTGTGTGGCAGGGTTACTTAAAAAAGCATAGACATCGATCTTCTTTCTGTTTTTTCCTCTAATAAGCTCAATGGCACGAACCGATCCCTGCATGGCAGGCCCCCCGGCAACGGCCAATGCATTAAAGGCTGTATTAAGGGCCGACATATTAAAACTTCCGCGCAGGTTGGTCTCGCCAAATACATTTACCGTTATGGCGCGCGCCGTTTGCAGCGTAACGGCGTATTGATCTTGTTGAAAGCGATAGGCCGCACTAAAACGCTGGCCGATCAATTTACGAGCCTCTTCTAGCGATACCCCCTGCAAATAAAGTTGCTTGAGTCCGGTAGGCTGTATGTATCCTTCTTTGTTGATCTCTAACAAGAGGTCGGCTTGCGACATACCAAAAATGGTAATGCGAATGCGGTCTCCGGCCCCCAGAATATAGGTATCGGGTGCACGCGCTCCGTCGGTGGTACGAAAGGCATCGAGCGATTGATTAAAGAAAATATCATGGCCGTAAATTCCAACCTTCGGTACTACCTGCACGGCCAACTTTTGGGCTACATCGGCAATGGCTTCTTCTTTTGTATTCAACGGTTCTTTTGATCCATTATCATCGGCGCTCTTGAATTTGGCAGCGGGATCCGCTACTGGAATCATGACCGGAAGTATTTGCTGAGGCGTACCGGGTTCTGTTTTGCCCGATCCATCACCTTTATTCGTTTGCCCTTTTGATTTTTTTTCATTCTCCAACTCCAGCACCGTTTGCTCGATCAGGGCACGATTTTGCATAATCTCGGCCTCCGACATGGTATCGACATTAAGCCCTTTGCTCTTTAAGCGCTCCTTGACCTCGTCTTGCGTCAAACCCTTTGCAGAAAGGGCGCTATAGATCTGGGCCATCACCCCGGGGTTGTTTCGGGTGTCGGGAACCTGGGCAGCCGCCTCGGTAGAGGGCAAGGCCAACAAGGCTGTAAAAAGGAGGGCAAATAGGGGTTGCCAGGAAAGAATCCTCATAAAAATAGGTTGATTTTCAAGATGTTATGAAATTTTTGTTCCACAACGCCTTGCAAATTTACTCTATAAAGCTTGCTTGACCAATTCCTTTACATCAGCAATAGACACCCTTTCTTGCTGCATAGAATCGCGGTAACGGATCGTGACGGTCCGGTCTTCTTTGGTTTGATAATCGACCGTTACGCAAAAAGGAGTTCCCAGGGCGTCCATGCGTCGATAGCGCTTACCAATGGAATCTTTTTCTTCGTAAAAGCAGCGAAATTCTTCTTTGCAACCGGCTATGATCTCTTGGGCGATCTCGGGCAATCCGTCTTTTTTATTGAGTGGCAACACTGCCATTTTAATAGGAGCAAGCTTAGCCGGAAATTTCAATACCACGCGACTGTCTTGCTTTTCGGGGGTGCTCAGGTCTTGCTCTTCGTAGGCATGAGAGAGCACGGCTAAAAACATGCGGTCCAGTCCAATCGAGGTCTCCACCACATAAGGAATATAATTTCCAAACGGTTTTCCGGTAGCTGGATCGATATCGTTATCGAAGTACTGTTGCTTTTTCTTGCTGTATTCTTGGTGCTGCCGCAGGTCAAAATCTGTTCTGCTGTGAATGCCCTCCAGCTCTTTGAACCCAATGGGAAAATCAAATTCAATATCACAGGCCGCATCGGCATAATGGGCCAGTTTAACATGATCGTGATAACGATATTTCTCGGCGGGCATTCCCAGGGCAATATGCCATTGCAAGCGCTGCTCCTTCCAAAAGTCGTACCATATTTTTTGCGTACCGGGTCTTACAAAAAATTGCATCTCCATTTGTTCGAACTCACGCATACGAAACACAAACTGTCTGGCCACGATCTCGTTACGAAAAGCCTTACCGGTCTGCGCAATTCCAAAGGGCAGTTTCATTCGACCGGTCTTTTGCACATTTAAAAAATTTACAAAAATGCCTTGTGCAGTCTCGGGTCGCAGGTAAACTTTATTGTCCTCTTCGCCACTGGTCGCCCCGAACTCGGTAGCGAACATTAAGTTAAACTGGCGAATGTCGGTCCAGTTGCAGGTCCCGCTATTGGCGCAGCTAATTCGGTGGTCTTCGATCAACTTCTTTAGGGCCGTAAAATCATCGGCCGCCAGCAGGGCCTCCATGGTAGCAACCAGGGCGTTGGCCTCTTTTTCGTTACCGGCGGCTTTGAGCGTGTCGGCGTGTGCCTCTATTAAATGATCGACGCGGTAGCGCTTATTGCTGTCGCGGTTATCGATCATAGGGTCGTTAAAGTTATCGACGTGACCGCTGGCCTTCCAGGTGGTAGGGTGCATAAAGATGGCCGCATCTATTCCCACTACATCATCGCGCAATTGGGTCATGCTCTTCCACCAACAATCCCTGATATTTTTTTTGAGTTCGCTACCCATTTGGCCATAATCATATACAGCCTGAAGTCCATCATAGATCTCACTGCTGGGAAAAATAAATCCGTACTCCTTGGCATGCGAAATAATTGCCTGAAAAAGGGGGGTATCGTTGGCCATAGGGTGCAAATATAAAACCTATCCGGCTAGTGAAGCTTTTCGTTCCGGTGATGACGGTCTTTGTCGCGCGAGGTCTTTTTCTCGAAACTACCTTGCAAGGCCTGGGTCAGGTCAACTCCGGTCTGGTTGGCAATACAGAGCAACACCCATAACACATCGGCCAACTCTTCGGCCATTTCTTTTTTGGTTTCGGTGGGTTTAAAACTTTGATCGCCGTACTGGCGAGCCATCAGTCGGGCCAGCTCTCCTACCTCTTCGGTTAAAACCGCCATATTGGTCAGTTCGCTAAAGTAGCGAACGCCATGCGTCTTGATATACTGGTCTACCTGTTGCTGCGCTTGTTGTATCGTCATGGGTTAGGTTTATTCTTTTTGTTTTGTATCGAACCAGATGGTAACGGGGCCATCATTGATAAGTGAGACCTTCATATCGGCGCCAAAGACACCGGTCTTGAGTCGGGGACCCAAGAGCGTGCGCAGTTGTGCGATCATCTGCTCGTACAAGAGGTTGGCCTGCTCGGGACGAGCCGCTTTACTAAACGAGGGTCGGTTTCCTTTTTTGGTGGATGCCTGCAGGGTAAACTGGCTGATCAACAAGAGTTCTCCTTCTATCTCTTGCAACGAGCGATTAAGTTGACCCTGCTCGTCATTAAAAATGCGCAGTTGCACAATTTTTGTACACAGCCATTCGATATCTTCTGGGTTATCGGCCGCTTCGATGCCAAGTAGCACGAGCAGACCGGGGCCGACGGCGGCATGCACCGAACCGTCAATGCTAACCGAAGCCTCGCTGACCCGCTGAACGACCGCACGCATAAATAAATAAGTTAAATTTGAGAGTGGTAAATGTACAACTGAATTTTGAGCCCCTTGTCAGGGAGATCCGAATCACCACCAGCAGAAGCGGGGGCAAGGGCGGGCAAAACGTCAATAAAGTAGAAACGGCCGTGTTGGCCTCGCTCGATCTGGTCAATACAACTGCATTAAGCAGCGCGCAGGTGGCGCGACTGCGCGAGAAACTGGCCAATCGCATTAACGATGCCGGCTGTTTGCAAGTAAAATGTCAGACCCATCGCACCCAATTGGCCAATCGCGAAGAAGCCATCAAAAAAATAAAACAGCTAATCGTAGCGGCCCTTAAGCGAAAGAAAAGCCGAATCGCTACTTCGGTTCCGCGAGTAGCCAAAGAAAAAAGAATCGATCAAAAAAAGCAACGTAGTGCCGTAAAATCTACCAGAAGAAGACCTCGAGGTCCCTACGAGGAGTAAGTACCCGCCATGAAAAGGCCATTTTTTTATCTGATCGTTTTACTGACCCTGGCCGCAGGGCTCTCTCGCTTGCTAAGCAGTTGTAATAAAGCGGTGGGCATACGTACACTAACCCCTGTAACGCTGGCGGTACCCG
This sequence comes from Sphingomonadales bacterium, assembly GCA_016872155.1. GTDB lineage: Bacteria > Bacteroidota > Bacteroidia > Chitinophagales > Chitinophagaceae > JJ008. The sequence continues at coordinate 6,863 of VHBB01000011.1, forward strand.
ATGGGTTTCCGGCTCCGCTGTACAATAACAGCGACAATCCGCTGTCGAAAGAAGGGATCGAACTGGGCAGACGACTTTTCTACGAAAAAAAATTATCCATCGACCAGGCGCATCCCTGTTCGTCTTGTCACGAACAGATCGCTTCGTTCGGCACCTTCGAACACGACCGCAGCCACGGGGTCAACAATACGCATACCCTGCGCAACGCACCGGTACTGGTCAATCTGGCCTGGGCGCCCTATTTTCATTGGGATGGTCAATTCGAAACCTTAGCACTGCAAGCCACCCATCCGCTTACCGGCGATCACGAAATGGGAGAGACCTTTCCCGGCATCATTCGCAAATTAGAAGCGGACCCGGGGTATAAAAATGCCTTTCAACAGGTATTTAATACTGCATCCATCGAGCCGATGCAGATCGTAAAGGCGCTGGCACAATTTACCGCCACCATGATCAGCGCGAACAGTCGCTACGATAAGTACAAAAAAGGACAAATCGTCTTTAACAGCCAAGAGCTGGCCGGTTATCAATTATTCTTACAACATTGCAACAGCTGTCACCGCGAACCCTTGTTTACCGATCATAGTTTTAGAAACAATGGGTTGCCCGTAGACCCTTTGTTGCAAGATGTCGGAAGAATGCGAATTAGTTTTTTAAGCAGTGACTCCCTACAATTTAAAGTACCCACGCTGCGCAATTGCTATTTATCGTCTAACTATATGCACGACGGACGATTTATCTCTATTCAGCAATGCATTAATCATTACCGGTTTCAGGTACAGCCGGGCCCCACCCTCGATCCGCTACTGCGACAAGGGATTACACTCACCAATGAGCAGAGCGATCAGCTGATGGCTTTTTTAAAAACGCTAACGGATTCTAGTTTTATAACTGACCGGCGGTTGGCACGGCCGGAATAACACGGCGAGATTTTAATACGTCGAGTCCTTCTTTTTTTGCCCCGATCTCGTTTTCGGTATCTCGCTGCGATTGCTTGTTCAACTCGATCTTACGCTCCAGATCGGCTTGATCTTTCTTGAGTGACTCCAGTTTTTTCTCGGCCTTTACAATCGCCTCTTCTTGGGCCTTAATATCGAGCTCTAGACTTTCGGCCACCACATCGGGTGTGAGCCCCCGTAAAAAATCCTTTACTTTTTCGGCACGCGAGGCACTCACATTTCGACCCAGGGCCTCTCCGCCTTGCGTTACCACCAGGGTTAGCACCGCATTTTCGTTGCCCTTGCGGCTACGGCTGTCGACCTTGATCAAAAAATCGGCTTGCCCCTCTGTAATATCGGGCATAATAGAGCCGGCAAAAACGTTGAATCCCTTGTCTCTGTTCAAGAGGCCTTTTTCTTCGCGAGGGCGATAGCCCAATTTCGAAAATCGCTTAACGATCGCATTCTCTACGGCAGCAGCAGGATAACTATACTCTGCAATAAAGGCGGGCATTTTCTTTTTATCGAACTCGGCCGTTCCCTCGTAGACCTGTGCCAGCAACGAGGAGAAACCCAACAGGATGAATGCGAAAACCAGCAGAAAATTTCTCATAACAATAGAATTGATGCCTAAAGATACTGCAGGGCAACCCACAGAACCGCTATCTTTATGCAAAACATTTTTAGTGAGTGGTATCAGAAAACTGGCAGGACAGACCCTCTGGTACGGACTACCCAGTGTAGCCAGCCGGTTTCTGGGCTATTTGATGAACCTGAGCCTGCCGCTGATCTTTAAAGAACCGGCTATTACGGCCGACCTGACCCTGATCTATGCCACAGTTGCTTTTTTAAATATCATCTATACCTACGGACTCGAGACCACTTACTTTCGTTTTTCAGCCACCGAAGACCGCGATCGTCTCTACGGAACACTCTCGGTAGCCCTGCTGGTTTCTTCTTTTCTTTTTAGTGCCCTGCTTTGGTCGTTGCAAGACCAGCTGGCCCAATGGGGACGACTCGGCTCCCATACCGAATACATTCGCTGGATGATCGGGATCTTGTGGGTGGATTCACTCTCTACCCTGGCCTTTGCCAAACTTCGACAAGAGAATCGCCCGCGGCGATACGCGCTGGCCAAGATGGTCTCTGTATTGGTAAATATTATCGTGGTGATCGTTTTTTTAGGTATTGTGCCGCGCTATCTGGCTACCCACCCCAACGCGCTGCTGACCTCGCTTTACGCCACCGACGAAACAGGTATTGTGTGGTTTTTGATCGGTAATTTCTTTGGCAGCCTGCTGTCGTTGTTGCTGCTGACCAACGAATGGATATCGGTACGTTTTTATTTTGATGCCTCCCTTTTTAAAAAAGTAATGCGCTACGCCTGGCCACTGGTGCTCGTGGGTATGGGTGGAATTGCCAATGACATGCTCAGTCGATTGCTCTATCAATTTGTGGTCGATCTTCCGCCAGAAGAGGCCAAGCACCAGTTAGGCGTATTCGGCAATATCGTGCGTCTCTCGATCGTGATCACCATTGCCATACAGGCCTTTCGCATGGCGGCAGAACCATTTTTCTTTCACCACAGCCAAGCAGACGATGCGCCCCGCACCTATGCCCGGGTCATGAATTATTTTGTGATCGTGTGTTGCTTTTTGTTCTTGGGATTATCGCTGTATATCGATCTTATCAAATGGTTCTTTGAAGCCATCGATCGAGTCCGCTGGACCGAAGGTCTCTATGTGGTCCCCCTCATCGCTATGGCCAATATTTTCTTGGGTATTTACTACAACCTTAGCATCTGGTACAAACTCACCAACCATACTCTTACCGGCGCCTATATTACCATTGGCGGCACGCTCATTACCCTGCTGCTCACTACTACGCTGATTCCCTCGCTGGGATACCTGGGCGCTGCACTCGCCAGTTTTTGCTGTTATTCTTTTATGATGATGAGCAGCTACTGGCTCGGGCAAAAACACTATCCCGTGCCCTATCCTGTTAAAAAGATCTTATTTTATTTGCTGCTATCGGCCTCGCTGTACGGGGCTCATCGCTGGCTGATCACCCTTATAGAACATCCGGCACTCAACCTTGCGTTGGCCACGGTGCTACTCGCTGTATTTGCTTATGTAGTGCAACAAAAAGAGCAGTTTCGCTGGGCGGCTTTCAAAAAAGCATAACCCTTTTATTTACGTAGGCTTTACAAAAGGATTGAACTGCTTTTCGTGGCCAATGGTGGTAGGCATACCATGGCCGGCATGCACATGCGTTTCGTCGGGTAACGAGTAAAGTTGGGCGCGGATACTCTCGGACAGGGTATTAAAATCAGAGCCGGGCAGATCGGTGCGGCCCACGCTTTCTCTAAAGAGTACATCGCCCGCTATTACCCAATTTCCTTCGGCGCTATAGAGCGAGATACTACCCGGCGAATGCCCGGGTGTGAGCAAGATCTTGAGTCTGTCTTCGCCCAGCAGCAGGGGTTCGCTTTCGCTTAGGTGGTGCACCGGACCCTCGTATTGATCAAAGGGCAGGTTCCAAGCCGTTCCGGCCATGGGGGCAAAGTCGAACACCTTTTGTTCCAGGGCATGAAAATGCAACTCCAAGCCCCAGGTCTCGTGCACAAAGCGGTTTCCAAAGACATGATCGAGATGACAGTGTGTATTGACCAGTTTTACGGGGCGAAGCCCGAGTTTTTCGATCCATTCAATTAATTGCTGCCGCTCTTCCGGAAAATAGCAGCCCGGATCGATAATGAGCGCCTCATTTTTTTCGTTATAGACCAGATAGGTGTTTTCCTGAACGGGGTTAAAGATCTTCGACGCCAACGTTAACATAGCGGGGTTTTCGTATTTTTATTGTCAATTACAAAGATAGCTATGAACAGAGTCCGGTGGTTCTTATTGTTGGGGATGATCAGCGCTACATCGCTTTCTACTGCCCAGGTCAATACCGTGCAGTTCGGCCAGAACCGCGTGCAGTTTCAAAACTTTAAATGGAAGTATTATCAAACCGATAATTTCAACTGCTACTTTAGTCAAGATGGGCTGGGGCTGGGCGAGTTTGTATCACAGATCGCCGAAGCAGAATTGTCGTCGGTAGAACGCTTTGTTGAATTTGGATTACAGCGCCGGCTCAACATTGTTGTCTACAACAATTACGACGAAATGCAGCAATCCAACATCGGAATGGGCATCGACTGGCAAAATACCGGCGGTCTCACCAAGCTGGTCAATAATAAAATGATCGTCTATTACGACGGTAATCGCGAGCACCTGCGACTACAGATCAGACAAGGCATTGCCCGCAACCTGGTCGAGAATCTGCTCTTTGGAGAAGACCTGGGCGAATATGCGGCCAACCAAGCCCTGCTCGATCTTCCAAAGTGGCTCACCGATGGTTATATCTTTTATGCCGCCGAAAATTGGAATACTGCGCTCGATGATGAGCTTAGAGCCGTGATGCTGGCCGGTAGTTACCGAAATTTTTATCAGTTCGCCTTCGATAAACCCAACCTGGCCGGGCAAGCGTTTTGGAAATACATCGCCGATAAATATGGCAAAAACAAGGTCACTTATTTTTTGAACCTGGCGCGCAATTTTCGCAACCTCAATAGCGCGGCCTACAAATTGGCCAAAACGAAATTCAAGGGACTGCTGCAAGATTTCATGACCGATATGCAAAGCGTTTACTTTAAGGATATCAAAGCAAGACGCAATGCCCCTCGCGGTCAACTCGCCGTTAGTGAATACGCCGGCAAAAAAGATTTTTACCACTTTAATGCCAATCCCATTCCTCGTAATTTCTCTTACGCTGTAACTGAATACAAGCAAGGCCGCATACAAGTGGTGTTGATGGAGAATTTCGTCAAACGAAATGTATTGCTCAAACAAGGAGTGCTCTCGCGCGAAGAGGACCGCAACCCCAATTACCCGCTGCTGGCTTGGGATGGCAAGGGCACCCGACTGGCTGTTATGTATTACGAAAAAGGAGAGATCCATTTCTTTGTTTACGACATGAACCTTCGCATAAAGATGAACCGGCAGGTACTCGATAAATTCGACCAAGTGGTCGATATGAAGTACATGCTCGATAACAATACCCTGATCTTAAGTGCGGTCAGAAGCGGTCAGTCCGATATCTATGTCTATAAGATCGATAAACAACAAATCGAGCAGATCACCAACGACAGTTACGACGATCTCGATCCGTCGTTCGTAGCTTTTCCTAACAAGACCGGTATACTTTTTTCGAGTGCCCGCCCCAATGCCACCACGCGCAGCGAAGAGGGTCCCCTGCCCAAACGTCCTTACAATATATTTTTGGTCGACAACTGGAATAAATCGGAGACCCGTCAAATTTCGCAGCTCACCAATTTGGTGCGTGGCAATGCTCGTTATCCGTCGCAGTACAACACCAGTCATTTTACCTTTGTAAGTGACGAGAACGGTATCGGGAATCGCTACGCTGGTTTCTTTACGACCGAAAGAGCGGGGCTGGATACGCTGGTCTTTATTGGAGACGAAGTGCTGCGCAATCCTCCGCACAGCGATGTAGACAGTGTGCTTAAAGAATGGGATAAGACCGATATCGACTCGGTCGGATTTGTGTCGGTGACCCTCGACTCGGCTTATGTATTTCCACTCACAAATTACCAGAGCAGTCTGCTCGAAACCCGCACGGCCGGAGACAATCAACAAGTGAGCGAAGTCGTTCGCCTGGGCGATGCCAAGCTATTGTATCGTTTAAAGGTCGATGAAAATACGCTGCGCAGAAGAAATGTCACGGCCCGACCCAGCGAATATGTTAGAAAACTAATCGAAGAAGAAAAGAAAATTAACAGACGAGTGGCTCCCACACAGGCTCCCGTGGCCGCCACACCCAAACCCGCCAAGCCCAGCAATATCTTTAGCAGTGGATTTGAAGACGAAACCAGTAGCTCCGGCGCAGCCCCCGCAGTTGGTACCACCTCCGCCGCCGCAACACGCAAAACCGTCCGCTCCAAGATCTTTGAATACCGCCCCCCCAAGTTTTTCAACGATTATCTGGTAAGTGGATTTAACAACAACGTACTGGTTACCCGTTTTCAACCCTACCAAGGCGGACGCGGTCCTATTCAGCTTAGCAATAACAATCCCCTCAATGGTATCTTACGGCTGGGTACGTCCGATCTAATGGAAGACCTAAAGTTTGCAGGCGGGTTGCGCATTAGTCCCAACCTCGATGCCAACGAATACATCTTTACCGGGCAGTATCTGAAAAAACGCATCGACTACGGATTTACCTATTACCGCAACACGGTCAAAAATCCTCCGCTGTACAACGACTCTATTTTCTTTGACACCAAACTTCATTCCAATCTCTATCAAGCGACCCTTAGCTATCCCTTTAACAAGGTCAGAAGCCTGCGCATCAATGCTGCCTACCGGAGCGATCGCTATGTAAAACTGGCCAATCCTGTCTACCCCAATCAATCTCTTAAAGGCAAAGACGATCAGCTGCAATACGGACTGGTGCACATCGAACTGGTACACGACGATGCCATTTCTCCGGCCCTCAATATTTGGAACGGACTTCGCTACAAGCTCTATTTTGATTACAACGCACAGATCGGCAGCAACGCCAAGAGTACTTTTCAGTCGATGCCCTACACTATGAACGTAGGATTCGATGCCCGTCACTTCTTACCTATTTATCGCAACATTACCTGGGCGGTGCGGGCTGCCGCGGATTTTTCGTGGGGATCGCAAAAGTTCATCTATTATCTGGGCGGTGTTGACAACTGGCTCATGTTCGGACAAAACAGAAAACAAGACGGCTCGTACCGCTACTTCGATCCTGCCAACGTACCCGACCGCGATGCCGAATATGCCTTCGAATCACTGGCCGTTAACCTGCGTGGCTTTAAGCAAAATGTTGCCAATGGAAACAATGCCTTGGTCATTAACTCCGAGATCAGAGCGCCCATCTTTAGCAGCTTCTTTAATCGCCCCATCAACAATGCGTTCTTGCGCAACTTGCAGATCGTACAGTTCGTAGATCTGGGTACGGCCTGGAACGGCGCTTACGATAAGTTAGAAAGACCCTATGTCTCGTACAGCTCGGCACCCGTTACCTTACGGGTCAAGGCCGGTGGTGTTGGCCCGCTCGCGGGTGGCTATGGGTTCGGAGCCCGCAGTACGCTACTGGGGTATTTTCTAAAACTCGATGCGGCCTGGCAGATGAATGGGTTCTTTAAAGGAAAACCCCTCTATTACTTTGCGATGGGGCTTGACTTTTGATTCCTTATCTTAGGGAACCCAACGTTTTTGCATGCCAATTATTCTTGCGCTCGATCAGGGCACGACCAGCAGTCGCAGTATTCTCTTTAACGAGAAAGGAGAAGCGCTTGGTATGGCCCAAAAAGAATTCAAACAACACTATCCGCAACCCGGATGGGTAGAGCACGATGCCCACGAGATCTGGGAAACCCAGTTCGCAACACTAGCCGAGGTACTGGCCAAAGCGCGCACCGACCTACAACAAGTGGCGGCCATTGGCATTACCAACCAACGAGAGACCACCGTTGTATGGAATAAAACTACCGGCGAGCCCATTGCACCCGCCATCGTATGGCAAGACCGCCGCACGGCTGCCTATTGCGATGAGCTGCGCCAACAAGGCAAGGCGCCCCTGCTTCAACAAAAGACCGGGCTGATCCTTGATGCCTATTTCTCTGCGACCAAACTAAAGTGGATCCTTGATCATACCCCCGGCGCCCGTGAACAAGCGGCTACCGGGCAATTGGCCTTTGGCACCATCGACAGTTGGCTGATCTATAAATTGACCGGTGGTGCCGTGCATGCTACCGACGTTAGCAATGCATCACGCACGCTGCTCTTTAATATTCATACCCTGCAATGGGATGTCGAGTTATTAGAACTATTCGATATTCCCGCATCGGTGCTGCCGGTAGTTACACCCAGCGCGGGTGTCGTGGGTGAATGCACGATTTTTCCCGGTGCGCGCATTCCCATTGCGGGCGTAGCCGGCGATCAGCAAGCGGCCTTGTTCGGACAACTCTGTACCGAAGAAGGCATGGTCAAAAATACCTATGGCACCGGTTGCTTTATGTTGATGAATACCGGGCAGCAGGCCATTGCTTCAAAAAATAAATTACTTACTACCGTTGCCTGGCAGATCGATGGCAAAACAACCTATGCCCTCGAAGGATCGGTGTTTATTGGCGGAGCGGTCGTTCAATGGCTGCGCGATGAATTAAAAGTCATTCACAGCGCGCCTGATATAGAAAAGCTAGCCGCAACTGTAAAAGGAAGCGAAGGTGTCTATGTAGTGCCTGCCTTTGCCGGCTTGGGAGCGCCCTATTGGAACGCTCACGCCAGAGGCGCCCTCTTTGGTATTACACGTGGCACCAATCATGCGCATATCGCGCGCGCGGCCCTAGACAGTATCGCTTATCAATCGGCCGATCTGCTCAAAGCCATGCAGGCCGATGCCCGTATTCCCATTCGGGAGCTACGCGTAGATGGGGGTGCCACGGCCAATGATTTGCTGATGCAATTTCAGGCCGATCTGCTCGATTGTAAAGTAGTAAGGCCCGAGATTACCGAGACCACGGCTATGGGAGCCGCCTTTTTAGCAGGGCTTGGCGCCGGTATTTGGAAAGATCAACAAGAACTTTCCAAACAATGGAAATCGGCACGAGTCTTCGATCCGCAAGTAGAGGCTAGTGAGCGGGCCATTCTTTTAAAAGGATGGCAACGCGCGGTCAACGCCACCATTGCCTGGGCCGACGATCGTAACAGCTAATACCGCCTCAATAATTAATTTAATCCTCATACTATGAACCCTGTATTGACCGAATTTATTGGAACGGCCCTGCTGATCTTGTTGGGCTGTGGCGTTAATGCCAACAACACCTTGCACCATTCGCATGGAAAAAACAGCGGCTGGTTGCTCATTAGCTTTGGCTGGGGGCTGGCGGTTTTTGTAGCGGTATATGTGAGTGTATCCCTAGGGGGTGCCGGCCACCTTAATCCGGCCGTTAGTTTTGCGATGCTGCTCATGAATAAGCTTAGCCCGGCACTGTGCAGTCAATATGTAGTGGCCCAACTGGGCGGCGCCTTTACAGGTGCCGTATTGGTTTGGCTTTCGTACCGCGACCAGTTCAATCAACATCCCCATGCCGAAGAGCAACTGGGTGTCTTTGCAACGGGTCCGGGCATTCGCAACGACAGACAAAATCTAATCAGTGAAACACTGGCCAGTTTTGCTTTTCTGTTTGCGATCCTTTGTATTCAACCTGCCACCGCTTCGATGGGAAGTCTCGATGCACTCACGGTGGCACTACTGGTAATGGCCATTGGCATGTGTCTGGGAGGAACCACCGGCTATCCGCTAAACCCCGCACGCGATCTGGGCCCCCGCCTTGCTCATTTTTTGTTACCCCTAAAAGGAAAAGGAAAAAGTAATTGGGATTATGCCTGGCTTCCCGTTGCTGCACCCCTATTGGGCGCAGCGCTGGCCGTACTACTTTATCAAACACTCGTCAAGTAATATCAAAGCACCTTATTGCAAGCCTCTACAATAAGAGCGGCCGCTTTTTTTAATTGCTCGGGATGAATAAGGAGCGGTGGCGAAATGCGTAGACAATGCGGCGCAAATAAGAACCAATCGGTAAGCAATCCTTTTTCTAAGACAGAGTCGATTACTTTTTTGCAATCCTGCGCGCTGGCAAATGTAACACCCATCCAAAGACCTGCACTGCTTACAGAAACGATCTTGGGATGCACCAATGCCTGCAGCAAGAGTTGTTCTTTTTCTTGCACCTGCTCCATCCATTTTTCGTCGAGCAATGCCTCGAAGGCAGCAAGACCGGCGGCACAACAGACAGGATGCCCTCCAAACGTTGTAATATGACCCAAGACCGGACGATCGGTCAATTGATCCATCCATTTTTTATTTGTGATAAAGGCACCGAGCGGCATACCGCCCCCCAGTGCCTTTCCTAAAAGAAGCACATCGGGTACGATCTCGTAATTCAAAAAGGCCCAAAGCGATCCTGTTCTTCCAAAGCCCGCCTGTATCTCGTCGAAGATGAGAAGAGCTCCTGTCTCTGAACATTTTTTTCGAATGGCGGCGATCCACGAACGATCAGGCTGTATAACCCCCGACTCGGCTTGCACCGTTTCCATAATTACACAAGCCGTGTTTGTATCAATGGCCGCAAGCGCAGCGTCGTCATTAAAATTATAATGCCATACATCGGGCAACAGCGGACGAAAGGCATTGCGGTAATATTCATCGCCCAACAGACTCAACGCGCCTTGTGTAGAGCCGTGATACGACTTGTTAAAGGCGATCATTTTGGTACGACCCGTTACCCGCTTAGCGAGCTTCATGGCACCCTCGGTAGCTTCGGCTCCCGAGTTGGTAAAGTAAACCGACTGCAGATTGTCGGGCAAGTGCTTGGCCAAGGCAGTGGCATAGCGAACCTGTGGCGATTCGATCATTTCTCCGTAGACCATCACATGCAAGTAGGCATCGGTTTGCTGACGAATGGCCTCCACGACGCGAGGATGTCGATGGCCGATATTGGCCACACTGATTCCTCCGATCAGATCGATGTACTCTTTTCCTTGCGCATCGTAGAGCGTTGCACAATCGGCACGTACCACCTCTATGCCCAGCGGAGCCGGCGAGGTCTGTGCCACATGTTTAAAAAAAAGTTCGCGTTGATGCATGCCTAAATGGGCCCCGGGCCGACTACCAACAAAGGAAACAAAGAAAATCGACCTTTTAAAATTTACGCTACTTTGCAATTAAATTTTATAGCAGCATGACGACCATCCTTCCGGTACGGGGTAAACATCCGCAGTGGGGCTCCGCTTGTTTTTTTGCGCCCAATGCCACCCTCGTGGGCGATGTAACGATGGGCGATGAATGCAGCGTTTGGTTCAATGCGGTCATAAGGGGCGATGTAAATTTTATTCGCATGGGTCATAAGGTCAATGTACAAGACGGCGCTTGTATTCATGGCACCTTCGAAAAATGCGGCACCACCATTGGCAATAACGTTTCGATCGGGCACAATGCCATCGTTCACGGCTGCACGCTGCACGACAATGTGCTGGTAGGCATGGGGGCCATCGTAATGGACAAGGCGGTGGTACATTCCAATACTATTATAGCCGCCGGCGCCGTTATACTAGAAAATACCATTTGTGAACCCAGCAGCATCTACGCCGGGGTTCCCGCTAAAAAAGTAAAGGATATCTCGGGCGAGCTGATCGAAGGAGAGATCAACCGTATTGCTCAAAACTATATCCGCTACTCCTCTTGGTTCACGAATCCCAATACCACTATCCCATGAAAAAAAAGATACTGATCCTGTTGCTAGTCTGTAGTTGTTGCAGCTCTTGCAAACTTTGGCATAAGGTGTTTCCACCAAAACTGACCTTTGGTCAACCCATTGGGGCCGAAAAGATCATCAATGGAGATCCCAAAGCCGAAAAACAGCTCAAGAAGCAACCCAAGTTCAAGTACTAATAACCATTGGGCAATCAACGATCGCCCTGCGCAAGCGGTCAGTACTGTTTTTCTTCGATAGAATCTAAGATAGAGAGATAACTAATGTAGCGATCTTCGTGGATGCGCCCTTCTTGTACGGCCTTTTTTACTGCGCAGCCTGGTTCGTTGTAGTGTTGACAGTTATTAAACTGGCAATCCGGCAGCAGGGGTTTCATTTCTGAAAAATAATGCGAGAGCTCTTGTTTACTGATATCGACAAGCCCAAATTCGCGCATCCCGGGCGTATCGATAATCTTGCCTCCTTGTGGCAGATCGAACATTTCGGCAAAGGTGGTCGTGTGTTGCCCCTTACCACTCCATCCGCTTACATCTTGCGTCTTTCTGTTGATGCCCGGAAACCAGGTATTGAGCAAACTCGATTTGCCTACTCCGCTATGCCCCGAGAGCAAAGTGGTCTTTTCGGTCAGTGTGGTCAGTAATTCGTCCATGCCCTGACCGGTCACCGCACTCACTAGCAGCACGCGGTAGCCGATCGATGTGTACATCGAGCGTAGCGCTTCGTATCGGTCCATCTCTTTTTGACGATACAGATCGGCCTTGTTAAAAACAAGGAGCGGGGTTACATGATACATGGCAGCCGCCACCAAGAAGCGATCGATAAATCCTTGTGAGGTCTTGGGCTCTTTAAGAGTGGCTACCAGCAAGGTCTGGTCCAGATTGGCCGCAACAATATGATGCTGGTGTTTATGGCGCGGACTTTGCCGATTAATATAATTGTGGCGGGGCAAGATCTCACTGATCACAGCGGTAGCAGCCGCTTCGGATTCGATCTCGAAGGTAACTTGGTCGCCCACAGCAACAGGATTGGTCGAGGTGATCTCGTCTAGCTTTAGCACCCCCTTCATACGGGCATTCCAAAGCTGTCCCTGCTCATCGCACACGATATACCAGCTTCCTGTTGATTTATAGACCAGTCCTGTCATTTACGAAAGATATTTACCGACAATGGGCATTCTTCTTCCTACTCCAAAAGCCTTAGGAGAAATGCGGATGATCGGACAAAATTGATTGCGCTTATACTCATTTGTGTTGACCATGCTGAGTACGCGGTCTACCAGTGTCGCTTCGTAGCCGAGCTGCCGAATGGCCGCAGGCGATCTTCTTTTCTCGATATATTGGTACAAGATATGATCGAGCACCTCATAAGGCGGAAGCGAATCCGTATCGAGTTGGTCAGGACGCAGTTCGGCAGAGGGAGGCTTGCAAATAATAGAATGAGGAATCAGTTCGGTATGGCGATTGATGTAGCGAGCCAGGGCATAGACCTGCAATTTGTAACAATCACCCAGCACCCCGAGCCCTCCGGCCATATCCCCATAGAGCGTGCCATAGCCGGTAGCCAGCTCGCTTTTATTAGATGTATTGAGCAGCACATAGCCAAACTTATTGGCCAGTCCCATTAAAATATTGCCCCGACTGCGACTTTGCAGATTCTCTTCGGCAAGCCCGGAGGGGCGATTGCCAAAACTTTTTTTCAGGACCCCCAAGAGTGACTCGAATACCGGTTGTATAGAAATGATCTCGTAAGCATTGCCCAATCGCTGACTGAGCAACTCGGCATCCCGTACACTATGATCGCTCGAATAAGCAGAGGGTAAAAGAACGGCCATTACATTTTCTTTTCCCAAGGCCTCTACGGCCAGCGCCTGTGTAACCGCACTGTCAATACCCCCACTGCTACCCAAGATAGCCTTGGTAAAACCCATTTTTTTAAAATAATCGCGAATGCCGCTCACCAGGGCATCCTTGATCTCGGCCGTGCAGAGATCGGGCTCTAAGCGAAGCGGATCAAGTTCGGCATCGGGCAATTGCGCTGCAGTTTGCAGGGCAGGTTCGGCAAAAGAGCCGTCCTCGTTCCAGGTTATCAGCTGCAACGACTCCTTAAAGAGCGGAAGCTGCGCTACCAGATTGGCGTGCTTATCCATGACCAGCGATCCGCCATCAAAGACGATCTCGGTCTGGCTACCTACTGCATTGCAATACACCAGCGGAATATGATAGCGTAGCACATTTCTTTTTACGATCGCCTTGCGATCTTCGACATGGGTATAATCGAAGGGAGAGGCCGATAAGTTGATAATGATATCGGGTTGCTGACCGATCAGCTGGTCCATGGGGCAATGCGTATAGAGCGGATTGTCGCCCAGATTCCAGATATCCTCGCAAAGGGTCACAGCCAGTTTCTTTCCTTGAAAATCGACCAGCGTCCACTCGTGTGCGGGTTCAAAATAACGGTACTCATCAAATACATCATAGGTTGGAAGACAGGTCTTATAAACCACGGCCCGGGTTTCACCATCGTGCAAAAAGTAAGCGGCGTTATACAATCGCTTTCCCTTTGAAGAGGGATTGCGATCGGGCGCTCCGATCAAGACCCCTATGCCTGCCGTATGCGGCTTGATCTTATCGAGTGCGGCTTGGCACTGATCGATAAAATCTTCGAATTCCAAAAAATCGCGGGGCGGATACCCACAGATCGCCAACTCAGAAAAAACGATCAGCGCAGCGCCCTTTTGCTTGGCCTCGGTAATAGCATCGATGATCTTGTTGGTGTTACCCGCAAAATTGCCGATGTGATAGTTCTGCTGCGCAATGGCGATCTTCATACGACAAAAGTACGCCATTGTTTTGTAGCGTACCTTCGTACCATGTATTTACGCAGTTGGATAGGAGCGATCGGATGGCTATTGCTGAGCGGCTGCTCAAACAACAATACAGCGCCCGATATAAGCAACATTAAGGTGTCCGTAACGATCGATCGCTTCGACAAGGCTTTTTTTTCGCTCGATACCTTGCAGCTGGCCCCCGCCTTAGAGAAGTTGTCAAAAAATTACCCTGGCTTCTACCCCGAGTACATGCAGTTTATTTTGGGAGTGAGCGGTGACCCCGCAGACAGCACCACCAGACTGGCTACTCTCCAATTTTTACGCAGCTACTCCGGTATCAACGACTCGCTACAAGTTCGTTTTAACGATACCCTGGACCTCGAAAAAGAAGTAGAGACCGCGTTTCGTTATCTACACTATTATTTTCCTTCTTATAAACCCGGAACGATCACCTTGTACACGGGGCCCTTTGATGCCCCCGGTGTGGCCACTGTGCGCAGCGGAACAGCATTGGGTCTGCAACAGTTTGCCGGACAAGATTTTTTTGCCTATCAAACGGCCGAACTGCAAGCGCTCTACCCTAGTTATCTCAGCAGACGATTTGCTCCACTCTACAGGGTGCCGGGCATTATCAAGGCCATTGCAGAAGATCTGTTTCCGCCACGGACGGCCGAACTCCCCCTTGTAGAACAAATGGTAGAAAAAGGAAAGTACTGGTATTTATCGTCGTTGCTCTTACCCTACCATGCCGATTCGCTCATTACCGGATTTACAGAACAACAACTAGACTGGTGCCAAGAGAACGAAGGACTCATCTGGAGTCATTTGCTAAAGAACGAAGACCTTAATTCGCTCAACCCCGTGGTCATACAAACTTATTTGGGAGAGGCTCCATTTACCCAAGGGTTATCGCAAGAATATTCACCGGGTAATCTGGGTACTTGGGTCGGTTGGCAGATCGTAAAAAAATATGTGGCGGCTCACCCTGCGCTTCATCCCGAAGCGGTCATGAAAACAAACCCTGCCACTTTGCTGGAGCAGGCCAAGTACAAGCCCAAATAATGGTTAATTGTTCTTGAACGGAACGATCATCTCAAAACTGGGAATCGTAACGGTAAAGAGTTGATGGGTCTCGAGATTTTCCATCTGGTAGGTGCCGTACATGCGACCCATTTCGGTACGCAGGTTACAACCGCTCACGTACTGATACCGCTCACCGGGTTGTAAAACGGGTTGCACACCGACCACCCCTTCGCCCTCTACTTCGCGGTGTGAGGCATTGCTATCGAAAATGAACCAATGACGGCGATGCAGTTTTACAGGAAAAGAGTTGTAATTCTCCAGCACAATTCGGTAAGCGAACATGTACTCCGATTGCAACGGGTTGCTGTAGTCCTCTTGGTAAAAGGTCTCTACGCTTACCTGTACCCCCTCTGATATCATCGAAGCCATGGTATAAAATTAGTAAAAATGATAAGGATCGCATTAAGTTTTTGCGCGTTACCTTTGCGGCGTAAAATTGAATTGATATGAAGATAGCGGTTGCAAAAGGAGATGGAATCGGACCCGAAATTATGCAAGCGGTCCTGCGCATTTTTGAGGCTAACCAAGTTCCCCTGCAATACGAAATGGTCGAGATGGGAAAATGGGTTTTTGATAAAGGTTTCAACAATGGCATGACGCCGGCGGCTAAACAAACTATTGAGCAACTTGGCCTTCTTTTTAAGGGCCCCATGGAGACTCCCAAGGGCAAAGGCGTAAAAAGTATCAACGTAACCGCTCGCAAGACCTGGAATACCTATGCCAACAAACGCGTCTTTACCTCGCTGCACGGTGTAGATACCGTCTTTAGCAAGGCCGGCATTCCCATTAACATTACCATCGTTCGCGAAAATATCGAAGACACCTATGGTGGTATCGAGCACATGCTTACGCAAGACGTGGCTCTCTGCCGCCGTTTTATTACCCGCCCCGGCACGATGCAGGTAATGCGTTATGCCTTCGAGATGGCCAGCAAGAAAAATGCAAAACGCATTAGCTGTGGTCATAAGGCCAACATTATGAAGATCACCGATGGGCTGTTCTTGGAATGCTTCTACGAAGTAGCCAAAGAGTATCCCCACCTTAAGGCCGATGATATTATTGTGGATGACCTTTGTATGAAACTCGTTACGCGCCCCGATCTGTTCGATGTGGTGGTACTGCCCAATTTGCAAGGTGATATTGTATCTGACCTTTGCGCGGGACTGGTCGGAGGTTTGGGCTTTGCTCCCTCTGCCAACATCGGCGATCATATCTCGATCTTCGAAGCCGTACATGGAACCGCACCGGATATTGCCGGAAAAAATGTTGCCAACCCTACCGCCTTATTGCTGAGCGGCCTGGCCATGCTGCGTCATGTGGGTCTGTATCAACATGCAGCTACGATCGAAAACGCACTCCGCTATACCCTCGAAAGCGGGGTACATACGGGCGATTTTGGCGACAAGAACACCCCTGCTGCCAATACCACCGAATTTGCCGACGCCATTATTGAAAATTTTGGAAAAAGGCCCAAGCAAGGGGCAGTCGACTATACCGGCAATAATAAACCGTATCAGCCTGCCGCTGCCATCGATCAACATCCCATGCTCGAATCTACTCTTCAAAAGAGCGAGGCCATCGTAGGCGCCGACCTTTTTGTACAGTGCAATCAACAACCTTCCGCGCTGGCAGCACTTTGCCAACAAGCGGCCGGCGATCTGTTTAAGCTGATCATCATCAGCAACAGAGGCACACAGGTATGGCCCACCGGTTCGGTCTATACCAATCTGGTCAATCAATACCGGGTACGTTTTGAAAGCATCGACGGAGGATCCCTTCAACAAGCGGACATCATTGCCTTGTACGAAAGAGTCAGCCACCTGGTTAAGGTTTGTTCGGTAGAGCTGCTGCACCAATGGGGCGATCAAAAAGCGTATAGCCTGGCGCAAGGTCAGTAAACGCCGTATCCCTGTTTTTGCAGGTACTGTTTTACTTTGGCCCGCTGATCGCCTTGCACGATCACTTCGCCTTCTTTAACCGAGCCACCGGTGCCACAAAAATTGCGCAGCTGTTTACCCAGTGTTTCGAGGTCTTCTGTTTTACCTACAAAACCCGTAATCAGTGTTACTGCTTTGCCGGCTCGCTGTTTAGTGTCGAGTAAAATACGAAGCCGTTGCTGCTTGGGAGCCAACGTTTCTACTTGTTCCTGTGGTTCGGGTTGATAAGAAAAATTCGGATCGGTGCTAAAGACGAACCCGCGGCTATCGGCTTTATTTTTTTTTGACATGCTTATTGGGGATGAGAATATAAGGAGGCCTTTAAACTCAGATCGATACTTTGCGCCTGGTGAATAAGGGCACCTACGCTAATAAAATCGACCCCGGTATCGGCGTAGCTTCGAATGTTCTCTTTGGTAATGCCGCCACTGGCTTCGGTCTCGAAAGTACCCAAAGGTGCATTTGTCTTAATGTACGTCAACGCCTCGCTCAACTGCGCCGGAGAAAAATTATCGAGCATAATTCGTTTTACTTTTTTTTGCCCGTGGCGAACCACCTCGGCTACCTCTTGCATGGAGCGGGTCTCTACCTCTATGGAAAGTGCAGGTTTTTTCTCTTGTACATAGCGCCAAGCCCGGTCAATGGCGGTTACGATACTACCGCAAAAATCAATATGATTATCCTTTAGCATGATCATATCGTAAAGACCAAAGCGATGATTGAGGGCGCCCCCAATACGCACCGCTTCTTTTTCGAGTAGTCGAAAGTTAGGCGTGGTCTTTCTCGTATCGAGCAATCGAGTAGACGTTCCTTGCAATAGCGAAACATAGTCCCGTGTTAGCGTAGCGATGCCACTCATGCGCTGCATACAGTTGAGCACGATCCGTTCGCATTGCAAGATAACGGCGGCAAAAGATTCGACCTCAAAAGCAATAGTGCCGGGCTGTACCCGATCGCCATCCGTTACATAAGCGGTAAAACGGGCATCGGGATCTTTGAGCAAGAAGATCTTTTGGGCCACCGCTATGCCGGCCAGCACAGCCGACTGTTTGACCTTAAGCACCGCCTTGCCCCTGGCCGTAGCGGCTATACAAGAGAGCGTGGAATGATCGCCATCTCCTAGATCTTCTTCGAAAGCCTGCTGAACAAAGCGGTTAAATAAATCGGGATCCATTCTTAAAATTAGCGCTTAATCCATGGTTTGAATGCGAAGTTCTCTAACCCCTTCTTTGGGACCGGCCGGCGACATAAAGATGTTGACCCGAAACTGTCCTTTTTCGGTTAGCAGGGTGCCGATGGCAAAGGCCCCGCCGGGTGCATTGCCGCGGTGCTTGAGTTCAAACCCGGTAACAGGATAGGCGGTAAAAAATTTCGCAATGGCCGTTTGAGCCTGCGCCTTGCTTACTGGCAACGACTGATCGGGCAGGGTCAGCATGAGTTCTTTTTCGAAACGCCCGGCCAGTTGTGTGGCATTTCCATTTTTGAGAGCACCAATAACGGCCTCGATTGCATCTTGCCGGGTAGCCGCAATGCTCAGTGCGAAGAAGGCGGGCAACAGTACGCCCGCTAACAGCATTTGAATTTTCATGATCACTAAATTACAGCATTTTTGAATGTACCTTTGTGACCAACATTTGCACGATGAAAAAAACCATGTTGGTCATAATGGATGGATGGGGGTTAGGAAAAATTCCTGCTTCCGATGCCATTGCCGCGGCCGACACGCCTTTTGTCGATTCGCTCTATGAACGATATCCGCATACGACCCTGGTTACCTGTGGCGAGGCAGTAGGGCTTCCCGAAGGACAGATGGGTAACTCCGAGGTCGGGCATCTCAACTTGGGCGCAGGAAGGGTGGTCTATCAAGAACTACAACGTATCAACCGCGCCATTGCCGATGGATCTATCTTTTCGAATGCTGTTTTACTTCAAAGCATCGACTATGCACTTCGCAACAACAAGGCCCTGCACTTGATGGGGCTGGTCAGTAACGGCGGGGTTCATTCGCATATCGATCATCTAAAAGCGCTGTTGCGATGCTGTGCACAAAAGGGATTGACAAATGTTTTTATACATGTCTTTACCGACGGACGCGACTGCGATCCGAAAAGCGGGCTGGGTTTTATAGAAGAACTCGAGCAGTATCTGCCTACACAGGTGGGTACCATTGCCACCGTAAGCGGTCGCTATTTTGCAATGGACCGCGATCAACGCTGGGAACGGATTAAGCTGGCCTACGAAGCCCTCACACAGGGAAAAGGAGCGTATGCGACCACGGCCGCAGCGGCCCTTAAAGATTCGTATGCCCGGGGCATAACCGATGAATTTATCGTCCCCACCGTACTTATAAACGAAGCAAAGCAGCCCATCGCCACCCTGCAAGAAGGTGATGCGGTTATCTGTTTTAATTTTAGAACCGATCGCTGTCGCGAGATTACCCAAGTACTTACGCAGATCGATCTGCCTGCCTTTGGCATGCAAAAATATTCGCTGCACTATACGACCCTTACCGAATACGACAAAACCTACAAGAACGTACCCGTGATCTTCGAGACCGATAACTTGAATAATACGATCGGAGAAGTGATCGCAGCGGCCGGTCTTTCGCAAATTCGAATTGCCGAAACCGAGAAATATCCACACGTTAGTTTTTTCTTTAGCGGGGGGCGTGAGCAACCTTTTGCCAGAGAAAAAAGAATCATGATCCCCTCGCCCAAGGTAGCTACCTACGATCTGCAACCCGCAATGAGCGCCCATGAAGTAACCCAGGCCATCTTACCCGAGATCGAAAACAAGACCGCCGATTTTATCTGTCTCAACTATGCCAACACCGATATGGTAGGACATACCGGCAATTGGGAGGCCGCCAAACAAGCAGCTTC
Source organism: Sphingomonadales bacterium (assembly GCA_016872155.1). Taxonomy (GTDB): domain Bacteria; phylum Bacteroidota; class Bacteroidia; order Chitinophagales; family Chitinophagaceae; genus JJ008. The sequence continues at coordinate 26,899 of VHBB01000011.1, forward strand.
AACGGTAGATGCCTGTGTAGCCCGGCTTGTTCCCGCTGCACTCAAGAGCGGTTATACTCTTTTTCTGACCAGCGATCATGGCAATGCCGATTATCTTGTTAACCCAGACGGCAGCCCCAACACCGCACATACCCTTAACCCGGTTCCCCTTTTTATTATTGGCAATGAGCCTCCGGTCAGCGTTCGTACAGGTAAACTCGGAGATATCGCCCCCACTATTTTATATTACATGAACCTGCCGATTCCGCAAGAGATGACCGGCACTATTTTAATTGATTAAATACGCAACTGCTTATGAACCTTGTAAAAACGATTGGACTAACCCTGCTGGGTGCACTGGTAGTGATCCAATTTATTCATCCTAAAAAAAATCAATTGCCCGTTAATCCCGATTTGCAATTAGCGAGTCGCTTTTCAATTCCCGATTCGGTCAATGCTATTTTGCAAAAGGCTTGTATGGATTGTCACAGCAATACCTCTCGATACCCCTGGTATGCATCGATACAACCCGTGGCCTGGTGGCTAGACGAACATATTCGCGATGGTAAAAAGCATTTGAACTTCGATGAGTATACCCACCGCTCGCTTCGCTATCAATATCACAAAATGGAAGAGACCATCGAGATGGTCAAAGAAGAAGAGATGCCACTCCCCTCTTACACCTGGACCCATACCGAGGCCAGGCTTTCAACAGCAGAGCGGGTTGCTATTACACAGTGGGCCCAATCGGTAATGGATACGATGAAGCACCGCTATCCGGCCGATAGTCTGGTTAAGCCGCGTAAATCATAACAAGTTTTCGACGCGTAGCCCATGCCAATTCAAAAAAAAATTTACCTCGCACTTTGTGCGTCACTTTTTTCTTTAGCAGCCACCGCCCAAGTAGACACGCTGGTGCAAAAAGAACTCGAAGAGGCCGTAGTCTACACCTCTAAATTTGCCGAAAAGAAAAAAAATATAGCCCAACCCATCGATGTAATCACGGCCAAGACCATTGCCAGAACCAATGCGCAGAACATGGGCGATCTGCTCATTAACACCGGACAATTATATGTTCAAAAAAGTCAGCAAGGCGGAAGCAGCCCCGTTATTAGAGGTTTCGAGGCCAGTCGGGTGCTGTTGGTCGTAGATGGCATTCGACTGAACAATGCGATCTACCGCTCCGGACATTTGCAAAACGTAATTACCATCGATCAGTTTATGCTCGACCGGGTAGAAGTGTTGTACGGACCGGGCTCCACACTCTATGGAAGCGATGCGCTGGGGGGTGTGGTACATATGCGTACCCGAACACCACTGCTTTCGCAGGGCACCAAAACCCTTTTTACCTCGCAATTGGTAACCCGCTTTAGCACCGCCAATAATGAACGCACCCTGCACAGCAGTCAGCAGATCGGCGGCAAAAAATGGGGTTGGTTGCAATCGGTAACCGTGAGTGAGTTTGATGATCTGCGAATGGGCGATCGCTATCCCAAAAAATATCCCGACTTTGGCAGAAGAACGCAGTACATAGAGACCATCAATGGAGTCGATCAACTCGTGACCAACCATGATGATCGAATTCAAAAATTTTCGGGTTACAAGCAATGGGACCTGCTGGGTAAGCTACTCTTTAAACCCCGCGCCGACCAGACCCATGTACTCAATTTGCAGCACTCCAATTCTTCGAACATTCCACGGTACGATCGTCTTCAAGATCGCAAGACCTTTACCGGTATTGGCAATACACTTCGCTGGGCCGAATGGTACTACGGACCCCAAACACGGTGGCTGGCCGCTTACGAATGGGGTGCCAAAAACATTAAATCTATCGACGAGCTGCGACTCAATCTCAATTACCAGCACATCAAAGAAAGTCGCAACCAGCGCGAGTATTTGGCCTACACGCAATTTGACAGCCGACGCGAAGCCGTTACCGTTGCAGGTTTTACCCTCGATGCCAGAGAAAAATGGGGACGTCACGAACTGACCCTCGGTGCCGATGCGCAGCACAACGAAGTGCAATCAGCAGCCGATCGAACCAACTTATTAACTGGAACGATCACTGCTTTAGATACCCGTTACCCCGATGGACGCAACCGCATGACACTCGCCGGTCTCTATGGGCAGCATCTCTACAAAAGCGGCAATGGAAAATGGATCGTCAATGACGGACTTCGGTTTCAAGTTGTGGGCTTGCACTCCACGCTTACTAACAACAGCTTTTTTAATTTTCCTTTTTCCAAGATCGAACAGCGCCAACAAGCCCTTACCGGTAATCTGGGAATCGTTCACCTCAGTGCTGCCTCCCTGCGAATCGCTGCCAATCTTGCCTCTGCCTTTAGAGCGCCCAATGTCGACGATGCCGCTCGCATCTTTGAATCGAGCAGCAGTGCTAGGCGTTTGATCGTTCCCAACCCGAACGTAAAGCCGGAGTACACCTATACGGGTGACATCAATGTTCAATACAAAACTGAAAGAATAAAAATGGAACTGGGCTCGTTCTATACGCTTTTTCGCAATGCCATGGCACTGGCTCCCTTTCGCTTAAATGGACAAGATTCCGTTTTGTACAACGGGATCATGGCCCGGGTCATTGCCAACCAAAATACCCGCAGGGCCTTTGTGCGGGGACTCAACTACCGCCTAGAGATGACCCTGACCAAAGGGCTTAGCTGGGAGACTACCATTACCAGCACCTATGGTCGTTTCATTAATCCTGATAAGACCCTAAAGCCTCTCGATCATATTCCCCCCACCTTTGGACGCTCGGCCCTGCTCTACCAAAAAGAAGCGTTCTCTTGGGAATTTTTTCTGCTGTTCAATGGCACCAAAAAGATCGCCGACTTTAATCCCGATGGCGAGGATAACGGGCAATATGCCACCCCCGATGGCATGCCTGCCTGGTACACCCTCAATATCAGAACCGAATACCGGGCTGGCAAAGGCTTTACCCTGCAGGCCGGACTCGAGAACCTCTTGGACCGCAACTACCGCTATTTTGCCTCTGGTTTCTCGGCCCCCGGGCGTAATCTCTATGTGACCATCCGCCAAAATTTTTAACAGCGGCTGCAGCAATCTCCCTGCTAAATTGTCTTATATTAGTGGTCACCTCTGTTCCATGACAGAAGAAGCCATCATAAAAGGTTGTATCAAGAATCAAGCGGCCGCGCAGCGAGAACTGTATACGCAATACAGTCCCAAGATGCTGGCCGTTTGTTATCGGTACGCTCATAACCGCGAAGATGCAGAAGACATGTTACAAGAGGGATTCATAAAAGTATTCACCCAAATAGCACGCTTCGAGAATCGCGGTTCTTTCGAGGGATGGATCAGAAAGATCGTGGTACATACCTGCATCAACATCCTCAAGAAAAATAAAAAGTTCAACGAGAGTGTCGATCTGATCCACGCACATGGGGTGGCCCTGAAAGAAGATAGTATACCGGCGCTGGTGCAGGTCAAACAGATCGTGGAATGTATTCGACTGCTGCCTACCGGTTATCGGACCGTTTTGAACTTATTTGCGATCGAGGGGTATAGTCACCGCGAGATCGCGCAGTTGTTAGATATAGAAGAGAGCACCAGCCGGAGCCAATTTACCAGGGCCAAGGCCATGCTCGAGGAGCTGTTGATCAGAAAAAAGATTTTGCAACCAAAGCAGGAGTCCGGCTGGCTAGCCGCCGTGGCTCCTCATTAAAACAACCTTGCCCCGCAAGGAGCTGCCATGCCGATGGATGGGAATAAAGACCATAGTGAATTCGAGCATTTTTTAAAACAGAATGCAGATGCGCATCGTTTATACCCCTCTGACCGGGTATGGAGTCGTATCTATTCACGTATGCATGGCCGCCGTCAGCGCAGGGTGGCATTGTTGCTGCTACTTCCCTTATTAGCCGGAACGGCCTGGTTCTTATCAGACTCTTTACAGCACCGTTCGGAACTTTCCTCTACAGGCAACAAGACAACGTACTCGTTAGCGCTTACGCAGCCCAGTGCAGAACAGCAACCCCGAACAGAGCTACAACCCAATGCAGAACTGCAACCCCGTGCAGAACTGGAGCCCAATGCAGAACTGCAACCTCGAGCAGCGCTGCCACTCAATGCAGTGCTGCCACCCGTTATTGAGTTGAACACCGTAACCGAAACCCAAGAAGCCTCTGTATCCGAAGAAGCGATCCCTGCACTTCCGCAAGAGAAAACGATCGAAACCCTTGCTACTGTAGCCTCGGCCCGGCAAGACGATCGCTATCCGCTCGATATTGAAAGTGTGGTCAACAGCTACCAGCGACAACTGCATCAACCCCGCTTTAAATGGCAGGTGCATTTTACGCCTACCGTCAGCTACCGTTCGCTACAAGAAGATCAAAAGTTCATTGCCCAAGCAAGAATGAGCAGTGCGGCTCCCGCCAGCGCGAATACCAACCCTACCGATTTGTCGAGTGTCATTCGTCACCGTCCTGACCTTGGGATGCAAATTGGGTTGACCGGCACTTATCCCATTAGTAAAAAAATAGACTGGGTAACCGGCATTCAATTCAACGTAAGCAAATACGATATTGCCGCTTACAACTACCCCTCCGAAGTGGCGACCATTGCGCTCATGAACCCCTGGGGAGGTACCAGCACGGTCAGCACGCTTACCAGTTTTCGCAGCAGTGGATTTCGCTCGGCCGCTAACTGGCTGCGCAATTACTATTACTCTGTATCAATCCCCATTGGACTACAATGGCGCATATTGGGTAAAAAACAAACGCATTGGGGCATCAGTGCCACTGCGCAGCCTACCTATGTCGTCGGTAACCGCTCTTATGTAATCTCGGTCGATTATCAGAATTATGCCGAAGTGCCTTACCTTATTAACAAGTGGAACCTTAATATCGGGTTAGAGACCTATGCCCGTTTTCAATTGGGTAAAAATGATTTTCAGATCGGTCCACAGATCCGCTACCAGGCTCTCTCCAGCTTTAAAAAGGGCTACCCCGTTCAGGAACACCTCTACGATTTTGGTATCAAATTGGGGTTGATACTAGGCAAATAGCCCCCGAAAGCGCTACCCGTTTATCTTAATTTTACAGCATGAAAAATCGGCTGACCGCCTTTGCGATCGCGCTGCTCCTGCTTACAGGATGCAAGCACGACCAAAAACCCGCATCAAGTTTTGTCTCGATCCCTTCACTTATCGAGGCGCAAGTAGCCCATATCGACACCTCGCTTTACTCCATTACCCGCTACGATTACCGCGGCACCGATACCATTCCCTTCGATACTCTCTACATTGCACGCGAACAATTTAGAAAAGAGGCTCTTCCGTTTTTGAACCTACCCGATCTTTTACAACCTGCCTTTGCAAAACGATATAGCGAAGAAAGCCGCTACGACGAATTGATGAAAAAGGTTATTCTTAGCTACGTGCCCGTCAATCCCAACAACGAGGAGTGGCAAAAAGAAGAACTGCATGTGCTGCCCAGTGTAGCCGAGGGCGATAAGGTCACCACCATCTTGGCCAGCAGGATCGTCAACGATCGCAACGGACTGCTACAAGAAGAATTTTTATGGCTCATGGACAAAAGCTTTACCATTGTTCGTACCACCCAATTGCCCGGAGAGCCCGCACAACTTATCACGACCAAAGTAAGCTGGAACCAGTAGTACCCTATGACCCTTGCCGAGTTTCAACAGATCGCACCCACCCTTCCGCTACAGCCGGGTATCTATCAGTATTATGATACAAATGGAGCACTCTTGTATGTGGGCAAGGCCAAACAGATCCGAAAAAGGGTCAGCTCTTATTTTTCTAAGCAACAAGACAATCAAAAAACCATCGAGCTGGTCAAACGCATTGCCACGATTCGTTTTACGATCGTAGATTCCGAGCAAGACGCCTTCTTGCTCGAGAACTCGCTGATCAAAGAATACCAGCCGCGCTATAACATCAACTTAAAAGACGATAAGACCTATCCCTTTATCGTAATCAGAAAAGAATCCTTTGCCCGGATCTTTTTGACTCGAAAAAAAATCAAGGATGGCTCTACCTACCTGGGGCCTTATACCTCGGTGCACCAACTGCGCGAACTGCTCGAGTTTATAAAACAGACCATCCCTCTTCGTACCTGCTCGCTCGATCTGAGCCCAGCCAAGATCGCTCGTCGCAAATACAAAGTATGCCTGGAATATCATCTGGGCAACTGCAAAGGGCCCTGCGAAGGACTGCAATCGGCACAAGATTATGCGAGCGATCTGCAACAGGCCGCCCATATCTTAAAAGGAGAACTCTCACCGGTTATTCGCTTTCTCGAAGCGCAAATGAAGCAGGCCTCACAGCAATTGGCCTTCGAACAAGCAGCTCACCTTAAAAAGAAGATCGATTATTTGCGTCAGTACCGCTCGCGCTCAGTTATTGCCAATGCCCGTACCCCCGATCTGGATATATTTTCGATCAGTCAAGAAAAAAAGGCCTTTGTCAATTACCTGATGCTGCGCAACGGAGCCATCGTGCAAAGCCATACCATCGAGGCCGAGCGTAAACTCGACGAGAGCCCCGAAGAGATCCTTTCGTTTGCCGCAGCCATGCTAAGAGACCGCTTCGAAAGCCAGGCAAAAGAGATCGTGGTGCCCTTTGCCATTGATTATCCGGACTCGACCGTAAAGATCACGCTCCCCCGAAGCGGAGATCGAAAAAAACTATTGGAGCTCTCGCAAAAAAATGCAACCTACTTTATTGCCGAGCAACGAAAAAGAGAGCGACTGCAACTCGACAAAAAGATCATAGATACCGACAGACTCTTGTTGGAGCTGCAACAAGATCTGCAACTCTCCTCACTGCCCTTGCATATCGAGTGCTTCGACAATTCTAATTTTCAGGGCAGCTATCCCGTTTCGGCGATGGTCTGTTTTAAAAATGCAGCGCCCAGCAAAAAGGACTATAGAAAATTCAATATCGAGACCGTGCAGGGCATCAACGACTTTGCCTCTATGAAAGAAGCGGTCTATCGCCGCTACAAACGACAACAAGCCGAGCAGCAGCCCCTGCCCCAGTTGGTGATCATCGATGGCGGAAAAGGACAACTGAGTGCAGCCATGGAGGCGGTTACCGAATTGGGACTGCAAGGAAGCATGACACTGGTGGGACTAGCTAAAAACCAAGAAGAACTTTTCTTTACCGGAGACAGCGAGCCGCTGCGGCTGCCGTACCAAAGCAATAGCCTACTGCTTATTCGAAGGATACGCGACGAAGTGCACCGCTTTGGCGTTAATTTTCATCGCAAGCAACGCAGCAAGGGCACCTTTAAAAACCAGTTACAAGAAATTCCCGGTATCGGTGCGCAAACCGCCACCGACCTGCTACACCATTTTCGCTCCGTCAACAACATTCAAAAGGCTTCGGTAGAAGAGCTGACCGTAGTGGCAGGAAAGGTAAAAGCCCATAAGATCAAGGCTTATTTTGCCAATACCCGATCGTAAAGGAGCATAAAAAAACCGGCCCCTTTCGCGACCGGTCCTTGAAAATTTCTTGCTGCTCTATTAGTAAGACCAAAGGTCTTGCTCGAAATTAAAGATCTTCTCTTTGATGTTCTCGCCTTCGAGCAATTGCAAAATAGGATCTTTGATATAGTTACGGATCAATTTATTCTGCGGATTATCGAGCGTAGACTTTACGATGTAGCTGCTAAACATGCGGCTCTCGAAAAGCTCTTCCCAGGTCATACGATTCTGTCCCATGTTCTTGGGATTGTACACCTCTGATTTGACCAGGGCCGGACGCAGATCGGGATAGTAGATCCAAAATAAAGAAGAGGTGCCGCGCTCTTTATTGGTATTAGGAAAATACTCTGTCTTAAGAAGTCCGATACCGAGTATTCGTACATGCATGCGGCTCGATTCGCGGTCAAAGACCCACTCTTCTTTTAAGCGAATCTTATTGATCGATTTAGGGTCGAATGATTTGCGGGTAACCACATATCCCACCACCTTGTCGATCTGCTTAATATCGTATTTAGGAACCGTGTCGAGGCTACCGGCCACCAATTGCTGAACAGCACTCACCGAAAGTGGTACAGTAAAGCGATCGTCAGAGAAGGCCGTTACTTCACCACTTTGTACTGTCTTCATGAGCATGTTTACAAAGATCTGGCTGCCGTCATCTTCCATCGACTCGTACATAAATATTTTGTTCATCTTCTCGCGCAGGTCCAGCTCACGCCATACTTTTTCGGCATAGAAAGCATCGTCCCAACGAAGATGCTCATAGGTAAGCGGGGTACGTTGTGTAAGACTACTCTTGTCGAAGGCATTATCTTGACGAAGCGATTTACGAATGGTGTTGTCTGCAGTGGCCGTGTCGTATTCAAAGGGAAGGTTGGCATAGGCATCAAAAGCAGGCGCCTTGGGAACCGTATCGGTCGACACTGGCTCTGCAGCGGGCTCAGGTACAGTGGTGGCAGCCGGTGCACCGCCCCTGCGACGGGGAGCACGCTGTGCAGCGGCATCACTGGCTAGTAGCACCAGCGTACCCAGCAGCAAAACAGAAGAAAATAATTTCAGCTTCATATACTAAAAACGTTATTTGATATAATAGACCAATGAGGGCGCTTTATTGGTGCGACCATCCGGACCTTTCACGCGAATATCATCGATGGTCACCATTCTACCGGCCTGCACATATTGATTGATGGCTGTACGCACTTGCGACGTAAAGGCCGCACCCTGGTTAGGAATCGAAACGATATCATCATCCGTATCGCAGGTAAACGTAAAGCTCACCACATCGTATTCAAGCTCAAAAGGAAAGTTTTTGATACCGGCACCCACACCCCCTTGCGCACGGAACGATCCGGCGTTGATGTTAGCACCACTGGGTTGCCCTCCCACAAAGGCCTGTGCCTCGGGAATGGTGCGAACCCTAAAATTGAAAGAAGATACTTTACCATCAATATCGATATTAACCTTGCAGTCGTCCGTAACGGTGTTAACGAATACATCGTACTTGCCGGGTCCTTTCTTTACAAAAGTGCCGCCTCCGCCTGCAAGACTCAGCTTCACCTTGTCGTCACCACCACCACTGGCGGCAACGGTAACAGGATTGGGAACACCAATATAGAGCACGTTCATCTTATCGAGACCCACCGACGCATTGGCTTGTCCCACGATATACTCGACCTTAACTTCTTTGCGCTCGGTCTGTCCGGTATTTTGATTGGTATACGTTATTACGACCGGTACGGTATGCGGACCCACGGCACCGCCATCAAGCTCGCGAAGGGCAAAACCTTCTTCACCAATGGGAACTGCAGCACCACCAATCGTGATGGTGGGCTTAGCTTCTTTACTAAAGGCACCGATACCCGCTTTGATATCGAGCTTTTGCCCGGGCATCAGGTAGTTGGAGTTTTGTCCTACGATCGCGGCATACGAATCGAATACCACTTCTACCTTACCGACCTGCTCGTGACAGAAAGTAACTACTTTGTTCTCGGAGGTGCGGATATCATTTTGAAATTTGCTCAAAATGCTGAGCGCTCCCACCGTAGGAGACATATAGAAATAAGCTTCTTCCCACGTCTTTTTGCTAGAGTTCTGTGATTTAGGAGGATCGAGGTTGACCTGAAAAGAATTAGCAAATTGCGTCTGGATCTTAGGATCGATCTTTAAGACCGTTTCTTTGTACCGCTTTAGCACCTCATAGAGTTGCTTGCCCTTTCCTTCTTTGACTAAGATGCGCGTGGTGGCATTCTGATCGTCATCCTTCATTTTATCGCCAGAGGTAGAGGCCGCGATAATTTCTTTTTTAAGATTATCCACGAAACTATACGCCTCTTTGGCCAGATCGGCTACCGAGTCGGCCTTGGGCTTCCAAATAGTGGCACGGTCGCGCGTAGCCGGATCGTTGAGTTTCTGGGTAAGCGAAGACAATACTTGCGTTGTAGAGGCATTGACGGCCGTATTCGTCTTTTCAAGACTCTCGTTAATGGTCTTGAACGCATTGAGGATCTCGGCAGAAATATTGATGGCCAGCAGCGCAGTCAACACCAAATACATGATGTTGATCATCTTCTGCCGCGGTTCTTTAGGTAATGCCATGTAAGCTCTTCTTTAAAAAATTAAGCAATGAGTAGGGCGTTCGGGGCGCTTACGAGCGACCCTGCATGGCCGTTAGCATACTGCCGTAAATATTGTTCAGTCTTCCGAGATTGCCGGCCAAGGCACCGATCTGCTCTTGTACTTTTTTGGCATCTTCGGTACTGCTGATCATCGCATTGGAAGCCTCGGTTAACCTACCATAAAAACTATTGAGTGCCTTAAGGTGGTTATTGCTTTCGGCCAGCTCCAGTTCATAGATGGTATTGAGCGAAGAGAGGTTCTTGGTTAGCACTTGTACCTGGTCATGAAAATGACGAGCTCCTTCGGTGGCATTATTGAAAGCACCTACCGATTCGGCAGCGGCCGTGTAGGCATTCTTTACTTTGTCGAGTTCGGCAGCGACCGCTTTGGTCTTGGCCGCCATTTCGCCAGAGGCAGCAGCGGCATCGGCCATGGTGCCGAGATTTGATACCGTAGTGTTAAGCTGACGAAAACTTTCTCCCAAACGACTCAATACATCGGTATTGATATCGGCATCCTTCATCATCTTATCCATTTTGCCAACAACAGACAATTGCTCTTCGGCATGGCTGGCATCGTCGATGGGAGGGTACTTGATGTACAACACCCCATAGAGCGCAAAGATGAGTGCCTCGGTGGTCAGACCGATCCAAAGCCAGATATCGGCATCCGGAGCGTGAATGATCTTACGAAGCGCACCCCAGATTACAAGGGCGGCTCCAAATGAAACGCCTACGTCTACCCATTTACTTACTTTAGAAGGAATAGCTGCTGCCATAATTCGAATCGTTTAGAGGATGATTGGTTATAAAAGAAATTATTTTAAAGAAGTTGCAGGAAGATCGATCACACAACGAAAACCAACATAAGATTTAGCCGAGTCTTGGTATTCGTAGGTAGAGGTTCCGTTCTGAATAAAATAACCCACGTCTTTCCAGCTGCCACCACGGGTAATCTTGCGCTTCATGAGCGGCGGATCGTCCTCTTTGGCATTCCAGCGTACATCGGGGTTCATGTCGTGCTGAAAATTGTTGCGTCCTTCGTAGTAGATAGTCGATGTCCACTCGGCCACATTACCGGCCATGCAATACAGCCCAAAATCATTGGGCCAATAGCTATCGGCACGCACGGTATAGAAACCGCCATCTTCGGGATAATTACCACGGCCGGGCTTAAAGTTGGCCATCAGACAACCCTTTTTATTACGGGTATAATAATTTCCCCAGGGGAACATGGTTTGCGAACGACCGCCGCGTGCGGCGTATTCCCACTGTGCCTCGGTGGGCAAGCGAAAATCAGATTCTTGCGGACGCTTCTTTGCATCGAGATAAGCATTGAGATAATGCGTTCTCCACTCGCAAAAAGCTACGGCCTGCTTCCAGCTGACACCCACAACAGGATAGTCGCCAAAAGAGGGATGCATAAAATAACGCTTGGTCATGGGCTCGTTGTACGAGTAAGAGAAGTCGCGAATCCAAACCAGCGTGTCGGGATAAATGGGCGTATCTTTTTTTACGATAAAAGAAGAGAGGGGCTTGCCTGCATTCTCGCGGCGGGCCGCTTCTTTCAGATCAAAGACCTCGGAGTGATAAATGATCTTAGAGGGATCGAGTTGTTTTTTTCCAAAAATGCGATCGTTGGGAGGAAGAATAATATCGGTGCTGCTCAATTGTTCCATGACCCGGGGATCGTTCCATTTGAGCGTACGGGTCTTTGCCCAATCCACATGTTCTTCGCCGTCGGGGCCGGCCTTTACATAGCCAAGCTTACGGGCTACCACCGAATCGCGTACCCACATTACAAATTGGCGATACTCGTTATTGGTAATCTCGGTCTGGTCCATCCAGAATCCGGAGATTGAGATCGAACGATTACGGGCACTGTACGCATAGGCGGGATCTTCATCGCTGGGTCCCATACGAAAATTTCCTTGCGGAATGTAGACCATGCCGGGCGGGCGAGGCAGGGTATAACGGTTGCCGGGGGATACGCCGCGAAGCATACCGTCGTTGACCATCGCGGATCCGCCGCTCTTCTTACTTCCCAAAATGCCGCAGCCCGTCATCGAAAACAGGGCGATCAGGATCAGCGACAAAAAACAAAGGTTCTTCATTTTCATTCACTTAAAGGGTAGGGACAAATATAACACTTGGAGGGGGAGTTTTTCTTTTGGTTTAAGAGAAAATTTGTATCCCCTTCTCGGTTAAACCAAGGGTCTAAACGACAGGCATTATCGAATTATTGCCAAGCCCGGTGTTAATTCAAGATCTTTGTTCGGCCTTGTCGATCAATGAGATAAGTTCAGAAACCGCATGCACAGGCGCCAAACAGGTGTAATTTTTACAAAGCCAGAGGGCCGTCTCGCCTTGCGAATCTTTGCCCCTGAGAAAGGGGTATCGGGGGTCGGCAACAGGGGCTGCTTGCAATAACTTGTAAGGAATATAATTATTTAAAACATTGTCTTTTAATGTATTATAATTTTTTCCCACCAGCGATATTTCGTTGGTACCATAGTAAAACTCCTGCAAGAGACAGGCCCAATTACCAAAGGAAGTTGGATAGCGCAAAATGGCGTTACCCAAGGCGGAGGTCATTTCGAGGCTTTTTAGACCCCACTCGGGTTTATCTAACAGCAAAGAAATATGATGCAATACTATGGCAATCATTGCATTAGAAGAGGGAACCGCCCCATCGTATACCTCCTTTTTTCTGATGATTACATCGCCTTGGCCCGAATGGGTATAGAAGAAAAAGGGGGTCTCGGGGTCCGAAAAAGCACCCACTATATAATTTGTTAAAGTTTCGGCCTCATGCAGCCATTTGGTGTTAGCGGTAACCTCAAACAGGCAAATCAGGGCCTCGGCCAGGTAAGCCAGGTCTTCTAAGACCGCAGAAAAACGGGCTTGTTTCTTGTAGACATGCAACCAGTTTTGATCGGGGCCCCGAAATTTACTTAGTAAAAATTCCATGTTGTCGATGGCCAACTTTTGGTAAGCTCTATCGCCAGTAATCGCATAGGCCTTACTGCAAGCTTTGTTCATCAGCGCGTTCCATCCTAAAATAATTTTATCGTCGAGCAGCGGCCGAATTCTGTGGGCGCGTTCTGTCATTAACCGTTGCTTGCAGTGGGCCAGCCAATTTCGAAACTCCTTTTCGTCGAGCCCTCGCGTAGCGCAGAAATTCTCAATGGGTTCTTTGATCCATAAGATGTTCGTATGCTCCCAGTTTCCCTCATCCCGAACATCATAGAAGGCATTAAAAAGGGCAGCGTCTTTTTGTAAGAGGGTCTCGATCTCGGCGGCCGACCAGGTATAGAATTTTCCTTCGACCCCTTCCGAATCGGCATCGAGAGCCGAAAAAAATCCGGCTTCTGGGCTCAGCAATTCTCTTTGCACAAAATGCATGGTTTCGCGCACCACCGTGCGATAAGTTTCGTTACCGGTTAGTTGATACGCCTCGGCATAGGCAACGATCAACAGTGCGTTATCGTAGAGCATTTTTTCAAAGTGCGGCGCCAGCCATTCGGTGTCGGTTGCATAGCGGGCAAAGCCACCTCCCAGCTGATCGTAGAGTCCGCCCTGCATCATTTTATTGAGCGAGAGTAGGGCCTGCTGCAGCGAAGCCTCGTCGTTGGTAAAATGATAATGACGTAGCAAAAACAGAATGGTAAAACTTTGCGGAAACTTAGGAGCCTTGCCAAAGCCACCCCAATGGGTGTCGGCTTGTTGCAAGATAGTAGCAGCGATCTGCGTAAGCGAACGTATAGAGATCAGCTCTTGTGGATCGGTGGCGGTGGCGCCAAAAGCATTGGACTGTTGTAAATGAGCCGTAAGATTTTCTGCCTGTGCCAATAGCTCGTGCTTGCGCAAAGACCAAGCCTGCTGCACACCCAACAAGGTCTCTTTCCACGAAGCACGGTTGTAGGCGCGCACGGGCGGAAAGTACGTGCCCCCGTAAAAGGGCTTTGCGTCGGGTGTTAAAAAAATATTCAACGGCCATCCCCCGGAGCCACTGATAGTTTGCAGGGCATCCATATAAATATGATCAAGATCGGGACGTTCTTCGCGGTCGATCTTGATGTTGATGAAATGCTCGTTCATAATGGCTGCCGTGGCCTCATCTTCGAAACTCTCTTTTTCCATAACATGACACCAATGGCAAGCGGCATAACCAATGCTTACCAGTATAGGCTTATCCTCTGCCCGGGCGCGACCCAAGGCCTCATGGCCCCACGGATACCAATCGACCGGGTTATGTGCATGCTGCAAAAGATAGGGAGAGGTTTCGTCGGCCAGTCTGTTGGTAAACCGTGTGGACATACGACTTATTTCTTAGCCGTACGAGCGCTCAAAAACTGATCGATGGCAGCGACCATGCTGGGCGCCTTGGGGGCAGGAGCGGCAATAGAAAGTTGTAGTCCTTGCTCTTCGACCGCTCGAATGGTATTGCTACCAAAGGCGCCGATAAGCAGGTCTTTTTGCGCAAAGTCTGGAAAGCTATCGAAGAGACTTTTAATACCACTGGGGGTAAAGAAACAGATCAGGTCGTACGATTTTTTAGCGAACAGGGGTTTGATGTCGCAGCTTACACTGCGGTACATAAAGGCCAGGGTAAATTCGCACTGATGCGCTTTTAACCAACTTACGATCTCGTTGTCTTGCTGATTTTCGGAGCAGACGTACAAGAATTTCTCGTTGGCCTTGTGCTTAGCGATCACATCGAACAGACTCTTGTTCGTGCCATCGGCTCCAAAGAACACCTTGCGCTTGCGATACAAAATAAATTTTTGCAAATAGAGCGCCACCGCCTCGGTAATACAGAAATACTTGGTGTCTTGCGAAATGCTCACCTTCATTTCTTCGCAAAGGCGAAAAAAATGATCGATGGCATTGCGACTGGTAAAAACAATACCCGAATAAGAAGCGATATCGATCTTTTGCTTGCGAAAATCCTTGGCCGGAATACCTTCTAGTTTAATGAAAGGACAAAAATCAAGTTCTACGTTAAACTTTCTCGCCAGTTCGTAATAAGGCGATTTGTCACTCTCCGGACGGGGTTGTGTAATAAGAATTTGCTTGACGCTGCGCACAGCCACACTGTTTTTACCCCCTTTACTACTCATGTTCTCACTGGTAATTGGGTGCAAAAGTAAAAACTTTTATCCAAAATTGAGCACGATCAACTTGTAAATGACCAGCAAGGGCACGATCTCGAAGCCGGCCACATAGAGCAGAAAATGAAATCCGGAGAGCTGCACTTGCTTGCGCACCACCCGAAAACTCAGCAGCAATCGATAGAGCAGTAGCGCGATCAGCACCACCCACGACAAAGTGAGTGCCCCTGTAAAAACCGGTGCTGCCGAGAACGCCATCACCACCACCAGTGGTAATAAAAAGATCCCGGTCATCTTGTTGATGGTAAACACCGTAAACAAATAAGAATCCGCCGCCTCGCGCGCTCTAAAAAGCCAGCCCGTTAGGCGAAGTGTGCTATACTTAATTAGATAAGCGCTCGATAAGGCCAGCAATAAATAAGCAAATAATTGCCAAAAGTTTTGATAGGGATTGAGGGCTGCCTGCTCGATCCAAAAACTCAAGTAAAAACCGGCCAGCAAAAAGAAAAATATATTCAGTAAAAAAGAAGGGAGCGGCGTTTGACTCAGCTGCTCACTCAGGTGACGCTGCTTTAACGTGGTTCTAAAGAACAACCGAAAAAGATCTTGCATGTACTTGGGAAAGGCCCTGCGTATAATGGCAAAGAAAAGTACCAAGGCCACCATGGCATAAAAGATCAGGTCTTTGTTTACCGGCTCATGCTTCACTAGGGCCCCTTGACCCAGCGCCACCGTACTTGAAATTGCCCACGCTATCAAAAAATATAGTACCCGCATTCAAGACAAAACTAATAAACCAAGTTCAAAAGCAATTCTTAACTTACCGCTTCTACTATCCATGGCAGGCCTGTACCTTCATATTCCGTTTTGCAAACAAGCCTGCCACTATTGCAATTTTCACTTTTCGACCTCGCTACGCTCCCAAAACGAACTGGTAGAAGCGCTGCTGCTCGAGCTGGAATTGCAAAAAGATTACTTGCAACGCCAACCCCTGCTCACGATCTACCTGGGGGGCGGCACGCCAAGTTTACTACCCGGCGAAACGATCTCGACCTTACTAAGCAATATCAAACAACGGCATTGGTACGATACCGAAGCAGAGATAACCCTCGAGGCTAATCCCGACGATATTACCGAAGAGAATTGCCAAGCCTGGCAAGCAGCGGGCATCAACCGACTGAGCATTGGGATACAAAGTTTTTCTGACAAGGAACTTCGCTGGATGAACCGTGCCCACACGGCCGCCCAATCGCTACAAGGATTACAAATCGCAAAACAATTTTTCGACAATATCTCCATTGACCTGATCTATGGACTGCCCGAGCAAGACAATACAGCCTGGGAGGTCAATGTAGCGCAGGCCTTGGCCTTGCAACTGCCCCATCTTTCTTGCTATGCACTTACGGTAGAGCCCAAGACCTTGCTAGAAAAAAAGATCCGCAATAAGCAGTACAGCCCTGTTGATCCCGAAAAACAATCAGAGCAGTTTATGCTGTTGATGCAGTGGATGGAGCAAGCCGGTTATCGCCATTACGAGATCTCTAATTTTGCGCTGCCCACAAAAGAAAGTCGGCACAACAGTGTCTATTGGCAAGGAGCGCATTATTTAGGCATTGGGCCCTCGGCGCATTCGTACAACGGCTACTCCCGTCAGTGGAATGTATCGAACAACGCTTTGTACATCCAATCGCTACAGCAAGGTCTACTACCGGCAGAAACAGAAGTGTTGACCCCGGTGCAACAGCGCAATGAATATATTATGACCGCCATTCGTACCGATCAAGGTATCGAATTAAAAAAACTGGGCACCGATCTGGCAAGAGTAGAAAAAACAGCGGCCCGATACATAGAAACCGGACAGGTACTGATCAATGCAGAAAGACTTTGGTTGAGTAAAGAAGGAAAACTACTGGCCGATGGCATTGCGGCCGCTTTGTTCGCCAACGAAGACGAGTAAACCGTTTAGATAAGCGTTTGCTCGAGCGCCTTGAATCCTTCGTCGGCCGGCACCTGCTCCCAAAGAATTCTGTAGATCATCGAAGCAATAGGAATAGAAGATTTATCGGTATCGTTTAGCTGGTAAATGCAACGACTGGCCTGGTACCCTTCGGCAACCATGTTCATTTCTACTTCGGCCGCTTTTACCGAGTAGCCGCGACCGATCATATTACCAAAACGACGGTTACGGCTGTGCGGAGAGTAACAAGTAACCAGCAGATCGCCCAGATAAACCGAGGCTGCATAGTTCATTGACTTGCGATGATTAAGCTCATCGCTGCCCTCGTGTACGCCCACCACTACGTGCTCGGCGCCGAATTGCTGCAAGAAGCCGGCCATCTCATCGGCCGCATTGGCAATGTAAACGCTTAAAAAATTATCGCCGTAATCTAACCCATGAGCAATACCTGCACCCAGCGCATAAATGTTTTTGAGCACGGCAGCGTACTGCACCCCCAAGATATCGGCACTCACGATCGTATTGATATACTCACAAGAGAAGAGCGCGGCAATCTGCTGCGTAGTAGACAGATCGATCCCCGAAAACGTGAGGTAAGAGAGTTTTTCTTCGGCCACTTCTTCGGCATGACAGGGACCCAGCACGGCAAAATAATCATCGAGGGCCACCCCGTAGTGGTTTTGTAAAAAATAATTGAGCAGCTCATTATGCTCAGGAAGTAATCCTTTGATGGCCGAGAGAACTTTTTTTCCTTTTAGATCGTCGGCAGAAAGTTCTTGTAAATAACTCTTAACATAGGCAGAAGGAACCGCAATAACGAGCAGCTCACAGGCTTGCAGCACCTCTTTTACCTGGGTAGTTAGTGTGATCAGCGACAGATCGAGTCTTGCCGTGGGCAGGTACTGTGGATTTTGACGCTTGCGCTTGATATGCTCCAGCTGGTTGGCATGTCGAACGCACCAATGAACGGCCTGTCCGTTTTGAGTGAGTATCTTAACCAGGGCCGTAGCCCAACTTCCACTGCCAATTACACCAACTTGCATGCTGCAATGTTAGCAAATTTGAGCCACTACTTCTCGTAAAGCTCCTCTTTCTTGACCGGCTTTACTTTTAGGCCGTCCTTGAGTGTCTTGCTAATGGCCGAGTAGGGAGCGGTAATTACCTGATCGCCCTCTTTTAGTCCGGAAAGGATCTCGATATAATTAATATCCTGCACCCCCGAGCGAACCACGGCTTTTTTGACCGTTCCATCCTTTTGTAAAACAAATACGACTTCTTCGAGCTCATCGCTTGCAGCTACGGCATCGGCACTCACAGACTCTTGCTCGCCCTTGGCCTCTTTATTTTCTTTTTGTTTATCGGCCATGCTCATGTCACTACCTTTTACGCGTGCATTGACGGCCGTAATGGGAACGGCCAATACGTTTTGGACCACTTTGGTACGAATGTCGGCCGTGGCATTCATACCCGGACGAAATGGAAAGGGAAGCTTGGCAAGGTCTTCGTAAGAAGATTTGTCTAGACGAATCCGCACTTCGTAATTGGTTACATCATTAGAGGCAGCCAGTGCCGCCCCACCCTTGGTGCTACTTGCGATCTTGGTTACTACTCCCTTGAACTTTCTGTTATTATAGGCATCTACCTCGACATCGGCCGAATCGCCAATGCTGATCTTTACGATATCGTTCTCTCCTACGTCGACGCGCACTTCGAGCACCGCCATATCGGCCACTGTCATCATTTCGGTACCGACGTTAAAACTATTGCCCGCTACGCGTTCGCCTTTTTTTACTTTAAGAGATGACACCACCCCGTCCATGGGGGCTACCAGCGTCGTGCGACTCAGATCTTTATTGGCGCGGTTTAAACTAACCTGTGTACCCTGTACCGATGCTTGCAAGCCGCGAATGGATTGCTCGGCCGCATTCAGGTTGGCTTGTGCTGAGCGAAGTGCGGTTTCGGTTTGTTCAAACTCGGCGCGAGAGATCACTTTTTCTTCGACCAATTTCTTGTTGCGATCGTAGGTTAGCTGGGCCTGACGAAGCGTGGCGCGCAGTGCATCTTGGGCTGCTTTACTATTCTCGACATTGGCTGCGGTCTGATTTACACGAGAGGCCGCCTCGTCGCGTTGCAGCGCATAGATATCGGCATAGATACGGGCCAATACCTGGCCTTTGCGTACCGAGTCTCCTTCTTCGACATTCAACTCTGTAATCTCGCCAGAGATATCGGGACTAATCTTAACTTCTACTTCGGGATAGACCTTTCCGCTCGCATTGACCGTTTCTACGATCGTGCGTTTGACCGCGGCTTCTACCACTACCTTCTCGTCTTTGTCGCGGCTAGAAATTGAGCGGCCAATGCCCCCTACTACCACTACGGCTACGGTAATAATAAGACCCCATTTTAATTTCTTGTTCATAGTTGTACTATTATTTTATTGTAAGCGAATGCCCTGCCCGCGGTAGAACTCGAGCAACTTCATTTTAAAAACAAAATCGTATTGAGAGAGTAGCGCTTGAATGCGTGCCCGTTGCAAATTACCCTGGCTATTGATCAGCTCAAAGGCAGAGAGCAGGTTGAGGTCGTAGCGGCGAGAGGCAAACGAAAATGCCTTTTCGGCCATGGTGAGCGACTTTTTATCGGCCTCGTTTTTTTGCAGGGCCGCCACCGCATCATTGTAAGCGCGGTAAATATCTTGCTTGAGTTGTCTTTCGCCTTGCTCCAGTTGCAAATTGAGTTGCTCCAGATTTAATTTAGAACGATCTACATTCAGACGTGCGGAGCGACCGTTAAAGATGGGTACGTTCATCCCCACCCCTACCGACTGACCCAAGTTCGCATTGAATTGCTGGCCTACCTTGTCGGGCTTAAAATAACCCACCACGGTATTGCCAAAACTATAACTGGGTACTTCTACCGGAAAGAAAACACCGCCGGCATTTACCCGGGCGCCCGACGATACATATCCATTCAACACCTGGTTATAAATTTCTTTCTTAAACCGAATGGCATTGCTATTTAAACTTCCGAAGGCAGAAAAACTAGGCAGCAGGCGCGCGCGGGCCGCCTCGATGGTTTGCTGAGCAGATTGAATACGCAGGCGATTTACTTTTTGTTGCGGCAGCAGGGTCAGTGCATTTTGATAGACCGCCTCGGGTTGCAGATCGGCCAGTGCCATAACGGGAATCAACTGTACGGGAGGCTCGGCTATATCAAATTCAGCTCCGGCATCGAGGTTCAATAACGCTTTTAATTGCAGCAGCAGCTGTATCGAAGCGGTTTGCGCCGTAATCAACGAAGCACTGTCTCTAGCCAGTTGCGCCTCTAATTCGGCTGCGTTGATCTCGGGAACTACACCCGCCTCTACGCGTTTGCGGGTATCATTTAACTGAGCGCGTACCTGATCGACTTGTACCGCTACTACATTGGCCTGCTCTCGGGCCAGTAGTAACTGTAGGTATGAAACCGCCACATTCAGCGAAATATCATCCATGATCTTACGGGTCTGCTCTTTGTTGGCTTCCCAAGTAAGACGGCTGGCCTCGCGATTTTTTTTAATAGCAAACCAGTTGAAGAGACTCACACTGCTTTGCATCTGCATCCCCATGTTAAAGAAATTATTGTCTTCGAGCACACCGGTCGTGGGATTCTCGGAACGACCCAAGCGATATCCGGCGTTCGAGCCAAAATTGAGCGTGGGTAATTGCCCGAACTTATTGCCCAGGTAATCGAGCTGCGAAAACCGCGCTTGCAGATCGGTCTGACGCACCGAAATATTATGTTGAATGGCATAATCCACGCACTGCCTTAGATCCCACTTAGATTGGGCCAGTAAAGGAGTGGTAGCCACCATTATCCATAAAAAAAGAAGATTCTTTTTCATAGCCCGCAAAATTAAACCAATTGACCGGGGCTAGCACTGATTTTTTACAAGCGGTTCAAATGGCGTGGCAGGGGTCGCCAGGGGCATTTTGATAGACGAACTATGCTTTTCGATGATAAAAAACAAAGTAAAGCGCCAAGAAAAGCGCCAGTAGACCCGTACCAGTCAGGGCGGCATTTAGGTCTTTTAAAAAGACCCCCGTTGCAATGACCGCATAGGCCACAATAAAGAAAGAGGCGAAAAAAGGGGTGTAACGGGTAAATCCACCCAGCGCCGTCTTTTGTCGTTTGCGAAGAATAAACAGCGCCGCGGCCGAGCTGGCCATACCGATGCAATCCAAAAACATACTAAAATTTAATATCGGATCGACCCCTTTTCCTAAAAAGCTTACAAAGATGGTGACCAGCGAAAAAACAGTAAGCCCGGCCGTGAGTGCACCCGTCTTTTCGTTTCGATTGGCAAAAATGCGCGGAAACACCTTGTCGACACTCATCGCGTACATCACGCGTGGATTACTCAGCAAGATCACGTTTACATAGGCCATGACAGATAAAAACATCAACATATCAAATATCTTGGCACCCGCCTTTCCAAACCAAGCTTCGCAAAGGAGCGCCCCAATGGCCGTTGCATTTTTCATGGGCTCGAAACCGATTACGGTGGTATAGGCCAGGTTGATGGATACATACAGCAGTACAACGATCAGAATCCCGATCAAGATTCCCTTGGGAATACCGCTGGGCTTTTCGGCCTCGGCCCCAAAATTGATCGTTTGCTGATAGCCCCCAAAGGCAAAGCTGACCGGGATCAGCGATACCACAAATAAAAACCAGGGACTGTGGTCAGAGAATTGATACAACGGATCGCTTTCGTTATAACCGTGCGGAGTTACCGTAACCCCTTTGAGCATACTGGCAATCAAGATCACGATCATCGACAATTTAAAAATGGTCAGCAGATTTTGTGTGCGGCTGCTGGTACGCAGCCCGAATAAATTGACTACATAAAAAATACCCACCGCCACGATCGCTACCATTGTATTAAAAAAAGTACCACTTGGTTTTCCGTATAGGAGATCACTTACATAGTCGGCCCCAATTAGCGCTACTATGGCCAGCGAAGCCGCATTGCTTATTAATATGATGGCATTTACAGAAAAACCGATAGAAGGATGATAACAAGCTGCAAATACTTTATAATACCCTCCCATGGCCGGTAGCCGCTGCCCTATCTCTGCATAGGTAAGAGCGCCGCAAAGGGCAATGAAGCCGCCCATGGCCCAGACCGAAAAAAAGATCCACTCTTTGCCCGAGGTGGCCGCCACCGAGGCGGGAACCCGAAAGATCCCCATCCCAATAACCAAACTGACCACGATTAGGCTGATATCAAAAAGACTTAATTTTTTTACGGCAGTCATTGGTTTTCTTATTGCAGAACAAGATACGAGATTAGTTTTCAACAACGGGTGCATAACTCGGGTTGCCGCATCTACTGATCTACTCTATATTTGTTACCGATACGGTTTCCTGAACAAGGAATGAAAAGGGAAATCCGGTGTAACAACCATTGTGAATCCGGTGCTATCCCCGTAGCTGTGAATCCCGCTCCGGCGAACTTACTAACGCTCAAGGAGCAACGCTGACGAACAACGCCACTGTGCAAACGGGAAGGCCCTCAGCGAGGATGAGCCAGAAGACCTGCCGCATCAAGCATTATCATTATGAGCTTTCGGGTGAAAGGCTTGAAGATTTAAAGGTGTAAGGGCACTTTTTTATTTTCTACTTTAACATCTGGAAGTAGTCACACAAAAATTTGCATTATGCAACGACATTTTTTTGTGGGGGCTGCTCTAGTATTGAGCACGCTACTACATGCCCAACAAGACAGTACGTATTTGCAAGAGGTCGTAGTAACGGCCAACAAGTACGAAAAGAAACAAAGCCAGACCGGCAAGGTCGTTTCGGTAATCAGCAGCGAGCTGCTTCGCCAAAGCGGAGGACGTTCGCTGGGCGAGCTGCTAAACCAGGTGGCCGGGGTAACAGTGCCAGGCGCCAACAATAACTTGGGCAGCAATCAAACCATCAATATAAGAGGAGGCGCTGCCGGTAACGCCCTGATCTTGCTCGATGGCATTCCTGTTAATGACCCCTCAGTGATCAGCAATTATTTTGATATCAACTTGCTTAGCGTCGATCAAATTGAGCGCGTAGAAATTTTAAAAGGCGGCCAATCTACTCTTTATGGCTCCGATGCTGTTGCGGGAGTGGTCAATATCATCTCAAAAAAAGCAGCCCGAGCTACCACAAAACCAGCCATAAACGCTGCCTTTTCGGGAGGAAGCTTTGGCACCCTGCGCTCCTCGTTGGGCATTAGCGGACAACAAAAAAAATTAGATTATCTACTACAGCTATCGACCCTCTCTTCGCAGGGCTTCTCGGCCGCCACCGATACCACGCAGGCAGCCAACTTTGAAAAAGACGATTACCGTCAGCAAACCGCAAGGCTGCAAGTCGGGTATAAGATCGGCGCTCACTCGCGCCTTACCCTAAACAATCTTTATAGCCGCTATAAAACTTCTTTAGATGCGGCCGCTTTTGTAGATGAAAAAGATTTTACAGCCGATAATACCAATAAATTAAGCGGGATCGGCTGGCAGCTAAAAAAAGAAAATACGCTACTGCAACTCAATTATCAGTATAACGAAGTAGAGAGAACTTATCTCGATGACTCCAGTTATCGCAGCAGCAGTTTTGTAAATTTTGTAAAAAGTAACTATACCGGTATCACTCATTTTGCCGAAGTGTACCTCTCTAAAAAAGCGGGAAACTTCGAGTGGCTGGGCGGAGTCGATTATCGTAAGCATCAAACCACACAATCGTATTGGTCTACCGGACCCTGGGGTCCCTATGCACCCCCAGACCTAAACGCTTCGTTCGATCAGCTTAGCCCCTACGGCTCGCTGGTCTTTACCCGCGGCTCTCTAAGCATAGAGGGCGGCAGCCGCTTTAACCAGCACTCCGTGTATGGCAGCAATGTTACCTACACCTTTAATCCGGTCTATCGAATTAATCCCAACACTAAATTATTCGCCAATCTGTATAGCGCCTTTAAAGCCCCTACCCTGTATCAACTCTTTGACCCGGGCGCCGGTAATGCGGCACTTGAGCCCGAGAAAGGAGCGATACAAGAAATCGGGCTAGAGTGGATCAATGGACGTGCCTTTAGAGGTCGTATCGTAGGATTCAATCGAGAAAGCAATGGCACTATTATCTACAGCTATAACCCTGCCACCTGGAGCGGCCAGTACATCAATGCCTCTACCCAGCATAACTACGGCGCAGAGATCGAAACACAACTAGCGATCAATAGATGTACCATTCGTGCCAACTACGCCTATACCAATGGACGCATCGAAGGACGTTACAGCGGCACCGGTACAGCACTTACCAAAGACAGCAGCTATTTTAATCTATACCGCATTCCTAAACATGCGCTCAACATTAGTGTCAGCTTCTCCCGTGGTCAATGCTTATATACCTTCTCGGCCCGCGCTGCCACCGATCGTCAGGAATTTATATATGGCGCTGCTCCCGTGCTGATGCCCGGATATGCTACGTTCGATCTGTATGGAGAATATCGTTTTAAGAAGATCAACGGCTTGCGCGCCTTTGCCGACTTGCGCAACCTTACCGACACCCGCTACGAAGAACTGCGTGGCTACACCGCCAGAGGCTTTACCCTAATGGCCGGATTAGTTTTTAGTCGATAAACAATCGTTTATTAACTTTAAAGAAACAAGCCCCATGGCGTTTAACCTCAAAGAGTTCTTAACCCTGAGCTTTACCCTTTTTGCCGTTATTGATATTTTGGGCACCATCCCGCTGCTCATTAGCATCAAAAAAAAGATCGGGGATATTCATCCGTTTCGAGTAACGCTGATCTCGGGTGGCTTGATGGTGCTTTTTTTCTTTGTCGGCAAACCCTTTTTAAATATGCTCGGGGTCGATATTCGCTCCTTTGCCGTAGCGGGTTCTATCGTCATCTTTATCTTGGGGCTCGAGATGATACTGGGTATTGAATTCTTTAAATCGGAGCAGAACGGGCCCACCACCACAGTAGTGCCTATTGCCTTTCCGCTGATTGCCGGAAGTGGCACCCTTACTACCATTATGTCGCTCAAGGCCACTTTTGAGCGCAACGACAAAAACGAATACACGATCTTGCTGGCCATCCTCGTAAACCTGATCGTTATTTATATCGTAATCCGCTCGCTCAACATCATTGAACGACTCTTGGGCAAGGCCGGACTGATGGCCGTGCGTAAGTTTTTTGGTGTAATTTTGCTCGCTATTGCCGTTAAGATCTTTGCGACCAACGCAGCAGGTCTAATTCGGTAGCCGGCCTCGTAGTACAATGGATAGTATAAGAGTTTCCGAAGCTCCAGATACAGGTTCGATTCCTGTCGAGGCTACACGACTTCCAAAAAGGCAT
>VHBB01000012.1 GCA_016872155.1 Sphingomonadales bacterium
GTTGCAACAGCAGCTCACCGCTAAGTCCGTGCGCGGCCACTAATTTTCCAAGTTTTATATAGCTTTTCATACGTTGATCTGTTGCAAAAGATACGACACTGTACTCTTAAAAAAAGGAAGGGGCCGATAGATTCTTGAATAAAAAAAATCCCGGCACAGGGGCCGGGATTGCTAACGATTTATCTGTAAAAACGATCAAGCTTCGGTCGTTTGCTCGGCGGCCCCGGCTTCTTCAGCACCGGCCTCTTCGGCAGGAGCAGGAGCCTCGGCAGCGGCTTGGGCGGCAACTTGTGCAGCAACTTTGGCCTGGCGGGTGGCAACAGAAGCAGACAAGATAGCATGACGCTTCTCGGTTCGCTTGCGCTGGGTCTCTTCGTTCTTCTTTTTGATCTGGTTGTCGTGCTCAGCGGTCCACTCGGTGAACTTTTGCATGGCAGCGGCCTCATCGAACAGTCCTAAAGAAACCCCTCTTAGCAAATGCTTGAGGTACAATACACCCTTAAAGCTCAGAATACGGCGTACCGTATCGGTGGGGATGGCTCCTTTGTTAAGCCACTCAAGGGCCTTTTGACGATCCAGCTGAATGGTAGCAGGAATGGTCAGCGGGTTGTAGGTTCCTAATTTCTGAATGAATTTTCCATCGCGGGGTGCTCTTGAATCGGCTACGACGATGAAGTAGAAAGGTCTTTTTTTAGACCCGTGTCTTTGAAGACGGATTTTGGCTGACATAAATAAAAATTTAACAGCGTTAACAATATATGTTGGTCCCGGTAAAAACCGGGGTGCAAATATAAGCAGGGGCCGTCGAAAAGGCAAGTTTTTTATGTGCAAAGGCTATCTTCTCAGGCCGGGCATCATTTTACCAAAGGTGCCCAACTTGTTCATATTCTTCATCATATCTCGCATTTGGTCGAACTGCTTCATAAAATTGTTCACCTCTTGTATGTCTTTTCCGCTGCCCTTGGCGATCCTTTTTTTACGACTCATATCGATCAGGTCGGGGTTGGCCCTTTCGGCAGGGGTCATGGCATTGATCATGGCTTCGATGCCTTTAAAGGAATTTTCGTCGATATCGATGTCCTTGACCTTACTGCCCATGCCGGGTATCATCCCCAGCATCTCTTTCATATCGCCCATTTTCTTTAACTGCTCGAGCTGCATTTTAAAATCGGCAAAATCAAATTTGTTCTTTCTAATCTTGGCCTCGAGTTTTTTAGCTTCTTCTTCGCTGATCTGTGCTTGCGCTTTTTCGACCAGGGTCGTTATATCACCCATCCCGAGTATGCGCTGGGCCATTCGTTCGGGATAGAAAATATCGAGGGTATCCATCTTTTCACCATTGCTGGTAAACTTGATGGGTTTATTGACCGTGTAAGTAATGGAAAGTGCAGCTCCACCGCGTGTATCGCCATCTAGTTTAGTGAGCACCACGCCGGTAAAGTTGAGTCGGTCATGAAAGGCCTTGGCGGTATTAACGGCATCCTGACCGGTCATGCTGTCGACCACAAACAAGATCTCTTGGGGTTGCACCGCCTCTTTAATGCGTGATACCTCGTTCATCATGGCCTCATCTACGGCCAATCGACCGGCCGTATCGATCACGATCACATTTTTATTTAAGCTGCGCGCCTTGCTCACGGCCTCGCGGGCAATCGATACCGGATCGGGGTTGGCCGCATCGATGTATACATCTACACCGATCTGATCTCCGAGTACTCTTAGTTGCTCCATGGCGGCCGGGCGATACACGTCGCCAGCTACCAGTAAGGGACTAAGTCCTCTTTTTTGTTTGAGATAATTAGCCAGCTTTCCGCTAAATGTGGTTTTACCGCTACCCTGCAAACCGGCAATAAGAATGATGGCAGGATTGCCCTTGTCTTGGAGCGGGGCCTCGACTCCTCCCATGAGTGCGGTCAGTTCGTCTTTGACGATCTTGGTCATCAATTGTCCGGGAGAGACGGCATTGATAACCCTGGCCCCGATGGCCTGTTCTTTGACCTTATCGGTAAACTCCTTGGCGATCTTATAGTTGACATCGGCGTCCACCAGGGCTTTTCGGATCTCTTTGATGGTGGTGGCCACATTGAGTTCGGTAATTCGCCCTTGCCCTTTAAGGTGCTTAAAGGCCGTTTCGAGTTTTTGCTGTAATGAGTTGAACATAAAAAATAGAGGGCAGCAAAGATACGAAGCGAGTACCGATCATCCCGACAGATGGGCGCGCAGCATGCGCGACCGGTGTGCATGCTTTAAACGGGCCAGCGCTTTCTCTTTAATCTGGCGAACCCTCTCTCTGCTAATGCCAAGATCTGCGCCTATCTCCTCGAGGCTTTTGGCCATGGTGTTTCCTATTCCAAAATACGCGCAAAGGATCTGTCGTTGTCGGTCGGAGAGGGTCTGTAAGCATCGTGCGATCTCGATACGTAACGAGACGACTCCTTCTAACCTGTGGTCGACCCGAAAGCTTTCTTTGTCTTCGAGAATTTCGCTTAAGCCGAGTTTTTCTTCTTCGGCCAGCGGGCTGTCGATCGAGTGGTGTTTTACCTGTACGCAAAGACAACCTCTTATCTCTTCTTCGCTAACCCCCATGTGTTGAGCCAGCTCTTGCGTGGTAGGGTCGCGCTCCAATTCTTGCTCGAGCCAGGCATAGGTCTTTTGCATGCGCTGCGCACTGCTGACCTTATTGACCGGTATCCGCACGATACGTCCGTGTTCGGCCAGTGCCAGCAAGATCGATTGCCGGATCCACCACACCGCATACGA
This sequence comes from Sphingomonadales bacterium, assembly GCA_016872155.1. Taxonomy (GTDB): domain Bacteria; phylum Bacteroidota; class Bacteroidia; order Chitinophagales; family Chitinophagaceae; genus JJ008. The sequence goes on from VHBB01000012.1 coordinate 2,761, forward strand.
AATAAACTTGAAGCCTTTGGTACCATCGTAGCGGCCGGCGGCTTTGACCAGGCCCAAATTGCCTTCGTTGATCAGATCGCAAAGAGGTAGCCCCTGGTGCTGGTATTGTTTGGCCACCGAAACGACAAAGCGCAGATTGGCGCTGGCCAGTCGTTGCAACGAGAATTGGCATCCCCTCTTAATTTTTTGTGAAAGTTCGGCCTCTTCTTCGGGGCTGATCCGATCGAGGGCAGCGATCTCTTGCAAGTATTTATCTACACTGGGATGGTCTCGGTTGGTGATTGACTTTCCGATCTTTATTTGTCGCATACGCATGGCATCGAATTGGGAGTTCAATTTATAGGATCGGGTGGCGATGCAACAAGAGAGATTCCGCTTTGTTTTTTGATAAAAAACTCCCGTTTTGCGTTTGCTGTTATTTTCTCTATTATTGCATCGTTGCAACTGATACAGACATGAGCAAGCAATTATATACACTAGAGTTTCCGGTACGCTGTTCTCCCACCATTCTCTATGATTTTTTGTCGACCCCCGCTGGTCTCAGTGAGTGGTTTGCCGATAAGGTCGACGAGCGCGAAGGCGTATTTTATTTTGGATGGGATGGCAATGTGGAACAAGCCGAGGTGATCGAAAAGGAACAAGATAAATTCATTCGCTATCGCTGGGCATCGGCGCCCAAAGGCGAATACTTCGAGTTCGCTATCGACAAATCAGAGATCACTAACCAAACCATACTGGTCATTAAAGATTTTGCCGAGAAAAAAGAGATCAAAGACCAGACCTTACTTTGGGATCACCAGGTAAAAGATCTCTTTCATCGCCTTGGCAACTGAGTATTGCATTAGTTCACCGACTTGTTTAAAAAACTCGATAAACTGATTCTTCGGTCCTTTGCTGGACCTTTTATCGGCACCTTCTTTATTACGTTGTTGGTGCTGGTCATGCAATTTTTTTGGCTGTACATCGATGATTTTGTCGGCAAGGGGTTGGGGCCTGGCGTTATCTTGGAATTTATAGGGTATCAAAGTGCGGTGCTGGTGCCACTGGCCTTGCCACTGGCCGTTTTGCTGTCTTCGTTGATGACCTTTGGCAACATGGGCGAGAACTTCGAACTGGTCGCTATCAAGTCGGCCGGTATTTCGCTGCTACGATTTATGCGTCCGCTCTTTTTGCTTAGCATAGGGATCGCGTTTATTGCTTTTTTGTTCTCTAACTACGTAATACCGGTGGCCAACCTTAAGTCGAGAACCTTGCTGGCCGATATTGTCTATGCCAAGCCTGCCTTCGATCTTAAAGAAGGTATTTTTTATGATCGCATTGGCGGGTATGCCATCAAGATCGGACAAAAGGAATCGAACGACAGTGTTATTCGCGATGTAATTATTTACGAGCAGGGCAATATGCTGCAAGACAATTTTGTAATTGCGAAGAGCGGGGTCATGCGCGTTACCGGTAACAAACGTTTTTTAGAATTGCACCTGCGCGATGGGTGGCGGTACCAAGAGCGCGGCAGTCCCTTCGATGCCGGCAATAACGAATACATCCGCACGGGTTTTAAGACTTACACTAAGCAATTCGATCTGGGCGCGCTGGGTTTTACCAACCGAACGGCCGACAGTGTCAACAAGAACAACGAGCGCATGTTTAGTATGCGGCAGCTCAATAGGGCCATCGATTCACTGCGACGCGAGCGCGATACGGTAGTCAACCGCATGACACGAGACTGGCTCTCGCAATTTTCTTTTTATGCATTGTTTGATACGAGTTGGTCTTCTACACCGCTTAGCAGCGCCGAGAAAAAAATACGCAGCGGCAAGAGCAGTCTTCGGCAACTCTTGCCCGATTCATCACTGATGGTCTTAGGTAGTACGACCCAAAGTTCTGCAGCCTCTATTCGAATGAATGCCGAGTCGTTGTACAGTGTGCTCGCCGACAAGGACCGCGGTGTGCGGCGGCATTTCATAGAATGGCATCGCAAGCTGGCGCTGTCGGTGGCCTGCATCATCTTATTTTTGATCGGGGCTCCGCTCGGCGCTATTATCCGCAAAGGGGGCTTGGGCACTCCGCTCATTGTTGCCATTTTGTTTTTTATGTTATTCTATTTCTCTAGCACGGTAGGCGAGAAGTTCGCCAAAGAAGATTCTCTAACTCCATTTGTAGGCATGTGGCTGGCTACTTTTGTATTGCTTCCACTGGGAATCTTCTTAACCTATAAGGCGATGAACGATTCTAAGCTACTGACCCAAGAAACGTATAGTAAATGGGGTACTTCGTTGTCGCGGCTGCTCCTTTGGCTGACCCGTAAAAAAAATACCGTATGATCGTTACCACCCATTGGAAAGAAAAACTGCAATTCGAGGCCTTGCAAGAGAATGCCGGATCGGTTCGTATGGATGGCCAACTGCAAGCGGGCATAAGCCCAAAGGCATTATTGCTGGCCGGTCTAGCAGGTTGTTCTGCCGTAGATGTGGTAGAGATCTTAGAGAAGATGCGGGTGCCCTTTTCGGCACTTACGGTGGTGAGCGTTGCCGAACAGACCGAAGATCATCCGCGGGTCTTTACAGACATCGATCTTGTTTACAAGCTTACCACCGACCCGGCCAACGAAGACAAAGTAAAAAAGGCGATCGACCTCTCTCTCGAAAAATACTGCGGAGTGGCCGCTATGCTTCGCAAGAACAGCGCCATTCATTATCGGGTGGAATGCGTGCGACCCGCATAGACAAATACCCGGTGGGGGTTCTATTTTTTTAGCTGTGCTTTTCTAAGTTGTGCCAGGGTAGCCGAAAAGTCTTTGGGCAAAGGGGCCTCAAGGGTATGGCGTTGACCGCTGTGGTCTGTAAAACAAAGACGAGCGGCATGCAAGGCCAGTCTCGATAAAATGGGTCGCTCTTCTTCGACATTCTTTGCGAGCTTGAATTTTTTTCGCAGCGAAGAGACCAGCACCGGTTTTCCATCTCCATATAAGGGGTCACAGACTATGGAATGCCCAAGCCACTGCATATGCACTCGAATCTGGTGTGTACGGCCGGTATGGATCTTATAGTCTACCAGACAATAAGGTTTGAGTACCTCTACGACCCGGTAATCGGTATGAGAGGGTTTTCCACTGGCATGGGTTATCATACGACCATCCCCGGCCGGGTGTTCGGCAATGGGGGTGGTAATGCTACCTTGCTCCTCGACCGGCGTGCCAACCACCAACCCTGTGTAGATCTTTTCGGTTTGTCTTTCTTCGAATTGCTTGTTGAGTAACTGATGCGTCGATTCATCTTTCGCAAATAAGATAACGCCGCTGGTATCGCGGTCAAGACGGTGTACTACAAAACTGCTTCCATACTTTTCGCGGAGCATCATCTTGAGCGAGATCTCTTTTCCTAATCGGTCGGGCACCGACAATAACCCGGCGGGTTTGTTTAGCGCGACCCAGTGCTCGGTCTCGCCCAGTATTAAACCAGAGAGTTGCATGGGTACTTACTTTCCTTTTCCAAAATGTTTTAGGTCGCGTACTTCTTTTTCGCTCAGAAAACGCCATTTGCCGCGGGGCACATTTTTTTTGGTCAATCCGGCAAAGACCACACGGTCCAGATTTTTTACATCATAGCCCAGGTGTTCGAACATGCGGCGCACAATGCGGTTGCGACCGCTATGGATTTCAATACCCACTTGGGTCTTATCGTTGCCATCGGCATAGGCCAGCACATCGGCAGCAGCCGGTCCGTCTTCGAGTACGATCCCCTGTAGTAATTTGTCAAAATCCTTTTTCTCGAGGGGTTTATTAAGGGTGGCTTGATAGATCTTCTTAACTTGATTTTTAGGATGCGTTAGCTGTTGAGCCAGCTCCCCATCATTGGTCAACAGGAGCACACCGGCCGTATTACGGTCAAGTCGTCCTACCGGATAAATGCGTTCGGTAGTGGCTTGCCCTACAATGTCGAGCACTGTTTTTCTTCCTTGCGGATCGTCGGTGGTCGTAATGTAATCCTTGGGTTTATTGAGTAAGATATACACGTAGGCCTGGGCCGGGGCAAGTTTTTTTCCGTTGTAGGTAACAACGTCTTGCGGGGCAATGCGGCATCCGGGTTCGAGCATGACCACCCCATTTACCTTTACCAGTCCTTTTTTGATGAGCAGCGCCGCTTCTCTGCGCGCGGCCACACCGGCATGGGCCAGGTATTTGTTGAGCGGCATTCGCTCGGGGGGGGCCACTATCGGATGACTCTTCGGAAAATTGCCTTTTACATCGGCTGCCGTCTTACCTCCGCGGGCGATTCGCTCGGCTGCTTTTTTTTGTTCAAAAAAAGCTTCTCGCTCTTTTTTAGCCTTTCTTTTTTCTTGCTTAAACTGCTCTTTGATGGCAGCATTACTCTTTTTGGTCCCGAACTTGGTAAAGGGATGCGAAGCTGATTTTTTCATGTAAGGGGGTGCTGTTTTTCAACAGTACGTAACAAAGGTAGGTCAATTACAGCGTATCGGGTCGTGGCTCGCCAGTAGTGCCATTTGGCGGTGGCGGTCTGCGGTTCATAGGGGGTCTGCGATCGAGGGAGGGCCTGCTGCCTGCGGGCGGACGCTGCTCAACATCACCGGCGCGTCCTTTTAACCGTTGCATGCCCTCGCGCATTTTATCGCGCATCATTGTCTTGTATGTATCGAGTTGCTCGGCACTCAATAATTTTTTTAGTGATTGCTGGTGCGTCTCCATCATTTCGCGCGCTCTTTCTCGCTGCTGTGCGATGGTCTGATCGAGTTGCTGACGATTTTTTTTCATCGATTCCATAAAATTCTTTTGCAGCTCTTGTAGCCTAGTGGCCTGCTCATCGGTAAGCGACAAACGGTCTTTGAGTTGTTGGCGTTGACGACCCTGCATTTCTTCTTTGCGCTCCTGCTGTTGCCGGCGAATTTCTTTGAGTTTCTTTTTTTGCTCAGTCGTTAACACTTTTTCGAGCGCCTGCTCTTGTTCTTTTTTAAGTTGCTCGCGTTGGGACGTTGATAGTTGTAGGCGTTGCAACAACTGCTTGTTCCCTTCTTGTGCAAAGGTGGCAGAGACCAAGCCGAAGGCAAGCATAAGGGTGATGATCGATTTCATATGATATTGTTTTAGGATAGCCTTTTAAAAGAGGCGTACCTTATTAAGACCAGCTGGCGATCAAAAGGTTTAATGCCGTATACCTAGCCTTTGTTGGCGAGTTGTCCGCAGGCTGCATCGATATCCTTTCCTCTGCTTTTGCGAAGACGAGCGTTGACCCTTTTTTGCGACAGGTACTCCATAAAGGCCGCCGTTTTGGCTTCGGAGGGTTTTCTAAATTTGGCTTTATCGATGGGGTTATACTCAATAATATTGACTAGGTCGGCGGGAACCTGTCGATAGATCTTGACCAACTCTTCGGCATCTTGCAACGAGTCATTGAATTGATCGAATAAGATGTATTCGAAGGTGATCTCGTTACCGGTCTTTTTATAGAAATAGTTGAGGGCCTCGACGAGTGTTCGTATTTGATTCGACTCGTTGATCGGCATAATCTCGTTGCGTTTACTATCGTTGGCGGCATGTAGCGAGAGCGCCAGTTTAAATCGCACGTTATCATCACCCAGTTGTCGAATGCCTTTGGCTACCCCGGCCGTAGAAACGGTAATGCGACGCGCACTCATGCCCAACGCGTCGGGCGAGGTGATCTTTTCGATGGCGAGTAGCACTTGTTTATAGTTGAGTAGGGGTTCCCCCATTCCCATAAATACAATGTTGCTGATCTTTTTTTGGTGTTGCTGCAGGGCCTCTTTGTTAAGGAGCACCACTTCGTCTACGATCTCATCGAACTGCAGATTTCTTTTTCGGTCCATATAACCGGTGGCGCAGAATTTGCAAGAGAGCGAACAGCCGATCTGCGAAGACACGCAGGCCGTGAGTCTTTTTTCGGTGGGAATCAACACGCCTTCTACAGCATGTCCATCCCAGGTCAAAAAACGGCTTTTGACCGTACCATCTTCGGAATACTGGGTAGCATTGATGCTCAGGGCAGGCAGTACAAATTGCTCGCCCAGGTGCTGACGCATCTCTTTGCTCAGGTTGGTCATATCGGCAAAACTCATGGCGTTCTTTTGCCAGATCCACTCATAGAGTTGCCGGGCCCTGAACTTTTTTTCGCCCCGCTCCTCGAAGTGGTGCTCAATTTGTTGCAGGCTCCAGGTTCTGATATTTTCGATGGCCGTTTTTTTCATGTACCACAAAGATAACTGCCCGGTAAGGGATTAAACTATTTAACGGATATTTGCCTGTAAACACCTTGCATGAAACCTGTCTATGTAGTAGATGCCATTCGAACACCGGTAGGACGCTACGGCGGATCGCTAAGCGCGGTGCGCCCCGATGATCTGTTGGCCACGGTACTGCGGGCCTTGCATAAGCGTAACGACACCATCGATCCGGCCGCTATAGAAGAAGTGATTGCCGGTGCGGCCAACCAGGCCGGCGAAGACAATCGCAATGTGGCCAGAATGGCTTCCTTGTTGGCGGGGCTTCCCACTACTGTTGCAGGAACTACGGTCAATCGCCTCTGTGCATCCGGGTTACAGGCCATTATGGAGGGGGCTCGTCAAATTGCTTGTGGAGACGCCGATCTTATTTTAGCCGGCGGGGTCGAGAGCATGAGCCGCGCCCCTTATGTAATGGGCAAGTCGGCGCAACCTTTCGATCGAAGCGCCCAACTTTTTGATACGACCATGGGATGGCGATTCATTAATCCCTTACTCGCCGAGCGGTATCATCCCTATTCAATGGGAGAAACGGCAGAGAATGTGGCCGAGCAGTATAAGATCTCTCGCGAACAACAAGATCTGTTTGCTCTTTCTTCGCAGCAGAAATATGCGGCCGCTCGCAAAACTGGTATTTGGGAACAAGAGATAACGGCCGTTGAAATACAAAGCAAAGGTCTTATCAGTTGGGTGGTAGACGACGAACATCCCCGCGAGACCTCTATCGAAAAATTAGCTGCTCTTTCGCCAGTCTTTAAAAAGAACGGAACAGTTACCGCCGGCAATTCTTCGGGTATCAATGATGGAGCGGCCGGGTTACTCCTGGCTGGAGAAGAAGCCCTAAAAAAACATAAGCTAACCCCGATCGCAAAAGTAGTGGCCATGGCAGTGGCCGGTGTGGATCCTGCCCTAATGGGTATCGGGCCTGTTCCGGCTACGCAAAAAGTAATGCAGCGGGCCGGCCTCTCTATGCAGGATATTGATCTTGTCGAGCTCAATGAGGCCTTCGCTTCGCAGTCACTGGCCTGTATGCAAGAACTTTCGCTAAATCCGGCCTGCGTTAACGTAAATGGAGGCTCGATTGCCATTGGACATCCGTTGGGTTGTAGCGGTGCTCGCATCTCAACAACGTTACTGTACGAGTTGAGAAGAAGAAAGGCGCGTTATGGGTTGGCCACTATGTGTGTGGGGGTGGGGCAGGGAGCCGCCGTCGTATACGAAGCGCTCTAGCTATTTCTTACCAGGTAAAAGAGAGGGTCGCTAATTCTTTCCAAGAACAAGTTCTTTGTTCTCCGCTACGAATATTTTTTACATTGACCTGCTGCTTGGCCATTTCTTCTTTACCAATAATGGCGATGTAGGTAAAATTTCTTTTCTCGGCGTATTTGAATTGCTTATCAAATTTTACTGACTCCGGATAAAGTTCGGCCGCTAGACCTCTTTCGCGTAGCCCTTGTAATTGCACAAAGGCTGCTCGGCTCTCATCGGCACCCAGATTAAAGAATAATACTTGCGTACCCATCGTACTGTCGTGCGGAAACAATTGTAGCTCTTCGAGTACATCGTAAATGCGGTCAACACCGAACGAGAGACCTACTCCGGGAAGGCCAGGCACACCAAAAAGTCCGGTCAGGTCGTCGTAACGCCCGCCGCCTCCAAGGCTACCCATGTTGACCCGGGCCGGTGCCTTGATCTCGAAGATGGTTCCGGTGTAGTAGTTGAGTCCGCGTGCCAAGGTGGGATCGAGCAAAACGTGTACCTGCTGTTGTTGCAGGTCTTCGATAAGTTGTTGTAGTTCTTCGAGGGCAGCGATCGCCTCGGGTCGTTGACCCAGCAGCGCACGAAGCTGTTCTACTTGTTGCGGCAAACTGCCCCCAATATTCAAATAAGCTTCGATAAGATCGATCTGCGCGGCCGACAAGTTTTTATTGGCTAGTTCTTCTTTTACTTTTTCGATGCCGACCTTATCTAACTTATCGATGGCTGTGGTAATCGTAACAAGTTGTGAGGCATCTCCGCACCGGGCGGCCAGTGCCACCAGTAATTGCCGGTGGTTGATGCGCAAGCTGTAATCGGGTAAGCCCAATCGGGTAAAGATGTGGTGACAAATACAACCCAGTTCGAGTTCATTTAATAACGAACGACTGCCCACCACATCTACATCGCATTGATAAAATTCGCGGTAGCGTCCTCGTTGCGGACGATCGGCTCGCCATACGGGCTGCATCTGATAGCGCTTGAATGGCAGTGTTAATTGTTGATGCCAGGTGGCTACATATCGGGCAAAAGGAATGGTCAGGTCGTATCGAAGGGCCCGTTCCGTAAGGTCCTTGCTGTTCTTTCCTTTTAGCACTTGCTCTAGCGCGTCTCTGGTTTTTTGTTCTTTATCGGGATGATCCAATCCGTTATTCAGGATCTTGAAGATGAGCTTATCGCCTTCTTCGCCATACTTGCCCAATAAGGTATCGAGTTGCTCCATGGCGGGTGTCTCGAGCGGTCCGAACCCATAGCATTCAAACACCGAACGTATGGTGTTGAACAGGAAATTTCTTTTTCGCACCACCTCGGCCGAGAAATCGCGGGTACCGGGTGGAAGGCTGGGTTTGGCCATAGAGCAGCGTGTTTTGCAGGGTTAGCCTGCTTTGCAAATATAATCCGCCCTGCGGTATGCTCCACAGCAAGGTAAAGGTTCTGTTATCTTGTTCGTTACGCAGAAAATTTGGCTAATTTGCCATCGATGTTCGAAGAATACGAAAAACAAAAACAGGCGCACCGCTCTCGGCTCGTAAAAGTAAGAGAGTATGGTATGGGCGGATTGTTTTTGCTGGCCGGTCTGTTCTTTTTGCTACGCAGTGAATTGGAGCTGGAGTTTAACCTTCGGTTTCCGCCCGATTCGACCGACCGCGTTTTTGGAACGGTGTGTCTGTTGTACGGCGGGTGGCGTTTGTACAGAGGCTTTAAAGCGAACCCATAAAGTAGAAGGAATGTTGCAACGTGTGTCCATAGGGATAATTGGTGTATTTATTTTTTTTGGCGGATGTAAATCGTACGAAGAGCAGCGCAATGAACTGCCCGATACACCCGATCGCGGGGCGGTGCGCGTAAGTGCCGACGAGACCTTTAAGCCGATCGTAGACGAGTTGGTGCAAGTGTACGAGTCCAATCATCCCGGTACATCCATTCAGGTGGAGTATAAGACAGAGGCCGATTGCTTGCGCGATCTTCTCAATGACAGCATTCGCATGGTGCTCGTAACGCGTCGTCCCTCTGCAGAAGAAAGAAAGCTGATGGCCGATTCACTTCGGGTAAATGCCAGAAGCCTGGTGGTGGCCCGCGATGGTATTGCGGTAATTGTGCATCCCGCTTCTGCCGATACGGTCTTTACCTTACAAGAGATCAGCGATATTCTTAAGGGTAAGCATAACAAAAAGTTAATCCCTGTATTTGACGGGGTCAAAGCCACCAGTACTGTTCGATTTATTGTAGATTCAGTATTGAAAGGCGAGACCTTGACCAGCCAGGCCCTGGCGGCACGCAGTAGCGAAGGCGTAATCGACTATGTGGCCGCTCATCCGGGCACTGTTGGATTCGTTGGGGTTGGCTGGGTAGGAAATCCCGAAGACTCGGCCCAGCTAAGTTTTTTGAAAAAGATCAATGTGGCGCATCTGGAAAGTACCGATCGTAAAGGCTATTATGTAAAGGCCTATCAGGCCAACCTATATGTCGGACGTTATCCGATGGTACGCGACCTGGTCTATATCTTAAAAGAGAGACACCGCGGTTTGGCCACCGGCTTTGCGCATTTTGTAAGTGGCGAGATCGGGCAGATCATTTTTAGAAGAGGTTACCTGGCGCCGGCACAAAAAAGGCTGGGTGTTCGTCCGGTGCGGGTCAACGAATAGTTAATTATAATATATTTACAGCCCTTAAAGAGAAACCCTTTATACAGATGAAACGAATTTTTTTGTTGCTTGCGATTAGTGTTGGTGTCGTTGTTACCGGTAATGGACAGACCGTACAAGATGGAAAGAGCCATCTCTTTGCCCAGCGTTTTGAGCTGGCGGAACAAACTTTTCAGCAGCTTTTAAAGGCAAATCCCGCCGATCCCGATGCATTGTATTGGGGCGGACAAGCCGCCATTGAACGGGAGTTGGATTCTGTCAAAAAAATCGGAGTGGCCCGGGCTTGGTACGATAAGGCCCTGCAGGCTGCTGCCAATTCGCCCTTGGTAATGGTCGGCGCCGGCCATGCCGACCTGCTCGAGAATAAAAAAGACGAGGCTCGTCAAAAATTCGAATCGGCGCTGACCATGAGCCGTACCCGCAAAGGAGAAAATATCGATATTCTCAATGCCGTCTCTCGCTCTAACATAGAGGCTAAAAATGGCGATCTCAATTATGCGATCGGCAAGATGAATGCCCAGATCGAAAAAGGCGACAAGAATGCAGAGATGTATTTGCTGCTGGGCAATGCCATTCGCAAAGCCCGTCCCGGAGAGGGGGGTGGCGAGGCCTTTCAAAATTATCAGGAGGCGCTGAAACTGAATCCCGGCTATGCGCTGGCTCATTACCGATTGGCCAGGCTCTTCGATTCACAAAAGAACTGGGAGCTGGTATTGCAATACCTAACGCAATGCGTAGAAAAGGACCCTCGCTTTACGCCAGCTTACTATGAGTTGTTTTATTATTATTTCTATCGCCGCGATTATGTTACGGCCGAAAAACAACTGCAACAATTTATTGAGACCAAGCAGCCCGAAAAAAATATTCAAGATGAGTTTCTTTACTCACAGCTCTGCTGGGCCCGTGGCGATTTTGCCTGTGCCATTGCCAAATCAGAGCAGGTCATCGCTGCCTTGGGCGCTGCTACCAAACCCCGGGTTTATCGATTGCTCGCCGATGCGTTTTTTCAGCAAGGCGATACACTGGCCAAGCAACAGCAACTAGAGGCAGCCAGCGCTTCTTTTGCCAATGCAAAAAAATACAGCGATCAATTCTTTGGCCGCACCGGCGACGATATGGATGGTATTGCCCTTTACGATTATCAATTGCGTGCCGATATTATCGATAAGACCGGAGGCACACCCGCCGAGGTCTTTGATACCTATTTGCAATCGACCCGTGTCGATACGTTGGTCAACTTAAAAGTAGATCTGCTCAAGAAAGGGGCCGATCGTTTCAAGGCCAAGGGCGATAGCCTGAGTCGTATTATCGAAGGAGATTTGCGCACGCTTATTTTGACGACGAAGACCAATCCCAGCCAACGTGATCTTTTTGATGCCGGGTTTGCCTACTATCAAGGTAAATCGCTTGGTATTGCCGATAGTTTGTTCGGCGTTTATGTTACCAAATACCCCGAAGAATCATTTGGGTATATGATGAAGTACAATATTCAGCGCGCCATCGATACCAGTATGGAATTGGGATCGGCCGTTCCTTGGGCCGAGAAGTATCTGGTGATTTTAGAAAAAGACACGGTCAAGAATAAAAAGACGATTATTGGAGTGGCGGGTTATTTAGCAGCTTATAGTGCTAACGTATTGAAAGACAAAGAGAAAGCACTTGTTTTTTTACGTCGTATGTTGTCGCTTGACCCCACCAATGCCGCTATACAGCAAAACATAAATGTGTTGGAAAAGACCCCGGCGGCCAAGCCCGACAATGCCCCTAAGACCGACCAGAGCCCCAAGTCAGCTGCAGTGCCTAAAAACAATGCGTTAATTCGGGTCGTTTAGCGGGCTGTCTATGCCCATTTTGTGGTCGCTGCACCTTAATTTTGCGCCAGAAAAAACAGCACATGTTATACTGGTTGCAAATGGGCTCTTCGGCCTCTACTGCCTCTACCTATTTGCCGCTGGCCCTTCAGGTTTTGATCGCCGTTGGGCTGGTTGCTTTTCTAATGGTGGCCACCCACTTGCTGGGACCCCGTCGTAAGACCAGCGACAAACTTCAAAATTTTGCCAGTGGCATCGAATCGCATGGTGATGCTCGTCAGCCCATGGCCATCAAGTATTTTCTTACGGCTATTTTGTTTGTGCTTTTCGATGTAGAGGTGATCTTCTTTTACCCCTATGCCGTCAATTTTAAAGGACTGGGTTGGGATGGATTTTGGGCGGTCGCTCTTTTTGTGGGTTTCTTTCTTTGCGGGTTTATCTATATTATAAAAAAAGGAGCCCTGCAATGGGAAGACTAGGTTCGCGTTAACAACATTCGCAGGTAGCGCTTGTTATTTTTTTAAATGGTGAAATTATGAGTCGTCCGGTTTCGTACAATCTAATTCAAAAGCCCCTCGAGGCCGATATTAGCATGGCTCCGCTGCCCGATGGTCATCAGGGAGAAGGCTTCTTTGCTACCTCGCTTGATGCGGTAATTGGATTGGCCCGAAAAAATTCGATCTGGCCCTTGCCCTTCGCCACTTCTTGTTGCGGAATTGAATTTATGGCTACGATGGGGTCGCATTACGATCTGGCGCGCTTTGGATCGGAGCGGGTAGGTTTCTCTCCTCGTCAGTGCGATCTGTTGATGGTCATGGGAACCATCGCTAAAAAAATGGGTCCCGTGGTCAAGCAAGTTTACTTGCAGATGGCTGAGCCTCGTTGGGTGATCGCTGTGGGGGCCTGTGCCAGCAGCGGTGGTATTTTCGATACCTACAGCGTGTTGCAAGGTATCGACCAGGTGGTACCGGTCGATGTGTACGTTCCCGGATGCCCGCCACGTCCGGAAGCAATTATAGATGGGGTGCTTCGCATTCAGGATCTGGTGGCAAAAGAGAGTTTGCGTCGTCGCAATTCTGATCGTTATAAAGCATTACTAGAGAGTTACGGTATCCAATAAAAAATTATGCACCGGAACAAAAGCCGGCACGCGTAAAAAAAAGAGACTATAAACAAACAGGCATGTCACTAACGAACGAGATCATACAGCAACGACTTACCGAAAAATTTGCAGACCAGGTGGGTGAGTTTGTTATTTCGTACGACATGTTGCAGTTCTCGGCACCTAAAGAGATCAATTTAAAGGTGCTCAATTTTCTTTACGACGATCCGCAGTTGGCATTTACCTTTTTGACCGATCTGACCGGCGTGCATTATCCCGATCAAAAAGGGCGAGAGCTGGCGGTGGTCTATCATTTACATAATCTGAAAGACAATATTCGGCTTCGCTTTAAAGTGTTTACGTCGGTCGAGCAGCCCGATGTATACACGGCTACCGGCTTGTTCTCTTCGGCCAATTGGATGGAGCGCGAGACCTACGATTTTTTCGGTATCCATTTTGTGGGGCATCCGAACCTTAAGCGAATCCTGAACGTAGACGAGATGGATTATTTTCCGATGCGAAAGGAGTTTCCCCTAGAAGATCAAACTCGAATTGATAAAGATGACGAGATGTTTGGCCGTGGCTAAACATCCATAAACCGCCCCCAGGGGGCACTAGTATGAGCGAACACATTAAACTGCCCGAAGGATCGATCGAGAAAACGACCACCACGTTAAACCTGGGGCCTACGCACCCGGCTACCCATGGGGTCATGCAAAATATTCTCGAACTCGACGGCGAGCGTATTGTCTCGGCCGATCAAACCATCGGGTATATTCATCGAGCCTTCGAGAAATTGGCCGAGCGTCGTCCGCTGGCCCAGATCACTACGCTCACCGATCGTCTTAACTATTGCTCTTCGCCACTCAACAACATGGGTTGGCATATGACCTGCGAAAAGTTATTGGGGGTTACCACTCCTAAGCGCGTAGATTATTTGCGAGTTATTGTCATGGAATTGGCCCGCATTGCCGATCATCTGATCTGTAACTCCATCATGGGAGTCGATGCCGGAGCCTATACCGGGTTCTTGTATGTGATGCAGTACCGCGAGTTGATCTACGAGATCTACGAAGAGATCTGTGGTGCACGATTAACGACCAATATGGGTCGCATTGGGGGCTTTGAACGCAACTTTAACGACATCGCTTTTCAAAAGTTAGAGAAGTTCCTCGATGAGTATCCCAAGGCGCTCAAGGAATTTGAAAACATGTTTCAGCGCAATCGCATTTTTATGGACCGCACCATTGGCGTGGGAGGTATTAGTGCCGAGCGAGCGCTCAATTACGGATTTACAGGTCCTAACCTGCGTGCCGCGGGCGTAGACTACGATGTACGCGTGCACTCGCCCTACAGCAGCTATCAAGATTTTGATTTTACTATTCCTGTGGGCAGTACCGGAGACAGCTACGATCGCTGGCTGGTGCGCGAACAAGAGATGTGGCAAAGTCTTTCGATTATTAGACAGGCCTATCAGAAAGTACAGGCTTTTACCGGTGCCGAGGCCGAGGTTTATCATGCCGATGTGCCGGAGTATTATTTGCCTGCCAAGCAAGATGTATATACCAAGATGGAGGCGCTTATCTATCATTTTAAAATCATTATGGGAGAGACCGATATCCCCGCCGGAGAAGTATACCATTCGGTAGAAGGTGGAAATGGGGAATTGGGCTTTTATCTGATTAGCGATGGCGGAAGGGCCCCTTACCGCTTGCACTTTAGAAGACCTTGTTTTATCTATTACCAGGCCTACGAGGAGTTGATCAAAGGGGCGATGCTCAGTGACGCGATCATCACCATGAGCAGCTTGAATCTGATTGCCGGAGAAATGGACGCATAAATCCGTACCGATCGAAATAAAAAACAGAACAGAAGATGAGCTTACGTTTTTCGGACAATAAGTTAAAAGAGGTACAGCAAATTATTGCTCGCTACCCCGAGGGGCGTCAAAAAAGCGCGCTGTTGCCGGTGTTGCATTTGGCGCAGCAAGAATTCGGCGGATGGCTGAGTCCCGAAACCATGGATTATGTAGCCGGCTTGTTACAGTTGCAGCCGATCGAGGTCTATGAAGTCGCTACTTTTTATAGCATGTACAAGCTAAAGCCGGTGGGCAAGCATTTGCTCGAAGTGTGCCAGACAGGTCCCTGCATGCTCAATGGCAGCGAAGCGATCGTGGATTACATCTATGAGCGCTTGGGCATACGCCCCGGAGAAACGACGGCCGATGGATTGTTTACGCTAAAGACAGTGGAGTGTCTGGGCGCTTGTGGGTATGCCCCGATGTTACAGCAAGGAAAACACTATCGCGAGCACCTCACCCGCGAAAAGATCGATCAACTTATTGCATCTTGTTCGGGTCAGCCGGCCAGTGCACATCATTAAAAAAAGAAATATTGCCCCGCAGGGCCGCTTACGAATATGGCAAGAAAATTATTACTCGACAAGGCGCATGTGCCTGGAATCACTACCTACGATGTGTACCGTCGCGAAGGCGGCTACCGCAGTGTAGAGAAGGCGCTCAAGTCTATGAGTCCCGATCAGGTGACCGAAGAGGTCAAGAAAAGCGGTTTACGTGGAAGAGGCGGCGCGGGATTTCCGACAGGAATGAAGTGGGGCTTTTTGGCCAAGCCCGAGGGCGTACCCCGATACCTGGTGGTCAATGCAGACGAGTCAGAGCCCGGCACCTTTAAAGACCGCTACCTGATGGAATTTATTCCGCATCTGCTGATCGAGGGAATGATCACGGCTTCGTATGCACTTGGATCGAACCGATCTTATATCTACATACGAGGAGAATATGTATGGATTGCCGAGATCTTAGAGAATGCTATCGAAGAGGCAAAGGCCAACGGGTGGCTTGGAAAAAATATTTTTGGCAGCGGATTTGATTGTGATATCTATGTACACCGCGGTGCCGGCGCCTATATTTGTGGCGAAGAGACCGCCTTGCTTGAATCGCTCGAAGGCAAAAGAGGTAATCCGCGCATCAAGCCTCCTTTTCCGGCTGTAAAAGGGTTGTGGGGTTGCCCCACGGTGGTCAATAATGTCGAAACGGTCGCGGCCGTTGTTCCCATCATTAACGAAGGCGCAGAAGAATATGCCAAGATCGGCATAGGTAAATCGACCGGCACTAAGTTGATCTCGGCTTGTGGTAATATCAATAAGCCCGGGGTCTACGAGATCGATATGACCATTTCGGTCGAAGAGTTTATTTATAGCGATGAATACTGTGGAGGCCTTCCGACCGGAAAAAAATTAAAGGCTTGTATTCCCGGTGGATCATCGGTTCCTATTTTACCCGCCAATCTTCTATTGAAAACGGCCAAGGGCGAAACGCGCATGATGACCTACGAGAGTTTGGCCGACGGAGGATTTGCTTCGGGGTCTATGATGGGCTCCGGTGGATTTATTGTGCTCGACGATAGCCAGTGCGTGGTGCGTCATACCTATTCGTTAGCGCGCTTTTATCGACATGAGAGTTGCGGACAATGTTCTCCTTGCCGCGAAGGAACCGGTTGGATGGAGAAGATCTTGTGGAATATCGAGACCGGCAAGGGCAAGCTAAGCGATATCGATCTGCTCTGGGATATTCAGCGCAAGATCGAAGGAAATACGATCTGTCCCCTTGGTGATGCGGCTGCATGGCCCGTGGCTGCGGCCATTCGTCATTTTAGGGATGAGTTCGAGTGGCATGTGTTGCATCCTCAAGAAGCCCAGACGCGTAATTACGGATTGATGCATTATGCCGATCCCATTCATGTACCTAATTCAGTAATGGCCTAGCGGCATCAACTACACCTGTATGTCATCCGAAACAAAAAATAGCGTTTCCACCGTTAAGCTCACCATCGATAATATTTCGGTAGAGGTACCGGCCGGAACGACCGTGCTCAACGCAGCACGTCAGATCGGAGGCGACGTAACGCCACCGGCCATGTGCTACTATAGCAAATTAGAGGGCAGCGGCGGAAAATGCCGCACCTGTTTGGTAGAAGTGGCTGCCGGATCTGCAGCTGACCCGCGCCCGATGCCCAAGCTGGTAGCCAGTTGCCGCACCACCGTAATGGAGGGAATGGTGGTAAAAAATATTACCAGCGATAAAGTAAAGGATGCACGCGCGGGTGTAGTGGAATTCTTGTTACTGAATCATCCGCTCGATTGTCCGGTTTGTGACCAGGCCGGCGAATGTCATTTGCAAGATCTCGGCTACGAGCATGGCAAAGAGGGTACGCGCTATGAATTTGAGCGTCGCACCTTTGAAAAAGAAGATATTGGGCCTTACATTCAACTGCACATGACGCGATGCATTCTTTGTTATCGCTGCACGTATGTGGCCGACCAACTTACCGATAATCGCGTGCACGGTGTACTCGACCGCGGTGACCATGCCGAGATCTCTACTTATATCTCGAAGGCGATCGATAACAATTACAGTGGTAACATGATCGATGTATGCCCTGTAGGCGCGCTTACCGACAAAACGTTTCGTTTTAAAAATCGGGTCTGGTTTACCAAGCCCATGTATGCGCATCGCGATTGTCCGGATTGCTGTGGAAAGGTCACCCTTTGGCAACGGGGCGAAGAAGTACTTCGCGTAACGGCTCGTAAAGATGAGTGGGGCGAGGTTTGTAGTCATGAGGGCAAACCCGGTTGGATATGCAATACCTGTCGCTTCGATAAAAAAGCGGCCAGTGACTGGGTACTAGAAGGGCCTGCCGATGTTAGTCGTCATTCGGTGATCTCACAAGGGCACTATACCGGTTTACAAAAGCCCAAAGAAACCCTGCCCGAGGTCATGGGAGGTCGTGCGCCCAAATTGATGATGGACATTCACGATGTGAGTGAAGTGAACAAAATAGAATTAAGCCAGCTGCCCGGTGCAGCCACTGGAAACGATTTTAATTCACCTGCTGCCAAGGAGGCCTAAACTTATGAATGTGTATTTGATTGCCATGGATAGTTGGTATATAGTAGAAAAGCTGATCTTGATCGGGGCGCTCATCGGGTTATCTTTTTTTATTGCCATGTACACCACGCTGGCCGAAAGAAAGATCGCAGGCTGGATGCAAGACCGGTTGGGCCCTAACCGCGCGGGTCCCTTTGGAATCTTTCAGCCTTTGGCAGATGGAGGAAAATTATTTTTTAAAGAAGAGATCACACCCGTTAGCTCCAACCGATTCTTATTCTTGCTGGGGCCGGCGCTTGCCATGATCGTTGCGTTAATTACCAGTACCGTAATTCCCTGGGGTGCTGCGTATGTAGGGGAGACCCGCACGGTGGCCTTACAAGTGGCCGATGTCGATATGGGCATTCTGATCGTATTTGGTATTGTAAGCGTGGGCGTGTATGGAATCATGATCGGTGGTTGGGCCTCGAACAATAAATTCTCGCTAATCGCCGCCATTCGTGGTGCCTCGCAGATGGTATCATACGAGCTGCCCATGGGTCTTTCGTTGATCGCGGTACTTTTTATGACGGGATCACTTAAGATGAGTGCCATGGTCGAGTACCAGATGCAGCATGGATGGAATGTGCTTTACCAACCGCTTGGCTTTTTGATCTTTTTTGTCTGCGCGCTGGCCGAGTGTAACCGTACGCCCTTTGACCTTCCGGAGGCCGAGAACGAACTCAACTTCGGCTATCACCAAGAGTACTCGTCGATGAAGCTGGGTTTTTATCTGTTTGCAGAGTACATTAATATGTTCGTGAGCAGTGCGGTCATGGCCACTTTGTTCTTTGGTGGCTACGATATTCCATTTTTCGACGAGTCGGCCTGGCAGGGATCTGCGCTGGTCTTGTCGACACTCACCTTTGCCGTAATGATGGCCAAGGTCTCTTTCTTCTTGTTCCTGTTTATTTGGATCCGTTGGACGATCCCGCGCTTTCGCTATGACCAGCTAATGAACTTGGGTTGGAAAAAATTAATACCGCTTGCACTGATCAATATGCTCATTAGTGCGGCACTATTGTTATTCTTAAATAAGTGAGGCTTTAATAAAGAATCGTATGCAACTAACGCAAAGAGCTAAATCGGTCGATCGCAGCCCTCTTACCTGGCTCGAAAGCATTTATTTGTGGAATATTCTCAAGGGAATGGCCATTACGCTTCGGCATATGTTTATGAAGAAGGCCACGATTCAATATCCCGAGCAGCAGCGCAGTTTTTCGAAGGTGTTTCGGGGCCTGCATGTGTTGAATCGCGACGAGGCTGGTCGTGAAAATTGTACCGCCTGCGGACTTTGTGCTGTGGCCTGTCCGGCAGAGGCGATTACCATGGAGGCTGCCGAAAGACAAACGGGCGAAGAGCATTTGTATCGAGAAGAGAAATATGCGGCCAAGTACGAGATCAATATGCTGCGTTGTATCTTCTGTGGCTTGTGCGAAGAGGCTTGTCCCAAGGATGCCATCTATCTCTCCCAGACCGTTGCCCCCGCCAACTATGCCCGCAAGGGATTTATTTATTCAAAAAACGAGTTGCTGATCCCGCATCCGATTACCGAGCGCGAAGCGTACGTAAAAGCCTTAGGCGATCGTCAACCCGCCCATTCAACCAACCCTGTCAAGTAAGATGAGTATCGTACAAATTCTTTTTTGGGTGTTAGCGGCCATGGCGCTGTTTAGTGCACTGATGGTGATCACAAGCAAAAATCCTGTCTACAGCGTGCTCTGGTTGATCGTTACGTTCTTTGCCATCTCTGGTCACTACATTTTATTGAACGCCCAGTTCTTGGCCGTCGTCAACATTATTGTGTATGCCGGGGCTATCATGGTCTTGTTCTTATTTGTTATCATGCTCATGAACGCAAGGCAAGAGGGGGCTGGTGGTAGCAAGCGCTGGATTACGTTGGCGGGTACCGTAAGCGGCGGCATCTTTTTATTGGTGCTGGTGGCCGCTCTCAAGGACTCCGAATTAAAAACCCGCACGGCTATGGTCATGGATGGTCAGGTAGGGCTTATTAAAGTACTGGGCAACGAGTTGTTTACCCGCTATGTGGTGCCCTTCGAAATTTCAAGTATCCTTTTTTTGAGTGCCATGGTAGGTGCCGTGGTCATTGGTAAAAAAGAGTAAAGAACCGTACTATGCCTATAAACTATTATTTGTTCTTGTCGCTGGCGCTCTTTACCATCGGTATGGTGGGGGTGCTGACCCGTCGTAACGCCATTATCATCTTTATGTGCATCGAGTTGATGTTGAATGCGGTCAATTTGTTGCTGGTGGCCTTTTCTAAAATGCATTACCAGGCGGCGCTCGAAGCCGGACAGCTGGCTACGCAGGCCGGGGTAGAGGGGCAGTTATTCGTTTTCTTTATAATGGTGGTGGCTGCGGCCGAAGTAAGTGTGGGGTTGGCCATTATCGTAATGATGTATCGTAACGTACATTCTGTAGATATCAACTTTTTGAATCGATTAAAACACTGATCATTTATACTGGCTGTTTATGCAAGATATTTTTCAATTGGCTTATTGGATACCACTGCTTCCCTTGTTGGGTGCATTGATCAACGGACTCGGGCGACAGTACCTTAACAAAACGGCGGCAGGTCTATTGGGCTCCGGTACGGTATTGGGCTCTTTCGTCTTAAGTCTGCTGACCTTCTTTCAGGTTAAAGCCGGTCACAGCGAAGTGGTCACTTATTTCAATTTTATTGATGTGGCCTCGCTTCGAATTCCCTTTGCTTTTCAACTCGATGCCTTATCGTCTTTGTTCTTACTGATTATTACAGGGGTAGGCTTTCTGATTCATGTGTACTCTACGGCCTACATGCACGAAGAGTCATCCGCCCAGTTTGCGCGCTACTTCTCGTATCTGAATCTCTTTGTGTTCTCGATGCTGCTTTTGGTAATGGGCGCCAACTATGTGATCTTGTTTATGGGCTGGGAAGGGGTCGGACTTTGCTCTTATTTGCTAATCGGGTACTGGTTTAAAAATCCCGCGTATACGGCAGCCGCCAACAAGGCTTTTATTATGAACCGCATTGGCGACCTGGCCTTTTTGGTAGCGCTGTTCTGGATCATTACCAAAACCGGGGTGGTAAGTTTTCAGGAGTTTTTCAATTTTGTACAACAACATCAGTTTACCGAAAAGTTTTCGGCTACCGACATTACCGTAATTACCGTATTGTTCTTTATAGGGGCAACCGGAAAAAGCGCACAGCTTCCGCTCTATACCTGGTTACCCGATGCCATGGCGGGTCCCACGCCCGTATCGGCCCTTATTCATGCCGCTACGATGGTAACGGCGGGTATTTATTTGATCGCACGCAGCAACCTGCTTTATTCGTTGGCACCCCATACGCTTCATCTTATTTCGTGGGTCGGACTACTTACGGCGCTACTGGCCGCTTCGATTGCTGTGGCGCAGAACGATATTAAAAAAGTTCTCGCGTATTCCACCGTAAGTCAACTTGGATTTATGTTTCTGGCCCTGGGTACTGGTGCGTATGGGGCCGCCGTTTTTCATGTTATGACGCATGCCTTCTTCAAAGCCCTGCTCTTTTTAGGAAGCGGCAGTGTGATCCATGCCATGGGTGGGGAGCAAGATATTCGCAACATGGGGGGATTGTCTAAGAAATTACGCATTACCTATCTAACTTTTTTAATTGGTTGTATTGCCATTGCAGGGATACCTCCATTTAGTGGCTTCTTTTCTAAGGATGCTATTTTACTGAGTGTGTTTTTGCATTCCCCGCTGCAATACGTGGTGGCCTTGTTCGCCGCATTGCTCACGGCTTTCTACATGTTTCGTTTATTGTTCCTTACCTTTTCCGGACGGTTTAGAGGAACCCAAGAGCAAGCGCATCACGTACATGAGAGTCCATTGGCTATGACCCTTCCCCTGATGGTCTTAGCGGTACTTTCTATCATTGGCGGATGGGTGGGCATTCCTGCTGTGTTGGTTCCCGATGCAGAGGCGCTCTCGCATTTCTTATCACCTGTTATTCCAATGCAGTCGCATATCGTATCGCACGAAACAGAGTATGCGCTCATGGCCCTTTCTACCGGATTGGTAGTAGCGATGGTCGGAGCCGCTTGGATGCGATATCGCAATTACCAACCCGGCAAACCTGCCCCTGCATTTATACAACTTTTAGAGAACAAGTGGTACGTGGATGAGCTGTATCAAAAACTAATCGTACGTCCGCTTGCCCTGTTGGCCGCTTGGCTCCGTACGGTGGTAGAAGCGAAAGGTATCGATGGATTGGTCAACGGAGTAGGGCGTGCGGTGCAGTACAGCGCCCGACAACTTCGCTTCGTGCAAAGTGGGCAAGTGGGATTGTATGTGCTCTTGATGGTGCTGAGTATGGCTTTACTGCTCATCGTACAATTTTTTATAAGAAAATAAACCAACCGCTCGGCGGAACCGCTTATGATTGCATTATTGATCTTCTTGATCCCCTTACTCGGTGGTATAATTTCTTTTGTTGCCGGTGCTGGTAAAAAGGCAGCCCATACGGTATTTGTTTTAAGTACCGGGGCCTTACTCGCGCTTACCCTACTTGGTATGACTAGTTGGGATCAGCCGGCACTTCAACGATTTTCGGCAATATGGCTTTCTAGTTTGGGCAGTTCATTTTCGTTGGCCTTGCTTCCACTCGGCAAGGTGCTTTGTTTGCTTACCGCCATCGTTTATTTTTTGCTGGCTCTTTATATGACGAACAAAGTGGTAGATCGCCCGGCTGCTTTTTACGGATGGCTCTTGCTCGCGCAGGCGGGTATGATGGGAGTGTTTTTGGCTATGGATGCGCTGCTCTTTTACTTTTTTTGGGAATTGGCGCTTATACCGATGTATTTTCTATGCTCCATTTGGGGAGGGCCGCGCCGTATTGCGGTTACTTTTAAATTTTTTGTGTATACGTTCTTGGGTTCGGTATTGCTATTGGCCGGACTTATCTATTTGCAGTCGCTCACACCCGAAAAATCATTTGCGCTCGATGCCATCCTTAAACTTAAGTTGACCACGGCCCAGCAATCTTGGTTGCTTTGGCTAGTCTTGCCTGCCTTTGCCATTAAGCTTCCGCTTTTTCCTTTTCATACCTGGCAGCCTGATACCTACGAAGAGGCGCCCACCCCTGTTACCGCCGTGCTAAGTGCCGTGATGGTCAAGATGGGAATACTCGGTCTACTTCGCTGGCTGCTTCCTTTCTTTCCGATTGCCGCATACCAATGGGGTGATGTGATCATGGGGCTGGCCGTGGGCGGCATCGTTTACGCCTCGTTGATCGCCTGGCGCCAAGACGATCTAAAGCGGCTGGTCGCCTATTCTTCTATTGCCCACATTGGGTTAATGGGGGCCGCGGCCTTTGCGGCCAATACATTGGCCATACAGGGACTTTGTTTTCAGCTTTTCGCGCATGGCATCAATATTTTGGGCATGTGGTTGTTGGTCGATCTTATCGAGCGAAACCTGGGTACGCGCAAGATCTCCGAACTGGGTGGACTGGCCCAACACTCGCCAACCCTCACTCTCTTTATGATCATTATAGCTCTGGCCAATATTGCGCTTCCGCTTACCAATGGTTTTGTTGGTGAGCTGCTGATGTTTACCGGCTTATTGGCTACCAAGTCTAATTATTATTGGGTACTGGCCGCGGTAGCCGGACTTGGAATTATCCTATCGGCCGTCTATACGCTGGGCATGATACGTTCGGTGTTTTATGGCGAGCGTAACGCTGTAACCGGTAAACCCGTTCTAGTCAGTGTACCAGAGCAGTTGGTTCTCTTCGTTATTGTATTGCTGGTACTGTTTTTTGGACTATTTCCGCAGCCGCTGCTCGACATGACAAAAGAATATGCCGAGCAACTGTTCAGCCAGGTAGACATTAGTTATCTATTTAGAAAATTCTAAGAACTCCAATATGAATGCGTTATTAGTTTCGGCTTTATGGGGTGTAGTGATGATGTTCGGTGGAATCCTGATCAAACAGACCGCTGTGGTACGCTACCTGGCCATAGCCGGCGTGGCGATCTTGCTGGGGCTCAACCTGGCCGAGATGCAAGGTTGGCAATTGATCGCCATCGATACCACCGGTATGCTTCAGTTCGATACCTATGCACTATTGCTCAATTCCATTTTATTGGCGGCCGTACTTTGCTATTTGCTGTTGAGTGGATCGGCCATGGAAAAGATAGGGGCCAACTTAGCTGATTACCTGGCCTTGCTGTTCTTTGTGAGTAGTGGTATGATGATGGTGAGCGCCTTTGAGTCGTTACTCATTTTGTTCTTGGGTATAGAGATCATTACCATTCCGCTGTATATTTTGACCGGCAGCGACAAAAAAAATCTGAAAAGCAACGAAGCTTCGCTCAAGTATTTTTTATTGGGCGCTTTTTCTTCGGGTATCTTACTCATGGGCATCACCTTGGTCTATGGAGCCCGCGGAAGTTTCGCTTTATCGGGCGTAGCTGATTCCATTCGCCTATCAAGCTCGCTGATGATAGCGGGTATGTTGTTGCTGTTGATCGCGATGGCCTTTAAAGTATCGGCCGCTCCTTTTCATTTCTGGACGCCCGATGTCTACGATGGAGCGCCGACCGTATTTACTTCTTTTATGGCGACGGTTGTAAAAGTGGCCGTTTTCGCCGCTATGGTCCGTCTGTTCGATCGCAGTTTTGCGCTGCAACAAAATGCCTGGCAGTGGTGGGTGGCTGTAATAGCCGGTCTTACCTTGTTTATCGGAAATATCACGGCGGTATTTCAGCAAAGTGTCAAGCGTATGCTTGCGTACTCTAGTATTGCGCAGGCCGGTTTTATGCTACTGGCAGTCTATGCGATGAACACCACGGCTAAAGAGGGGTTACTCTTGTATGCAGCCTCTTATTCGTTGGCCACGATCGGCATTTTTGCGGTGTTGACTCGGATGAAAGATTATTCATTCGAGGCCTTTAATGGATTGGCGGGTCGTTATCCGTGGGTGGCGGCCTCGCTGGCTATTTTCTTTCTTTCGTTGGCCGGTATTCCGCTTACGGGAGGGTTTCTAGCAAAGTTTTATATGATCAAGGCGGCCTTGGGTCTAAGTATAGGGCTTGCGCTGTTCGCCTTGCTGATGGCCGTGGTGAGCGTATATTATTATTTCAGGGTCATTCAGGCCATGTACTTTAAACCCGTGGCACAGCCCGATGCCCTGGCTTTTGACAAAAGCTTTACCGGTCTGCTCTTACTAGTTGCTCTGCTTGTGGTTATGCTCGGGCTGTTTCCGGAATGGCTGATCGCTTGTCTCTATTTCTAATCTCCTATTGCCGCTCATCAAGCTTTTCTTTGCAGAGGGCCAAGGTGTTGGTACCTTCACCTTTCCATGATGAAGTTCACCGATATATTCTCACTGGCCTTTCGCACCATACGCGGCAACCGGCTTCGTACCGGACTTACGGTGGCCATTATTGCCTTTGGTATTATGGCGCTGGTTGGTATTATTACCGCCATCGAAGCCATGAATCAAAAGTTTACCGAGAGTTTTTCGAGTATGGGCGCCAGTGGCTTTACCATTCGCTACAAGGCGCGCAATATTCGTTTTGGCGGAGGCGGTAACCAAGGCAACGAGATGAAGCTGTCGCAAAAAGGAAAGAAAAAAGAGCGCACTTCTAATCTCGATAAAAAAATTACCCGCGATCAGGCCGAGCTCTTTGTATCGACCTTTGATTTTCCGTCGGTAAAAAGTATTAGTCTGTTCGGTGGACGCAATTCGATCGTGTCGTACGAGACACTCAAGACCAGCCCCAATGTGATGGTGCAGGGAGGCGATGAACATTTTTTGGCCCTCAATGGATTTTCGCTCGAGACCGGACGTAACCTTAACCGAACCGATGTAACGTCGGGGCGCAATGTCTGTCTGCTGGGCTACGATGTGGCCAATAAATTGTTTAAGCAAGGATACCGCTCGGCTGTGAACAAGGTCGTTCGTATCAACTCTATTCCTTACCGGGTGCTGGGGGTGCTCGAGAGCAAAGGATCTTCGTTCGGCTTTAGTCGCGACAACATGATCATTACTTCGTACAACAATGTGTATCGCAATTTTGGGAGTGCGTCTTCTTTTAATATTGCCATTCAGGCCTCACAGATTCAATGGGTGCCCGCCGCTATGGGAGAGGCCGAGTCTCAATTTCGCTCGGTACGCCGATTGCATACGACCGAAGAGAATAATTTTGTGATCGATCGCAGCGACAGTATTGCCGAAAAGGCCATGAATAGCTTGGGCTTTCTGACTATCTCGGCCACGGTGATCGGTCTGATCACCCTGATTGGAGCCGCCATTGGTCTAATGAATATCATGTTGGTCTCTGTGTCGGAGCGCACCCGCGAGGTGGGGCTTATTAAAGCGATCGGGGGCAAGCGCAACATGGTCAGCCGTCAATTCTTATTGGAAGCCATCATCATTAGTGTGCTCGGTGCCCTCTTTGGGATCTTGTTGGGAGTAGGGGTGGGTAATTTATTTGCACTCGTGTTGGGCACGGGCTTTGTGATACCTTGGAACTGGGTCTTCTACGGCATCTTTATCTGTACCCTGGTGGGACTGCTGGCCGGGCTTTATCCTGCCCGTAAGGCCGGTAAACTGAACCCTATAGAGGCCCTTCGCTACGAGTAATCGCTGATTTTCCACAATTTTTACCCTCTTTTTTGCCCTTTTTTCTATAGGGGTCAATTTAATATCAAATTAATTGACTGGGCATTGCGCATATCAAAAAATCCTTAACTTGACCCTCCTTCCGACAACGAGAGGGATGTTTTTAAACTTTAAAACCTAATAACTCAACTCTAAAAACAAACGATCATGGCAGAGACTAAATCAACTGCAACCGCTGCATCAAAATCATCTTCGGCTCCTGCAAAGCATGGTGGAAATTCCATCTCTTGGATCGCTCCACTTGTGTGTGTGCTCGCTGGCTATTCTATCTGGCGTTTTATGATGGGAGATGCCTCCGGCTTTAATGAACCCGATCCTGCCGGTGGATTCTGGCCCCATCACATGGGCCCCAAAGATGCCTTTCACCGTATTTACGAAGGAGGAATTATCGTGCCCCTGCTAATCGGAATGTTTTTGATGGTCGTAGTGTTCTCTATCGAGCGCTATTTGACCATTCGTCGTGCCCTGGGTAACGGACCCATCGACGACTTTATCCGCAAAATTCAATTTCAACTGGCCAGCCGTAATGTAGACGCTGCGCTGGCTGAGTGCGATAAGCAACGCGGTTCTGTTGGTAATGTAATGAAGGCCGGTCTGCGTCGTTACAAAGAAATGATCAATGAATCGGGTATGTCTACCGATCAAAAAGTAATTGCCATTCAAAAAGAAGTAGAAGAGGCCACTGCTCTTGAGCTGCCTATGCTGCAAAAGAACCTGGTATTCCTTTCTACCATCACATCGGTGGGTACGCTGATCGCCCTGCTGGGAACCGTATTGGGTATGATCCGTTCGTTCGCTGCCCTTGGAGAAGAAGGCGGTGGTGGTGCTGCGGCCGACCTGGCAGTCGGTATCTCTGAGGCCCTCTATAATACAGCCCTCGGTATCGGTACTTCAGCGATCGCGCTGATCCTGTACAATATGTTCACGACCCGTATCGATTCTATCACTCATGGTATTGATGAATCCGGATTTACGCTTACGCAAAGCTTCGCTTCTTTGTATAAGTAATACAAGACGCAATTTTTGCAACGTATTATCCAATCATCAAATTAAATTTTTGTACCCATGCCTAGTGCCAAGATACCCAAAAGGAGTACGGATACGGATATGACCCCGTTTGTGGACATAGCCTTTCTGATTCTCTCCTTTTTTATTATGGCGACAAAATTCAAACCACCAGAGCCCGTCGAGATCACGACACCCGGCTCGGTGCTGTCGCAGAAATTACCCGAGAACAATGCCGTGATGATATCGATCGACTCGGCCAACCGGGTCTACTTTACCGTTCTTTCTGATAGAGACCCCTCTAAGTACGATGCGATTATCCGCGGTATCAATGCCAGCCAAAACTTGGGCCTGACCCCTGCCGAGATGGCTAATTTTCGCAAGACCTATTTGGTGGGTGTTCCTTTTGGAGGCCTAAAGCAATTGCTGGCTACCGATTTTAAGGATCAGGCCAAGTTGAGCCAGCCCGGGATTCCCGTGGCTGACACGCTTAATAACCAACTGGTCTGGTGGATCAAAGAAGCCAAGACTGCCTTTGCAGGCGAAAAGTTGAATTACCTTATTAAAGGAGACGGGCTTTCGAAGTATCCGACCTTTAATGCGGTCGTGCAGGCGCTCAAGAAAAATGAAGAGTTCAAGTACAACCTGGTTACACAACTTGATGATGTGCCCACCGGAACGGCTCTTTATAAGGCTGAGCAAGAGAAAAAATAAATTCATTAACCCCAATTACATTACACTATGGCTAGTATAGATAGTGGTGCAGAACAGGGCGGTAAAAAAGGACCGGGCGTCAAGAAAGCCAAAAAACTTTCTACCCGGGTCGACATGACCCCCATGGTAGACCTTGGGTTTCTGTTGATCACGTTCTTCGTATTTACGGCGACCATGAGCTCTCCCACCACGCTTGACCTTAATATGCCAAAGGATATTAAGAAGCAAGATGAGCAAACCGAAGTAAAAGAGTCTTCGGTTCTCACCATCATGCTGGGCAAGGGCGATCAGGTTTACTACTACGAAGGAAAACTGGTGGTAGATGCCGCCGGCAATAACTTTAAGCAGACCACCTTTAAGGGTATTCGTGACATCATCGTCAATAAAAAGAAAGAGGTGATGGACCGTTATTATCAACGTCCCGACCCCGCTTGCGAGGCTGATGCCAAAGCAAAGGGAAAGCCCGTTAGCAATTGCGCCGACAAGGATTTTGTGGTCATCATCAAGCCTAGCGATGATGCGACCTACAAGAACACGGTCGACATTCTCGATGAAATGACCATCAATCAGGTTCGTACCTATGCAATGGTCAAGATCGGTGATGTGGAGTATGAGCTAATCAAAAAGACAGAAGAGTCCAACGGTATCAAGTAGTAACTGAAAAAAAAGAGCATGGAATTAAATAAAATATTAACCGCAGACATTCTCGATATTGTCTTTGAGGGAAGAAACAAAGAGTATGGGGCCTATGACCTGCGCAAGACCTACCACGAGCGGGTAAAGCGTGCCCTGATCATTACGGCCTCTTCGGCTGCCTTGATCTTACTGATCTCTTTTTTGAACAAGACCCTCAGCGATAACGACAATGCCAAGGTCAAGATCAATGAAATGACCTTGCAAGATGTTAAGCAAGAAGAAAAAGAACCGCCGCCTCCCCCTCCGCCGCCTCCCCCTAAGCAGGAGCCGCCCAAGGTAGAGATGAAGCAGTTTACGCCTCCTGTTATTAAAAAAGACGAAGAAGTAGAAAAGCCGCCGCCACCACAAGAAGAATTGAAAGAGGCCAAGATCGATGTTGTCAACGTAGAAGGGATCAAAGACGAAGGATTGGCGGCACCTGTCGATATCGATCAGGGCAAGCAGATCGTTGAAGAGAAATTCGACGATAACAAGATCTTCGATAAAGTAGAGATCGAGGCCAGTTTTCCCGGAGGTGACAGCAAATGGCGTCAGTACCTCGAACGCAATGCCAACGGCCAAGTTGCAACCGATAATGGTGCTCCCGAAGGAACCTATACGACCGTGGTACAATTTGTAGTGGATAAGGAAGGTAACATCAGTGATGTGCGCGCCCTTACCAATCACGGCTATGGCATGGAAGAAGAGGCGATGCGTGTTATTAAGCGCGGACCCAAATGGAATCCTGCCATTCAAAACGGACGACAAGTAAAAGCGTATCGTAAACAGCCCATCACATTCCGTGTGGAGGGTGAATAATCGGTGCCATACCATTTTATCAAGTCCCCTTTCTAGAGGGGACTTTTTTTTTAAGTTACTTTTGCGCTATGAACAAATTGCAGGGTTGGGATGATACCATTGTGGCGCTGGCTACACCGCCGGGAGTAGGCGCTATTGGTGTAATTCGGCTGAGCGGATTGGCTGCACTACCGATCGCCGATCGTTTGTTTCTGTCCAAAAAACTATCTGAGCAACCTTCTCATACCTTACAGGTGGGTTTATTGACGCATAAGGGTCGTTCCTTAGACGAAGTGGTCGTCTCGCTGTATAAAAATCCCCGGTCGTATACCGGAGAAGATGTGGTCGAGTTCAGTTGTCATGGATCTCCTTATGTGCTGCAAGAGATCGTTGCGGCTTGTATCGAAGAAGGAGCTCGTTTGGCTCGCCCCGGCGAGTTTACGCAACGAGCCTTCTTAAAAGGAAAACTTGACCTTACCCAGGCCGAAGCGGTAGCCGATCTGATCGCTGCCGGCACGCGGGCCTCTCAACGCACTGCCTTGCAAGGACTCAAGGGAGGATTTTCGGCCGAGCTTTCCCTATTGCGCGAACAGCTCTTACAGTTTTCTGCCTTGCTTGAACTGGAGCTCGATTTTTCGCAAGAAGATGTGGAGTTCGCCGATCGCGATAAGCTGAGCACCTTATTGGAACAACTGGAACGGTCGACCGCTGCGCTGCTTCATTCGTTCCAATTGGGAAATGCCATTCGCAATGGTGTATCGGTGGCCATCATTGGTAAACCCAATGCTGGAAAATCTACGTTGCTAAATAGTTTACTCAACGAAAACCGCGCCCTGGTCAGCGATATTGCGGGCACGACGCGCGATACGATAGAGGAGGTCCTCAACATCGAAGGCATTTTATTTAGGCTCATCGACACCGCGGGGTTACGCGAGCATACAACCGATCGGATCGAATCGGCCGGTATGGAACGCAGTCTCGAAAAAATGCGCTCGGCCGATCTGGTCCTCTATGTATTCGATTGCACAGAACCGGTAGAAGAAGTGATCGCCTGGCAAGCACAGGCCCTTAAAGAAGGATTGAAGTTCTTGCTCGTTGCTAACAAAAGCGATCTGGCCACGACTGCAGCATTTGTTACGCAACATCCTGCACTGAAAGATGTTGTTTCGATCGCTGCTAAGACGCGACAAGACCTGCCTCTTTTAACGCGTGCGATGGTTTCCCGCGTACTAACGGGAGCACTCGACACCGAGCACACCATCGTTACCAACGCCCGTCATTTTCAAGCTTTGCAAGAGGTGCATAAGGCGCTACTCGATGCAAAGCTGGGATTGACACAATCGCTGCCGGGCGATCTGTTGGCACTCGAGGTGCGTCGTTGTCTTCATTATCTCGGCGAAATTACCGGTGAGATCACCAATGAAGACCAGCTCGATTTTATCTTTAGTAAATTTTGTATCGGAAAGTGAAGTTGTCAGAAACTTGTTTACTATACCTTAGTTTTCAATAGTTTAGAGTTAAATTTTTTACTCTACTTGTTGCCCTTTTTAGTTTTTTTGTCCTAATTTTGTTGGCAAATTGTTGCC
>VHBB01000013.1 GCA_016872155.1 Sphingomonadales bacterium
AGAAATCCTTGATCATTTGATTCCACCGCATTTTACCGGTAGCCACTTCGTCGAACTCATTTTCGATCTTGGCCGTAAACCCATAGTCCATTACATCATCGAAGTATTGCAACAAAAAGTCGGTCACCACCAGCCCCAGATCACTGGGAAAAAGCTTTGATTTTTCGGCACCGGTATTTTCTTCTTCGGCAAGCGTACTGATCTTATCTTTTTTTAGTAGTAGCACACTGTAGGTTCTTCGCGTACCTTCTTTGTCTCTTTTCTCTACATATCCTCTTTTTAAAATGGTAGAGATCGTGGGGGCGTACGTAGAGGGGCGGCCAATGCCCAGTTCCTCTAATTTCTTTACCAGAGAAGCCTCGGTATAGCGGGGTTGCGGGCGGCTAAAGCGCTCAATGGCCTTTAGGGTGTTAAGCGTAACTTTTTGCTTAAGCTTTAGCGGGGGCAGCATGCCTTCGTTTTCTTCTTCTCCGTCCTCCTCATCTCGACCTTCTCTATACACTTTTAAGAAACCATCGAATTTTAAAACCTCGCCCGATGCGGTCAGCTCCTCTTGGTTAGAAGAGATCGAGATCTTGACCGTGGTCTTCTCTAACTCGGCATCGGCCATTTGGCAGGCCATGGTCCGTTTCCAGATCAACTCGTAGAGTTTGGCCCATTCGGCTTCTTTTATTGTAGCATTGCTCATGTAGGTCGGTCTAATGGCTTCGTGCGCCTCTTGTGCCGACTCGTTCTTGTTTTTATATTTTCTAAACTGGTGATACTTTTTTCCGTACATACCCTTTACGGTGGCCGTAATATCGCCCAGGGCTGTGTTGCTCAGGTTTACACTATCGGTACGCATATAAGTAATATATCCGTTCTCGTATAGCTTTTGTGCAATTTGCATGGTGCGCGAAACACCATAGCCCAATTTTCGGGAGGCCTCTTGTTGTAGGGTAGAGGTCGTAAACGGAGGAGCGGGAGATCGCTTGCCCGGTTTTACCTGAATATCGCTAACCGTGTAGCTGGCACCCATACAACTCTTTAAAAAAGCCTCGGCACTTTTTTCGTTATTCTGCTTTTTGCCTTCGGCCATAAAGTTGATCAGACGCCCATCGGCATCTTTATCCGAAAAAGAGGCTTCTATTTTAAAGTGACTGATCGGTGTAAATGCATTGATCTCTCTTTCTCTTTCGGCGATCAGTCGCACGGCTACACTTTGCACGCGGCCTGCACTCAGATTGCCGCGCATACTCATTTTTCGCCACAGCACCGGGCTTAACTCAAAACCTACAATTCGGTCCAAAATTCGGCGGGCCTGCTGGGCCATCACCAAATTCATATTGACCCGGCGGGGTTTTTTTACGGCCTCTTGAATGGCCGGTTTGGTAATTTCATGAAAGACGATTCGCTTGGTCTTGCCCGGATCAAGCCCCAACACTTCACAAAGGTGCCAGCTAATGGCCTCTCCCTCTCGGTCCTCATCGGTCGCCAGCCATACTTCTTCTGATTTTTTGGCCAGGCTTTTTAATTCGCCGACCACTTTTTCTTTGTCGGCAGCAACAATATAGCGGGGTTCAAAATTCTTTTCAAGGTCAATGCCCATCGAGGCTTTTTCGAGGTCCCGAATATGACCAAAGCAACTTTTGACCTGAAACTCCTTACCCAGGATCTTTTCGATGGTCTTGGCTTTGGCCGGGCTCTCTACGATCAATAAATTTTTTGCCATGCGGTGGGGTAATGACATTAAAAAATCGGACGCAAGTTAGGCAAGAATACCAAAAAATAATTTAAACTGAACAACTTAGTCACTTCTTTGTTTTAGCATTACATTTGCAAACCCTATGTATACCATACAGTTCAACTTCGAACAAGCCGGTCAAAAGTCAGTTACGCTCACAGGGGTAAAGGCCGGTCAGAGTCTACTCGAGATCGCGCTCGACAACAACATTGAGCTGCACCACAATTGCGGTGGGGTCTGTGCCTGCAGCACCTGCCATCTCTATGTAAACAAGGGAGAGGATTTTTTGGAGCCCATCAGTGATAAAGAAGAGGACTTTATTGATAGGGCGGTCAATCCCCGGTTGAACTCTCGGTTGGGTTGCCAGTGTGCCTTGCTCGTAGGGTCTGGTCAGATCGAGGTGACCCTGCCTGATCAAAGTCAGTTCTTGGGAGAATAATTTTCTATCTTTAAAAAAACATTCATGTCTCATTTTGAACCACCCATCGGTTGGAGCGATCACGAGGATATTGCCCTCAAATTGTACGAGCGATTTGGAGACGATTTTACCGAAAGTAAGATCTATCGGATTCGCTTTACCGATCTGTTGGAGTGGGTGCTGGCCATTCCCGGCTTTACCGGAAAGAAAGAAGAAAGCACCGAAGGCCACCTCGAAATGATCCAAAGCGCCTGGGTCTACGAATGGCGCGACAATCAGAAATAAGTATTCATGAGCCAGCCTCTTTTATTCGATCGCATTACCACATTTGTATTTGATGTGGATGGCGTTCTTACCGATGGCTCCCTGTACTTGATGCCCGATTTTACGCAGGCCCGTCGTATGAACATCAAAGATGGGTTCGCCCTTCAGTTGGCCATTAAAAAAGGATACCGGGTTTGCGTACTTTCCGGAGGCACATCCGATGAGGTCAAAGAAAGACTGCGCAAATTGGGCATTACAGAAGTGTACATGTCCATCTACAATAAACTCGATAAGTTATCTGAGCTGCTCATTGAATGGGATATTGCCGCTACAGAAGTGCTGTACATGGGCGATGACCTGCCCGACCTTTACGCCATGCAGGCCTGCGGGCTGGCCAGTTGTCCGGCCGATGCCGCTCCCGAAATAAAAGCCATTGCTCATTATGTGGCAAGGTCAACGGGTGGCAGCGGTTGTGCCCGAGAGATTATCGAGGCTGTTTTATCTGCTCGTGGACACTGGGGGCCCGAAGACAATATTGCTTCTCGCTAAAATGTAGAGGTCATGCAATTGCTTACTGGTTTTCTACGGCTTATTCGTTTTCCCAACCTGGTATTTATAGCGCTGGCGCAAGGATTGTTTCAGTTGGCCATCTACGAGCCTATCTATGCAGGTCAGCTGCCCGCCAACGATCGCATTCATTTTTGGTGGCTGCTGCTGGCTTCAGTACTTATTGCGGCCGGGGGCTATGTGATCAATGATTATTTTGATGTCAACATCGATGAAGTCAATAAGCCCGAGGCGCTGGTGGTCGATAGGATCATTGGTCGTCGATGGGCCATGGCCTGGCATTTTATGTTGAGCAGTGCTGGTCTTATCTGCACGGCATTGGCCTTGTCGTCGGTGCGGCAGGGGTATTTGCTTTTGATCAACCTGGGTTGTATCGTTTTGCTTTGGCTTTATTCGACCCGGTTTAAAAAAAGTTTTTTGATCGGTAATTTCCTTATCGCTGTTTTGGTGGCTTGGAGTATTTTGATCGTGTTTGTAGCTAAGACCGATCCGCGGGGTTGGGCCCATGGGGCCGACCCGCAGCAATTGCGTTTGTATCGCTTTGCCTTACTTTATGGAGCCTTTGCATTTCTGGCCACACTGGCCCGCGAGTTGATAAAGGATGTTGAGGATATGGAGGGTGATCGTCGCTACGGCTGCACCACACTCCCCATTGTCTGGGGTATTGGTGTGGCGCGGTTTTTTGCCTTGGTGTGGGTGTCGTTATTGCTACTGCTGTTGTTGGGGGTACTTCTTTATTTACTTCAGCTAAATTACTGGGCTGCGGTAGCCTATGGGGTTTTGCTCATCTTGCTGCCCATGCTGGATTGGATCAAAAGACTTCGAAAGGCGACTACGCCCGCCGATTTTGGAAAATTAAGTCGGTATGTAAAGTGGATCTTGCTGGCGGGTATTTTGTCTATGATCTTCTTTTATTTTTAACCTATGCAAAAAATAATTCTGGCCTCGCAGTCGCCTAGGCGCAAACAATTATTGGAGTGGGCGGCCGTTCCCTTCGACATCAGAGTGCCCGATACCCTAGAGGATTTTCCGCCCAATACAGCCCTTTGTGATATTCCCGTGCACATTGCCCGACAAAAGGCACTCGCTATACAGCCGCAAGTGCCGGAAACTTCGATCGTACTTGCCGCCGATACAGTGGTTGTGCTGGGCGAACAAGTAATCGGAAAACCGGTGCATCGCGAAGAGGCCGTTAGTATGCTCTGGGCGCTTTCCGGCCAAGTACATCGTGTAATAACAGGGGTAGTATTGCGAAAAGGAAACGAAGAAATAAGTTTTTATGATAGTACCGAGGTCGCCTTTCATCCGCTCACCCTGGAGCAGATCGAATATTATGTAGACCAGTACAAACCCTACGACAAGGCCGGCGCCTATGCCATTCAGGAGTGGATAGGGGTCGTGGGTATTCGCTACATTAACGGAGATTTTTACAATGTAATGGGTCTTCCGGTAAGCCGGGTGTTACAAGCATTGCGCGAATGGTAATGATCAGGTCCACTGTGCCCAATCGATCTTTAGGGTAATATCGGGGTGAATACTTTTAATGACCGGACAATGCTCGCCGGTTCTTTTTAACACTTGCTTTGTTTTTTCATCGAGCGACCAAAGATGGTTAGGTAGGGTGGCTCGAAGTTCTATGGAGCCGACTCTTCGGGGTTCGGCAAGCATGTTCTTTTGCACCGACAGGCTGACCCCCTTTAGGTCAACCTGTAGTTCGCGGGCCTTGATATCCATTACCGTCAGCATGCAAGCTGCCAGCGCCGTAGCCAACAGATCGGTAGGAGAGAAGCGCTCTCCCTTTCCATGGTTATCGACCGGGGCATCGGTCTCTATAACAGAGCCACTTTGTAGATGCGTGCAAGCGGTGCGTAGCGATCCTTCGTAGACAACACGAGAAGTCATATTCAATAATTTGTCTAAATTTACGTTTCAATCATCAAATTCAATTTACTTGAAAGCGGTCTTTCTAATTGCCTTTACTTTTTTGGGTATTTCGCTTTGTACGGCGCAGGTCTTGCGCTCGGGCGAGACCTCATCCAAAAAAGAACAAAAGCGACAAAAGATCAATGCCCTTATTCGCCAGGCCGAAGAGGGGGTCTTGGTGTACAACAAGCAAACCACCATGGGCATTCAGGCTCGCAGCAATGGCTATGGCTTATTTTACGAGATGGGGCGTATGAAATCTCCGCTTCGTACAACTGTATACCGCATCGATTTTACCGAGATCAAGCATCCCAAAGAGAACAAGTTTCAAAATCTCTCTAATCCCTTTTTATTCTTGAGCAATCCTTACATCTATGGTAAGGTCAATAATTTCTTTCAGCTGACCATGGGAGCCGGCCAGCAGCGTATGCTGGGGCAAAAAGGCAATAAGAATGGGGTAGCTGTTTCTGCCGTTTACCAGGGTGGACTTGCCTTGGGTCTTTTAAAGCCCTATTTTGTGCAAGTAGAAGATCCCGGTTCTGACGATCTGCTCTACATTAAATACTCATCGGCCGATAGTGCGTTGTTTTTAGGTCCTGCTATTCTTGGTTCCGGTGGATTTTGGCGTGGATGGAACGAATTGTCTCTACAACCGGGTCTGTATGCAAAGGGAGCCCTTCGGTTCGATTATGGAAGATTCAACGAAGTGGTAAGCGGGATCGAAGTGGGCATTAGTGCAGAAATGTATGCCAAGAAGATCCCGATCATGGCCTTGCAAAATAACAGGCCATTTTTCTTGCAAGCCCATATTGCATTGCTATTCGGTAAAAGAAAGTAGGATTCTGTAATTTTGCGGCATGACCGAGTTGCCTGTTGTTCCCTCCTCTTCTGTTACTGCTTCGTTTGTAAAAAAACCTGATTGGCTTCGGGTCAAGTTGCCCATTGGCGAAAACTACAAGCACGTTCGTCATCTGGTCGATCATCATAAGCTGCATACCATCTGCGAAAGCGGTAATTGCCCTAACATGGGAGAGTGCTGGGGTGCGGGTACGGCTACCTTTATGATCTTAGGAAATGTCTGCACCCGTAGTTGTGGCTTCTGTTCTGTAGCCACTGGTCGTCCTGCACCGGTCGATTGGGACGAGCCACAGCGTGTGGCCGAGGCCATTCAACTAATGAAGGTCAAGCATGCGGTCATTACCTCTGTCGATCGCGATGAGCTGCCCGATGGCGGATCGACCATCTGGTTCAATACCATCCGTGCCGTTAAAACGCTTAACCCCGATACGACCTTAGAAACACTGATTCCCGATTTTAAAGGAAAGAAAGAAGATATTATTCGCGTGGCCGAGGCGCATCCCGAAGTGGTCAGTCACAACATCGAGACCGTCGAAAGGCTTACGCGCCAGGTAAGGATACAAGCCAAATACTGGCGAAGCATGGAAGTAATTCGCACGTTAAAAGAAAGTGGAATGCGTACCAAAAGCGGTATCATGCTGGGGCTTGGAGAGCAAAAAGAAGAAGTAGTGCAAACCTTGCAAGATCTTCGCGTTAACGGTTGCGATGTGGTCACGCTGGGGCAATACCTGCAACCCACAAAAAAGCATTTGCCCGTACAACGTTTCGTTCATCCCGATGAGTTTGCGGAGTACCGTGAGATCGGCTACCAATTAGGGCTTGATTATGTAGAGAGTGGTCCACTGGTACGCTCATCGTATCACAGCGAAAAACATGTTATTTCCGGATACGGCATTGCTGAATGGAAAAAGAACCGTCCGACAGTTTCGTAACCTGTCTTATGCTTTTTGCTATCTTGTGCTATGCGCCGCATTGCCTTTATCCTTTTTTATTTCGCTTTAATTTTTAAAGCTTCTTCTCAGGTTCGTTGGACCCTGGTCGATTCGCTCTATCAACCGCTGCCCAGCGGAGTGCATGTGTACCGCACAAACGATCCCATAGAAGGAAAACCGAATATCGCTTATTACGTGAGCGCTAAACTCAAGGACCGGTCCTTAGCCTTTTTGGCCGACACCACTTCTAAAAGACGACTGACGCCCAGTGGATTTTATCAAAAAAATCAAGAACCACTCTTGGTCGTCAATACCTCTTTCTTTTCTTTTACCACCCACCAGAATCTAAATCTGGTCATCAACGAAGGTCAGACCCTGGCTTATCATGTGCATGCCATTGCCGGCAAAGGGGCTGATACGCTCACGTGGCGTCATCCGGTAGGAAGTGCCCTTGGTATTTATAAAAATCGCAGGGCCGATGTGGCCTGGCAGTTTACCGATAGTAGTGCCCGCTACCCGTTGGCCTTTCAACAACCCGTAAAACCTTTTAAAGATTCGGTGGCAACACACGCTCGAAAATCTTTTTTTGCTGCCATGGCAACACAGCAAGGCGCTGCACAAACCAGGCCGTTGCCCGCTGCATGGAAGGTGCAAATCGCAGTGGGCGGTGGACCTGTGTTAGTACAAAACGGGCAGATTCGCATTGCCAATAACGAAGAATTAAAATTTGCGGGAAAGGCCATTGCCGACAAGCATCCCCGTACCGCTATGGGTTATACAGCTAACGGTGAGTTGATCGTATTGGTGGCCGAGGGACGTTTTCCCGGCAGGGCAGAGGGACTTACGCTTACGCAAACGGCCCAGCTCTTGCAAGAGATCGGTTGCATCGAAGCGCTCAATCTTGATGGCGGCGGCAGCAGTTGCATGCTCATCAA
Source organism: Sphingomonadales bacterium (assembly GCA_016872155.1). Lineage (GTDB taxonomy): Bacteria > Bacteroidota > Bacteroidia > Chitinophagales > Chitinophagaceae > JJ008. The sequence goes on from VHBB01000013.1 coordinate 7,621, forward strand.
TGGCAAAGAGACCATCAAACCCTCCGATAAAGAGGGTCAACGTGCCGTGCCCGGGGTCTTTATAATAAAAGCACTACGGTAGGTAAAAAATTAGGCTTCGTCCCAGATGAGGGCACTAGCTCCTAAAATGGCCGCATCGGCCTCTTTAAGGTTGCTAAAGACCAGTTTCACTTTGTTTTTAAATACCTGCACTAAATTGTCCTCCATAGCATTACGCGTTGGATTTAAAATTAAATCTCCGGCTTTCGTCAACCCCCCGAACAATACGATAGCCTCGGGCGAAGAGAACATGACAAAGTTGGCCAAGGCCTCTCCGAGCAACTGTCCGGTAAACTCGAATATCTCTTTGGCGATCTCATCGCCCTTGATGGCGAAGTCGTATACTTTTTCGCTGGTAAGTTCTTCGGGTTTAAAATCTCTGAGCAAGCTTTTTTTTGTAGGATTATTGGCCAACATCTCTAGGGCTGTCTCGCGAACGCCGGTAGCAGAAGCATAGGCTTCTAGTGGTCCTCGTATACCGGTGCCGCTATGCAGCCTTCCTCCGGGTCTGATAATGGTATGGCCCAACTCTCCGGCAAATCCGTCGTGACCCAGCACAATTTTTCCATTAATAAAAATGCCACTTCCAACACCGGTACCTAGCGTGATGGTAATAAAATCGCGCATTCCTTTGGCGCACCCGTATTGTTGCTCTCCGGCTGCAGCGGCATTGGCATCATTGGTTAGTTTTACGGCCATGCCAAATCGCTCTTGTATCATCGCCGCCAAGGGTACGATTCCTTTCCACTTAAGATTGGCGGCATGCTCGATATTGCCGGTATAATAATTTCCATTGGGGGCTCCAATGCCGATACCTGCAAATTGATGGGGACCTCCGGCCTTCTCGATCATCGGATAGAGATGCTGATAGAGTGACTCAATAAATCCTTGTACGGTCTCTTTTTCGTTGGTGAGCATACGACCCTGCGTTAGAATCGTCCCTTCTTTGTCTACGATACCAAATTTGGTATTGGTGCCGCCTATATCAATGCCTACTGCAAATTTTTTCATGTTCTTGAGCTTTCAATTAATAGGACTTAATGTCCACTGCCGGCCGTGGTGGTTTCGTAATCGATGCCCTGGCGTTTTAAGATCCCTTTTACCAAAAAGGCAAATATGGCCAGATAGGCAAAGCAAATGGCGCATACGATAAAGGATTGGTGTATGCCAATTATATCGGCCAGTTTACCTTGTATGGGAGGAATAATCGCGCCGCCCAGAATCATCATAATCAAAAACGCAGAACCCTGCGTTGTGTATTTACCCAGACCCGCTACCGACAAGGCAAAGATCGATGGCCACATTATGGAGCAAGCCAATCCACCGGCCAAAAATGCATAGATAGCAATTTTGCCTTGCGTTAGAATGCCCACCAGCATGGCAGCAATACCAAACAAACTAAAGAGTAAGAGGGTGCGGGCCGGTTTATTTTTACTTAAGAAGAATACCGCAATTTGAATGCATACGCAAACTACATAGCCCAGCAAGGGTCGAATGTCATATTGGGCCAGGGTGTTTACCCCCAGTATCACGCCAAAAGCGATCAGTGGCACTAAAAAGGTCAGTAGTTGCTTGCGGGTATCAGAGAAATCAAATGCGTTGATCGATCCTGTCCAGCGACCGATCATCAGACTTCCCCAGAACATTGAAATAAAGGGAGCCACTTGAGAGGCCTGGTATCCGCCAAAATCTTTTTGTTTCAGCAATTCTCCCAAGTTGGAGCCAATGGCTACTTCTACACCCACATACACAAAAATGCCCAGCATGCCCAGCACCAGTTGTGTGTACTTCATGGCACCCCATCCTTCGGGATTCTTGGTGGCTCTGGCATTAGAGAATAGCAAGCCGACCACCACAACGGCCAGTGCGCCAAATAGCCAATACATTCTGGTTTGCTCTAAGGGTTGACGAAGATCATTGCGCTCTTGTGTCCATTGCGATACTTGTTGCAAGGTGGCGGGGTCTTGCGATAGTCCTGCTGCCGCTATTTGCGAATTGAGCGTTTCGATGGTTCGGGCCGCAGTGCTAGTATAGCTGCTAAATACGGGAATAAACATAGCCATCAAGAGCAGGGTAATAACGATCAGGGCCAACAAGGCCTTGGTGGCATTTTCTGTTTTTTCTTTGTTGACACCCGTAGGAACTTTTTTAGAGAAACCAAACAAGGCGGCAGCCCCCACAAAAAGAAGCCCCACACCAGCATAGAGCAATACCACTTTTTCGAGGCTCAGGGAGCGGATCTTATCGTCGGTAATGGCGGCGGCGGTTCCAAATAATGCGAAGGCCACGACCAAAGGGCCAATGGTGGTACCAAAAGAGTTGATACCCCCGCCTAGGTTAACGCGACTGTCGCCCGTAGCGGGGTCTCCCAACGAAATAGCAAAGGGTTGTGCTGCGGTCTGCTGCAACGAAAAGCCCAGCGCTACCACAAATAGACCGGCCAGCATCCAGGCAAATACATTGGCTTCGACCGCCACGATCATAATGGCAGCGCCCACGGCCGAGAACAGAAGTCCGTAGATGATACTTTTTTTATAGCCCCATTTTCCGACCAGGTCTTGTCCGCCAAAGGCACCGTAGGCAAAAAGGAGCAGCGCCCCAATATAGTAGGCCAGGTAAAACGAGAAGTCGATCAACTGACTTTGAAACTGATCGAGATGAAAATAATTCTTGCAAAAGGGAATAAATACGCTGTTGCCGGCCGCAATAAAGCCCCAGAAGAAAAAGACCGTAATCAGGGTGCCTAGTGCGCCGTAGTTGGTAGGTTGTTTGGCAGCTGCTTGCATGAGGGTGGGTTGGTGGTTAGTAATAGTGTGCTTTAATAATTTTAGCGCAATGAAAATAGGGTATTTTGACTTAAATTTATCGAAAGGAGTAATTGTGTAGTATGGAGATCTTACATGTAGCAGCGGAGTGCTTTCCCATGGCCAAGGCAGGAGGACTGGGTGATGTTGTCGGAGCGCTTCCCAAATACCAGCGTCGACTGGGGCCTATTGCCAAAGTGGTAGTGCCCATGTACAGAACCGAATTTCTGTACCAGCAGCAGTGGGAGCTCGTACACGAGGGGAGTCAGTACCTGGGGCCACAGTTTTTTCATTACAGCGTTATCAAAGAAAAAAATAATCGATTAGGATTCGACCTGTACCTGATTGATATCAATGGGTTGCTCGACCGAGAAAAGATCTACGGATATCCCGACGATACCGAACGGTTCTTGGCTTTTCAAACTGCCGTTTGCGATTGGGTCAATGCGTGGCAGCATCTGCCCGATCTTATCCATTGCCACGATCATCATACGGGATTGATTCCTTTTTTGCTGCAGTATGGATTTGATTTTAAAACTCGCTTAGCATCGATCCCTTCTGTTTTTACCGTACACAATGCGCAATACAGCGGGGCCTTTGGCTGGGAACAAAAGCATCTCTTGCCGGCCTGCGATCTTTCGCATTGGGCGCTGCTCGACTGGCACCACCAGATCAATCCGCTGGCCACCGCCCTTAAAACAGCTTGGCGTATTACCACCGTAAGCCCGGGTTATTTGCAAGAACTTCGCACGAGTGCGGCCGGACTGGAGTCGCTCTTCGATCACGAAAAAGAAAAATCGGTGGGCATACTCAACGGAATCGACACCGAGATCTGGGATCCCGCGCATGATCCGTACCTGCTTTTTCATTATACAGTTCAAACGGTAGCCAGCGGAAAGCAAAAAAATAAAGAAGAACTCTGTCGTCGCTTTGGGCTCGATCCGGATCGCCCGTTAATTTGTTTTATCGGAAGAATGGTCGCCGAAAAAGCAGCCGATCTTTTAGCGGCTTCTATGGCCGCCTGTGTGGCACAGCACCCTGGCAAGGTCAGTTTTTTGGTTTTAGGATCGGGCGAACGAGACATAGAGCAACAGCTCGATCTGTTGGCAGCACCGTTGCAAGACGCGGTGGGTATCTATATCGGGTATCAAGAAGCACTTAGTCATTTAATGTACGCAGGTGCCGATTTTATGTTGATGCCCAGCCGGGTCGAACCCTGTGGTCTCAATCAATTGTACTCCCTTCGTTTTGGAACCATTCCGATCGTACGCGCGGTGGGTGGATTAAAAGATACGGTCACCGACATGGGAGAACAAAACGGATTTGGTATTCGATTCGAACAAGCATCGGTTCAAGATATCAAAGCAGCCGTGAGTCGTGCCGTTTCGTTGTATTACGAACAGCCTGGTCATTTGCAACAGTTTCGTGAGCAGGTCATGCAGATCGATCATTCTTGGGAGCATGCCGCTAAAGAATATATACAACTCTACAACTCCATTCAATAAAATGTTATGGCTATAAGAACCATTACGCACTCTACCGAAATACTCTCGGTTATTCTTGGGGGCGGAGCCGGATCGAGGCTTTATCCACTCACCGCCAGTCGCTCAAAGCCGGCCGTTCCCATTGCCGGAAAATATCGGTTGGTCGACATTCCCATTTCGAATTGTCTGAACAACGGGGTAGGGAGGATGTTCGTGCTTACGCAGTTCAATTCGGCTTCTCTTAATCGACATATCAAGAACACGTATCATTTTAGTGCGTTCAGCAGAGCGTTTGTAGATATTTTAGCGGCAGAGCAAACCCCCGATAACCCCACTTGGTTTCAGGGTACGGCCGATGCCGTTCGGCAAGGTCTTCGTCATATTGAATCGTTCGAGAGTGAGTATGTGCTCATCTTGTCCGGAGATCAGCTGTATCAAATGAATTTCGCAGAAATGCTCGATCATCACAAGCAACTCGGGGCCGATATTACGATCGCCACTATTCCGGTTACTGGCAAAGAAGCGCCGGAGTTCGGGATCTTAAAAAGTGATGGAGGGCTTATTACCTCTTTTGTTGAAAAACCTAAAAAAGATGCGCTGGGCAATTGGGTCAGCGATACGGGTGCCGAGATGCAAGCCCGTGGTCGGGTCTACCTGGCCTCTATGGGCATCTATATTTTTAAACGCAGTTTATTGTTCGAGTTGCTGCGCTCCGAACTAAAAGAAGCGACCGATTTTGGAAAAGAAATTATTCCGGCCTGTATCGATCGCTACCGAGTGGCCAGTTATCAATACAGCGGCTATTGGACCGATATTGGAAACATCAGCTCTTTTTTCGAAGCCAATATTGAATTGACTCAAGAGATACCGGCCTTTGATATGTTCGATAGTGATCGTACGATCTATACGCGTTCCCGCATGTTGCCCCCGGCCAAGATCGGTGGCACCACCCTTACGCAGGTGCTGGTAGCCGAAGGCTGTATTATTAACGCTTCTTTGGTGAAGCGCTCAGTGATCGGCATCAGAAGCCGTATTGGGTTAGACAGCCAGATCTCCGATACCTATATTATGGGAAGTGATTATTACGAGACCTTGCAAGATATAGCGAAGGGTACAGAAAAAGGGGTGCCGCCCATGGGTATCGGGCAGCGCTGCCAGATTCAGCGGGCCATCATAGACAAGAATTGTCGCATTGGTAACGATGTCACTATCGTTGGTGGCGATCATCTAGAGAACAAAGATCATCCGCTCTATGCCGTAAAGGATGGTATTGTGGTTGTCAAGAAAGGAGCCATTATACCCGATGGTTTCGTTATATGAGAACCTTTGCTTTTTTGTAACTATCTTACCAACTAAAACCAACGATCGCCATGTCTACTGCATTTCAGGGAGAAAAACCGGCTTTACGTCTTTCGCAGATCATCAACATGAGTGTGGGATTTTTCGGAATCCAATTCGGATGGGACCTGCAGCGAGCCAATATGGGACGCATCTACGAAAACTTAGGGGCTAATCCCGACGAAGTACCGCTGTTATTTTTGGCAGCCCCCTTAACCGGACTGCTCGTGCAACCGGTGGTAGGTTATATGAGCGATCGTACCTGGCATCCCCGTTGGGGCCGCAGAAGACCTTTTTTTATGATCGGGGCCCTCTTAAGTTCCATTGCCCTCATTTTTATGCCACACAGTAGCGCGCTTTGGATGGCGGCCGGATTACTTTGGGTGCTAGATGTTTTCGGTAATGTAGCCATGGAACCGTTCAGAGCTTTTGTAACCGATCAACTGCCCGACTCGCAGGTCAACCGAGGGTTTATTATGCAAAGTCTTATGATCGGTCTTGGCGGGAGTATCGCCTCTGCCTTACCTTGGCTTATGAAAAATGTGTTTGCATTTTCGAATACAGCTGCTGGAGGCGAGATTCCAGATAATGTCCGATGGTCTTTTTATCTGGGGGCTTTCTTCTTTATTTCGGCGGTTCTCTATACCGTTTTTTCGACCAAAGAATATCCGCCCAGCGATCCCGAATTTTTAAAGAAGCAACAAGCGGAACAAGGCGGATTCTTACATGGCGCCAAAGAGATCTTGCATGCGCTTACCCATATGCCGGTACGGATGCGCTGGGTTTCTTTAGTGCAATTTTTTACATGGCCCGGACTTTTTTTAATGTGGTTCTATTACACCACTGCGGTAGCCGTGAATGTTTTTAAAGGCCAAGATGCCAGCGACCCGATCTACGCCGAAGGGGCCGACTTTGGAAGTTTGACCTTGTCGTTCTATAGTGTGGTGACCTTTTTGTTCGCACTGGTATTGCCCGCTATCGCCGATCGGTGGGGTCGATCGAAGACCCATGCGTTTTGCTTGTTGGCCGGAGCCTTGGGGTTGATCAGCGTAAATTTTATAACCGATAAGAATTGGCTGTTTGGATCGATGGTTGGCGTAGGTATTGCCTGGGCCAGCATCTTATCGATGCCGTATGCCATGTTGAGCGGTGTATTGCCCAAAGAGAAGGTGGGTATTTACATGGGCATCTTTAATTTTTTTATTGTGCTACCCGAGATCATCGCCTCGCTAGGATTTGGCTGGCTTATGCGCGAAGTGCTGAACAACGATCGCCTGGCTGCGCTTACTGTTGGCGGGGGCCTGATGGTCGTCGCCTCCCTAATTTGTATTTTGTATATTAAAGAAAAATAAACTTACCCCGTATTCTATGAGAACTATTCTATTGTTGTTTACGATCGGTTTTTCTGTTTTGGTCGCGCAGGGTCAAGCGAATCCTGCCGTATACCCCACGCATTGGTGGGTAGGAATGAAAAGCGGTGCTTTGCAACTGATGTTGCACCAAGAGGGCATAGGGCAATTCACGAAGGTCTCTACCACCTATCCCGGCATTGCCGTAAAGAAAGTAAGCTGTCCCGAAAACCGCAATTACCTTTTTATCGATATCCAAATTGCTCCACAAACCCGCCCGGGAACGATTGTATTCAATTTATCGGGAGCGACCGGAAGTGCTACGTCGAAGACAGTTCAGTACCCCCTACGAGCCCGTAACGCCGGCAACGGAAAAAGCCGGGTGCAGGGTGTACAAGCGGCTGACCTGGTTTACCTATTAATGCCCGACCGATTTTCGAACGGTGATGTTACCAATGATGTTGTTCGCAGCTACCGCGATACCGGTTTAGAGCGCAGCAATAAGTTTTCAAGACACGGTGGCGATTTTACCGGCATTACCAATCATCTTGATTATTTTAAAGAGCTGGGTGTTACTACAGTGTGGCTTACGCCCGTTATCGAGAATGATATGCCTCGCTTGCACGAGTGGGGCAATTCAGTAGCGGGATATCATGGGTATTGGTTCACGAATCATTTTGCCATCGACAAGCGCTATGGAGGTAACGAGGGCTACAAAAAGTTTTGTGAATCGCTGCATCAAAATGGAATGAAGGTAATACAGGATGCCGTTTACAATCATGTGGGCAGTCATCATTTCTTTCATCTCGATCCACCCACGACCGACTGGTTCAATACGTCTCAGGGTCGTTCGGCGCCCAATCACCGCGAAGAGGTTTTCTTCGATCCCTATGCGGCCAGCGCCGACAAACGCAACATGCTTGATGGTTGGTTTACGCAAGACCTTCCCGATCTTAACCAGCGCAATCCCTATTTGGCCACCTATCTAATTCAACATGCGGTATGGAGTACCGAGGAGTTCGGTATAGATGGATGGCGAGTCGATACCTACAAGTATTGCGAAGAGCCTTTTTTGAATGCGGTCAACATAGCACTTAAAAGAGAGTTTCCCGCTGTTACGGTGTTCGGTGAATCATGGGTCAACACGCCTACGGCCAACGCCTATTTTACCGCCGGCAACATTAACGCTCCCTTTCGTCACAATGCCGAAGGGGTGTTAGATTTTCAAACCTGTTTTGGCATGTTGGCCGGTATTACCGAGGCCCCCGGTGGGACGAATGGGGTTGGAAAGCTCTATATGACCTTGGCGCAAGATGTGCTCTATGGCAATCCGATGAACAACTGCATTTTTCTGGACAACCACGATATGGACAGAGCCTTTTCGGTATTCGAAGAAGATCCACGAAAACTAAAGATGGCCCTTAACTGGTTGTTGACCCTCCGGGGTATTCCACAGCTTTATTATGGTACCGAAGTACTGATGAAGAATAAAAAGACAACCTCTGATGCACTGGTGCGTGAAGATTTTCCGGGCGGATTTCCTGGCGATGATCCCGCTCGAAATCTTTTTACCACAGCGGGTAGAAATGCTGCGCAACAAGATATGTTTACGCATGTGAGTCGCTTGGGTCAGTTCAGGAAAAACTCCACCGCGCTTGGCAGCGGCAAGATGATGCAGTTTATTCCCAGAGAAGGGGTCTACACCTATTTTCGCTACGACAGTAAGCAAACCGTGCTGGTCGTTTCCAACACGGGTAGTAAAACGCATCAGCCCGACTGGTTACGATTGCAAGAGCGTACTCGTGGGTTTACTCGTCTTCGCAACGTGGTTACCCAAGAGATCTTATCGATGAATGCATTGCAGGTAGCGCCCGGAGAGAGTTTTGTTTTTGAATTGCTGCAATAGATTTCTTACATGCAACTCGACACGCAACGTCCCGTCTGGAATTATTCGCTTTTTACGGCCGACGATCTGGCCCATTATCACCAGGGCACCCATTGTCGGCTATACGAAAAAATGGGTAGCCGTTCTCTTCAAGTGGATGGGGTTTGGGGTTGCTATTTTTCTGTATGGGCGCCCAATGCCACGCATGTTTCGGTAGTAGGCAATTTTAATGATTGGAATAACCATGCGCATTTGCTTTTTCCACGCTGGGAAAAATCGGGTATCTGGGAAGGATTTATTCCCGGAGTAAAACTCGGAGAGGTCTACAAGTATCATATAACCGGGCATCGTCATCAAGAACTGGACAAAGGCGATCCCTTTGCTTTTTTTTGGGAGAAAAGACCGCAGACCGCCTCTATTACCTGGGATCTTTATTACGAGTGGAAAGACCAGGCATGGATGCAAAACCGTTACCGACATAACTCCCTGCAATCGGCCTGGAGCGTATACGAAGTGCACCTGGCCAGTTGGCGAAGACCTGATGACCAAGACGAAAATGCGTATTTATCGTACGATCAACTTTCTGAAACCCTGGTGCCCTACCTGCAGCAAATGGGATTTACCCATGTAGAATTGATGCCGATCATGGAACATCCCTTCGATGGTAGCTGGGGCTATCAGTGCACCGGGTACTTTGCACCCACCTCGCGCTTTGGCGATCCGCAGGGATTAATGCGACTCATCGATGCTTTTCATGCCGCGGGTATTGGCGTGATTCTAGATTGGGTACCCTCTCATTTTCCATACGATGCGCACGGGCTTTATCTTTTTGACGGGGCCAATACCTATGAGTATGCCGACCGAAGAAAAGGGTTCCATCCGGATTGGAATAGCTATGTCTTTAACTATAAGCGGGGCGAGGTGCGCTCTTTTTTAATTAGCAGTGCTCATTTTTGGTTCGATCTCTTTCATGTCGATGCCATTCGGGTCGATGCCGTCTCTTCGATGTTGAAGTTGAATTATTCTCGAAAGGCAGGGGAGTGGGAACCCAACGAGCAGGGGGGCGATGGCAATTTAGAGGCCATTGATTTTTTAAAGGAGTTGAATCGAAGCGTGTACGAGCGCTTTCCCGATGTGCAGACCATTGCCGAAGAGGCCACCGACTGGCCGGGTATTTCGCGTCCGATCTACCAAGGCGGATTGGGCTTTGGCATGAAATGGATGATGGGTTGGATGCACGACACACTTCGGTATTTTAAGTTGGACCCGCTGTTTCGTAAACATCACCAAGATCGGTTTACGTTTAGTTTAATGTACTACTACGACGAGAATTTTATGCTTCCGTTTAGCCACGACGAGGTAGTGCATGGCAAAAGCCCGATGATCTATAAGATGCCAGGCGATGAATGGCAAAAATTCGCAAACCTTCGGTTGTTGTACAGCTATATGTTTACGCACCCCGGGGCTAAGCTACTTTTTATGGGAGCAGAGTTCGGACAAACTGCAGAGTGGGATTACCGCAGCCAACTACAATGGCACCTCTTGCAATATCCGATCCATAACGGGCTTTCGACAATGGTAAAAGAGTTAAACCAGTTACTGACCGGTCAGCCGGCCTTGTTCGAAAAACAGTTCGATCCGTCGGGTTTTGAGTGGATCGATCTTGACCACCGCTCCGAATCGGTGGTTGTGTACAGAAGAAAAGGAATCGATGCTTTACAAGAGGTGCTCGTTGTGCTTAATATGACACCCGTTGTCTACCGCAATTGGGCGATCATTGTTTCTGGAAAAGAATTTACCACCGAACTCTTTAATAGCGATGCAACGAAATATGGCGGGGCTGGCACGGCCAATAATCCTATTCTTAGAAGCGAATGTTTAAGTGAACAAGATAGTCGCTATCGGTTGACCATCGATATTCCTGCCCTGGCAGGTATAGTACTTATTTAGAGAGTGCAGCGCTACTTACATACGTTGCGGAACGGCAATGCCCAAATTTCCCATGGCCGCATCGATCAATCGGGCGGTTTGTTGAGCAAGGATAAGGCGGAGTTGTTTTTTTTCTGCAGACTCTGCCTGCATAACCGAGTGCTGGTTGTAAAAACTGTTGAACGATTTTGCCAGCGTAAAAGCATATATGGCTAGCACCGATGGGTTCTGTTCGCTAACGGCTTGCTCGAGCACTACCGGATAGTGCGCTATTTGCAAGAGCAGCTCTCGCTCGGCGGGTAAAAAAGATATAGCGGGTAGTGGGCCCGAACGGGGCGCTTCTTTTTTAAGCAACGAGCAGATACGGGCATGCGTGTATTGTACAAAAGGACCGGTAAATCCCTGAAAATCGATCGACTCTTCGGGATTAAAGATCATTTTCTTTTTAGGATCTACGCGTAGTAAAAAGAATTTCAAGGCGCCCAGTGCCAGCATGCGGTAGAGGCTCTCCAGCTCTTCGGCCGTAAAGTCCTTCACTTTTCCTAACTCCTCTGTTTTGCGTCGCGCCACCGCTATCATTTCGGCTACGATATCATCTGCATCTACCACCGTTCCTTCTCGACTTTTCATTCGCCCACTCGGCAGCTCTACCATACCATAGCTTAAATGAAAGATGCCCTTGGCGTAGGGCTTTTGCAGTTTTTCTAAGATCAGCTGCAATACCTTCATATGATAGTTCTGCTCATCGGCAATTACGTAGATGCTTTGATCGTAAGCAAACTCGTTGTATTTCTCTTGCGCCAGTCCCAAGTCTTGTGTAATGTATACCGACGTACCATCACCACGTAAGACCAGTTTTTGATCGAGACCCTCAGCGGTTAGATCAATCCAGGTGCTACCATCTTCTTTGGTAAAGAAAACACCTTGAGCCAATCCTTCTGAAACGAATTTTTTTCCGAGCAAATAGGTGTTGCTCTCGTAGTAGGTCTTTTGAAAATCGGCTCCGATCTGCCGATAGGTTTGTTCAAATCCTTCGTAGACCCAGCCATTCATGGTATTCCAAAGCGATAGTACTTCTGGTTTTCCTGCCTCCCAATCTAACAACATTTGCTGGGTGGCCTTCATAATGGGTGCTTCTTTCTCGGCTTCTTGTTTGGTGCGACCGCTTGCCACCAGTTGCTCGATCTGGCGCTTTAACTCGTCGTTGAATTTTACATAGTAGTCGCCCACGAAATGATCACCCTTGGTGTCGGTAGAAAGCGGAGTGGCCCCATTGGCAAAAAGTTGCCAGGCAATCATGCTTTTGCAAATGTGAATACCCCGGTCGTTGACCACACAGGTCTTAATAACCTCGGCACCACAATTTTTAAGTATCTCGGCCACGCTCCATCCCAAGAATATATTTCTGAGGTGCCCCAGATGCAGCGGCTTATTGGTGTTAGGCGAAGAGTATTCGACCATCACTTTTTTTCCATGTAGCCAGGTCTCTTGCAGGGAGTTGCGGGTAGCCTGCTCGTCGAGAAATTGCAGCCAATAGGTATCGGTGAGCGTGAGATTCAAAAATCCTTTAATCACCGTGTAGCGGGCCATCTGCGCAGGAAAGCGTTGTACCAAAAGCTCGCCGAGTTGCTCGCCTAATTTTTCGGGTGCCAGGCGCAGCGGTTTTGCCAATGAAAAAAGTACAAGCGTGTAATCGCCCTCAAATTCGGGCTTGGTACTGTTAATAACGAGCGCTTCGGGCGCGGTCTTGTAGTGGAGCGCTTCGTCGAGCACCAGGGCCAGCATTTCTTTTATCTGTGCAATTACGCGCATCATATTTTTCGATTGCGGCAAAGGTAGGCAGTTTGGCAATTGCTGTTGATTGGTTTACTTTGCAAGCCCATGAAAGATGTTGCCACCCGGGTGGCCCATACCTTGTTGTTGGTCCTTGATTTTTTCTATGGTCCTTTTCGAAAGTTCATGCCCTTGCAAACCTTTCGGTATGCGGCTTCGGGTGGTGGAAATTTGATATTGGGTTTTTTGGTGTATTCCATTGGCTATACGCATCTTTTTAAGGGACAAACCCTCTTACTTCCTTTTTATGCCTTTAAACCCCACAGCGCTTCGTTGTTGCTCTCGTTTTGCGTTACGTTTCCGGTGGGTTTCTTTATGTCTAAATACGTGGTCTTCTCCGATTCGGATATTAGAGGGCGTATTCAGCTTTTTCGTTATTTGATGGTCTGCCTTTTTAATCTGGTGCTTAACTACCTGCTTTTAAAACTGCTGGTCGAGCGGTTCGGTCTGTTTCCGGTGCTGGCCCAGCTCTTAACCGTAGCGCTGGTCGTTAGCTTTAGCTACCTGGCCCAGCGAAATTTCTCTTTTAAGGCCACTGAAAAATTGCCCTGAAAAAGCCCTTTTTACTGCCAAATCTGACAGCCTAAAACTTCATGAATTCCAATTTTTTGTCTAAACTGACAAAATTGCACGATTGCTGGTTACGGCATAGGGATTGCCTATAGAGCAATGAATCATTTAAAACTATATCAACATGGGAAAAATAATTGGAATCGACCTGGGTACCACCAACAGTTGCGTTTCAGTAATGGAGGGCAACGAACCCGTCGTAATCGCCAACGATGAAGGACGTCGCACGACCCCTTCTATTGTGGCTTTTCTCAAAAATGGAGAACGAAAAGTAGGTGACCCGGCCAAGCGCCAGGCCATTACCAATCCTCAAAATACCATCGCTTCTGTAAAACGCTTTATGGGACGTCGCTTCGACGAGGTAGGAGAGGAGATCACGCATTGGAGTTATAAAGTAGCGAAAGGCGATAACAATACCGTTCGCATCGACATTGACGGTCGTTTGTATACACCGCAAGAGATCAGTGCCATGGTCTTGCAAAAAATGAAAAAGACCGCCGAAGATTACCTGGGTCACGAAGTAACCGAGGCCGTTATTACAGTGCCTGCTTACTTTAACGATGCCCAGCGCCAGGCCACCAAAGAAGCCGGCGAGATTGCCGGTCTTAATGTAAGACGAATCGTAAACGAGCCCACGGCCGCTGCCCTTGCTTATGGTCTCGACAAAGCACAGTCCGATCGCCGCATTGCGGTATTCGATCTTGGAGGTGGAACCTTCGATATTTCGGTCCTTGAACTGGGAGATGGTGTCTTCGAAGTCAAGTCGACCAATGGAGACACGCACTTGGGCGGAGACGATTTCGATAAAGTGATTATGGACTGGCTGGCCGACGAATTTAAAAAAGACGAATCCATTGACCTTCGTAAAGACCCCATGGCCCTGCAGCGTCTTAAAGAGGCGTCCGAAAAAGCCAAGGTAGAACTCAGTTCTTCTTCGGAGACCGAGGTAAACCTGCCTTACATTACTGCGGTGGATGGTGTGCCTAAGCACTTGGTAAAAAAGCTAAGCCGTGCCAAATTTGAGCAACTGGCCGATTCGTTATTTGCCCGCTGTCTTAAGCCTTGCGAAGCGGCACTCAACGATGCCGGCTTGTCTACCTCACAGATCGACGAAGTGATCTTGGTGGGTGGATCGACCCGTATTCCCAAGGTGCAAGAGATCGTAGAAAAATTCTTTGGCAAAAAGCCTAACAAGGGCGTTAACCCCGACGAGGTAGTAGCCGTAGGCGCCGCTATACAAGGTGCGGTTCTTACTGGAGAGGTAAAGGATGTACTGCTGCTCGATGTTACTCCGCTTTCGCTGGGTATCGAGACCATGGGTAGCGTTATGACCACGCTGATTCCTTCTAACACAACTATTCCTACCAAGAAATCCGAAGTATTCTCAACAGCCAGCGATAATCAGCCCGGTGTACAAATTCATGTATTGCAGGGCGAGCGTAGCATGGCCAAAGACAACAAGAGTCTCGGTATTTTTAACCTCGATGGAATTCCACCTGCGCCGCGCGGCGTGCCCCAGATCGAAGTGACCTTCGACATCGATGCCAATGGTATCTTACATGTTACCGCCAAAGACAAAGGAACCGGTAAGGAACAAAAGATTCATATCGAAGCCGGATCGGGTCTAAGCAAAGAAGAGGTCGAAAAAATGAAGGCAGAGGCCAAGGCCAACGAAACGGCCGATAAAGCCGAAAGAGACCGCGTTGAAAAGCTTAACCAAGCCGACTCGCTGGTGTTTCAGACCGAAAAGCAGTTAAAGGAATATGGCGATAAGATCCCTGCCGAAAAGAAAACCGCCATTGAGCAGGCCGCCGAGAAGCTCAAAGAAGCACAAAAGGCACAAGACCTGGCTGGCATAGAAGCACACATGACCGCGCTCAATGCCGCTTGGACCGCTGCCAGCGAGGACATGTACAAGGCAACGCAAGGCGGCGCACAACCCGGCCCTGATGCCGGTGCGGGAGCTGGAAACGCCTCGAGTGCGGCCACCGAAGATGTAACCGACGTACCGTTCGAAGAAGTTAAATAAAACGTACTCGATAGCAGCAGAGAAACCCGCCGAAGCCGGCGGGTTTTTTATTTTCGAAAAACTTGCCCGCATTTTTTGCGAAAACAATAGTTTTGTTCTCTTTACCGAAACGAAAACAACCCATTTGCCGAATGTCTAATTCTTATCTCGAGCTCGTTAAGCAGACCTTTAATTTTCCGCAAGAAGGAATTGAGGTCGATGAGGGTAATCTAACTTTTAACGGGCTTGACCTTAAGGCGCTGATCGCCAAACACGGAACACCGCTTAAGCTAACGTATCTGCCTAAGATCGGCATGCAGATCAAAAAGGCCAAGAGTATGTTCGCCGCCGCTTTTAAGAAGCACAAATACGAAGGCAAATATTACTACTGCTATTGCACCAAGAGTTCGCATTTTAGTTTCGTGGTAGAAGAGGCGCTCAAAAGTGATATTCACTTAGAGACCTCGTATGCGTACGACATCGAGATTATCAAAAAGCTCTATGCCAAAAAGAAGATCACTAAGGATATTCATGTTATTTGCAACGGATTTAAGCAAAAGGGATACACGCGTCGTATTGCCCAACTACTCAATTCCGGATTTTCGAATGTAATTCCGGTGCTCGATAATAAAGATGAGCTAAAAGAGTATGCGCACTCCGTTAAGGTGCCCTTTAAGTTGGGTATTCGCGTAGCCGCAGAAGAAGAGCCCAATTTTCCGTTCTATACATCTCGCCTTGGTATTCGAGCCAAAGACATTCTGGAGTTTTACGTGGACCGCATTGAGGGCTACGAAAGCAAATTTCAATTAAAGATGCTTCACATCTTTTTGAACAAGGGTATAAAGGATGATATCTACTATTGGAGCGAGCTCAATAAGGTCGTTAATCTCTATTGCCAATTAAAGAAGATCTGCCCCGAATTGGACTCTATTAATATTGGTGGCGGATTTCCCATTAAGCATTCGCTGGGCTTTGAGTATGATTATCAGTTTATGATCAACGAGATCGTGCGAAACATCAAGGTCGCCTGCAAAAAGGCCAAGGTGCCCATGCCCCATATATTTACCGAGTTCGGTAGCTACACAGTAGGCGAGAGCATGGCGCATATCTACAAGGTTATTGCCGAAAAAGTACAAAACGACCGCGAAACCTGGTACATGATCGATTCCTCTTTTATTACTACGCTCCCTGATACCTGGGGGATCGGCGAAAAATTCTTATTACTGCCCGTCAACAAGTGGGACCAAGATTACCAACGGGTGGTGCTAGGGGGAATAACCTGTGATAGCCACGACTACTACGATTCGGAAGAGCACATCAACGAGGTGTTTTTGCCCAAGACCAATGGAACCGACGAGCCGCTCTATGTTGGCTTCTTTCATACAGGCGCCTATCAAGACCAAATTAGTGGCTATGGAGGAATCAAGCATTGTTTGATTCCCTCTCCCAAGCATGTAATCGTAGGCCACGACAAGAATGGAAAGCTGGTCGATTGGGTCTATGCCAAGCAACAGACCGCGCAAAGCATGCTCAAGATATTGGGGTACTAAGCGGCGACCGCCCCGAAGCGGGCCTTAAAACAAAAACCCCTCGTTGAAACGAGGGGTTGTAAACCAAAACCAACTGCTTATGAGAAAGAATCTTTGTATTGTTAAACGTATAAAGGGTAGTAAACTGTTGTTTTCGTTTTGTTAAAAGAATAAAGAAGTTCCAAACCCTTGTTTCTGATTATTTTTGCACTCTAAAGTTTAATACCATGTATCCTGCCGAGATCGTAATACCCATGAAAGAGGAGTTGACCGAAAACGGTTTCTCCGAGTTATTGACCACCGATGCCGTTAACCAGCAGTTATCCAAAGAGGGTACCACCCTGGTCATGATCAACTCGGTATGCGGCTGTTCGGCCGGTACGGCCCGCCCCGGTGTATTGATGGCCGTTTCGCAGACTGCCAAGAAGCCCGATTTTATAACCACCAGCTTTGCCGGCTTCGATACCGAGGCCGTAGGGGCCATTCGTCAGCATCTGTTGCCTTATCCTCCTTCTTCTCCGGCCATTGCGCTTTTTAAAAATGGACAATTGGTGCACTATATCGAAAGACATATGATAGAGGGAAGATCGGCTCAAATGATCGCCCAAAATCTAATCGGTGCCTTCGAGCAGCATTGCAATTAAGCCGAACCCTCTGCTATGTATCCCAACCTCTACTACGCCTTTAAAGATCTCTTTGGTCTGGAATGGCCGGTGCTTCGCTTTGTAAACAGCTTTGGTTTTTTTGTGGCCATTGCTTTTTTAACGGCGGCCTATGTGCTTACCCGTGAACTAAAGCGAAAGAGCGGGCAGGGGTTGTTTACGCCCACTGAAACCACCATTTTGGTTGGTGATTCGGCCTCTTGGACCGACCTGGCTGCCAATTTTGGGTTGGGCTATCTGCTGGGATTTAAGGTCTTGGCCTTGTTTTTTTTGGATGAAGCCACCATGCAAGATCCACAGGCCTATATTTTTTCTAGTCAGGGTAGTCCTGCTGCAGGTCTTTTGTTCGGACTCTTTTTTGCCGGCGTTAAATGGTGGGAAAAAAACAGAGAAAAACTAGATAAACCCGAAAAGCGCCTCATTCGCATTTGGCCACAAGACAGAGTGGGGGATATCACTATGTTGGCACTGGTCTTTGGATTGGCCGGCGCCAAGCTCTTTGATATTTTCGAGAACTGGAGTTCGTTCTTGCAAGAACCTGCGGCTTATATTTTTTCGCCGGCCGGACTCACCATGTACGGAGGGCTTATTTGCGCGACTATTGCCATTGGCATCTATGCTCGCAAGCACCGGATCGGGTTTTTACATCTGGCCGATGCCGTGGCACCTGCGCTCATGCTAGCCTATGGGATTGGTAGAATTGGCTGTCATGTGGCAGGCGATGGCGATTGGGGGGTGGTGAGCGCTTTGTCTGCGAAACCGTCCTTTTTGCCCGATTGGCTTTGGTCGTATACCTATCCGCACAACGTGCTCGAAGAGGGTGTTCCTATTGCGGGGTGCACCGGGCCCTTTTGTAATCAGCTTGCCATGGGGGCTTATCCGACCCCTTTGTACGAGGCACTGGCCTGTATAGCTCTTTTTGGGGTATTGTGGATGGTTAGAAAGCGGCTAAAAATTACCGGACAAATGTTCGCTTTATATTTGATATTCAACGGATTAGAAAGGTTTACTATAGAAAAAATTCGGGTCAATGTCAAGATGGACCTTTGGGGATTGCATCCCACGCAGGCCGAGTTGATCGCCTCTCTGTTGATGCTGGCCGGATTCCTCTTGTTTATTCGGCAAAGTCGTCGCTCCGCCAAGGGCTAATCCAAGACAGAGGGCTTAAATTTTAACTGGTTTTTCCCCCTTTTTTGTGTTACATTTGCACGTTGTAAAAAGCTACGTGGGCCCATTTTTTATCCCCAAACAAATTTTCTAAATGCGGCAGCTAAAGATCGCTACCCAGATAACGAACCGGGACTCTCAGGCGGTAGAAAAATACCTGCAAGAGATCTCAAAAATTTCTATGATCACTCCCGAAGAGGAGACGACGCTGGCTCAGCGTATAAAAATGTTCAATCGCAATCCGATCGATTCGCAACGAGCGCTCGATAAACTGGTGCAAGCCAATCTTCGTTTCGTCGTATCGGTTGCCAAACAATATCAACACCAGGGTCTTTCGCTCAGCGATCTTATTAACGAAGGAAATCTGGGTCTTATAAAGGCAGCGCAGCGTTTCGACGAGACCAAAGGATTTAAGTTTATCTCTTATGCCGTATGGTGGATCCGTCAATCCATTTTGCAGGCCTTGGCCGAACAAGGCCGTTTGGTTCGCTTGCCCCAAAACAAGATCGGCACTTACAACAAAGCCAACAAAGCCTACATGGCTTTTGAGCAGGAGCACGAGCGCGAGCCCTCTACCGAAGAGTTGGCCGAGCTGCTCGAGATGAGCGAGACCGAGATCAATAATATTTTTCAAAGCAATACCCGTCATACCTCACTTGATGCCCCGGTGCACGAGGCCGAAGACGTAGCCATGGGTGATCTGCTCGAGGGTAGCGACGATACCGACGACGACGTAATGAAAGATTCTTTACGCAACGAAATTCGCCGCGTGCTGAAGTCGCTTTCTCCGCGCGAAGCAGAGATCGTGAATGCCTATTTTGGTCTGGATGGAGAAAATGGTGTTACCATTGAGCAAATCGGGCAGAAGTACGATCTTACCAAAGAGCGCATTCGCCAAATTAAAGAAAGAGCCATCAAGCGTCTTCAAAAGGCTCGCTATAGCAGTGCGCTAAAGGCGTATTTAGGGTAATTTTAATATGCGTTCTCTAGTTTGTCTTTTGCTGGGCGCCTTGTTTCTAACCGGCTGCGAACGCGATATCAATTTTACACTCGCGCAAACCGAGCCCAAATTAGTCGTAGAAGCTACGATCGAAAATGGCCAACCCCCTTTGGTAATCTTGTCGAAAAGTCTGCCTTTCTTCGATACGCTTCGTCCTTCTCAGTTGGCGACCTCTTTTATAACCGATGCCATGGTTGTTGTTACGCACAATGGAGTATCCTACCCGTTAAAAGGATATCGTACCTCGGTGGCCGGGCAAACGCTTGGTTATTATTACACCGTTGACAGCGTGCAGCCGGGTCTTTTTTTGCGAGGTGCGTTGCAGCAGACCTATTCTTTGCGCATTAACTGGCAAGGAAAAACCTACGAGGCGCAAACACGCATTCCCGCTCTTACCCGACGAATCGATTCGGTCTTTTGGCGCCCGGCCCACCCGATAATCCACCGGGTAAAGTGGCGCTCTACGTAAGAGCTACCGATCAGCCCGGCTTTGGGGATTATATTCGGTATTACACCAAACAGAATAGTGGTCCTTTTTTACCGGGTTTAAATTCTGTCTACGACGATCAGGTCATTGATGGCACCAGTTACGAAGTACAGGTAGAGCGCGGCATCGTTCGAGACGGACAGCCCGAAGAGGGCTACAACTTCTTTAACCGTGGCGATACGGTTACGCTCAAGGTTTGTAACATCGACAAGGCTACCTACGATTTTTGGCGCACGGTCGAATTTAACTATGCCAGTATTGGCAATCCTTTCTCTTCTCCTACCAAAGTGCTCAGCAATGTATCTGGCAACGCCTTGGGTTATTTTGGAGGGTATGCAGCGCAGTTTCGCACGGTTATTATATCCCGCTAATAATGCCCTACTTTTGCTGGCAGTGAATTAAAAGGTAACCTATGGAAATCAGTGAACACATCTCTTGCCTGATTATCGGTTCCGGACCAGCAGGCTACACGGCTGCCATCTATGCCAGCCGAGCGGGACTTAAGCCCGTTCTCTATCAGGGAATACAACCCGGCGGACAACTTACCATTACTACCGAGGTAGAGAACTATCCCGGCTATCCCGATGGCATACAGGGCCCCGACATGATGGTGCACTTCGAAAAACAGGCTGCCCGCATGGGAGCCGACATACGATACGGACTGGCAACCCAGGTAGATTTTACCGGACCCTTGCACAAAGTGCAGATCGATGATGACAAATGGATCGAGGCGGCCAGTGTAATTATTTGTACCGGTGCCTCCGCCAAATGGTTGGGGTTAGAAAGTGAGCAGCGTCTCAATGGGTTTGGGGTAAGCGCTTGTGCCGTATGTGATGGCTTCTTTTTTAAAGGAAAAGAGGTGGCCATTGTAGGGGCCGGCGATACTGCGGCCGAAGAAGCGTTGTATCTCTCTAAGATTTGCGCGCATGTGCATATGATCGTTCGCCGCGGCGAAATGCGCGCCAGCAAGATTATGCAAGAACGCGTAAAAAATACCGCCAATATTACCATTTACTGGAACAGCGAAACCGACGAGATACTGGGCGACAAAAAAGTAGAGGGGGTTCGTATTCTCAATAATCAAACAAACGAAAAGACCAGCATTGCCGTGAGTGCTTTTTTTGTGGCTATCGGTCATCAGCCTAACTCGGAGATCTTTAAGCCCTACATCGATATGGACGAAGCCGGGTATATCAAAACAATTGCGGGCAGCAGCAAAACCAATCGTACCGGTGTTTTTGCAGCGGGCGATGTGCAAGACAAGATCTATCGCCAAGCCGTTACGGCAGCAGGTAGCGGATGTATGGCTGCGCTCGATGCAGAGCGTTATCTAAGTGCGGCCGGGCTTCATTAGTAGCAGTATTATCTACCTTTTAGTATTACGTATGCCCGGGTTACTTACCATTAAAGTAGAAGGTCTTCGCTTTTATAGCTACCACGGATTGTATCCCGAAGAACGAAAAGAGGGAGGCGAATACCAGGTAGACCTGCAAGTAGTTGTGGCAGGCCAAGACCAATCGATGGTTGATATTGCCACGGGTCGGTTAGCGGCAGAGGCCTCGACCATAACTCCTCTTGTCGATCTTGAAGAGACCATCGATTACGAACAATTATTTTCGGTTGTTAAAGAAGAGATGGCCATACCCCGCGACTTACTCGAAACGCTGGCCATGTCTATTGTTAAGCGAATTACTGCGGCCCATGCCTGCCAACAGGTAGTGATCGAAATAAAAAAATTCAGGGTGCCTGTCGAAAATTTTTCCGGCAATACGGCCGTTCGCTACGAATGGAATCGATAAGAGAAAAGCAGCTTAGATCTTTTTATTTTTCCACCGACCACTTTTGATATAAAAGAAAGACGGCGTAAACAGACAGATCCAATAGAGCCACTCGCTCATCCAGCTATAGCTAATGGGTAAAAAGAAATATTCGCTTACCAGGTATACATAGGCCGAGTAAAATACAATGGCCATAGCCTCGATGTAAAACGAAATACGCGTATTGCCCGAAGCCGTTACCGTGTTGAGCATAACGGTAGAGACCGACATCATCACCAGGGCCAGCGTTACCACCCGAAGCACAGGCAATGCTTCGATAGCAAAGACATCGTTTTGACCAAACAGCGCTAAAAAGGCTTGCGGAAATACATTGAGCAGCGCTGCAATAAGTAGGGCCGTACCGGTGCTGAGCTGCATAATCTTTTTGATCGTCGAGAGCACTTCGTCTTGCTTTCCCTGACCGATCAAGTTGCTGACCATCGCATTGGTGGTGGCGGCAAAGGCCCAAGAGAAGCATCCGAACAACCCAAAAATATTGCGCATAATGTTAGAGACCTTCATGGCTATAGCACCGTGGTGCTCTATGAGCAAAAAGAAATATTGCCAGCTAATAATGCTAATGGCATGTTGAAAGATCAGCGGGGCCGAAACAGAGAGGATCAGCTTGTTTTGCCCGCGGTCGAACGTAAAGTCAGTAAAAAGCTGAAAGCGCTTCGCGATCCCCTTTCGTTGAATAACCAGGTAGATCACGAACATGCCAATAAATTCGGCGAGTACCGATGCATAGGCCGCACCTACGAACCCCAACTCGGGAAAGCCTCCTGCACCAAAAATAAACAGGTAGTCCAATACAATGTTGGCGGTAGTTTCGGCCAGGGTGCCGGCAACGAGATACCGACTTTGATTGGTTCCTACCAGTAGCGCGTTGCGCAGTTGATAGACATATAAAAAGACCAATCCCCAAATACGAATCTGCAAGAATTCGATGGCTTTTTGCAGTACCTCTTTGTCTTGAATAAGTAGATCGAACAGCCAGGGGGTTAGGGTATAGGTGGTAGCGATTCCGATCAGGGCCAGCAAAAGTCCGATCCAAATGCCTTGGCTAAATAATTTTCCGATCTCCTCGGGTCGGTTTTCTCCGGCTCTACGAGCTATTAGGGTTTGTAACCCATTGTTAAGCCCATAGCCAACGGCTGCGAATATCAAGTAATAAACCCCTGTGATACCCGCTACGGCCAGGGCCAGGCTATCTTTTAGGTAGTGGCCTAAAAAGATATTGTTGATTACAAAATTAAACTGCGGAATAAAGATGGCCAGGCTAATGGGCAGCGCCATCCGAATAAGTTGGCGGCGCGAATTTTCGAACTGAAGAGACGGTACGGAAGAATGTGACATGCCTGGTTGGCAAACCTACGATAAATAAATTTTCTCTATTATTGCAACAATGGAAATGGTTTACAATCGTCTGTTCGAGTTTTCGACTGCCACTTCGGCCTCCTCAGATACAATACTGGGTTTACAATTCGGAAAATCGCATGTTGCTTATGCGCTAAAGAACCGAAATACACAGCAGTTAGCGGCCCTGGGCTATGTGCAGATCGGCCAGTGGGAAAAACCTGTTTTCGAGACATTTATTGCCACTATAGAAAATCTATTGCACCCGCATCAACAAGTCGAGATCGCTTATGACCTTGCCGATCTGTCTATGTTGCCGGTAGCCGGATTTGACGAAAAAAAATTACAGGCCCTGCATCAATCCATGTATCCCTTTGAGGGTCCGGCCGTTTTTAAGACAGAGACCATGGCCGAATGGCAACTTTGTTTGGGTTATCCGGTTCCAGCATCGCTGTATCGGGGCTGCGAATCTTTTTTTCCGAAAGCCCGTGTACGACATGCCTTTAAACTTGCGCTAGACAGCGCCGGCCAAAGCGGTGCGCAAGGCAAACTGCTGGTCGATGTCGGGATCGAAACGTTTCGTGTTATTGTGCTTAAAAATAACAGGCTTCAGTTCTTTCAAACCTTTGCGTACGAAAGCCCCGCCGATGTGCTCTATTATTTACTCTCGGTATGCGAAGCTCAGTTGGTGAGCCCTGCAGAAACAGAGCTGGTGCTTACCGGGTTGCTCGAAAAAGATTCAGCCCTTTACCGGGAGCTCTGGCAATACTTTACCCATGTGGCTTGCCGCGAAGCGACATTCGAAGCCAGTCATTTTTCGTATCCGGCCCATTTTTTTACTACGCTCAACGATCTTTTGCTATGCGCATTATAGGAGGGGAGCATGGCGGACGTCGGTTTACTCCGCCCCTACACATGCCCCATACCCGACCCACGACCGATATTGCAAAGGAGGGGTTGTTTAACATGCTTCAGCACCGCATTGATTTTTCTGCCATTAAAACGCTCGATCTCTTTGGCGGTACCGGTAGCATAAGCTACGAGTTGGCCTCTCGCGGCGTTACGCAATTGACCATTGTAGAAAAAGACCCGGCCATGCACCGCTTTATTTCAAAGACCGTCGAAACTTTGCAACTAGAGGGCTGTCAGGTTATTCGTGCCGATGTATTCAAATTTATAGAGCAGTGCAACGAATCGTACGATTTTATCTTTGCCGGTCCTCCTTATGCCCTCAATACCATCGAT
>VHBB01000014.1 GCA_016872155.1 Sphingomonadales bacterium
AGCGGTGAGCTGCTGTTGCAACATGAGCTGGGCAAAAAAACAGATCTCAAAAAACTTCCCGCCGTTTTTATAGAGTTAAAAAAAGATTCTTTCGTTCCGTATTTTATTCAAAAGGCCAAAGGCACCACCGATAAAGAATCGCTGCTCTTGTTCGAAGAGATCGATACCCGCGAAAAGGCCCAACGGCTGGTCGGAAAAAATTGCTGGCTGCCCGAAGAGCAGTTTAAACAATATGCTCACCGAGAAGCCCCCGCCGGTTTACTCGGCTATCAGCTGGCAGAAGAAGGGCAACCGCCTTTAGGAAATATCGAAGAGATCATCGAACAACCACAACAACTGCTTTGTCGCCTGCACATCGAAGGCAAAGAAGTATTGATTCCTCTTAACGAAGACACCCTTGTTGCCATCGATCATACTGCACAGACCGTAACGGTGCGCCTACCCGAGGGATTACTGGACATTTATTTGCATTGATCGTTGTCTGAGCCCCAACCTTATATTGCCCATTTTGACCTGGATTCCTTTTTTGTTTCGGTCGAGCTAATCAATAATCCGTCGCTGCGTGGCAAACCCGTATTGGTGGGTTCTATTGAACGAGGGGTAGTGGCCACTTGTAGTTATGAGGCCCGAAAATTCGGGATCCATTCGGCCATGCCCATGAAAAGAGCGTTGCAGCTTTGTCCGCAAGCCATTGTTACCAATGCCAGTCGTCATCAATATGGAAAATATTCGCGCTGGGTTACCGAGCTGATCGCCGAAAAAGTGCCGCTTTTCGAAAAGGCCAGTATCGATGAGTTTTATGTGGACCTAACGGGGATGGACCGTTTTTTTGGAGCCAGCAAGTTTGCGCAAGAGCTGCGAAAACATATTACCGCGCAAACCGGACTCCCCCTTTCGTGCGGACTAGCCTCGGCCCGCTTTATTGCCAAGATGGCCACCAATCAGGCAAAACCCAATGGCTTCTTACAAATAAAGCCAGGCCAAGAGAAAGAATTTTTATGGCCCCTGTCGATCGATAAGATCAATGGCGTGGGCGAACAGACCGCTCAGCTATTAAAAAGTAAAGGACTCTACACCATTGAGGATATTGCCCGCACGCCCGTGGCCGTACTGTCTTCGTATGTGGGCAAATGGGGCGAGTCGCTTTGGGAGAAATCACAAGGTATTGGAAGCGCGGTGGTCTACACCGAGTGGGAACAAAAATCAGTTAGCCATGAACAAACCTTCGATCAAGATTATACCGATCCGGTTTTTTTACAGCAACAGATCGTTTCGTTATGTGTCGAAACGGCCGCCGATGTACGAAGCGAAGAAAAACTAGCCGGCTGCATTACCGTCAAGATCAAATACGGCAACTTCGATGTTGTTTCCAAGCAAGAGACCATCGATTATACGGCACTCGACGATGTGATCACAGCCAAAGCAAAATTATTGTTTCAACAATTGTATCAACCGGGCCGACCCGTGCGACTTCTGGGGGTTCGTTGCAGCCACCTGGTACCGATCAATTTACAGATGAGTCTTTTTGAAAAAACGGCCGAGAAATTACAGCTCTACCAAACCATGGACGAGATCAATGAGCGATACGGAAAGGATGCGCTGACCAAGGCGGCGATCTTACCACCTGCCCCGCGCGAGAAAGAGCCGTAAGCCCTGTATCTTTGCCTATAACTATTTACTATGTCTGCCCTGTGGAAACAATACCAAGAACAGCATCAAGAACGATTTTTGAACGAGATGATCGATCTGCTTCGAATTCCGTCGATCAGTGCCAAGTCGGAACACAAAGAAGATATGATCCGTTGTGCGGAGGCCGTTAAAAAAAGTTTACTCGCAGCCGGTTGTGACCGTGCCGATGTAATGCCCACCGAAGGTTATCCGGTGGTTTATGGAGAAAAGATAATCGATGCGGCGGCGCCCACCGTTTTGGTATACGGGCACTACGATGTACAACCGGCCGATCCCCTCGAGCTATGGCATAGTGGCCCCTTTGATCCGGTTATCAAGGACGGAAAAGTGTATGCCCGTGGTTCGGCCGACGACAAAGGACAATTCTATATGCATGTAAAGGCGTTGGAGATTCTTTGCCAAACCCAGACGCTTCGCACCAACATAAAGTTTCTGATCGAAGGAGAAGAAGAAGTGGGTTCTCCGAACCTGGGCCCCTTTGTGGCCCGGCATAAAGAATTGCTAAAAGCCGATGTGATCTTGATTAGCGACTCGGCTATGCTGAGTATGGAAAACCCTTCGCTCGATACCGGGGTCAGAGGGCTCAGCTATATAGAGGTAGAGGTAACCGGACCCAACCGAGACCTGCACAGTGGCATCTACGGAGGAGCTGTAGCCAATCCCATCACCATTTTATCTAAGATGATCGCCAGCTGTCACGACGAGAACAATCATATTACCATTCCCGGTTTTTATGATGATGTGGTAGAGGCCGGACCCGAAGAAAGAAAGCTGATCAATAAAGCTCCGTACAGCGAAAAAGAATACAGCGAAGACCTGGGCGTTAACGAACTGTGGGGCGAGAAAGGATATAGCACCTATGAGCGTACGGGTATACGCCCCACACTCGAGATCAATGGCATTTGGGGCGGCTACACCGGAGAAGGGGCCAAGACCGTACTTCCTTCTAAGGCCTATGCAAAGATCTCGGCCCGCTTGGTACCCAACCAATCTTCTGACAAGATTACCCAAAAGCTATTGGATTATTTTACCCGCATTGCCCCCGCCTCGGTTCAGGTAAAAGCATCGTTGCACCATGGCGGAGAACCGTACATGACCCCCATTGATAGTGTAGGATACCAAGCAGCAGCCAAAGCCGTGGAGGCTACCTTTGGCAAACTGCCCATTCCCGTGCGCGGAGGGGGCAGCATTCCCATTTGCTCGATTCTCGAAAAAGAATTAGGAATAAAAATTGTGTTTATGGGATTTGGACTGGACAGCGACAACCTGCACAGCCCCAACGAAAAATACAATATCGAGAACTACTTTAAAGGTATCGAGACCATCCCCCATTTTCATCACTACTTTGCCGATCTGGCCTAAGTAATCTGATATTTATCAGTAGCCCGTTGCAGCGTATCATTGAGCAATGGGTACGACCGGGTATAGTTTTGAAAAAGCAGTAGTGCCACTTTCAAAACAATATATACCATGGAAAAACAATTAGTAGAAAAAGTCGGCCGTTCACTCCCCTCGATGAGTACCTGGGCCTGACCCGCGTATCGAATGTTCCTGCCGTTAATGTAAGTGAGACCGACAAAGAATACATTGTGGTGGTCGCCGCACCGGGTATGGACCGAAAAGATTTTCAAGTAGAGACCGCCGAGGACATGCTCACCATTTCGGCCGAAAAAGAGAAAGAAGAAAAAGAAGAGCGAGAAGGGCGCTACAACCGAAGGGAATACAACTACAGCAGTTGGTCGCGATCGTTTAGCTTGCCCGAAGACTGCAATGCCGAAAAGATCGATGCCGAGTACAAGAGTGGGGAGTTGCGTATTTCGATACCCAAAACTGCCATCAAAAAACCCAAGAATGTGCACACCATTCCTGTGGCCTGATCGGTCATGCTGCGCTACACCGTTACCTTTTTGCCCCCCGTAACCGGGGGGCTCTTTTTTTTTCAAAAGCGCCGCAGGCCGCAACGGCGGGTTATATTTGCCGTATGCACATCGATATCCTAACGGTCTTGCCAGGCTTATTGGAAAGTCCCTTTGCGCACAGCATTCTGAAAAGGGCGCAAGAGAAAGGATTGCTACAGGTTGCCGTACATCCTCTTCGGCAATGGGCGGTAAATGAATACGGACAAGTAGACGATTATCAGTATGGCGGAGGCGCGGGCATGGTTATGATGTGCGAGCCGCTGGCCCACGCCATAGAAGCTCTCTCGGCCAAGGGCGCTTACGACGAGATTATTTTTTTAACACCAGACGGAACCACCTTCGATCAACCCATGGCCAATCAGCTATCTCTTAAGAAAAGATTGCTGTTGATATGCGGACATTACAAAGGCATCGATCAACGAATTCGGGACCATTATATAACACGAGAGATCTCGATCGGCGACTATGTGCTGAGTGGAGGCGAGTTGCCTGCGGCGGTGGTGGTAGATGCCATTGGTCGATTAATACCCGGCGTGCTCAACGACGAAACTTCGGCGCTTACCGATTCGTTTCAAGATCAATTACTATCGCCGCCGGTATATACCCGCCCCGAAGAATTCAGGGGTTGGCGCGTGCCCGACATCCTGCTCAGCGGCAATCATCGCCTTATTGAAGAATGGCGTCACGAGCAAGCCCTCGAGCGAACGCGTACCCGTCGACCCGATCTGTTAAACGATTAATAGTTGTTATGCCAACCCCAAGAAGAAATTTTTTAAAGCAACTTGCGCTAAGTAGCTCTGCCATGGCCGGTGCCCTTCCTTTGTTGGCCGCCAGCGACGAGCAAGTCGAAAGAGCCCGAAAAGTTGAGCAAACCCCGCCGACCTTTAACATGTGTGGCTATGCGGCCCCCAAGATCGAAACTGTTCGTATTGGCATTATTGGCGTGGGCATGCGAGGGTCCGATGCCGTAGAGCGATTATCGTATATCGAGGGCACGACCATCGTTGCACTGGGCGATAAGTATCCCGAACGAATTACCCGAGCGCAAAAGACACTGACCGACATGCAGCGCCCAATTGCCAAAGAATACAGCGGAGAAGAGGGTTGGAAAAAAATGTGCGAAGATCCCGATATCGATCTGATCTATACCTGTACCCCCTGGACACTACATACCCCCATTGCCGTCTATGCCATGACGCAAGGTAAACATGTGGCCACCGAAGTGCCGGCCGCGCTTACACTCGATGAATGCTGGCAGTTGGTCGAGACCTCAGAAAAAACCAAGCGGCATTGTATGATGCTCGAGAATTGCTGCTATGATTTCTTTGAGTTGCTTACGCTCAATTTGGTGCGACAAGGACTGCTCGGAGAGATCGTACACAGCGAAGGAGCCTATATTCATGACCTTTCTCAAGACTGGCTCTTTAATAAGAAAGCCTATGCCGATATGTGGAGACTCAAGCTAAACATCGGAAAGGAAGGAAACTTATATCCCACGCACGGACTGGGCCCCGTGGCGCAGTGCATGAACATTAACCGAGGCGATGTAATGGAGCGTCTGGTCAGCATGAGCACCGCAGACTTTAGTCTCGCGCCACTGGCCAAACAAAAAGCCGCCGCCGATCCCTTCTTTGCTCCCTATGCCGATCAGTCGTACCGCGGCAATATGAACAATACGATCATTCGCACCGTAAAAGGAAAGACCATTCTTTTGCAACACGATGTATCGACCCCCCGCCCCTACTCCCGTATTCATCTACTGAGCGGTACCAAGGGGATGGCCCAAAAATGGCCTGGCCCCGCCCGAATCGCTGTTGGACATAGCTGGCTTAAGACAGACGAACAGAAAAAACTAGAAGAGAAGTACACACTTCCGTTGGTCAAACATATCGGAGAGATTGCCAAAGAGGTAGGCGGACACGGAGGAATGGACTTTATTATGGACTGGCGACTCATCGACTGCCTGCGCAACGGACTTCCCCTCGACCAAGATGTGTATGATGCAGCGGCCTGGAGCTGTATCGTACCGCTTAGCATACGCTCGGCAGAAAAGAAATCCCGAACCGTTGATATCCCTGATTTTACCAGAGGACATTGGAAAACCAACACACCCGTACCGCTTACGCTCGAAGGAGGTGCCACGACCCGCGTTCGCACCTTCGAAAAGAAAAAAGACTAAGCTAACGCATGCGAACCCTGCCCACCTTATTGCTTGACCCAACGTACCAGCTACCCGTACGATTTAGCCGCTACGAGCGTTTTTGGCTGCGCTACATTAACGACCCCAGAGACCTGCCGTTTATTCAATTACTAACGGCTATTCATGCACTGGTGATTCCCCTGGCCATCCTCTTATATACGCCACTGCTGCAAGGTGCCTTTTGGTGGATCGCCTACGCTTTGTACTTCTACATCGCGCAACTTTATTTTAAAGGACGCTTTGGGTTGATGTTGCATTGCATCTGTCATCGTAAACTGTTTAAAAAAGAAGTTAGTTTCTTGCAGCACTGGGTTATCTGGATCGTTTGCCCTTTTTTCGGGCATACCCCCGAGACCTACTTTGCGCATCACATGGGCATGCACCACGTTGAAAATAATATGGAGGATGATGCCAGTAGTACCCTTCGCTATCGACGCGATAGTTTGCGTGGCTTTTTACAATATGTGTCGCGTTTTTTGCTGTTGGGTTTTAGGGATACTTTCTTGTACTTCTTTAGTCGCAACAGAAAAAAATTCTATTTGCGTCTGACCGCCGGAGAACTTACCTTTTATCTTTTTTGTGTATTGATGTGCTGGTTAAACCTATTCGTTACGCTGCTGGTCTTTATAGTCCCCTTTATTTTTGCCCGCATCGTTATGATGCTCGGCAATTGGGCCCAGCATGCCTTTGTAAACCCCGACAATCCCGAAGAGAATACCATCAACTGCATCAATACCCCCTACAACAAGACATGCTGGAATGATGGCTATCACTTTATTCATCATGAGCGCCCCGCGCTGCATTACACCGATATTCCCGGCGAGTTCTTAAAAAGAAAAACCGAGATGGCTCATCGCAAGGTGTTGACCTTCGAAGGCATCCATTACTTACATATCTTTCTTTGGCTAATGACCAAGCGTTACGATAAACTCGCAGCGCGACTGGTCAATATCGACAACATGTTCAGCAGCGAAGAAGAGGCGATCGTCGTCTTAAAGCAACGTACCCAAAAGTTGATCGCGTAGCTACTTACGCCTCTTGCCCCATCCACAAAGCACCGCCGATCGAATCGCGCGTAGCGCCGGTAACAGAAGCGAGTACCGTATTTTCTTGTCTCCAACGAAGCACCGCCATAAAGGCCATTATCAGCGCCTCTTTGTATTGCACAATATCAATTGCGGGAACATCGACCGTTACGCCCATGGGGATAAGTGCGTCTCGAAGTGATGCGACCAAAAACTCGTTACAGGCACCGCCCCCTGTTACCAGCATACGGGCTCCGGTTGTAGACTGCGCAGCAGGAGATGTAATTAACTGTTGCAACGAAGCTGCGATCTGTCTTACGATATGACTTGTATAGGTGGCCAAGCTATCCGGCACAGAAAGTCCCGCCGCCTGTACCAACGGAAATACCACATCGGTTCCAAAATCATTGGCCAGCGATTTTGGATAGGGTAGTTGATAATACGGCAGCTGCTCTAGTTGTTGTAACAACGATTCATCGACCGTTCCCGATGCGGCCAGAGCGCCTCCTTTATCGTAGTCAAGCCCTTGCAGCGAAGCGATCATGTTAAGCACGCGGTTGGCGGCGCAGACATCAAAGGCAACATAGGGTTCGGTGGCCGAAGAAATGTTGGCAATACCCCCGAGGTTCAAGAAATACGGTGTGCCGGCAAATAAAAATTTTTCTCCAATGGGCACGATCGGTGCGCCTTGTCCACCCAAGGCCACATCGAGGGCCCGCAGCTCTGTTACCACCGAGAGTCCGGTAGACGCCGCCAGTGCTGCTCCATCGCCCAATTGCCCTGTAGTTCGTTTATCGG
Organism: Sphingomonadales bacterium; assembly: GCA_016872155.1. Taxonomy (GTDB): domain Bacteria; phylum Bacteroidota; class Bacteroidia; order Chitinophagales; family Chitinophagaceae; genus JJ008. The sequence continues at coordinate 7,632 of VHBB01000014.1, forward strand.
GCATATGAAAAGTGGTGTGACCGTGAGAGCCCACCACAGCTACTTTATAGTGTAATTGATGCTGCTCAATAAAGGCATTTACCTGAGCTCCCAACCAATGACCGTAGTCAGTATGTAGCAGGCAATAATCCCTGGCCGAAAGTTTGGTAGCGCCGCGCAACCGCTCTACCCACTCGTTGGTGTATGGAATACAGGCAGCAGCCCCTACTGAAAAACTCCATTGTCCGCCCTGTTCTAAAAATGTAACATACACCACATCGAGGCCATCCAGCGAGCTGCCACTCATTAAACCAATAGCGCGATATTCCATACGGCTTATTTTGTAGATTTGTAAATGTAGCCCATCTACCGAAAATTACAGTATGGTCATTAATCTTAGTCAGTCACATTCGCTGGTCAGCAACTGGGTCGCCGAATTACGCGATACCTCGATACAAACAGACCGTATGCGTTTTAGACGAAACCTCGAACGCATTGGCGAAGTAGCTGCCTACGAGATCAGCAAGACATTGCCTTTTATTGAAAAAGAGGTGCCTACCCCCTTGGGGACCGCCACTCAACAAGTGCTAAAGGATTACCCGGTCTTAGCCACGGTGCTCAGGGCCGGACTCCCCTTACACCAGGGGCTGCTCAATTATTTCGATCAATCCGACAATGCCTTTATTAGCGCTTATCGAAAACATCATCCCGATGGAAGTTTTGAGATCAGCTTGCAATATGTATCCAGTCCCGAGTTGGCAGGTCGGGTTTTAATTATTGCCGACCCCATGTTGGCCACCGGCGCTTCGCTGGTTAAGACCATCCAAGAACTAAGGGCAGAGGGAGAGCCCAGCGAAGTGCACGTAGTCGTCGCCATCGCTTGCACCGCCGGTATCGAAAATCTGCTTCGACAGGCCCCCTATGTAAAGATCTGGTGCGCAGCTATTGACGACGAACTAACTGCAAAAAGCTATATTGTCCCCGGGCTGGGCGATGCCGGCGACCTGGCCTTTGGACCCAAGCTCCAGAGCTAATAACTCGCTGAAATTCCGTAACTTTCATCTCCATGCAATCTGGATACCCTTATTGCGTTATTGAATGACGATGAGATCGATCATATTGACCCTGACCGTAGTCGTTGCTTTTGCATCAATTGCCAAGGCACAGGACCCTAATTTTTCGCAATTCTTTGCCTCGCCCCTGACCCTTAATCCGGCGCTGACCGGCAAGTTCGACGGTGCCCTTCGCGTGGCCGGAAATTATCGCAATCAATGGCCTACCATCCAAAATGCCTTCGTTACCCAAACTGTATCGGTCGATTTTGGGCTATTGCATAATCGCATTCCCATTACCGATAACATGGGAGTCGGCCTACTGGCCATGAGCGATAAGGCCGGCAATGGCGTACTCAATACCAATTACGCTGGTGTTTCTTTCTCTTATCATAAAGGAATGGATGAGGATGGGTTGCACCAGGTAGGGGTTGGATTTCAAGGAGCCTTTATTAACAAACGTCTTGATGTAAGCAAATTGATCTTTGCCGATCAGTTGACCCCGCTCGGCTTTACCGGTGTTACCAGTGAGATCTTCAACAGCCAGCAACTTAGCATTGGCTATTTCGATCTAAGCGCGGGCTTGCTGTATAGTGGAAGCACCAACGGCTATAATAATTTTTACCTGGGCGCCTCTATGTACCACCTGAACCGCCCCAAAGAGAGTTTTCAGGGCGGACAATATATTCTTAACACCAGAACCACCCTGCAAGCCGGCGGGCGTATTCCTATTGGAGGCTATCACTACTTGCACCTTGCGGCCAATCATAGCATGCAGAGCAAAGCCACCAATACCCTCGTAGGAGGAGCCTTCTCGTACAGTGTAAATCGAAGCGAAGAAGATCCGGTCAATGTTTATGTCGGAAGTTGGTACCGTCTTAACGATGCCTTTATTCCCTATGTGGGACTTGAGTTCAAAGGACTTCGATTAGGCGCCAGTTACGATGCCAATACATCGCTGCTCAGACCCGCCACCAATACAAGGGGTGGCATGGAGATCTCGCTGATCTATATTAGACAACCCTCCGATCCCAGCCTCAAAAAACTCAACTGCCCTAAATTCTGATCACCAGCGGTCAGCTGATCGTAATAAATGTCGAACCCGTGAAAGAGATCGTTATTGCGTTTCGGTCTTGGAAAGAAGCTCATTTGCTTATACAGCGCCATCGGCTGCTGCAAGAAATTCTTTGGCCGGGTATCGTCTACAGTGTTTTAGCCTTGACGTCGCTTTACTTTTTTGCAGGCTCTTCGAGTGAGGCCGTTACCTGGATGAGCGAAAAGCTGGGCATTGAAAACTGGCTACAGCAAGAGCGAAACGAATGGCTGAGTTTTTTATTTGTCATGAATGGCATGATGCTTCGACTGGTGTTGATGCTGTTTTATTTCTCTCTATTCAAATATGCGTTACTGATCGTCGGATCGCCTGCCTTTACGTACTTAAGCGAAAAAACCGAGGCCCTGCTCGATGGCAAAGAATATCCCTTTAATTGGTCTGATGTAAAAGAGGATGCCAAGCGCGGCATACGGCTGGCCCTACACAATGCCGGAAGACAGCTTTTGTATTTTATGGGACTGATCTTACTCTCGCTGGTGCCATTGGCCGGATGGATTACGCCGCTCATCGCACTGGCCCTAGAAGCTTATTACTTTGGCGCCTCTATGCTCGATTATTCATTTGCCCGTAACCGGTTTACGCTTCAGCAAAGCCTTTTATTTTCTTCTCAACACCGAGGATTGGCCATTGGCAACGGAATCGTTTTCTTTGCCATGCATGCCATGATATGGCTGGCGCCCGCCTATGCCATTATTGCGGCTACCTTAAGTGTACGACAGGTAAAAAAAGTATGACCATCGTTTATTTGATACCCGCCCCGTTACACCCCGAGGCCACGCAGGTACTGCCTACGTACGTTATGGAGGCCGTTAAAGAATGCAAGGTTTTTTTTGTCGAGAACGAAAGAACCACCCGTCGCTACTTTAAGAAATGCTGGAAAGAGATGGTCATTGATGAATACAGCTGGCATACGATCGGTGAGCCTGCGACCACCGCTGCTTTTCTACAATCACTCCAGACCAACGATGCTATTGGTATTGTTAGCGAAGCGGGTTGTCCGGGTGTTGCCGATCCCGGGCAAGAGCTGATCGCACTGGCGCATCGACACGGTGCCATCGTTAAACCCCTTGTTGGGCCCAGTTCAATCTTACTCGCTTTAATGGCAAGTGGAGGCAATGGGCAACAGTTTCATTTTTATGGATATTTACCCATAGAAGAGAAGGCGAGAGAGAAAATGATCCGGCAAATAGAGTCCGCTGCGAAAAAAGAGAATACTACGCAACTTTTTATTGAAACCCCTTACCGTAACAATCAACTATTGGCTGCATTGCTTCAACAGCTGCAGCCCTCTACGCTTCTTTGCCTAGCCGTAGCGTTGACCGGACCTGCCGAGTGGGTGCGTACCCAAACGGTTTCCGAGTGGAAACAACAGCTACCGGATCTGCACAAACGCCCCGTAATTTTTTTAGTACTCCCCGATCGCTGATCAGCCGGGTATTTCAGCGAGCATACAACGTGCACTACCACCCCCGACCTCTTCGATCGTAGAGAGCGCACAGTGCACTATTTCGTTATAGTGGCTTAGTTGTTCGCATTGCAACGGGGTCAACGAACGATAGGCTTGCGTGCTCATGACCAGTAAGGGCAGCCCACCATGACCCTGAAGTTCGAGCATGTTACCTGCAAAAGAACTCACCTGCTTTCGCGTAATCGTTACCACCTGTTTTTTTGATTCGCTACAAAAAGAAAGCAGCTGTTGTCGCTGCCCGTCGTTAGCAATACTATCCAAACAGACAATGGCCTGTTTGTTGGTTAGGGTCATCATTACATTGGTATGATAATACGGATAGCCGACGCTATCAGTAGCGTCAAAAATACAAGGTGTATATCCGGCAAGCTGGCAAAAATTGTTCAGTACCCTTTCGTGGGTTCGAGGACTACGACAGACATAGGCAATTTTAGCATTCCGATCAAGGACCATACTGCCTGTTCCTTCTAAGAAAAAATCTTGCTGCTCGTAAAAACTGAGATCGACCTTCTTAAAAAAAGAAAATCGCTGTTCAATATACTGTAAGACCGAGGCCTTACGCTCGGCGCGTCTATTCAGCGCAAACATCGGGTATAAAAAATACTGACCCGTTTCGTGAAAAGAGATCCAGTTGTTGGGAAAGAGGGCATCGGGAGTTGGTGGGTCTTGCGTATCCTGCAGCACATGAACCTCTACCCCTTTTGTTTGTAGAAGGGCGACTAGCGTATCAAATTCATGCATGGCCTTTTCTGCAATAGCATCACTGGCCGTCTCTAGCTGAAAAAGATTATTGACCGCCGTTTGCGGGTTGTAACCAAAGGCAAAGGGCCTCACCATTAGAACCCGCTTGCTGATCATAACCCATACCGATCTATCAGGTACAGCAGGGCCGCCATATTGACGGCACCCAACTCCAACTCCCGCTTATTGACCGCCTCAAAGACATCACTGCGTGCGTGATGATAATCAAAATACCGCTGCGAGTCGGGTTGCAAGCCGGCTACCGGCGTATTGAATAAACGATTCAACGGGCCAATATCGGCACCCCCGCCGCCGCGAGAAAACTCCGAGCAACCATAGGGCGCGATCAAGGGTTGCCACTGCATGAGCTTTTGAAACTGCGCATCAGAGACCGTAAAGCCCAGCGCGCGCGGCGTAAATCCACCGGCATCCGACTCGAGGGCGAATACATGCTTCTCTCCTTTGCGCTTTGCTTCTTCGGCATATTGGGTACCCCCGCGCAATCCATTTTCTTCGTTGGCAAAAAGCACAAACCGAATGGTACGCTGCGGCTTATAGCCCATGGCGGTAAAGGCACGTAAGATCTCGATGGTCTGCACACAACCGGCTCCATCATCGTGAGCTCCTTCACAATTATCCCAACTATCGAGGTGACCCCCTACTGTAATAATTTCGTTAGGATACAGGGTTCCTTTTAGCTCTCCAATAACATTATGCCCAATCGTATCGGGTAAAAAATGACCCAGCGTGCGAAGTCCGACTTGTACGGAGCCCGGTGCAGAACGTTGCGCGATCCAACCCGATAGCCGATCGGCATCTTGCAAACCAATGGCAACAGCAGGAATCTTAGTATACAAACTATCGTAACGGGTCGACCCGGTATGAGGATGATTGTCGGTGCTATGGCTCATGCTTCTGACTACGACACCGAGTGCTCCGTAGCGGGCAGCTTGCGAAGGACCTTGGCCGCGAAACTTATTGGCATCACCATAGGCTTGAAAAGTACGCACCAGGGTCGCATTAAACGGATAGTTATAAAAAACGATCTTGCCTTTTACTTCTTGCTGTCTTTGTTGCAATTCTTCGAATGAACGTACTTCCAGTACAGGAGCCATTAATTCTGCCGGTCCGGTTCCGATCGAATTACCCAATGCCACTACATCGAGGGTAATACTTTTTCCATTGACCAAGGCACGAGCTTGGTCTTGCCCGCCGCGTACCCAATGCGGTACCATACACTGTTGCTTAAAGGTGCTGTCGGCACCGGCCCGTTGCATAGCGGCTACTCCCCATTGCTCGGCCTTGACCATACCCGCAGAGCCTGCTAATCGAGGCCCGATCTGCTTGGTAAGCACACGCAGATTTTCGTAGGCCGTAGACCGTAACAAGATCTCGTCGGCCAATCGCCGAATAAAAATAGAATCGTTGGCTTGGGCATCAGCCCGCATTGTAAAACCTGAGCACAACAGCGCGGCATATAGCAGCAATCGGGTCCGGTTCGACCGGAGAAGCAACGTGGTTATCATAATCTGAAGATAATAAATTTAGCGGCCTCCCTACCCCGAAAAAGCTACCTTTGTAAACTGTTTTACTATGAAGATCGGTATCGTTTGTTATCCAACATTTGGGGGGTCGGGAGTGCTGGCCACCGAACTGGGCAAGGCCCTGGCTCAAAAGGGTCATGAGGTACATTTTATTACCTATCAACAACCCGTACGGCTAGACCGGTTCGATCCGCACATTATCTACCACGAGGTACAAGTGCCCACCTATCCTTTATTTGATTTTCCGCCGTACGAAACCGCGCTGGCCAGTACCATGGTCGATGTAATCAAGAACAGACAACTCGATCTGCTACACGTGCACTATGCCATTCCGCACGCATCGGCCGCCTATATGGCCAAACAGATCCTTGCCAAAGAAGGGATTCATATTCCTGTCATCACCACCCTGCACGGCACCGACATTACACTAGTGGGGCGCGACAAGACCTATGCCCCTGTGGTCACCTTTTCGATCAACGAAAGCGATGCCATAACCGCCGTATCGCAAAACTTACGCGAAGAGACCTATCGTTACTTTGCCATTACCAAAGAAATAGAGGTTATAAAGAATTTTGTGGATGTAAACCGGTTTAGTCGCAAGCCGATCGATGCCTTTCGAAAAGCTATTGCTCCCAACGACGAAAAGCTTTTATTACACGCGTCGAATTTCAGAAAGATCAAACGGGTAACCGATGTGGTGCGCATTTTTGCCAATGTAAAAAAAGAAGTGCCCACCAAATTATTGTTCGTGGGCGATGGACCCGAACGAAGCACAACAGAAGACCTTAGCCGTGAGCTGGGCGTTTGCAACGATATTCTATTCGTAGGAAAGCAAGAGCAAATGGAAGATATATTGGCTATTGCCGATATCTTTTTGCTTACCTCCGAATACGAAAGCTTTGGATTGGCCGCGCTCGAAGCCATGGCAGCCGGAGTGCCTGTAATTTCTACCGATGCCGGCGGACTGTCCGAGATCAATATTCATGAAAAAACAGGGTTCTTGAGCCGAGTAGGCGATGTGGATACCATGAGCCAATATGCCCTTCGTCTATTAAAAGATGAAAAGCTGCTAAAGACATTTAGAAAAAATGCACAAGAGCAAGCCCTTGCCCTCGATATCAATGCCGTGATACCCGCCTACGAGGCCTTGTACGCACGATTTCTTTCAAAAAAATAAGGGACCGCGCAACCTACCTGCGCAACCAGGCTTGTGGATCGATCTTGCGGGCTTCCATCGTTAGAATAAAGTCGATCTGCCCTCCGTTTCCATCGTCATCACGACCGGTCTTTCCAATCACCTGTCCGGTCTTTACGATACTACCCTTCTCTACACTTACCGTAGACAAATTGCTGTAGGTAGAAAAATACTTTCCATGTCGAATCGTAACGGCCATTCCGTCTCCGAGATTATAGACCCCGCGCACCTCACCATTAAATACTGCCTTTACGGTAGAGCCCGCCGAAGGTGTGGCAATGGTAATACCGGGGTTATCGATGGTCAGTAATGTGTTTTCGATCTTGTTATCGCCAAACTTGAGCACCACTATCCCATTATCTACCGGCCAAGGTATTTTATAGCGATTAGCCTCGAAGCTGCTGTTAAGCGCAACGTCGCTGGCATTTAGATCGAGGTAGCTGTCGGGGCGCTTTACAGGGTCATTTCGTTTCGAAGTAGTCTCTGTCGCACCTGCGGTCGATGCCAGCGGTTTACCGGCAGCCCCCGACGTACTTGCCGTTGACCCAGAAGAAACGACCGGCTCTCCTTTGGCAGGAGCATTGGCAGCAGCGGCCTTTCTTCTTTCTTCGGCCTCCTTTTTGGCGAGCTCTATCTCGCGGCGCACAATGGCCAGCACCGCGCTTTGCAGATCTCGGTCGCGTTTCTTCTTTAAGGCGATCTGCCTCTCGAGTTCTTTTTCTTTGCTCTTTAATTGATTAATTACGGCATTCTTCTCTTTTTTCTGAACGGCCAGCTCTTCGATCTGCTTGGTCTGCTTTTCGAGCGCCACACTCTTTTGATCCTTACGTACCAGCTGTTGTTTTTTTCGCTGACCGATCAGCTCTTGCGTGCGATAGATGTTGGCCACCTGCTTTTCGCGGTAATCGCGGTAGCTCTTTAAATACGAGAAACGCTTGATGGCATCATTGAAACTGCTGGCCGAAAAGATAAAGTTCACATAATCATAATTGCTTCTGTTCTTGTAGGCATACGATATGGACCGGGCGTATTGTACCCGCAGCGTGTCTAATTGTTTGTTGAGCCGGTAGATCTCGAGTTCGCTCAGGTAAATATCATCATCGATAGACCTGATCTCGCGGCTAATGTTACCGATATAGCGTTCTTGTAAAGAGATCTTACGATTCAGGACATTGAGCTGGCTGAGGGTTTTTTTCTTTTGTCCTTTTACCGATTCATAGAGTTGCTGAATCTCTTTTAACTCTTTTTGTATCTCTTGCCGCTCTTTTTCCATGGCCGACTTATCGGCAGGAGGCTGGGCCCCTGCACCAACGGCAAGACCAGCGAGTAAAACAAGAAGCAACGGCAATGATCGGTACATGAAACGTTTATAACGAATGCCTGCAAAATAAATTTTATTGCTCAATCGCGGCGATAATTTTTAGGTACAGTAAATGGAAAACTTAACGTTTCATTAAAAGCATATTGTTTGTAGCGAATCTCTACGTTCAGCTTTTTCTTCTCAGCAACGGCAATATTTCGTTTGAGCGCGAAGGGAAACCCCGCCTTGCTCTCGTATTCGCCATATAACAGAAAACTGGTTCGATTTCTAATCTCATCTAGATCGTCGAATTTGGCACTTTGCAATAACTTATCGGTCTCCCCGATCGTAAAGAGCAATTTTAAAAAGGCAGTGGCCCCATGCAACGAGATCGTACCAGGACCCCGGCTATACGAGGTAAAGGTAGAATCAAAAAACACCGGATTGCCGATCAGCAGCTCCTGTAGCGAGTATAGATCGAGCGGCAGTGCGGTTATCTCTCGCAAGTAGGCTACACTGCGGGCAATATAGATCTTGTTCTGTTTATCGAGTAGTTTAACCGAGTCACGGGTTATGTAGGCCCGTAATCCCTCAATACCCAGCAGTGCCGTTAGCGAGGCCCAAATAACACTGTCTTTATAAATGCGTAGTTGGGCATTTACGCTCAGCTTCTTTCCATCCCCTTCTTCGTAATCCACATCCATCTTGGCGTTGAACGTAGTATAGTTGATGCGTTTAGAGAGCAGTTGCTGGTAATTTTCATTGATAAAAGCAATAGAATCGAGGCGGGCCCTCTCGCGCGAGAGATCTTCTGCCGACACCGTATCTTTTTTTACGATCGCCGTCTGAATGGTCTTTGTAGCCCTGCAAGAACAAAGCAGTACGATCAGGGCAAGTACAAAAAGTTGGCGAATTGTCATAGAGAATTATTGAAGGCCAGTATGACCAAATCCTCCCTGGCTACGCGTAGTTTCGGAGAGTTCGGTACCGGTATTCCATTCGGCGCGGGCCACTTGTTGCACGACCAGTTGCGCAATGCGGTCACCGGGTTGAATTAATTGATCTTGCGTTGAAAGATTAATGAGAATAACCCCGATCTCGCCACGATAATCGGCATCGATGGTACCGGGACTATTTAGGCAGGTAATACCTTGCTTTAGGGCCAGGCCGCTGCGAGGACGCACTTGTATCTCGTAGCCAGCGGGAATCTCTACAAAAAGTCCGGTGGGTATCAATTTTCGCTCCTGAGGAGCCAAGGTAACAGGTTCGTTCAAATAGGCTCGCACATCCATGCCCGAAGCACCGTCGGTGGCATAGGCAGGGAGCGCATTAGAAGAGCGGTTGATGATCTTAATAGGCACGACAGACACGTTGCAAAGATAAGCAGGGCCTCTTTATATTCTTTGAAGCAACACCGTTGCGTACGCCATAAGCCCTTCTTCGCGACCGGCAAATCCCATTTTTTCGGTGGTGGTGGCTTTGACAGAAACGTCCTCTTTGCTAATCTGCAAAAGACCGGCAATCACTTCGCACATCGTACTTACATAGGGCTTGATCTTGGGGGCCTCCAGACAAAGGGTGCTGTCTACATTGACCACTCTATATCCCTTGTGGGTAATCAGCTGGTGGCAGCGAGAGAGTAACACCTTGCTGTCAATATCCCTATAGGCCGCATCGGTATTGGGAAAATGAATGCCGATATCACCCAATGCCAGCGCCCCTAGTAGTGCATCGCAGATAGCATGCAAAAGCACATCGGCATCGCTATGGCCAACGGCTCCCTTGTGGTGCGGAATACAAACGCCTCCGATCCAAAGTGCTCGCCCTTCGGCCAATTGATGAAAATCCACTCCCGATCCAATGCGAAACGACATAAGCCTCGTTTTTTGCAAATAAACAAAAAGGCCCCGCTAATACCGGGGCCTTTGTAAAAAGTTCGAACGCTATATTATTTTTTAGCACCCAGATCGAACGCTACGGTAAAGCGAAGCGTGTTAGAAAGAGGGTTACGGTTAACACCACTTCCAGAAGGGATCAGGTAAGCAAAGTTGAAATTGAAGGCATCGTAACGAACACCGAGACCAGTGGTGAAGTAACGACGATCTCCTTTAGTCTTGTTCTCGTAGAAATAACCCGCGCGCAGCGCGAACTGGTTGTTGTACCACCACTCAGCACCAGCGCCCAGTGTAGTTTCTCTAACTTCTTCGGCAAAACCTCCGGGGGCATCGCCCAGTGAGCTAAACCAGCTACCGACAACACTCTTGCTTCTGTACTCGGCCAGGTCAGCAGCGGTAGCACCTTCGCCGGGAGGCGTGGGCACTAACAACTTGTTGAGTTCTGCACCGAAAGTTAGGCTGTTGTTGCTGCTGTACTTCTTAGTGTACGTAGCACCCAGACCCAGGTTGGCAGGAATAAAGTCTTTGGCATCGGCATTATTAGTATAAGAGATCTTGGCACCGAGGTTAGAGAGCACAGCTCCCCAAGCCCAACCATTGCCATTCTTCTTACCATCATGGTAATAAGCCAGGTCGGCGGCTACAGAAGATCCGGCCTTATAAGTAGTGCTACCATTGGTAAGACCACCGGTCAGATCAGAATTGATGAATTTTAAGGTGATACCTACTCCACTCTTACTATTGAGTTTGCGAGAGTAGCCGAGGTCAACACCGAACTCGCGAGGGCGATGCTCGGTACCGAGTGAAGCACCGGTAAAGTCAGTAAACTGAATATTACCCAAGCTGAAATAACGAATTGTTCCGGTCAGAGCTTGGTTATCGTCTAATTTAAAGAATCCGGTCAAAGAAGCCAGGTAAACATCGCTTACCAGGTCTTTCATCCAGGGAGTGTACGTAGCAGCGATTCCTCCATTCTTGTCGTTGAAGGCCACTTTGGCTACGTTCCAGATACCTGCATATGCATCGGGAGAGGTAGCTACCCCCATTTCGCCCATGGCACCCGAACGGGCATCAGGAGCAATACGTAGGAAAGGAACGGCGGTCGTTACAACATTGATGGGATTGGTCTGGGCCTGTACGGTAGCAGTTAAACCACAGAAAAGCAGGATACCAGCAGTTAGTTTTAGTGCAGTTGGTCTCATTAGAAATTTTTTAATAATGATGTAAATATAGCGTTTTTGGTTAAAAAGCATCTCAAAAGCAATTTTTTTTCAAGAACTGGAAATCAACTGTTTTGGGGCTACTTTCTGACCATGCGGGGCCCCAGAAAGAACCTGAGAACCCGCAATTTGGGATAAACGCAGCAAAAGCCAGTTTATTGTTAAATTTTGGCTTTTTTTTAAAAAAATACCCAAAAAAGGTTGATTACCTATAACTAACTGTATATAAACGAGTTGCGACAGGGCAAAAATATTAATCCCTGCAAGCTGAATTGAGTCAAACTACTTAAATTCGCTTTTCCCTTTCGGTCGTTTGCCGTCCATAGGCAATAACCGACCTTTGGGTGCGTTTATTTCTGACTTCCCGTTGAAGGGCCAATTGTTGAAACTATGGTTTATACTCTGCGCTTTAGCCTTTGTGTGCTGCTCCTTGGCTCCCTTTCTTTGCTCAGTTCGTGCAAGGGCAAGGGTGTTTTTGCCAAAAAATCCCCCAAATCTTCTGTAACCGGCTGGAATTATAACGATAAAGGCGGGTTTCAGGTTGCCAAGAACAAAGACCAGGCCAATGGACCCGGACTCGTTTTTGTAGAAGGGGGTACCTACACCATGGGGCAAACCGAAGAGGATGTCATGGGCGAATGGAACAACATTCCTCGCCGGGTATCTGTGCCTTCTTTCTACATTGACCGCACCGAGGTTGCCAACGTGCATTACCGCGAGTACATTTTTTGGCTGGCCAAAGTATTTGACCCCTCTGATCCTGAGAATCTCAAGATCGTAGAAGGCGCCCTACCCGACACCCTGGTTTGGAGAAGCGAGCTCAGCTACAACGAGCCATCGGTGGAGCTATACTTTCGCCATCCCTCCTTTAATTTATATCCTGTAGTTGGCGTTAGCTGGAAGCAAGCTAAAGATTTTTGTTTGTGGAGAACCGACCGTTACAACGAAAAGACATTGGTCGATAAAGGCTTTATCAATAAGAACAATCTGAGACCCGGTGCGCAGCAAGGAGATAACAATTTTAATACCCGCGCATATGTGCTCGGACTGTACACGGCACCTCCCGGCAAGGCCATGAAGCCCAGCAGAGGTAGCACCCCCAGTGTACCCAACATAGAATCAGGTATCGTAAGCCCGGAATACCGCCTTCCCTTCGAAGCCGAGTGGGAGTATGCCGCTTATGGGCTGATTGCACAAAACCCCCGTCGCAGCATTAAAGAAGGAAAGCGCGGCGAGGAATTGCAATCCAATAAACAGATCTATCCTTGGGCTCAAAATGTAAATGGCCTGCGAGAAAATCGCAAAGGAAGTATGCAGGGTCAATTCTTTGCCAACTTTAAGCGAGGAGCAGGCGATAACGCCGGTGTGGCAGGTGGATTGAACGACCGCGCTTTTTATACAGCCCCCGTAGAATCATTTTACCCCAATGGATTTGGTATCTATAACATGGCCGGCAATGTGAGTGAGTGGGTAGAAGACACCTATCGTCCTCTTTCGACACTGGACTACGATGATCAACCGGCTCCTTTTAGAGGAAATAAATTCATGAAGCTGTATGTGGCCGATTCTACTACGCTTGACCCCAGCAGCCGCTATGAGCGCGATAGCCTTGGACGCGTTAAGATGCTGGAGGTAACAGAAGCCGATGCCCGTGGCAGAAGAAATTACCAGCGTGGTAACGTTGCTGATTTCTTGGATGGCGACTCACTTTCGGCCGCCACCTACGGATATGGCGTTACGACCCTACTCGATCCGCTTCGCTCTAAAGTATATAAAGGTGGAAGCTGGAACGACCGTGCTTATTGGCTGAGCCCCGGCACCCGTCGCTATCTCGAAGATGACCAGTCTTCGGCCACCATTGGTTTTAGATGCGCCATGAACCGCGTAGGCAGCCCCGAGGTTGGACCCAAAAGAAGAACAGGTCTGTTCTTTCCGACCAGAAGACAAAAACGCTAATAATTGCCAAGATACTTTTAAACCCTCCCGATACGGAGGGTTTTTTTATAGCTACCTGTTTACATTTGCACTATGTCTATTACCGAGCTGTATCAAATTTATGTAAAGCATCCCCGCTTACAAACCGATACCCGCCAATTACAAGCCGGTGATTTTTTCTTTGCACTCAAAGGCGACCGCTTCGATGGAAATGCATTTGCTGCGCAAGCCTTGGCGGCCGGAGCCGCCGCTGTTGTAATTGATGATCCCAATGCCTATATAGACGAAAGAACCATCGTCGTCGATAACGTACTACAGACCCTGCAGCAACTGGCCAAGCACCACCGCCAGCAATTCAAGATCCCTTTTATTGCCATTACCGGCAGCAATGGAAAAACTACGTCAAAAGAGCTAGTACATGCCGTACTCTCTTCCCATTTCAAAACATATACCACCCAAGGCAATCTCAATAATCATATTGGGATTCCACTTACGCTGTTGCGGGTGGGCGCCGATGCCGAGATGGCGGTAATAGAAATGGGCGCCAATCATCAACAAGAGATTGCAGGTTATTGCGAGTACTTGCAGCCCACACATGGTATCATCACTAATTGCGGTAAGGCACATTTAGAAGGATTTGGTGGTGAAGAAGGTGTCAAAAAAGGAAAGGGTGAGTTATTTGATTTTATGCGCAGTCATAAAGGCACTGCATTTGTGATGTGGGATTATGACTATCTGCGTAACATGTGTAAGGGCATTCCTACTTGTATTACGTATGGCAGCCAAGAGGCCGATTACCAAGGAGAGATCGTACCGGGCAATGAGTCGAAAGAACAGCACTCCTCTTCTACCGATCCTTTTTTACAAGTAAGATTGACGCATACACCGAGCGGGGCCATCAATGAAAATTATATACTCAAGACCCAACTGGTCGGCGATTATAATTTTGCCAATGTAATGCTAGCCGTAGCTGTGGGGAATCATTTTGGCGTACCGCTGCCCAAAATTGTCGCGGCCATCGAAGCCTATGCGCCATCGAATAGTCGTTCGCAACTACTGCAAGCAGGAACCAACACCATCATATTAGATGCCTACAATGCTAACCCCAGCAGCATGCGGGTGGCCATCGAAAATTTTGCCCGATTAAAAGCCAATAAAAAAATATTGTTGCTCGGCGCCATGGCCGAGTTGGGCAACGAGAGTCTTGCCGAGCATCGTTTCATTGCCGCACTGATCGCACAATATCCATGGGAGCATGTTGCACTGGTAGGAGGAGACTTTAATAAGATCGAACACCCCTTTCTTCGCTTCGAGAATGCGGTGGCCGCCGGACAATGGCTACAGCAACAACAATTTGAGCATACGCATCTCTTGATAAAAGGAAGTCGCAGTTCGCAGATGGAGCTGGTGTTGCAAAAAAAATAGAATGAATTTTAAAAAGCTTTTTTCACAATTTGAGCCCGCCGTCTTAGATCTTATTGAGAAAGAGTCTAAGCAACAGTGCTTTACTGCAGGAGAGGTCATTATGAGAACAGGGCAATACATCCGATCGACTGCGCTGATCTTACAAGGTCGGGTAAAGATTTACCGGCAAGGACCCGAAGGCGAAGAATTTTTAATGTATTACCTGGGTCCTGGGCAGGCCTGTGCTGTATCTATGATATGTGCCATGCAGTCCGATACAAGCGAAATTACTGCTGTGGCAGAAGAGGACTGCGAGATCTTGCTGATACCTATCCAACTGATGGACACACTTATGAAAGATCATCGAAGTTGGTATCAGTTTGTGTTGCAAACATATCGGAGTCGATTCGACGAGGTTTTATCTGTAATCGATGATGTTGCCTTTCGTAACATGGACGAGAGATTACATTTTTATTTAAAGCGCTTTAAAGAAAAGACGGGAAATAAACATCTCGAAATATCACACCAGCAGATCGCCGAAGACCTTAATAGTTCCAGAGAGGTCATCTCGCGCTTACTTAAAAAAATGGAGCAACGAGGAGAGCTTATTTTGCACCGAAATATGATCGAAATTACTTCGTGACCTTAGTCACGGTCGTATTACAGCGACTTCAATAGCTTTGTCGAAATTTTTTACATGATCACTGCACTAGCAATTAGTTTAACAACAGCACAGTTAATCGGTTTTGCCGCTTCGCTGCTCATCGGACTTTCGCTCGGTCTTATCGGAGGCGGAGGATCAATACTAACCGTTCCTGTCCTTGTCTATCTGCTAGGTGTAGAGCCCGTACTAGCCACCGCTTATTCTCTTTTTATAGTAGGATTTACCAGCGCGGTAGGCGTGTACCCTAAATACAAAGAGGGACTGGTAGATGTAAGAACAGCACTCATCTTTGGAGCACCTTCGATTGCGGCTGTATTTTTGACGCGAAAGATGATAGTACCCAACATTCCTACCAACATTTTGCAGTTTGGCGATTGGGTGCTGACCAAAAGCGTATTGCTGATGATCTTGTTTGCCGTGTTGATGGTAGCTGCCTCGGTATCAATGATCAGAGATAAAAAAAACAATACTGAAAGTTCAGAGGGTGCACTCTCTTATAACTATCCCCTGATTGTGTTAGAAGGTGCCCTAGTAGGGCTACTTACAGGACTAGTAGGAGCCGGGGGAGGATTTTTAATTATTCCAGCTCTGGTGATGCTGACCAAACTGCCCATGAAAAAAGCAGTAGGAACCTCTTTGCTCATTATTGCTGCCAAATCGCTAATAGGATTTACCGGAGATCTTTCGCAACAGTCTATGGATTGGTCGTTACTTCTTGTTGTAACATTAATGGCCGTACTAGGCATATTTGCCGGTAATGCCTTGAGCAAGAAAATAGAAGGCGCCCAACTTAAAAAAGGATTCGGATGGTTTGTGCTGGTGATGGGCGTTTATGTGTTAGTTAAAGAGGCCTTAGGAAGTAGACAGTAATGTGACTTTCGTCACCCGCGGGATGAAAAAAATTACACGAAATTTGCATAGCTAATTAAAGTAAGAAATATGAAAGTAGAACAGATCTATACCGGTTGTTTGGCACAAGGTGCCTACTACATAGTAAGTAAAGGAGAGGCCGTTATTATTGACCCATTGCGGGAAGTAGAGCCCTATATTCAAAAAGCTGCTCGCAACAATGCGAAGATCAAATACGTATTCGAAACCCACTTTCATGCCGACTTTGTGTCGGGACATGTAGACCTAAGTAAAAAAACGGGAGCTCCCATCGTATATGGTCCCAATGCTAACCCCGCCTTTGACGCGATCATTGCCAGCGATGGCCAAGAATTTAAGGTAGGAGAGCTTATCATCAAAGTTTTGCATACTCCCGGCCACACCATGGAAAGCACCTGTTATTTGCTACTAGACCCTACGGGTAAACCCCATGCCATCTTTTCGGGCGACACCCTTTTTATTGGTGATGTGGGCCGCCCCGACCTAGCACAAAAAGTAGCTAGTGACCTCACCCAAGAAAAACTAGCCGGTTATTTATTCGACTCTCTTAGAAATAAAATTATGCCCCTCCCCGATGAGGTGATCGTTTATCCTGCACATGGTGCTGGCAGTGCCTGCGGAAAGAACATGAGCAAAGAGACTACCGATTCGCTGGGCAATCAGAAAAAAACTAACTATGCTCTTAGAGCTGATATGACAAAAGAAGAGTTCATCAAAGAAGTGACGGATGGTCTGGCGGCCCCTCCTGCTTATTTTCCCCTCAACGTAATGCTGAACATTCAGGGGTACGAGAGCATCGACAAAGTGCTAGAGAGAGGTCAACAAGCCCTTAGTCCCGATGCCTTCGAAACGGCTGCTACCGAAACAGGTGCGCTGGTACTTGATACAAGAGCCCCACAAACGTTTGCGAAAGGATTTGTTCCTAATTCCATCAATATTGGCATAGATGGACAATTTGCCCCTTGGGTCGGCGCCATGATACCCGATATTAAACAAGAGATCTTACTAGTTTGCGATGAAGGACGCGAAGAAGAAGTAGTAACCCGTTTGGCAAGAGTAGGCTATGATTATACCATCGGTTATTTAAAAGGAGGTTTCGCCGCCTGGCAAGCTGCCGGTAAAGAAATCGATCAGATTGTTTCTATCGACGCCGATCAATTAGCAGAGCTGGAAAAAAATGATGCCGTTTCTATTCTTGACGTTCGTAAAGCGAGCGAATACCAAAGCGAGCATATCGCCAACGCAGAAAATTTGCCACTAGATGTAGTTAATGACAACATGGCCAAGATCGATAAAGATAAAACCTACTATGTGCATTGTGCGGGTGGATACCGCTCGATGATCTTCACCTCCATTTTGCGTGCGCGTGGCTACGATAAATTGATCGATGTAAAAGGAGGTTTTAAAGCCATTAAGGACAGTGGCCGGTTTAGTCTTACCGATTTTGTGTGCTCGTCTACCCAACCTTGAGTGAAGGTGAAAATAATCTTACCGATCTGGCTACTGATGGTGCTCGTGACCGAGGCGCATAGCCAAGATCGTCGTGAGGCCTGGCTACGCGTAAATGTGATTCATTGGCAAAAGCCTACAAAAGCAGTAGGATTTGAATTTCACCAGCGCATGCAAGCAAACTATAAAACAGAAGACAAGAATATCTTTCACTACCCTTCGGTGACTCTTTTTCGCCCCTGGCTTTATTGGAAACTCAATAAAAATTGGATCTTTTGGTATAGTCCACTCTCCTATCATGGCTTTACCACCATCAAAAATGCTGCCGGTGCTACGGATACTTATACTGAGCTGCGGACAACACTTGGCATCCAGCGAAATTATTTGCTGGGCAAAGTCAACAATCGCAACCGCGCCTGGTACGAGTTTAGATTTATTGGTATAGGCGGCGATGCTTATCGATTTGCCACTCGCCTGCGCATTCAAAATACTTTTATTGTACCCCTTTGGAGACCATCGGCCAACAATCAGTTGGGTTATCAATTATCGAATGAATTTTTATGGGCCGTTCAATCGGGGTATGTAGGATTTGATCACAATCGCTTTTATAATGCGCTTCAATGGCGAGTCGGTAAGCAAGAGATCAATCTGGGATACCAATGGAGCCTGCATAAAAGTGGTACCGATCTGTATGACCGAAGACAGCTTTTTTTAAATACTAGTTTTGAATTATAAAAAACGTATATCCTATGCCTGAATGGATCACAAAACCCTGGCCCTGGTACGTAGCAGGCCCTTTAATTGGATTGACAGTGCCTCTGTTATTACTTATTGGCAACAGAACCTTTGGTATCTCTTCTTCGCTGCGACATGTCTGTGCCGCATGTCTTCCTGCCAAGATTCCCTTTTTTAACTATGACTGGAAAAAAGAGATCTGGAATCTTTTCTTTGTGGCAGGAGTATTGTTAGGTGGCATCCTAGCGGCTAATTTTTTAATGGACTCCACCCCTATGGTCGTAAACCCTAAGCTGGTTAGTGAAATGGCTACCTATGGAATTGATAACTACAACGGACTAGTTCCTTCGCAAGTATTTAACTGGCCCGCCCTGCTAACCACTCGCGGATTTATATTAATGGTCGTTGGCGGTTTTCTGGTGGGCTTTGGCACCCGTTACGCCGGGGGCTGTACCTCTGGACACTCCATTATGGGATTGAGCAATTTACAATGGCCCTCACTTGTCGCTACTTGCTGCTTTATGGCAGGTGGTTTTATTATGGCCAACTTGATCTTACCTTTTATTTTAAAAATGTAACTACCCTTAATTATAACAATCCTTCTATGCAAAAACCCATCAATACAGACTTCGAGATACGCTCCGAAAATGCCATGTGCGTGAATCAAAGCGAACTCAGCAGTCCTTTATCATCCAATATTAAATATTTACTGGCCGGCATCTTATTTGGCATAGTACTGATCAAAGCAGAGGTAATTGCCTGGTTTAGAATTCAGGAGATGTTTCGACTGCAAAGCTTTCATATGTATGGCGTTATTGGGTCAGCTGTCGTTGTGGGCGCCATCAGCGTATTTCTTATTAAGCGTCTTGGACTTAAGACTATCGATGGAGAAACGATACGACTAGAAGAGAAGAAATTCAGCAAAGGACAGATCTACGGAGGGTTGCTCTTTGGTTTTGGCTGGGCGATGACAGGAGCCTGTCCAGGACCTTTGTTTGCTCAGATCGGTAGCGGCGCCCTTGTAGTAATTGTAACACTGCTCAGTGCTATTGCCGGTACTTGGGTGTATGGATCAATAAAAGAAAATTTACCGCATTAATAATGTCAACCAACAACAAGCGATCTTACCTGCAATCGGCACTGCAATGCCGCTGCCCTCGCTGCCGCGAAGGGAAATTATTTTCGAATCCCCTTAATCTGCGCTACAAGGGTAACCTTGATATGCCCGTGACCTGCGAGGTATGCGGACAACCCACCGAGATCGAAGTAGGTTTCTATTATGGTACCGGCTACGTTAGTTATGCGCTGACCGTGGCCCTAACCGTATCGACCCTTGTGGCGTGGTGGATACTCATCGGCTTTTCGACCAACGATAATCGATTTTTTTGGTGGATGGGTAGCAACGCACTGCTGCTGATTATTTTACAGCCTTGGATCATGCGACTTAGCCGAAGCTTTTGGATCTCTTGGTTCGTATCGTACGACCCCGAGTGGAAGCAACACAAACTGTCTGACGAAGCCTTTGAACGACTCAATCGCGACCAGTCCGGCAACTGGTAACCCACTGGTTTTCCTTATTTTTGCCCCCCTTTGGAGACTTGTCCGAGTGGTTGAAGGAGCACGCCTGGAAAGTGTGTATACCCCTAAAGGGTATCGAGGGTTCGAATCCCTCAGTCTCCGCAAAAATGAAGCGTAATTAACTGATTATCTGTTAGTTACACTTTTTTTGTTGGATTTTAGTCCACCAAATGAAGATTTTTGTTTGACCCTGTATTATAAGGAGGTCCTTAACTAGCCAATTTTCCTATCCAGATTCACTCGGTAAACCATGTTGTCAAGAACTATCCTCCTGTCTTGATTTTCGATTTTGAATTTGGCATTGTGTCTGAGAAATCCTACAGGTACTCACTTTTGTTGTTCAGCACCGATATATCCGAATGCAGCCCATTGCCTTGAATTTAAAATATAATTGAAAACTAGATCTGCTTTTTCATTTTCGCCTTTTAACTGTAAATAAACACCCAGTCCGTATCCATACGAAGCAGCTCCTAGCCCGGCCTCATTTTTCAAAAATTCGATTGGATTATTTATCACCTGATTTTCAATATAGAGCTTTAAAATTCGGAGATAATCAAAATTTTCAATTAACGAAATATTTTGATTTATGGACCTTAAAAAAAGGTTGGCAGCGGACATATTACCAGCTTTTCTAAGCGAAATATTATACCAGTTAGCAGCTGCAATAAACATATCTGGGTTTGTAGAAACACTAAGGCATGACTTAAAAGCCGCACTCGAATTCATGAAATCCCCCAAATAAT
>VHBB01000015.1 GCA_016872155.1 Sphingomonadales bacterium
GTTTCAGCCGAGTATGATAAAAAGCAACGCATCCAAAGGATGGTATTCCCTGATGGAATACTGTATAACAAGCAAAATGGTGTAGTTCGAACTCCAAAAGTGAATTTCATTTTCAATGAAATCCCTTTACTGGTAAGCCATTTAGCGGAAAAAGAAAAAGACGATCCAGAGAAGAATCGCCTTAAATCTACTTATGTGCCCAAGACTGGATTCGAACCAGCACGCCGTTTCCAGCGCTACCACCTCAAGGTAGTGCGTCTACCAATTTCGCCACCTGGGCCACAAACCGAATAACCATTCGGCGGGGTGCAAATATAGCAACTATTTTTTGAGCGTAATGGTAAAGGTGGTGCCTTTTCCGGGTTCGGAGTGCTTTACAAAAAGGGTGCCGCGGTGATACTCCACAATAATGCGGCGCGATAAACTGAGCCCAAGCCCCCACCCTCTTTTCTTGGTTGTAAAGCCGGGCGTAAAGACACGCGACCACTGCGGCTTGGGTATCCCCTTTCCGGTATCGGTAACATCAATTATAACTTCTTTTTCCGAAGTCGTCAGTACAACGGTAATGGCACCATCCCCATTCATGGCATCGAGCGCATTTTTAAGTAAGTTCTCCATGACCCAGTCAAATAGCGGAGGTGATAGATGAGCATAAACAGGACCAGCCGATTTGTTCTCGACCGAGAAGACAATTTTGCCTCCGGCGCGCTTTTTCATGTAATCGACCATCGCGCTTATTTGTGCCACGAGCTCTGTGCGCTCCAGTTTGGGCGTACTGCCGATCTTCCCAAAGCGGTCGGTAATTAGTTGTAAACGGTCCACATCTTTTTCAAGGTCGGCTACCACATGCCCGGCAGCGGGAATCTCTCGAAGCATCTCTACCCACCCCTGTAGCGAAGAGACCGGTGTTCCCAATTGATGCGCGGTTTCTTTGGCCATACCAGCCCAGACCTGGTTTTGAGAAGAGCGGTAACTGGTCTGGAGCGAAACAATGGTAAGGGCAATAAACAAGGCGACGATACAGAGTTGTACGATCGGAAAATAGCGTACTTGCTTAAGCAGCGCCGACTCGCCATAATAAAAGCGATTCACCTTAGCGGCATCAGTAGGGTCACTCCAGCTAACAGGAGGATGCAGTTGTTTAAACTTTATCAACTGCTCCTTGAGGTACAAGGCAGAGGCGGAAACTTTACTACTATCGAGATTAACATAGTTAACAATACTATCGCGCTCGTTAGTTTCAATAATGGGAACAAAATCGTTTTCGGTCAAGATGCGGGTAGCTACCCTTAAATCAGCCTCCATTGGCGCTCGAATTAAAAACTGAGAGGCTTCGGCCCATTGTTCGACCTGTTGCCGTTCGCGCACCGCAATTTTTTTGGCCAGTAACTGGGAATAAAAGATGGTTCCGGTCACAATGGCAATGGCCAGCAGCGATAAAAGTGTTTTCCAATTAAAAAGCCCGCGTAGCATATTCGAATTTAAGGGAGAATCAGGGCCATGCCGTATTTTTGAATAATTATTTTAATCGGTTCATGCCCTCTCCTACTGTTGCCATCGTCATCTTAAATTGGAATGGAGCTTCGCTATTGTCAACTTTTTTGCCATCGGTAATGGCCACCCAATACGAGGCCCTCAAGGTGGTGGTAATAGACAATGGTTCTAGCGATGCATCAGTTTCATTTTTAAAGTCGACCTATCCGCAAATACAAATCGTAAGCTTACCGAACAATCTTGGCTTTGCGCAAGGCTACAATCAAGGGCTACAGCAGGTAGAGGCCGATTATTTTTTACTGCTCAATTCGGACGTGGAAGTGAGCCCGTCTTTTTTGCAGCCCCTGGTAGCGCTGCTAGAAAAAGACAGTACCATTGCGGCCTGTCAACCCAAGATTCTCAGTTACGACAATCGAGAAGAATTCGAGTATGCCGGAGCGGCCGGAGGATGGATCGATAGACTGGGCTATCCTTTTGCGCGCGGGCGCGTTTTTGATCAACTCGAAAAAGATACCGGGCAGTACGACCAGGCCGTGCCTATTTTTTGGGCCAGTGGCGCCGCCCTTTTTATTCGGGCATCCGTGTTTAGAAATATGGGAGGATTCGATCCCTACTTTTTTGCACACCAAGAAGAGATCGATCTTTGCTGGAGAGTTCAGTTGGCAGGGTATCGAGTCTTTGCTTGCCCGCAATCGGTAGTCTGGCACAAAGGAGGTAGCACCCTTCCAACAGGAAACGCCAAAAAAACATTTCTCAATTACCGCAACAACCATATTATGCTATTAAAGAATTTGCCTTTTCTCTCGTTACTCTGGGTCTGGCCACTTCGCCTCGCGCTCGACGCGGTAGCCGCTTGGCGGGCCTTTTTGGGGGGCGACGCCGGCTATTGGTGGGCTGTGGCAAAGGCGCATTTCGCAGCCTATGGCTGGTTATTATGGGGGCAAAAGGAGAGTCTGTTTCCCCAGCGCCGTAGCGGCCGCCTGCAGGGAATGTACCGGGGCTCCCTTTTGTGGAATTACTTTTTAGCCGGCAAAAAAACCTTTGACCGCATTGTGCAGGGGCGGTCCTAATAATTAGCATTGTTTCATTATTTTTGCACCCTAAACGTTACCCATGAACGCCCAACAAGAATATCAACAGGAATTAGAGAAAATCGAACGTTCTGACTTTAAACACAGCTGGATCTCTTCTTCTGGTTTCTTATTTTATCTGCAAGTAGGATGTCTGGTCGCGTTTTTGTTTGGCACCTGTACCATGTTGTACACGAAGCGCTACCAAAAGATCACGGCTCCGGTACAAGAAAGCAGCCTCTATACCCCCAAGTACAAATAAGGGGATCAAAATTTTTTTTGAACGCCAGCAGACCTTATTTTTGCTCCCCACTCGCTTAACGGGAGTCAAGTTCTTTTTTTGCGGAAGTAGCTCATTTGGTAGAGCACGACCTTGCCAAGGTCGGGGTGGCCGGTTCGAGCCCGGTCTTCCGCTCCAAAGTCCTCTCTTGACAAAGAGGGGATTTTTTTTGTCTCCCAATGCCCTGGTGGTGAAATTGGTAGACACGCAGGACTTAAATAAAAGTTCTTTGAAATCGTTGTTCAGTCTTGTAATTCGCATGAGTAGATGTTATCTTTTCTACATGGCTTATGAAAAGCTGATAAAGGATCGAATTCCCGATGATTTATTTTTGAAAACCTGTCTTGAATCTGGATCAATGGCTGCTGCAGCCGCCAGATTAAATTTACATTTCAACTCGTTTAAAAGAAGAGCCTTGGATTTAGGTTGTTACAGAATCAACCAACCCGGAAAGGGGCTTATGAAAAATGCCCCTAAAGCTCCAATTAAACAAATAATACATGAAGGGAAACATCCACATTATCAATCTTATAAGCTTAAGAAAAGACTAATAAGCGAGGGGATATTGAAACCAGTTTGTGGAATATGCAATATTTCGGATTGGTTAAATAAGCCCATTTCGTTAGAGTTACATCATATTGACGGCAATAGGCACAATCATTTTTTAGGTAATCTAAAATTGCTTTGTCCCAACTGCCACAGCCAGACTGACACTTTCAGAGCAAAGAACAAAAAAATTTGAGTGCCCGATTGGAAACGATCGGAGCAGAACCCTTCAAATTCGGGGAATCCTTCCTTTTAATAAAGATGGTAATCCCGAGCCAAGTCACCCCATGGGTGAAAGGTGTAGAGACTAGACGGAGGGCGCCTACATTCAGTAATGAACAGGGCGAAGGGATAGTCCAGACCACGAATCCCGGCAGTCGGGAGCGGCGAAAGCCGAAGCGGTACGAAAATCCTGTGGCCAGCAATGGCCGTATCGGTTCAACTCCGATCCGGGGCACCCTAACCCTCCTGGCTACAGGAGGGTTTTTTTATTCGTGCCCGCCCCCTCGTACATTTGAAAAAAAATGAGGGTATGTCTTCCGAAATTAAATGTCCGAATTGTGGTCACGCCTTTGCGCCGGGCGATGCGATTAGAGAAGAAGTAGAGAAAGAACTCCGGGCCAAGGCCGCCGACTGGCAGAAAAAAAAGAACGAAGAATTTCAGCTCAAATTAGAGGACGAAAGAAAAAAGATTCAAGACGAAATAGCGGCCGCATCAAAAAAAGCGATGGCGGCCGAATACGAACAACAATTAAAATTACTGGAGCAAACAAATAGCGAGAACGAACAAAAATTAAAAGAAGCCCGCCAGCAACAACTAGATTATCTGCAAAAAGAACGGGCCTTAAAAACCAAAGAAGAAGAACTTGAGATAACGTTACAAAAGAAATTACAAACAGAAAGAGAACAATTAGCCGCCGAAATAAGAAAAACCGAAGAGCAACGGTTGGCAGGCAAAGAGACCGAGTTTCAACTCAAGATAAAAGAGATGGAAGAGAAGCTCGAGTCGCAGCGAAAACTGGCCGAAGAAATGAAACGCAAGGCCGAGCAGGGAAGTATGCAATCGCAAGGAGAGGCGCAAGAATTACTTTTAGAAGACCTGTTGCAAACGGCCTTTCCATTCGATATGATCGAAGAGGTCGGCAAAGGAGTACGCGGAGCCGATTGCATGCTGACCGTTCGCAACAAATTGGGCCAAGAATGCGGCAAGATTATTTTTGAGAGTAAACGTACCAAAGATTTTTCGGCGGAGTGGATCGAAAAGCTCAAGGCCGATCAACGAAGCCTGAGTGCCGATATTGCCGTGCTGGTTACCCAAGCCTTTCCAAAAGAGATGGACCGCTTTGGCGAAAAAGAAGGAGTTTGGATCTGCAGTTTTGCAGAGGTAAAAGCGATCGTACACTTGCTACGCGACGCGCTTATTCGCATTAGTTTCGTTGAGCGCAACCAAGAAAACAAGGGCGACAAGATGCAACTGCTCTACGATTATCTAATCGGTCGCGAGTTTGCCGACCAGTGGCAAGCGATTCGCGAAGGTTTTATGAATATGAAGCTCTCGATTCAAAAAGAACGCGATGCCATGGAAAAGCTCTGGAAGTCGCGCGAAAAACAACTCGAAAAAGTGTTGCTCAATGCGGCACATATACGGGGCTCGATAGAAGGGATTTCCGGTGCGGACGTTAACCTCAACTTACTCGAAGAGCCGGCCGACAGCGGAGACGACGATTAGTCCAAAGGGCAAGACGCCCAGGTAAGTTCCATCCCTTGCACAACCTCGTAGTGCACCTGCACGTGCTGATCGGTAGGGGCAAACCGAAAACGAAGGGTCTTTGCCGCTGTATCTATTTTCTCGAGTTGAATATGCTCCCTAAAGTCAACACCGGGTTCTCCATGCCATTTGTAAACGGACTCTTTGGCCGACCAGCAACGGGTAAGCCAGCCGGCAGCTTGCGGACCTTCTTGTAATTGAGAGAGCCCACTGCCCTGCAACAAACAATCCTGGTCGTTATCGCTTAAAAATTTATGGCGAATCCGAAAGATCCGGTCGCCGGGTTGTTCAAGGTCAACCCCAACCGAACCGCTTGTAGAAACAATAGCGGCGGCATGGTCGGCGCAGTGGGTCAGCGAAAAATCGAAGGATCCGTCAGCAACAAGCGGCTTGCCCGATTCGGCCACCACGAGCCGATCAAGGGTAAAATCAGGACGCAACTGCAACAAAAGATAACGGGCGGCCAGATGACGAGCCTTTACCTGCGGATGCTCTATGGACCGACCCCCCGGTAGCCGCTGCTCAAAGAACGACAGTGGCTCACGGATATGCCAAACGGCTATCTGCAGTTGAGAAGTCGGAGTTTGTTGAAAAATAATCGGCATGATCGAAAGAATCCTAGTTATTTTGCCGGCCTCTAACCGAAGATACTACTATGATCCTCTCCGACAGCAGAATCCTGGAAGAAATCGAAAAAGGAACCATCAAGATTAGCCCCTATCGCCCGGAGTGCCTGGGCAGTAACTCGTATGATGTACACCTGGGTAAAACACTGGCTACCTACAAAGAGCACATGATCGATGCCAAAAAGCACAACCAGATCGATTATTTCGAAATTCCCGACGAAGGGATCGTGCTTTATCCGCATATCTTTTATTTGGGCGTAACCGAAGAATACACCGAAACGCATGCCCATGTCCCTTTCTTAGAAGGAAAGTCCTCGACCGGACGACTGGGCATCGATATTCACGCGACCGCCGGAAAGGGTGATGTAGGATTTTGCGGCAACTGGACGCTCGAGATCTCTGTAAAACAACCGGTAAAAGTGTATAAGGGCATGCCGATCGGACAACTCATCTATTTTCCGGTAGAAGGGCCCATTCAGGTTTCGTACGATCAAAAGAAAAATTCGAAGTACAGCAATCAACCCGATCGTCCTGTCGAAAGTATGATGTGGAAGAATAAATTCTAACCCTACTGCAAGGCCCACAAGACCTGCTGTGGTTACAACCGCTCCCACCCCTCTTTACGCGCCAGCGCAAGCACCCATCCTGTTACCTGGTGATAACTACGCGTGCCCTGCGGCTGATCGTTAGCTTGCAAAAAATAATCGTAGCCCTTCATAATAAATTTTTCTACCGGTGTTTGATACGCCAGGTAAAAACGTCGTATCTCGAGCAGATCACTTTTTATGGTCGCAGGAACTTTTTTGTAAATGGCGAGGGCACGAGAACTATCCATGCGATACAACTCGGACTGTGCATAGCGAAACAGTTCAAGGTAGACCGAATACCTGAACAACGGGTTGGGATGATCTCTTCCGGCCAGGTAGCCTACAAAATTGGCCTCACTCTCTTTGGCATATCCGGTCTGGTGCGCTAACTCATGAAGGGTAACAAAAGGCTGCAGTACCCCGGGGATGGTGGTATTGACCTGGGCCTCTCCGCTAAAGGGATTGTAATAGCCCTGAAATCCTAAGTAGTTTCCCAAATAACTATACAACGAAGGCTTTACAGAAGAGGCTGCATTCGAAGCAAAAGAATAGGGCCTCTCGCCACCGCTATACACTTGCATGGCCTCTGTGAACAGCGATCGTTTCTTGAGGCGATCGCGACGTTGTTGTTGCGTTAACATAGAACGGTTGGCAGATGCCTTTTGCAGTAGGGTATTCGTAAGTCGATCGATCTCTTCAACGCTGGCACTGTCGGGTATAAGCTGCAACTGGTATCC
Organism: Sphingomonadales bacterium; assembly: GCA_016872155.1. GTDB lineage: Bacteria > Bacteroidota > Bacteroidia > Chitinophagales > Chitinophagaceae > JJ008. The sequence goes on from VHBB01000015.1 coordinate 7,109, forward strand.
AATACCCGCTCTGCTATAATTCAATCCCCAGAGCAGATTAAAAAAAACATACACGAATAAAAACAAAAAGATCAACTGCTGCGCACCACTTACCAGATAAGACCTGTCAACCCTTTTTCGAAACAGATCGCGCAAAAGCATAACGGTTTTATACAAAACCAAGACGACCAACAGACCATAAAAAAGATCTCCTAAGCTAAATGGAATCCAACCCAGCAACCATCGCTGCCCCTGAGAGAATACAGGAAAAAACCCGGTGCTGTAAACGTCTTCTACCCAGCTTGGATAAAACGCTGCCCACCGAATACCCAGGGCCAACAAGATCAGGAGAACCCAAACCTTATTTTTCATGACCCTTTCGAAAAGACGGGCAATGCGGTTTTGCCAGAGGCTATCGTTTATCTTATTCAAAACCAGCGATTTAAAGGATGGCTTGCGAGCAAATTAACGAAAAAACAGAAGCGAAAATATAAGATAAATACCCTACCTTTGCGCACGCTGAAAACTTGTCCTATGGGCCGTCGACGGGAGTACGACATAGCGTTCGTTGGGTTAAAGCCCGGAGTTCACGAGTTCCACTACGAGATCAGCGATAAGTTCTTTGCAGCCTTTCAACAGCAAGATTTTCGCCACTGCCTGGCCAAGGTCAAGCTGCAGTTAGAAAAGCAAACCGGTTTTATGCTGCTCACCTTCGAGATCGGAGGTAAACTCGAAGTGACCTGCGACCGCTGTAATAGCGATCTTCCACTCGATCTTTGGGATGAGTTTACGATCACGGTCAAAATGGTCGAGGAGCCCGAATTAATGAACGATCAAGAAGAAGATCCCGATGTGTACTACATTGGGAGAGGCGAAAGTCATTTGAATGTTGAGGATTGGATCTACGAGTTCATTAACCTAAGCCTTCCGATGCAAAAGTCCTGCACGTTCGAGAAGATGGATGGACCCTACTGCAATAAAACCGCTCGCGAGCTGCTCAAAAAATTAGAAGATACCCCTTCTCCGGAAAAGAAAGAAAATCCGATCTGGAAAGGACTCGATAAATTCAAAGACCTTTCATAATTCTCTTAAAGTTGTTCTATGCCAAATCCTAAACGCCGACACAGCCAGCAAAGAAGTGCCAAACGCCGCACGCACTATAAAGCCACGGAAGCTACCATTAGCAACGATGGTACTACCGGAGAAACGCACCTGCGTCACCGCGCTCATGTTAGTGAGGGAAAGCTTTATTACAAAGGCAAGCTGGTAGCAGAAAAAGCTCCCCTGAAGGCTAAGTAATTCATGGTTATCGGTATTGATATGATGGGCGGGGATTATGCCCCCGGTCAAGCCGTTAAAGGCGTCAAGGCATTTCAAGATCGCTTCCCGACCACTCCACTTTGTTTATTTGGCGACGAGCAGCTGCTCTTGCCCCTGTTGCAACAAGAACATGTATCGCTCGAGCACGCGACCGTCGTGCACGCTCCCGAGCAGATTGGAATGCACGAACATCCTACCAAAGCCCTTAAAGAAAAACCCAACTCTTCGATTGCCGTAGGATTTGGCTGGCTTTCGCAAGGCAAGATCGATTCGTTTATGAGTGCGGGCAATACCGGCGCCATGCTGGTTGGCACACATTTTAGCATCAAAGCGCTCGAAGGGGTCATACGCCCCACTATTTCTACGATCATTCCTAAAGCAGATGGAAGCACAGCGCTCTTGCTCGATGTGGGCCTTAACGCCGACTGCAAACCCGAGCTGCTGAATCAATTTGCCATTATGGGATCGGTCTACGCAAGCGTAATGCTGGGCATTGACCAACCCTCGGTAGGGCTCATCAACGTGGGCGAAGAAGAGACCAAGGGCAATGCCTTGGCGCAGGCCACCTATCCCTTGCTAAAAGAAAACAAGCAGATCCGTTTTATCGGTAACGTAGAAGGAAGGGATGTGCTTACCGGCAAAGCCGATGTAATGGTGTGTGACGGTTTTACGGGTAATATCATCTTAAAAATGGCTGAGTCTCTCTACGATATCGCGGGTCATCAACAACTACATAATCCCTACTTCGATCGATTTAACTTTGAGAATTACGGAGGCACCCCCGTATTGGGCATTTCAAAACCGGTCATTATCGGACACGGTATATCCGGAGAAAAAGCATTTTTAAATATGCTTTGCCTGGCCCAGGATATGACTTCAAAAAATGTAATGGCAAAAATGAGCCAAGCGCTCTCTGTCAAGGCCTAAATTCTCCGCGCAACGAACCGAAAAGAAAAAGCCGTCTCGAAAGACGGCCTTTTTGTGATCCCGCTGGGACTCGAACCCAGGGCCCCAACATTAAAAGTGTTGTGCTCTACCAACTGAGCTACGAGATCAACCTCGTTTTTGGGAGTGCAAAAATAAGCCCCACACCTGGTTGTACCAAAACTTTTTAGCTTCATTTATCAACCCATTTTCTTCTTTTTTAAAGTAGGTTTGTAGAAACAGAGGGTATGGAGCAAACGTTCAACAACAAGGTGGTTGCTGTGACGGGTGGAACCGATGGCATCGGCAAAGCGCTGGTGATCGCCTTGCTTTCGAAAGGCGCCAAGGTGGCGACCTGCGCCCGCAACCAAGAAAAACTATACCAGCTTAACAAAGAAAACGCCGGAGCCCCATTGGTTACGGTCGTGGCCGATGTAAGCAAAGAGAACGACTGTCGTCATTTTATAGAAAGCACCTTACAGGCCTTTGGGCAGATCGATATTCTCATTAACAATGCCGGTCTCTCTATGCGCGCCCTTTTTGCCGACGCAGAGGTAGCTGTTATTAAAAAGCTGATGGACGTAAACTTCTACGGAGCTCTCTATTGTACCAAATATGCCCTGCCCTCTATTACGAAACAAAAAGGTGTGGTGGTGGGCGTCTCCTCTATAGCAGGCTACCGCGGACTGCCCGGTAGAACCGGCTATTCGGCAAGCAAATTTGCGTTGCAGGGTTGGCTGGAATCACTGCGTACCGAACTGTTGCACCAAGGTGTACATGTAATGTGGGTATGCCCTGGTTTTACCACCTCGAATATTCGGCAGGCGGCCCTCAACGAAAAGGCAGAGGCCCATGGCGAAACCTCCATGAACGAGAGCAAGATGATGTCTGCCGATCTTTGCGCCACGCACATTCTAACGGCGATTGCCTCGCGCAAGCGAACACTGGTCCTTACATTTACAGGTATTAGAACGGTGTGGATGAATAAACTTTTTCCGAATCTTACCGATAAACTGGTCCACCGCTTTTTCTTTAAAAACGGAACGTTGATTCAATAGCTATGGCCCTGATAACCCTTACATCAGACATCGGAAGCCCCGACTATTTGGTAGGTGCCATCAAAGCGCAATTGTTGCAACTGAACAGCGATTTTCAACTGATCGACATTTCGCACAACATTCCTCCCTTTAACTATACGCAGGCCGCCTATGTATGTCGAAGTGCCATCCGGCATTTTCCGCCCCATACATTTCACCTGATTATGGTCGATCTGTTTGGCACTAAACCCGACCAGTTGTTACTGGCCTTTCATCAAGAGCATTATTTTATTTGTGCCGACAACGGGCTGCTGAGCATGATACTCGAGGAGACCCCCTCGGTGGTCATGGGTATTCCGCTACAAGATGGTAAGCCGCGTACCACCCTGCAAGTGACCGGCGTAATGGGACAAGTGGTCGATCGACTCAGCAAGGGAGAGCCGATCCTCTCGATCGGAAAGCCCGACATTGCCTTTGCCGAAAAAAAACACCTGCGTCCCACCATTGAGCAACAATACATCGAAGGGCAAATTATTTTTATTGACGGATTCGAAAATGTGATCGTCAACATTACCCGAGCGCAATTCGAAGAAAACCGAAAAGGCCGGGGATTCAAGATCGTCTTTCGGGGCGATGAGACCATCGACCAGATTAGCGAGAGCTATGCCGATGTGGGCGAAGGAGAGAAGCTGGCCCTTTTTAACAGCGCAGGCTATCTCGAGATCGCCATCAACAAAGGAAATGCAGCCGGACTGTTCGGTCTTAAAGGCTACGCAGAGCAAAGCCGGCAAGGGCAGCTGGCCTACCAGACGGTACGCGTCTATTTTCAGTAGTCTAAACGGGGTTGTTCAACCCCCGAATTAACGAAAACTTACCGGCCTATCCCCTATTTTTGCCAATAGCAAAATCACCCAACACATGACATTTCGCAAAGCAAACAACCTGAGTGGCTGGCTTATCTTCTTGATCGCCTTGGCGACCTACGTTTTAACAAGAGAGGCCAGAGGAAGTCTATGGGATACCGGAGAATTTATTGCCAGTGCCAAGGGGCTGCAATTGCCCCACCCCCCGGGTGCTCCGTTGTTTGTGTTGCTGGGTAGATTTTTTATTGTGCTTTTTGGCGACAACCCTCTTACCGCGGGGAGTGCCGTTAACTTTATGAGCGCATTGGCCAGTGCCGCCACGATTTTATTCTTGTTCTGGAGCATCACTCACTTTAGCAGAAAACTTTTTGTAGGTGCAGGCGAAGCGCTCAATACGCACCAAACCATCACCACCATCGCTGCCGGTGCGCTGGGTGCCTTGGCCTACACCTTCTCTGATTCTTTTTGGTTTAGTGCCGTAGAGGGCGAAGTGTATGCACTCTCTTCTTTTTTTACGGCGCTTGTGTTTTGGGCCATGCTCAAATGGGAACAAGCCGATGAACGAGCTGGCATCGATTCGGTCTTACGCTTGCAAGCCGACCGCTGGATCGTGTTCTTGTTTTTTATGATGGGGCTATCTATTGGTGTTCACTTGTTGAACCTGCTTACCATCCCAGCCATTGTGATGATCTATTACTACCGCCGCTACCAGGCCACTACCAAGGGCGCTATCTATGCGTTTTTGATCGGCTGTGCCATTACGGGGCTGGTACAGGTGGGCGTTATTCAATATTCAATGAAGGCAGCCGGCCTCTTCGATATCTTTTTTGTAAACACATTGGGACTCCCCTTCTTTTCCGGATTCGCCTTTTATTTTCTGGCCTTGACCGTATTGGTCGCGGTCGGCCTTCGCTTTAACGAACGTAACGTAAAACCTGCCCTGCTGACCGGTTGGTCGTTGGCCTTTTTATTTTTACTGCTAACTCCATTTGTTATTGTTCTGGGAGATGGAATAAAATTCGTAGGCCTCTTGCTATTGGCCGCCGCCGCAGGAGCCATGGGTTACTTTATTAAACCGGCCGCCGTTCGCATGCTTAAGCTATCGCTTTGGTGTTATGCCTTTATGATGCTGGGCTATTGCATGTACTTTACGGCCCTTATACGATCGAATGCCAATCCCGGCATCGACATGAACAATGTAGATAATCCCATCAACCTGGTCTACTACCTAAGTCGCGAACAATACGGGAGTGCGCCGCTTGTCTATGGACCCCATTTTGCAGCAGATCCCTCGAAAGACCTGGTAGCCGACCAGCCTTTTATCGAGAGCGAAATGAAATATGTAAAGGGCGCAGATCGCTATATTCCTATCGGACGAAGCAAGGAGTATAATTTCAGCAGCGAGGTCAAACAACTTTTTCCGCGCGTGTGGGATTCTAGCGACGACCAATACCATGCTCAATTCTATGCCGAGTGGCTGGGCTTGGGCCAAGATCGCGAGAACGGCTCGTACGAGCCGCCCAGCTATGGTGATAATATCAATTGGTTTTTTAGCTACCAGATGAGTCTGATGTACTGGCGTTACTTTATGTGGAATTTTTCGGGTAAGCAAAACGATATTCAGGGCATGGGCAATAAACGGGATGGCAACTGGGTAACCGGGATTGCACCGCTAGACAATGCTCGACTGGGCGATCAGCAACAACTGCCCGATAGCATTCGAAAAAACGGAGCCACCAACTATTTCTTCTTACTACCCTTCTTACTCGGTATTATCGGTTGCGTCTATCAATACCTGCAAAACAGAAAGGACTGGATCGTCAGCTTCTTATTGTTCTTCTTTACCGGCATTGCCGTTGTGCTCTATTTGAATCAACCGGGCAACCAGCCCCGTGAGCGCGACTATGCCTATGTGGGCTCTTTTTATGCATTTGCCCTATGGATCGGTTTGGCGCTGATCGCTTTTGTACAGATCGCCTCAAAAAAATTAACACAGGTTCGCTATCGCGATTTTCTTTTCTATACCCCCGGATTGGCTTTTCTGGTCACCTTTATGAGTTGCTTTCCCGGTAGTGGAGAAGCGGCCATGATCAATGCACTGGCAGCAGCCGCCATGGCGGCCTTACTGGGTGCCGGACTTAGTTGGCTATTGGGCATCGTGAGTGGACATGGAAAGAATCAAAGCTTACTCATTACGCTAGTGACCCTTTGTTGTTTGGCCGTTCCGGCCTTAATGGCCAATCAAAATTGGAACGACCACGATCGAAGCCATAAGACCACAGGGCCCGACCTGGCCAGAAATTATCTGGAGAGCTGTGCCCCTAACGCGATCTTGTTTTCGTTTGGCGATAATGACACCTACCCGCTTTGGTATGCACAAGAGGTAGAAGGAGTGCGCACCGACGTACGCGTCGTTAACAATAGCCTACTGGGCATTGACTGGTACATCAATCAACTTCGCTACAAGATAAACGACGCCGACTCGATCGACATGATCTGGGATGCCTCGAAAGTGCAGGGCAATACACGCAACTATGTACTTTACAATCCGGTTGCCGGCATCGATCAAGAAGCCTTCTATGATCTTTACGACGTAATGAAAAATTATGTAGGAAGTGACGACCCTTCTCGTATGGATAACACCCGAGGAGAACCACTCAACATGATTCCGGTGAGTCGTGTGGTCGTACCGGTCAACAGAGCTACGGTGTTACAAAATGGTACCGCTAATTCCGAAGACAGCATCTTGACCGATTTTGCATTTGAATTACCAAAGCGAGCCCTACTCAAGAACGACCTTATTATCCTAAACATTATCGCAGCCAACCAATGGAAGCGCCCCATCTACTTCACCTCTCCGTTTGGCGAGTTGGGCTTTGGACCGTTCTTACGCAAAGAGGGATTGGCCTATCGTTTAGTGCCGGTAGCGCCTCAGTACGCACAAATGAAATGGATGACCGATCAATCGATGCGAGCGAACGGTCTGGGTGGAACCCCTATACGCGATAATAATCTGGCAGTGATCTACAAAAACCTCAACGAAAAGTATCGTTTTGGGGGTGCCGACAGAAAGGGAATGTATTTTGATGAGGAAAACAGAAGACACCTGCTAAACATTAGAGAGATCTATGCAGAGGCCGCCGGCAACTTGGCCGATGCCGGCAAAACAGCCGAAGCTAAAGCGCTACTCGAAAAAGCCGAAAAGGGAATTTTACCCGAAAATCTGCCGTATGCCATGGTAAGCCGTTTTAATAGTCACAACCAGACCGGGCTCATTTATCTGGAAGCTTGCTACAAGGCTGGCCTAAAAGAGTTGGCAGGCAAGGTAAAGCAAGCCATTCGCAAAGACCTGGAACAACAACAAGCGTATTTCAATCACATTCGCACGCGTAACCCCGATTTCTATGGCGGATTCGAAGGAACCGAAGTTCCCATTACCGAACGACTGCTAAAAGTGCTGCAAGATATCGAGACCAAATATCAATAATATGGACCTGGCCTTTAATCAAAACGAGGATCATCTGCGTAGCCTGCTCAGCCAGTTAGAACAACGGGCCGCTGTGATTCGCTTGGGGGGTGGAAAAAAAGCCATTGAAAAGCAAAAGGCCAAGAATAAAAAAACAGCGCGAGAGCGCATCGACTATCTGGTCGACAAAGACAGTCCCTTTATTGAGCTGGGACTTTTTGCAGGATACGAACTCTACGAAGACCAAGGTGGTTGTCCCGCCGGAGGAACGGTAGCCGGTATTGGTTTTATCAGTGGCAGAATGGCCGTGATCGTAGCCAACGACCAGACGGTAAAGGCCGGTGCCTGGTTTCCTATTACGGGCAAAAAAAATCTTCGCTTGCAAGAGATCGCTATGGAAAACAAGCTGCCGATCATCTATCTGGTAGATAGTGCAGGCGTTTTCTTACCCATGCAAGACCAGATCTTTGCCGACAAAGAACATTTTGGAAGAATCTTTCGCAACAATGCGAAAATGAGCGGCATGGGTATTACTCAAATTGCCGCTGTAATGGGCGCCTGCGTGGCAGGAGGTGCGTATTTGCCCATTATGAGCGACGAGACCCTGATGGTAGAAGAGAACGGATCGGTCTTTTTGGCCGGCTCTTACCTGGTTAAAGCCGCTATAGGAGAAGATATCGATAACGAAAGCTTGGGTGGAGCCCGTATGCATGCGCAGATCAGTGGCACGGCCGACTATACCTTTACCACCGAAGAGGCCTGTCTCGATCATATAAAAAAAACCATGTCGATGCTCGGCAAGCCAAAAGAGGCGGGGTTTGACCGAATAAAAACCTTGGCACCGGCACGACCCGAATCGGACATCTATGGACTGTTTCCTAAAGACGGAAAGCCCTATGATGTGCAAGAGATTATCGATTGCTTGGTAGATGCGGGCAGTTTTGCTCCCTTTAAATCGGCCTATGGAAAAACGATCGTCTGCGGATATGCCCGTATAGAGGGATGGGCCGTGGGTATCGTGGCCAACCAGCGTAAGATCGTCAAGAGTGGAAAAGGCGAAATGCAGATGGGAGGTGTTATCTACAACGACAGTGCCGATAAGGCCGCTCGCTTTATTTTAAATTGTAATCAAAAGAAGATACCCCTTCTTTTTTTGCAAGATGTAACCGGTTTTATGGTGGGTAGCAGAAGCGAGCAATCGGGCATCATCAAGGATGGCGCCAAACTGGTCAATGCGGTCTCAAATTCGGTCGTTCCCAAGATCACGATCATCATGGGCAATTCGTTTGGGGCCGGCAATTACGCCATGTGCGGCAAGGCCTACGATCCTCGCTTTATCTACGCATGGCCTACGGCCAAGATCGCCGTAATGGGTGGAGAGGCCGCTGCCAAAACCTTATTGCAAATAGAGGTGGCCTCGCAAAAGGCGCAGGGCAAGACCATCGACCCACAAACCGAAGAGAACCTTTTAAAAGAGATCAAGGATCGCTACGAAAAGCAGACCTCTCCCTACTATGCCGCCGCCCGCTTATGGGTAGACGAGATTATCGATCCTGCCCTTACCCGCCACGTGGTGGCACAAGCCATTGCAGCTGCCAACCATAATCCTGATATGGACGCCCTTAAGACCGGTGTCTTTCAAGTGTAGTTACCGCTACTATGTCTAAGCCCATCATCATTTACACCGACGGCGCAGCTAAAGGAAATCCGGGACCGGGCGGATATGGCGCCATTTTAATGAGCGGAGATCATCAACTCGAATTATCGCATGGTTATCGTCTAACGACCAACAATAGAATGGAGCTGATGGCCGTGATCGCAGCCCTGCAGGCGCTCAAAAAAGAGAACCTACGTGTAGAGATATACTCCGACAGCCAATACGTGGTTAAAGCGGTCAAAGAGGGATGGCTAAAAAAATGGATGGCTACCAACTTTAGAGGAGGAAAAAAAAATGCGGACCTCTGGAGAGAATTTTATGCGCTAAGCCAACAACACCAACTGAATTTTCACTGGGTAAAAGGACATGCCGACAACGAATACAATAATCGTTGCGATCAACTGGCTACGGCCGCTGCAGCGGGCAAGCGATTAAAGATCGATACAGGGTACGAAGAGAGCTTGGCTTAACGAGCCAGCACCAATACGGCCTTTCTACGTTCCAGATAATTGAAGAGCACTAAGATGAGCGGCAAGAAAACAAAGGTGCCGATCAAAGAATTGCGATAGAACGGAAGCCCGGCCGTATAGCAGGTCATTAATCCGCCGAATGTCTTAGCATAGATGGTCTCTGCGGCAGAAAGCCAGACCATAAAATTAGAGAGAATAAAAAAGAAAGTGGGAGCAGCAACGGCACCAAAGGTCAATGAACGATAGCTTCTACCTCTGAGCAGCCCTCCTAAAAGGGTGGCACTAAGCAATAAGAGATAATTTTTCCATTGCCCGCCATAGAAACCGGGGTATTCAAATACTCCTTGCTGATACAGGGTTTGAATAAAAAGGTCACTAAGCAACAACGAAAGAAGAGGCAGCAAGAACAACCCCTCTTTTTTTGTATAGACATACCCAGCGAAAAGCGCAATGGCCAACACCGGAGAAAATCCGGAAAAAGCAATAGCGGGCCCAAAGAAGAATTTGCAAGCCGTAGTAAGGGCCACCAATATCAAGGTAAACAAACTAAATTTTATTGCGCTGTTCATGGTAATGGTTTAAATAAAGATGGTCAACAAAAATAAACCAATTGTGCCAATTTGGATATTGAATTATCAACGGTTGTGGATACCCTCGGTCGCACAAAATAAAAGGGCATCAGCAGTAGCCACGATCTTGGCCGTAACGCCCGGCAGAAGCAAGGCCGCGGGTTGCCCCGGTTTAAGCACCACTGTACGTTCACCCGCCACCGCTTCGACGGCCCCCTGCATACAAAGCAATAACTGTGGAGCATCGCCATACAGGGTTGTTGTAGCACCGGCTGGTAAGGATAGCTGACTCAACTTGAAATCAGATACCGGGGTCTCAAACACACCCGTTAACGGATCAGCGAGCAGTACCCTTGGAACAACAGGCTCAAAACGCACATGTTTTATGAGTTCGGGCACATCGATGTGCTTAGGGGTAAGACCCCCTCGAAGTACATTATCGGAGTTGGCCATGATCTCTACGTTTTGACCCTCCAAGTAAGCATGGGGCACGCCCGGATCCTGAAAGATCGCTTCTCCGGGCATTAACCGAACCAGATTAAAAAGATAGATCGAAAAGATCCCTCTGTCGACGGAGCCCTTATTCGAAAAGGTCAGGGCCGCCCGCGCTGCCCAAAAATCGGGATCGTCTTTGGCTAGTTTATGCTGATGATACAGCGAAACGATGGTATCCAAATGCGCGCGCAGGTGTTTATCGACCTCTTCTTGCGGCATTTCCATGACCGTTCGGTAGAGGACCTCATAGCCTCCTTGTTCAAAGACCGGTAATAAAAACTGTAAGGCTTTCGTTCGTGTCAGGGTTGCCTTTAAGCGAGCCGGTTCTTGAAATCCATGTAAGAGCCAAAAGGGGCTAAGGGCCACCATCAGCTCGGGCTTGTGATTAGCATCCTTGTAGTTTCTATGGGGCGCATCGAGCGGAATTGCCATGGCATTCTCACGCGCGTAATCAAGCACTGCTGCCTGTTTTGTGGGATGCACCTGTATGGAAAGCATATGACTAACGTCGAGCACCTTGAGTAAAAATGGAATATCCGCTGCAAAGCGGTTCAACGGCAACCAATCTCCTCCCGCGGTGCCGGCCAAGGCCATCCCTTGTGGATGAACGCCCATCCAATACTCGGCAAAAGGCTTTTGCTGCGTATTATTTTCGGCCAATAGTTCGGCTATAAAGGCTTGGCCACCCCAATCATAGTTTTTTAACACGCCCCGCAACGGCAATATTGCATCCATTCGATCTAAGGTTTATACTTGGCTAAAGATACAGCATGAACATGCATCTTGCGCTCGGCAAGGCCGGAGAGCAACTAGCGGCCGACTGGTTAGAGAAAATGGGCTATACGCTTTACGCAAGAAATTTCAGGTGGGGCAAAACGGAGATCGATATCGTAGCCACGCGGGCCGAGTGGTTACACATTATAGAAGTCAAGACCCGCCGAAGCGATAAATGGGGTCCGCCCGAATTGCAAGTAGATAAAAAAAAGATGAGCGTAATGCAGCGGGCAGCCGCAGTATTGCTAAACCAGACGCACAGAAAATGGGTTCAGTACGACATCGTGACTATTACCTGGAAAAAAGGAGAAACTCCGCTGATCGAGTTGATCGAAGATGTGAGTTGAGCAGCTGACCACAAAAGGTTAGGAACGAGAGGCTAGTTGCTGCGACAGCTTTTCTACCAATAAAAAAGTTGCAGGACAGCTGTCCAAATTTTGCTTATGGACATGTGCGTATTCCACAAATTTCTTTGGCAGATGCGGAAAACCCGAACAATCCAGCGGCCGAATGGCATAAATGCTGCACTTATTACTCTTTGTATCTAAAAACTGGCAAGGTGTGGAGCGATTGATCCAATCACGGTCGCCTCCCCTTTCTTGCTTGAGCCATTTCTTTTTAAATGCAGGCACCGTAATACCAAAGTGACGGGCTATTCTTTTTAGGTCGGCCGGCGTATATGTGGGGGTCATGGTCTTGCAACAGTTGGCGCAAGACAAACAATCGACCTCGGCCCATACTTCTTTCTCTTTTTGTACGATCAGCTGCTGAAGACCACGCACCGGTTTTTTTTCAAGACGGGTCAAAAAACGTTTAAAGGCTGTTTTGCGAGAGCGGACTTTAGCACGAAATGAACGCAGTAAATGGGCATCGGTCTTTTGCATCGGGCGCAAATATAATCATTCAAACCAACTAAATTTGTAGAAACCCCTTTGCGATGAGACTAGTTGGACTCTTTGCGCTATTCACCCTTGTTCAATTCGCCCTCCCCTCTTGCCAGGGCTCGGGAGGCCAGGCCAATTTTTGCGATACGACATGTACGAACGATACGATCGCCTTTACCGGTACGCATGCGACGCTTCCGGCCGTTAGCATCTCCATGAAAGGCTGTCTTCCGGACAGCATCCAGTGGTATCATACCGATATGGATACCTACACTAAGACTGGGTTTTCTTATCTGATCGGCCAACCCGTTCGCATCAATAAGAACTTTGTTACGGCGAAATTCAAAGACAACGCTTATGTGTGGCTGCTTTTTAATGATTGTATTACCGGGCGGGGCTTTCAGCTAAAGCTTCCTTACGATAAAAAAGAAAAATTCTCTATCAAGTCGAGTGGCATCAACAATTTCGATCCCAAATTCTCGATTCCGCAGCATTTGATCGTCAACACCGACCGTGGAAATATTTTTGTAGAGGACGCTTACACCGGCAAAAAGGCCATGATGACCTTTGGCGAGAAACTACCCATTGACTACGATGTACTACACGATCACCTCGACTCGGTACACATTACCGATACCCGAATCTGGGTACGTTTTAAAAGCAACAATAAGTGGGTCGACAAAGAAAAAAATATTGTGCTCGAGTAGAACCTTATGTGGGAGCCCTATAAGAAAGGATATAAAGCCTGGCTGCAACTGGAACGCTCCTTGTCCGATCATTCCACAGCGGCCTATGGCAGAGATATAGAACTGCTTACGCGTTACCTGCAGCTGCAGCCCACTCCGCCCCGCCCCGATGAACTGACCACCGAATCGCTTCGCCTTTTTATTCACTGGATCAACGAACTGGGTCTTTCGGCCAGCTCTCAATCGCGCATTATTTCGGGAATAAAATCTTTTTTTCGCTACTGCGTACTGGAACAGATCGTAACGACCGACCCGACCACCTTGCTAGAGGCACCAAAGCGAAAAAGAACACTCCCCGATACGCTCAGTTTCGAAGAGATAGAATCGATGATCGCGGCTATCGATCTTAGTAAGCCCGAAGGAACCCGCAATAAAGCCATACTCGAGACACTCTATAGTTGCGGGCTGCGCGTGAGCGAATTAATCGGACTTAAGATCTCTCAACTCTATCTCGATCTCGATTACATTCGAGTAAGAGGTAAGGGCGATAAAGAAAGGCTGGTCCCTATAGGAAAAGAGGCCGCCCACTTTATAAAATTATACCGCGAGCAGGTTAGAACGCAATTGACACCGGTAAAGGGCATGGAAGATATTTTGTTCTTGAATAAACGAGGCAGTGCGCTGTCGCGGATCATGGTCTTTTATATTATTCGCGACCTGGCCAAGGCGGCCGGCATTGGTAAGTCCGTCTCGCCGCATACCTTTCGACATTCTTTTGCCACTCACTTGGTAGAGGGGGGCGCCGACCTTAGGGCCGTTCAAGAAATGCTGGGGCATGCCAGCATTACCACCACCGAAATCTATACCCACCTAGACCGCGATTTCTTACGCAAGACCTTAGAGCAGTTTCATCCGGGTTTTAGGCCTTGAACACCCCTTTTTATAAGCAGAGGCAAATACCAATATTGTCTTAAATTTACAGCCCTAAAATACCTGACACATGAAAAAAATCTTTTGGCTGGCCGGATGCCTTGCCTTTTTGATGAATGCCCAGGCACAACTTAAAACGCCTGCCCCCAGCCCTGCCCAAACCGTTAAGCAAGACTTTGGTCTTGGCAGTATCGAGCTCAACTACTCTCGCCCCGCTGTGAAGGGTCGTAAAGTTTTTGGAGACCTGGTTCCTTATGGATCTGTCTGGCGCACCGGTGCCAACAATGCCACCACCCTGCAGTTTACAGACGAAGTGAGCATTGGTGGTGTTACCCTGGCCCCCGGCAAATATGGACTGCTATGCATTCCTGATAAAGACAACTGGACGATCATTGTTAGTAAACAAACCGATGTAACCAGCCCCAGTGCGTACAAACAAGAAATGGACCTGGTAAGAGTTAGCGCTCCTGTACAAAAACTAAAAGAAGGAGTAGAAAACTTTACCATATCGATCAACGACATCAAACCCAACAGCTGTCTATTGAGTCTCGCTTGGGATAGAACGGCGGTTAGCCTCTCCATTTCCACTGATATCGATAGCAAGATCATGAGCACTATTGCCAAGGTAATGCAGGGAGAAAAGCCCCCTTATTACAACGCCGCCATGTACTATCTAGAAAATGGTAAAGACCTAAAACAAGCCCTGGCTTGGTTCGACAAAGCCGTAGAGCAATCACCTACTGCTTATTGGGTACAGCACCAGCGTGCCAACTGCCTGGCCAAATTAGGCAAGACGGCCGAGGCAAGAGCCGCAGCCGAGAAATCAAAAGAACTGGCCCTGGCCGCAAAGAATATGGATTATGTAAAACTGAACGAAAAACTACTCTCTGAATTAAAATAAAAGATCGTTCACATCAAAAGAGTCGCTCCCTTACCGGAGCGATTTTTTTTTGCCCCTTGCAGCAAAAGACAAAGTAGCACCACTAACCCCGCTCCCAGCGGATTGAGCCAGAGAAAGGCCAGTTTAATAACGCCGGTACGAGAGAGCAAGAAAACGGCGATCACCACAAGCTCGGCCAGCAGGGCAGCCCAAAAAACAAGCTGACCACTGGTAATGCGTGGTATAAAAAAAGCCACTAAAAAAATACCCAGCACCACGCCATAAAACAAGGAACCGAGCACATTGACCGCCTCTATTAGGCTGTTGCCAATATTGTAGGTAAACATGGCCACCACAATACAAAAAACACCCCAGGCCAACGTGTACCATTTAGAGCGGCGATATTCTTTTTCGCTGCTGTTCGAAGCCGTAGAGAACCGTTTGTGAAAATCGACCATAGTAGATGAGGCCAGAGAATTGATAGCTGCGGCGATACTCCCCCACGAAGCCAAAAAGATAATGGCGATCAACAGCCCTACCAGCCCTGCCGGTAAGTGATCGATTACAAATCGTAAAAAGATATAATTGGTATCGTTACTATCGCCACCCTCGACTTGACCGGCCACCCAACCTTTAACGCGCTTTCGCATACTATCGGAGCGGTGTTGCAACTGTTGCAGCGAGTCAATGACTGACCCCTGCTGCTGCTGAATAGCTTGCTGCGCTGCCAAAGAAAGAGATTGCTTATCTACTGCCCGAAGCGAGGCGTATTGCTGTACAAGGGTCTTCTTTTGTATCCCGATAGCGGTATAAGTAGCTTCGATTTGTTGCAGCGAATCGCCATAGACGGATGTGGCACGCAGCTTATCTAGTTGTACCTGGTTAAAGAAGATAGGGGCTTGCTGAAACTGATAAAAACTAAAGACCAGCACGCCCACTAGCAAGATCAAAAACTGCATAGGCACTTTTACAAAACCATTCATGAGTAATCCTAATCGACTTTCTCGAAGGGATTGAGCGGTCAGGTAGCGACCTACCTGGCTTTGATCGGTACCAAAATAAGAGAGCGCTAAAAAGAATCCACCGATCAGGCCACTCCAGATATTATACTGATCGTTCCAATTGAACGTTCCATTAACAACGCCGGTAGAGATAACATTGAATTTTCCTAACTGACCGCTAATGGCCAGCGCATCGGCAAAGCCGACGTCGGCAGGCAACAGATGCACCACCATCCATCCTGCCAAAAACATGCCGGTAAATACGATCGCCAATTGCAACTGTTGCGTATAGGCCACCGCCTTGGCTCCGCCCGAGATCGTGTAGATGATCAATAGCCCTCCCAAGAAAATATTGGTCCAAATAATATCCCATCCCAGTAGTGACGATAAGATCAGTGAGGGCGCAAATACACTAATACCGGTAGAGAGCCCCCGCTGCAACAGAAACAAAAATGCGGTAAGCGTGCGCGTCTCTCCATTAAAACGATGCTCTAGATATTCGTAGGCCGTATAAAAATTGCCCTTTCGAAAAATGGGAACAAAGAAGATACAGATAACCACCATGGCCAGCGGAATCCCAAAATAGTATTGTACAAAGCGCATCCCATCGGTGTAGGCCTGCCCGGGCGCCGATAAAAAAGTAATGGCACTGGCCTGCGTACCCATAATGCTAAGCAACACCAAGCCCCAAGGTAAATTTCGATTAGAGCGAAAGTATCCATCGAGGTTATGCGAGGTGCGACTTCTTAGCAGCCCATAGGTGATAATGGCCACCAGTGTTAGTACCAGTACTATCCAATCAAGGGTGCTCATGAAAAATAATCAGTAAGCCATTTAAAAATGCCGATCAGCAGCAATAAGAATAAAAGCAACGACAGATACCATCCCGTCCACTGCTTAAAAAAAGGAGGCTTTTCGTTTGTATCCATGCTGCTAACGACTACGTTTAGTTTTGAGCCAACCGGTAAATACGATCAGGGCCGCCAGCGCCAGCCCGATGATTAAGCCTACTCTAACCTTTTTGATCAGGATGCCTAGTAGTAGCCCCCCCACAATGGCCACATAGAAAGCCATGTCGGAGCGGGTTCGCTGCTGACTAGTCTTATTAGAATCCATATTTATCTTGTTGGTTAAGGGCGATCAAATTGGCGAGTAATCGGTAGGCGCCCGTAACTCCGGCCGGCAGTTGTCTGAACAAGGCAAGCCCGGTATAGGTAAACCATCCCTTTCCATAACGACCCACCAGCAAACTTCCTTCATCGGGTTTTTCGTCGACGTCTTGCATCCGAATCAGATATTGATAACCGGTCGCGCCCGGGGCAGCGTGATAAATGCTTCGCTCTTGCAACCACTCTTTAAAATCAGCAGGGCCCAATTTATTAGGATAGTTAAAAACGGCGTGAGCGGAGTCCGTAAATACAACGGCCGCCTTTTCGTCGGTAATACGATTTCGAGAAATGGTAAAAGGATAAGGTCCGATCTGTGCCTTTACGGGTCCTATCTGATTGCTCGTGTTATACTGCACGATCAGGTTACCGCCTTGCTCTACATAAGACATTAGGCTGCCATGTACGCGGTTGAGCCACTCGTGGGTATTATACGCTCTTACACCGGTAACGATCGCATCGAATTGTTGCAGTGTAGAAGAGATGATATCTTTTTCGGAAAGAAGTACCACTTCGTATCCCATTCGCTGAAGTGCTTCGACGGTCTTGTCGCCGGCGCCCTCGATAAATCCGATCTTTTGCCCGCGTCGTTTTAGATCGATCTTTCGCAGTAAGAAAGAAGCCGGCATAAAATAACTGAGGGCAGGAATATGATCGTAACGAATATCCACGCGGTATTGAGAAAAAGGTACAGCCGCCTGATCTGTAACGGTTACGTTGACCTTACCCTCTTTGCTACTGGAGGGAAGCAAGTAGTTTGCGTTGACGGGTTGATCCTTTTTATCGAGCAAGAGCGAGTCGAGTCTTCCGCTAACGATAACTTTTTTTCCGGGAACCAGTGTACTCAGCTTAACCGAAACTTCATAGCCTCTCTCTGCGCCGGAAACAGAGGGCAATGCAAGCGCGATCGGATCGGACGGCTGCACCATTACAGCAGGAGAAATAACGAGTGGCCAATACAACTCTCCTTTTACAGGATCGGTAAACTTGTAGCGAACCGGCAATTCAATTTGCAGGGGCTTGCCTTGTACCTCGAGCGTAAGATCGCATACAATAGCCGCTTTGTCTTCGGGTACCCCGATCTGAAGCTGATCGTTTACACTAAAGTACCCCTCTTGCATGGGGGTACGTAACCAATAAGGTTGCGTAATGGGTTTATCGGTTGAAACCGGTAGTGTATAGGTGAGGGTCCAGAGTCGGTTAGGCAGCAATGCGGTATCTAGTATCGTTTCTTTTTGCTCTATACGAATTTTCTTTAGTCGACCGGCCACTCCCAATCGGTTTACAACAGACACCGTCAATTTTACAGAGTCTCCTTGCACGGCAATGGGCTGTACAGAAAATGCCTCTGCATAAATACCAGAGAGCGGCAAGAGCAGCGCCTGCAGTTCTTTTAATTTTTGTGATCGCCAATATCCATTGGGCAGCAACTGGTTCATTTGATCGCGCAGATAAAGCAACCCACCAAGCGAATACTGCGGATTTTTAAAATCAAATACCCGTATAAGACTGTCTATAATTTGTTGAATGCGCACTCCCCCGCTCACGCGCTCCCATCCGGTGGTTACGCCCTCCAGTAGATCGCGCTGCGGTGGGCTCCCGGCCAGGGTTTTAAAATATTCAAAGGCCTCACCGCGAGAGGCAGGCACTCCAAATCCCTGGCTCTTGTGCTGGCTTCGGCTCTCGGCGGCTATTTCTCCGTAGCTCTTACCTAACAACGAATTGTAACCGCCTACATCAACTTTAAATTGATCGTCGCGCGTAGTATTATTGCCACCGAAGTTGAAGGTGTTCCAAAGAAGTCGAGTCGCCTTCCAGGGTGTTACAAAGGCAAGCTGCTCTTTGAATCGGCTCGGATCGGCCGCTGCCTCAAAGGCCTCTTGTGCTAAGATCGCAGAAGCCGTATGATGCCCGTGTCCACCTTCTCCGGTCGTGGGAAAGCGGGCAATGATCACATCGGGTTGAAAGCGGCGAATTACCCAGACCACATCGGATAAGATCGTCTGGCGATCCCATTTTTCGAATGTCTCTTTGGGCGTTTTAGAGTACCCAAAATCGTAGGCACGGGTAAAGAACTGCTCCCCTCCGTCTGTGCGACGAGCGGCCAGCAACTCTTGGGTTCTGATCATGCCAAGAGCAATGCCCTGCTCTTCGCCAATTAAATTTTGTCCACCGTCTCCGCGTGTTAACGAAAGGTAGCCGGTGCGGTATTGTTTTTGATTGGCGAGATAAGCGATCAATCGGGTATTCTCGTCATCGGGATGCGCTGCGATGTAAAGCACAGCGCCTAGCACATTCAGTTTTTGCAAGGACTGATACAACTGCACCGAGCTGGCCGGCTGTGCCAACGACAAAAAAGAAAGCGATAAGAAAAGAAGAGTACTATAAAATCGTTTCATGCTTTAGGTTCATTAATCGACCGTAAAGAATACGGCATTACAGAGCATCAACTTTCCGGCTTGCCAAAAACTTCTAAATAAAATATCGTCGGTAAATAGGGTAACACTGCCTCTTCCCATGGCGAGCTGCCCTATCGATAGTACATCTTTTATCTGTGGCCTAAGTTCGCTGCCCACAAATCCGGCCAAGGGTGCGTCTTGCTTTATGACACCTACATTCCATCCACCCTCGCCCAAAAACTCATACGCCTTGTCGTCCATCTTTAGGGTATAGAAATGGGGGCCATACCCAAAGGCAAGCGGGTGCGTGGTATCAAGGGCTACTTTCCAGACGGCACCGGGCGTAAATCCAGAGAGATAGTCTCTTTCTCTATCGCCAAAAACAGAAATAGACTCGTAAGGATCCTTTTCTTTTTTATCGGAGCCTTCGACTTTCTTCTTCGCCTTAATACCCCAATCTAATTTGGCCAACTGGGCTAAGGCTCCCTCCAATGCAACCAGTCTTCCGCCTCCATTAATCCAAGTTTTGATGGATTCTTGCCCTTCTTTATTATCGAGCGTGCGGTATCTTCCATCGGCCATGATCAACACATCGATATCTTTTAG
>VHBB01000016.1 GCA_016872155.1 Sphingomonadales bacterium
GTGGTTGCGTTATCCGTCCGGACAACTTCGTAGTATTCATTACCGGTCGGGCGACACCCTTCGGTTTACCGCTGCAACAAGTGGGGCAGAGAACCGAGCCACTGCACAGTTCAGACCCTTGTTACAACCCGGGCTTTATGAATTAGTGGTCGCGGGCAAAGACAAAAATGGCAATACCGCCGGGCAGTTCGATTATCGAATCTCTTTTGTCGTGGCAACGCCGCGGGTAGATCTACAGCTGCGAAGCTTCCCGAATCCGTTTAGTGTTTCTACTTCGTTCGCATTTACCATTTATGGTTCTTCGCTGCCGCAAGAGGTTAAATTGCAATTCTATACTGCCGCAGGGCAGTTGGTAAAGGAGGTGCCAGCCGCTGCGCTCGGACCGATCCGGCTGGGCTATAACACCACTCCGTTTCGCTGGGATGGCACCAACCAATTTGGATTGCGGCTGGCCGCAGGCGTTTATACTTGCCGATTGGTGGCGGCTACAATGAATGGCACCCAGCATCCGTACGAAAAAAGGGCCGGCTATTATTTGTTGGGGCAAGCACAGGTTATCTTACTGCCTCGCTAAGCAACCAACGATTTATTCGAACCACTACAGCAATTAAGCGTTAATTTTGCGGCCTGTTACAAAGAACGTTTCTATGCCCAAGATCGGAATCAATATTGCCACCGGAAGTTTACAGCAAGCAGAAATGATCGTTGGCATCGATCTGGGCACGACCAATAGCTTAGTGGCCATTTTACATCCCGAGAGTCGGCAGCCAGTGGTGCTGCGCGATCAAGAGGGTCTTGCCCTGGTTCCTTCGTTGATCTATTTTGGCGAAAACGGAGAGCTACTGGTAGGAGAGCAGGCCAGACCTTTTTTGAGTTCGCATCCCGAGCGTACGATCTTCTCGGTCAAGCGCCTCTTGGGAAAATCCTACAAAGACATCAGCGATCATCAGCAGCACTATGCCTACAAGATCGTCGATGAAGAAAAAGATAGTTTGGTCAAGATAAAAATGGGAGAGAAGTTCTATTCGCCGGTAGAGCTCTCTTCTTTTATCTTAAAAGAATTAAAGGATCGAGCCGAGCACATGCTCAAAATGCCGGTCAGCAAGGCCGTTATTACCGTGCCGGCTTACTTCAATGATGCGCAGCGACAAGCGACCCGTGATGCCGGTAAGTTGGCCGGCCTCGATGTGCTTCGAATTATCAATGAACCTACTGCTGCCAGCCTGGCCTATGGGTTGGGCACCGACAAACAGCAACAAAAAACAATTGCCGTCTACGATCTCGGAGGAGGCACATTTGACATCTCTGTACTTCGTATCAGTAATGGCATCTTCGAAGTGCTCTCTACCCATGGCGATACCTACTTAGGTGGCGACGATTTTGACCGTGCCATCGTGGCGCACTGGTGGCCTACTTTAGTAGGCAGCGAAAAGAGTAAGGCCGTTGATCCTGCACTATCGGCATCCATGCGATTGGCGGCAGAAGAAGTAAAACGAAAATTGACTACCCAAGTGCAAGCTACCGGCAAGGCAGCCGGACTTGATGTTTCGCTTTCTAAGGCTACGTTCGAAGAGCTTATTGCCCCGCTTGTAGAGCGCACCCTTGTCTGTTGCCAGCAAGCATTGCAAGACGCCGGTCTGTCCATTCATGCTATCGACGAAGTGGTGATGGTGGGCGGTTCTACACGCGTACCCCTTGTCAAAGAAAAGGTCAGTGCATTTTTTGGACGTACCTTAAACGATGCACTTGATCCCGATGAGGTAGTGGCATTGGGCGCTGCCGTGCAGGCCGATATCTTGGCCGGCAATAACATAGAATTTTTATTGCTCGACATTACGCCGCTATCCCTTGGAATAGAGACCATGGGTGGTTTGATGGATGTGCTTATACCCAGAAATTCAAAGATCCCCTACAAAGTGGCCAGACAGTATACCACGCAAAAAGATGGGCAGGGCAGCATGCGTATCTCGGTCTTTCAGGGAGAGCGCGATCTGGTGGTCGATAACCGAAAGCTGGCCGAGTTCAATCTCAAAGGCATTCCCGGAATGCCTGCGGGGTTTCCTAAAGTAGAAGTTAGTTTTTTGATCAATGCCGATGGAATCTTAACCGTTCGGGCCAAAGAGTTGCGCAGTGGTGCCGAACAACAGATCGAGGTAAAGCCCCAATACGGGCTCACCGATCAAGAAGTGGAACGCATGCTATTGGATAGTATCACCAATGCCGGGGATGATATAAAACTAAGAGCGCTAACAGAGGCCCGGGCAGAAGGGGAGTTGCTGCTGGGGCAAACCGAGAAATTTATAGCGCGAAACGCATCGCTGCTCACGCAAGAAGAAATGCTTCGAACCGCAGAGGCCATGCAATCGTTGCAACTTTCGCTCACGCTCGAAGACAAAGATCTTATTCAGCGCCAGATCGAGGCGCTCAACGAGATCAGCCGCCCCTACGCCGAACGTGCCATGGACCAGGCAGTGGCCGGCGCCCTCAAAGGAAGATCGCTCCAATAGATTTTTTAGAATGATCGGGTTTCCCTAATTTTGCCCCTCCAAACAAAAAGAGGTATCAACATGCTCATTATCGACTCTAAGGATTGCGAGAACATCGACAAGGCACTCAAGAAGTACAAAAAGAAGTTTGAAAAGTCAAAAGTTCTTCTTCAACTTCGTGATCGTCAAAGCTTTACAAAGCCTTCTGTAAGACGCAGAGGAGAGGTTCTCAAAGCCATCTACAAGCAACAACTCGCCAACGGTAAGTTCGATAGCTAATCGCAACCTGCCCGGTCAAAAAAATATGCAAAAGCCGCAGTTTACCACTGCGGCTTTTTTTTAGCGGCCCCGCCAAGATTAAGTAGTTTTATAGCAATGTCTGTCGCCGTTCCCATTGCAACTTTGGCTGATAGCTTTTGCAGCTATCTGAAATTCGAAAAGCGTTACTCACCGCATACGGTACTAGCGTACCAGCGAGACCTTAGTGATTGGGGAGGTTACTTGCATCAGCAACTCGGCGTAAGCCATATCGAAGAGGTCAAGCCGGTCATGATCAGAAGTTGGTTGGCCTCTTTAAAAGACCAGGGGGTAACGGCCCGCTCGCTGGTGCGAAAGATCTCGACGCTCAAGTCTTTTTACAAATACTTGCTACGCACCCAGCAGGTATCCGCTTCTCCAATGGCACAAGTAACAACCCCAAAAATGGGAAGTCGCCTGCCTGCTTTTATCAAAGAAGAAGAGGCGCTACAGTTAGGGCAATTGCTGGCCACGGCCTCTGAAGATTGGAAAGGACTCAACACCCGCCTGCTGGTCTCTTTGTTTTATACTACCGGTATGCGACTTAGCGAGCTGATTCAATTGCGCGAGAATCAGATCGATCTTAAGCGAGCCCATCTAAAAGTGCTGGGCAAAGGAAAAAAAGAGCGCATTCTTCCGCTCACGCAAGAGATGGTCTTGCTAATCCAATCGTATCGCGACCAAAAAAAAGAAAGGTTCGAGGCCGGGCAAGATTGGCTACTGCTAACCGAATCTGGCAAAAAGCTGTATCCCCGCTATGCCTGGGCCTTGGTCAATAAAGTACTAGGAGAGGCCACTACCGTGCAACAAAAAAGCCCCCACGTACTCAGACATAGTTTTGCCACGCACCTGCTCAATAATGGGGCCGACCTCAATGCCGTCAAGGAGCTTTTAGGGCACAGCAGTCTGGCGGCCACGCAGGTCTATACGCACAATACCATCGACAAGTTGCGGGCCGTCCATCGTAAGGCTCATCCCAAGGGGTAGGGTATTCGTTCGCCGGGTTCGGATTAACAAAAATTTGAAACTTCTTTTTGGAAACAGGGGGCTTTGTGTCGTAACTTATACGTCCTACTAGCCCGATCACTCATCCTCAAATCCTGTTTTATGAATGTCAAAATTCAATCGGTGCACTTTCACGCTGACGGATCGCTGCTTGACCGCGTAGAAAAAAAAGTTGCCAAATTGCCCAGCTACAGTAAGCGCATTGTGGATGTCAATGTGTTTTTGAAGCTCGACAACCTGGCCCATCACATCAAAGACAAAGTGGTGGAGATTCGCGTACACATTCCCCGGGGCGATCTGTTTGTCAAGTCCTGCAGCAAGACCTTCGAGCAATCCTTCGAGAGGGCGTATCACTCGCTGGTTACCCAGCTAAAAAGAAAAAAAGAGAAGCAATTGCCCTGACCTCGAAGCGGACCTCTTTACGAGGTCTTTTTTTTGGGGCGCCCGCACCGGTAAATTTTCTTTCTAAAATTTTTCCAATATTCAAATTCCCTTACCTTTGCCTTCCCAAAATTTGGGGTAGCTCTTTATTGCCCGGATCGGCTGGATTTTTGCTAGGCAGGTTCGGTAAGCCCAATCATCCAGCAACGGCTTAAAAAAAGTAAGCCACCTTAGCTCAGCTGGTAGAGCAACTGATTTGTAATCAGTAGGTCGCCAGTTCGATTCTGGCAGGTGGCTCAAGGCGGGCAAGTAGCCAAGTGGCCAACGGCAACAGACTGTAAATCTGTCCTCTTCGGAGTTCGGTGGTTCGAATCCATCCTTGCCCACTGGTTCTGTCTTTCGAAAGAGAAATCGAAAGTTCAGAAAGTGGCAGTTCTTATAAATCGATTCGCTCAGGCGAGTCAGCAACAAGCGGGAGTAGCTCATTTGGTAGAGCGGTAGCCTTCCAAGCTTCAGGTGGCCGGTTCGAGCCCGGTCTCCCGCTCAGGTTATTCGGAAGTTGGCTCTCCAGCTATTTCAGCCGTTGTAGCTCAGTGGTAGAGCACTTCCTTGGTAAGGAAGAGGTCGTGAGTTCAATTCTCATCAACGGCTCAGGGTAAAGAAAACAGAACAGAGTAAATATAAATTTGTCAACACAACCTAAAAACCGATAACAATGTCAAAAGAGACCTTTAAGCGGGACAAACCCCACGTTAACGTAGGTACCATCGGCCACATCGACCATGGTAAGACTACACTTACTGCCGCCATCACTACCATTTTGGCTTCAAAAGGGATGGCGCAGGCTAAGAAATACGATGAGATCGATGCCGCTCCCGAAGAAAAAGAAAGAGGTATCACCATCAACACGGCTCACGTTGAGTATCAAACCGAGAACCGTCACTATGCTCACGTAGACTGTCCCGGTCACGCTGACTATGTTAAAAATATGATCACGGGTGCTGCCCAGATGGACGGCGCTATCCTGGTGGTGGCTGCCACTGATGGTCCTATGCCCCAAACCAAGGAGCACATCCTGCTGGCTCGTCAGGTGGGTGTTCCCAAGATCGTCGTATTTATGAACAAGGTAGACTTGGTCGATGACGCCGAGCTCCTTGACCTCGTAGAAATGGAGATCCGCGATCTGCTTACTTTCTACGGATTCGATGGTGCCAACACGCCTATCATCAAGGGTTCTGCCATTAAGGCCCTCGAAGGAGAAGCTGGTGCTGTTAAGCAAGTAGAAGAGTTGATGGCTGCCGTTGACAGCTACATTCCGCTGCCTCCCCGTCCAGTAGATCAAGCCTTCTTGATGTCTGTAGAAGACGTGTTCTCTATTACCGGTCGTGGTACTGTTGCCACCGGTCGTATCGAGCGTGGTCGTATCAAAGTGGGTGAGCCTGTAGAGATCGTAGGGCTGATCCCCGATCCGCTGACTTCTACCGTTACCGGTGTTGAGATGTTCCGCAAGCTCCTCGATGAGGGCGAAGCCGGAGACAACGCAGGTCTGCTCCTCCGCGGTATCGAGAAAAACCAGATTCGTCGTGGTATGGTAATCGTAAAGCCCGGTTCTATTACTCCTCACACCGAGTTCAAAGCCGAAGTTTACGTACTCAGCAAAGAAGAAGGTGGACGTCACACTCCATTCTTCAACAAGTATCGTCCTCAATTCTACTTCCGTACCACTGACGTGACCGGAGAGGTAGAACTTGCAGCCGGTACAGAAATGGTGATGCCTGGTGATAACACCGCGCTGACCGTTAAGCTGATCCAGCCCATTGCGATGGAAAAAGGTCTCAAGTTCGCTATCCGCGAAGGCGGTCGCACCGTAGGTGCCGGACAGGTGACTGAAATCCTGAAGTAATCTCTTATATTTGTTATCTCAAAAGTCATTGGTTATCAGGAGAAAATCCTTATAGCCGGTGACTTTTGATTCTTACGGGCATAGTTCAATGGCAGAATAGCGGTCTCCAAAACCGTTGATGGGAGTTCGAATCTCTCTGCCCGTGCAAAAACCTAGATGTATGAACAAGATTACCTCCTACTTAAAGGAAAGTTACCTGGAGCTGGTCGAGAAGGTCACCTGGCCCAGTTGGCTGCAACTTCAACAGTCTACCATGATCGTGTTGGTGGCGACCCTGGTTATAACCTTTATCGTGTTGCTTATGGATTTTGCAACCGGTAACGGACTTCAGTTCATCTACAAACAATTATTCTGATGGAAGCGGTGAGCACAACAACAGAAAGCCTCAGCCCTCAGGCAGATACCAAATGGTATGTGCTGCGCGTAATTAGTGGCAAAGAAAAAAAGGTAAAGGAATATCTCGATAAGGAGATCTCACGCGGTGGCTGGAGTGAGATCGTTAAGCAAGTATTTTTACCTGTAGAAAAAGTATACAAGGTGGCCAGCGGTAAAAAAGTAATGCGTGAGCGAAACTATTACCCCGGCTATGTAATGATCGAGATCAAAGAAGGAAAGCTCAGCGATGATCTGCGTGACATTATCAAGAACACCACTAATGTGATTCATTTTCTGGGTAAAGAAAATCCGATCGCACTTCGCAAGGCCGAGGTTAATAAAATGCTCGGTAAGATGGACGAGATGAGCGAGGCCGGTGGAATGAGTATGGTTGAGCCGTACATCGTAGGAGAGACCATCAAGATCATAGAGGGTCCGTTCAATGATTTTAACGGTGTGATCGAAGAGGTCAACGACGAAAAAAAGAAGCTAAAGGTTACGGTCAAGATATTCGGAAGGGCTACTCCGGTAGAGCTCAGCTACATGCAGGTCGAAAAGCTCAGCTAAGTTTCCAGGCCCCTCAACTTGTAAAGCCCCTGACAATGCCGGGGCTTTATTTTTTATAAGTCGCAGACGGTCAAGAAAGTAAGAGGGGCGTAAAAAATAAGCCTCCGGCCATTGCCAAACGGAATTTTACCAATAACTTTGCCGCCCCAATCAGTTCTTTTTTACGAGGAATTTGGGAGTACTGCCAAAGGCGGTACGCTTGAACCAATAAATCTAAAGACATGGCAAAAGAAGTATCTGGCTTCGTGAAGCTACAGTGCAAGGGTGGCCAGGCCAACCCGGCACCTCCCATCGGACCTGCCTTAGGTTCTAAGGGAATCAACATTATGGAGTTCTGCAAGCAGTTCAATGCAAGAACGCAGGACAAACAAGGGAAAGTTCTCCCCGTACTCATTACCGTTTATTCAGACAAGAGTTTTGATTTTATTATCAAGACCCCTCCTGCTGCTGTGCAGTTACTGGAGGCCGCCAAGATTCAAAAAGGTTCTAAAGAAAGTAACCGTTCCAAGGTTGGAAAGGTGAACTGGACCCAGATCAAGGCCATTGCCGAAGACAAGATGCCCGATCTCAACTGCTTTACCGTAGAGAGCGCCATGAAGATGGTAGCCGGTACGGCTCGCAGTATGGGGCTGAACGTAGAAGGTAAAGCACCCTGGGAAAATTAATGTTCACGTCTTAAAAATTGAATCATGGCATTTATCAGTAAAAAAAGAAAAGTGGCCGATACCAAGGTTGACGCCAACAAATCATATTCTCTCAAAGAGGCTTCTAGTTTAGTAAAGCAGATCACTACCTGCAAATTCGATGCCTCTGTTGACCTGCACATTCGTTTGGGTGTCGATCCTAAGAAGGCCGATCAGGCTATTCGCGGAACAGTGACCCTGCCACACGGAACAGGAAAGACCAAAAAAGTATTGGTGCTCTGTACACCCGATAAAGAAGCCGATGCCAAGAACGCCGGCGCCGATTTCGTGGGTCTCGATGAGTTCGTAACCAAGATCGAAGGCGGATGGGTCGATGTCGATGTGATCATTGCCACTCCCAGTGTAATGCCTAAGATCGGTAAGCTCGGTAAGGTGCTCGGGCCTCGCAACCTGATGCCAAACCCCAAGACCGGTACGGTTACCAACGATGTGGCCGCTGCCATCAACGATGTAAAGGGGGGTAAGATCGCCTTTAAGGTCGACAAGGTGGGTATTGTACATGCCTCTATCGGGCGCGTAAGTTTTGCTCCTGAAAAGATCGCTGAGAACAGCCAAGAGTTGCTCAACGCCATCATCAAGGCCAAGCCCTCTTCTTCGAAAGGAACCTACTTAAAAGGGATCAGCATGGCCTCGACCATGAGTCCCGGTATAGCCATCGACACCAAGGCCTTCGTTAATTAAGCCGCGGATCGATAAACCCAATTGAAAAAAGTCAAAACGTCAATACAATGACTAAAGAGCAAAAAAACGAAGTGATCGAGTTACTGAAAGGTAAGTTCGCTCAGTACAATAATTTTTATGTAACCGATACCGAGTCGCTTACCGTAGAGCAAGTAGGTAAGCTTCGTCGCGCCTGTTTTAACAAGCAGGTAGAGATGAAGGTGGCCAAGAACACGCTCATCAAAAAAGCACTGGAATCACTGGACAGCGAAAAATACGCTGGCATGTACGATTCATTGCATAAGGTAACGGCGTTGTTGTTCTCTGACAATCCGAAGGAGCCAGCCATGATCATCAGCTCGTTCCGCAAAGAGAGCAATGGTGAAAAGCCCGTTTTGAAAGCCGCCTTTATTAATGGCGATGTGTACAGTGGCGATAATCAACTTAAGGCTCTTACCCAGATCAAGACCAAGAACGAGTTGATCGGCGAGGTGATCGGGCTGTTGCAATCTCCTGCCAAGCGCGTATTGGCCGGTCTGTTGCAGCATCACGAAAAGCAAGCCGCTGCTGCTGCCGAGTAATCGATGGCGCTGTGCATAGTAAGGTGCGATGTAAACGATTTTAGTTGGCCCTAAAAATAGGGTCGATCAAAATAAAAGCCCAGGCCTGAGGGTGTTTCGAAAGGAACGTATAAAGGCAGATTTTTTTAAAACCGCCGTTGGAGCTTCAATGCAGTGAAAACGGTAAAAATTTAAATCAAATGGCTGATGTAAAAGCACTCGCTGAAAGCCTGGTAGGTCTGACAGTGAAAGAAGTTCAGGAACTCGCTGATGTTCTGAAGAACGATTATGGAATTGAACCCGCAGCTGCTGCCGTAGTGGTAGCCGGCGGAGACGGTGGTGGCGCTGCTGCTGCCGAAGAGAAAACTGCTTTCAATGTTATTTTGAAGAGCGGTGGAGCCTCTAAGCTCAACGTGGTTAAAGTAGTAAAAGACCTTACCGGTCTGGGGCTGAAAGAAGCCAAAGACATGGTAGACGGTGCCCCCAAGACCGTTAAGGAAAATGTTTCTAAGGCCGAAGCAGAAGAAATCGCTGCTAAGCTGAAAGAAGCTGGTGCTGACGTAGAGATCGCTTAACACTATCTTTTTCCTATACAAAAGGCCTTCCTTACGGAGGGCCTTTTTTTATGAGTTGAACGGCGGCAGGCGAATCCATCGCGATCGGGTCAAGTTGCACATAGGGCAAAAATCGCTGCCGCGTAACCGAGTCAAGCGTAAATATCTTCTCGAGGTCGCTTACCGTTCGGAAGGGTCCATTGGCTTGTCGGTACCGAACGATGTGCTTTGCTTTTTCCCACCGTAGGTACGGATGTTGCCCCAGGGTTTCTAGTGAAGCGTTGTTGAGGTCGATCTTTTTTACTAGTGCACTATCTGTTACCAACGTCAATCGGTTCTTTAGAAAAAGGTATAGGGAGTCGCTGATTCCATACACTTCTTGCAGTTGGGAGGGATCATAAAATCCACCCAGTTTTTCTCGGTACCGAACAATGCGAGAGGCCAGTACCGGCCCAATACCGGGCAGCGCCTCCAGGGTTGCCGAATCGGCCTTGTTTAAAAGAAAACTAGCTCGGCTCTTTGGCCCTGTTTTGGGTGCGGTCTCTGCTGCCACCATTTTTTTTTGGATCGTTTTTGGGGTAGTATTTTCGGTTCGATAAAACGAGCGTGTATAAGGGGTACTTGAATTTTTGTTCGTTGATTTATAATTAGTTTTAGCCTTTTTGGTGGCCATGGAATCGACGCGGGCCGAGTAGATTTGCAGGCTTTTGCGCGGCAGGCTGAGTAGGCAGTACGCCAGCACCAGCAAGGCCAGCAACAGCGCTCCCAGCCGGTCTTTTCGGCTAACAATAAAGGGGCCGGGTCGGCGACCCCCGAGGTTTGAAGAAGAGGCAGTCATAGGGTAAGTATAATACCTTGCCCGGGCGTTGTCAAGACCCCTTTAGCTATTTTGGCCGGATTTTTGTGGTAACAAATTTTGGCGGTGATTCTGAATTGTTTACCTTTGCCCTCCTTTATTTTGGCCAAACATATTTTCGACATCCTTGACCGTTTGTAAGTAATTAACTTACAATGACTTCCGTCTTTTCTACTTCGGAGGCCATTACGAGAGAGGTATGTCCTGAACGTTGATAAAACCGGTTTACGCTATGTCTGCAGCAAAAACGAACGCAAGGATCGATTTCGGAAAGATCAAACACCTTGCAGAAACACCCGATCTACTCGAAGTACAGATTCAGTCGTTCAAAGAATTCTTTCAGTTAGAAACTACGCCCGACAAACGCAACATCGAAGGATTGTTCCGTGTGTTCAAAGACAACTTTCCTATTACCGACACGCGCAACATTTTCGTATTGGAGTTTCTCGATTACTTTATCGATCCGCCTCGTTACACCATCGAAGAGTGTATGGAGCGCGGACTTACCTATGCCGTTCCACTCAAAGCTAAGCTTCGTCTTAGCTGTAACGACGAAGAGCACGTCGATTTTCAGACGATAGTGCAAGACGTGTTCTTAGGTAACATTCCCTATATGACACCGCGCGGTACGTTCGTGATCAATGGTGCCGAGCGTGTGGTGGTTTCTCAGCTGCATCGCTCACCCGGAGTATTCTTTGGGCAATCGGTGCATCCCAATGGAACCAAGATCTATTCGGCCCGTGTAATTCCTTTCAAGGGAGCTTGGATGGAATTTGCTACCGACATCAACAACGTGATGTATGCCTACATCGATCGCAAAAAGAAATTCCCTGTTACCACCTTGCTTCGCTCCATCGGTTACGAGACCGATAAAGATATTTTGGAACTCTTTGGTATGGCCGACGAGGTCAAGACCGATAAGAAGACACTCTCCAAACATATTGGCAAGCGCCTGGCTGCTCGTGTGCTGCGCACCTGGGTAGAGGATTTTGTAGATGAGGATACCGGAGAGGTGGTTTCTATTGAGCGTAACGAGATCGTTATGGAGCGCGACACCGTGCTTGACGAGGATGCGATCGAAACAATCTCTTCTCTTGAGGTGCCCAGCGTGTTTATTCAGCGCGAAGATGTAGGCGGAGATTATGCCATTATCTACAACACCCTTAACAAGGATACGTCGAACAGCGAGCTCGAGGCGGTGCAGTTTATCTATCGCCAATTGCGTGGAGCCGATGCGCCCGATAACGAAACAGCGCGTGGTATTATCGACAAATTGTTCTTTAGCGATAAACGCTACGATCTCGGCGAAGTGGGTCGTTACAAGATCAACCGCAAGCTCAATGTAAATCTGCCGCTCGAGAAAAAGACATTGACCAAAGACGACATTATTCTGATTATAAAATATTTGGTACGCCTGACCAATGGTAAGGCCGAGATCGATGATATCGATCACCTGAGCAATCGCCGGGTACGTACCGTAGGAGAACAGCTTTATGCGCAATTTGGTGTGGGATTGGCCCGTATGGCCCGTACCATCAGAGAGCGTATGAACGTGCGCGACAACGAGGTCTTTACCCCTGTCGATCTGATCAATGCCCGCACGCTGTCTTCTGTTATCAATTCATTTTTCGGAACCTCACAGCTTTCTCAGTTCCTCGACCAGACCAATCCGCTCTCTGAGATTACGCACAAGCGTCGTATCTCGGCACTGGGCCCCGGTGGTCTGAGTCGCGAAAGAGCCGGCTTTGAGGTACGTGACGTACACTATTCTCACTATGGTCGTCTTTGCACCATCGAGACACCAGAAGGACCCAACATTGGTCTTATCTCTACGCTATGCGTACACGCCAAGATCAACGACATGGGCTTTATTGAAACGCCTTATCGCCGCGTGGCCGAAGGAAAAGTAAATATGAAAGAGTTGATCTTCTTAAGTGCAGAAGAAGAAGATAATGCCAAGATCGCACAGGCCAATACACCGCTCGACGAGAAAGGGAATGTAAAAGAAGAGAAAGTAGTTAGCCGCGAGACCGGAGACTTCCCCATTTTAGATAAGAGTGATGTGGAGTTTATGGATGTGGCTCCTAACCAGATCGTCGGACTCAGTGCTTCGCTTATTCCGTTCTTGGAGCACGATGATGCCAACCGTGCCCTAATGGGATCGAACATGCAACGCCAAGCGGTGCCCCTGCTTCGCCCCGATGTACCCATTGTAGGTACCGGCTTCGAAGCCAAGGCAGCCCGCGATGCGCGTATTCAGATTCATGCCGATGGAAACGGGGTGGTAGAGTTCGTAGACGCCAATGAAATTCACGTTCGCTACGATCGTGACGCCAATGAAAAACTGGTCAGTTTCGAAGATGATCTCCGTGTATACAAACTCACCAAATTTATCAAGACCAACCAAGAGACCTGCATTAACCTGCGTCCTGCCGTTAAGAAAGGACAGAAGGTTAAGAACGGAGATTTCTTGACCGAAGGATACGCTACCCAACACGGTGAGCTCGCTCTCGGAAAGAACCTGAAAGTGGCCTTTATGCCTTGGAAGGGTTACAACTTCGAGGATGCCATCGTAATTAGCGAGCGCGTAGTAAAAGAAGATCTCTTTACCTCGGTGCACATTTCTGAGTACGAACTCGAAGTGCGCGATACCAAACTCGGAGAAGAAGAACTGACCCCCGATATTCCCAACGTATCAGAAGAGGCTACCAAAGACCTCGATGAGCATGGTATTATTCGCGTGGGTGCGCAGGTAAAAGAAGGCGATATTCTGATTGGTAAGATCACTCCGAAGGGAGAGAGCGACCCCACACCAGAAGAGAAACTGCTTCGTGCCATCTTCGGCGACAAGGCCGGGGATGCCAAGGATGCTTCGCTCAAAGCGCCCAATGGAGTGGAAGGTGTCGTAATCGGAAAAAAACTTTTTCAGCGCGCCAAAAAAGACAAGAACGCCAAAGTACGCGAGAAGGCTTCTTTGGAGAAACTCGAAAAACTTCATGAGAAAAACGAGATCGATCTAAAAGAGGTATTGCTCGAAAAACTCGGCAGCTTGCTCAAAGATCATGCATCGGCCGGGGTAAGCAATAATTTTGGCGAAGTTCAAATTGCCAAGGGCGCTAAGTTTAGCGATAAGAGTCTGCGAGGTCTTGATTACGCCAATGTCAATCCGCTGGGATGGACCGGAGATAAAAAGACCGACGACAAGATCAACACCCTCTTGCACAACTACAGCATTAAGTTCAACGAAGAGCTGGGTCGTTACAAAAGAGAAAAATTCAATATCAGTATCGGAGATGAACTGCCTGCCGGTGTACTTAAGCTGGCCAAAGTATATCTCGCCGTAAAGCGTAAGCTGAAAGTAGGAGATAAGATGGCCGGTCGTCACGGTAACAAAGGAATCGTGGCTAAGATCGTTCGTCAAGAAGACATGCCTTTCCTTGAGGATGGAACACCGGTAGACGTGGTACTCAATCCGCTTGGGGTACCCAGCCGTATGAACTTGGGGCAGATCTACGAGACCATTCTGGGATGGACCGGTGAGAAGCTCGGATTAAAATTCTCTACGCCCATCTTCGATGGTGCATCCGTAGACGAGATTGCCAAGTATTGCAGCAATGCCGGTATTCCTATGTATGGACACACGTATCTCTATGATGGAGAAACCGGAGAGCGTTTTCACCAGAAGGCGACCGTGGGTATCATCTATATGATCAAACTGCATCACATGGTCGACGACAAGATGCACGCCCGCTCCATTGGACCTTATAGTCTCATTACCCAACAACCCTTGGGTGGTAAGGCGCAGTTCGGAGGTCAGCGTTTCGGAGAGATGGAAGTGTGGGCCCTCGAAGCCTACGGCGCCTCGAATATTTTGCAAGAATTACTTACCATTAAGAGTGACGATATTATTGGACGTGCCAAGACCTACGAGTCGTTGGTCAAGGGAGAGAACGTGCCCAGAGCCGGCGTTCCCGAATCGTTCAATGTATTGTTGCACGAGTTACGCGGACTCGGTCTTGACCTTAAGTTCGAGTAATAGTAAGTTGATCAGTAAACAAAAACATTCACTCAAATCGTTGATACGATCATGGCAATAAGAAAAGAGAATCGTCCCAAGTCGCCTTTTTCGAAGATCACCATCGGATTGGCCTCTCCCGATAATATTCTGGAGAGAAGCTATGGTGAAATCCTCAAACCAGAGACCATCAACTATCGTACCTACAAGCCCGAGCGTGATGGTTTATTCTGCGAAAGGATCTTTGGTCCTGTTAAGGATTACGAGTGCGCTTGCGGAAAATACAAACGCATTCGTTACAAGGGCATCGTGTGTGACCGTTGCGGGGTAGAAGTGACTGAGAAAAAAGTACGTCGGGAGCGCATGGGCCATATTAAACTGGTCGTGCCCGTAGTACATATTTGGTATTTCAAATCGCTACCCAATAAGATCGGCTACCTGCTGGGCACCAGCTCAAAGAAGTTGGAGTCCATTGTGTATTACGAGCGCTTTGTGGTTATACAGCCCGGTATTCGCGAAGAGAAAGGTCAGCAAATGGGCGACCTGCTTACCGAAGAGGAGTATCTCGATATTTTAGAGACGCTCCCTAAAGAGAACCAGTACTTACCCGACGACGATCCTCAAAAATTCATTGCCAAGATGGGCGCTGAAGCGGTGCACGATCTGTTGGCTCGTATCGACCTGGATCAGCTTTCTTTTGATCTGCGTAATGCGGCAGCCACTGAGACCTCTCAGCAACGCAAGGCAGATGCGCTTAAGCGTCTGAGCGTGGTAGAGGCATTCCGCGATGCCAACCTTCGCATTACAAATCGTCCTGAGTGGATGGTGATGCAATACATTCCTGTTATTCCTCCTGAGCTTCGTCCGTTAGTTCCTTTGGATGGCGGTCGTTTTGCTTCTTCTGATCTAAATGATCTATACAGAAGGGTTATTATTCGCAATAATCGTCTTAAGCGTTTGCTCGAGATCAAGGCCCCTGAGGTGATCTTGCGTAACGAAAAGCGTATGTTGCAAGAAGCGGTCGATTCTCTGTTCGACAACAGCCGTAAGTCCAATGCCGTAAAAGCAGAGGGCGGACGTGCCCTTAAATCGCTCAGCGATGTACTGAAAGGAAAGCAAGGACGTTTTCGTCAGAACTTGCTTGGAAAGCGTGTAGATTACTCAGGCCGTTCCGTGATTGTAGTGGGGCCCGAACTCAAATTGCATGAGTGCGGTCTGCCTAAGGATATGGCTGCGGAACTGTTTAAGCCATTTATTATTCGTAAGCTCATCGAAAGAGGTATCGTTAAAACGGTCAAGTCGGCCCGTAAATTGGTAGACAAGAAGGAGGCCGTTGTATGGGATATCCTCGAAAATATTTTAAAGGGTCATCCGGTACTACTGAACCGTGCCCCCACGCTGCACCGTTTGTCTATTCAGGCGTTTCAGCCCAAGCTGATCGAAGGAAAGGCCATTCAATTGCATCCGCTCGTAACCACGGCCTTTAACGCCGACTTCGACGGAGACCAGATGGCCGTTCACGTGCCGCTCAGTCATGCGGCCATACTAGAAGCTCAAATGCTAATGCTGGCTTCTCACAACATCTTGAACCCACAGAATGGTACGCCCATTACGCTGCCTTCTCAAGACATGGTGTTAGGTCTGTATTACATTACCAAGGGCAAGCGCACCACCGATAAAGAAATTGTAAAGGGCGAAGGAAAGGCCTTCTACTCTAGCGAAGAGGTTATTATTGCCCATAACGAAGGAAAGATCGATCTGCATGCGTGGATTCGGGTTAAAACGCTCGTGCGTAACGAAAATAACCAGCTCGAAAATAAACTTATCGAGACCACCGTGGGTCGCGTACTCTTTAACCAGCATGTGCCTGTCGAGGTAGGATTCGTAAACGCCCTTCTTACCAAGAAGAATCTGCGTGAGATCATTGGCGATATCATCAACATCACCAATGTTCCCAAGACCGCTAAGTTCTTGGACGATATTAAACAACTTGGTTTCCGTACTGCCTTTAGAGGAGGTCTGTCGTTCAATATCAACGACCTGATTATTCCCGATGTCAAAGAAGAGTTGCTGGAAAATGCCAAGGGAGAAGTTGACGAAGTGTGGGAGAGTTACAACATGGGTCTGATCACCAACAACGAGCGATACAACCAGATCGTTGACATTTGGAGCCGTGTGGATACGCGCATTACCGAAACATTAATCAACGAGCTTAGCAACGATAAACAAGGATTTAACTCCGTATACATGATGCTCGATTCGGGTGCTCGTGGATCGAAGCAGCAGATCAAGCAGCTCGCTGGTATTAGAGGACTCATGGCCAAGCCGCGTAAATCAGGTTCTACCGGAAGTGAGATCATCGAAAACCCGATCCTCTCTAACTTTAAAGGAGGTCTGAACGTATTGGATTACTTTATTTCAACACACGGTGCCCGTAAGGGTCTTGCCGATACCGCCCTTAAGACAGCCGATGCGGGTTATCTGACCCGTCGTCTGGTCGATGTGGCCCAAGACGTTGTTATTACCGAAGAGGATTGTGGTACCCTGCGCGGAATCGCCACTACCGCTCTCAAAGACAACGAAGATATTATTGAGCCGCTCAGCGATCGTATCGAAGGTCGTACCTCGCTTCATGATGTTTACGATCTGGTTACCGACAAATTGTTGGTGGCCGCCGGTTCGGAGATTACCGAAGAGCTGGCTAAGAAGATCGAAGATGCCGGTATCGAAACCGTCGAAATTCGCTCTGTGCTGACTTGCGAGAGCAAGCGTGGCGTTTGCGTAAAATGTTATGGTAAGAACCTGGCCTCTGGTGCTATTGCACAAAAAGGAGATGCCGTAGGTATTATTGCCGCACAATCGATCGGGGAGCCCGGTACCCAGCTTACCCTGCGTACCTTCCACGTGGGTGGTGTGGCCGGATCGGCTTCGGTAGAATCTACCTTGATGGCCAAATTTGATGGCACTATTCAATTCGATGGATTGCGTACCGTAGCCATTGCCAATAACGAAGGTGTTAAGACCAACGTGGTCATTGGCCGTACTGGAGAGGTTCGTATTATCGACACCAAGAACGATCGCCTTCTTATTACCAATAACATCCCTTACGGATCTACACTCAATGTAAAGGATGGTCAAAAAGTAAGCAAGGGTGATGTGATCTGCACGTGGGATCCGTTCAATAACGTTATCATGGCCGAGATCAATGGTACCATTCGTTTCGAGAATGTGATTGACGGCGTTACCTATCGCGAAGAGGCTGACGAACAAACCGGTCACCGCGAGAAGGTCGTTATCGAGACCCGTGATAAGACCAAGATTCCTTCTTTGCTGGTAGAAGGAAAAGATAAAAAATCGTACAACTTGCCCACCGGAAGTCATATTATTATCGAAGAAGGTGATGAGGTCAAGGCCGGTCAGGTGATCGTAAAGATCCCCCGTATCTTAGGAAAGCTTAGAGACATTACCGGAGGTCTTCCTCGTGTAACCGAGCTCTTCGAAGCCAGAAATCCCGGTAACCCTGCTGTGGTCTCCGAGATCGATGGTGTGGTAATGATGGGCGCCGTAAAGCGTGGTAATCGTGAGATCACCATCGAGGCAAAAGACGGGGTGCAGAAGAAATATCTGGTGCCGCTCACTCGTCAGATCCTGGCCCAGGATGGCGACTTCGTAAAGGCCGGTACCCCACTGAGCGATGGCCAGATTGCGCCGTTCGACATCTTGTCGATCAAAGGGCCGTTCGCCGTGCAAGAGTACGTGGTTAACGAGATTCAAGAGGTGTACCGTTTACAAGGGGTTCGTATCAACGATAAGCATATTGAAGTGATCGTGCGTCAGATGATGCGCAAGGTCAATATTGTCGATCCGGGCGATACCCGCTTCTTAGAAGATGACCTTACCGACAAATTCGAATTTGTAGAAGAGAACGATTATATCTTCGACAAGAAGGTCGTGACCGAGATCGGAGACAGTGCCAAGCTGCGTGCCGGTCAGATCGTAACCCTTCGCGAGGTAAGAGAAGAGAATTCGATCCTTCGCAGGGCCGACAAAAAACCGGTTGAATATCGCGATGCGAAGCCGGCCACCTCTTCTCCTACACTGCTCGGAATTACCAAGGCTTCTTTGGGTGTGCAAAGCTGGATCTCTGCCGCTTCGTTCCAAGAAACGACCAAGGTACTCTCGTCCGCTGCCATCAACGGAAAGACCGACGATATGCTGGGACTCAAAGAGAACGTTATTACCGGACATCCTATTCCGGCCGGTACCGGTCTTCGCGAGTTCGACCAGATTATTGTGGGAAGCAAAGAGGAGTACGAGTTGTTGCAAACCACACGCGAGGCCATGGCCTTCGACGAAGAAGAATAGTTCGTCTTTTCTGACGATCAACCCTATACCAAGGCCGCGTAAATCGCGGCCTTTTTTTGTGACCACAAGCCGGGTGTTACACCTTTCTTAAAGCGGGCTAATCGTTATATTTGTTCGTCATTAATAGGGAAATTTGTAAAAAAACGGATATGGGTAAAAACGGAATGATCGTTTGGAATGTGGTGTTGACCTTGCTGTTGGGCGGGTTGTTGGTACAGCAATTTAGGGTGGGATCGGGCGCTTCTGTATTGAGCAAACCCCGCCAAGCCGCCAATGCCGGTCCGTTTCGGATGGCTTATTTCGAGATGGATTCCGTGGCTGCCAATTTTGAGTTGGTCAGAGAGCTAAAGGGAGAAATGCTAAAAAGAGAAGAATCCATCAACGCAGAGATGGAGAGGTTGGCGCGTAACATGCAGCAGAAATATAATTACTACCAAGAACAGGCTAACACCGGGGTTATGAACCAGGCCCAGAGCGAAGCGGCGGGGCGCGAAATGAAGAACCTCGACGATCAGATGAAAAATCGTAAGCAAGCGCTGGATGCCGAATATGGCGATTTTGTAATGCGTAGGCAAAATGAAATAAAATCAAAGATCGAAGCTTTCTTAGAGGAGTACAACAGAGGCGGGCAATACGCCTATATAATCTCTTACGAGCCCGGCCTCTTCTATTACAAAGAAAAAGCTTACGATATTACTGACGATCTGGTCAAAGGGCTCAATGAAAAGTATAAAAAACAGTAGCAGTAACTAGCGGGCTTTTGTTCCTGACCCGCCGAACCATTTCTTATGAATGCCAACCTTTGCTATACTATTTTTGAGCGTTGCATTCATGACTATCATGTTGTAAATAATATAAGCGCCACGCTGGAGCAGCCTTTTGCCCCCGGCTCTGTAGAGGCACTGCTTTATCACAAGTGCTGGATCGATACGGTACAGTGGCATTTAGAAGATCTGGTTCGCGATCCGCAGATCGAGGCTACGGCAGGTATTGCCCTCAAAAGACAGATCGATGTCTCTAACCAGCAACGCACCGATATGGTCGAATATATAGACAGTTGGTTGCTTAATTTCTACAGCGATGTACAACCGCTGGCCACGGCTACTTTCAATACCGAGAGTCCGGCTTGGGCCATTGACCGGCTTAGCATTTTGGCCCTAAAGATCTATCATATGCAGCTAGAGGCTACGCGTAAGGAAGCTAGTCCCGCGCACCGGCGGGCTTGCGAAGAAAAAAACCAGGTGTTGCTGGCGCAACAAAAAGATCTGATCACAGCCATTGACCAATTACTGCATGATATTGCCTCCGGAAAAAAATACATGAAGGTGTACAAGCAAATGAAGATGTACAACGACGAATCGTTGAATCCCGTTTTGTATCAGCTAAAGAAAAACTGATTGGCCTCTACTGCTCCTTTGTTGGTGTTGCGCTTTTCTGCGCTGGGTGATGTAGCCATGACCGTGCCCGTGGTGCGTGCTTTGCTGCAGCAGCATCCCGATGTCAGGGTATGCATGGTTTCGGATCGCGCGTACGCATGCCTATTTGAGGGAATCGATCGATTAACCTTTTTTGGAGCCGATCTAAAAGGGGAGCACCGTGGTCTGTTGGGATTAGTTCGACTTTTTTTTACCCTTCGTAAAGCCGGGTCTTACAGTGCCGTAGCCGATCTGCACCATGTAATTCGAACAAGGGTATTGAGGGTTTTATTTTTAATGAGTGGGGTGAGGGGACAGCATCTCGATAAGGGCCGAAAACAAAAAAGACAACTCACGCGCCGCTATCAAAAGGTGAGGGGCGCTCTGCCCAGTGGTTTTGAAAGGATGCGTCTCGTTTTTGAGCAGCTGAATATTTCAATATCGCTACCGTCTGTTTCGACAGCAATGAAAATTACTGGCGATTCGCCAATAACGACTGCGCGGCCTTTGCGTATTGGCGTAGCCCCCTTTGCGCGCCATCCCGAGAAAACCTATCCGATCGAACAAATGAAAGAGGTTGTGGCCCTGTTGCAAGCGCGCGCCGCCAATACTATCCTTCTTTTTGGGGCAGCCGGCGCCGAGGCGGTAAGCTTAGCGGCTTGGGAAAAAGAATTCGCTCAGGTGCGCTCCATGGCCGGCCGAGGTTCACTTCGCGAAGAGCTTGTACAGATTAGTCAGCTCGATGTGATGCTCTGTATGGACTCTGCCAACATGCATTTGGCCTCTTTGTACAATGTGCCTGTGGTAAGCATTTGGGGTGCTACCCATCCTGATGCAGGTTTTATGGGGTGGGGGCAGCCACTGCAGTCTGCCGTTCAAATAGAGTTGTCTTGTCGTCCTTGTTCTGTATTTGGTAACAAGCCTTGTTTTCGGGGCGATCATGCTTGTATGCGCCAGATAACCCCGGCCGCTATTGTAGAGCAACTCTACAGGGTGGTAGGCAAGCCCTGATATCCTGTAGATCCAGAGCGGGTGCTTTCATTATCTTTACGACATGAAAAAGTGGGCTATAATCGTGGCAGGAGGAAGCGGCTTACGCATGGGGCAACCCTTGCCGAAGCAGTTTTTGATGCTGGCCGATCGACCCTTGCTTTCGTATACGATCGATGCTTTTTTTCAGGCCTATCCGGACATTCACATGGTGTTGGTGCTTCCACCCGACTTTATGGAGATGGGTGAGCAACTGATACAAGCCGGCTACACTGGAAAGAACATTCAACTGGCCCAAGGAGGCGCCACCCGTTTTGATTCTGTAAAAAATGGCTTGGCACGTACCGACCCAAGCAATGCGATCGTCTTTGTGCATGATGGGGTGCGTTGTTTGGTTACAGCAGCGCTCATTCGGCGTTGTTATGAGAAAACCGTCGAGACCGGCGCTGTTGTTCCGGCCATTGCTGCCAACGACAGCATTCGCCTGCGCAGCCTGGCTGCCGATTCGGCCGGCGTTAATTCAACTGCCGTTCTTAATCGAGACCGTGTGTTGCTGGTGCAAACACCACAAACCTTTTATGCCGAGTGGCTACACGAAGCCTTTATGCTCCCTTATCAAGAGCAGTTTACCGATGAGGCTACCGTTGTGGAGCAAATGGGGCGCTCCATTTCTATTGTTGAGGGCGAAGAAACCAATATAAAAATTACGCGCCCCATCGATCTACTGATCGCCGAGCGTTATTTACAGCAGCGGTCTTAACTAGTGTCCCACTACATTATTGGCGATCTTCTCTAAGATTTGATGGGCTACTTCCATTGCGAGAAGTCCATCCATTTCTGATACGACCGGCCTTGTTTGATTACGAATGGATGCTATAAGCGATTCCAGTTCGCGCTGAATGGCATTGACCTGAGGAATAGTCGGGGTGGCAATGGCAATCGTCTTTTTTCCTGTAGGAGTATCTATATCGAAAGAAAATGTTTTTTCGTCGGCTTCTTCTTTTAACTTGATTACTTCGGCCTTTTTTTCTAAAAAGTCGATTCCGATATAGGCATCTTTTTGAAAGAGTCTGATCTTTCTCATCTTTTTCATAGAGATACGGCTACTGGTCAGATTAGCCACACAGCCATTATCGAATTCGATTCGTACGTTGGCGATATCGGGCGTATCGGTAAGTACGGTCACACCACTGGCTGATATATTCTTGACTCCGCTTTTAACGATACTCAGAATAATATCTATGTCGTGTATCATCAGATCGAGAATAACGCTTACTTCGGTGCCCCGCGGATTGAACTGCGCCAACCGGTGCACTTCAATAAACATCGGGTGCAGGTCCAGGTGCTGTACGGCCAGTAAGGCCGGATTAAAACGCTCTACATGTCCCACCTGCAAGCGAACGCCCGACTCGCGGGTCAGCTCTACAATGCGTCTTGCCTCTTGCATAGAGGCGGCCAGGGGCTTTTCTACAAAGACATGCTTTCCTTTTTTGATCGCTTTTTCGCACCAAAAGGCATGATGGTCGGTGGGGGCCGCAATATCGACCACATCACAATGCTCGATCAGGTCTTCTCCTGATTCAAAGCAGGGGAGTTCATATTTATCAGAAACGGCAATCGCATTGGCTTGGTCGGGGTCATAGAAACCTACCAATTTTGCATCCTTGACCGATCTCCAGTTCTCGATATGATATTTTCCTAGGTAACCGGCTCCGATTACCCCCACTTTTAAGGGTTCGCTCATGGAGCAAATTTATTAATCCTGCTCGCCCCTATAGGCTTTAGTTATAAACATAGGTGCGTATTGCGCTGTATGCTGCGCATAAGAGGGATGATAGATAAAGACGCAGTTATTCCCTTTTATCAGATCGATCAGTTGGTGGTGAATACGAACCGGTACAGCCGGACAGCCTTGGCTTCTGCCCACCCAGCCGGTTTTGCGAGCCGCATCGGGATCGACATAGCGGGCTCCGTGCACTACGATTCCTCGGGCAAGTGCATGGTCGTTGATCCCTTTTTGCAGACCCTCTAGTCGAAGCGAGTATCCGTTTTTTCCTTTGTAGGTTTCTTTGGGTAATTGCTCCCAGGTAAGATTTTCGATAGCGACCAGTCTGACCCTGGTTTTATATACTGGTCCAGTGGGGGTCGACCAAGCCATGGGCATCGTAAGAGCGGTAAATAGAAAACTGATAAGCAGCATTCGCGTATTTACCCTTTAACGCAATCTTGCGATTATTCTTGCCCGTTGAACTCGAAAGGAGTGTTCAAGAATTAAAATGGGCAGTGACTTCTTTTCGGTTGTTACGATATAGAGCCCTTTACAGCAAGGAAAAAGGCCTTGACTCGGTTGAA
The DNA here is from genome assembly GCA_016872155.1 of Sphingomonadales bacterium. Taxonomy (GTDB): domain Bacteria; phylum Bacteroidota; class Bacteroidia; order Chitinophagales; family Chitinophagaceae; genus JJ008. Next base: position 23,486 of record VHBB01000016.1, read on the forward strand.
TCAAGGCCTTTAAAAACTTCAAAAGCGAATCTTAGGATCAGAGCCTATTTGCTTTTAAAGTAATGTTGGTTTATGTGCTAAGAATTACTGGTCTGTAGTCTTTTCCTCTTGCTCGGCGGGTGTCGCGCTATCTTCCTCGGTGGGGGTAGCGGTCTCCACCAGCGCAAGCGCACACTCTTCACCAATTTTCTTACAGCCCTCAAGGTCATTGTTTGCGTCACTGTAAGAGGCGTAATTCTGTTCTAATTTACCGAGCGAACAATCGATAAATTGGTCACGTACTTCTTTTTTTGCAAAAAACTCACTTCCCTCTGTGCTGGGGTCAAGAAGAGTTTTTTCCATCTCGGAACGAGCTTTTTCTTTGTCACCGGCTGACCATTTTCCTTTTTCGCTACCATCACAGCTAACGAGAAGGGCGGAAAAAATGAAAACGAGACAACTTTGGAGCATCATTTTTTTTAGTATCATGTCTTTTGGGTTTGGTTTAAAAGAAAGGTAAGAAATTGCATCTAGAAAAACTCCATAGTGTCTCGAAAAAATACGAAGTAAACCGAACCTTACTGAAAAAAAATAGGCCTTGACTCTTGTTAGTCAAGGCCTATTGAAGACCCTTGGGGTAAGCTTGCGGACCGGACGGGACTCGAACCCGCGACCTCCGCCGTGACAGGGCGGCATTCTAACCAACTGAACTACCGATCCGTTGCCCGTTTTTACGGGAGGGCAAAGATAAGCGCGATGGCCGGTTCTTCCAAAAAATTTTGAGGGTGTAGGGCGGTTTACAGGGCGGACAATGAGCCAATTAGATATTCGATATAATGCTTAATTTAGCCTTCTTACCGCACGCTATGCCGCAAGATAAAAACCGACAGTTCATCGACTTTGAAAAGCCCATCAAAGAGCTGATCGAAGAGATTGCCGATCTGCAACAAAAAGCAGCTAAGGGAAAGGTCGATTATAATCAAGTTATCGAAGAGCTGCAGGCACAAGTTATAAAAAAGCGTCAGGCGATCACCGGTCAACTTACCAGTTGGCAGCGTGTGCAACTGAGTCGGCATCCCGATCGCCCGTACACGCTTAAGTACATCGAAAAGATGACCGAAAACTTTACCGAGTTATACGGAGACCGCACTGTAAAAGACGATAAAGCGATGGTCGGTGGGTTTGCCACCTTGGGTGGACAGACGGTCATGATTATTGGTCAGCAAAAAGGGATCAATACAAAAACGCGGCAGTTACGCAATTTTGGAATGGCCAACCCCGAGGGCTATCGAAAAGCACTGCGTCTTATGCGGCTGGCAGAGAAATTCAATAAGCCCATCATTACCTTAATCGATACACCGGGCGCTTACCCGGGGCTTGAAGCCGAAGAGAGGGGCCAGGGCGAAGCCATTGCCAGAAATATCTACGAGATGATCAGGCTTAAGGTGCCGGTTATCTGTGTGGTCATTGG
>VHBB01000017.1 GCA_016872155.1 Sphingomonadales bacterium
TACAAACATCACCACCGCTTCTAATTTCTTTCATGCACTCCGCAGACAACTCGCCTGGTCGTTTAGAAAACCATTGATCAATTTTTCTCCGAAGGCCAACCTTCGTTTGCCCGGCGCTTACGCAGGCGCGACCGAATTTACGCAAGGGGGCTTTAGAGAAGTGATCGACGATGCCGAGGCACAGCCCACGCAGACCAAAAAAGTATTGCTATGTAGCGGAAAGATCTATTTTGAGTTGGCAGAAAGAAAGCGTCGTGAAAACCGTACCGATCTGGCGATCGTTCGCCTCGAGCAACTCTATCCATTGCCCGTACAGCAACTCGAGAAATTGCACAAGCGATACGGAGCCGCCGTTTGGTACTGGGTACAAGAGGAACCGCAGAATATGGGAGCGGCCTCTTTCTTGAAAATGAACTGCCGCACCATTCCATTTGGAGTCATTAGCCGACAACCCTCTGCCTCTACGGCCACCGGCTATCAGAAAGTGCATTTACAAGAGCAGGCCGAACTAATCGAAACCGCATTTACGATCTAATCAAGTAAACCTATTGTATGATACAGATCAAGGTACCCACTGTAGGAGAATCCATCACCGAGGTGCAATTGCTTCGCTGGAATAAAAAGACCGGCGATTATGTAGAGCGAGACGAGGTGATCGCAGAACTCGAAAGCGAAAAAGCCACCTTCGAGGTCAATGCCGAGCAAGCCGGATTACTTACGACCGCTGCTGCCGAAGGAGATACGTTGCAGATCGGCGATCTGTTGGCCACGATAGACGAATCGGCCAAGGCCCCTGCAAAAGCAGCTCCCACTGCGGCAGCCCCCAAGCCGCCCGCGCAAGTAGAGATCGCTGCACCTAAACCTCCTGCGTCTACGACGACCGCTACTCCCACACCGGTCGCGGCTGCTGCATCAACTCCGGTAGCAGAAGAGGTCAAGGCGAGCCCTGTGGCCTCTGCCATCCTTGCCGATAAAAAAGTAGATCCCAAAAAAGTTAAACCCAGCGGACCCCAAGGAAAAATTTTAAAAGAAGATGTGCTGGCGGCGTTGGCCAACCCTGGTCGTATTCCTGCAGCGGGTTCTTCACTGAATGATCGAAATACACGCAGCGAAAAGATGAGCAACCTGCGCAAGACCATTGCCAAGCGATTGGTAGAGGCCAAGAACGGCACGGCCATGCTCACTACGTTTAACGAAGTAGACATGAGTGCTATTATGGACGTGCGTGCACGGTACAAAGAGAAATTCAAAGAAGCGCATGGCGTTAATTTGGGCTTTATGAGTTTTTTTGCAAAGGCTTGCTCTATTGCCCTTACCGAATGGCCGGCCGTCAACGCCTCTATAGAGGGAGACCAGATCTTGTATCATGATTATACCGATATCAGCATTGCTGTAAGCACGCCTCGTGGTCTTACAGTGCCTGTAATGCGCAATGTAGAAAGTTTGGGTATGGCCGAGATCGAAAAGAAAGTGATCGAGTTGGCGGGTAAGGCGCGCGACAGTAAGCTTACGGCCGACGAGTTGACCGGGGGTACTTTCACAATTACCAATGGAGGCGTTTTTGGATCACTTATGAGTACGCCCATTATCAATACTCCACAGAGCGCCATCCTTGGCATGCATAAGATCCAGGAGCGACCCATGGCACTCAACGGTCAAGTGGTCATTCGTCCAATGATGTATTTGGCACTCAGCTACGATCATCGCATTATTGATGGTCGTGAGTCGGTCAGCTTTTTGGTGCGCGTTAAAGAGTTGCTGGAGCATCCCGATCAATTGCTAATTGGAAAAGATCCTGTAAAAACGCTACTCGAGATTTGAGTCGCTACCATGCATATCTAAAAAAGGCTGTTGCGATCCTGGAAGCATACAAGGGGCAAGAGCCTTTTTCTGTTTTTATAAAGCAACAGTTCTCGCTCGATCGTAAAATGGGTTCGACCGATCGAAAATCCGTTCGGCATTATTGTTACTGCTATTTTAGATTGGGCAAGGCCTTGCCTGAGGCCTCTACGACCGACCGAATTTTATGGGGTCTTATTTTGTGTGGCTCCGGCAATGATCCGCTACTGGCGCTGGAGCACCCCACTGTAAATACGGCTGTCGAAGAAGGGTCTTTGCTTGAAAAGAGAACCCAGTTGCTGCCGCAGGTCTTTCCCTATAACGAGCTGCTAAGTGCTTCGCTTACGAATAGTGCCTGGGCCCTATCAATTTGGGAACAACCTTCGCTCTTTATTCGCATGCGTCCCGGTAGCGAAGAGCCGGTAATGGAGGCCTTGCAACGCCAATCCATCGCGTTCGAAAAAGTGGGGGCGCATACGCTTTCGTTGCCATCGGCTACTTCGTTGAGTAACTGGCCCGGTCTTAACCGGGATTTTGTAATTCAGGATCTCTCTTCACAACGTGTTGCCTCCTTGCTTTCTCTTTTGCCTGAGCCGGCGAAAAAAAAGATGTGGGATTGCTGTGCCGGTAGTGGCGGAAAGTCAATACTGGCCATCGATGTGCTGGGTCCGCTCTCACTGAGCGTATCCGATAAAAGAGAAACGATCTTGCGTCAGTTAAAGCAGCGCTTCGCACAGGCCGGTGTAATTGATTATCGTTCTTATGAGTTGGACCTTACTCGTTCCCTTCCGGCTTCTTTTACCGATCGCTTTCCTTTTATCTGGGCCGATGTGCCTTGCTCGGGCAGTGGTACCTGGTCTAGAACACCAGAGCAGTTATATTATTTCGAGGCATCCACACTCGATCAGTATCGCCACTTGCAGCAGACCATCCTTCGTACTGCAATTACCCGTCTGCAACCCGGAGGCTATTTGCTGTACTCCACCTGCTCGGTGTTTGCCTGCGAGAACGAGCAGCAGGTTACCTGGCTCGAAGAGCAACTGGGTCTTCGTTGTGTGCAACAGCAATTGTTCAATGGAGCAGCCGAAAAGGCCGATACGCTATTTGCGGCTCTTTTGCAAAAGCCCGACTAGTCTTTTACCAATTGTGCCGTTCCAATTTTTTGTTTTCCATCCCACACGGTAATCAGGTACGTTCCTTTCGGATAGTTTGCGATCGATAGGGTGGTACTGGTCAGCGGAGAGCGCAGCGGCACGCTATACCAATTGAGGGTCCGTCCCAACTTGTCGGTGACCGCTACTTGCAAAGACGATACGGTCGCTGCATAGTTAACCACCAGTCGAGTGCTGCTTACCGCTGGGTTAGGAAAAAGTTGAACCGTGGGTTGCAGCGAGGTGTTACAAAGGTCATTGAGCAGTATTTGTAGGCTGTCGAGCAAAACTGTCTCTGCGGTCGCTATTGTGGTATCGATCCATTGAACCACTCGGTACTGGATGGCACCTGAAGGGTTGATCGTAACTTGATCGGTATACCGGTAGGTGCTGTTACGAAGCACCTGGCCGGCAGCAGGCGTAGCTCGATAAATAGTGGTGTAGTTCGTTTCAGTGGGTAGCTTGCGCTGTACTTCGTATTTCATGCTCTCTACATCTTTGCTCTTCCACGTAAGGGCAATGGCACAATTGCTCACGTCGGCAGTAACGGTAGCATATTCGGTCAACAGCCAGCCAAAGGCCTTGCGTAGATCGGGAATGCCGTAGCCGACCCTATCATCGGGATTGGTATACCGACTGCCCGAGCGCTTTAGTGCTTCGGCGATCTTCATGTTATTGAATTCGGAGAAGCCTTGCCAAAGACAGGCAGCCAGTCCGGCCATATTGGGGCAAGAAAAAGAAGTACCATTGGCCGTTCCAATCGCATTATTGCTGCCCTGCACCACGGCAGATACACCCACCGAGGCTATATCGGGTTTGATTCTTCCGCCGGGGGCAGGCCCATAGCTCGAAAAAGATCCAACCACTCCTTGCGCAGTAACGGCACCTATGGCCAATACACTGTCTCCGTCGGCTGGTGTAATTATATTTCGCCAAGCTGTGTTGCCTTCGTTGCCGGCCGAGTTAAAAACAAGTAATCCTTTTTTCGCTGCGCGGTCCGCTCCTCGCACGGCAATTGTAGTGTTTCCATTGAGCTGGGCATACGTGTAATTAAAAGAGGGATCATCAAAATCGAAATAGCCGAGCGAAGAAGAGATCAGATCGGCCCCGATGCTGTCCGCTCTCTCTGCGGCGCATACCCAGTTGAACTCCTCAATGGGATATTCGGAGTTGACATCTTCAGTACGATATAAATGAAAAGAGGCTTGTGGGGCTTTGCCCACAAACTGTCCGGGTAAGTTGGCAGCAATGGTAGAAAGACATTGCATGCCATGCGGATGATCATCACTAACGGTTGCATTGCGCGAAATAAAATCCCAGGTGCTAAGAATTTGTCCGTTGCGATTTACGCTGTCAAAGGCGCGCAGTTGGTTGTAATTAAAGAAGCCTCCGTCTAGCATGGCAATTTGCAGCCCCTGTCCTCTAAGTCCGATGTTGTGCAAGAATTCGCCCTTATGCAACTTGATCTCGGCGCCGGCACTATTGCCATAGCTATAGAAATCGCCCAGCAGTTCTGCTTGTTTTTCGGTTGGTGCTTGCAGTGGTGTAATGCGTTGAGTTTCGATAAATTTTTCGCGGGTGTGCCCCAGTGCGGTGCGGGCGGCCAACCCTGCGGTGCTCTGTACGAACGCAAGTTGTTGTACGGCCACCAGGGCTGTGGGTGTGCTGGTTTGTATGCAAACGGCATTGAGCCATTTAGAGACGTTCAGGATGGTAACACCACTAATGGCGCCAATGGCATTCAGGTAGTTGTTCGAGACAGGAAGGTCGGTGCTATCGACAATCAGTTGCTGATTGGTGCGACGTTGAAGGGCGCGCGCAGAGAGATAGGCCGATGGATTGCTCAGTGAAAATGTAGTGCCTCCTTTGTTCTTTAACCAAACGATATGGCGGGTATGCTGCGCTTGGGCATCCCCATAAAAAATTAGTAGCAACGAGCAGCCGAGCAGCCAAGTGCGAAAGAAGATCTTCATGTCGTAAAGGTAATGAGTAGCCGCTTTAATTATGGTCGACCATCCATTGTTTTATGCCAAAGCCGACTCGGTAGGGACCACCGCTGCCGCCGGTGTTGGGCTGATACTCCCAGCACTCCAGTTCTCGGTAGACAAGTCCGATGCCTCTCGAAAAACGATCGACCGCTCTATTGCGAAAGGCGTAGGCATTGGTTTGCACTACGGGCACGTTGAATTGCTCGTCGATCTGTTCTATGCTTATTACTTGTTGGTATGTTTTTGTGCGAAACGAAAAGTTACCGCCGGTCTCTACACACCGATAACTCCACGATTGCATATTGTCATCATTGCTGAATGTATAGACGGGCTCAAAGGGCTGATCGGGCAGATACCGATTGCCATTCCAAGTTAAACCGGTAAGCAACGGTTGCTGCAATTTTACATAGCGCCGGTTATCTTCGGTCCATTCCAAGCGATCGGGCGTAAGCGTAAGTGAAAAACTACCGCCGGGTTGCCAGGCTCCCGCGGCCAGGGTATCGTTTGTAAAGCGAAGTATTCGGTAAGCCGTTCGGCCCAGGTTATCGGTAAAGGCACTGTCCACAACATGTTTTACCAAGTAACTACGCGTGGCGATCTGTCTGCCAAATTGCGGAAATACTAAAGAATCGGTTCGGTAGGTAATGTATTTGCCGGGCGTAAGCACAATTACTTGCTCTAGCGAAAAAGGGTAGGGCTTCTCTTTGTTAGCAGGGTCGCACCCGAGAAGAGCTAGCAGCAAACAAAGCGATAGCACTAACCGCGGGTGCTGAGATGCATAAAACTTTTTCAAGCAGACTGCGCCGTGGTTCGTTGAATAATGCCTCCCCCCACCACATCATCTCCCTCATAAAAAACAGCGCTTTGTCCGGGTGCGACCCCTTTTGCCGATTCAAAAAAGCGCACGTTACAAGTATTGTTCGCAGGATAAAGGGTCGAAAGGGTGCCGGCATCTTTGTAACGGATCTTGGTGGTCACTTCCATGCCGGCAGTCAGTTGATCGTATTTGATCAAGTTGAGTTTACTGACGATCATCTCTTGCTGGTCCAGATCTTCTTCGTCTCCGAGTGTAACCCTATTGTGATCGGGATCGATATGAGTAACAAAGACCGGTTTGCCCAAGGCAATGTCCAAGCCTTTGCGCTGGCCGATGGTGTAAAAGGGATAGCCTCTGTGTTTTCCTAGGATGTTCCCTTTTTTGTCAACGAAATAGCCGCCATCTACGTTGGCCTCTAGTTCGGGTATCTTTCTTTTTAAAAAACCTCTGTAATCATTGTCCGGAACAAAACAGATCTCGTAGCTCTCTTGTTTTTTTGCGAGGGCAGGATAGCCAAAGTCGTGGGCCATCTGTCGGATCTGGGTCTTTTTGTAACCACCCAGGGGTAGTAAGGTGCGGCTTAGCAGATCTTGCTGTAGCCCCCAGAGCACATAGCTCTGGTCTTTGGTGTGATCGATGGCTTTGCTAATAACAAAGCGCCCGTTGTCGTGTTGTCTAATGTTGGCATAGTGACCGGTGGCAATAAAATCGCAACCCAGGGCATCGGCTCTTTTTAGCAAGGCCCTCCATTTGATATGCGTGTTACAAAGTACACAGGGGTTGGGGGTGCGGCCGGCCAAATATTCTTCTACAAAGTTGTCGATCACAAAATCGCCGAACTCTTCTCGTATATCCAATATGTAATGGGCAAAGCCATGTTCTACGGCCGCTTGTCTGGCATCGTTGAACGAATCGAGGTTGCAGCAGCCGGTCTCTTTCTTGCTGCCTCCACTGGCGGCATAATCCCATGTTTTCATGGTAATGCCCACCACCTCGTACCCTTGTTTATGAAGCATCAGGGCCACCACGGTACTGTCGATACCGCCGCTCATCGCCACCAGAACTTTTCCCTTTGCACCCATGCCGCAAAGATACAATTGTACTCTGATTATTGCCCGATACTGAGTATCTTGGTCTCTCTTAAACGAACCGTATGCGCGCCATCAACTACTTTTTTTCGGCCTTGTTTTTTCTTAGTGCCACGCTAGGCTCCTTTGCTCAGGACCTTTCGTATTATTTGCCAACAGGGTATACCTATAACCCGGCCATTCCCAAGCCCAAGGATATCATTTATCACGAGGTAGGGCAGTGGCACGTAACGCACGATCGTCTGGTCAATTACATGAAGGCCCTCTCGGTGGCCGCCCCCGATCGCATTAAGCTAGAGACCATGGGGTACACCTACGAAGGCAGACCTCAGGTGTTATTAATTATTACATCGCCCGCCAATCATCGTAACCTAGAGAAGATCCGGTTGCAGCATTTGCAACTCAGTGATCAGGCAACGGCTGCCACTGCTGTACTAGACGATATGCCCGCAGTGGTTTGGATCGGACATTCCATTCACGGCAATGAGCCCAGTGGAGCCAATGCCTCTTTGCTAACTGCCTATCTTTTGGCCGCTGCACAAGGATCGTATATAGATAACTTGCTTAGCAATACCGTGATCTTGTTCGACCCTTCGTTCAATCCCGATGGACTACAGCGTTTCTCTACTTGGGCCAATCAGCATAAAAGTAAAAACTTGGTAGCTGACCCCAATTCTCGCGAGTTCAACGAAGTGTGGCCGGGTGGTCGTTTCAATCACTATTGGTTCGATCTTAATCGTGATTGGCTTCCGGCCGTGCATGTCGAAAGTCAGAACAGGCTTCGCTGGTTTCATTGGTGGAAACCCAATCTGCTCACCGATCATCACGAGCAAGGCACCAACGCTACCTATTTTTTTCAGCCCGGTGTTCCCTCGCGCGTTAATCCGCTTACCCCTGGCAAGAATCAAGAGCTTACCGCGGCCCTGGCCAAGTATCATGCCCGCGTACTCGATAGCATCGGTTCTTTTTATTTTACCAAAGAGGGCTATGATGATTTTTATTACGGAAAGGGCTCTACCTATCCCGATATCAACGGCGCCGTGGGTATTTTATTCGAGCAGGCTTCGTCTCGCGGGCATCTGCAAGAAAGTGTCAATGGGCTTCTGAGTTTTCCGGCTACCATCCGGAATCAATTCAATACGGCGCTATCGACGCTCGAAGGAGCTCTGGCCCTGCGCAAAGATTTTCTGGCGTACCAGCGTGATTTTTATAAGCAGGTTCCCGCCCGTGCGGCAGTTCATCCGGTAAAGGCGTATGTGGTAGGTGCTCCCAAAGACCAGGCTCGTATTCGCGAATTTGCCACCTTGCTCAACCGACATCAAATAAAAATTTATCCGCTTCCAACTTCGCTTGCCGATGCGGATTTTCAAAAGGAGTCTGCCTTTGTCGTGCCACTCGATCAACCGCAGCACAGTTTAATTCGTACCATCTTTGAGCGAACCTCCGATTATAAGGATAGTTTGTTTTATGACATTACCGCTTGGACCCTCTCATTGGCCATGGGATTGCAAACCAAAGAGCTGACCTCCTTGCCCGCCTCGTTGGGGGCTCCGTTGCAGTTGAATGAGAAAACAATATTGGACAATGGCGTAATAGCCGATCTCTCGATAGGTTCATCAACATATGCCCTATTGGTAGAATGGGATCATCTATATGCCCCGGCAGCATTGAATCAGTTGCTGCAAAAAGGAGTGATGGTCAAAGTAGCTACCCAGCCTTTCGAAATAGCGGTGGGGGGTGCCTCTCGTCGATTTGAATATGGTACCTTACTAATTCCTGCTTTGCAAGCCGGTATGGGCAAGGCCGAGCTCGAGAGATTTCTCAATGGACTCATCGAAAAGTATCGCATGGTGGTCTATGCCGTTGGCACGGGTTATGCTTCGTCGGGGGTAGATCTGGGCAGTGCCAAATTTATGACGCTCGAAAAACCAAGTGTTGCGTTACTGACCGGATCGGGGGTCAATGCCACCGATGCCGGAGAGGTCTGGCATCTGCTGGACCAGCGTATGGACATAGCGGCCTCGCATCTAGAGCCCGCTTCGGTAAAGCGTATCGACCTCTCTCGTTATAATGCCATCATTATGGTCGGAGGCAACTACAGCGAACTCGACAAAGACAAGATCAAAAGCTGGGTACAACAAGGAGGCACATTGGTGGTGCTCGAAGAAGCGATCAACTGGGCCGTACAAAGTGGCATTAGCAATGCTACTTTTAAAAGGGTTAAGTCTGCCACCGACAGTACCCAGTTCAGGGCCTACGAGACACGCGACGAAGTAGCGGGTGCCCAACAAGTACGTGGCGCTATCTTGGGAGCCACCTACGATCCCTCTCATCCGCTGGCTTTCGGTTATCATCAAAAAGAGGTAAGTCTCTTTAAGGCAAACCGAATCTTTATGGAGAAAAGCAAAAATCCTTACCAAACTCCTTTTGTATACGGAAAGCAGCCTATGCAAAGTGGTTGGATGAGCAAAGAGAATCGCGAGGCTGCCGCGGGTTCTGCTGCCGTTACGGTTTCTTCACTGGGTAGCGGCCGTGTTATCAACATTGCCGACAACCCCAATTTTAGAGCGTACTGGTTGGGTGGCAGTAAGTTATTTCTAAATGCGCTCTTTTTTGGCCAGCTCATTGATGTCGGGGGCGCCAGAAACTGGGAAGAATAAGTTTTGCACAGTATTGCAAAGCCCGGCGATTAGTAGTAGTTTAGTCGCTCAATCAAATTATGTCAACTTAAAAACGAGCACTATGATCAAGATGCAAGTAATCGGAAATCTGGGAAAGGACTGTGTAGTAAACACCGTCAATGGAAAGAATGTTATCAATTTTACTGTGGCGCACACCGAAAAGTATCGGGATAGCCAGGGAAACCAGCAAGAAAAGACCACTTGGGTCGACTGTGCGTACTGGACGGACCGAACGGCTGTTTCACAGTATTTGGTAAAAGGAAAGCAGGTGTATGTCGAGGGGCAACCCGAGGCAAGGTCGTTTCAGCGAAACGATGGAACACCCGGCTCCTCTCTTTCGTTGCGGGTAAAGGACATTCAGTTATTGGGCGGCCGTGGTGAATCGGTCGGCGGTGGTAATTTTCAAGCTGCTGCAGCAACAGCTGCAAGTGCAGGTCCCGTCGGTGGTGCAGAGGACTCGGACGATCTCCCATTCTGATCACTTCCGCTTTACGTACGAACGTGATTCCATGCCCCGGTTACCCACCGGGGCATTTTTATTTGTTTCTTTGCCACATGAGCTACACTGTCTTTGACTATGCCCGACTAAAAAAATTTACCGAGGAGGTGTTTTTAAAGATGGGCTGCCCGTCTCAGCATGCGTTGATGGCTGCCGATGCGCTGGTAGCTGCCGATCTGCGCGGTATCGATTCGCATGGGGTGGCCAGGCTTAGCGGTTATATTCGCTTGTGGGAGGCCGGTCGCATCAATGCAAATCCCACTATTCGTGTGCTGCATCAAACTCCCTCCACGGCCGTACTTGATGGGGATAGTGGACTTGGATTGGTGGTAGCACAAGAGGCCATGCAGATCGCAATAGAAAAAGCAAAACAAGTGGGTACAGGTTGGGTGAGTGTACAAAACAGCAATCATTTTGGTATTGCAGGCTATCATGCTATGATGGCTTTGCAACAGGATATGATCGGTATGGCTATGACCAATGCCAGTCCCTTGGTGGCTCCGACTTTTTCTTCTGATAAGATGCTTGGCACCAATCCCATTGCAGTAGCTGCTCCGGCAGGAAAGCAGCCCCCCTTCGTAGCCGATCTGGCCACCACCACGGCGGCCAACGGAAAATTGGAAATTCTGCAGCGTAAAGGTCAAGGTACGCCTACCGGCTGGGTGCAAGACAAAGAGGGCGCCCCCTGTACCGACGCGCATATTCTTAAAAAAGGCGGGGCTTTATTGCCACTCGGAAGCGATCGAGAGCATGGGTCCCACAAGGGATATGCGCTGGGCGCGGTGGTCGATCTTTTCTCTGCGTTATTAAGTGGCGCCAATTACGCACCATGGGTGCCTCCGTTCCCGGCCTATGTTCCCATGCCGACCCGTCAGCCCGGAAAAGGGATCGGTCATTTCTTAGGAGCTCTTCGCATTGATGCGTTTCGTACAGCCGACGAGTTTAAGCAATCGATGGACGACTGGATAGAGGGATTTAGAAACGCCAGCCCTATTAGCGAACAAGAAAAAGTGATGGTGCCCGGCGATCCGGAGCGCATAGCCTGCGATCTTCGCTTGGCGCAAGGGATTCCTCTCGAAGACAGCGTAGCAGAAGATCTTCGCAAGGTGGCCGCTCAGTTCTCGCTTTCTCTACACTAACTACTGTAACAGCAATTAGATAATTAGCAAGGAGTCTCCGTAGCTAAAGAAGCGATATTTATCCTTGATCGCTTTTTTATAGGCCTCCATGGCCAATTCGTAACCGGCAAAAGCGCAGGTCATGATCAGTAAGCTGGTCTTGGGCAAGTGAAAATTGGTAACCAGCGAATCGGCAATATTAAAGTCGTAAGGAGGGTGAATGAACATGTTGGTCCATCCTTCGGAAGGTTTCAATAATTTTTGCGCGGTAAAAGAAGATTCCATGGCACGCATGGTGGTGGTGCCAATAGAGCAAACGCGGTGTCCGTATTCCTTAGCACGGTTTACGATCTTACAGGCCGTATCGTCAATGTGATAATATTCGGCATCCATCTTGTGTTTGCTAAGGTCCTCTACCTCGATAGGGCGAAAAGTGCCCAGCCCGGTATGCAGGGTAACCTCTGCAAAGCGAACGCCTTTTATTTCGAGACGTTTGATCAACTCACGGCTAAAGTGCAGTCCGGCCGTAGGGGCGGCAACGGCACCTTCGTGCTTGGCATAAACGGTTTGATAGCGTTCCTTGTCTTCTTCTTCGGGTTTGCGTTTGATGTATTTCGGAAGCGGGGTCTCGCCTAATTTCTCTAACTGCGCTCTAAAACTTTCTTCGTCGCCTTCCCACAAAAAGCGAATGGTTCGTCCGCGGCTGGTCGTATTGTCGATCACTTCGGCCACCAGGTCTTCGTTATCTCCAAAGTATAATTTATTGCCCACTCTGATCTTACGGGCCGGATCTACGATCACATCCCACAGGCGATTGGGTTTATTCAGCTCGCGCAGCAAGAAAACCTCGATCTTGGCACCGGTCTTTTCTTTACGGCCGTACATGCGGGCCGGAAAAACCTTGGTATTGTTGACCACAAAGCAATCCTTATCGTCGAAATAATCGATGATATCTCTAAAATGCTTGTTCTCGATAACACCGGTATGACGATGCACCACCATCATGCGGGCATCCTCTCTTTTTTTGGCCGGATGTTGGGCAATCAAATTAAGGGGTAGGTCGAATCTGAATTGCGAAAGCTTCATGCGCGTGGGTTTAGATAGAAGTCTTGCAAACGCATCCCGGGCAAAAAGCCACGTGTCGTAGAGAACCTCACCGGCCTTACGGCGCCGGGTTGGGTAAGCATGACCGCTTTATAGGCGTGCAAAATTACAAAAAAAACAGGCCTTTGTATAATTTTTTCCGAAAGGGGGTAGGGGCCTAGAACTTAAGGTGGCGAACGGTAAGTCCGTCGTTGATAAGCTGTTTGAGGGAGTCGATGCCGATGCGCAGGTGATTTTCGACATATTGAGCGGTAACGGCCTTATCGCTTTCTTCGGTTTTGACTCCTTCGGGAATCATGGGTTGATCGCTTACCAGTAACAGGGCGCCAGTGGGGATCTTATTGTAGAATCCTACGGTGAAAATAGTGGCCGTCTCCATGTCGATGGCATAGGCCCTGATCTTTTGCAAATACTCCTTAAAGGGTTCATCATGTTCCCAGACCCTTCGATTGGTGGTGTATACGGTACCGGTCCAGTAATCCACTTCGTAATCACGAATGGTCGTAGACACGGCTTTTTGCAAGGCAAAGGCCGGCAAGGCGGGCACTTCAGAAGGAAAATAATCATTAGAGGTACCCTCTCCGCGAATGGCAGCGATCGGTAAGATCAGATCGCCCAGTTTGTTTCTCTTTTTAAGCCCCCCGCACTTACCCAAAAACAAGACGGCCTTGGGCTCGATGGCGGTTATCAGATCCATAATCGTGGCGGCCGTGGGGCTTCCCATCCCAAAGTTGATAATGGTAATATCACCGGCTGTGGCACACTGCATAGGACGGTCGGCCCCCATGATCTCGACCTTGTTCCAGTCGGCAAAAAGTTTTACATAATTGCTAAAGTTGGTGAGCAAGATGTACTTGCCAAACTGCTCCAGTTTTGCCCCGGTGTAGCGAGGCAGCCAGTTCTGCACGATCTCTTCTTTCGACTTCATGGCACAAATTTAATCAATTAGTTTTGGAACATGATCGAGTTGCGATATCCCGAGGCGCGTCCCAAGACCAGAAAGCAAAACGAAAATCAAGAGGTCTTTGATCCGGTACGCAAGCGTTGGGTTCATTTAAGTCCTGAGGAATGGGTGCGACAACAGTTCATTCAACTATTGATAGAGACGCACCGATACCCGGCAGCACTAATGGCGGTAGAACAGTCAATTTTTTTGGGAACCCTCTCAAAAAGAGTCGATCTACTAATTTATGACAGAACGCAGCAACCTTGGATGTTGATCGAATGCAAGGCCGAAAGCGTGCAACTTAACGATATGGTAATGGAGCAGTTGCTTCGCTATAATATGAGCGTTCCATCTCGCTTCTTGCTTATTACGAACGGGATCTCTTGCATGGGTTGGGAGCGGGAGGGATCGTCGCTGCACCCGCTGAGAAAAATACCCGACTATACCGTTTAATACACTGGCAATGGAAAAGGGTTCCGGCTAATTTGACCGGAATAAACCTTTTCTATGAAAAAATTAGTCCTATATGCAGGCTATTGTCTGGTGTTGTCGGCTTGTCAAAAGTCCTTCGATAAAAGCCAGTCAATACTGCCTCCGCAAAAGTTGATGCCGGTTGATTCCATCAATCAAGTTATCGTACAACAGATCAACGTAGCCGGGTCTTTCGATTGGAAAACGGCCTCGGACCGAATGATATGGAGTGCCCTGGTACACTCCGATCATCTGGTCTCGCTAGGGTATCGAGTAGATGGTGAGATCGGTTCACCCCGCTACCAGGAGATGCGGCAGTCTGTGCGCGACAAATTGTTAGATAAGATCTATTTGCTGGAAAAGAAAAAAGCTCCCTCACTCGATCGAAGCAAGATGGAGATCTGGCCTGAACCTTTTATGCCGGTGCTCAACGTTCGCATCACCTCTTTTGAGACCCTGATGGCCCTTCGGTACAATCCCTTGGTTCGTTACATGGAGCCTATGGACTACGAGACGCATTTGTACAAGGAGGTTACCGAGCGACAAAGCGGGTGCTCATCCAATAGGCCTGATCTCTCATTGGTGGCGGGTCTCGATTACGGAGTGGTGAGCCCCTTTTCTAAAGCCTCTTGGAACTATCCGCATCATGGATTGCTCGATGCCTGGCGGCATGCATCGGGTGCCGGCATTACTGTTTTTTTGATCGATACGGGTATTGGCTACGAGCAGGAGAATCTGGGTTCGCAATTCAATCAGGGGTTATCGCAAAAAAGAAGACTCGAAAGAATGGTGACCCTGCCTAGAAAACAAATTCTTGGGATCATCAATGTAGGACCGCCGGAGACACCCGAAGATCAATGTGGTCATGGCAGGGGTATTGGCTGCACCCCGTGGCACCGATGGAAATGTGGTGGGGGTGGCTTACAATACAAATTTGATCTCTTGTCGTGCGGCCGAAGACGTTTTTATTGATGCGGCCCGAGAGGTGCGCGGTGTTAGCGATGCATTTGTGCAAGCCGCAAACCGGGCCGACGTACGAATTATCAGTATGAGCATGGGTCGAATTACCAATAGCTCGCAGTTGCGCGATGCGATCTTGTATGCAACGTCAAAAGGAAAACTGGTCTTTTGCGCTGCCGGTACTTCGATGCCTTTTACGGCCGGCTGGGCCGGGGTTATATTTCCGGCATCGATGCAAGAGGTGCGAGCCGTAACGGGTATTCGTACGGGGAGTCCGGTCGAGGCTTGTGAAGCTTGTCATAGTGGACCCGAGGTCGATTTTGTGGTCGTTATGGAAAGAGCGTCCGATAAAAAGCATCCGCTCACGGTGTCCGATAGTGGCGATGTTCCTTCAACGATCGGAGGGTCCTCTGTAGCTACTGCTTCTATGGCCGGCATGGCAGCCATTTTGTGGAGTCGCTATCCTTGGTGGAGTGGAGCGACGCTGCTCAGTAAGTTGCAGCAGCACAGTAGTTACTTTCCGACTCGTCATGCTCGTTGGGGATGGGGACTATTTCAGCCGGCGCAGGCTGTCAATTGATCGCTACCCGGGCGCCGGTGTAGGGTCAAATAAAAAAGCTGTCTCTGTATAGAGGCAGCTTTGTGAGTAAGATAAAGAGATTGATCAAGGAAAAATACCCAGCTCGGCATAGCTAGTGGCTACCTTATTGATGGCAACCACATAGGCGGCGGTGCGCATGTCGGGTATGTCTGGGTTTTCTTTCCAGGTGTTCATGATCTCGTGCGTGGCCGTGATCATGGTTTCTTCGAGACCGCTGTACACCAAGTCTACTTCGTCGGGTCCGTGCATAATGAGTTCTCTGGCTTTCGTATCGGCGGGTTTTCCACTCAGTTGCTCGATCTGGTTTAAGATGGTGCTGTTTACATTTTCTGTAAAGCGCTTTTCCATACGACCATATCTAACATGGCTCAAATTCTTGAGCCACTCAAAGTAAGAGACAGTGACCCCTCCTGCATTTAAGTACATGTCGGGTATTACGATCACGCCTTTTTTGGCAAAGACCTCGTCGGCCTCCGGTGTAAGAGGGCCATTGGCGCCCTCTCCAATAATCTTGGCTTTGATACGCGGTGCATTTTCGCCATTGATGACGTTCTCTAAAGCGGCCGGAATTAAAATATCACAATCGGCTTCGAGCGCGTCGAACGAGTTGGCAACATTGGTGGCCCCGGGATAGTTAAGGATAGACCCGGTTTTTTTTCTGTGCTGAAATACAGCATCCACATCTAGTCCCTTGTCGCTGAGAATGGCTCCTTCGTACTCGGCAAGACCTACTATTTTGGCGCCGGCTTGTTCAAAGAAGCGAGCGGCCCAATAGCCTACATTACCCAGTCCTTGCACGATTACTTTTTTGCCTTCGATCCCAACGGGCAGTCCCAGTTTTTTCATCAGGTCGGGCAAATTGCAGACCTCGCGGGTTCCGTAAAACACCCCCAGCCCCGTCGCTTCTCTTCTTCCTCTAACACCACCTTGTGTAACGGGCTTGCCGGTTACACAACCTGCGGCATCTACCTCGCCCGGGCGCATGGTTGTATAGGTATCGAGAATCCAGGACATCTCTCGCTCACCGGTTCCGTAATCGGGAGCAGGCACATCGGTGCCGGGCCCTATGAAATTCTTTTTAATCAGCTCCGATGTATAGCGGCGGGTAATGCGCTCAAGTTCGCTTACGGAATATTTTTTAGGATCGATCTTAATACCTCCTTTGCCGCCCCCAAAAGGAACGTTTACGATGGTGCATTTATAGGTCATAAGGGCGGCCAGGGCCATTACCTCGTCTTGATTAACCTCGGCCGCAAATCGAATACCGCCTTTGCAAGGGGTCTTGTGATGAGAGTGCTGTACGCGGTACGCTTCGATTACCTCGATGGTACCATTGTCCCTTTTAATGGGAAAGCGAAGTTGTAGCACAGAATTACACTGTCTGATCTGGTTAAGCAAGCCGCTGTCCCATTTGGTAAACTTGGCGGCTTTGTCAAAGCTTTTTTCTACGGCTCCAAAAAAACTGTAGTGTTTGTTAGACATAATTCAAAAATTTAAGCATTAGCAATCGTATCGAAAGAGGTCGGTTTATTCTTTTTCGAGTTTCGAGATTTTTCTATCGAGGCGCACCAGGTAGAGCAGCAATCCTCCTAAAATGGCAAGTATAACGGCGATCACCACATAGATCCTGCCCTCGCTACGCATAAGGTCGGCCATGGGTGTACGGGTTGGTTGGGCCGATGCGGTTACGATCATCAAAAAAAATGTGAGGGTCAGCGAAGCAAGTCCGGGGGCAATTTTCATGCGATCAATTTTTTATCGGTAAGCAATTGCATTCTGATCTTAAGGGTAGTGATCCAAACGCCCAGCAAGGTCCATCCAATAACAGCGGGGTAAAAGACGATGCGCATGGAGGCGCTTATATCATTTTTTACATCGAGTGCCGGATTGCCATCGTTGCCGGGATGCAAGCTGGGTAAAATGCGAGGCAAGATCCAAATGGCGGGAAACAAGATCGCATAGGCGAAAATATTGTAGACCGCACTAATGCGTGCCCGTTTATCGATATCGGGAATGGCATCTCGTAAGATGAGATAGGCGCCATAGACCAGCAGTGAAATGGCCGCACCGATCAGTTTAGGGTCGCGGGCAATGGTGCTGAAAGAATTGATAAGCGGTTTATTGGGATCGGCCCAGGTATACGAAGCCCAGATGGTGCCGGTGGCATAGCCGAGCAGTCCCATTACCATAGCGGTAACGGCAAAATTGCGGGCATAGATATCGTGCCGCAGGTCAAGGCTGCGCAGGTATTTGATCGCATACACGACCGACACAGTAAAGAGGATCATCATCGCAAACCACATGCACACATGAAAGTAAAGGTTGCGGATGGTCTCTTGCAGTAGTGGAAGGGTTGGAACGGGGCCCAGCAATCCGGCCACGACGGTGTAGACAAGCAAGACGGCCGATAATATTTTCCACCAAGATTTCTTCATGCGTTTGCAGCGGCAAAATTACGAAGATGGGGTCGTAAACAAGTTATCTTATCTTAATCTTTCCATAAGAAAGGAAACAAGATCACCGCCATTAGCACAATAAGGGCATCCAGGGCGACCAGTAATCCGACCGCCGGCCAGGTTACACTGAGCAGCGGGCTAAACGTAGCGCTCGAAAGACGCATCAACAGCACCAATTGCGGAATAATGACCGGAAATCCGAGCAAGGCCATAATGGCCGCGTTTTGCTGGGCCTTGGCGGCAATGGCGGCCAAAAAGCTAAAGACAAGGCTCAGGCTGATACCGCCGAGTAGCACCAATCCCACGAACGGAGCAGCCTGCTGCAGGGGGTTGCCCAGTAAAAAAGTAAAAAGCAAAAGGCTGATACCGCTCATCATGATCATCAGTAGCGCATTGAACAGCAGCTTGGCCAACAAAAACTCGGTAGCAGTAGAAAGCGTATAGAAATAAAGCATGCGGCCCCGACTTTCTTGCAAAAAACTTTTAGCCACGGCATTGATACAAATAAATAAGAGGTTCACCCAAAACAGACCGTTCCAAATAGCGGCATCAGGCTGATCGATGGCCATAAATAAAACAAAAAGGGTAGTTCCGATATATAGCAGCAATCCATAAAAGCTGTATTGCTGCCTGGTCTCAAGCAGAAGTTCTTTAGCAAGTAAGGCAGCGATACGTTTCATGGTAGTGGACTCAAGATTGCGAATAACATTGACGACAGCGGGGTTCATAGCTGTCGGTGGCGCCCAGCAATACCTGGTCTTCTCCGGCTGCGATCCGGTACGAATAATTGGCCATGGCTCCACAGCGCACACAAATAGCGTGAAGTTTGGTAACATGGTCGGCCTTGGCCATGAGCAGCGGCATGGGGCCAAAGGGTTTTCCGGTAAAGTCCATATCGAGGCCAGCTACGATAACGCGCACCCCTCGAGCGGCGAGCTGCTCGCAGATAGCTGCAATGCTGGGGTCGAAGAACTGGGCCTCATCGACCCCGATCACTTCAATGTCCTTTGCTAATGTCAAAATAAGGGCAGGATCTTCGATGGGCGTAGATACGAACGAATTGGTATCGTGCGATACGATCTTTTCTTTTGCGTAGCGGGTATCGATCAGCGGCTTTACGACCAGTAATCGCTGGTTGGCGATCTGTACGCGTTTTAGTCGTCTAATCAATTCTTCGGTCTTTCCGCTGAACATCGATCCGCAGATCACTTCCAGACTGCCTCTGGCAATACCCCTTGTATTGGGTTCGATAAACATAATGCCTGGTGCTATTTGACGGTTGTACCGTAACTTTAGAAAACTTTTCAAAGATACTGGAATGGATCGAATCGATTGGCTTATCAACACCCTCAAACAGCAGTATCAACAAAAGGAATCTCCCGATGTGCTGTTGCAAACGATCAACCAATTACAGTCAGCATTAACGGCTGCCGGTGCCGGAAAGACCCAGCACCTGGGCACGGCCAAGATCGCCGTAATGATGCCCGTGTCGGGAGCAGCGCCTGTTGTCTTGCAGCAAGAACCCCCCTTAGCAAAAGAACAGGTAATAACTGAATCGTTGGTCGATGCTACTCCTTCTATCAATGACCGAATCGTAACCCCGGTACCGGTGCTGGCCGACAGGCTACGTCAAGAACCCATCCGGGAACTTAAAAAGGCGATCGGCATCAACGATCGCTTCTTGCTGCTAGAGGAACTCTTTGGCGGTGACGAAAAAAAATTCGATCAAGCCATCAAGACCTTGGATGGCTTTAGCATTTTGGCCGAAGCGTCTTTTTGGATCGAAAAAGAGATCAAGGCCAAGCCGGGCTATTCAAAAGACAGTCCCGCTGCACGTTTGCTTGATCAATTGGTCAGCAGGCGATTTTCTTGAATATAAGATAGAATACGTTTTGTGGCTCCGGCATGTTGCCGCACATAGGCACCGGCTTTTTGCCCGGCTGTCCGGCAGCGATCGGGATGGTTATGCAGATCGATCAAAATTTCTTGAAGGGTGGCGGGATGCGCCTGCGATCCAAACGAAAATGCAGCTTGCTGCTCGAGCAGTGCCAAGGCCTCGGCATGTTTTGTATGTACCGGGCCCACCAATACCGGAATGGAATAGACGGCGGCCTCCAGCGTGTTGTGCAGCCCTGCTTTGTGCAGCCCGCCTCCTACGTAGGCAATGGTCGCATAGCGGTAAAGGCGAGAGAGCATGCCATAGTTATCAATGATCAGCACACGCGTAGCAGGCCTGTCTTTCTTCCATTCGCTGTAGCGTATGGAATCTTTAAACAGATCTTGTAAGGCCGCTAAATGCCCGGCAGAGATCTCGTGGGGGGCCACGATCAGTTTAAGCGAATCAAGTTGAGGATCTTGAAGGGCTTTTTGAATGGCAATTTCGTCTTCGGGCCAGGTACTGCCGGCAACAAGTAGCGGTTGCTGCGCGCTAAATGCTTCGATATCCGCAAGCGGATGCGCTTGCGATGCGATCGCGAGTACCCTGTCGAAGCGTGTATCGCCCGCAACCGAACTAATAGCACCAAGCCCCAGGTGTTTTACAAGTTGCAGCGAAGCTTCGTTTTGCACGAATACATGTTGAAAGCGGGCCAGCATTTTTCTGGAAAGCGCTCCATACCACTTAAAAAAATTCATCTCTTTTCTAAAGAGGGCAGAGACCAGCAACAGTGGAATCTGTTGGTAAAAAATCTTTTTAAGATAGAAGAACCAAAACTCATACTTTACAAAAATGACCAGCTCGGGGTGTGTGAGCGAAATAAAACGTTTGGCGGTTCGAGGTCCGTCGAGGGGGAGATAGCAGATATAATCGGCCCCTTGATATTTTTTTTGCACTTCGTAACCAGAGGGCGAAAAGAAGGTGAGCAGCAACTTGTGGCCCGGGTAGGCAAGGCGTAAGGCTTCTAGTAAGGGTCTGCCTTGTTCGAATTCTCCCAGCGAAGCGCAGTGCATCCAGATAACCCTGTCGGCGGGTTGTATTCGTTGCTCCAGGTATTCCATAACGCCCTTGCGACCTTCTCTCCATTGCTGCGCTTTTTTGTTGAACGGAGAAGCGATTCGAATGGCCAGGCGAAACAGGCCCAGAAAAATGTGGTAAAGAAGTACCTGCAAAAAGAAAAGTTAAGCGGCGGTAAAGGTAGCTTCATTCGGCTGATTGCAGTGCCATTTCACTAATTTTGTTTTCTATTTTACTTGTAAACATTACGTATGCGCGCCCTGCAAATGGTAGATACCAAGACCCAGTACGAAAAGATAAAAGAAGAGGTGGACCGCGCCGTGCTAGCGGTCATGAACTCATCATCATTTATCAATGGGCCCGCGGTTCGCGATTTTGCCGACCAGCTGGCCCGCTATTTGTCGGTCAAGCATGTGATTCCTTGTGCCAACGGAACCGATGCACTGCAGATCGCACTGATGGCGCTCGATCTGCAACCGGGCGACGAAGTAATCACTCCATCGTTTACGTACATCGCCACCACCGAGGTGATTGCCTTGCTTCGGTTAAAGCCCGTTTTTGTCGAGGTTGACCCCTTGCACTTTTGTATGGACCCCGTGGCGCTAGAGAAAGCCATTACGCCCAATACCAAGGCGATTGTGCCCGTTCATCTCTATGGGCAAGCTGCCCCTATGAAAGAGATACTTCGTATAGCGGCAAAATATGGTATTGCGGTGGTAGAAGATAATGCGCAGGCCATTGGTTGCGATTATTTTTTTACTGAGCAAGAAAAAAAGAAGACCGGCACCCTGGGAACTATTGGGTGTACTTCTTTTTATCCCTCTAAGAATCTGGGCGCTTTTGGAGACGGGGGAGCCCTCTTTACCAATGATGATGCGCTGGCCGCTAGTATACAGATGATCGCCAATCATGGTCAAAGCAAACGCTACTACCACGATGTGGTGGGATGTAATAGTCGACTCGATGCCATGCAGGCGGCTATTCTCTCTATTAAACTCAGCCGACTCGATCAATACAACTTGGCCCGAAGACAAGCCGCCGATTTTTATGACAGCGCCTTTGCAGGCTGTTCTTCGTTGCTAACTCCGCACCGGGCAGCGCATGGCACCCATGTATTTCACCAGTATACGCTTCGTGTTACCAACGGGCAGCGTGATGCATTGGCCGATCATCTTACCGCCAAGAAGATCCCCAATATGATCTATTATCCGGTACCCGGACATCGTCAAAAAATGTTTGCCTCTTTTCAAACCCAAGCGATCGATCTGCCCGTAACCGACCTGCTGACCCAACAGGTTATTTCACTTCCCATTCATACCGAGCTAGATCAAGAACAGCTTCAATGTATTGCTAACGGAGTATTGGAATTTTTTAAATAAAACTTGATGTCCTCTCTCCTTATCGACCAGCTTACACATCGACACGCTGCCATTGCGGTGCTGGGATTGGGCTATACCGGTTGGCCACTGGCCCTGTCGCTCAGCGATCATTTTGAGGTCAGAGGATTCGACACGAACGTAGAGCGAATTGCGCAGTTGCGACAAGGGCACGATGGTTCTGCCAGCGAAATTGATGTTCGGTCTCTTCCGTTGTCGCTGCAAGTATCATCATCTACGGCGATTCTATCGAATTGCGGTTGTTTTATAATTGCCGTGCCTACTCCGGTTACCGTAAATAACGAACCCGACCTTAGCTATGTAAAAGCGGCCTTGGTTTCGGTGGCGGCCGTTTTAAAAAAAGGAGATCTGGTTATTTTAGAAAGTACCGTCTATCCGGGTTGTACCGAAGAATACTGTTTGCCGCTGTTAGAGGAAAGATCGGGTCTTAAGGCGGGCGTGGATTTCGGGTTGGGCTATTCGCCAGAGCGAATTAATCCGGGAGACAAGGTACACACACTTTCTTCCGTTACTAAATTGGTCTCTGCCTTGCATACGCCCTGGCTTGATGCGGTTTGTTTTATTTATAAAAAAATTATTGCTGCGGGGGTATTTGTTTGCTCATCGGTAAAAGTGGCCGAAGCAGCAAAGATGACCGAGAATATTCAGCGAGACGTCAACATTGCGCTACTGAACCAGCTGGCCATGCTCTATGAGCGTCTCGAGATCTCTGCAGCCGACGTGTGGCAAGCGGCTGGCACCAAATGGAATTTCTTGCCCTTTCGTCCGGGACTGGCCGGCGGACATTGTATAAGCGTAGATCCATATTATTTGTTGCACCGGTCGCGTCTTGTGCCCTTTTCGCCAACGCTGGTCGAAGAGGCGCGACGGGTTAACGAAATGGTCAAGACCCGTATCGTGGATCGCTTGCTCGATCACTTAGGCAAACAGGGCATTGCGTTGGAGATGTCCAGGATACTCATTAAGGGCGTTAGCTTCAAAGCCAATGTAGCTGATGTGCGAAATTCTAAGATCGTGTGGTTGGCGCAACAGCTGATAGG
>VHBB01000018.1 GCA_016872155.1 Sphingomonadales bacterium
TGAGCGCATGGCCCGTACCTTGGGCTACACCGATACACAAAAAGAGCAGCATCAGGCCTTACGTAAAGAGCATATGGAGCGCATGCGCCCTCTTTACGATTCGATCCGGCAGGCAAAGGTGCTGCTCTATTCCAGAACCAGTATTGTTGAGGAATCCGACAGTATCTTTATTAATTATATGGCCAAGATGAGCGCATGGCAGACGACGATCAATGGTTTAAATTATGCGTACTATAAAAAAGTACGCAGCTTGCTAAAGCCCGAGCAGCAGCCTCGCTATGACTCGATGCTGGTAAAGATGATCGAGCGTGGCCGTAGAGATAGTAGCCTTCGTCGATAAGTCGGTACGCGTGGGTACGATCAGGCGTAGATGTGTTCGATCGCGTCTTTGTATTTTTCCAGAACCACTTTTCGCTTTAGCGACAACTTTGGGGTCAGCTCTCCGGTATCTACGCTCCATTCCTGCGAAAGCAGTTCAAACTTCTTGACCTGCTCTACGGGGTTAAAGAATTTATTGAAGCTTTCGACCAATTCTTTAAAGTGTTCAAGTACGCGCGCATCGCGAATCAGTGCTTCGGGCTTTGTTTCGGTAATGCCTTGTTGACGGGCCCACTCCTGTACATTTGGGAACGAGGGCACTATAAGGGCGCTCACAAATTTTCGGTCGGCGCCGATCACCATCACTTGCTCTATGTAAATGGATTCTTTTAGGCGGCTTTCGATGGGGAGTGGCGCTACATATTTACCTCCACTGGTCTTAAAGAGTTCTTTTTTGCGGTCCGTGATCTTTAAAAAACCGCGGGGGCTAAACGCGCCGATATCGCCGGTACAAAACCAATCTCCCTGCATTACCTCGGCCGTTATATCGGGTCGCTTGTAATAGCCCATCATAATGTTGGGACCCTTGCACAAGATCTCTCCATCTTCGGCAATCTTGACGTCGACGCCGCTGATCATGGGGCCCACCGAACCAAATTCACGGCCATCTTCTTGGTAGCGATTGACACAGATAACAGGAGAGGTCTCCGTTAATCCATACCCTTCCATCACAGTAATGCCTGCCGCCGTAAAGATGCGGATCAAGCGTACTTGACAGGCCGCTCCTCCGCTAATGATCGCTTTTACATTGCCGCCAAGGGCCTCTCTCCATTTGCTAAAAATTAGTTTGTTCGCAATGGCTAACTGCATTCGGTACCCAATGCTAAGCGAGGTATTGATCTCGAATTTCTCGGCTAGTCCATGTGCCCAGAAAAAAAGTTTTTTCTTGGTGCCGGTCAGCTCCGCTCCTTTTGCCATGATCTTATCGTACACTTTTTCGAGCAAGCGTGGAACGGTGGTAAATAAATGCGGTTTTACCTCTTTTAAATTATCCCCAATGGTATCCATGCTCTCGGCGTAATAAATGGACGTGCCTTTAAAGAGATACATGTATGTGACCATACGTTCCAAAATATGGTTGAGCGGTAAAAAGCTGAGGGCGCGCATATTTTCTCCGGGCGGAAAACAAGGCAGTGACGCGGTTACGTTCGACAGCACATTACGATGCGAGAGCATGACACCCTTGGGTGTTCCGGTCGTACCCGAGGTATAAATGATGGTAGCCAGGTCTTCGTAACCGATCTTACTACTAATCGAAGGAATGGATGCGATCAGATCGGGGGTTGCGGCGGCCATTAGTTCTTTCCAGTGTAGGGCATTGGCTACATGCTCGAACGTGTAGATCTTTTGTAAATGGGGCAAGCGTTCTTTGATGCTGAGTACTTTTAAAAAGAGGTCCTGGTCATTGACAAAGACCACTTTGGCCTGTGCATCGCCCAATACAAATTCCAATTCATTTACATTGATGGTGGGATACAGTGGTGTCAGGATCGCCCCGATCTGTTGCACGGCCAGATCGACCATTACCCACTCCGGTCTGTTTTTTGAGAGAAGGGCTACTTTATCTCTTCCCTCGGGAGTCATGTCGCCCGCTCCGATACCGATCGATAGCAAGCCCGCACTGAGTTTGTCGACCATTTCTTTTACAGTGGCGGTACTGTACTTTTTCCATTGGCCGCCTTCTTTTCCGGCCAGCATATCTTCTAGTGGATGGTGCTCTACTTTCAGAGCCAGACAATCAAATAAACGGGTAGGTTGGTTCATGGCAGCAAGCTTTTGTAGTAATTGACAAAACCCGGTAGCGGGACCTACAAGTTAATAAATTCGCTCCAACGGTAATTGGGAGGTCTTTTTTTTTAGGGGGGGTAGCTGCGCCCGGGGTCTTCAAAATAGATAGGGGTACATCGAAAGCTTGAATACTTCGAAAGCTTGAATACTCTGTTGAATAAAAAGGCCTCTAGCTTACTAAATGTTTCAACTTGATCGGTTTTCCATTGGCTAAATCTTGCCTTGTTCTCTGCCTCCCCCAAAAGCCATTGGTCGTAGGCCTCAAACAGGCCGGCCTTTAATAATTGCTGGTGATGGTCAAAGAGTCGAAAGGGATAGCGCTCGCCATTTTTCTTAAACCAATCCAGAACAAAACGGGTCCGGGCCATGGTGAGTGTCTCACTACTAAATCCCTGAATCAATACCGAAGAGGCTTTGTTGAACGTGTTGGCCACGGCGGCCTCGAAAGGAGTTGATTTTGTGTCGGCGGGGGCAGCGGGTTTCATGAGTTGTTGCTGGTAGGTGTCCCACAGTAATTTTTTTATCGCTTGCGACCGTTCACTTCTACTTTCCATGTTCACATAGATCTCTCCATACAAAAGCGTGCGCCATAGCAAATCGGTCTTGCTGTAATAAAGCGCCGCGTTGTAATAATTGCCCGCATAGTTCGGGTCTACCCGAATACCCGCTTCCCAATAGGTAACGGCCCGCTTATCTTTTAAAGACCACAGCAATTCGCCCAACTCACTATGCAAGGGGCCGCTATTTGGAAACTTCTTGATCCCTTTGGCATAAAGCTTTTCGCATTCCTTAACTTCTTCTAGCGCTTTAAGGGCATTTCCCCCCAGCTGAAAACAAGCCTCATCGGCGTCGGGCCTTTCGGCCAGCAAAAGCGCCGATTGCCTGGCGGCGGCAAAATCTCGTTTGAGTAGTAAACTGGTCGTCAGATCTTTTTCGAGGGCCAGTGCTCCGGGATATTGCTTTAATCCTTGCTGCAATACGATCACCGCATTGTTATGATCGCCACGGTTATTAAAGTCAAGCGCCCGCTGTTGCCATTCGCGCATCGATGTATTTTGGGCGAGTGCACTAGCGGCCAGCGATAGAAAAAAAATAAGGATAAATTGCTTTTTCATAGTAGATGCGTAAGGAGTCCGTCGCGCAGTTTAGGTTCGAACCAAGTACTTTTTGGCGGCATTACTTCTCCGCTGTCGGCAATGGCAAAGAGTTGTTCAATACTTACCGGATATAAACTAAAGGCGACCTTCATCTCGCCACTGTTCACTCGTTTTTCTAGTTCTTCGAGTCCGCGGATCCCTCCCACAAAGTCAATACGGGTATCGGTACGTTGATCGGTTATGCCCAGTAATTTTTCCAACACACATGTAGTAAGAATGGTTACATCCAGCACCCCGATCGGATCTTGCGTGTACGTTCCTTCTTTGGCCTGCAGTTCGTACCAGCGCCCGTCCAGATACATGCCAAATGTATGCAACTGCGAAGGCCGAACTGCTTTATCGCGGGGTGTAACTATAAAGTCGGCTTGTAACTTTTCGAGAAACGATGCGGCACTATGCCCGTTAAGATCTTTACTAACACGGTTATAATCCATAATGGCCAACTGACTGGCCGGAAAGATCGTCGTTAAAAAAAAGCGGGCTTCGGGGCGATCGGGCAGTGCTGCACTTACTTTGGCAGCCGACGCTGCCCGGTGATGTCCGTCGGCTATATAGGTGCAGGGTACCTGATCACGAAACAAACTGGTAATCGCATCGATGGTATTCGGCTTATCTACCACCCATATACAATGTCGTACTTCGTCGTCTGCCACAAAATCATAGAGCGGTGTTCGCTGTTGCTCAGCATGCATCAGTTGGTTTAGTGCAGGCACGTCGCGCATGGCCAAAAAAACATTTCCCGTTTGTGCCTTGATGGTGTGCATATGATCAATACGGTCCTTCTCTTTTTCGGGTCGGGTAAATTCGTGTTTTTTAATTAGGTCTTGATGATAATCCGCTACCGAAGAAACGGCGACCAGTCCGGTTTGGCTGCGGCCGTTCATGGTAAGTTGATAAATATAATAGCAGGGTTTCTCTTCTTGAAGCAGTGTTCCTTCTTGAATAAAACGATCCAGATTTTCTTTGGCCTTATCGTAGACGGCTTGGCTGTGTATGTTGACCGTTTCAGGCAGGTCGATCTCCGACTTGGTTACATGCAAAAAGGAGTAGGCATTATCTTTTGCTGCCACACGGGCCTCTTTGCTGTTCAGTACATCGTAAGGGCGAGCTGCTACGCGTGGTGCCAGCGACACAGCAGGGCGTAAGGCTTTAAAGGGTAAGATCGAGGTCATGTTCAACTTTTTTTACGCGCAAACGCATTGATAAAATCGACTAGGGCTTGTACCGATGCCAACGAAATAGCATTGTATAGCGAGACTCTAAATCCGCCCACGCTGCGATGGCCCTCTATACCGATCATTCCCTCTGCCTTAGCGGTAGCCGCAAACTCTTTTTCTAGTGCGGCATCCTTTACTAGAAAAACGGCATTCATTAAACTGCGATCCTCTTTTTTAACGGGCAAGCTAAACAAGGGGCTTTGTTCGAGAGTGTCGTATAGCAAGTTGGCCTTTTCAAGATTATTTTTTTCCATGGCGGCCACTCCTCCTTTTGCCTTTAACCAGCGAAGGGTAAGTAGCAGCACATACACGGCAAAGACGGGAGGCGTGTTGAGCATGCTGCCTTCTTTGATATGCGACCGATAATCCAGAAAGGTAGGAATGGTGCGTGTTAGTTTTCCTAAACAATTTTTATTGACCACCACCAGGGTTACACCGGCAGCTCCCATATTTTTTTGGGCACCGGCATAGATCAGGTCAAAGCGATTAAAATCGAGTGAGCGACTCAAGATATCGCTGCTCATATCGGCTACCAACGAACAGGTACAGTCGTAGGGCAGTCGATGCCACTGGGTACCGGCAATGGTTTCATTGGTGGTAATATGCAAGTAGCGGGACCTTGGGTCAATTTGTAACGAAGAGGGAATAGAGGTAAAACGATCGTCGGCACTCGACCCGGCTATGGACACCTCTCCTAAAAGGGCGGCCTCTTTGATGGCTTTTTGCGACCAGGTGCCTGTTTCGGTATACGAGGCCACATTCGTACTATCGAGCAAATTCATAGGAACCTGCAAGAACTGCAAGGTGGCTCCGCCATGTAGGAGTAATACTTCGTGATCGGCATCCAGTTGCATTAACTCTCGTACTAAGTGCCGGGCTTCTTCGATTACCGGAACAAACAGCGATGTGCGATGACCGATCTCGAGCAGCGATAAACCAGAATCATTGAAATTATGCAGGGCCTGCGCCGCTTGTTCAATCACCTCGACCGGAAGGGCCGAGGGGCCTGCATTGAAGTTGTGTAGCTTCATCACGGCAAATGTAGCATACCTAATCGTGTTCGCGGCCTTTGATGGGGTTGTTCTTGTAGGCGGCATCTATTTGCTGCCATAATAGCAAGGTACTGTCCGATAGTGGTTGCGAATGGCGATCGCGGCCCAGCGAACCAAGCGGGGGTTGTCCGGCATTGGCCCAGGCCGTAAGCCAAAACGAGGCGACCGCTTCGATCGAAGCCCGCATTCTGCGTTCGATCATTCCGTTTAGCAACTTGTTATAGGCAAGGGTATAGGCGGCAGAGAACTGTCGGGTCAACTGTCCATTTCTTTCTTCGAAAGCGTAAACCTGATCGCTCTCAAACTGTGACCTTAGTTTTTTTTCTAGTCGCAGCACCGTATCGGCCGCTGCCGCACTTTGCAGGGCTCTGCTCCAAGTTAGCGACAAGGGATCTTTATAATAATTGGCCGGGCCGATTAGAAAGTCCCACTCTTTTTCGGCCAATAGTTCGGGTACCCGGCTTTCCCAAAAACCATGAATGCCCTGTTGCCCCGTCAATTGCCCGTTATGGTTGCTGCAGGCATGAAGCGGTACATGAAGATCGGCTACGTAATGGCCAAGTTCAGCCGCCGTTTTTAAGATCAACTCCGAATCTTTTGCCATAAAGGCCTTGGTGAGTCTTTCGAGCATAACCTGTATCCACCAAGGAGCGATCCCATAACGAACGAGACTATCTTCTGTGCAGGCGGCCACGGCTGTTTTCCAATGGCGAGGAAGCGAAGTGTAAGGGAACGGCCCATAATGATCAAGGTCTATGTAATGACGAGGCCCTTCTTGCTCTAGTAAATATCTTCTTTTATCCGGATCGACCGAATGCGCAGTCAGGTAATCGATCTGTGGTTTAAAAAACACCAGCATTTCCGGCGGCAAAAGAAAAACGGCATAGTAGTTGATCTTTTGATGAGCAAAGAATCCCCAGGCCTGCGCATAGCAAGGCAGTGACAGCACCAAGGCCATCAAGATCGATCGAACCATAATAATTGAATTAATTGGATCCCTCTTACTCCACAACCCCTCCCGTTACGGCGTACTTCATAGCATCGCCTGAACTGATCTTATCGATCTTTCGCACTTTTTCGCGCGGTAAAATATAGAGTTGTCCTGCAAAATTGTAACCCTGCGGAACATATACCGAAACCTTATCGGCTCCCAATTCAAATTTGGCAAGCTCTTCGTCGGTCAAGAACCCAATGACCCATACATCGGCCCCGAGTACGTTGGCCAAAACGGCCTTGTTGAATTTTCGTTTGTTACCGGCAAAGGCCTCAAAGAAATCACGGGTAGAGGTATAGATCAGTTTGACCCCCGGCGTTCGCTCCATCCATTGATCGAAGAGGTTTAGCAGGCCTCCCATCAAAAAGTTCGAGCTGATCCAGCCTACCACCACCACCGTGGCAATGATCAGCAAGAAGCCAAGCCCGGGAACGTTGAGATAAGGCCTTAAAATACTATCCACGCGTTCAAAAAGCCAGTATAGGGCGTAGGCAGTGATCGCGATGGGTGCCAAGATCACGAATCCTTGCAGAAAGTACCCCGCGATCCTCTTTAGCGGGTTTCTGAAAGGGCGTTTTTCTTGGCTCATGGGGTTGATTTTTAGCGAAGTTACTATAAAGCAAAGGCCGCGTCCAGGGTTTTTGGCTGCTTTTCAAAAAGAAAAATCTCAAATTCTTCTGAAATTGAAAAATGGCTAAAAATGGGCAAAATCAACCTAAAATAGACCGAAAATCATCAAAATCGATCGAAAAACGCCTTTTTTAGGTCTTTTTTCTCGAAAGGGAAATTCTAATTTTTTGCTCAAAAATCAACAAAAAAATCAGGAAACTTTTTATACTTTAAAAGTTTCTATAGTTTTGCGGGCGCAAAATTTACAGTAAGTAGAACAGCTTCGATGGAGACCCAAGAAAGGATATTACAAATTGCCGAGACCATTTTTATGCGGATGGGAATCCGTTCGGTCTCTATGGACGATGTCTCGGCCGAACTCGGAATGAGTAAAAAGACCCTTTACCAGTATTTCGAAGACAAAGACCAGCTGGTGACTACGGTGGTCACTCGTCATTTTAAACAAAAATGTCTCGAACTCGAGGCCTGTGCCAACCAGGCACACAATGCCGTACATGAGTTCTTCTTGATCCTCGACCGTATTATCATTGATTTTACCAGCATGCACCCGATCGTGATCCACGACATGCACAAATTTCATCCGCTGGCCCATGCCGAGTTTGTCCGCTACAAGCAAGAGTTTGTGCTGGCCTGTGTGCGCCAGAACATAGAGAGAGGAAAAGCCGAGGGGCATTACCGCACCGACCTAGACACCGATATTATCAGCAAGTACCGGCTGGAATCGATCATGATACCCTTTAACATGTCGGTCTTTCCGCCCGAGCAGCCCGAGCAGTACACGCTGGTATCAACGGCTAAATTGATCTCTGAGAATTTTATTTACGGACTGGTCACTCCTGAAGGGCGTGTGCTGGTCGAGCAATACATTAGCGAACGCAGAAAATAAAAGCACATGAAGTATTCATTGCTATTAGTAGCCTTATTCTTGTCGCTGGTCTCTACCCTAGAGGCCGCCGATCGTACCGACACTACCCGTCTTACTACCCATTCCTTTTCGGCACAAGATGCTGTTAACTACGCGATGGCCAATAACGTACAGGTAAAAAATTCGCTGTTGGCCATTCAGCTGCAACAAGAGACCAACCGGCAGATCACGGCCAGTGCCTATCCCCACCTCAATGCCAGTATCAGCAATACCATCAACCCCAATGTGGCTACGCAAGTGATCCCGAATTTTATTTCGCCCGCCACCTATCAGGTTCTTATCGATAAAGGTGTTCGTGATGGTAACGGCAATCCAATTACCATGCCAAATGATTTTGGTTTTGTCGCGGCACAGTTCGGCACTCGGTACAGCGCCAATGCGGCGGTATCGCTTACCCAATTGTTATTCGATGGTCAGGTCTTTGTGGGATTACAAGCCCGTGATGCCTCTATTGCATTTGCAAAAAAAGGCGCGGAACTAACCAGTGAGGTCATCAAGGCCAATGTACTAAAGGTCTACTATCAACTCCTGGCCGGTCGTACACAGCTGGAGTTACTCGACTCAACCCTCGCTTTTGTAAGTAAGAATCTGGCCGACACGCGCGTGCTCTACGAAAATGGATTCAGAGAAAAACTCGATATCGATCGGGTAAGCGTTCAATTGGCCAATCTGCAAACCGAACGAAGCAAAGTAGTGAATCTGCTGTCGAACGGATACTATGGATTAAAAGTATTGATGGGAATGCCGATAGAAGATCAACTGGTACTCACCGATGTACTAACCCCCGTGCAGGTCAAAGAGGGAATGCTGGCTACGATCGATTATAAATACGAAGATCGAAAGGAGTTTCAGTATGCGCAGATCGGAAGGCAGCTGGGCGAGTACAACATCAAGCGCTATCAGCTTAGTAAGATCCCTACTATTGCCATGAATGGGGTCTATGCCAAAAATGCCCAACGCAATACCTGGAGTTTCTTAAAGCCTGAGCAATCTTGGTTTACCATTTCGAACGTGAGTATCAATATGACCGTTCCGATCTTCAATGGCTTCGTTACCAAATCGCGTATCAGCCAAACGCGTATCGAATTGCAACGCACACGCAACGAGATCGAAGGGTTAAAACGAACGATCGACAGCGAAGCGGCCAGTGCTCGCAATAATTTTCAATCGGCCATTAGTCGTCTTGATGCACAGCAACAAAATCTGGAGCTGGCCGAAAAAGTGTATGGGCAGATCAAGAAAAAATACGAGATGGGCGTAGGATCGCAGACCGAGATCAATATAGCCCAGAATGAATGGAAGGCCGCACAGACCAATTATGTAACCGCACTATCCGATGCCATGATGGCCCGCATCGACTGGCTTAAAGCCACCGGAAAATTATAAACTCCACTTTAAAAATATCTTTTATGAAAAACTATTCTTTCTCTTCGCTGCTTTTGGTTGGGTCCACTGTAGTGCTGCTCGCTTGTGGCGGTGACAACAAGCGTACAAACGATCTTGAGCAGCTTCGCTCGGAGATCGAAAAGGTAAAAAAAGAAAAAGCCACTCTCGATGTCACGCTCCGCGATCTCGAGGCCCGGTTGGCCAAGGCCGATCCCTCCGCTGCACAATCGGCGCTGCTGGTATCGCTCGATACGATCCGCGCTACCTCTTTTACCCACTATATCGATTTGCAAGGTCATGTGGATGCAGAGGGAATGGCCTATGTTGCCCCCTCGGGTATGGGTGGGGTGGTCAAATCTGTTTTGGTCAAAAACGGCCAGCGCGTAGCCAAGGGGCAAACCTTACTCGTGCTCGACGATGCCATGGCCAAACAATCGTTGATCGCGGCTCAGCAACAGGTTACTATTCTGTCGGCACGATTGGCACAGGCCAGCACCCTCTATGAGCGGTATCAAAATCTTTGGAAGCAAAATATCGGGGCCGAGATTAGTGTTATCAATGCCAAGGCCGATGTCGATGCGCTCTCGGCGCAACTAAAAGCAGCGCAGGCGCAAGTAGGGATGGCGCAAGAGCAAGTAAATATGACCCGCGTAAAGGCCGAGATCGGCGGCGTAATCGACGAACTTAATGTAAAAGTAGGCGAGATGTTTACACCCCAAGCGGCTGCCACACCGGGTATGGGAATTCGCATTGTAAACAGTAGTCAACTTAAAGTGGTCACTGCTATTCCAGAAAATTATTCAACGCTTGTCAAAAAAGGGAGTCGCGCCGAGATCTTGATTACCGAATCGGGTCAGCCAGCTTTTGTAGCAACCCTCTCTGTGGTGGGCGCTGCTATCAACGCCAATACACGCTCTTTTAATGCCGAGGCGACGCTACCCTCTAATCCGCTGTACAAGCCCAATCAAAATGCCAAAGTTCGCATTATCGATTATCAAAATCAAGCGACATTGACCGTTCCGCTCAACACGGTGCAGCAAGACGAGACGGGTAGTTATGTGTATCTGGCCGTTGCGCAAGACAAGCAACTACTCGCAAAGAAGCAGTCGGTGGTTACAGGTGCAGCGTACGGTGGCGTTATCGAAGTAAAGTCCGGACTAAAGTCGGGCGATCTGCTCATTACGCGCGGATTTCAGGATGCCTACCAGGGACAACCCGTAAAGCCAGTTCAATAAAACAAGAACGCCAGACGCGGTCAATCATAAAACGTTAGCCATGAAACTGTCAGCAGCAATCATAAAGAAATTTAAGGAGTTCGGCCCGACCAGCTGGTCGATCGATAACCGAACGGCGATCTATATTATTGCCATACTCATTTCGCTATTTGGTTATTTTAGATTTATAAGTCTTCCGAAAGAGCAGTTTCCCGATGTGGTAGTTCCTACCATCTCTATTACCACGGTGTATGTGGGTAATTCGCCTAAGGATATCGAGAACCTGGTAACGCGCCCCATCGAAAAGCAATTAAAAGGAATCAGCGGCGCCAAGGTCAATAAGATCACCAGTACCTCACAAACCGATTATGCGCTTATTGTGGTGGAGTTCGATACCGATGTAAAGACCGATATCGCCAAGCAAAAAGTAAAGGATGCCGTCGATAAGGCCAAGCCCAATTTACCTGCCGATCTGACCAGTGCGCCCGATGTGCAGGAGTTTTCGCTGAGTGAGATTCCTATTATGTTCGTTAACATCAGTGGTGATTTCGATGGCATGAAGCTTAAAAAGTATGCCGACAAGATACAAGACAGGGTAGAGGAGTTACCCTCTGTTACCAGGGCCGAGATCGTGGGCGCTCCCGAGCGCGAGATACAGGTCAATGTCGATCCGTACCGAATGACGGCGGCCAAGATTAGTTTTATGGATATCGAAAATGCCATCGTTCGCGAGAATATGGATATAACCGGCGGTCAGGTAGCGATCGGTAACATGAAGCGTACCCTACGCATCAAGGGCCAGTTTAAACAGGCGGCCGATATGCAAAATATCGTAGTGCGTAGCAGTGCGCGCGGCGCTTCGGTCTATTTGCGCGATGTAGCGCAAGTAATTGATACCATAGCGCAAGTAATCGATACCATAAAAGAGAACGAAAGCTATGCCCGGCTGAATGGAAAGAACGTGGTTACGCTCAACATTGTCAAGCGCGCCGGAGAAAATTTGATCAGTACGGCCGATGGCGTAAAAGAAGTGATCGCATCACTACAAGAAAAAAATGAGTTGCCTCAAGATCTCAAGGTGGTCTTTACCGGCGATCAAAGCAAAGGCACCCGCACTTCGTTCAATGAGCTGATCAATACGATCATTATTGGATTCGTTTTGGTACTGTTGATCTTGATGTTCTTTATGGGGGTAACCAATGCCTTCTTTGTGGCCCTGAGTGTGCCTCTTAGCGTATTCGTTGCCTTTTTATTCTTGCCGCTGGCCGATGCGATCGTAGGAGGAAGTGTAACCTTGAATTTTATTGTACTTTTTGCCTTGCTCTTTGGACTAGGCATTATCGTAGACGATGCCATTGTGGTAATCGAGAATACGCACCGCATCTTTAACAATGGTAAAGTGCCCATTATTCGTAGTGCCAAAGAAGCCGCAGGCGAAGTGTTTATTCCGGTATTAGCGGGTACGGCTACTACGCTGGCTCCTTTCTTTCCGCTCTTATTTTGGAAGGGCATCATCGGAAAGTTCATGATCTATTTGCCTACCATGCTTATTCTTACGCTGGCAGCGTCGCTGATCGTGGCCTTTATCTTTAATCCGGTCTTTGCGGTCAGTTTTATGAAGCCCGAAGAATCGATCGAGACGCATTCTAAAAAAGCGGTGTTTCGCAATAAATGGTGGTGGGTCTTTAGTATTGGCGGTTTGCTGGTTCACCTGACCGGTTTTCGGGGTACGGCTAATTTCTTACTGCTAATGGCCGGCCTGCAAATCTTCTATGCGTATTTATTAAAAGGATGGATTCATCGTTTTCAGCATCATACGCTTCCTTCGTTGATGGCTCGCTACGAAAAACTGCTTCGTTGGTTATTGGTGGGAACGCGTCCGGTAAAAATGTTCGCTTCGCTGTTCGGCTTATTCATCCTCTCTTTAGTATTGCTACTGCTTCGCGGCAACAAGATGACCTTTTTTCCGGCCGGCGATCCCAATTTTGTCTATGTCTATGCCAAATTACCGGTGGGCACCGATGTGGCCTATACCGATAGCGTTACCCGGGTGCTCGAAAAGAGAGTAATGAAGGTGTTGCAAGACCAACCTCCCGGAGAAGCGGGTTCTATTGTCGAGAGCGTTATTAGTAA
Organism: Sphingomonadales bacterium; assembly: GCA_016872155.1. GTDB lineage: Bacteria > Bacteroidota > Bacteroidia > Chitinophagales > Chitinophagaceae > JJ008. The sequence continues at coordinate 12,875 of VHBB01000018.1, forward strand.
TGTCGCTGTCAGCGCCAATAACCCACGCGATAATAATCGCAGTGTGCAACCGCACCTGGGTCGCATACAGGTGTCGTTCGTTGAGTTCGAAAAACGGCATGGTAAATCTTCGGCTCCCTATCTAACTGCCATTCGCGAGGCCGTACAAGGTATACCCGGCGTTAGTGTCGAGGTCGATCAAGAGACGAATGGTCCACCTACCGATCCGCCGGTCAACATAGAAATTGTGGGGGATGATTTCGAAGAACTGGCCCAGACCTCTACTCGTTTATTGCAGTATCTCGATAAAAATAAGGTCGAGGGAATCGCTAGCTTAAAGGCCGATGTCGATCTCAATAATCCGGAGATCACCATTTCGGTTGATCGAGCCAGAAGTACCATGGAAGGTATCAGTACGGCACAGATCGGTATGGCCCTTCGCACGGCCCAATTCGGTAAAGAGGTCAGTAAGGTCAAAGATGGCGAAGATGAGTATAAGATCCAGTTACGTTATGGACCTCAGTATCGGGGCAATGTTGAGGATCTGCTCAATATGCGTGTGGTCTTTATGGATATGAATACCATGCAGATCAAATCGGTACCGCTGGGCGCCGTTGCATCGCTTACCTATTCAAATACGGCCGGAGGTATCAAGCGAAAGAATGTGCGTCGTACCATCCAGTTGCAAAGCAGCGTTACCGATCCCACACAGGTTACACGCATCAATGCAGAGCTCGCCGATCGTATAGAGGAGTTTAGACAAAAAAATTCGCTTCCCGAAAATGTGATTATTCGACAAAGCGGACAAAGCGAGCAAGAAAAACAAACACAAGCTTTCTTAGGTACGGCATTGTTGATGGCCATTGGTATTATCTTTCTAATTCTGGTGCTGCAGTTCAATAGTATGAGTAAGCCCTTTATTGTAATTACCGAAATCTTCTTCTCGGTTATCGGGGTATTCTTAGGGTATGCGCTCAGTGGTATAACCCTGGCCTCTATAATGGTGGGAGTCGGTATCGTTGGGCTGGCCGGTATCGTTATCAAGAACGGTATATTGCTGATCGAGTTTACCGATGAGTTACGCACCCGGGGGTATCGTACCCGCGAGGCCGCTATTCAGGCGGGTAAGATCAGAATTATTCCGGTACTACTTACGGCCGTGGCTACCATCTTAGGATTGTTGCCGCTTGCCGTGGGTTTCAATATCGATTTTGCAGGGTTGTTCCAGCAGGGTCGTCCTAACATTTTCTTTGGGGGCGACAGTGTGGTCTTCTGGGGGCCACTTAGCTGGACCATCATCTTTGGCCTGATCTTCTCTTTCTTTTTGACCTTGCTCTTGGTACCCGGTATGTACCTGATTGCCGAGCGCTTGCGTCGTCCGATGGAGAAATTCTACGGAACCCGCTACATTGCGTTGCTCGGATTTGCCGGTCCATTCTTTTTTGTTTTTGTAGCCCTGATGCTGCTGGTCAGAAAAGTACAGGGTCGCCGAGTATGGATGGGACAGTCAAAACAAAATAATAGCTAAATTCGTAGTAGGTCAGTCGCACTATAGTTATGAGCCGAAAGCAAGAGATCCTTCAGGATGTGGTCATCAAGTTTGCCGGAGACAGCGGCGATGGGATGCAGCTGACCGGAAGTCAGTTTACCACCAACACCGCACTGCTTGGAATAGACCTTGCTACTTTTCCTGATTTTCCGGCCGAGATTCGTGCGCCGCAAGGAACACTACCCGGTGTAAGTGGATTTCAGCTGCGCTTTTCTTCCTACCGGGTCTTTACCCCCGGAGACAGTTGCGATGTATTGGTAGCCATGAATGCCGCGGCGCTTAAAGTAAATCTGAAATCACTCAAGAAGGGAGGCAAAATTATTGCCAATACCGATGGCTTCGATGCCAAGAACCTTCGACTGGCCAATTACCCCGAGGGGGTCAATCCACTCGATGACGGCTCGCTTTCGAATTACGAGCTCATTCGCATGGACGTAACCAAGATGACCCGAGAGTCACTCAAAGATGCGACCCTTGGCATGAAAGAAAAGGACCGTGCCAAGAACATGTTCGTGCTCGGCTTTCTCTATTGGATGTACGGGCGCGACATGGCCAATACACTCAATTTCTTAAAAGAGAAGTTTGCCAAAAAGCCCGATATACTCGATAGCAACATAAAAGTTTTACAGGCTGGCTATAATTATGGCGATACTACCGAGACCTTTCATACTACCTATTCGGTAGAGCGAGCCAAGATGGAGCCCGGTTCGTACCGGTCTATTATGGGTAATCAATCTTTATCGCTCGGGTTGATCGCTGCTTCTCAAAAAAGTGGGCTTCCCTTGTTCTTGGGTTCCTATCCCATTACCCCCGCCTCCGATATTTTACATGATCTTTCGAAGTATAAAAATTTCGGCGTCAGAACCTTTCAGGCCGAAGACGAGATCGCGGCCATCACATCTGCCATTGGAGCTTCTTATGGTGGATCAATGGGCGTAACTACGTCGAGTGGCCCGGGTATAGCATTAAAAGGAGAGGCGATGGGTCTTGCCGTGATGCTCGAAATTCCACTACTCATCATCAATATTCAGCGCGGCGGACCTTCTACCGGATTGCCTACCAAAACCGAGCAAAGCGATCTGATGCAAGCCTACTATGGACGTAACGGAGAATGTCCGATGCCCATCGTGGCCGCCTCTACGCCAGCCGATTGTTTTAGTGCGGTCTACGAAGCGGTGCGCATTGCCGTGCAACACATGACCCCTGTAATGTTCTTGAGTGATGGCTATATTGCCAATGGGGCTGAACCCTGGCGATATCCGCAAACCAAGGAGCTGCCGGCCATTGATGTAAAATTTAAGACCGAACTCTCCGAAGGAGAAGAAAAGTATTTACCCTACCAGCGCGACGAAAAATTAGCAAGACCTTGGGCGGTGCCCGGTACGGCCGGTCTCGAACACCGCATTGGGGGTCTCGAAAAGCAAAATGTTACGGGCAACGTTAACTACGAGCCCGAGAATCACCAGCTGATGGTCAATATTCGTCAAGAGAAAGTAGATCGTATTGCCGATCATATTCCAGCGCAGCAACTCGACAGTGGTCCCGCCACTGGTAAGATCTTGGTGTTGGGATGGGGCTCTACCTACGGGGCCATCAAATCGGCCGTCTCGGTCTTGCAACAACAAGGCCAGGCCGTTAGCCATGCGCATCTTCGCTACATTCGTCCTTTTCCTAAAAATTTAGGTAGCCTTCTTCGCAATTTCGAACAAGTGCTTATTCCCGAGATTAACAGCGGGCAGCTCATCAAGATCATTCGCGATGTGTACCTGGTCGATGCCAAAGGCTATAATAAAGTAATGGGAGTGCCCATTACCAAGACCGAACTGGTCGAGCAATTACAACGGATGCTTTAGGCCCTTTTTTTCCTTTGCATAATAGCGACAAATCGATAGTAGTCCGCAGTTCGAACAATGCGGGTTACGGGCTACACAAGTATAGCGCCCATGTAAGATGAGCCAATGATGCGCTTTGTGAATAAGGGCCGCCGGAAAAAATTTCGTTAACCATTTTTCTACGGCGAGTGGTGTGGTTGCCGTAGTCGGTACCAATCCCAGTCGATGACTTACTCTAAATACATGCGTATCGACGGCCATATTAGGTTGATGATCGATAACCGATGTAATTACATTGGCGGTTTTTCTGCCCACGCCCGGCAATTGAACCAATTCGTCTACCGTCATTGGAATTTGCCCCTTAAAATGGCTTAGAACTTTTGCGGCCAGCGCCACTAAATGCTTGGCTTTGTTATTGGGATACGAGATACTTTTAATGAGGGCAAAGACTTCTGCGGGTGTGGCCTTGGCCAACGAGGGAATATCGGGAAAGGCGGCAAAAAGGGCCGGAGTGGTAAGATTAACGCGTTTGTCGGTACACTTTGTCGGTACACTGCGCCGATAAGACCACCGCCACCAGTAGCTGGTAGGGGTTATCGAATAGCAACTCTGTTTCTGCAGTGGGAGCGTGGGTAAGAAAGTAGTCGGTTACCTGCTTGTACTTTTCAGCGCGCTTCATGGGTGCAAGATAAAGCGCGATACTTTTAGGATCGAACCGTTTCGCTTAGTTTTTCGGAGGCTTTGTGTAGAATCGTCAAGATCACTTCGGTGCGGGGCGTTTCCGAGAGCCGGTTCAAGCGGTCTTTGGCCGTCTTTAATACAGCAAGTTTTTCGCGCAGGGTCCAGTCTTTTTCGAGTTGGGCCTCTACTTGCAGCCGGGTGGCGGCATCCATGTCATTGTAGAGGTAAAGTAAGAGGTCTTCGGGGGTAAAATTGCTCATGGAAGCGAATTTTTAAAAGCAGTTTGTTGGCAGCTACCTTCTAAAACGAAGAAGGGGCTCTCTTATTGTACGGCGGGCAAAAAAATCAGCGGCTGCTACCGGCAGACTTGGGAGCGATCAAAAAAAGGTCCTCGTTTTCCCTTTTCATCAGGTATTTTTCGCGGGCGTATTTTTCGATGGTGGCAGGGTTGTTCTTAAGCTGTTCCAGCTCTTTTTTCTCGGCCTCGATCTGGGTGGAGTAATGGGTTTTAGTTCGTTGCAATTCACGTAGTTCGCGTTTGCGGTCGAGCTGGGTAAACAGATCGTTCTTATCTAAAAAAACGATCACCACCAAAAAGGCGGCCAGGCTAATTACGTATTTGCTTTTGATCCAAGCGGGTATCGTATTTAAAACCTGTTGCATGCGGTACCTAAAGTTAATAAGGGGTTCAATAGCCCCGGTTTATTTTTTTCCGAATCTGATCTTTCCCTTGGGGTAAATGGCCGAACTACCCAGTTGCTCCTCGATTCTGATCAGCTGGTTATACTTTGCCATTCGGTCGGTACGAGAGGCACTACCGGTCTTGATCTGGGCACAATTCAGGGCCACGGCCAGATCGGCAATGGTGCTGTCTTCGGTCTCTCCGCTACGGTGGCTCATGATCGTATTGTACCCATTATGCTGGGCCAGCGTTACGGCATTGATGGTCTCGGTAAGCGTTCCGATCTGATTGACTTTTACAAGCAATGCGTTGCCGATCTGTTTGTCGATTCCTTGTTGCAAGCGCGTTACGTTGGTCACGAATAAATCGTCCCCTACCAATTGGCAACGATCGCCTACGGCTTGGGTGAGCATCTTCCAACCGGCCCAATCATCTTCGGCCATTCCATCTTCGATGCTGCAGATAGGATATTTCTTGATCCACCCCTCCCAATATTTTGCCAGCTGCTCACTGCTCATTTCTTTGCCGGTACTCTTATGAAAAACATATTTCTTTTTCTTGCTGTTCCAGAGTTCGCTGTTGGCCGCATCCATGGCAATCTTGATCTGCGAACCCGCCTTGTAGCCCGCGGTATCGATGGCAGTCAGCACCATTTCAATAGCCTCTTCGTTACTCTGAATATTGGGAGCAAACCCTCCTTCGTCGCCTACATTGGTGCTATACCCTTTTTTCTTGAGCACATTTTTTAGGGCATGAAAGATCTCTACGCCCCAGCGCAGACCCTCGCTAAAGTTCGAAGCACCTACGGGCATCACCATAAATTCCTGAAAGTCGATCTTGTTGTCGGCGTGTGCGCCTCCATTCAAAATATTCATCATGGGCATGGGCAGCACTTTGGCATTGGTGCCCCCTATATAGCGAAATAACGGAAGGGCCGCCTCTTCGGCAGCCGCCTTGGCAGCCGCCATACTCACGGCGAGCATCGCGTTAGCACCCAGTTTTGATTTATTCGAAGTGCCATCCAGTTGTATCATCATCTCGTCGATACCTGTCTGGTCGGCCACATCATAGCCCAGCAAAAGGGGAGCGATCTTTTTATTGACATTATTGACCGCTTGCAATACGCCTTTGCCCAGGTATTTTTTCTTGTCACCATCGCGCAGCTCCACAGCCTCGTGTATGCCGGTACTGGCACCGCTGGGAACAGCGGCCCGACCTACGGCACCTTCTTCGGTAATCAGGTCTACTTCTACAGTGGGATTTCCTCTGGAATCTAAGATCTGGCGGGCAAATACTTCGGCAATGTAACTCATGGGGTGTACTTGTTTTTTGGGTGATCACGATGAGGTGAGGTAGCGAAAGATCTCCTCTAAGCTCATTGTCTCGCGCGGCAAAGATACTTTTTTGTGCAGTTCACTCAGCAAACTGTCGGCCACTATCTTGCCTTTATGTATAATGATAACGCGATTGCATATGGCTTCGGCCTCTTGCAAAATATGGGTCGAGAACAGTACGGTCTTGTTGATGCCGGTCGATTGAATCAGCTCGCGGATCTCGACCAGCTGATTGGGGTCCAGTCCCGAGGTGGGTTCATCGAGTATCAACACCTCGGGGTCGTGTACCAAGGCAGCAGCGATACCAACGCGCTGTTTATAACCCTTAGAAAGTTCGGCGATCCGCTTGTGCGACTCGGTACTTAATCTGGTTTGCACAATTACTTTTTCGACAGCGACCTTGGCAGCAGGCACCTGCTGCAGTTCGGCTATAAAAAGCAGGTACTCGCGAACGAACATATCGTAGTAAAGGGCATTGAGCTCAGTTAAGTACCCAATTTTTTTACGCGCGGCTATCGGATCTTTCACCACGTCGATTCCACCAATTTGGGCCGACCCGTTGTCGGGAGTAAGGTAGCCGGTCAGCATTTTTAGGGTCGTAGACTTCCCCGCCCCGTTAGGCCCTAGAAAACCTACGATCTCGCCCCGACAGATCGAAAAAGAAATGGTATCGACGGCACGCTGGGTGCCGTACTGTTTGGCCAGTCCGTTAACCTCTATAGACATGCTGCTAAGATAGCTTACAGATCGTCAAATTCGTAGAGTGGGTCCAGGGCGGTGCCGGCGGAAATCTCATACACGGGTTTTATTAAGCCATCCTTAAGACCATAGACCCAGCCATGCAGATCTGGGAAATGACTATTTTTCCAGGCTTTTTGTACAATAGAAGTTTTTGCCAGGTTCATGACTTGCTCTTGCACATTTAAACTTGCTCTTGCACATTTAACTCTACCATCCGGTTAATGCGATCGTCCTCGTTTTTGATGTTGTCTACTTCTTCTCGATGAAAGCGGTAGACGTCTTTGATGTTACGAAGCCATTTATTGATAATGCCAAAATTGTGATTGGTCATAGAGGCCTTTACACCCCCGCAGCCGTAATGACCGCACACAATAATGTGTTTTACTTTTAAGTGATTGACAGCATAGTCGAGTACCGTTAGCAAGTTTAGGTCGGTATGTACTACCATATTGGCCACATTGCGATGTACAAAGATCTCTCCCGGTCGAGTGCCCGTAATCTCATTTGCAGGCACACGGCTATCACTACATCCGATCCAAAGAAATTCGGGCGTTTGCAGATCGGCTAGACGGTTAAAGAAATTGGGATCATCCATTACCTTTTCTGCAGCCCAGACCTTATTTTCTAATAACAGTTTTTCGTAGGGTTTCATAGTCAATTATTTTAATTAGCGCCGTATGGCATATGTTTT
>VHBB01000019.1 GCA_016872155.1 Sphingomonadales bacterium
CCTCTCCTCACTTATCTTATATCATGGATAAGTCAAACGTGAAGATTTCAAAGACCATGGAAAACTGTGCACCTTTCTGTGCACCCTAAAAAGAAAACCCTTGTAAGTATTTAATTTACAAGGGTTTATCGTTTTTTGAAGTGGTGTGGGGCGGGATCGAACCGCCGACACAAGGATTTTCAGTCCTTTGCTCTACCGACTGAGCTACCGCACCATCCGGGCTCCAAAACTGGAGCGGACTGCAAATATAGGCCTGAAAATCATACCAAGCAAGCTAAAGCGAAGGCGCTCAGCCCCTCAGCCGAAGTTCAGTCGGCAACACTATTAATTCAAGCGGGGCGTATAATCTCGACGCAACAACAACAGCGTAAACACGATCTCCCGATAATCATTTCTTTCATATAAAATCCCGATTCGGTTTTTATCGATCAATACCAGATCGCTGTAGGCGGTATAATCTTTTCTTGTTTCACCCGTCCGTAGATCGGGTTGGCGATCGACGAGTAGCGATCGAAACCATGTTCGCCCTTCATCTTTACTAATGCGCAGCGTTAAACTATCTCGATGCACTCGACTGGCTGCATTAGAAAAAGCCAGTACGGCAAGCCCGCGATACCACCCAATATTCAGTAAGCTTCCTTGACATACCGGATCGATCAATTGTGTATCAAAGTAAGTACTATCCCAGCGCTTTCCACCATTACTACTCATCGATACAATGCGTAAGCGCTGTTCACCAGATTGATTTCGGCTGTTCAGTAGTAAGCGACCGCGCGATAGTTCGGCAGCGGTCGATTCGTTACTGCCGGGTATTAAAACCGATTCACTCAGTAAAAAAGTTTGGCCGTGATCATCCGAATAAAATCCATGGGCTTGGTAATCTTTAAACGCAGCGACTGGTTTACCTGCAGAATGATTGGCTGCAATATAGAGTCGGCCGCGGTAAGCCCCCCTCTCTATTTGTAATCCATGCCCAGGGGTATTGGCATACGAGCGCCAGTTATCGGGTGGACCTTGCCGGTGAACTTGTGATGAAATATTTATGGGAGCCGACCACGACCGGCCCTGATCAATAGAGGTGATGTACCAAACCTGTCGAACACCGTTGCCTTTGCGAACTTCATTCTCATGATTATTGCCGGTATTATAGAATATAAAAATTCTACCCTGTGGGTAAGCCGGGTCTAGCCGGTCCACAACGGGCGCCGGATTACCGGCTTGCAGCGAATCGACATCAACGATAACTTGTAACGAAGACCAGGTACGGCCATTATCTAGGCTGCGTTTCAATACAAGATCGATATTTCCAAAGTCGCCGGCATGGCGAACCCTTCCTTCACAGACAGCGAGCAGATCGCCATTGGGGGCTTTAACGATGGCTGGGATTCTAAAACTGGCATATCCGCTTTCGCCGGCGGTAAAAACAACTTGCTGTGCCTTTATAAAAAAAGAAAACGTTAGTAAAAGGTAACTAAAAAAAAATCCATTAAGCAAGATGCTACGCTTTTCTCGAAGTAATCTCATCTCAATAAATAGTATTATTTTGGTAGCAGGTAAGTTACTTTAAAAATTGGCAAATGAGAAAACCATCTTATAGTCGCGCAATCGTATTTTTTATCAGTCTTATGCTTTGTACTGTGTGGTCGTTGTCTGCACAATCGCAGCTCAATTCAATAGAGGGTAAGATTGGAAAAGCCGTCGAAGAGAACTGGAACATGACGATAGATTTACTCCGGCAATCCGTCAATATCAACAGTGGTACCTATAATGTTAAAGGGGTTCGGGCCGTTGGCGAGCTATACGCCAAGGAACTGCGCGCGCTTGGTTTTACCGTAGAGTGGGTCAGTTTACCCGATTCCATGCAGCGCGCCGGTCATTTGGTAGCCTATCGCAAGGGCACGCAAGGAAAAAAACTTTTTTTGATCGGTCATCTCGATACGGTATTTGAGCCCGATATGCCATCTAATCCTTTTACGATGCTCAACGATAGCACAGCTACCGGCCAAGGCATCAATGATATGAAGGGAGGAGATGTAATGATCATTGCCGCACTTAAGGCGCTGCATCAACAAAAATTATTAGACAATACGACTATTACGGTCTATATGACGGGCGATGAAGAGAACGCCGGTTATCCGCGCGAAATAGCGCGCGGCGATTTTATAGCTCGTGCCAAAGAACATGATATTGCACTCGCTTTTGAAACTGCTTCGGGTATGGGAACTATTGCTACGGCCCGTCGGGGAGCCAGTGGCTGGCAATTAGAAGTAGAGGGCAAGCAAGCACATTCATCAGGAGTTTTTGGTTCGGCCGGGTACGGCTCTATTTACGAGGCGGCCCGCATTGTCAATAGTTTTAGAGAGCGACTCAGCAAAGAGCAATACCTCACCTTTAATCCCGGACTTATTGTGGGCGGCTCAGAGGTTGCCTACAACCAAGAAGCACAACAAGGCACAGTGTCTGGCAAGACCAACATTATTTCTCCGCGTACTGTAGCGAACGGCGATCTTCGATTTATCAGCGAACAACAAAAAGAAAATGCCCGTACTGTTATGCGCGAGATCGTTTCTCAGTCGCTTCCTGGTACCAAGGCTACCATTAGTTTTGTGGATGGTATTCCTTCGATGCCTCCCACAGCGGGCAATACTAATCTGGCAACGCAATTAAGTGAGGTGAGCGAGGCATTGGGTTTTGGCAAGGTCAATCCGGGTAACCCCGGTAGTCGTGGCGCGGGTGATATTTCTTATGTGGCTCAATACGTGGATTGTTTAGATGGGCTGGGTGCCAGTGGCCGTGGTGCGCATGCTCCCGGCGAAACCATCAACTTATTTGAGTATCCGAAACTTACTAAGCGAGCCGCTGTTTTTATTTATCGGTTAACACGCTGAGGGTAATAAACGATATGCTATAAAAATCTCCCCCGAATAACCCGCCACCACACCACGTTGTAGTTGCAGAAATTCCGCTTACTTTTGTTCCGCAACCCTAACACTAATGCGGAAAATTCTGCTCTCCTCCCTGTTTTTTTCTCTTGTAGTTCTCATTTCTTGTAAAAAAGATATTCCGGATAATGGCTCGGGCAATCCACCGACCATTACGGTTACGGATAATGATCATTTGCTGCCGGGCAATCCGAGTGATGCGCAAACGAACCCAAGTTCAACTACAAATTATCTAAAGGATAATATCTATTATAAGCTCAGCTATAACAGTGCCATGGGAACACCTAATTGGGTAGCTTGGCATTTGCAAAGCGAGGACTTAGGTTCTACACCGCGCCAAGATGATTTTCGCTCCGACAATGCGCTCCCCTCAGCATGGTATCGAGTAGGGAGTACGAGCTATTCGGGTTCTGGGTTTGATCGGGGTCATAACTGTCCTTCGGCCGATCGTACAAGTTCGGTAGCTTCTAATTCCTCTACTTTTTTAATGACCAATATGATCCCGCAGTCGCCTACGCTAAACCAAGGTCCTTGGGCGGGACTCGAAGATTTTACGCGAAGCAACTTAGTGGGTACAACCAATGAGGCTTGGGTGTTTATGGGTAACTATGGTAATACGGGGGGAGTGGGAAGCAATGGGGCCTTTACGACTATTGATAACGGACGCATACGCGTGCCTTCTAAAGTATGGAAAGTGATTGTGGTAATTCCTAAGGGCAATAACGATCTGTCGCGATTAAATCGCACCGCCATAGTCCTTTGCGTAAGCATGCCCAATGATAATCGGCTGTACACGGTAGCGAATAAAAATGCGTGGAGAGACTACTTGACCTCGGTGAGTGCCCTCGAGATCGAATCAACAGCCAGTGGAACACCGCTTAGTTTATTCTCTAATGTGGAGGCTATAGAGCGAAGCTTGCTAAAGGCTAAGATCTACCAGTAACCAGGGCCATCACTAGCATCCATTAAAGCCCGTACTTGGTCAAAAATTTAATGCGCATAATTTTAAGCTGCTCCCAGGTAAAGTTAAATTCGGCCAGTTCTTCTTGGGCTACTTGTAACGAAGACGTTTCGCAGCTTTTAAAATAATCCATAATCTCTTCTTGCTCCTCGCGGTCGATCATTTCATCGATGGCATAATCGAGATTCAGGCGGGTGCCGCTGGCGGCAATGGTCTCGATCTCTTCGAGCATCTCATCCATGCGCCATCCTTTGTTTCTGGCAATGGTCTCGAGCGGTACTTTTTTATCGGTATTCTGAATAATATAAACCTTATCGCCACTTTTATTGACCACGCTCTTCATGATAAAATCGTCGGGGCGCTCAATTTGATTTTCTTCAACGTATGTAGCGATCAATTCCACAAAGGGTTTTCCGTACTTGAGGGCCTTGCCCTTGCTTACACCCTGGCACTTTTCGAGTCCTTCGAGCGAAATGGGATACATGGTGGCCATGTCTTGCAACGAGTTCTCTAAAAAAATCACGAAGGGGGGCAATCCTTTTTTCTTTGCCTCTTGCGCTCTTAACTCAACGAGTTGTTTTAATAGTACCTCATCCATGGCCACCGTTTCTGTTTCTTCGGCTACTTCCCAATCCTCGTCGGCATCGGCTTCTTCGTAACGTTTATTGAGTACGATCGAGAAAGATTTTGGCTTCTTTACGAATAAAGCTCCTTTCTTCGTGATCTTGAGTACTCCATATTCTTCGATGTCTTTTATCAATAATCCTTCTAAGATCAATTGTCGAAGCAGCGATTGCCAGAAGAAAGCTTCCTTATCGTTGCCACTCGCAAAAGCGGCAAGTCCCTCGTGACGGAACATGGTGATCTGCGGGGTCAGCTTACCACATAGTATATCAACCACATAGTCGGTGGCAAAGCGTTCGTCTAATTCTTCGATGGCTTTAATAGCCAACAAAGCTTCTTCTTTGGCCTCGATCTTTTCTTTGGGATGTTTACAGTTATCACAAGCGCCGCAATTCTCTTGCTCGTACCATTCTCCGAAATAATTCATCAGTACCTTTCTTCTGCACACCCCGGTCTCGGCAAACGAAACGGTCTCGTTAATTAGTTGAGCCCCTACTTCGCGTTCACTAAGCGGTTTGTCTCGCATTAGATGTTCGAGCTTCGAAACATCTTTGTGCGAATAATATAAAATACATTTTCCTTCAAGCCCGTCTCTACCGGCGCGTCCGGTCTCTTGATAGTAGTTCTCGATGCTCTTGGGAATATTATAATGAATCACAAAGCGGATATCGGGTTTATCAATGCCCATGCCAAAGGCAATGGTAGCGCAGATCACTTGCACGTCCTCTCCTAAAAACTGATCCTGTCGTTCGGCCCGCACTTTCGCATCAAGGCCGGCATGGTAGGCCACCGCTTTAATGCCATTGGCCATTAAAATATCGGCGAGTTCTTCGGTGGTCTTGCGATTGAGTGTGTAGATGATCCCACTTTTCTTCTTCATCCCTTTAATAAAGCGAACGATATTCTCTTCGGTCTGGGCTTTTTTGATTTTGGGTAATACCTCGTAATAAAGATTGTGGCGATTAAACGAAGACAAAAGAATGTGCGGATCGCGCAGCTCTAAGTTCTTAACGATATCGCTTTGTACTTTGGGTGTAGCTGTGGCCGTAAGTGCGATCATGGGTACATCGGCATTGATCTGTATCATCATTTCGCGCAAGCGACGATACTCGGGTCTAAAGTCGTGCCCCCATTCCGAGATGCAATGCGCTTCGTCTACGGCAAAAAACGAAATGGTCAGATCGGCAAAAAAAGAGAGGTTCTCTTGTTTGGTGAGTGTTTCGGGAGCCACATATAGCAACTTGGTACTTCCGCTGGTCAGATCGTCGTGTACTTCGCGGATCTCCTTTTTGCTGAGCGTCGAATTTAAAAAGTGAGCCACATTATCACTACTGCTATAGCCCCTGACAAGATCGACCTGGTTTTTCATAAGAGCAATAAGGGGCGAAACAACAATGGCCACCCCCTCGCTTACCAGGGCGGGCAGTTGGTAACAAAGACTCTTACCACCGCCAGTGGGCATAATTACAAAGGTATCCCGGCCGGCCAGCAGGCTCTCAATAGCCTTTTCTTGCGTGCCTTTAAAAGACGAAAATCCAAAATAATGCTGAAGGGCTTGATGTAAGTCGAACCGTTTTGAGACAGGGCGAACAGGTTTTTTCTTCTTGGCGATGGTTCCCATTGGTTCTCTTAAGGTACTCTATTTAGGTGAGGGTCTGCCCGATTAAAACAACATAAACACCTGCTTGTTTAACTTTTTTTGCCAAAAGGTTCAAAAAAGATTAAAATATTTGAATTTCAATGTTGTATGTATATTTTATTTTGTAAGGTGATGGAGTCTGCGTGGGACTGTATAAATGGAGTAATTTTGTACCGTGCCACATTTAACTAACATCTGTTAGTTTTTGGAAGGACCTTCTCTTCATGAACTCAACGGTTAAAAACATTGCCCTCCAGACCATCGATCTCGAGGCGCGTTCCATTCAGGCTCTTCGTGGTTCTATCAACAGCGATTTTGAAAACGCGGTACGCTCCATTGCCGATTGCAAAGGCCGAGTGGTGGTAAGTGGAATTGGAAAAACTGCGGTGATCGCTCAAAAGATAGTAGCCACATTTAATTCTACCGGAACTCCTTCTTTATTTATGCATGCGGCCGACGCCACGCACGGAGATCTGGGGATGATCAGACCCGAAGATGTTGTTGTTATTATAAGTAAAAGCGGAGAGAGCCCCGAGATTAGAGTGCTTCTTTCGCTGATACGCAATTTTGGAAATCCGCTGATCGCTATTGTCGGCAACACATCTTCTTCGTTGGCAAAAGGGGCCACATTTGTTTTGGATACAACCGTAGAATCCGAAGCCTGTCGCAATAATTTGGCTCCTACCAGTAGTACGACTGCCCAATTGGTAATGGGAGATGCCCTGGCGGTTTGCTTGATGGAGATCAAAGGATTTAATTCTGACGATTTTGCCCGCTATCATCCCGGCGGCGCCTTAGGGAAAAAATTATACCTGCGTGTTGCTGACCTTGCCGAACGCAATGCGAAGCCATCCATTAAAAGTGCTGAGAGTATACGAGAGGTAATTATTTCAATGACCACCGGTCGGCTTGGGGTAACTGTGGTGGTCGACGACCAGCAACAGGTGCTGGGCATTGTTACCGACGGAGATCTTAGACGAATGCTCGAGAAAGGGACGCCTATCGATTCGCTAACAGCTGCCGATGTAATGACCCCTTCTCCTCGCACTATCCATCCCGACGAGTTGGCGGTGGTAGCCCTCGAGATACTCACGCAACATCATATTTCTCAATTGGTGGTGGCCGACGAAAAAAACTATAAGGGCGTTTTGCATATTCACGATCTGATGCGCGAAGGCCTTATCTAACCTTATTCTATGAATCAGAATCATTATGTGGCGATTATGGCGGGTGGAATCGGAAGCCGTTTTTGGCCTATGAGCCGAAGTCGCTATCCCAAGCAATTTCTCGATATACTTGGGCTGGGCCGCACATTGATCCAACAAAGCTATGACCGCTATAGCCAGGTGGTGCCACCCGAAAATGTTTTTGTGGTTACTTCTGCCGAATACGTTTCGATCGTTAAAGAACAACTGCCCGATCTTCCGGCCGAGAATATTTTGGCCGAGCCCTCCCGAAAAAATACGGCCGCCTGCATCGCTTACATTGCTTTTAAGTTACAAACCATCAATCCCGATGCCGTCATGATCGCAGCACCTGCCGATCATTTGGTAACGGAGACGACAAAATTTGTAACAACGGCCCAAACAGCGTTGCAATTCGTGGAGCAAAACAATGCCTTGGTCACGATCGGCATCAAGCCTTCGCATCCCAATACCGGGTATGGATACATTCAACACGAAATGACCGCCGTGGCGCCCGAGGTCTTTAATGTAAAGACATTTACCGAAAAGCCAAGCGAAGAGATTGCGCGGGCCTTTATAGCCAGTGGCGATTTTTTATGGAACGCCGGCATATTTACCTGGAAGGTATCGGACATTTTAGGTGCATTAGAAAAACATCTTTCGGAGGTCTTCGAAGTATTCGCTGCCGAGCGCTCTCATTTTAATACGGTAGGAGAGCAAAAAGCGATCGAAAAGATCTACCCGCTTTGTACCAACACCTCTATTGATGTGGGGGTAATGGAAAAAGCCAGTAATGTATATGTAATTCCGGCCGATTTTGGCTGGAGCGATCTGGGCACCTGGAACAGTGCCTGGGATAATATGGAGAAGGATTATTTTGGTAATGCCGTGGTAGGCAAACAAGTAATGGTGGTCGATGCTAACAATTGCGTGGTGCACGTACCCGATAACAAGCTGGTGTTACTACAAGGTCTTCGGGATTACATTATCGTAGATACGCCCGATGCGCTCCTGATCTGTAAAAAAGAAAAAGAGCAGCAGATCAAAGAATACGTAGCAGAGGTTAAACGAAATATGGGCGATCAATACCTATGAGAATCGTCTCTAAATTACCCGCGGTCGGCACCTCCATATTTACGACCATGAGTGCACTGGCCCTCGAGCACAAGGCCATCAACCTGGGCCAGGGTTTTCCGGATTTTCCAATGAGCGAAGAACTGATTGGGCTGGTCACCAAAGCCATGCACGATCAGTATAATCAGTATGCCCCCATGGCGGGGTGGTTACAGCTGCGCGAGGCTATTTCCGAAAAGATCTCTTTTCTCTATCAAACTCCGGTAAATCCCGATACGGATATCACCATTACACCGGGAGGAACCTATGCCTTATACACAGCCTTTACTACTATTTTACAACCCGGCGATGAAGTGATCGTATTCGAACCGGCCTATGATAGTTATATTCCTGCCATCGAACTAAATGGGGCCAAAGCGGTGCGCCTCTCGCTGGTACACCCTGAGTATGCCATCGATTGGCAACAGGTAAAATCTGCCATTACCCCTAAGACGCGCGCTATATTGATCAATACGCCGCATAATCCTACGGGTGCGGTTTGGTCCGAAGAGGATATTGCTTCGCTTCGTTCGCTGGTCGAGGGTACCGATATCATCATCATTAGTGATGAGGTCTACGAACATCTCATCTTTGACGGACGTCGGCACTGCTCGATTCTTCGTTATCCCGATCTATTCTCGAGAAGTTTTGTCTGTTTTTCGTTTGGGAAAGTTTATAACTGCACGGGCTGGAAATTGGGCTATGTGGTATCTCCTCCGAATCTGATGCAGGAGTTTCGAAAGATCCATCAGTATAATTGTTTTAGTTGTCCTACCCCTGTACAGGTAGCGCTGTCCAGTTTTTTGCATCGGCGCGAGGCTTATTTGCAATTGGGGCAAGATATGCAAACTCGCCGCGATGCTTTTATAACGCTCATGAAGGAGTCGCGCTTCGATCTATTACCTAGTTATGGCAGTTACTTTATTTTGGCTACCTACGACCGTATTAGCCAAGAAGGCGACAACGATTTTGCCATCCGTATAACCCGAGAGGCAGGAGTTACTCCCATTCCGGTCTCGGCTTTTTATGCCGATGGTAAAGACAATAAGGTGATCCGTTTCTGTTTTGCTAAAAAACTGGAGACGCTCGAGCAGGCCGCGAGTCGATTGCGGGCAGTATAATTTTTTTTACTTTTAAGGACTATGAATAATGCGATCGATACGAACCGGCTGCGCCAGCTTTTTTTGATTGCCCTGATCTTGTTTATTGGCGTTGTCTTATTCTATCAGCTTTATTCGTTTTTTCCGGCTTTACTGGGCGCCCTTACGCTATATATCCTGCTTCGCAAGCAATATAACTATTTGACCGACCAAAGAAAATGGAAAAGAGGGGCGGCCGCTTCGTTGCTGATGTTCCTCTCGCTCATCGCAATTTTATTTCCGGTTTACTTGTTGGCGCAAATGCTATCGGGAAAGATCGCATACGCCTTGCAACATTCCGGAGAGCTGGTTACTTCATTGCAACAACTGGCAACCGAAATCGAGCAGCGGTATACGATAACCCTGGTCAGCGATGAGAATATTAGTAAGCTGGGCAATTGGTTGGCCGGACTACTGCCGCAGATTTTGGGAACCACCTTTAATACGCTGTCCACTACTTTCTTTCTCTATTTTATCCTGTACTTTTTATTTGTTAATGGGCATGCGCTCGAGAAAATATTGTTAGACTATAGTCCGTTCAAAGACGAAAATACCGGCCTGCTCGAAAAAGAAGTGCATACGATGGTAGTCGCCAATGCGGTGGGTATTCCGGTGGTAGCGATTTCGCAAGGAATCGTGGGCCTGATAGGGTATTGGATCATTGGCGTGCCGGAGCCCTTTTTTTGGTTCGGTGTTACCTGCATAGCGGGGATGCTTCCTGTTATTGGAGCAGCGCTCGCCTACATTCCGCTCATCATTATTTTTCTGGCCGCCGGTCAATACGGGCAAGGGATTGCCATGGCGGTTTTTGGATTTGGTGTAATTGGTACGGTCGATAATATCATGCGCTTTACGCTACTAAGAAAAATTGGGGATGTGCATCCGCTTACAACCGTATTTGGAGTAATTGCGGGGCTCAGTCTCTTTGGATTTATTGGGCTGATCTTTGGTCCTTTGCTTATTTCGCTGCTGCTCTTACTGGTCCGGATCTATGTAAGTGAGTTCGTAAAAAAGCAGCCCCGCCATTCATGAGGCGTTTTTCATTTCAGGACAAGCTAAACCTGCTTTCTAAGCTCACGCTTCGTCGTGTGTGGAATGGGCTCTGTGTTTTGGCCAGCTATTATAGTAGTAAGTACACCGGAAAGCCTGTTCAATGGGGATTACCCGTTTCTATATCCATTGAGCCAACCACCTCTTGTAATCTGCGTTGTCCGGAATGCCCCAGCGGATTGCGTTCGTTTACGCGCGACACCGGAATGCTGCAAACTGATTTTTTTAGAAAGACTATCGATCAACTTCACCGCAATCTGTTTTATCTGGTCTTTTATTTTCAAGGCGAGCCATATTTGAATCCTGCATTTTTAGAAATGGTTCGTAATGCGTCACAAAAAAAGATCTATACCGCTACTTCTACCAATGCACATTATTTGACCGAAGACAATGCGCGTCGTATCATCGAGAGCGGTCTCGATCGATTGATCATCTCCATTGACGGCACTACCCAAGAAGTGTACGAGCAGTACCGCGTGGGGGCCAATTGCAAAAAGTACTCGACGGCGCGGCGCGTGTCGTAAAATGGAAAAAAGAATTTCGCAGCAAAACTCCTTTTATTGTCTTTCAAATTTTAGTGGTGCGCCCCAATGAACACCAGATCGAAGAGGCACGTCAGTTGGCTCGCCGTATTGGAGTGGACGATATTTGGTTCAAGACCGCACAGATCTATGATTACGCGAATGACCCCCATCAACTGATTCCTACTCGCCAGGCCTATAGTCGCTACCGACCTACGCCCCAGGGCAATCAATTTAAGGGGCAGCTGGCCAATCACTGCTGGCGCCTTTGGCACGATCCGGTCATTACGTGGAACGGACTAGTGGCACCTTGTTGTTTCGATAAAGATGCACAGTATAAAATGGGCGATCTGCAACAGCAGTCTTTTGTCGAGATCTGGCGTAGCGAACCCTACCAACAGTTTCGCGCTAAGATCCTAAAAGGACGAAAGCAGATCGATATCTGTTCTAACTGCTCCGAAGGCACCCGGGTATGGGGAGACTGAGTTTTAATTGCGCTCGAATCACGTAATTTTGCCCAATGAGAAGAGTATCGATCAACCTGTTTTTATTTCTTGTAGGGCCCCTTATTGTATGGGCACAACCCAAGCATGAGTTCAGGGGTGTATGGATCGCTACAGTGGCCAATATCGATTGGCCCAAGGGCGGGGTAACCGATCCGGTGCAGCAGCGAAGCGATTTTATCAGTATTCTCGACCAGCACCAGCGCAATGGAATGAATGCCATGATCGTGCAAGTGCGTCCGGCCGCCGATGCTTTTTATCCCTCATCGTACGAACCCTGGAGCGAGTTTTTGACCGGACAGCAGGGTAAAGCGCCCGTCCCGTATTGGGATCCGCTCTCTTTTATGATCGAAGAGACGCATAAGCGAGGGATGGAATTTCATGCATGGTTAAATCCGTACCGGGCGGTACAAACCATCGGCAAATCTTCGATTGCACCGGCCCACATTACTAAAATTCACCCTGAGTGGTTTTTGACCTATGGCGATAAGAAGTATTTCGATCCGGGCAATAAAGAGGCGCAGCGCTTCGTGGTACAAGTGGTACGCGATATCGTAGAGCGCTATCCGGTAGACGCCATTCACATGGACGATTATTTTTATCCGTATCGCATAGCGGGTAAGGAATTTCCGGATGCAGCTTCGTATGCCAGCTCGAGATCACCGCTCAATAAAGAAGATTGGAGACGAAGCAATGTAGATTCAATTATCGTGGCTATTAGCAAGGCTATCAAATCTGTCAATAAAGAAGTCCGATTTGGTATTTCTCCTTTCAGCGTCTGGCGCAATAAAGATAAAGACGTGCGGGGCAGCGATAGTCGTGCGGGCCAAACGAATTACGACGATCTCTATGCCGACATTTTACTTTGGTTAGAGAAAGGGTGGATCGATTATGTAACACCTCAGCTTTATCTCGAGATCGGGCACGATAAGATCGCATACGAAAAGTTGCTCGATTGGTGGAGTCATAATGCGTATGGAAAACATATTTATATCGGGCATGGTATTTACCGCGCCTTAGATAAAGCGCAGTCGGGTTGGAAAAATCCGCGCGAGCTACCGGCACAGATACAATTGTTGCGCGGTAATGCACAAGTACAAGGCAGTGTTTATTTCAGTAGTAAGTCGTTCGCCACTAATCCTAATGGATGGAACGATAGTTTGCGTAACAATTACTATCGCTATCCTGCTTTGTTGCCTTCGATGCCCTGGATCTCCGATCGCGCTCCCCTGGCTCCCCAACTTGCTATCATGACGCGTAAGGCAGAGACAATCCGCTTTAGTGTTAAACCTGCCAGAGAAAATCGAACGCCAATTAAATATTTTGTGTTGTACCGATTTCCGGCCGGTCGTTCACTGGCCTCGCTAGTAAACAGTGGCGAATATATTCATGCTATTGTGGTAAAGCCACAGGGGTTTGAACAAGAAGTAAATCTGGTCGAAGGAACTGCCCGTTATCAATATTATGTAAGTGCGGTAGCGAAAACAAATACCGAAAGCGAATTGATTCCAGTAACAGCACTGGTTAAAGATTAGTAACCGATAGGTATGGCCCTGCAACAACGATTACAACAGAAACTGCAACAGCGCTTGTCGCCGCAGCAAATTCAGTTGATGAAGTTGCTGCAAGTGCCTACTGCCAACCTCGAAACGCGCATTAAAGAAGAACTCGAAGAAAATCCTGCGCTAGAACTCGAACCGGAGCGTTTCGAAGAGCAGGCGACAACGACAGATGAGTCAGAAGCATCAGCCGATCATCTCGAGCCCGAGCAAGACACTGCCGATTATGATAACATCAACGTAAGCGATTATATACAAGATGATGAAAATGAGCCCGGCGATTACCGCTTAAAGGACGATCATATTCCCGAGCTTTCTACAGAAGGTTCGTTACCGCTGCAATCGGGCACCAGTTTTTACGATGCATTGCTCGATCAGTTGCAACTGCTTAATCTTAACGAAAAGCAGCAGTTGATTGCCGAGCAGATCGTAGGGAGCATAGACGAAGATGGTTACCTCCGAAGAGATACGTCGGCTATGGTCGACGATCTGGCCTTTCGTCAAAATGTGATCGCAACGAACGCCGAGGTCGAAGAGGTAATTGCCTTTATTCAGCAATTCGATCCGCCCGGTGTAGCGGCTCGCGATCTTAGAGAGTGTTTATTGATACAGTTGCGTCGTCGCCCCGAGCAAGAGTCCCTCATTGAAGTGGCTATTCGTGCCCTTTCTGATTATTTCGATGAATTCTCAAAACGACATTACGATAAAATTCAAAAAGGGCTTTCGATAACAGAAGAAGAACTGAAAGACGTGGTGGCGCTTATTACGAAGCTGAACCCCAAGCCCGGCGGTGATAATTACGATGCGAGTACGGAGCAGCAATATGTACTGCCCGATTTTTTTGTGTATCAGCATGCGGGTAAGCTCGAACTTACGCTCAATGCACGAAACGCCCCCGACCTTCGCATTAGCGAAGGGTATCGCGATATGCTCAAGGATTACGAAAGGGGAGCCAAAAAAGATAAGCGTCAAAAAGAGGCGGTACTTTTTATTAAGCAGAAAATCGATGCCGCTAAGTGGTTCATTGATGCCATTCGCCAGCGGCAACAAACACTGTTACTGACCATGCGTGCTATAGTAGATCACCAGCGGGCTTTTTTTCTGTCGGGCGATGAGTCTGAGTTGCGCCCGATGATCTTAAAGGATATTGCACAAGTTACCGGACTGGATATCTCTACGGTCAGTCGTGTCGCTAACAGTAAATATGTACAAACAGAATTCGGTACGTTCCGATTAAAATTCTTTTTTAACGAGGCGCTCAGTACCGATAGTGGCGAAGAGGTTAGCACGCGCGAAGTAAAAAAAATGCTCGGCGATCTAATCATTGCCGAAGATAAACAGCATCCGCTCAGTGATGACCAACTGACCGACTTATTGCAAGAAAAGGGTTATACGATCGCGCGAAGAACGGTGGCAAAATACCGTGAGCAGTTAAATTATCCGGTGGCTCGGCTGCGACGTGAACTTTAAAACAGGCACCTCTTATTTGCTGTTTCTTTTTTCCAACTCGTGTTTTCTGATCGTGTTATTAATGAGCGACTGCCACGTAGCCGGCACTTCTGAATAGCCGGTTTTACTGAGTGCCGCTACCCATTTTTTTGAATCGGTGTTCCCCTTTAGGCTGGCATAGACCTTTTTTCGACTAACAATCTTGCAAAAGTCCACGAACGAGGCCGTATCGGTCGCATATTGTTTATAGCCCGAACGGATACCCTTAGTCTTAAGAAGATTATTTCTTCCTTTTACACCAAAGAAATTATGGAGCAATCTGCAATTGCGACTGGTCCCCGACGAAGATTCAATAATGGAGACCCCTAAGATCAGCGAGGCCGGAATGCCATATTCCCTGTCGAGCGAATCGGCCAGTGGCCCGTATTTCGAAATAAATCTTTCGGGCTGGGCAGCAGCCGGCATCCAACTAAAAATAAAAAGTAAAGCGGTGACCACCGTTTGTACCAGTGGTAATTTGAATGGCGGGCGGTCGGCTTTATTTGTAGCAACGTGTTGTAACATTAACGATAAAGATAGCGATCCTTTATTTTAGGTATTTACGTACTTTGCAATCAATCACTTAGCACATGAGTATTGTCGCAAACGAAAATCAATTAGCAACATCTTGGCCGCTTCGATTTTTGGCACAGATTATTTCTTATGTGCTTCATCCGGTCTTTATTCCGGTGTATGTAGTGCTGTTCTTATTATACGAACATCCTTTTCATTTTTTAGGCTATGCCGACCGACAAAAGGTTATGGTAGTAGGGCAGGCCCTGGCTATGTATACATTTTTTCCGTTGGTAACGGTCGGTTTACTTCGTGCACTCGGTTTTATTCGCTCTTTTCACTTGCACGATCGCAAGGATCGCATTATTCCGTTAGTGGCCTGCGGCATCTGGTACTTTTGGATCTGGTATGTTTGGCGCAATATGGCCGGGCAATCGCCCGTGACCGTACAACTCGCGCTGGGTATTTGGCTGGCCGCTTCGCTCGGGGTGCTACTGAATAGCTATATGAAAATTAGTTTGCATGCTTTGTCGATGGGCGTTGCGCTTTGTTTTATGCTGCTGCTTTCGGTGCAAGAGAATTTGCACTATGGTACTTGGTTAAGTAGTACGATCTTCTTGACCGGTCTGGTTTGTACCGCGCGCTTTATCGTTTCCGATCATCGCCCCATAGAGATCTATGGTGGCGTTTTTGCGGGCATGCTTTGTATGCTGGTTGGGTGGGTAGTGGGGTAGGATGCTAATTTATCGCTGCTCCCTTAGCAATAGAAATGTCTCGGCGGTCATGACATCAATGCCGGCCCTTTTATAGTCTTTAAGGTTACGGGTAATAAGGTATTCAATGTTTTGTTGCAAGGCACAAGTATATTGAATGGCATCTTCAAAATCGGTAAAAGAAGAGGCAATCGCAAGATCGATGGTTGCCTCACTGACTGGGGCGACCTCTACGAGGGTCTTAAAAAGAGTTAGTTTCTCTCTCGAAGAAAAATTGCCATACGTAGAGCGTAGTATATAGTCCATTTTGGCAAATGAAAGAGAGGATACAATAACGGTTAGTTTCTTTTGCTCGGCTAACGAAAAAAGAAGTAGGGCAGCGTGCTGGTGTGGGGCTCTGCCGGCCAGCAGGTCAAGACATACATCGGTGTCGACAAATACCCGCTCTACTTTATGATTTGTATTTATCGGAAATATATTTTTGGTAAGCAGCCCTCGCATCGCTATTTGCAGCGAGTGTGCTGGTACCTGCAAGTTGTTTTACGAGAGGAGTGATAGGTTCCGAGACAACGGGTCGGGCTAATCTCTCGAGATAGGACTCAATTAGCTTTGACAGGCTGATATTCTTTTCGCAGGCATATTTTTTGGCCTCTTCGATGATCTCTTTATTTAGTTTTAGTGTCAGCTTAGTATCCATATGGACATAATTGTACGTACAAATATAAATAAATATACGTATTAGTTGTTTTCCTTTAATTTATTAAAAATCAAGGCCTAACTAATATATAATCCTGATCTCTGCTTCGCAAGGGGGCCTGCCGGCAGAAAAATCCCCTAAAATAGTTCCAAAATAATTAGCTTTTATTTGCTAAAACTATTAGCTTTGATATTCTTAAAACGAATACTATGTCAGTTAACAACGAGAAATTAAAGGCGCTCA
>VHBB01000020.1 GCA_016872155.1 Sphingomonadales bacterium
TAATTTGGCCAACTGGGCTACGGCTCCCTCCAATGCAACCAGTCTTCCGCCTCCATTAATCCAAGTTTTGATGGATTCTTGCCCTTCTTTATTATCGAGCGTGCGGTATCTTCCATCGGCCATGATCAACACATCGATATCTTTTAGCTCTGCTGAAGAAAGTGAAGATGCATTCAACATCGTAAGCGGATAATTTAATTGTTGATCAAAGAACTGCCAGATCTCTCCTACGGCCAAACTGCTGGTACCCTCGCCAGCCAATAAGGCCACACGGGGGGCCAGTAGCGGACGTACCCGGTCGCTGC
The DNA here is from genome assembly GCA_016872155.1 of Sphingomonadales bacterium. Classification (GTDB taxonomy): domain Bacteria; phylum Bacteroidota; class Bacteroidia; order Chitinophagales; family Chitinophagaceae; genus JJ008. Next base: position 306 of record VHBB01000020.1, read on the forward strand.
CAAAATCAAATCCCTTTTCTACCAAACCGGTCGATAGCACCTGCAATGACACCTGGTATTGGTCGGCCAAGCGTTGTGCATTGGTAAATAGCGAAGCGCCCCATCTTTCGTTCGCTGTCTTTAGCAACAACACAGTGCCAGCCCGAAACGTCTTACCTGCTAGCGTAAAGGGCGTTTCTGCATAGCGAAGCTTGTATCCCTGCTGGAGTAATTTTCCGACCAGAGAGGCAGAGGCCACTCCTTGCCAGGGAATTGCATATCCAAATTGAGCCGGTTCATTTTTTATAGAGGCCGCTGCTGGTGCCGAGACTGCAGCGATCTTTTCTTTAGAGGCGTAGGCCGACAAATTATAGGCATAAGGAGCAGACCAGGCCGTAATATCATAGGTAGCAGAATCGGCTAATTTAGTAACCGGTTCGAGCAGTACTTGTAAAAGTGCAGAGCGGGGCTGCTGTGTAGAAACGACAATATCAGTCGACTGCGCCGTGAATGTTTCTTCTTTTAAATTAGAATAGTTTATTCCTTTTGCCGTGGTGCCGGTGCCATAGCCAAATTGAATTCCATTTTTCTCGAATAGCGATAGCAATGAGGCTGCTACTTCTTTTTCGTGCGGCTGCACTTTAATAACGTACGATTTGTAGGGAGAGAACTGGCCGGCCATCGATTGCTGGTAGAATTTTCTAAACTCACTAACCAGACGCTGGCGGTTGCGATACGACACTTCGAGCGTGCTTAGCGAGGTGGTGGCATGGTGAGCCACCCGGTCTACCAGGGTAAGCGTATCTCCGTCTTCGATAACGATACCCAAGCCGGCGCGAATTCCTCCCTGCTCGTAGGTCATGCCGATCGCTCCACTATACGTTGGATACGTATCTCCATACGAGGGATACAGCAAATCGAAGCGCTCACGGGTAAAGTACAACCACCCGTTCTTATCGAAATAACCTGCATGATTTTTTCCGATGGCTTGCTGAAACTCGCGCTGCCAAGGGGTAATGATCTCGTGATAGGGCTCGGCTGCAGGGGCGAAATAATAAGGCTCATTGAAGCCTTGCTCATGAAAATCAACATGCACCTGCGGCATCCACTGCTGGTAAAGACGCAACCGCTGTTGCGATTCAACTTGTGACTGCCAGGCCCAGTCGCGGTTAAGATCAAAATAATAGTGATTAGAGCGACCTCCGGGCCAGGGCTCCTGGTGCTCTCTGGAGAGGGGGTGCGGATTAAAGGTTTGTCCCACCACCCCGTTATACCAATTGACATATCGATCTCTCCCGTCGGGATTGATGCAAGGATCGATCATTACGACCAGCTGGTCAAGCCATTCGGCCGTAGCAGCCCCTTCTTTGAGCAGTTCGTAGAGCGTTACCATCGAAGCCTCGGTAGAAGAGGCCTCATTGCCATGTACGTTGTAGCTGAGCCAAACAAGGGCAGGATGATCTACTTCTGTGGGCGCCATCTTATCGAGTGTAAGACCGGCGAGTCGTAAATTATTTAAGCGAATCGATTCTAAAGAAGCAATATTCTTAGGAGAACTAATAAAAGCTACAGTAAGCGGTCTTCCCTCGTTAGTGACTCCGTACGAGAGCAGCTTGACCCGATCGGGCACGGTGGCTGCCACGTACTTAAAATAACTTTGCACCTGGTGATGCGGTGTGTGGCGCGTACCCATCTCGTAGCCCAAGAAATGGGCAGGAGAAAGCAGTTGGGCTTGCATAGATCCAAAACATAAAACGAACAATCCGGTCAGCAGTACATTGAGTTTGGTCATAGCTTAATCTTTGTCGTGGCAAGTTAAGGTTTGTTTTCGTTTCCGTAGCTTAGCAAACCATAAGAATTCGCCATGAAACAATCCGCTTTCTTTTCGTTTGCCCTCTTCGTAGTAACGAGCTTTTTAATCCCTTACGCTACCGAGGCTCAACCGCAAAATTCTTACCAGTACAAGATCGAAAAATCGCTGATCGCCACCCGGGGTGCCGTCGTATCGGCCCATCCGCTGGCCAGCCAGGCGGGCCTTTCTGTCTTGCAAAAAGGAGGCAACGCGATCGATGCTGCGATCGCCACGCAATTGGCACTGGCCGTGGTCTACCCCAATGCCGGCAATATCGGGGGCGGCGGCTTTATGGTGGCACAACTTAAGAGCGGAAAACAAGTAGCACTTGACTATAGAGAGAAAGCACCGGCCAACGCCCATCGCGATATGTACATCGAAGCCGATGGAACGGCCAATACCGACAAAAGCCAGGCGGGCCATCTCTCGAGTGGAGTGCCGGGTACGGTGGCGGGATTATTTGCGGCTCACCGCTACGCGAAACTTCCTTTCAAGGCATTGATAGCGCCCGCCATTCTGCTGGCCGAAAAAGGATTTGTAATTACTGCCGCAGAGGCAAGGGGCTTAAATAATTTGCAAAGCGATCTAAAAAAATACAATACGCAATTACCGGTCTTTGTAAAAAGTACCGAGTGGAAAGCAGGTGACACCCTGGTGCAAACCGATCTGGCCAACACGCTAAAAAGAATTCGCGACAATGGACAAGCCGGCTTTTACGAAGGACCCACCGCCGATTTGATCGTAGCCGAAATGCAGCGTGGGGGCGGGCTTATTACCAAAGAAGATCTAAAGGCCTACACGGCTAAGTTTCGCGAGCCGCACCGGTTTCAATACAAAGAATATACAGTCGTGGGAATGCCTATGCCCAGTAGCGGCGGGGTCTTGCTTCATCAAATGCTAAAAATGATAGAAGACCGAAACATGCGAACCATGGAATTCCAATCACCCGCCTCCGTACAACTAATGACAGAGGTCATGCGAAGAGCCTACGCAGACAGGGCTGCCTACATGGGTGATGCTGATTTTTATAAAGTACCGGCCCAACAAATTACATCGCAGGCTTACTTGCAAGAACGCATGAAGAGCTTTACGCCCGATCGGCCTACCCCCAGCAGCGAATTGCGGCCGGGATCGGTAGCAGGATACGAAAGCGAAGAGACCACACATCTTTCTGTAATCGATAAAGAAGGGAATGCCGTAGCCGTAACAACGACACTCAATAACTCGTATGGCAGTAGAACCGTGGTGGGAGGCGCTGGATTTTTACTCAATGACGAAATGGATGATTTTAGTATCAAGCCCGGTGTACCCAATATGTTTGGCGCGGTGGGTGGAGAGGCCAATGCCATTCACCCCGGTAAACGCATGTTAAGCTCCATGGCCCCTACCTTGGTTCTTAAGAATGGTAAACCCCACATTGTGGTAGGCACTCCCGGTGGCACGACCATTCCCACGCAGATCTTTCAGACGCTGGTCAATATGCTGGAATTTGGAATGAGTGCGCAAGACGCCGTCTACAAACCTAAGTTTCATCACCAGTGGTTACCCGACGAACTGGTCGTAGAAAAGGGTTTTTCGGAGACCACCAAAGCCGCCTTACAAAAAATGGGATATAAATTCGGTAAAGAGAGAGGCGCGATCGGACGCACCGAATTGATCTTGGTAAGACCCGACGGCAGTTTCGAAGCCGTGGCCGACAAAAGAGGGGATGATGCAGCAGCGGGCTACTGAGCAACTTGTAACGACCCTTGCACCGCTTGGTTTATTTTAACTGAAATCCTTCTAGGAATTTCGTATTGAAATCGCCACTGCGAAAGCGTTCGTCTTGCATAAGTTGCAAGTGAAAAGGAATCGTGGTTTTGACCCCTTCGATCACGTACTCGCTCAGGGCACGATACATGGTTTGTATCGCTTCTTGACGCGTTTGCGCTACGGTAATTAGTTTTCCGATCATAGAATCGTAATAGGGCGGAATAACATAGCCAGCATAGACATGGCTATCGACTCTCACTCCATGGCCGCCAGGCTGGTGCACTACAGTGATCTTTCCGGGCGAGGGACGAAAATCGTTATAAGCATCTTCGGCATTAATACGACACTCAATGGAGTGCATCTGCGGATAATAATCTTTTCCTGAAATACGATGACCGGCCGCAATGAGTATTTGTTCTTTGATCAGATCGTAATTGATAACCTCTTCGGTTACGCAGTGTTCTACCTGAATGCGCGTATTCATTTCCATAAAATAGAAATTCCGGTGCTTATCGACCAGAAATTCAATGGTACCCACACTCTCGTAGTTAATCGCAGCCGCAGCTTTTTTGGCGGCCTCGCCCATCTTGTAGCGAAGCTCTTCGGTCATAAAGGGCGAAGGAGATTCCTCTACTAATTTTTGATGACGGCGCTGAATGGAACAATCCCTTTCGCTCAAATGACAGACATTGCCGAACTGGTCTCCGGCCACTTGTATCTCAATGTGTCGAGGCTCCTCTACAAATTTTTCCATGTAGATGCCATCGTTCTTAAAAGAAGCCAGTGCCTCGGCCTTGGCCGTATCGTAAGCCTTCTCTAACTCGGCTTCTTCCCATACAATGCGCATTCCTTTTCCGCCACCACCGGCCGTTGCTTTTAAAATAACCGGATAGCCCATATCACGCGCGATCCCCTTTGCCTCATCGACACTTTGCAATAAACCTTGTCCGCCGGGCACTACCGGCACTCCGGCCTTGATCATGGTATCTTTGGCCGTTATCTTATCGCCCATCTTATTGATCATCTCGGGCGTGGGTCCAATAAATTTTACCCCATGCTCATTACAGATGCGGGCAAACTTGGCATTTTCGGCCAAGAAGCCGTACCCAGGGTGAATGGCATCGGCATTGGTAATTTCGGCTGCCGACATAATGTTGGCGATGTTCAGGTAAGAGTCACTGCTCTGAGGACGACCAATGCAAACCGCTTCGTCGGCAAAACGCACATGCAAACTATCGCGGTCGGCAGTAGAATACACCGCCACGGTCTTAATTCCCATTTCACGGGCCGTACGAATTACACGTAACGCAATCTCGCCTCTGTTGGCAATCAGAATTTTTTTGAACATAGCAGGAATAATTTTGCCTTAGGCAGGTTCTACTAAAAACAAGGGCTGATCGTACTCTACAGGAGAAGCGTCGTCTACCAATACCTTGACGATACGTCCTTTCACCTCACTTTCGATCTCATTGAACAGCTTCATAGCTTCAATAATGCAAAGGACCGAACCGGGGGCTACATCGCTTCCTACATCGACCAGGTTGGGCTTATCAGGTGATGACTTACGGTAGAAGGTACCGATCATCGGACTTTTAATGGTAACCAAATTATCGGTTGCTGCAGGAGCGGCTTTGGGCTTTTCGGGTGCAGCAGCGGCAGGGGCGGCGGCGGCAACAGGAGCTATTGGTGCGGCGGCCATAACGGGAGCGGCGGCGGCTGTTACCACATGCTGGACCGGATCTTCTTTTTGCTTGACCGTTACTTTAAAATCTTTTTGCTCGATGGTCACCTCTCCGATGTTGGATTTGTTGACCATTTTGATCAACTCCTGAATCTGTTTAAAGTCCATGCCTTTCAAGTTTTAGCGTTTTAGGTTGATCGACCCGGTTATATCAGGCTGCTAAGGTAGGATAATGCAGCACGAGCGGGGCTAATTTTTATTGATTTTGATGATTTTTGGGCAAAAAATGAGGAAAAATGGGCAAAAATGGGCAAAAAAAGCCCGAAATCGTAAAATTCCGGGCTGCTGTAAAGACCCCAAAAAAAGGGTCTAAATTTTATTCCTTTACCCGCTCCACGTACTCACCGGTCTTGGTATTGACCCGAATCAGCTCGCCTTCGTTCACAAAAAGCGGAACACTTACCGATGCCCCGGTCTCTACCGTGGCGGGCTTAAGGGTGCGAGTGGCCGTATCGCCACGCAAGCCGGGTTCGGTATACGTAACCTGCAAAACGATCTTATCGGGCAGCTCTACACTCATAGGCAGCTCGGTCTCGGTGTTAAAAAGCACACTCACCTCTTGCCCCTCTTTTAAAAACTGGGGCGCATCGACCGTGTTCTCTTGCACTGCAACCTGTTCGAAGGTCTCGTTATCCATAAAATTGTAGCCGGTATCGTCTTTGTACAAGTACTGATAGGCCTTGCGCTCGACCCGTACAGGGTAAATGTTATCGCCCGAATTCCAAGTCTTTTCGATAGAGCGGTTATTGTCAACGCCCTTTAACTTGGCCCATACCTTGGCAGCCGCCCGGGCGGTTTTGTTCTCTCCAAATTCGACCACCGAGTACAAACTTCCATCGAGTTTTAAGATCAGCCCGCGGCTGATATCAGCTGTTGTTGCCATTGCTAAATTTATTGAGGCCGCAAAGATAAGGGAGCCTACCCTGAACGCAAAAACTGCTACCTTTGCAAAAATTTTTCTACTATGAAAGTGACCGTTGTAGGCGCGGGCGCAGTAGGCGCCACCTGTGCCGATAATATTGCCAGAAAAGAGCTTTGCACCGAATTGGTTTTACTCGACATCAAAGAAGGGATCGCCGAAGGAAAGGCCCAAGACATGATGCAAACCGCTACGCTGCTCGGCTTTGATACGCGCATTGTAGGCAGTACCAACGACTACACGAAAACGGCCGGAAGCGATGTGGTGGTCATTACCTCGGGTCTTCCCCGCAAACCCGGTATGACCCGCGAAGAACTGATCGGTGTCAATGCCGGCATAGTAAAAGGAGTTTGCGAGAATATCCTTACGCATTCGCCCAATGCCATTTTGATTATCGTGAGCAACCCGATGGACACTATGACCTATCTGGCACTGCAACAGAGCGGCTTGCCCAAACACCGAATTATCGGAATGGGCGGTACACTCGACAGCAGCCGCTTTAAATATCAATTGAGTTTACACCTTGGTTGCAGCCCCGCCGATCTTAACGCCGTTGTAGTAGGTGGACACGGCGATACGACCATGATTCCGCTGATTCGCCTGGCCACATGGAACAGCGTACCCGTTACCGACTTCTTAAGCCAAGAACAACAAGAAAAGATCGTAAAAGATACCATGGTGGGTGGCGCTACACTAACCGCCCTTATTGGCACATCGGCCTGGTATGCACCCGGCGCTGCTGCCGCGGCCCTGGTGGAATCGATTGTACGCGACGAGAAAAAATTATTTACCTGCTGCGTCTCGTTGAATGGCGAATACAATCAAAAGGACATTTGTCTGGGTGTTCCTGTTACCATTGGTAGAAACGGTTGGGAAAAGATCGTTGACTTCAAACTCAACGTGGCCGAGCAAGAAGCCTTCGATAAGAGTGCCGCTGCCGTTCGCAGCATGAACGACGTATTAAAGACACTCTAACTAAGACTCTTTTTTTGCATTCGAAAGCAAAACCGGGTGGTGCGTCCTGTAAAATCGAAGGGCGTAGTAGCCTTGGTAATATCCTTGCAGTCGCAGCTCTCCTGCAAAACAGGATCCATTGAAAAGCGCGAAAAATTGGTGCTAAAATACAATACCCCTTCGGGGCTAAGAATGCGCAGCGCCTCGCGTATTAAAAATGGATGATCGCGCTGCACGTCCAAGATGTCGTTCATGCGCTTGCTGTTACTAAAGGTGGGTGGATCCATTACGATTATATCAAAACGAGCATCGCCAACCGTAGGTAGATATTGCATTACATCGGCCTGAACAAATTGCAACGCATTCGTGGTTGCTTCGTTACGCTCCGGTACGATAAAGCCATTTAGCTGCAGATTACGACGTGCCCACTGCAAGTACGTAGCAGAGAGATCGACGGTAGTTACCGCGCTGGCCCCGCCGGCTGCGGCATACACCGAAAATGAACCCGTGTAGGCAAACAAGTTCAATACCCTTTTTTGCTGCGACTGCGATCGCACCAAGGCCCTGGTGTCGCGATGATCTAAAAAAAGTCCCGTATCGAGATAGTCGGTAAGGTTAACCCAGAAAGAAAGTCCATTTTCGGCTACAGAAAAGAATTGCTGTTGCACCGCTTCGGCCTTTTGATATTGACCTCCCCTACCCGGCTTACGCTGGCGAAGCTTGGTAAAGATTTTATCGGGCGAAGCCCCCAACGAGATACTGATCTGTTGTAGGCAACGCTGCAACCACAGGGCATGCGATTCTTCGTCCATGCCATGTCTTCGCTTATACTCGGCTACATAAAGGGCATCGGCATAGCGGTCTATACAAAAAGGAAATTCCGGCAGGTCGTGGTCGTAGAGGCGATAGCAACTAACGCCACGTTTGCGAGCCTGCTTGTCCAGATGCCTGGCCAGTTTTTGCAAACGATTATGAAACATCTCGAAAGGTAGGTCGGCCACGCTGCTGATTTTTAACGAAATTAGCCTTTTGAATGTATGCAATCGTAGACATAGAGACCACCGGTTCGTTTGCGGCCGCCAACGGCATCACCGAGATCGCCATTCATCTCTTTGACGGCACCGCTGTAACCGAGACCTATGAGACCCTGGTCAATCCCGGCCAACCGATTCCCCCTTTTATACAACGAATGACGGGCATATCGGATCAAATGGTATCGTCGGCCCCTTCTTTTAAAGAGATCGCAGAAAAAGTTTTTACCCTGCTGCAAGGGCAGATCTTTGTGGCCCATAACGTGCAGTTCGATTATTCGTTTATCAAGGCCCACCTTAAACAAGAGGGTTATCAACTGCATTGCAGCAAACTCTGTACCGTTCGACTAAGTCGACAGATCTTACCGGGGCTTCCCTCGTACAGCCTGGGTAAACTTTGTCGCTCCATTGGCATTCCGCTCGAGAACCGGCACCGCGCAGGCGGAGACAGTGCTGCCACGGCGCTTTTATTTAAACGATTGATGGATGCCGACCAACACCATCACATTGCAAGAAGCCTTAAACGAAATTCGAAGGAATCTATTTTACCCCCGCATGTACCTCGTGAGCATTGGGAGCAATTGCCACCACGCCCCGGGGTATACTATTTTCATAATGCCAAGGGTAAGGTGATCTATGTGGGCAAAGCCATCAATATTCGCTACCGGGTCAACAGCCATTTTAGCAATGACGCGCCCAGCCTTCAAAAGCAACGCTGGGTCAACTATGTTCATGGTATCTCGCACACAGAGTGTGCCACCCCGCTCATGGCCTCGCTACTGGAGTCGGCCGAGATCAAGCACCGCTGGCCCCGCTTTAATGCGGCACAAAAAAAACAAGAGGATCAGTTTGGCTTGCATGTGTACGAAGATCAACGCGGCTACCTGCGATTGATCATCGATAAGAACAGAAAGACCTTACCCTTATTGCAACGGTTCTATCTGTTGGTCGATGCGCAGGCGCGCCTGCGCAAACTAATGCGCGAATTTAACCTCTGCCCCACGCTTTGCTTTTTTCAAGATTCTTCTCAACCCTGCGAAGGAATCAAAGAGGGCTACTGCAAGGGGGCTTGTGTTAAAAAAGAAAGTGCCGATTTGTATAACGAACGTGTACAAGCGGCCTGCCATCAATTGCAAGCAGAACCCAGCTATGCCATTATCGATCGCGGATTGCAAAAAAATACCTACTCCTGCATTTTGGTAGAAAGAGGCCTATTTTTTGGAATGGGCTATGTTCCCAATAAAGTGGCCCCGACCCATCTACAGACTCTAAAAGAGTTTGTGACCCGCTATAGAGACAACAGTTACATACAGCGAACCATTCGGGAGCATGCCGATCAATATCCCCAAAAAGTAGTTACGCTCAATGTAGCCAAGTAAATTCCGCGGCCCGGGGCATTGCCCCAAAAGTATCGCTGGCCAGTGCAGGGGGAATGGCTAGTTTTCGAAGGTGAGTATCTAAGAAAGCCCCGTCAACCGTTAGAATGGCCGCCAGCGTATCGGTATTCTTAAACAATTGGTGGCGGATGGTCCAGCGAGAAAAATCCCTTCGCGCTGCCACTAACTGCAGGTCGATCGCGACGGTATCGCCCATTTGAAGTTCTCGTTTAAAGCGGCTTTCTTCTCTAAATAAAATAGGGCCGATCTGCAATTGATGAAATACCGTTTCGGTAAGTCCCATCGCACGCAAAAACTCCATGCGGCACATAGCCCCCCAATCGTAATAGACCGAATGACGAACATGAAAATTAGCATCTATATCGGCCCAGCGCAGCTGGATGGGGAGCAAAAAAGTATCCATGAGACAAAACTACAAAACAGAACTTCAAATTTGTATTCGGTAAAGTCCGAACCCTTAATTTTACAGCCCTAAATTACCGTCATGAAAAAATGGATACTGAGTTCGCTGGCGCTTACCACCGCGTTTGCTGTATTGGCACAAACCGGCCCTGCCAAAAAAGTTGTGGCCCCGGTAAAAAAACCAGCTACCGCCACCTCTACTGCCAAGCCTGCTACCCCGGCGGCCACAAAACCTGCTGCCGCTGCTGCCATGGCCATGGTTACCGATCTTGATTCGGTCAGCTATGCGCTGGGCATTAGCCTTGCCTCTTACTATAAGACACAAGGTGTTACTCAACTCAATACAACGCTTCTTGCGCGTGCCGTATCTGATTTTTTGCAAGGAAAACCCACCTTGATCGACAATTCGGCCAGCTCTACCATTTTAAACAACTATATGACACGCTTACAAAACGAAAAATCAAAATTCAACAAACAAGAGGGTGAACTTTTTTTGGCCGCCAATAAAAAAAGGGCCGAAGTAACCACCACCGAAAGTGGATTGCAATACGAAGTACTGGTACAAGGCACCGGTGAACAGCCCACGGCGGCCGATACGGTTACTTGCCACTACCGAGGTACTTTTTTGGATGGAAAAGGATTTGACAATTCGTACGACAGAGGTCAACCCATCAGCTTTCCGCTAACCGGTGTTATTCGGGGTTGGACCGAAGGATTACAACTAATGAAAACCGGATCTAAATACCGCTTTTACATTCCGTATACATTGGGCTATGGCGAATATGACTACATGTCCATTCCCGGGGGCTCTCTGCTCGTTTTCGAAGTAGAGCTAATCGATATCAAAAGAAAGAAGTAACGGTAACTACCCAATGGCCTCTTTGGCCCAACCTAAGGCCAACGTAAATTGCTGCTCGGGCGTTAGGTGGGTATTGTCAAGCACTTTTGCATCGGGTGCCTGCCTAAGCGGGCTTTCTTCTCGGTGCGCATCCATGTGATCGCGAAGAGCCAGGTTCTCACGCACGGCCTCCATTGAAATACCCGGGTCGGTGGCGGCCAATTCTCGGTAGCGCCGTAGCACACGGGTCTCGGGGTCGGCCGTCATAAAGATCTTGAGTTCCGCTTGCGGAAAAACGACCGTACCAATATCTCTGCCATCCATTACAATGCCTTTGGCTGCGCCCAGACGCTGCTGTTGCTGCACAGCGAACTTTCTTACCGTTGCGAGTGCAGCCACTTTGCTGACTTGCTCGGCCACTTTCAGTTCACGAATCAACGATTCTACATTTTCTCCATTCAGCATAATATCACTGGCTCCTCGGGCCGGATTAAATGCAAAGCCCAGCTCGATCTGCGAGAGGGCCTGCTGCACCTGCTGCTCATCGGTAATATCCACGCCACTACGAAGCATATACAGGGTCACGGCCCGGTACATGGCGCCACTGTCTACAAATACATAACCCAGCTCTTTGGCCAATGCCTTGGCCAGGGTGCTTTTTCCGCAACTGGACCAGCCGTCTAGGGTAATGATGATAGGTTTTGGTGCCACGGCTCAAAAATAGAGAACGAGCACCATAATAACACAACCAATTATTGCGCCTTGCTGGGAGCCGGAAGAGTTTGTTGCAGCGTAAAGAAAAGTTTGGCCTTTTCTTCGTCGGCATCGGCAATCAAGACATCGCCTGCCTTTACTTGCATATTTAGGATCTCTTCTGCAAGGGGGTCTTCGAGATATTTCTGGATGGCACGGTGCAAGGGTCTGGCCCCAAACTGCACATCGTAGCCTTTATCGGCCAAAAAGTTCTTGGCTTTTTCGGTCAGCTCCAGTGTAAAGCCCAGGTTGGTGAGTCGCTTCATGACCCCCTTCATCAAAATATCGATAATGTGAAAGATGTTGTCGCGCGACAAACTATTAAAGATGACCACGTCGTCGATACGATTCAAAAACTCGGGAGAGAAGGTCTTCTTGAGCGCTTTTTCAATAACGGCTTTGTTAGCCTCTTCTTCGTTTTCAAATTTGGCGGCCGTAGTAAATCCAACCCCTGTTCCAAAATCCTTTAGCTGACGAACGCCAATATTCGAGGTCATAATAATGAGGGTGTTCTTAAAATCGACCTTACGCCCCAACCCATCGGTTAGCTGGCCATCATCTAAAACCTGTAATAAGATGTTGTAAATATCGGGGTGTGCTTTTTCGATCTCATCGAGCAAGATAACACTGTACGGTTTGCGGCGTACACGCTCGGTTAGCTGACCGCCCTCTTCGTACCCTACATAGCCGGGCGGGGCCCCAATGAGACGGCTTACGGTAAACTTCTCCATGTATTCGCTCATGTCGATGCGAATAAGCGATTCATCGGAATCGAACATGTGACGGGCCAACGAACGAGCCAGTTCGGTCTTTCCTACTCCGGTGGGTCCTAGAAAAATAAAGGTACCAATGGGCTTGCGGGGATCTTTAAGACCAACCCGGTTACGCTGAATGGCTTTTACCACTTTTTGAATAGCCTCTTCTTGTCCAATGACCATCCCCCTCATATCGTCTGACATACGGCGAAGCTTTTCCGTCTCGGCCTGTACCATCCGCTTTACGGGAATTCCGGTCATCATACTGATTACTTCGGCAATATCTTCTTCTCCAATCGGAAAACGCTTGTGTTTGCTCTCTTCTTCCCAATCACCCTTGGCTTTTTCGAGTTCTTCTTGCAACCGTTTCTCGGTATCGCGTAGCGAAGCGGCCTCTTCGAACTTTTGGCTCTTGACCACTTTGTTCTTTTCGTTCTTAACGTCCTCTATCTTTTTTTCGAGCTCGGTTATGTTTTGAGGAACATTGATATTCTTAAGATGTACGCGAGCCCCTACCTCATCCATTACATCGATGGCCTTATCGGGCAGTAAGCGGTCGGTCACATACCGATCAGAAAGCTTAACGCAAGCGTCAATGGCCTCTTGGTCGTAGTTAACATTATGATAATCCTCGTATTTACTCTTGATATTATTCAAGATCTGGATCGTATCGTCGACACTGGGCGGATCAATGACCACCTTCTGAAAACGTCTGTCGAGGGCACCGTCCTTTTCGATGTACATGCGATACTCATCGAGAGTTGAAGCGCCAATGCACTGGAGCTCTCCACGAGCGAGAGCGGGCTTAAAGATATTGCTGGCATCGAGCGACCCACTGGCACCGCCAGCGCCTACGATGGTGTGGAGCTCGTCGATAAATAAGATTACATCGCGATTCTTTTCGAGTTCGTTCATGATGGCTTTCATGCGCTCCTCGAATTGCCCGCGGTATTTGGTACCGGCCACCAGCGCAGCCAGGTCTAGTGAGATCACTCGCTTGTCGAATAAGACCCTAGAAACCTTTCGTTGCACGATGCGCAGCGCCAACCCCTCTACGATGGCCGTTTTACCCACCCCGGGCTCACCGATCAAAATGGGATTATTCTTTTTGCGACGCGACAAGATCTGCGATACCCTTTCGATCTCTTTTTCGCGTCCCACAATAGGATCGAGCGAACCCATCTCGGCCATTCGGGTAATATCCCTTCCGAAATTATCAAGTACCGGTGTTTTACTCTTGGTGGCAGCACCCGATTTACCCGCCGGCTTGGCAGCGCTAAACTTCTTTTCTTCGTCGAACTCCTCTTCGTTTTCTTCGGGAAACTCGGCCCGCGGCTCATTCGATTTGACAATACCGAGCTCTTGTCTGAAAAGATCGTAATCGACATCGAACTGATTGAGGATCTGTGTAGCGATATTTTCTTTGTTCTTGAGAATAGAAAGCATTAGATGCTCGGTCTCGACCGTGGCACTCTTGAGCGCCTTGGCCTCTAAAACCGTAACGCGAATTACCTTCTCGGCCTGTTTGGTCAAGGGCAACGAATTGATATTGGCAACATTCTTGCCCGTCTTATCCTTTACCGCCATCTCGATCTCTTTACGAAGCTCGTAGAGGTCAATATTAAAGCTCTTTAGAATGCGCAGGGCCGTGTTGTCGCCCTCTCTGATGAGTCCCAATAACAGATGCTCGGTGCCGATAAAATCATTACCCAACCGCAATGCCTCCTCGCGGCTAAACGAAATGATTTCTTTGACCTGCGCAGAAAAATTATTATCCATTTTACAGATTGTTACTGTTGTTACAATATTAACAAATAAATTTGGGAACGGTCTCCAACAGGTTATAAACCCCTGTTAATAAAAACCGTTATCTCCCAATGGAAGTCAAAATTGAGACCAAAGAGCGTTTTCACGTAGTTCGTCTTGCAACTGCGTGCTTTACTGCTACTATGGCAGACGAGCTAGGCCAAAAACTGACGGCCTTTTTGGAGGCGGATGTTAAATCGTCTGGAACGCCCGGCAACATTGTATTAAACATGACGGCGGTCAGCGCCATCGACCCCGAGGGCGGCAGCGAACTGCTACAACTGCAACAACGGTTTTACGAACAAAACCGCTCTTTTGTTATTTGTGAACTTCAGCCGCCCGTCGAGGCTGTATTAGAGCAAGAAGAATTGGTAGAGCTGATGAATGTAACACCCACCGAAAGTGAAGCTTGGGATATTGTACAGATGGAAGAGATAGAACGCGAATTGCTCGATAACGAATTTTCTACCGACTAGTCATTATGTTTTCTGTTACCATACTAGGAAATAATTCAGCCGTGCCGGCCTACGAACGGCTTCCAACCAGCCAGCTCGTAACTATGGACGGACAAAAGTTCTTAGTGGATTGCGGAGAGGGAACGCAGCTGCAACTCATGCGCTACAAGATCAAGTACAGCCGTATCTCTCATATTTTTATTTCGCATTTACATGGCGATCATTATTTTGGTCTGATCGGGCTTATCAATAGTTTTGGTTTACTCAACAGGCAGCAAGATCTGATCGTCTTTGGACCACCGCCCCTTAAAAAGATCATCGAACTGCAGTTGCAGGTAGCCTCTACCCGTCTTCCTTTTTCGCTACAGATAAAAGAGATTGCAGGCCCGGGATTACTTTACGAAACCGAAGAGATCGAAGTAAGCTGTTTTACCACCGATCACCGCATTACCTGTTACGGATTTAGTTTTTGCGAAAAAACCATCACCCGAAAAAGACTGGCACAGCAAGGGCAGCCCCGTCGCTATGCCTACTGCGCCGATACTCGCTATAACGAGTCTTTATTGGAGCACATAGATCGTTTTGACCTGCTCTACCACGAGTCTACCTACCTTGATGACCAGCGTGAAAAAGCCGAGTTGCGTTTTCATTCTACCGCCAGGCAAGCGGCGCTGCTGGCTCAAAAGGCACAGGTAAAAAGACTACTATTGGGGCATTTTAGCAGTCAACACGAACAGCTCGATCAATTTGAAACAGAAGCCAGAGAAATTTTTCCGGCAACGGAATTAGCCGAACAAGGGGTAACGTATTTGTTGTAGGACGAGTTGTTAATCTTCTTCCCAAAAACCCATTTTTCCGAATTTCTCTATACGATCCTGAACCCTTTTTTCGGCAGGAATATCACGCAGTGTTGCCAATACGCGCAACAAGTGTTCTTTTAGAATACGAGCCGACTCGTCGTAATCCCAGTGTGCTCCACCGGGAGGCTCAGGAATAATGCCATCAATAAGGCCAAAGCCCAACATTTTGTCTGCGGTAAGACGAAGCTGTTCGGCGGCTACTTCTTTTTTATCCCAGCTACGCCATAAAATAGAGGAGCAGCTCTCTGGGCTAATAACCGTGTACCAAGTATTTTCCATCATGTACACACGATCGCCCACGCCAATTCCCAAGGCTCCGCCACTGGCTCCTTCGCCAATGACCACACAGATAACCGGCACCTTAAGCCTGATCATCTCGTAGATATTTCTGGCAATGGCTTCGCCCTGGCCCCTCTCTTCGGCCTCAAGCCCCGGGTCA
>VHBB01000021.1 GCA_016872155.1 Sphingomonadales bacterium
CCTTTTCGCTTTGGTATTGCCAGCGGACCCGATCTGTTTACCGCCGGCGATCGTCTGACCATGGTGGGTAACCTGCGTCCTAATGCCGCTGCCGTTCCCGGTACTGGTCCTCAGGCGCTGGGCGCCGGTCGATTAGACCGCGTTACTTATCCTGTTACCCGTTACGACTATCAAGATCAGATCTTTAATACCAGCTATGGTACCGATAATTTCTTGAGTCTGAATGGTGGTAACGAAGGCACTAATTATTATTTGAGTGCCAACTACACCAGCAACGGAGGAATTATTCGTAATACGAACTTTCAGCGTTATGGCCTTAAGGCCCGCGTGGACAGCCGCATTAGCCAGTGGGCCAAACTAGCGGGTGGGGTTATGTTCTCGAACTCGCGCAGCAAAGACCTGCCCAATGGTAACAACTTCTTTTCTCCCATCTCTACCATGAACATCATCGATAACGTGTGGGACATTACCGCACGCGATGCAGCTGGTAATTTAAAGAACGTTGAGTTGGTGCGTATGAATCCAAATTCGGTGATCGAGACCTACAACATGCGCCAGAATACCAATCGTATGCTCAGCGATCTTAAGTTGACACTGACTCCATTTAAAGGATTCAGCATCGATCTGACCACCGGGTTTGATACTTATGCGCAACAAGGAACCACCATTCAGCCTCGTGTACCATACACAGGGGTGAGTGCGGCTTTCTTTCCTGATGGCTACGTGAGTGCCGCCAAGTTCAATTATTTTCAGTGGACCGGCGATGCTATCGCTTCTTACAAAACGGCTACCGCCAATAACGATCTGCAAAGCACTACCACAGTTGGATATAGCGCGCAGTACATCAGCAATAATTTTCAGGCACAAGAAGGACGCGATCTGCTTCCTTTTGTAACGACCATCAATGCGGCACAGAACTTCTTTAACCTGCCCGTTGATAATCGTAGTGAGCAAAGCATCTTCGGTTATTTCTTGCAACAGACTTTAGGCTATAAGAGCAAGTTGTTCTTAACCCTGGCCGGTCGCTTCGATGGTTCTTCGGCCTTTGGCGCTGATGCCCGCAACATTTTTTATCCTAAGGCCTCACTTTCTTACAATGTAAGTGACGAGGCTTTCTTTAAGAATGCTGCTAAGCCCATCAATACTCTTAAGCTGCGTGCTTCTTGGGGTAAGGCCGGTAACCTGACCGGTATTGGCGCCTACGACCGCTTTACTACCTATCGCCCACAAGTGTATACCGGTGGGGCAGTGGTCGCTCAAAACAGAGTTGGTAATCCTAACATTCGCCCCGAGATCAAAACAGAGTTCGAGACCGGTGCCGAGATGTCTTTCTTAAAAGGACGTTTGGGATTACAGTTTAGCATCTACAATCAAGAGATCACAGATCTGGTACTTCCTTTTAGTGTAGCCCCGTCTACCGGAGCTTCGAGCCTATTAGATAATGTAGGTGCCATGACCAACAAAGGGATCGAATTGATGCTGACCGGTACGCCTGTTCAGCGCAAAGGATTCCGTTGGGATGCCAGCTTACTGTACAACCGTAATCGTAACGAGATCACAGAACTCTATAACAACGCGCCCTTTATTTCTTTTGATAACAGCGGTACACAAGGGGTGCTCGTGGGTCATCCCGTGGGCGTTTACTTTATCAACTACTTTGCCCGCAACGCCGATGGCAGCTGGTTGATGCGTGATGTAAACGGTTTTAGTTTACCCCAGGTAGAGCGTGGTAATGCCGCGACAGGCGTAGCGCAGCGCGATGCCAATGGTCAACCAACCGGTACGCCGCTTCGCCAGGTATTTGGAGACCCTAATCCTGATTTTAACATGACCATCGTTAACGAATTTGCCGTTAAGAACTGGAGTCTTCGTTTACAATTTGATGGGGTGTATGGTTTTGAAGTCTACAACTGGGACCGCATTACCCGCAACAACGTAGGGGTTGGTCCTTTGGCTGAGTCTGAACTGCGCGGTGAAGTACCTCGCGGAACAGTAGCTGCCATTGGTGGATTTATTGGCCCTCGTATTCAGGAGTATCATGTACAAGACGGAAGCTTTACCAAATTGCGTGAGATGGCCGTAGGGTATACGATCAACAAGTTGAAATTCTGCCAGAGCATGAAGATCGCTTTGGTGGGTCGCAACCTGTTCAGTTTTGATAAGTACGACGAAGGGTTCGATCCCGAGGTCAACTCTGCCGGACAAAGCATTGTGCGCGGTACCGATTTTGGTTCGTTCCCCATTCCCCGCGTCCTTCAACTTTCCATCACCACCAACTTTTAATTGAATGCATATGAAACAATACATTCTACTTCTTGCAGTGCTGACCATGGGAATGGTCTCCTGTAAAAAAGATTATACCAATCCCAACGCACCCACCGATAGCCAGGTGTTTAGCAGTGTGGATGGGTTAACCAAAGCTGTGGTAGGGATCATGCAACGCTGGGCCGTAAATGGTGTAGGCGTAAGTAGTCTTTATCAAGCTATTTCTGCCGCGGGGCTAAGCACCGGCGAGCTGACCGTACTTAATGCGGGTAATGCCGATCTGGCCCAGTTGCAAAACGGAGGAACCAATTTGGCTCCCAATAACGGGGTACTCAATTCGTTTTGGACCACGGCTAACATTGTCAACAGCGAGGCTACCAAGATTATCGCTAACGTTAGCGTTATCTCCGATGTCAATTATCGCAATGCCGTACAAGCCTATGCGCATCTATACAAGGCGCTGGCCATTGGTACGATGGCGCAGTTCTGGGAGCGTGTTCCTGTAACGACCGGAGCAAATGCTACATTTAGTACTCGTGCCGAAGCACTGGCTGCAGCAACTAAGCTGCTCGACGATGCTGCTGCCCTTATAGGTACCACTCCATTGCCTGCTGCCTTCTTAAGCCAGGTAGGTAGCGAGATCGATGTGCGCAACACGTTGATCGCTCTGGCCGCTCGCTTTTATATTATGGCCGGCAATAACGACCTGGCGTTGGCTCGTGCCAGTGCCGTCAATCTTACATCACGCAGCATATATTTCTATAATACCCTTAACCCTAATCCGGTTTATCGCAGCTCACTCATCACCAATAACGTGTATGGTATTGTTGCCAACTTTGGACTTACCGGTGCATTGGCTCCTGCGTCGAATGATGGTCGTATTCCTTTTTATGTTGTGCGTAATGCTACCAATGGTTCTGGATTCTTTCGTGCCGATGATACTGCCATTCCCATTTTTCTGCCCGGAGAAATGCTCTTGATTCAGGCCGAGGCCCATGCCCGCGCAAACAACTTGACCGGTGCTGTTACGGCGCTCAATCAAGTGCTTACCAAAACCACCGATGCATTTAGTCTCGGGGCTGCGCAGCCTGCGTACAGTGGCGCCAATACACGGGACGCCATTTTGCTAGAGATCTATCGCAATCGCTGTATGGAACTCTACATGAGTGGCATGAAGTTAGAGGATAGCCGTCGTTTTGGTCGTCCCGGACCCGGCCAAACCGGTGCCGAGCGTACGCGTAATTTTTATCCGTATCCACAGCAAGAAAGAGATGGTAATCCAAACACACCTAGCGATCCTGCTAACTAATAATCGATCTTAGTTTTGTAAAAGACACCTCGAAAGGGGTGTCTTTTTTTTGTGGGCGTATAGGTCTAGTTAGTTGACCAGCTTACAAAGCGTGGCTATACTCAGGTATAAGGTGGCGATCAAGACCAGTACGCCCAGTAGCGTTAGCCATTTATTGTGTTGATAGTCGCCCATTATCTTTTTTTGGCCTGCTGCCAGTAAGATAATGCCCAGCGCAACGGGTAAAATAAATCCGTTTATGGCACCGGCTAATAGTAGCACCGTAACGGGTTTTCCCCATATCAAAAAAATGACCAGTGACAAGATCACAAAACCAACTAACCATTTTTGGTTTGATTTTTCTGTCTCCGCTCGTTCGTTGTAGCGCAAAAAAGAGATCGATGTGTAGGCAGATCCTACCACCGAGGTGATAGCTGCACACCACATAACAATGCCAAATAATTTGTAGCCGATGGCTCCGGCCGCTTCTTTAAAAACTGCCGCCGCAGGATTGGTAGTGCCCAGTGAAATTCCTTTGGCCACTACACCCAACGCCGCTAAGAATAGCAGCACACGCATTACAGAGGCTAGCAAAATAGCACTGATGGCAGAGCGACCCACCGCCGCGGTATTTTCTTTTCCGATTAGTCCGGCATCGAGTAACCGATGGGCACCGGCAAAACTAATATAGCCGCCCACCGTTCCGCCAACGAGTGTAATGATGGCCGTAAGATCGATGGTAGCCGGAACAAATGTTCGCTGGAGCGCCTCTGAAAGCGGGGGAGACGCTTTGAAAACTACATACACAGTTAGCGCGATCATGAGCAGCCCCAATACACGGGTAAAGGCATCCATCCATTGAAGGGAATCTTTTCTCAAAAAGATCAGCAGCGCTATTGCAGCACTAATCGCAGCTCCCCATTTTGGTGACCATCCCGTAAGTACTTCTAGTCCCAGGCCCGCTCCGGCCAGATTGCCGGTGTTAAAGGCAAGCCCACCTAGTACGATCAAGGAGGTAAGCACATAGCCCGCGCCGGGAATTACCTTGTTGGCCATTACCTGGGCACGCATACCACCCGCACAAAGTACTTTCCAGATGGTTAGCTGTGCGCCGATATCGAGTAGAATCGAGATAAGAATCACAAATCCAAAGCTCGCTAGTAGCGTATTGGTAAAACTCGCGGTTTGTGTTAGAAAGCCGGGCCCAATAGCCGAAGTAGCCATTAGAAAAGCGGCGCTGATTAGTACGCTTGATTTTTTTGTGTGCTTAGTGATGTCGGCCATAAGCAGCTCGAATAGAAATACCTTCTACTTGTAATTGTTTTTTAAGGGCATTAGCAAATAATACGGCCTGTGGGCCATCGCCATGTATACAAAGAGTAGCGGCGTGCAGCGGAATTAGCTTTCCACTTAGCGCTGTCACTTCTTTTCTTTTTATTAGTTGCAGCGCCTGCTCAATACATTTTTTTTCGCCATTAATGAGCGCTTGCGAATCTGAGCGTGGCGTCAGACTGCCGTCGTCTTGATAGCTGCGGTCTACAAAGGCCTCGCAACAATACGCCAGCCCTTGGCGAAAGGATGCTAGTTCGAGCTCGCTTTCGGGAGGTCCATACAGCACCCACAACGGGTTGAGGGATGTTATAGTTTGTACCAGCGCCTCTGCCAGTATCTTATTTTTTGCGGCCTCGTTATAGAGGGCCCCGTGTAATTTGATGTGTCCGATCGTATAATGCTCTTGGGTGGCGATGTCGCTAACTAGTGTAATTTGGGCTACCACCGAATTTATCAATGGCTGCAAGCCGATGGGCATAACGACTCTTCCAAAATTTTTACGATCGGGGTACGAGGGGTGTGCCCCCACGACAACTTGATGCTCTTTGGCTAGCTGAATCGTACTTCGGATGGTGTCTTCATTGCCCGCATGGGCTCCGCAGGCAATATTCGCGGAGCTTATTGAGGGCATGATGGCAGCCTCTACACCGGTTTCTTCGCCCAGATCGCAGTTGATATCAATTGTCGATGGCATCTACTAATTCTTGAAGCTGAAAATTAAGTTGAACGCCCGGGCGGCATTGTGCTAAAATAGGAAGATCGTTACTGCCAACCCAGGCTATTCTTGGATAGCCTCCGATAGTTTGTGCGTCGGCCATTAAAATGATGGGTTGGCCCGATGTGGTTACTTGAATAATTCCGCGAGTGACCGGAGTAGAGATCAACTCTTGCGTGTCGATCTTTTGTAGCGCCGGGCCGTTTAGCAGGTAGGCCATTCTAGTGGAACTATTGCCCACGACCCATTGTTTTTTCAAAAGATTTTCTTTTGCCAATAGATCGAACCAATCCCATTCGGGCCCGCGGTGAATATAAAGGGTTACTTCTTTTTGAGTGAGTGCAACATTATTCTTAGCTTTTTTAAGGATGCTTTGGATGCTTTCTTCATCGCTTGAATTGTTTGTATCTGCCAATGCTTGATGTCGTACTCCATTTTTTCTTGTACAGATAGCAAGGGTGTCTCCAGCTTTTAAATAATCGCCGTTTATTCCACCCAACTTGGCCGGTGGATACGTGGAGCAGCTGTTTAAATCTGGTTCAATGGCAAAACCGCCGCATACGGCTATATACGATCGGCATCCATTAGGGCTTGGATGTAGTTGAAACAGATCGCCCTTGGTGGCATTTATCAACTCGTTAAAAGAGATCGGCCGGTTGTTAAGTGTGGCAATGGCGCCTCCTCCGGTAACTGTAAATTGATGGGGTTCTTGAAATTCTAGTAAGGTGCCATGCAGCGTACATTCAATAACTGCTGCCGACAGATCGTTACCGCAGATTAAATTGGCTGCTTGCATCGATAGAATATCCATAGCCCCTCCAATGGGCACGCCCCAATGCTGGTAGCCCAGCCGACCCGCATCTTGAAGGCTGGCTTGAATGCCCGGCTTATGTATTTTTAAACTCATAGCCAGTTCTCTAGTTCGCTTACGGTAATCGGATAAAATAAAACGGTATCACCGGGCTGTAGCAAACAAGCCGGACTTCTATTTTTTTCGAACATCTTTATGGGCGTTCGCCCAATAATGTGCCATCCGCCAGGGCTTTCAAACGGATAGATTCCGGTTTGCTGCGCAGCGATGGCTACACTGCCCGCCGGTACGCTGCCTGTCGGAACTTTTTTCCTGGGCAGTTCAAGTCGTGAATCAAGCGTTCCCATGTAAGAAAATCCGGGAATAAACCCGTTCATATATACTGTATATTTTTTTTGGGAATGTCGCTGTATTATTTCTTCTTGGCTCATGCCCAGGCGATCTAAAATAGCAGGAGTATCGATGGCAAAGGGTAATTCGTAGCAAACAGGAATCTCTACGAGTGTATTGGTTTTTGTTTCGACACTAGTGGCGGTGCTGGTAGTAGGGGAGGTCGCTATTTCTGTTGCGCTTTTTTTTATGCCCGCCATGGCTAACATCAATGCGGTCTTTGAAGAAAAGTATACCGATAAACTATTGTAGGCCGGTACAATATCTACTATCTCTTTTGTAACCCCTTTTTCTAGCTCCTTTTTTAGAAGCATTACAATGCGGTGGGCCTCTTCTCCTATGCCAAGGTCAAAAGAAATCGTTAGCGCAAGGTTATGAATGGAGTAGATGCTTACACCAGCAGCCATATACACTAGGGTTTCTTGACCGCCAGGTCGGTGGTGGCTACAGCCACTACTTTGTTGTTGATAATAATCGGCACCGAGTAGGTGCGCATCCATATCTCACCACCTCCACTATCAAAATAGGGGGCACTCCAGTAGGGGGCCTTGGTGTCGATGGGTTTGCGAAGCCATTCTTGCGTATTGATATTGTAGCTTGGAATCGCTAATTCTTTGTTTACGAGGCTTCCGTTTTTTCTATACCAATACGGGCTTGTGGTAGCGGCCCCATTGATGTCTAAAAGAGTTACTGTTGATCCAAAAAAATAATCGGGCTGCCCGCTAATGTAAACCCGAACCCGATCAGATACCGCAGAAGCGTTCGGAAGGTCATTTTGTAACCAACTGGCAAAAACCTTCATGGCGGTCTCTACCGGCGGGGTAAGGTCCTCTTCTTTTGAACAGCCGGCAAGCCACAGCGAAAAGGCGAGTGGTAGGAGTAAAAAATTATTTTTTTTCATAACAGCATTTTAAGAAAGTTAATCTAATTCATGCACATGGCTTTACCTATTAACGAATACACCCGGACGCTCTCCTGAGGGTTTCTGTTCGCGGTAGGTAATACGCCCATTGATCCAAACCGCGGTAATGCCGCTCGAACGCGCCGTGGGCTCACCTAGCGAAGAGCGGTCCGCTACGGTGTCGGGGTTCAGAAGCACCAGATCGGCATAGTATCCTTCTTTTATAAGCCCTCGGTTTTTTATACCTGTATGCAGGGCTCCGAGATAGGTCATCTTATGAACGGCCTCTTCGAGCGTTAAGAGATGTTGCTCTCTTACGTACTGTCGCAAGATCTTGGTAAACGCTCCAAAGCCACGAGGGTGACCGCCCGATCTTCCGTCGGAACAGATGTTGGCAAAAGGCCATTCAATAAACGTAGTAACATCTTCTTCGGTCATAGCCTTGGCGGCAATAGCTTCGACTCCGTAGGCGTAAGTGGGGTTTGCCTTTTTAAAACTATCGGCTTTTTCGATCAGTTCAATAAGCGTTCGAGAGCTAGGTTCGTTTCGCTGCGTAGCAATAGCAGAAACCGTCTTTCCTACAAACGAAGATTCGGGGGCATACCGTACCAGCACCGATCGGTTGGGATCGAATAGATGAGCAACGGCAAATTCTGCACTTGCCAAATTGGAATAATCTCTTTTAGGAAAAAGTACCCGGAGCGTGGAGCTCCAAAAATCATAAGGGTACACATCGGCCGTTACTTGAATTCCTTCGCTTCTCGCTTTTTCTAGTCGATCTAAAATGGAGCGGGCCGTGCCCCATTTGTCTTTTAGCCCGATCTTAATATGCGATACCTGAATTGGCATCTTGGCGATTCTCCCAATGGTCAAGATCTCTTCGATAGCTGCATCGAGTGTAATATCCTCGCTTCTAATATGACTGGCATAACTTCCTTTGTAACGAGCCGCGGTACGCGCCAGTTCAATTACCTCTTGGGTAGACGAGTAAAAAGCATCTTCGTATTCTAATCCGCTAGAGAGTCCCAACGAACCCTTTTGCATTTCTTGGGCAAGCAGGTTTTGCATCTGCACGGTCTCTTTTTCGGTGGCCGCTCGCAGCAGATCGTTATGTAGTACTTGCTCACGCAGCGTCGTATGTCCGGTATACGTGGCCACATTGACCGCGACAGGATTATTTTTTAGCAGCTTTCGAATGGTATCGACCGCATAGCTGCTGCCGTCTTGGCCAATGACAATGGTGGTAATGCCTTGGCTGTTCGTTGCCAGCGCCGAAGGGTCATCATCGTAATCGCCAAAGTGGTGACTATGCGTATCGATAAACCCGGGGGCCAGCACCTGGTCTTTTCCATCAATGAGGCTATCAGACGAAAGGGCTTGTAACTGGCCCACCGCAACAATAACACTGTCTTTGATACGCACCGATCCCCGTACCAGCGCAGCACCACTGCCATCTACGATGCGCACCCGCTGAATTAGGGTCGTGCGTTGGGCCTGTGCATACAAAGCCCCCAGGGTTAAAAGACAAAAAAGGAGTACAGTTTTATTCATTGGGTTGCATTAGAAAGATAAGATTTCGATGCAAAAAACTAATATTGTAGCTCTAAATTTCTGTTATGCGCCTACTGCTTGTCTCGATCTTGGTGCTGGGAATAAAAACGATCAATGCCCAGCTTACCTATCCTGTAACAAAAAAAGGAACCGTTCAGGATACGTATTTTGGAACCACCATTGCCGATCCGTATCGCTGGTTAGAAGATGACAACAGCGAAGAGACCAAGGCCTGGGTACAAGCACAAAATGCCGTAACCACTGACTATCTTTTTGGAATTCCCTTTCGCAATAAGGTCAAGGAGCGTTTGTCGGTGCTATGGAATTATCCCAAGTATGGGTCTCCTCGTCAAGAAGGGGCTTATTATTATTTTTCTAAGAATGATGGCTTACAAAACCAAAGTGTGCTCTACCGCCAAAAAGGATTGCAAGGAACTCCCGAAGTGTTCTTAGATCCTAATCGGTTTTCGCAAGACGGTACCGTGGCACTTGCCGGTCTCTCTTTTTCTAAAACGGCTCGCTTTGCGGCCTACCAGATCTCTAGCAGTGGTAGTGATTGGCAAGAGGCGCTCATCATGGACCTTCGTACCGGTAAACTTATCGATGACACCATTCGCTATATTAAGTTCAGCGGCATTACCTGGAGGGGCGACGAGGGATTTTATTATAGTCGCTACCCGGTGCCCGATGCCAGCAGCAAACTCTCCAAGCAAAATCAGTATCATAAAGTATATTTTCACATAGTTGGCAGGGCGCAATCGCAAGATGTGTTGATCTATGAGGATAATGATCATCCGCTTAGAAATGTTGGTGCCGACCTGACCGAAGACGGCCGGTTTTTAATTATCGCTGCCACCGAAGGTACCAGCGGCAATGAGCTATCGATAAGGGATCTGAAAAAAAGTGGTTCGTCTTTTACTAAGTTGGTAGAAGGATTTAAAACAGAGCCCGAGGTTGTCGATCATAACGGAAAAGGGTTGCTGCTGCTCAAGACCAACCAGGATGCTCCTAATTATAAAGTGGTGTTGATCGATCCGGAGCGCCCCGGTATTGACAACTGGATTACTATTATTCCTGAAAAGGAAGAGGTCTTGCAAAGTGTAGGCACCGGTGGCGGCTATCTTTTTTGTTCGTACCTAAAAGACGCTTCGACCAAGGTGTACCAATACACCTACGAGGGAAAGTTAGTGAGAGAAATTAAGCTGCCCGGTATTGGAACTGCATCGGGTTTTGGCGGAAAGCGCGATCAATCTTCGTTCTTCTATACGTTTACCTCATACACGTATCCGCCTACCATATTTAAATATGATGTTGCCAGTGGGGTGTCGTCTGTTTTTAGAAAAACAGAGACCGCTTTTGATAGTGATGCTTACGAGACCAAGCAGGTCTTCTTTACTAGTAAGGATGGCACTCGCGTGCCTATGTTCATTACCGGAAAAAAAGGATTTTCGTTAAATGGCACCAACCCCGTTTTACTGTATGGGTATGGGGGGTTCAATATTGCACAAACACCCGGCTTTAGTATTTCGAATGCATTTTGGTTAGAGCAGGGAGGTTTGTATGTGGTCGTTAATTTACGCGGCGGCAGTGAGTACGGTGAGGCTTGGCACCAGGGTGGAATGCTGGCCAATAAGCAAAACGTTTTTGATGATTTTATTGGGGCGGCCGAATACCTGATCGCCAATAAGTATACCAGCAAAGAGCGGTTAGCTATTCGCGGGGGTTCTAACGGCGGATTGCTGGTAGGTGCTTGCATGACGCAGCGCCCCGAGCTGTTTAAAGTGGCCCTCCCCGCGGTGGGCGTACTCGATATGCTCCGTTATCATTTGTTTACCATTGGATGGGCCTGGGCCGTAGAGTATGGGCGTAGCGATAATGCCGAGCAGTTCAACTACCTTTTAAAATATTCTCCGCTGCATCAGTTAAAAGACGGGGTCTCTTACCCCGCCACCCTAGTAACCACCGCCGATCACGATGACCGGGTCGTGCCCGCTCACTCCTTTAAGTTCGCGGCTCGTTTGCAAGCGGCCCATCGCGCAAACGCCCCCGTGTTAATTCGCATAGAAAGCAAGGCTGGTCACGGTGCCGGTAAGCCTACCAGTAAACAGATCGAAGAAGCAGCCGATGTCTGGAGTTTTGTGATGCAAAATTTTGGGATGGGGGTGAGGTAGAGCGCAGGCTATACAAAACTCATTCCATAAGTTAATTGTTTACACTTATTATCGTAAGTATTTTTTATTACTCTTCTAGTCTTTTTTTGATTTCAGGAATTGCGAAGGGCAGTTTTTTTACTGCGTATTATTACTTTACTTTGTCAATCTACTTTAAGCTAACCAACATGCATAGTGAATTTTCTATCTCATCAGAAAGGTGTAATTCCTATTCTGCTCCCCGAAATCATATCTCTATCCAAGCCCTCTTTGCTCCAGCAATACCGGTGAGCGCCAACTCGCCTATTCAAACCAAACTCTATAAAGTTAAATCCTGTTTTATGTCTATTGTAAGGTCATTACGTTTTTCGTTTTTTTTACTATCGTTTCTCTTTTCTGCGAATCTTATTTTTGGGCAGGTGCCGACGATTACATCGTTTTCGCCAACGAGTGGTGCGGTTGGTTCAACTGTAACAATTACAGGCACTAATTTCAATACTACGGCGGCGAATAATGCTGTTTTCTTTGGTGGGATCAGGGCTACCATTACGGACGCTACAGCAACACAGTTGACTGTTACCGTACCCAGAACGACTGCTCTCTCCGAGTTGAAAGTAGTCGCCGGCGGTAAAGTTTCAAATACGCGTTACTTCAGACTCAGGAACCCCTCTGCCGGCACGCTCAGCTTGTCTTGGTCCATAACGTATTTCAAGGCGCCCACTACTCTTACTTTAACAAATAACGCCAGTATTCATGCCTGGGAACCGGCCGACTTGGATAATGACGGGGATCTGGACTTTGTCACAGCCACGAATACCAACGCTATAAGAATCGTCACCAACAGTGGTCCTACTGCCAACTTCACATTGGTTGGCGCCACCCAATCTACCATTGCGCTCTCCACAACCTCTTGCACGGTAACCGATATTAAATGCGCTGACATCGACAATGATGGGAATATTGACATTGTTGTAGCTCTGAGCACCGGAAAAAAAGTCGAGATCATAAAAAATAATGGCGATGGTACGTACACTTCACAAGGTACCATCACGTTCGGCAATTTGTTTTCAAACGTGAACTCCATATCGGTCTTGGATGTGAATCGGGATGGTTTTCCTGACATCATGGCAAGCTCCTACGGCACATACAGCAGTACGCCTTTTCAGATCTTTACTCAAAGTACGACTACCGCCTTTTCGTTCAGTTCGTATTATGCAACGGCCGGAGGCGTTTCCTATTGGTTTACAATGCGTAATGGTCTTGCAGATGTAAATAATGACACTTATGTTGATGCATTTGTTCTGGCAGGTTCCGGTTCGGGTACACAAGGAATGAATGTTGCCATGGCAACTGCCTCTTCTTTCAACAGCATGACGAATATGGCCGGTAGTACAGACATGCTTGGGTACACTGACTTTGCATTCATTGATTACGATAATGATGGAGATGTTGACGTGTTTGCTCCGGGAGGGAGCAATTCGAGATTTTATACGAATAATGGCAGTGGTAGTTTTACACATTCGGCCACCAACAATCACAGTCGGTTTGGCCAGCTTTTCGATATAGACAACGATAATGATTTGGACATCATTGGTTCCGATTATTTCAATATTTCAGGTTCCCAAAATTCATCGGGCACTTACCAGACCAGAAATAATTTTTGGGGAATCGGACCTACTCAATACATCGGGGAATCTCAATTATTGGATGTCAGCGGTGATGGTTATTTGGATGTTGTTTGCATACAAGCAGATGGCTCTACTCTCTATGCTTCTGTTTTTCAGGGCAATATTACGCCGACCATAACAGTGACAGGAGCGCCGACTGCCTTTGCAAAATGTTCTGGACTAGCTTCTGCATCTCAGTCTGTTAATGTCACAGCAACATACCTCACTACTGATATTTCTGTTGCATCTTTAACTGGGTTTGAGTACTCTTTGGATAATTCCTCTTTTAATTCCTCTTTATCCATTCCTCAATCTGGAGGAACAGTTTCTGCAACATTATTTATCAGAATGAATTCCAGTGTATCTGCTGCCATAGCTGGCGCAATAAACCTAACATCAGCTGGTGCATCTTCAAGGACAATTTCTGTTTCGGGTTCAATTAATTCTAATCCCACTATTACAGGCTCAAGCTTTGTTCTTGTAAACGGAACTACTAGTTTGTCAGGAAGCGGCACTGCTAGTACAACAACACCTTGGTTAACTTCTGATGCAAATGTTTTATCCGTAACAAGTACGGGTGTCGTAACTGGGGTTGCTGCCGGGACAGCTACTATCACGTATACTAACAGTGTGGGCTGCTCTGCTACTCAGCTTATCACCTCTTCTGTTCCGCCTCCGACAATAACTTCTTATACACCAACAGTTGCATCTGCCGGTGCAACGGTTACAATAACGGGTACAGGATTTAATGCCACTGCAGGTAACAACATAGTGTTTTTTGGGGCTGCCAAGGCAGAAGTAACAAGCGCGACAACCACGCAGCTTGTCGTAACTGTTCCTTTTGGTGCAACCCATTCAGTAATTACTGTACTTGATAATTCGACAGCAAGAGTTGCAGCTTCTAGTTTGCCTTTTACTCCGTCTTGGACTAATACGAACCCTCAGACTATTGTTGAACGCTCATTTACTAGTTTCGAATTAACTTCAAGCACAACCCCTGCAAGCGTTACATCAGGTTCTGTCTTTTCGATCACTTCTCCACGCACAAGGCATAATAGTGCTGTTGCTGATTTTGATTTGGATGGCAAAATTGATCTTATCAAAATCAATAATTCAGGGGGTAGTGTAAGGGTCTATAGAAATGTTTCGGTTAGTGGAACTCTCTCCTCAACTAGTTTCAGTTCGACTTCGCTTGATTTTTCTGTTGGCTCAGATCCGCGCGACTTGGCTGTGGCGGATCTAAATAATGATGGAAAACTAGATGTAATTGTAACTAGGGGTACTACTGCACTTGCTATACTTATTAACACTTCTAGCGGAACAGGAACTATATCTTTTGCAAGCGCACAATCACGAACCATTTCGACTTCACCAGTTCTAATAAGAGTCGCTGACTTTGATCTCGATGGATTAAATGATATTGTTTGTGCCCCCGGTGGTGGAATGACTAGTGTTTATAGAAATAATTCTAGCCTTCCTGGTAACACTATTTCTTTTGGTGCTCCAATCGATGTAACAGGGTTTACTACAAATGATATAATTATTGCCGATTTTAATAACGATGGTAAGCTGGATCTGGCTACAACAAATTATGGAAGTGGTTTAAGGGTTATTCAAAATTCTTCGACGCCAGGCTCAATATCTTTTTTGAGTTTTATTAGCCCGACTTCTATTAGCGGGTTCTCTATTGGAGCTTCAGACCTTGATCAAAATGAAAAAATTGATATTTTTAAAGGGGGGAGTTTGAGTGCCGACGCAAGTGTTATGAGAAATATACATAGTACAGGAAACCTTTCTACTTCAAACTTTTCTGGCACTACTGTGAACAATGCCCAATGGAGTGGCAGTAGCGAAGCATTTAATATTGAATTCGGTGACTTCAACGGAGATGGGAGGCCAGATATTGTCAATACCGACTATAATAACGGATCGCGTATTAATATTATTACAAATAATCAGCCTGCAAATACCGCTTTTAATTCAGCAAACTTTGTTGGTTCTCGAATTTCAGCAGCGTCTGTGGGAGCATATGGTAATACTTTCCCTGTCGATCTTGATAACGATGGCAAGCCCGACTTTGTTTCTTTCTCAGACACTAAAATTGTGATAGGCAGAAATAGGATTAATCAGGAGCCAACGATTACCACCACGGGTACGTTGACTACGTTTACACAGTGCGGCAGTACGGCTAGCGTTTCTCAATCATTCACGGTATCTGGTTCAAATCTTTCGGATGTTATCTCAATTCCAACAATCTCTCACTATCAGTTTTCTTTAGATAATATCACATTCACTAATTCGCTAACACTTACTCCAGTAGCTGGTACAGTAACTACTACTACCATCTATGTAAGATTTAACAGAACCGCAGATGGTTCTACTTCTGGTAATATTAGCCTAAGTTCTCCTGATGCGATAACGCGAACGATTGCTGTTTTGGGCTATAGGTATGCCACTCCAACAATCACCTACGGCACAGTGGCTAGTGTGCTCACTGCGGCTAATAGTTTTGTACTACCCTATAGCGCTGCCAGCCCAACATCCGGGCTCACCTATTCTATAGCAACTGGCGCAAATGCTCTGGCTAACTTTACTCCCGTTACTGATGCTGCTTTTTCCGGAGTATCTGGAAACTTTACAATACCCATACCAGCTAATAGCGCCGCAGGTACTTACAACTTTGTGGCTACCGTAAAAAATACATCGACCGGCTGTCAGAGTGCTGCTGGTACAGTAACTCTAACTGTACGAAATCCAAGTTTGAATTCAACTGTGGCTAGATATGTAAAAGTTGAATTTACCGGGGCTGTCGGTGATGGGGGACAGGTAAATGTTTCGGAGGTCTATG
>VHBB01000022.1 GCA_016872155.1 Sphingomonadales bacterium
AGCAGCATGCTCGACAAGCTTCTTCAACATCGAAAATACCTGATTAATCTGTC
The DNA here is from genome assembly GCA_016872155.1 of Sphingomonadales bacterium. Lineage (GTDB taxonomy): Bacteria > Bacteroidota > Bacteroidia > Chitinophagales > Chitinophagaceae > JJ008. Next base: position 54 of record VHBB01000022.1, read on the forward strand.
CTCCACTTTTGCATCACAGGCTGCAACAGCGTTGGCGATTATCGTTTTAACGCCTGTCCTTGTCGCGAATCTTGGCGAAGAAAAATTCAACATTTATGGTGTTTTACTCAATCTAATCATGTTTTCGATGGCATTTGATTTTAGTTTGAACACTACCTTAGTTCGACGACTCATCCTCTACCCAAACCGCAGTTCAGAAAGCGTCAATACCGTTTTTAATTTTTTTCTGCTGATCTTACTCATCAGCTTGCCGATTTATTATCTGGTTTTTCTGTTTCAGTGGGTGCATGTTCAGGGAAATCAATGCATCATGGCCTTACTCATTGGAATGGTGGTAGTACAAAACATCCTGGCCGTGATGTTTGAATCGATGATGCAATCGGTGAATCATTGGAAAGATGCAAAGCTCGTCAGAGTGGGAAGAACCTTGCTGGAAACCGGATTATTATATTGGGTATCGCGATACGGAAAAGTTGAATATCTTCTATTCGTATCAGCCGGAACGAATTTCATTTATTTGATCACGCTTTACTTTTTTGCGCAGAAACATGTTCCTTTTCAGCTGCAAATCGGAAAGCTAAAAGCTTCGTTGCTGTTTGTACAACTGAAAGATAGCTTCTGGTATTTCCAAAACGCCTTCGCTTCTGTACTCATATTTAATTTTCAGGTCATCCTAATGAGTCACTTGCTCACCGCAGCTGAAATGACCATCTACTTATTGGTCTTCCGTTTTTATGAAGTGATCAGAACAGGACTCACCAATTTTGCAGCCCTGCTTTTTCCTTCCATCACCCTACAACAAAAGGAAGGCAATTGGAAACAGTTGTTGCAGTATTATCAAAAAACCATATTACGACTCGGCCTACTGGTTGTCGCCACCATGAGCCTGGTATTGCTGGTAGGTGATGATGTATTTGTGTTTTGGAGCGGTAGCGGATCGGCTGCTGCTTTATCCTTATTTTTTGTTTACGGCATTTATGTAACGGTGCTGATCATCGACAATGCCACCGTTGTATTTCTATCAGCGCTAAAATTCAATCGTAATTCCGCCATCGTTTCCAATATTGAAGCGGTTATTTTATTAATTCTCACGTACTTCCTTATTCAACGCTACGGACTGATTGGTTCGGCTTATGCCTCTCTACTGGCTTTTATGCTGACCAGTTTCTGGTATGATCCTTTTTACTTGTGTAGGCGCTTGCGGAAATTAGCTTAGTGGTATTGCAAGCAAGAGTCCCTAAAAAGACGAAAACAAGTATTTTAAAAGAAAAAATCCTATATTTAAAAAACGAAACCCTCTACTACTAAACTGTCCACTTTCTTTGACGATATACAAGCATTTTTTTAATTGGTTGATCGTCGTTTACGGCTTGTATTTGTTTTTTAACAAAGGCATTTCGTATGGTTATTTTTCTGAAGTCACCCTGTTAATGGGGCTATTGCTAATCTGGCGCGAGAGAAAATCAATTGAAATTCTTTGGGACAAGCGTGTAAAACTTTTAGCGCTGTTGGTGGGGCTTAATCTTTTGTGGATGCTGCGCGGTTTTTTGCAGTACCCGGCCCTCGATGTTGTTCGCGATAGCTTTATTTTTAATTACGCTTTTTTACTGTTGATCCCGTTTATATATCCCGATCGACTGCAAGAACTCAGCACAAAGATCTTTACGCTCTACGCTTGGTTTCCGATCGTGGCTACGATCTGCTTTCTGCTCACCTTGTTTTTCCCGGAGCTATTGCAGTGGACGCTTTTCGGTAATATTCCGCTATTGGAGTACAAACGAGGAGATCTGGGCGTGCATTTGCTGCTTTGCTCCATCTTGATGCTTTCGGGTACAATAAAGCTGGAGCCTCGCTGGCAGGCGATCAACTATGTGCTGATAATTTATCTTTTTTTAGTGGTAGCCACCATCAACAGAGGGGGTATGGTGGCTTTTGTGTTGGGGGGCTGGCTCTTTTTTTATCTAAGCAGAAAGACCGGTTCGTTGCCTTCTTTGCGACCTTATTTGCGCTATGTGCCATTGGTGCTACTAATTGCGGCGGTTCTCTATGCGGTGACCGGTCTTGAAGATCCCGTGCAAGGCAGAAACTCCGGATTCGATCAACTACAAAAGAATGTGGTCAGTATTGTAGACAGGGATGTCGAAGGGTCGCTGAGTGGTAATATTATTTGGCGGCTCGCCTGGTGGGGCACGATCATAGACTACACCTTGGCCGGACCTTATTTTTTGCAAGGGAAAGGGCTGGGTATTAACCTGGCCGTAGATGATGGCATTCCCATCGAAGAGGATCGCGATCGGGCCCTGCTACGCTCTCCGCATAATTTTCATTTGACCATACTGGCCCGCTATGGGGTGCCGGTCTTTTGTGGTTGGCTACTTTTTTTAGCGGCCTTATTTGCTCCGCTATTCAAAAAAAATCTTTTTGAAAGTTCGAACTCGGAACTAAAAATCTTTTTACCCTTTTTCTTAGCCACGCTTATCAATGCTACCTTTGATGTAGCCCTGGAAGGACCCATGTCGGCCTTTCCGTTTTGGCTGCTAATTGGAATTTATTTTGCTACAGATTACAGACGTTCCCATCTACCACAAGGGCCCCGCAGCAGCGGTGCTTGATGCGCTGGCTGTTTTAGCCTCACCGCCAAGGTCTCTTTGCATGAGTGCCACCGGCGCCCATGGGTTGGTAGAGGCTGAAAAAGACAAATCGTTTAAAAAAATAGTACAAGCGTTCTATTGCAATCTACCTGATGGCATGCCACTGGTCTGGTTGGGCAAGGCTAAGGGTTTTCCCGGAATGGCCCGTTGCTATGGTCCTGATTTCTTTGCTGCAGTACTTTCTCAAACCGCGGGCATGCAGCACATCACTCATTTTTTTTGTGGAGGCAAGCCGGGGGTAGCCGAGAAATTACAACAGCAAGTAGGTGTTCGTTTCAATAATTTCCAGATAGGAGGCACGTACTCTCCGCCCTTTGCACCCCTGCAAGAATCAGATTGGGAATCACTGACCACCTCTATAGAAAAGGCAAAAGCATCGATTATCTGGATCGGGCTAAGCACTCCCAAGCAAGAACGTTTCGCCATGGAGCTGGCCAGACGCACACGTGTACACTTGATTATAACGGTGGGGGCCGCCTTTGATTTTTATACCGGCTCTAAACCACAAGCCCCGCGTTGGATGCAACAAAACGGATTGGAATGGTTTTTTAGGCTCTGCACCGAACCACGCCGGCTTTGGAGACGCTATTTAGAAATAGTTCCTAAATTCGTTTTTTATGGTACGGCAGATCTGCTAAAAAGTCTGCTTAAAAGAAAGACTGCATGAGAACTGTTTTAGTTTGTGGGGCCGGAGGGTTTATTGGTGGCCATTTGGTCAAGAAATTAAAAAAAGAAGGGGCCTGGGTGCGGGGCGTTGATTGTAAAGAGCATGAGTTTGCCCCCTCTGTTGCCGATGAGTTTATTGTTGGCGATCTAACCAAACAAGAGGTAGTGGCGAGTGTACTCGATCGCCCCTTCGACGAGGTCTATCAACTGGCGGCCGATATGGGTGGGGCCGGTTATATTTTTACCGGAGAAAACGATGCGAATCTGATGTTCAATTCAGCGTCCATCAACCTTAACATTATTCAGCAGGCGTATTTGCAAAAGGTAAAGAAGATCTTTTATTCCTCGTCGGCTTGCATTTATCCTTTGTACAATCAAAAAGATCCCGGTAATCCCAACTGTGCCGAAGACTCGGTGTATCCCGCCAATCCCGACAGTGAGTATGGCTGGGAAAAACTGTTTAGCGAACGTCTGTACCAGGCCTTTGCCCGTAACCATGGTATGCAAGTTCGCATTTCGCGCTTTCATAATGTATTTGGTCCCGAAGGCACCTTTAGTGGAGGTAGAGAAAAAGCTCCTGCGGCCATGTGTCGCAAGGTGGCCGAAGCAGAAGACGGCGGTGTTATTGAGGTATGGGGTGATGGTAAACAGACCCGCTCTTTTTTATACATCGATGAGTGCTTAGAAGCCGTAGAAAGATTTATGAAGGGTTCTTTCGAAGGGCCGGTCAATATTGGTTCGGAAGAGATGGTTTCGCTCAACGAATTGGCACAACTGGTCATTGATATTTCTGGCAAAAAACTCAGCATTAAAAATATACCGGTATCCTACGAGGGCGTGCGCGGTCGTACATCCGATAACCGGCTAATTAAAGAAAAGCTGGGCTGGGCTCCTTCTCGACCCTTACGCGAAGGGATCGAAAAAAATTACCAGTGGGTGCTCTCGCAGGTTACGCAGTCGGTCTCTGCCATCTAAAAACCATCCATGCAAAAGCCGATTTTATTTCTATTTGTTTTTTTGCTCTCGCTCACCACTGCACTCGTTGCTCAACCGGTCTATGAGCGACACAACTACGAGGTCAATCCTTATTTAGCCCGTATGGCCCAAAAGGGATTGGTAGTTTGGGACGATAATATTTTACCACTATCCAGAACGCAGATCTTACTGGCGTTAGCTACTCTCGATAGTAACCGAACTCGGCTAACCACTATAGAAGCAGCCGAACTCGATTTTTATCTTAAGGAATATAAACCCGGACTACGCAACCGAAAGCTCTCGGCAAAGGGTGATGATTTTTCGGTGAATGTTTACCCGGTAGTTACCGGACAACTGTTATCTGCCGGAGAGTCACAGGTGTTTAAGCGAAGTATAGGCGTACAGCTTTATGGCACGGCGGCGAAGCGTTGGGGTTTTCAATTCTCTTTTCAGGATATTACAGAGGCTGGTAAAATGGTCGACACCTCTAAGCAGGGAATCGAAGCCGCGCACGAGACGGGCTATGTGCGCAATGCGCTATTCAATAATCGCTCTATTAATTATACCGAGATCAGAACCCATATTAGTTATGCATTTAAAAAAGGATCGGTCTCTTTTGGGCAAGATTATTTGATGTGGGGCTATGGGCAAGGGGGGAGGTTAGTGCTCTCCGACAAGGCGCCTACCTATCCGTACATACGACTCGATCTGCAACCACTTTCTTGGTTACGCTTTAACTATACGCATGCCTGGTTAAAGTCCGATATTCTCGATTCAGCCCGCTCCTATACGATTCCCAATAGTATGTATGGCGGTATTCGCGAAGTGATGGTCCCCAAGTTTATGGTCAGTCACTCAATTGATATTCGCCTAAAAAAAGGGCTTAATGTAATGATCGGCGAATCGATGCTCTATACAGACCGTTTGCACCTGGGCTATTTTATTCCGGTGATGTTCTTTAAGGCCTTCGATAATTATGTGGGCAGTAATAGCATTACAAGAGGGGGTAACGGACAATTCTTTTTTCAACTAAGCAGCCGAGACCAGTTGCGCAATACGCATTTGTATACCACTTTTTTTATAGACGAGATCAAGATCTCGAAGGTGCTTGATCGCGAACAGGCTCGTAACCAGCTTGGCTATACCATCGGTGGCTCCGTAACCGATCTGGGTCTTTCTTATTTAACGCTCGGGGCCGAGTACACCCGCGTAAGACCTTTTGTGTACAGAAATTTTCTGCCGGCACAAAACTACACCAGTGCCACGCATCTGCTTGGCGATTGGATCGGCGCCAATAGTGATCGCCTCTTAATTTATGCTCGCTACACGCCCATTCCCCGACTTAAACTAAATGCCCGTTATCAGCTGGTGCGAAAAGGGAGTGAGGGTACCTTGCAACAACAGTATTTTGATCAGCCACAGCCTTCGTTTTTGTTTGGCACCAAAAAGACCTGGAACGATATTATGGTATTGGGTTATTATGAGGCCATCCCCAGGTTATACATCAACGCCTCTGTTCGGTTCCTTAACCAACAAGCCCGCCTTAGCGCCGGGCTTACCTATGGACTCTGATGTACACTGATGCAAAGGGCTTTACTGCCTGCACCTAGGGTCCGCTGAATTCCCCTTAATTTTACGGCTACAATTTTCTGTTATGCTTCGAGGCCCTCGCCTCAATTACGTATTTCGTTTATGCTTAGACCTTGCGTTACTCGCGGCTACCTTTTGGGGGGCTGAGCAGTGGCTGCTTACCTCTTCTGCGCAACTAGATGTGTCTGTATGCAGCTGGATGATCGCTTTAAGCGGCCTTATCTGGTATCTATGCGCCCGGGCCTTTCATTTCTACACCAGCATTACCCTTTTTACCTACTCTCAAGAGCTTACCATTTTTATTCGCCTGCTCTTAACGCATTTGTTGGTGCAGGTGTTTTTATTGGTGTTGATCTTGGACGATTTTACAATTTACCGCGGTTTGATCTTGCTCTACAATGCCTTATTATTGGTATTAATTCCGCTGCATAAATATCTGTATCGGGTCATCGCTGCATATGTGCGTAACCAATACAAATACGTGCGCAAGATCTTGGTGGTGGGCTCCTCCGATCTAAGCCCTACGCTATACCGCTCGGGTATCCTCATTAATAATTTGCGCTATCAACTAGTGGGATTTGTAGGCGAGCCACCTGCCAATGGGCTGGCCTCTAATTACCTGGGAACGGTGCAACAAATGCAAGACATTTTATTGGCCCACGAGATCGATGAAGTTTTTTTAGCGCTGCCCAGTCACCAGACCGAAGAGATCAATGTGGTGATCGATTGCTGTGAGCAGGCCCAGGTGCAAGTAAATGTGATCAACGATTTTAACCGTCTTGGGTCAGGCGCTTTAAAACTTACTAGCTATGCAGGTCTGCCTGTGGTGGGGCTACGCTATTTTCCCCTCGATGACACCGAGAACCGGATCTTTAAAAGGGGTTTCGATATTATTTTTTCGTTAGGGGTGCTCTTATTTGTGCTAAGTTGGCTAGCGCCCTTGCTGGCCCTATTGATTAAACTTAGTTCGCGCGGCCCGGTCTTTTTTAGGCAAGACCGCTGGGGTATCAATAATAAAAAGATCATCTGTTATAAGTTTAGGACCATGGTGCATAATGGACAGCAGGGCGAGGAGCCTTTTCGCCAAGCGGCCAGGCAAGACGATCGGGTAACCCCGCTGGGTCGCCTTTTGCGCAAGACCAGCCTCGACGAACTGCCTCAATTTTTTAATGTTCTTAGGGGTGATATGAGCGTGGTGGGTCCCAGACCGCACCCGATACCGCTCTCGCTCGAGTCGAAAGATGTGGTGCAGCATTACATGATGCGGCATCTGGTAAAGCCCGGCATTACCGGATGGGCGCAGGTAAACGGGAGTCGGGGCGAAATTCAGTCTCCGCTGCAAATGAGCCGCCGCGTGGCCTTTGACCTCTGGTACATCGAAAACTGGAGTTTTTGGCTCGATTGCCAGATTATCTTTCAGACCATTGTTAATCTGATAAAAGGGGATGAGAGGGCCTATTGATGGTAAGGGGATACGCTTACTTTATTTTAGCTACAATGATGATAATCAACTGCATCAGCATCATTTAGGCGGAAATTGCGTCGAAATTGAATTTATTCTGCAATCTTTGTAAGTAACTGTTTATGCTGAAAAAGATCAACATTGTTCCTCGCTGGATTATTTTTCTGATCGACATCGCCGTTTGCAATTTCTGTATGGTCTTTGCTTACCTGATCGGGTATAATCTCAATTTTGAGCTGATCAGTGTGCGCGAACTCTATGCGAACCTGCTGGTACTCTCTGCCATCAATGCATTGGTTTTTCTCAATTTTAGAAGCTATGCCGGAATTGTTAGGTACACCGGTGTGCAAGACGCTATTCGTGTCTCTCTTTCTTTGCTGGTCTCGGTAGTTATGTTGGCCTTGCTGAGTTTTGTGACCCTTGTCAACGGGGCATCATTTATAAGACTGCCGGTGGCAACGCTAATTATTTATTCGCTGTTTAGTTTTCTGGGTTTGATCTCTTACCGTGTTATTGTTAAATATGGATTTAGTTATCTGCGCAACTTTAAGCTTGACCCCAAGTTTGTGGTGATCTATGGGGCAGGCGAGGCAGGACTGGCTACAAAGCGGGTCTTAGAGCACGATCCGGCCAGTAAGGTAAAAGTAATGGCCTATGTGGATGATAATCCTCGCAAGTCGGGTAAGGTGATTGATGGGGTTAGGATTATCGATTACAAAGACCTTGACTCGTTATTGAAATCTCAGCAGATCGACGAGCTGGTAATTTCTACCTTTTCAGTTCCCCCTTCTCGCAAAGCCGAGTTGGTTGAGATCTGTTTGGAATATAACATTACGGTACTCACCGTTCCTCCACTCGACAAATGGATCAATGGTCAGTTTACCAAAAAACAACTTCAATCTATTCGCATCGAGCAATTGCTCGAACGAGATCCCATTCAGCTTAATCACACCGAGCTGAACCATCAAATTGCGGGCAAGCGGATTCTGGTAACCGGTGGGGCGGGCTCTATTGGTTCCGAGATTGTAAGACAATTGCTGCGCTACCAACCCTCTACCATTGTGGTTTGTGACCAAGCCGAAACACCGCTGCACGATCTGGAGCTGGAGTTGACCGGAATCAGCAATGGCGTAAAGCTGATCTTTTTCTTAGGGGATGTTCGTAACCAAAATCGAATGAACGAACTCTTTGGGGAGTTTCGCCCACAAGTGGTTTATCATGCGGCGGCTTACAAGCACGTACCCATGATGGAGCAATCGCCTGCCGAAGCGGTGCTTACCAATGTAGCCGGCACAAAACTAATGGCCGATCTTTCTGTTCGCTACCAGGTGCAACGTTTTGTAATGGTCTCTACCGACAAAGCGGTCAACCCTACCAATGTAATGGGAGCCTCTAAGCGCTTGGCCGAGATCTATGTGCAACAGCTTTCTACGCATTCTTCGCATCAGACAAAATTTATAACGACCCGTTTTGGTAATGTACTGGGATCGAACGGTTCGGTTATTCTGCGCTTTCGCGATCAAATTGCAAAGGGTGGGCCCGTAACGGTAACACATCCTAATATTATCCGCTATTTTATGACCATCCCCGAAGCTACACAGTTGGTGCTCGAAGCCGGGTCGATGGGCAATGGCGGCGAGATCTATGTGTTTGACATGGGTAAACCGGTTCCTATTGTCGATTTGGCCAGAAAGATGATACGACTCTCCGGGATGGTACCCGGCATTGATATCGAGATCAAGTATACCGGCCTTAGACCCGGAGAAAAGTTGTACGAAGAGTTACTAAATGATGCGGAGAACACATTGCCTACCCATCATCAAAAAATACTGATCGCCAAGACAAGCACCGAAGCGATTGCGACCTTAGAGCAAGTATATCAAGAGCTCTTTGCCCTGGCTAGCGACGCCTCTCAACACCTGGGCATGGTGGCAAAAATGAAAGAGCTGGTGCCCGAATTCATCTCTAATAATTCGGTCTACGAACAGTTGGACCAGCAAAAATCGAAGCTGGTGTCTATCAATAAGGCCGGATAAGGGCTGGTCTCTTCAACGCTATTTCCTTTTATAGTGCTGATTATTAATGTTTTAGGTTACTTTTATCGACCTTTCGTTTATTCGTTTAAAAATTTTAATAAAATATTAAACAAATCTGGCTGTTGAAGGGCTTATTCTGTTTAACTTAGCTTTTCTTAAAATTAAACAGAAATGTCAACCGTAGAATTCAACCAGCTTTTGCTGCACAACGCAGACTTCTTAAAGCCCTTCGCCATCAATCTTACCCGCGACTCCGAGGCGGCCAACGATCTTTTTCAAGAGACCTTGTACAAGGCCCTAGCCAACCGCGAAAAGTACAATGCCGGTACCAACATCAAGGCCTGGCTCTTTACCATTATGCGCAATATTTTTATTAATAATTACAGGCGCAAGGCCAAGCAAAAAACCATTTTTGATAATTCGGCCAATGATTATCTGTTAAACAATGCCGGTCCGGTTGTCAATAACGATGCAGAGTCGGGTATGCGTTTAAAAGCCATGCAGACCGCTATTCATCAGCTGCCCGAGATCTTTAAAACTCCCTTTCTACTTTATTTTGATGGCTACAAGTACAACGAGATCGCCGATACCTTGGGCGAGCCATTGGGAACCATCAAAAGCCGTATCCACTTTGCGCGCAAATTGCTCAAGGAACAAATTCAACGGGCTTAACTTTACCGGGTGACTACACAGCGTTCTGCTTTAGTGATCGGAAGCGGTTTTGCCGGTCTGTCCGTGGCCTCTTTTTTGGCCAAGGCGGGCTGGAAGGTAACCGTACTCGAAAAAAATGCGAGCCCCGGCGGTCGGGCGCGTCAATTGAAGGCCGATGGCTTTTTGTTTGATATGGGCCCCAGCTTTTATTGGATGCCCGATGTCTTTGAGCGTTATTTTGAGCAGTTCGGCAAAAAGGTATCTGATTATTATCAGCTCGATCGGCTCGATCCTTCGTATCGGGTCTATTGGCAAGAAGGGTATACCGATCTGTCAGCCGATTTTGAGACGCTAAAAAAAACCTTCGAGGCCATCGAGCCCGGCAGCGGTGCCCAATTAGAAAAATATTTACAAGAGGCGCTGGTCAAATACGAGGTGGGCATGGGTCGCTTTGTACAAAAGCCCGGTCTGTCGTTAACCGAGTTCATGAATTGGGAGACCATCAGTGGCGCACTTAAATTGCAGCTGCTGACCTCGATCAGTAAACATGTGGCGCATCACTTTAAACACCCAAAGCTGCGCCAATTGATGGAATTTCCGGTGTTGTTTTTGGGCGCCTTGCCGCAAGATACCCCGGCCCTTTACTCACTCATGAACTATGCCGACATCAAAGGCGGTACTTGGTTTCCGCGGGGGGGTATGTACGCTGTGGTCGAAGCCATGTATCAATTGGCAATCGAGTTGGGCGTTGCATTTAAGTTCAACGAAACGGTGCAGTCATTTACTGTCGATTCTGCTACGGGCCGCATTTCGCAAGTGGTAAGTTCTTTCGGTGTGTTTACGGCCGATGCGGTGGTGAGCGGAGCGGATTATCATTTTACCGAACAGCAATTACTACCCGCTGCCTATCGCACGTATAGCGAATCGTATTGGCAAAAAAGGGTGATGGCCCCTTCTTGCCTTATGTATTACGTGGGATTAAATAAAAAATTAAAAGATCCGGTTCATCATTCTTTGTTCTTTGATGTTTCTTTTGCCACCCATGGACATGAGATCTACAAAGATCCTAAGTGGCCTACCGAGCCCCAGTTCTATGTAAGTGTTTCGTCGGCAACCGATTCTTCGGTAGCGCCACCGGGCTGTGAGAATATTGTGTTTTTAATTCCGGTGGCCTCGGGGCTTAGTGGCGATGATGAGACATTACGAGAGTATTATTTTAAAAAGATCGTGGCCCGACTCGAAAAACAATTGGGCGAGTCGATCATGGACACGATTATTTATAAAAAGATGTATTCGGTAGCTGATTTTAAGGACGATTACAACTCTTTTAAAGGCAATGCGTACGGGCTGGCCAATACACTGCTGCAAACAGCGGTGTTTCGTCCGGCTTGCCGCAGCAAAAAAGTGGGTAACCTTTTTTATACCGGTCAGCTAACGGTACCCGGACCCGGCGTACCCCCTTCGCTCATTAGCGGAGAGGTCGTGGCACAGGTCTGTATCGATGCTTTTAAATAAAATCGCTATCTTAACGGAATGATTGGACTTTTTCATAGCTCGAGCGAGGAGTGTAGCCAGGTCGTAACCCGGCGCTACAGTACTTCGTTTGCCTCGGCTATTCGTATGCTGCACCGCGACCTGCGCGCTCCGATCTGCAATATCTATGGCTTTGTTCGACTAGCTGATGAGATCGTCGATACCTTTCATGAATACGATAAGGCCACCCTGCTTGCCGAATTTAAAAAAGATACCTACGCTGCCATTGCCCAGGGCATTAGTCTGAATCCCATCTTGCACAGTTTTCAGCGTACTGTAAATCAATACGGCATCGATCATCACCTGATCGAGGCGTTCTTTCGCAGCATGGAGATGGATCTCTCGCAAAAAAAGTACGATAACCGTGGCTACCAAGCGTATATTTATGGATCGGCCGAAGTGGTGGGCCTCATGTGCCTATATGTCTTTTGCGAAGGAGACCGCAAGCGCTATGCATCACTCGAGAGCGCTGCCCGTTCACTGGGGGCCGCCTTTCAAAAAGTAAATTTCTTACGCGATATCAAGGCCGATTTTAATGGACTCTCTCGCGTTTATTTTCCGGGATGCGACTTTACTAATTTTACCGCTACTGACAAGCGAAAGATCGAAGCCGATATTTTAGAAGATTTTCGTGCGGCCTATGCGGGCATTCAGCAATTGCCCCTCAAAGCCCGCTTCGGGGTCTATGTGGCGTACAAGTATTATTTATCGCTCTTTAAAAAGATCCGCAGTCTCGAACCTAAACGAGTGCTCGAGAGTCGTATTCGTATTCCCAATTACCGAAAGGCCATGATCGTGGTGCGCGCCGGAGTAAAAAATCAATTGCGTCTTATCTGATGAAAGCGGCACCGGCCATAGCAGCCCAACTTATTTTGGTAGATGAGCAGGACCAGCCGATAGGCACCTGCGAAAAGATGGAGGCCCATCAAAAGGGACTCTTGCACCGCGCCTTTAGCATTTTTATATTCAATCGCCAGGGCCAGATGCTATTACAGCAGCGCGCGCTTGGAAAATATCATAGTGGCGGATCTTGGACCAATGCTTGTTGCAGCCATCCCTTTCCCGCAGAAGAGAACCGCGAAGCGGCCCTGCGTCGCTTACAAGAAGAGATGGGGTTTACTACGCCGCTTACCAAGGTCTTTGATTTTTGCTATCGCGCCGATTTGGATAATGGCCTTACCGAGCATGAATTCGATCATGTTTTCGTGGGTATTTACGAAGGCCCGGTCAGCATTAATCGCGAAGAGGCCATGGACTATTGTTACAAGTCGATGCAAGAGATAGAAGAAAATATTTCGCTTTATCCCACCCGTTATACGCCTTGGTTTCGGATTGCCTTTCCGCGTGTCAATGAGTGGTATAGACAGCAGGAGTTTCAGCTGGCGGCTGTGTAGTGGTAGAATTGAAATTGAAATTATACTAGTGAAGTAAGTAATATGATGATGCAAGTTGTTCAATACCTGTTCGTGCTGTTGGGGACCTTTATGCTTATGGAGGGAATTACCTGGTGTACCCATAAATATGTGATGCATGGATTTTTATGGGTTCTCCATAAAGATCATCACCAGGTAGAGCCGGGTTTTTTTGAAAAGAACGATGCCTTCTTTATCATCTTTGCCGTGCCCAGTATGTTGCTGATCGGGTTTGGCACCTACGATCAGGTTTGGTGGATGCAAGCGATCGGTTTTGGAATTATGGCCTATGGATTCGCTTATTTTTTAGTGCATGATGTGATCATTCATCAACGGTTCAAATGGTTTACGCGCAGCAATAGCACCTATGTGCGCGCCATTCGCTGGGCTCATAAAATGCATCACAAGCACTTACAAAAAGAGGATGGCGAAAGTTTCGGCATGCTCTACGTGCATAAGATCTACTGGGATAAGATCCGTCGCGATAAAAAGCTAATGGCCGGTGCCGCTAAGGTGCAGTACGCTCCCCAGCAAGATTGATCGACCTACATTTTATTTTATTTGTACATGTCTCCTCGCCACTCCCAATACGATATGATTTTTTTGGGCGGGGGGTGTGCGGCGCTTAGTCTGCTTGTTCGCGTGCTGCGGTCCGGACAATTCAGTAAGGCTCGTTTTTTGGTTATTGATCGCGACTTAAAAAAAAGTAATGATCGTACCTGGTGTTTTTGGGAAAAGGGGGTTGGCTATTTTGAGTCTATTGTATACCGGCAGTGGGACCAACTCGATTTTTATAGTACTGACTTTTCTTCGCCGCTACAGTTATACAGCTACTGTTATAAGATGATACGCGGGGCCGATTTTTATGCCCATTGTATGGAGGTACTCGAGCGGTCCGGGCAAGTGGAGTGGGTGCAGGCATCTCTAACAGATGTAAGCCGCACTGGCGATC
>VHBB01000023.1 GCA_016872155.1 Sphingomonadales bacterium
ATACTGCGCCAGGAACCGACTTTTTAACTTTTCCCCAAGCTAGAACCTTCAGCTTTGGCGTAAACATTACCCTTTAAACGTAAAAATCATCAAGTATGAATAAGTTAAAATTTTTACTGCTTGCTGTCGGCATGGTTTCAATAGTTTCCTGCTCGAAAGTGCTAGATCAGCAACCACAAGCTTCTCTAAGTCCTGAGACGGCTTTCTCCACCCGTACGGGTGTAGAAGCAGGCCTTTTGGGTATTTATGATGGCTTTCAGAGTGGTGACCACTACGGATTAGCCATATGGATCTATGCTGATCTATATGCTGATAATCTGAGCCATACCGGTACTTTTCCCACATTCGCTCAAATTGCTAATAAGCAATTGCTGGCCGACAACACCAATATTGGAAATATGTGGAATAGGATCTATAATACCATCAATCGTGCTAACACAGTAATTGTACAAGCTGAAAAGTTAAATGATCCTGCTTTTAACAAAATAGCAGCCATCGGAGAGGCTAGAGCGCTGCGTGCCATTGCCTATTTCGACTTATTACGCTTCTTTGGGGGTACAACAGGTGGATACGGAAAGCCAGGAGGTGTTGGTGTTCCTTTATTTACACTACCTACTCTCTCCCCATCCGATGGGGCTCCCAAAGCACGTGCAACAGAGGCAGATATCTATACACAAATTCTTGCCGATCTTGATTTTGCAATCCTCAATGTGCCCGCAACTGCAGCTACCGGCCGCTTGACCAGAAATGCAGTTACCGCCATGAGAGCAAGGGTACAACTCTACCGCGAGCAATGGGCAGATGCAGAAACAATGGCTACTACTGTAATCAGCCAATTTGCTGCACAACCCAATGGTGGCCTGATTGCCGGGGTTGACTATGCTAACCTCTGGCTTTCAAAAAATATTCGCCCAGAAAGCATTTGGGAATTACAGTATTTTGCTGATGATGGAAATTCTGGCGCATTCTACTACTACCCCGGTGCAAATGGAGGTCGTAATGAAATTACTTCATCTTCTTCTCTTGCTTTAGCACATGAAGCTGGCGATTTGCGTCGTGGCATCAACGTAACTGTTGCAGCCCCCGGCATTCCTGCTAACAAAACAAGAAAATTCTCTCGTACGGCAGGTGATGATAATATTATTCTTATTCGCCTAGCAGAATTGTATTTGATTCGTGCTGAAGCTCGTGCCAGAAAAACACCAAGTGATATTGCAGGGGCTCAGGCCGATTTGAATGTAATTAGAACACGTGCGGGTCTGCGTGCAACCACTGCTGCCACGACGGCCGATTTGATTCTTGCCATTCAGCAAGAAAGAAGAATTGAGTTAGCCCACGAAGGACATCGCTGGTTTGACCTACGCCGCTACAATAACTACAGCGCCCTTGGCATATCGGAGTCATTTAGATCGCTATGGCCAATTCCACAACGTGAAGTACTGACGAGCGGTGGAATCATTGCACAAAATTCTGGCTACTAATTATATCCCCTCAAAATGATTAAGGCTGTCCGAACTGGACAGCCTTTTTTTTGTTATAGGCATAACTACTATGGAAAATAAACAAGGCCTTTTTGATTCGATTGTTAACAGAAGAAGATCTAACAGACGATTCAATCCTGATATACCGGTGCCCGATGCGATCATTGAGACGGCACTGCAACATGCCATCCTTGCGCCCAACAGCAGCAATATGCAGTGCTGGGAGTTTTATTGGATACGATCGGCCGAAGAAAAAAAGAAGATGGCTGCGTATTGCCTCGGACAGGGAGCCGCTACCACCGCTCAACAGTTGGTGGTATTTGTAACCCGAGCAGACCTTTGGAAAAAAAGGGCCCGCTGGAATTACGATCGCATTAAGGAGGGCATTCCCGGTGAACCGAATAAACTACAAAAAAGAGGGCTCGACTACTATAAAAAATTAATGCCGCTCGCCTATGCTAGTGACTGGCTCGGCTTTTTAACACTGATAAGAAGAGCCATCAGTGTTTTCGGTGGACTACAAAAACCCTTTATGCGATTTGGCGGCAAGGCCGATCAGCGCATTACCGTGCACAAATCTTGCGCACTGGCTGCTGAGAATTTTATGCTCTCGATCGCAGCGGCTGATTTTGATAGCTGCCCTATGGAAGGATTCGATGCCGTTCGTGTAAAAAAAGCATTGAACCTCCCTCGTGGTGCAGAGATCAATATGATCGTTGGTGTAGGCAAGGGAACCGAACAAGGCGTATGGGGCCCTCGTAACAGGGTCGCCTTCGAAGAGGTCGTAAAGACCATCGACTAAGAAGTTTCAGAAAAAATCAGGTATACGCTCACGATTGACTCGCTTGCTTCCAAGAAGCTTGCACAAATTGCATCAACGTACGAATACGCCCAGCCGAAAAATCAAAGGGAAGACCCGCTGCAGCAAATAGTTCAGGAAGGGGTTTGGTGCCCCCCAACGAAAGGGCGCTGATATAATTTTGAAGGGCCTTTGCAGGGTCTTGGTGATACTGTTGCCAGAGTCCGATAGCGCCTAACTGCGCAATGCCATACTCGATATAATAGAAGGGTACCTCGAAAAGATGTAACTGGCGTTGCCATTGGTATGAACGATAGAGTTCGAGCCCGTCGAAGTCAATAACCGAAGAACTGTACTCATTTAAAATAGATAACCAAACCTGGTTGCGTTCTTCTATACTATGCTGTGGATGCGTGTAGATCCAGTGTTGAAATTTATCGATGGTAGCGATCCATGGAAAAATGGTAATGACACGTTCGAGCTGTTGTTCTTTGGCCCGTTGCCATTCGGCAGCATCACTAAAAAAACTATCCCAATAATCCATGGTAAATAATTCCATCGACATGCTGGCCACTTCGGCAATCTCTGTAGGGTATTCTTTAAACCCATTGAGCGCGAGAAGATGGGTAAGAAAAGAATGAACGGCATGCCCTCCTTCGTGTACCATGGTAGTTACATCATCGAGGGTACCTGCTGCATTCATAAAGATGAAAGGTGCACCCGTTTCGGCCAGTGGGCAATTATATCCGCCGGGCGCTTTACCCTTACGGCTTTCTAAATCCAGTCGTTGCATACGTTGCATAGTAGCGATGCAGTCCCCGAAAAACGGATGCAGCCTTCGCAAACATGCAATGGACTTCTGGGTCAATTCGGTTGCGTCTGCAAAAGGTCGAAGGGGCTTGGTGCCAGCCGGCTCTGCCTCGATATCCCAAGGTCGCAACGTAGTTAACTGTAACCGCTCTTTCTTTTTGGTATAGATTTCATTGACAAGCGGCATCACCTCTTCTTTTACCGCCAGGTGAAACTCCTCGCACATCACATGATCGTAATCAAATCTTCCTAATTCTAAAAATCGATACGCCCGGTAATTATCCATACCGGCGTTAAGGGCCAGCTGGTTTCTTTTTTGAAGCAGTTGATCGAATAACCCATCGAGGGCTTCTCGGTCTTGGTAGCGGCGCTCTGCAATTTGAAGATATACCTGCTCGCGAAGATTTCGATCTTCATCTTCTAAGAATTTAGCTGCTTGCTGCAAGGTGTATTCTTGCCCTTGTACAATAACGGTCATCTTACCGGCTATGACTCCGAATTGCTGCTGCAGTACGCTGATCTCGGCCTGGATCGGCACATTGCTTTCGCGATACAGATCGATCTGCTTACGAATGTTGCGCAAAAAGGTGGCATACTGCTCGGCAGGTAACTGATCTATGCAGGGAGAAGCCAATAGCTTTCGATTCAATTTATCGGACCAAGGCTGTATGCGCGGCTGTAGCTCGAGCATAAAATGATTAAACGATTCCTCAAGCGCCTTATTCTCGGTATCACAGGTCATTTTGATCTGCCGCCAACATACATCTTCACTAATAACGGCTTCTAACTCGCTGGCATCTCGGAGCCATTGTTCTAATTCGCTCACACTGTCTAAAGAACGTCTTTCGAGTTCAGCAAAATAAGGGGCCAGCGATTCCCAATCACTGACCACAAACGGGGCGGGTAAGAAGTGGCGTGGGCGTTGTTCTATAGTAGCGCTGTACGACATAAGAAAAGTTGTAACACCAGTGGACACCAGGGTAGACCTGATCAGCGGTAGCCGGATCGGTCTTATACCTGGCCAGGCTCACCATGATCTGAGTCGCCCTGCGCAGCCTCGCCTTCGAGAGGCTCAGCTAAGACCAGTGGAATAGCGTGCTTTTTTAGAAGGGCAAACCACTTGATCATTTTTTTACGATCACTGTCGTAGACGCGCTCATGATCCATATCGGGATATACCTGATCAAAATACTTTTTAATGGCCTTTGTGTCTTTCTCATCGGGTAGCGTAGCGGTCGATTTTTCCATGGCGTGGAATACATCGATTAGATTCACATTATCGCGAATGGTATAGACCTCGATACTTTCAAGATGAGAGAACTGGTGTATACGAGTAGAAACAAATTTGGTTCTCTTATCGTCGAGCGAGCGCACAATTCCACCATCTGACTTGCTGCTCATCAGTTCAAAAAGTCCGGGAAGCCCTGTTACGGCCACTAACTTGCCATATTCCATATTAGTACTATATTAGATAGCGCAAGTTAGTTTAGTTGTCGCAATTATTGCTCTTAAAATATACCACTATGAAGAAGCTTTTATTTGTTTTCTCGTTTACGATTTTATCGCTGACTGCCGTTATGGCCCAACCTCCCGGCGGTGGGGGCGGTTATCAACGCAGAACGCCGGCCGAGCGCGTAGCAGTCATCCATCAAAAATTAGATAGCGCCTTTAAATTAGATGCGGAACGACTTGCGTTAATAGACACTACACTTACGGTACTGTATAAAAAACAAGATGCCCGCATGCTGGAGATCAGAGAAGCGGCTATGGCCGGAGAAAGACCCGATCCGGAAGCCTTGCGCGAAGAGATGAAAAAGTATAACGATGCGCAAGAAGAGATCATAAAGGCTGTTCTCACGGCCGAACAATTTACGATTTGGAAAGATCAGATCGTACCTGCCATGCGTCCGGCTCGCCCTATGGGAATGGGTGGCGGAGGAGGCGGGGGTGGAGGAAGAAGGATCGATCAATGAGCCGCCAGCCAATTAGGTCCTGATCCGCATTCAGCAATTACGGGCACTCCGTTTGGAAGTGGCATCGCAAGTTGCATTCCTTCTATAATCAGATTTTTCAATGCATTTACTTCGCTATGATGCGCGTCGAATATCAATTCGTCGTGCACTTGTAAGATCATTTTACTTTTTAGACCAGCCTGGTTTATGCTATGATAGATCTTGTACATAGCAATCTTTATCATATCGGCCGCACTGCCTTGAATAGGTGAATTGATAGCATTGCGCTCGGCGAATCCGCGAACTGTAAAATTAGAGGAGTTGATATCGCGTAACCAACGCTTACGTCCCATTAAGGTCTCTACATAGCCATTGTCTTTAGCGAACTTGATGGTACTGTCCATGTATTCCTGAATACCCGGAAACTCACGCTTATAATTAGCAATGATCTCTTTTGCCTCAGTGCGAGAAATTCCCAAATTATCGGCCAGTCCAAAAGCACCCTGTCCATAGATGATCCCAAAGTTGACGCTCTTGGCCTTGTAACGCATTTCTTTTGTTACCTCACTCTCGGCTACATTATATACACGGGCAGCGGTGGCGGTATGAATATCCTTGCCCTCTTTGAAAGCGGCGCACATATTGGTATCGCCACTGATGGCCGCCACAATGCGAAGTTCGATCTGGGAGTAATCGGCGGAAATCAGGGTAAAATCGCTGCTGCGCGGAATAAACGCTTTTCTGATCTCGCGACCTCGCTCGGTACGAACGGGAATATTTTGCAAATTAGGATTGTTACTCGACAAACGCCCTGTTACGGCCACGGCCTGTGCATACGACGTATGCACTCTCCCGGTCTTGGGATTGATCAATAAAGGGAGCGCATCTACATAGGTAGATTGCAGCTTGGTCAGCTCTCTAAAAGTTAAGATATCTTCGGCTATACGGTGTCCTTTAGCGGCCAGCTTGGTCAAGATATCTTCTCCGGTTTGGTATTGTCCTGTTTTTGTTTTCTTAGCATCTGGATCGAGTTGTAACTTATCGAACAACACTTCGCCCAATTGCTTGGGCGAGGCCAGATTAAAACGAACGCCGGCTTCTTTATATACCGCTTCTTCGGCTATTTTGGCTTCTTTTTCGAGCGTAACGGAATACTCCTGTAAAAATTCTTTATCGATCTTGATCCCCTCGTATTCCATATCGGTAAGTACCCGAATAAGCGGTAACTCCACCTCTTGCAATACCCTTGATACCCCCGCTTTTTCTACACGAGAAACAAACTGTTGCTTTAACTGAAGCGTAATATCGGCATCCTCCCCCGCGTACTCTTTGACCTTTTCTACCTCCGCCTCGCGCATGGTAAGCTGATGCTTCCCCTTTTTGCCGATCAGCTCTTCGATGGGCACAGGCACATACCCAAGAAACTTTTCACTAAGGTCGTCCATGCTGCGCTTTCCTTCAGGCTCAAAGACATAATGCGCCAGCATGGTGTCGTAGAGCGATCCGGTCGGTTCAATACCATACCACTTTAACACTAACATATCGTATTTGATGTTATGTCCGATCCAGATTTTGGTAGCATCTGAAAATAAAGGAGCAAATTGTTGTAGCAGATCGCGTGTTTCTGCTTGATCGGCCGGGCAGGGCACATACCAGGCCTCTCCAGGTGTAACGGAAAAACTTAGCCCCACCAATTCGGCAAGATTAGCATCGATATTCGTAGTCTCTGTATCAAAACAGATCTCTGAACAACCTTTCAGCTGTTCCACCAGTTGGGATATCGCTTGTTTACCGGTCACCAATCGATAATCGTGCGCTGTATTGGAGATATTTTTATCGGCACTAACCGGTAACGGATCTTCGTCTCGGGCAGCTAAAGTTGAAATGAGACTTTCAGCTAAAGAAGGGCCTGCTATGATATTTCCAAAAAGATCGGTCTGTACACCTTGGGGTTGTGGCTTTTCTACAACAGATCGCGCAGGTGTTGCTACTACAAAATCGTCGCCAAGCAGACGCTTTCCCAACGTTTTAAATTCGAGTGCTGAAAAGATATCTTTTAATTGCTCGCGGTTCCAGTCCTTTAAACGAAAATCCTCTTCGTGAAAAGCCACGGGAACAGAAGTAATGATCGTCGCCAGTTTTTTTGATAAGACCGCAAGCTCTTTTCCTTTGCGGACCTTTTCGCCCATGGCCCCTTTGATTTGATCGGCATTAGCGAGTGTATTTTCGAGACTGCCATACTCTTGTAAAAACTTAGCCGCCGTTTTTTCGCCCACCCCCGGAATGCCGGGGATATTATCGACCGCATCGCCCATCATTCCCAACATATCGATCACTTGCGAAACATCCGAAATGTTCCATCGCGCGCATACTTCTGCAGGGCCAAGTATCTCTGCATCATTTCCACCATAAGCTGGCTTGTAGATCTTTATCTTATCAGAGACCAACTGCCCATAATCCTTATCGGGCGTTACCATAAAGACCTCGTATCCTGCTTGCTCGGCTTGCTTACTAAGCGTGCCGATCACGTCATCGGCCTCGAAACCATCTAATTCTATAATGGGGATATTGAACGCTTCGATGATCTTTTTAATATCAGGTACAGCGTCTAAGATATCTTCGGGCGTTTCTTGTCTATTTGCCTTGTAGTCTGCATAATCCGTATGTCTTTCGGTAGGGGCCCCCGTATCGAAACAAACCGCCATATGAGAAGGTTTCTGCTTGTTGATCAGATCGAGCAAGGCATTGGTGAATCCAAATTGTGCGTTGGTGTTTTTGCCCGTAGAGGTCAGCCGAGGGCTTCTAATGAGTGCATAATACGCCCTAAAAACAAGGGCAAAGGCATCGAGTAAAAAGACCCTTTTATCCATGTGGCTAAGGTAAGATTTGCAGGCGAAAACCTTACTGTTTCATAGTAGTCAGCTGGGCCTCTAAGCGAAAAAGTTCGTCACGCAGACGCGCAGCCTCCATAAAGTCAAGTTGACGAGCCGCTTTTTCCATTTCTTTTCGAAAGGCCTTGATGGCTTTTTCGATCTGAGGCACGGTGGTATACTGAGTTTGCTCTTCGAGGAGCTGAGAGACCGTTACCGTATCTTGTCCGGTCAGCACCGCCTGATGCGGGTCGTACCCTTTAATATCCAATACAGAAGTTTGTGCAAAGACCTCTTGTGCCGATTTTCGAATGGTAGTAGGAACAATACCATGTTCTGCATTGTATTCGATCTGCTTTTGGCGACGACGCTGGGTTTCGTCGATAGTGCGCTGCATACTCTCCGTCATCTTATCAGCATAAAAAATTACCAGTCCATTCACATTACGGGCAGCACGTCCTGCGGTTTGCGTCAATGACTTTTGGTTACGCAAAAAGCCTTCTTTATCGGCATCCAAAATGGCAACGAGCGATACTTCGGGTAGATCGAGCCCCTCGCGTAGCAAATTGACGCCCACTAATACATCGATCTTTCCCAATCGCAACTCGCGCAAGATCTCGACACGATCGAGGGTGTCGACATCACTATGTATATATTTTGATTTGATGGCAATGCGGTGCAAGTACTTATCCATCTCTTCGGCCATGCGCTTCGTAAGGGTCGTTACCAATACACGATCCCCCTGCTTAACACGACGATCGATCTCGTCGAGCAGATCATCGATCTGGTTTTTGCTGGGTCGCACTTCGATAGGAGGATCAAGTAGCCCTGTCGGACGTACCACTTGTTCAACAACCACACCCTCACATTTATCTAATTCAAAATGAGCAGGGGTAGCTGAGACAAAGATCACATCTTGCAAAAGCGATTCGAATTCACTAAAGTTGAGGGGTCGGTTATCGAGGGCCGAAGGCAACCGAAATCCATAATCGACCAGCGTTAACTTACGACTGCGGTCTCCACCATACATCCCACTAACCTGCGGGATGGTCTGGTGGCTTTCGTCGATGATGGTTAAAAAATCGTCCGGAAAATAATCAAGCAGACAAAACGGACGAGTACCGGGTTTTCGCCGATCAAAAAAGCGCGAATAATTTTCGATACCCCCACAATAACCTAACTCACGTATCATTTCTAGATCGAAATTGACACGCTCGGTCAATCGCTGTGCTTCTAAAAATTTTCCCTCGCGTTTAAAATAATCAGCTTGAGCCAGGCATTCATCTTGTATCTCGTAAATAACTTGTTGTAAAATATCTTTAGGCGCCACGTATAAATTAGCCGGAAAAATGGCTGCACTTTCCATAGTAGCGATCCGCTTACCTGAACTTACATCGAGTTGTTCGATGGCTTCTATCTCGTCGCCAAAAAAATGGATGCGGTAGCCAAAATCAAGATAAGGCAAGTTAATATCGACCGTATCGCCTTTGACCCGAAAACTGCCCCGCGTAAACTCTAGGGTAGTACGCTGGTACAACGAATTGACGAGGGCATGTAAAAATCCTTGTCGTGAGATCACTTGCCCTTTTTGAATACGAATGATCCCGTTCATGTAATCGACAGGATTTCCCATACCATAGATACAACTGACCGATGCTACGACAATAATATCCCGACACCCGCTTAACAGACTAGAGGTAGCGCGCAACCGAAGTTTATCGAGCTCCTCATTAATAGAAAGATCTTTTTCTATATAGGTATTGGTAACCGGCATGTAAGCCTCCGGTTGATAGTAATCGTAATAAGACACGAAATATTCTACCGCATTGTCCGGAAAAAATTGTCTGAACTCGCCATATAGCTGCGCCACCAATGTTTTATTATGCGTAAGCACCAGCGTAGGTCGCTGGACTTGCTCAATTACATTGGCCATGGTAAAGGTCTTACCACTACCTGTTACACCTAGTAAGGTCTGGTATTTTTCACCATGGGTGAGCCCATGCACCAACTGTCGGATGGCCTCGGGCTGATCGCCCGAAGGTGAGAACGGAGAATGTAGCGTAAAGGGCACCCTGCAAGTTACGCAATAGAAAGACCTGAACTTATTTCGGCTTTTCGCTGTTGGCGATCCGGGTGCGGGCTTTAAAAACGTAAAGATACCCTGCGATCGGAGTCAGGCATAACATACCAGTGACCCACATTAGTTTTTCAGAAATACCGATACGGGTAGAGCGAAAGACCTCGAGCAGTACCGGAAGCGAATAGGTCATCATGGCCACGATGGCAAAAAAGATAAACGTCTCCCCATTGGGATAATGATATATTTTAAACATAACGCCCACGATCGTGAGCGCTATGTTAAATAGATAAGTAGCCCGTAAAAATTGACCCTTGTCGATCACTAGGAGATCGTATTATTTTAATTCGGCAGCAACCGAAATCTTAGGTTGACCGGCAATTTTACTACCGTCGCCCACGCTGATACCATAATCAGCCAGCGTAATGCTAAAATTGGCAGCAGCTGTTAAGGTGCCATTTTTTACTTCGATCGTAGCGGGAGTAGTTACCACGTTGCTCTTACCCTTTACGGTCATTTGACCAGTAACGGTAACATTGTAGACACCATTTTTAGTAAAATTATATTGCTGCGCATCGTTGATCTTGCCCTCGAACGTAAAAGCAGGAAACTTATCGGAGCTCATCCAGCGCTCTTCATTAAAATGCTCTTGGATTAGGGGATTGCTGAAGGCAAAATTTTTGACGGCAGCCTCAAAACCGATCTGTCCGGTCTTGGTGTTAAGTTGCGCAATGACGGTCTTGTTCTCGGCCTTAGGAAGCGCATCTTTTGGAGTCGTGGCATCAAAAGCGACAACGGCAGAAGTGGTCTGCTTAACTTGAGCAAAACCTAGTGTGGCTACAGCCAACATTGAAAAGAAAAGGATCGTTTTTTTCATTTGTGATTTTTTAAGGGTAATTGATTGTTGGATTATTAATTAAAAAGAGGAGTGTGTAACTTGTTGAATGATGACGGAACGTTTAAAGCTGATCATGTGCGCATTGCGAAGACGACTATAGATGCTCCCACTACAGGAGCCCTTGAGCGTAACATTCGCGCCGGGCTGCAACGCAGCAGCCTGTCGACTAGCTCCCGATTGAAAATCAAAGATGAGGTATGAGCCCGTAAACGTATCAACGAACTTGACCGTTGCAGACGTATCGGCACCCTCCACTTCTGATACAAGTCCACTGACCGCAACTATCTTTTCACTATACTTTTTATTGGCGGCACTATCATTTTGTTGAAACTCAGCCAGCATATCGGCAGCAGAGATCGTATAAGCCGCCTTTTCAGAAGAGGTATCAGCAAACGTAGCCGTCATTACATAATAGAAAACACCGCCCCCGGCCAATGCCATTATAATGACCACAAATAAGACCCAGAGGAGCCATTTTTTCTTGTTATGCATAGTTTGCGAGATAGTAAGGTATTATCAAACGAACGGCAAAGATAAATGGTTCACCCCGGCAATGGGATTATATAATACAAAAAGACCCGCCGGTCGCTCTGACCAACGGGTCTGTAACTAACCCATTGAAAAACACAAGAAAACAAATAAAGATTTTATCCGGCCTGCATCTCTTTGACCTTCTCTCTGATCTTAGCCTCGATCTCGTTAGCCAGTTCAGGATTATCGACCAGAATCTGCTTGACGCCTTCACGACCCTGGCCGAGACGATCATTATTATAGGAGTACCAACTACCGCTCTTTTGAACGATACCCAGTTCGGTGCCCATATCAATGATCTCACCGGTCTTTGAAATACCCTCTCCGAAAATGATATCGAACTCAGCGGCGCGGAATGGCGGAGCCACTTTATTCTTGACCACCTTTACTTTTACGTGGTTACCGATCGCCTCATCGCCATCCTTTACCTGCTGCGTACGGCGAATATCTAACCGCACGGAAGCATAGAACTTAAGCGCATTACCGCCGGTTGTTGTTTCGGGATTACCGAACATCACACCGATCTTCTCACGAAGTTGATTGATAAAGATGCAAATGGTGTTGGTCTTGGCTATGGTGGCTGTTAGCTTGCGAAGCGCCTGACTCATCAAACGTGCATGCAATCCCATTTTACTATCTCCCATTTCCCCTTCTAATTCACTTTTGGGAACCAACGCGGCTACTGAATCGATCACGACCACGTCGAGCGCACCTGATAATATAAGACGGTCTGCGATCTCAAGAGCCTGCTCGCCATAGTCGGGCTGCGATATCAAAAGATTCTCAACATCCACCCCTAGCTTTTGTGCATAGCTGCTATCAAAAGCATGCTCCGCATCGATGATGGCACACATGCCTCCCTTTTTCTGAGCTTCGGCTATAACATGAGTGGCGATCGTTGTTTTTCCGGAAGATTCAGGACCATAGATCTCTACGATACGCCCTTTGGGCAATCCGCCAATGCCAAGTGCCGCATCTAACCCGATTGAACCGGTGGAGATCACCTCTTGTTGCACCTCTCCCTTCTCGTTCATGAGCATCACACTTCCCTTTCCATAATCCTTCTCAATCTTATCCATCGTAAGCTTGAGCGCCTTTAATTTCTCGTTGTTAACTGACATAGTATTCGTTTTAAGAATATCAAAGCTAATAGTTTTAGCAAATAAAAGCTAATTATTTTGGAACTATTTTAGGGGATTTTTCTGTCGACAGGCCCCCTTGCGAAGCAGAGATCAGGATTATATATTAGTTAGGCCTTGATTTTTAATACATTAAGGGAAACAACTAATACGTATAGATGTATGTCTTGACCTGCTGGCCGGCAGAGCCCCACACCAGCAC
>VHBB01000024.1 GCA_016872155.1 Sphingomonadales bacterium
CGAAGAATTGCTAAAAAATAACAGTTACGAACCCCGCGATCTGGATGCCATTGCGGTAACAATAGGGCCGGGTTCGTACACCGGTCTTCGCGTTGGGCTCTCTACTGCAAAGGGCCTATGCTATGCGCTGCAAAAACCATTGCTAACCCTGTCGAGCTTAGAACTGCTTGCCTCGGTAGTAACCATACCCAAGGAACGAGCGGAGGCGTCGTTGAATCCGAGCGTACTGATCTGTCCGCTCATCGATGCCAGACGAATGGAGGTTTATTATGCGCTCTACGACCAAACCCTTACCCAGCTTGTACCTCCCGCTGCCCTGGTGCTTGATCAAAATAGTTTTGCCGAAACGCTGCATGGAAAAAAAATTATTTTCTGCGGTAACGCCACCGAAAAATTTAAAAAAGTCTGCCCTCATCCCCACGCGCAGTATAGCGCACAGCCCGCCGGAGCCCGCGAAATGACTCCGCTTGCTTTTAAAAAATATGTTAAAAAAGAGTTTGCCGATCTGGCTTACAGCGCTCCTTTGTACATAAAAGAGTTCGAAACACGCAAGTAAAATATAAATTTTTCGTCATATGTGGTCTACGATAGAGTTCGTTCAACTTTATCAGGTAAATTTGCACCCATCATGAGTAATTATTCGCTGACACTCTCGTATCCCGAACATAAAGAAGGAACATTAAAGATAGATTTACTCGAGCTGAAAAAAGCCGCTATCATTTTACGAGCCCTTAATCATAAATTAAGACAGCAGATGCTTCGCCTGATCGACGAAAGCAATAAGATCACGGTCACGGACATCTACATCAAACTCAGATTAGAACAATCGGTTGCCTCGCAGCATTTGGCCATACTTAGAAAAGCGGGCTTTGTAAAAACATCTCGCGAAGGCAAATACATTTATTACTCGGTTAATCCCGAGCGTCTGAACGAAGTAATGCGCTACACCTCGCAGTTACTTACGCACCAGTAAATAATTGGTACTCCGGTCGCATGGCATGACGCCAGCGTCGATGGCTCCAGAGATAATTAGCCGGATCGGCCTTGATTACTCTTTCGACCTCAGTTTTATACATAAAGGTCAATTGCTCGGGCGAGTAATTGCGTGGATGCTCACAAATTAAACGGGTACTAAATCGGTAATGTCCCCTGCGGGTGCGCTCCATCTGAAACATCACCATGGCCGCATTATGCTGAATGGCTCCTTTGGCAGGGCCCGTAAAAAAGGGAGCCGGCTTGCTAAAGAAGGGCATCCAAAATGCTTTATCGGGCCTACCCGGATTCTGATCGGCACCAAGGGCCAGCACAGAGGGTTTTGAAAAGATCGGCTCCTTTTTTTCAGCGAACTGATCGGCCGAAACGGCATGACCACCCAGTCTTGTGCGTTGCCAGCAATAAAGTTGATCGATGACCTTATTGCCAATAGGACGATATACAAAATAAAAAGGATGGCCAAGGGCCACCGGTACGGTCAGGTTAATGAACTCCCAGTTGAATTGATGGGCAACCATCAATTGTACGGAACGACCACTGGCCAGCAATTGCTCTACGACTTGCAGATCGAGCGTTACCCGCTTAAGTGCCGCTTTATTAGAGAGGGAGAGCATTTTGATAGACTCCAAAAAGGTATCAGTAAACCGCACATAAAAGTCTTTAGTCAATCTTTTGCGTTCGGTCTCACTTTTTTCCGGAAAGGCAATGGCCAGGTTCTGTTCAATGACCTCTTTACGATACCCGATACCATAAAACATCAACTTGGCAATGCCCCAGCTAAGTGCATGAAAAAATACAAAGGGTAAATGCGAGAGCATCCAAAGTACGAAGCGGGTAACGGGATACATGAGACAAAGATAGCTCTCAGAGTACGATGTTTTGAACAAGCTCGCTCTTGCCCGGATAATCGGTATTATAATGAAGCCCGCGGCTCTCTTTTCTAAAATGAGCTCCTTTTACTATCAAATAGCCCACGGTGATCATATTGCGCAGTTCGAGTAATTGCGGAGAGACCGTACTACTTTGATACAGCTGTTCGGTCTCTTCCCAAAGCAGATCGAGTCGGCGAAGTGCACGCTGCAAGCGTACATCGTTTCGAACGATACCCACATAATCGCTCATAAGCAATTGCAGCTCTTTTAAACTCTGCGTAATCAAGATCATTTCTTTAGGATCGGTGGTACCTTTTGCATTCCAATCAGGAATAGAATCAGGCAATGAAACCTGTTCGATCTGCCGCGCGGCTTTTTCGAAACAACGATGCGCAAAGACCATGGCCTCGAGCAACGAATTACTGGCCAGCCGGTTGGCTCCGTGCAATCCGGTACTGGCACATTCGCCACAGACGAACAAGCGGTGAATGGAACTTTCGCCCCATTCATTAGATTTAACACCACCACAGCTATAGTGAGCGGCCGGTGCTACCGGTATCAACTGCTTAGAAATATCGATACCGATCGAAAGACATTTTTCGTAGATAGTAGGAAAATGAGAACGAAATAAACTACTATCAATGTGTCGGCAATCGAGCCAAACATGTTCGGTTCCCGACTTTTTCATTTCGGCGTCGATAGCACGGGCTACAATATCGCGGGGCGCCAAATCTTTGCGGCTATCATAGCGCTCCATAAAAGCTTCGCCCAGATGATTTCGAAGAACAGCGCCTTCGCCACGTACCGCCTCTGTAATTAAAAAGGCTTGGCCACGCAGACCGGGCTCAAACAACGCCGTTGGGTGAAATTGAATAAACTCCATATTCTCGATGCGGCCTTTGGCCCGATACACCATCGCTACCCCATCACCGGTTGCAATAGCAGGATTGGTAGTAGTTCTATAGGCTTGACCATTTCCCCCACTGGCCAGCACCGTAATACCCGCCAGCATCTTCTCGATCTTTTTGGTTTCAAGATTCAACGCATATACTCCATAACAGGTTATATCGGGGGTTGATTTTGTAACGAGATAGCCCAAGTGATGTTGCGTGATGATATCGATCACGAAGCAATGCTTAATAACCTCTATGTTTTTATAACGCCCCAGAGCCTCTAGCAAGGCCCGCTCCATTTCCATGCCCGTCACATCTTTATAATGCAAGATGCGGTGAGCCGAATGGCCGCCCTCTTTTCCTTTTTTGTATTCGCCAATATCATTTCGATCGAAGCGGGCACCCCAGGTAATAATTTCTTCTACACGCTGCGGCCCCTCTTCTACCACCATGCGTACAATGTTGCTATTACAAAGTCCATCGCCTGCAATAAGGGTGTCTTCGATATGCTTTTCGAAACTGTCTTCTTCGCCATTGCCCACCACGGCAATGCCCCCTTGTGCGTATTTAGTATTGGTCTCGTCGGCTGCCGCTTTGGTGATGACTTTAATAGAGCGATCCGGAAAACGTTGCGCGGTCTTGATAGCAAAACTAAGTCCTGCTATGCCAGATCCGATCACTAAAAAATCTGTTTGAGACATGTCGATCAATTAACGGTAAAAGGACTAGTGCGCCGGCTCTACCCACGCATTATTTTCGCGCAATACGTTTATAAGTTCGTCGACTGCTACCTCGCTATCGACATTTCGCTTGACGATCTCTTTTCCTTTATACAAGGTGATCTTACCGGGGCCACTCCCCACATACCCAAAATCGGCATCGGCCATTTCGCCGGGTCCGTTAACGATACAACCCATAATGGCGATCTTGACCCCTTTTAGATGATGCGTAACAGCCCGAATCTTGGCCGTGGTCTCTTGCAGATCGAATAGCGTGCGCCCACAACTGGGGCAGCTGATATACTCCGTTTTGGAAATACGGGTACGCGAGGCTTGTAAAATACTAAAGGCAGTATTATTGGTAAACTGATGTATATCGCTGACCGGTAAATAGGTTCTGCCCTTTACCTGTATGTTTTGCATCGATGCATCGGTGCGGTAGCCAAGCGAAATGCCATCTCCCATTCCATCTAACAATAATGCACCCGTCTCGATCGCAAAATGAATTAGATGCTCGTCGGGGGTGGAACCGTTGCTATCGCAAACCAACAAGACCGGATTTTGAATGGCGCGCGTTTGCAGCTCCATTAGCATGCGACGAACGGACTGCATGGCATTTTGATTGGTGCTACTCAGGCACAGCACAGCGGTCTTATCGTTAGCCACCGCTTCTAAAAAAGTATAATCATTGATAGTAGTAGTATCGCTATGACAATCGAGCATCACAAAATTGAGCTTCTCACTCTTTGCGGGCGCAGCGGCGTAACCACTGGCGGCAAAAAGCGGATAATAACTTTCCGAGGCCGCCTGCTGCCATGCATCCGGAAATACGATCACGTTGAGCGTGCCAGGCAAGGCAAAATTCAGCAGCTGGTGGCCGGTAAAAATAAAATCGGCCGCCGCATCGCCAATGGTCCACTTATCGGTTTTTGCATCGTAGCTATAGCCAACACTCCGCAAATCATCGGGCGTAATCTGCTCGATCTTACTCAGATCACTGACCACGACAGGCACTTGGCCAGCGCCGATGCGATCGACGGCAAAACTGGTTCGACGCTTATACTCAAAAGGAGAGTACGGAATAGTAGCGATGGCGGGAACAGCTCCCGACACAGGCTTTTGATAGCGCTTGACAATATCGCGGCAAACAGGAATCTCCAGTTCTGGATCTTCGGTAAGCGAAACGCGGATGGTATCGCCCAATCCGTCTTCTAACAACGTACCGATACCCGCCGCACTTTTAATGCGACCATCCTCGCCATCGCCGGCCTCGGTAACGCCAAGATGCAATGGATAGGCTTCGCCAAACTCATTGAACATGGTTTGCACCAACAAGCGATAGGCTTGTACCATCACTTGCGGATTACTGCTCTTCATGCTCAGCACGATATTATGAAAGGATTCCCCACGAGCAATTCGTAAAAATTCCATCGCACTCTCTACCATGCCGATGGCCGTGTCGCCATAGCGGCTCATAATGCGATCGCTGAGTGAACCATGATTGGTACCAATTCGCATGGCGGTTCCCTCTTGGCGACAAATTTGTACCAGCGGGGTAAAGCGCTCTCTGATTCGTTCGATCTCTTCTAGATACTCCGCATCGGTATACTCGATCTGTTCAAATTTTTTCTTATCGACATAATTGCCGGGATTCACCCTGACCTTTTCTACAATACGCGCAGCGATCTCGGCCGCATTGGGTGTAAAATGAATATCGGCAACCAGCGGCACTTTGTAACCGCGCTTGTGCAGCTCGTCTCTGATCACCTTTAAATTCTCGGCCTCTTTTTTAGAAGGTGCTGTAATGCGCACTAACTCGGCACCCGCTTCGATACAACGGATGGTCTGTTCGACCGTAGCAATCGTATTCATCGTATCGGTCGTGGTCATGGTTTGCACTCGAATAGGGTGACCATTGCCCAACAGCAGATCGCCGATCTTTACCTCGCTAGTGATCAGCCGTTGGTATTGCGTTAAAGATGGCGCGTACAGTTGCATCAGTTACATATTACCCTTAAAGAATCCCAGCACCGTTAAAATATCGGTCAGTAATTGCTTGCGTCTTTCAGGTTGCAGTGGATTAGTGACCGGAGTTTCGGTATTGAGTACAAAAAAGTAAGGATGATTATTTTCTTCGACCCATCCAATGACCCAACTAATCGTGTTTCCATTGGGAGCGGTACCCGTGCCGGTCTTATAGGCCAGTCGATACAGGGAATTACTCTCCATTAACATGGCGCGCTGCACCATCTCTTGATAGGTTCTAAAAAAAGGAAGCTGGTTAAAATAAAGTCGCTTGACCAGTCCGAGTTGCGCATCAGGAGTCAGCCGAATGGAATTATCGAGCCAAAATGAATCAATCGCACTTTTGATCACCACCTTGGCCGTATCGTTCATGGCGCCGTAACCCATAGAGTCGAGCCAAAACTGCATGGTGTCTTTTCCAATGCGACGAGCTACTTCTTGATAGTAGGGAACAGCCGATACCCGAAAGGCACGGTACATGCTCAGGTCTTGGTTCCACGCTGGGTAAGACCGCACTACCCCATCCCAGGCAATGACCATTGAATCGCTACTGATCTTTCCGGTTTGCAGACCGATCAGTGAATTAACGATCTTAAACGTGCTGGCCGGTAAGTAAGCACTATCCCGAAAGCGAGTTAGATTATGAACGGTAAAACCGGTGGTGCCGTTATCCATCAAGGCAAAACAACCCTCTATATTGTAGGCAGAAAAGATAGCCGCAATACGCTTGTCTTCTTTGACATTATTAAAGGTGCAAGAACCAAGAAAAAAACTGGCGGCCAAAAAGACCATCGATACTACACGCATGGAGCTAGAGAGTTTGGGCAAAGTTAATTCAATACCCCCAACTCTTTACCGATCTTAATAAAAGCGGCGATGGCTTTGTCGAGATGCTCCTGACGGTGGGCCGCACTCAACTGTACCCGAATACGGGCCTGCCCTTTGGCTACTACAGGATAAAAGAATCCGATCACATAAATGCCCTCTTCTAATAACCGCGCAGCCATCTTTTGGGCCAATACCGCATCGTACAGCATGATGGGCACAATGGGATGATCACCGGGCTTTATGTCGAATCCGGCCTCGGTCATCTTTTTTCTAAAATACGTGGTATTGTATTCGAGTCGATCCCGCAGCTCGGTAGTTTCGGTGAGCATATCCAGCACAGCAATAGAAGCCCCCACAATGGAGGGCGCCAGCGTATTGCTAAAAAGATACGGACGCGATTTTTGCCGCAGCATATCGATGACCTCCTTGCGTCCACTGGTAAATCCGCCCGAAGCGCCACCCAATGCTTTACCCAGCGTTCCGGTAATGATATCGATCTTACCCATTACCCCACGATACTCATGTGTACCCCGACCGGTGCGACCCAAAAAGCCCGAAGAATGACATTCGTCGATCATAACGGCCGCATCGTATTGCTCGGCCAGCACCACGATCTTATCTAACTGAGCAATGGTACCATCCATACTAAAAGAACCATCCGTAACAATTACGCGACTGCGACAAGCGGCCGCTTCTTTAAGCTTAGCCTCGAGGTCTTGCATATTATTATGCTCATAGCGAAAACGCTGTGCCTTGCACAAGCGGATACCATCTATAATAGAAGCATGATTGAGCGCATCAGATATAATGGCATCTTGCTCTTGGAATAACGGCTCGAAAACACCTCCGTTAGCATCGAAAGCGGCCGCATATAAAATAGTGTCTTCGGTACCCAGAAAATCAGAGAGTTTTTTTTCGAGTTGCTTATGGATATCTTGTGTGCCACAGATAAAACGAACGCTACTCATGCCATAGCCGCGTTGATCGATGGCACGGTGAGCCGCTTCGATCACCTTGGGATGAGAGGATAGCCCCAAATAATTATTGGCACAGAAATTTAATACGGTTTTGCCGCCCACCACGATCTCGGCCTCTTGCGAACTTTCAATAATTCGTTCGGACTTATAAAGTCCGGCACTCTTGATCTCTTCGATCTCTTGGGCAATGCGCTGCACGAGCTTTTCGTTCATAGCAAGAATTTGCCGCAAAGATAAGGGCTGTTACCGCTCCTGTAAAAGTCCTGACTCCAACAAGCCCTTAACATTTTTTTTAGTGATGAGGCGATAGCTTTGCGGTCAAATATCATAACCATGAACAAACTGCTATTAACCTCGGTGCTTAGTATTGGTCTGATCGCTAGTGCTACTCTTGCCTTCGGACAAGAAAAAAGAGACTCGGTTATTATCGATACGGTCAAAAAAGGAACGATGACCATTATTACACGGAGAGAGAAAGGAGACGGCCGAGAAGAAAAGCAAGTAGAGGTTACAATTACCAGTGATAATACGCTGAGCGATATACTAGAAAAAGAGCTCAAGTGGCCTTTTAAGGACCGCGCAGAAAACAAGAAACCCAAAAACATCGAAAACGACTGGATGATCTTAGACCTTGGATTTTCAAGGTATACTGATGCCAGCAACTACGCGCAAGCACAACAACTAGGTTTTGTGGGGGCAGGTATTGGGCAAGATCAGCTAAAAGTAAAGACCCGCTTTGCCAGCAACGTCAATATCTGGCTGGTGATGCAACGGTTGAATCTGGTCAATCACAAACTCAATTTAAAATATGGTATCGGATTTGAATTAAACAACTATCATTTTGATCAACAAAATATATTGTTTCAAAAAAGCCCTACCCGCATTTCACTGCTGACCAGCGATCTTCCTAAAAAAGTTAAACTGGCGGCCGATTACCTGACCATACCCATGATGCTGCACTTTAATACCAACCCCGCTACCGACAAAGGCCTTCGTCTTTCGGCCGGTGCCAGCGCCGGATTTCTGTATTCTGCTCGCTACAAAACCAAGTCTAATGGCGATGTCAATAAAGTGAGTAGCGATTTTGATCTGGAGCCCTTTAAATTTTCTTGGGTCGGCGAAATGGGCGTACGCGGCATTACCCTGTATGGCAGCTTTGCCATGAAAAACATGTGGAATAAAGCCCTTGACATGAAACCCTACTCCATCGGCTTTAGACTCGGCGGAACGGATAATAGCGATCGTAAAAAGAAAAAGAACAACCCCGCCAAATCAAGTCGGATGAGTTGGGGAGAGTTGCTGTAATATTAAAGCAACTACACAACCCTTCCCTTCGCGATCTCGTCGACCACAGCGGGATCGAGCAGTGTAGACGTATCGCCCAGTTGAGCAAGTTCTCCTTCGGCGATCTTGCGTAAAATGCGGCGCATGATCTTGCCGCTGCGGGTTTTGGGCAGCCCGCTTACAAATTGAATTTTATCGGGCTTGGCTATAGGGCCAATTTGTTGCGAAACGGTTTGTAAAATATCACGACGCATCTGCGCTTCATCACCATGCAAATGCTCCACGATTACATAAGCATACACACCTTGTCCTTTGATCTCGTGCGGATAGCCCACCACGGCGCTCTCTACCACACCGGCATGCATGTTAATGGCATTCTCTACCTCGGCGGTACCTAAACGATGACCACTTACATTCAACACATCATCCACACGACCGGTAATTCGATAATTACCACTCGCATCACGCAGGGCGCCGTCCCCTGTAAAATAAAGACCGGGATAGGTGGCAAAATAATTGGTGCGACAACGCTCGTGATCGCCATAGGTGGTGCGCAATATGCCCGGCCACGGAAAGCGCATACAGAGATTTCCTTTGACGATTCCTTTTTCGTCGGGCACGTTACACTCTTTTCCATTCTCATCGACCAAGATGGGTTGCACGCCGGGTAAAGGCAATGAGGCCCAGGCGGGAATACCGGGCGTAACACCGGCCATATTAGAGATCAGACAGCCACCGGTTTCGGTTTGCCACCAGGTATCTACGATCGGACAATTTCCGTTACCCACTTGTTGGTAGTACCAATGCCAGGCTTCTTCGTTGATGGGTTCGCCTACCGTGCCCAACACTTGCAACGAGGAGAGATCTTTGCCCTGCAGCGGATCTAATCCAAAACTCATCAGACTGCGAATGGCCGTGGGAGCAGTGTATAAAATATTCACCTTGTACTTATCGACAATATTCCAAAACCGGCCGGCATCGGGCCACGTGGGTATGCCTTCGAACAGTAGCGTGGTAGCACCGGCGCTGAGCGGACCATATAAGATATAACTATGTCCGGTGATCCATCCAATATCGGCAGTACAAAAATGAATCTGCCCGGGCTGGTATTGAAATACGTTTACAAAGGTGTAATTGGCCCAGATCATATAACCGGCTTGCGTGTGTACTACTCCTTTGGGCTTACCGGTGCTTCCCGAGGTATACAAAATAAATAATGGATCCTCCGCCTCCATAGTGGCGGCGGGCAATAACGATCCGCTTTGTTGAACCTGTTGTGAAGCCTTCTCCATTTCTTCGTCCCACCAGTGGTCACGGCCCTTGATCATGGAGACACCGATACGCGTGCGCGCATAGACAATTACGGTGTTAACAGTAGTGTTACCGGTCAACGCTTCATCGATCACGGCTTTGAGCGGAATATCTTTGGCACCTCTAAATGCCCCATCGCAAGTAACGATGCAAGTAGCCCCTGCATCTTGCAAGCGATCGCTGATGCTTTGCGCCGAGAATCCCCCAAAGATCACGCTATGAATAGCCCCGATACGAGCACAGGCCAGTACTGCAATAGCGAGCTCGGGCACCATCCCCATATAGATACAAACGCGGTCGCCTTTTTTGACATCATTATTGAGCAAGACCTGCGCAAATAAACAAACCTGACGATGTAATTCGCGGTAGGTAAGCATGCGATTAGGCTCATTCGGATCGTTGGGCTCCCAAATAATAGCAGCTTGATCGGCCTTTTCTAGTAGATGCCGATCCAAACAATTTTCGGTAATGTTGAGCTGCGCTCCGTTAAACCAGGCAACACGCGGTTCGGTAAAATTCCAGTCGAGTACGCGGTCCCACTTTTTTTTCCAGTCAAACTGATCGGCAATCTCACTCCAAAATGCTTCAGGGTCTTGAATGCTGCGCGCATATTCTTTGTTATACTGCGCTTGCGTTTTAATCTGGTACGAATAAGACATAGCATTGTTGGGATGAGCATTAAAAATACGAGAAAATGAGATGCTTATTTAGTAGAAGCGCCCATCCCTTTAAAGGCCATAAGCCCCAATAGCGCTGCGCAAGTGGAAGCGACCAAGATGGCGAGTTTGGCACTGACCACGGTTTGCACATCCGAAAAAGCCAGCAGCGTAATAAAGATCGACATGGTAAAACCGATACCGGCCAGTAACCCCACAGCTGCAATATGTTTCCAATTAACACCGGCAGGTAGCGCAGCCCATCCGGCACTAATTGCCAGTTTACAAAAAAGCAAAATACCAAGGGGTTTACCCATTACCAACCCACTCATAATACCCAGGCTATTGAGTGAGAGCAACGTAACGGGCAGATCGGCACTAAGCTCGATACCGGTATTCGCAAGCGCAAACAAGGGCAAAATAAAAAATGCGGTAAGCGGATGAAGGGCATGCTGCAAACGAGCCGAGATAGAGCGATCGCCGCCGCTACCAAAGGGAATGGCAAAGGCGAGCAGGACCCCACTGATCGTAGCATGCACACCCGAGCGGAGCATACAATACCACATTACAAGGCCAGCCAGCAAATAGACCGGGAGCATACTGAAGCCTTTTTTACCGGCCCAAAAAAGAAGCGCAAAAATGCCCAAGGCAATCAGCAGATATCCGAACGAAAGTTGCTCGGTATAAAAAAGGGCGATCACTAAAATGGCGCCGAGATCGTCAATAATGGCAAGGGCAGCCAAAAAGATCTTAAGCGCAGCAGGAACCGCTTTACCGGCCAGCGATAAGATACCAAGCGCAAAAGCAATATCGGTGGCCATGGGAATACCAAAACCACTGGCAGTGGGCGTATTTCGGTTGAATAAATAGTGAATGAGTGCAGGAAGTAACATGCCCCCTATGGCGGCCATCACGGGTAAAAAGGCTTGTCGGAATTTTGAGAGTTCGCCAATATAGAGTTCGCGTTCGATCTCAAGACCCACGAGCAAAAAGAAGATGGCCATTAGTCCGTCGTTGATCCATTGTTCTACCGTAAGCCCTCCTACGCTTGTGTGCCAGACATGCAAATAGGCGGGGCCCCATACACTATTAGCTAACCCGATCGATAAAAGCGTGCAGCCGATCAATATAAAACCCGAGGCCTTTTCGCTACGAAAAAAATCTAAAAAAACCCTGGAAAGAACGGGTGATATGCCGGGCCGCGCCAAGGGTGAAGACATGGTAAAAAAAGATTAACTATCTGTAATACAATGCACTAACAATTAAAATTACAAAAATATCCTCAAAAATTAAGGTTTATATGACAATTAAGTGACCTCCGATTTTTTGCACTCCTAACCCCCGAACTAACTTTGCATTCGATATGAAAACAGTGGCCATTTTCTTACTGCTTACTTTTTCGGGAACGATCCTGATTCCCTTAGCCATGTCGTTGACCCAACAAAACCAGGTGAGCCTCTTTATTGTCGACGAAGAAAAAAGTAGCAACGCCAACCAGCTCAACGAGATTAAAGAGAAAAAAAATGATTATACCAGCTTTTTTCTCTTTTGCCTGGCCCCCTCCCAAAAAGATGCCAACTTGCTCAGCGCTGATGGTCGCTGCTCACTGCTTCCGCCCTCTCCCTATCTGGAATATGTAGCTCCTCCTCCCAACGTTTGCTGATGTTCTTTTGTTAAGGCCTTTGGTATTCGGTGAATACCCGGCTTGATCGTATTCACTTATCATCAACCAAAC
>VHBB01000025.1 GCA_016872155.1 Sphingomonadales bacterium
TGCCGAAAACCCTTGGTCCTTTAAGCGGTGATAAATAGAATTACCGGCTCCGAACCACTGCTGGTCATTTTTCCAATCGGGCGCATAGGCATTGGATGGATAATTGGTCTCCATTATATTTCGCACGACTACATAATATCCTTCGGGGATACTGTCTAAAAACGCGACCACCTTTCTTCGGACTGCGGTATCCTGTACATTAAATTGAAAATTAAATTCGGCCCCGACCGATTGCTGGGCAGATTGTATGCAAACGGGGTCGCTGCCGAAACGCCCAGGGTTACCGGGCATGGCATTGACAAGGGGCCTTAAGCTAACCGGATGAAGCACATTAAAGACCAACCGATTTCTGGCACAAGCATACATAACCACATCCAGCCCGTTGAGCCCTAAATAAAAACCCGCCAAGGCCGACGTAGCCGTAAAGAAGACCCCATTGCGAATGTTTAGATTATTGCTACTGCTCGTAAAATGCCATTGGCGAGATAGTGAATCGATTCGCAGATCGGAAAGCGTTGACGAAAGATGCTGGTAGAGATGCGATTGATTATATCCAGCTGTCTGATTAGGCAAATACAAAAATGAGGATTGATTCCAATTGGTCGAACCGGAAGCGACAACGGGAGCTACTCTCCAATAATAAACCGTATTGCTGCGGTAGGGTACAACGGGCGTAAATCGAATAAGGCCACCGGTCGCCACTACTGTTTGGCTTACCCGCAGCGGTGAATTGAAAAGCGTTGTGGTATCGATCTCGAATCGATAGTTGCGCGTAGTGCTGTAGGGGTTAGCCGTAGAGGCACTAAAAACGATCGCACTGCTCCCTACTATAGAGAAGGGAGCCGGAAGAATGGGACGCACCTCTTCGTCGATGATATAAAAAGAGAGTGAAGCGCAATTGTTAGTCTCGATCAACTCGGCATATCGATTCTCAGGATCGATACAGACCGTTAACGTATTGAGTCCTCTGTCGCGGCTGGCTACGATGGGCAATTGATACCGCAATGAATCGATGGCGTACAACCGACTGAGTGTATCGCGCTTTACCACAGCAACGGTGCCGTCGGGATACGTGCGTTGCAGCTGAACCACGACAGGACCCGCCACCGCTTTAGCAACATTTCGCAGGGTTACCGATAACGAGAATCGTCCATCTGCCACCGACACCAACGAGGGGTTAAGTCGAAGTTGCTGCTCTTCTACCACAAAATCAGGGCGAGGCATGCTGCCATAGAAACGAAGCGCGGGATCTCCGTTCAACGCGGTTTGCTCACAATGGACGCGTGCAAAAAAATCACTCTGACCGGCCAGCGCCATCGTACGATTCAACGACTCGTTGATAATATCACCCACGGCAGCACCGTAACGGGTGCGAGAGGCCGCCTTTAACATCTCTTCGTTTTGCAATTCGAGGTAACTAACCAAGCCCAAACTGGTCGAGGCGATTGTAGCGATACCCCCCCGCTGTTCGGCCAAGACGAACTTTTCGGAAATGGTCTCTTTTTCGATCAATCGCGTTGTATTGAAATTAAAAAGATTACCTGCGCGGCAACCGAGCATAATGTAAAAAGGATATTTTCCTTGGTTGTTGTACCCTTGCGGCTCATCGAGGTTGTACTCGAGGGTGTTGGCGGTGGAGTGTCCGAAGTAGGTCATCATTCCAATTCCCTCTGCGAAAAGATCGTACATTTTTGCGGCGCTTAATTGTGCCACCGGGGCCGGGCTCAGTTTACTGAAATCATGTATCACTGCTCCATAAGAGCTGTCCTTGAGCACGGCGGCGAACCGATTCATCGAAGAGGTAATGATGCTACCCAGTACGTCATCGCCTACTCCCACTATATGCACCACATTTTTGGTCCAGCCCCGTTGAGAGGCAGCGAGCGTTGGGTTATTGAGGACCGCCTCTGCCTGAATAACCTTGGCGAGATACGCGGCAATTTCTTCTGCATTGATTACCGAAAGTCGGCCTATGCCCACCAGCGGTTGCAAGGAAACGCCCGGCTCGGCGGCTAGCAGCACATCAGAGGCCGGAGAACCGAACGTAGGGATAAGCGAAAGCTTGGCCAGGTCGGGATTAGATTCGAGCGATCGGTCTACCGGATACACCACTCCTTTTCCAATCAGAAACACAGCGCGCAGCGGCTGATTAAACCTGGCGCGCGCAAAACGAATAAAATTACGAATAGACTCTGGATGTCGCTTGATGCCAAAGGCAAATTGGTCTTCGAGCTGATCGATAAAATATACATTGGCCTTATGAGAACCGCCCGCAACCGACGATCTAAATTGTCGGTATTGCTCGAGCACCGAAACGCCCGTAGCTGTTCTTTCTAAAGATAGATGCGAGACAATAAGATAATCTCCCTGACGAGCAGGCTGTGTGTAGTCGATAAACTGTCGCAGCGAAAATTGAGTCACCGGCAAAAAGGCGTCCCCTTGGGTTAGCAGTAACTTTCGCTCGCGAGTGCCCGGTTGTAGTAAGACGCGAACCCTACCCTCGCTACTAAGTTGAGTTTGGTATCGCTGCCCATTGGTAAGATCGTAGAGCACAGGGGCCGTTCCCCCATGCGCAAAACCCTCGATCTCGAGATATTGGGTGGTAACAGCGGCAGGTAATAAAAATAAAAACCGATCGGCCCCGCCCAGGTGAAAGCGACGGGGATAGGTCAATTCGATCTTAGCCAACACCATTCTGTCGGACGAAACAGTTTGCTGATTAGAGACGGCGACCGGTAGCGCATCAGCAGCAAGGGACTGGGCGCTAAGCGTAAGATTCCATTTG
The DNA here is from genome assembly GCA_016872155.1 of Sphingomonadales bacterium. Classification (GTDB taxonomy): domain Bacteria; phylum Bacteroidota; class Bacteroidia; order Chitinophagales; family Chitinophagaceae; genus JJ008. The sequence continues at coordinate 2,786 of VHBB01000025.1, forward strand.
GCATATGAAAACTGCGAGAGCGGTTGTTGTTGCAAAATATTGCCGGCCGCTCTGATCTCTACCGAGCGGCTATTGGGTGCATTGCCCGCTGCATGCACCGATAGTGTAGGCAAGGGAGCATCCGAGCCCGTATAAGCAAAGAGATTATTGTACTGTTCGGTTCGGGTCTGCCCACCCGCGAGATCGCCCGAAGTCCATCCCTCACCCATATCAAACGCAGAAGAATACAGATAACTGCCTGCCAATTGCGCATACCCCTCGTTGATCCTTTCGCGATAATAGCTACCCGTTCGGTGCATAAAAAAAGGAAGCGGCGTAAGGCCCGATGTGATCGCGTTGCTAGTGGGCAATAACCGCAGTGGGGCTACAGAAGCATCTACGGTTAAAAAAAAACTCGCCGAATCGGTAAACAAACTCCAGGCATCGTTGAGCTGATGATCGGCCATTCGGTATAACCGTTGATCGGCCTTGCCATCGTTCGCTTCGGCCCAAAACTCCAGATATCCGTTGGCAGGCAAAGGGCCACTCGATACGGTTGTGTAAAGCGGCACTTGTTGCCCATGGCGCCATAAGATGAACTGCTCTGCAGGCACCTGACCCCAACCCATAGCGGCCAACGAAGTTTGACTAATGCGGTACAACCCCGTTTGAGCGATCTTGAATTTTTGATAGGAGGCCGCGTAATTGATCCACTCGTTTTGAAATGGCTGTGCAATACCCGTTTCGGCAAACCCGAACAGTAGCATCACTATCAAACAGGGATAGAATCGAAAAAAACGCATAGACCGACCGTAAAGTTAAGGCCCTACGAAGAGATTATAAAGGGTGTACATTACATTTGCAAAAACGATCTGCCCATGCATTTGCTCGATGAACTTAGCTGGAGGGGAATGATCCATGATATTATGCCGGGCACCCGTGAGCAATTGGACCGTGAGATGACCACCGGTTACATTGGCTTTGACCCTACGGCCGACAGTTTACATATTGGGAGCTTGGTTCCCATCTTATTGCTGGTGCATTTTCAACGGGCCGGTCACAAACCTATTGCACTGGTGGGTGGAGCCACCGGTATGGTGGGTGATCCCAGCGGTAAAAACGAAGAGAGAAACCTGCTTACAGAAGAGGTATTGCTTCGTAACGCAGCCGGCGTAAAAGCACAGCTGGAGCGTTTCTTGAATTTTGACCCTGCCCTACGCAATGCGGCGGAGCTGGTCAATAATTACGACTGGTTTAAAACGATCTCATTTATTGATTTTTTGCGCGATACCGGAAAACACATTACGGTCAATTACATGATGGCCAAGGATAGTGTTAAAAAAAGGATCGAAGGAGAGACCGGCATCAGCTATACCGAGTTTGCTTATCAACTTATGCAGGGCTATGATTTTTATTGGCTCTATCAACACAAGCAGTGCAAACTGCAAATGGGTGGCAGCGACCAATGGGGCAATATGACCACGGGCACCGAACTAATTAGAAGAAAGTGCGGGGGTGAGGCATTTGTGTTTACCAACCCGCTTATTACGAAAGCCGACGGCGGTAAGTTCGGAAAAACAGAGGCAGGAAATATTTGGCTGGATCCTGCCAAGACCTCTCCCTATCAGTTCTATCAGTTCTGGCTTAATGCTAGCGACGAGGATGCCAAAAAATGGATCAGCATCTTTACGTTCTTACCCAAGACCGAGATCGATGCGCTCTTGCAGTGTCACGAACAAGACGCTGCCGCAAGAGGACTGCAAAAGAAATTGGCAGAAGAGGTAACACGCTTTATACACGGGCAAGAAGAATTAGAAAAAGCCATTGCAACGACCGAAAAACTTTTCTTGAATCAACAGGCCCCCATCGAATCGCTCAGCGAACAAGACCTGGCTTCGATGGAAGGTGTTGTACATATTCGTTTTGATCGCGCGGCTTTTGAACAGGGCATTGATGTGGTAAACTTTTTGGCCCAATCGGGGATCTTACCCAGCAAAGGAGAGGCCCGTAAACTGATCCAGGGCGGGGGCATCAGCATCAACAGAAAAAAAGTAGACAGCCTTGAATGGCCGATCGGCCCCACGCTCCTATTGCATAATAAGTACCTCTTGGTACAAAAAGGCAAAAAAAATTACTACCTGGCCGAGGTTTGCTAAGCCTCAAATTCTTTTAAAACCATTTGGGTAAAAACGGGGATAGCCCTATTTTTGCACTCCGCTTGAAAAAGCGTTCGGATTGACCCATGGTGTAACGGTAGCACTACAGATTTTGGTTCTGTCTGTTAAGGTTCGAATCCTTATGGGTCAACAAAAAACCCGACACTTGGTGTCGGGTTTTTTCTTTGAGAAGCGCGCAAAGCTCGCTTTGCAAAGCTTCGAAAAGAAAAAACCAAAGCCCGCGACAGCGGGCAGGGTTTTTGTTGACCTCCCCCGGCATCACTGAGCCCCAAAGGGGCGAAGTAATCCTATGGCTACTTCGTAAACGCCCTAACCCCCTCTATGAATTGATCGAGCTGACGGGTGGTCGTATAAACGTTGGGGGTAACCCGAATGCCATTGATATTTTCCCACTGAATGGCCACGGTATGAACTTTATACTTTTCTAACAAGAAGCGGTCTAGCTCGCCGGGTGTTTTTCCTTCAACCGACATATTACCGATGGCACAACCCCAGGCCGGATCGAGCGATGTGTGCAGTTGCACACCCGGAAACGCACGCACTTTTTCCATCCAATAATTCTTTAAGTAGTGCAACCTTTTTTGCTTGCGGGCCATACCGAGCATTTCATTGAACTCAATGGCCTTGCCGATCGCCTGTTCTATAAAGAATGGGCGGGTGCCCAGGGCTTCGAACTTTCGAATGTCTTCGCTGCGCGGAGAGTCATTGGCAAACAACGGATAGAGACCCGCGATCTTTTCTTTTTTTACATAGAGCATTCCGCTACCAATGGGCGCATAAAGCCATTTGTGCAAACTGGTGGCAAAGTAATCGGCCTCCAACTCGGGAATCTTAAAATCAAGATGCGCAAAACTATGCGCGCCATCTACGACCACTTCGATTCCTCTGCGATGTGCCTCTTGGGCAATCTTTTTGACTGGCAATACCTGCCCATTCCAATTAATGACATGCGTAAGATGCACCACTTTGGTCTTGGACGTAAATGCATTTACATACTGACGAACCAGATAATCCTCGTCTTCGGAAGGCAGCTCGAGGTTGACCCACACCATCTTGATCCCGTTGCGAATAACCCGTTGGTTCCACGCATTGATCATATTGGGATAGTCCTGCCGAGACGCGACCACCTCGTCACCCGAGCTTAGCGTTAGTCCAAAGATGACAGTCTCGAGCCCTTCGGAGGAATTGCGATTGATGGCGATCTCGTCGGCCTGGCAACCGGCCAGCCGAGCCAATTGCTGACGCAGCGGTTCGCGACCCTGGTCCAGAATGCGCCACATGTAATAACTGGGGGTCTCGTTACTGTAATCGTAATAGCGCTTCATGGCCTCTTGTACGGTGCGAGGGGCTGGTGAAACGCCTCCGTTGTTAAGATTAATAAGCGAGGGCGAAACGGTAAAGGATTGCTGAACCTGATACCAAAAATCCTCATCGGTTATCAGGGACTCATCCGCGATTCCGCTCGAATTTCGAAGCAGGTTCGCCAGGGCCGTAGACGATTGAAACCCCGCAAATAAACCCGCCGCAGAGAACAGGCCTGTCTTTTTAAAGAATTCTCTTCTGGCATGTGCAGACATGGATTCGATTTAGGCACTGAATGTACAAAAAGACAGACAACGCGCTAAACTCTCTTTCCAATCTTTGATCGGCACCCCAAAGGTCTCGGTGATCTTGGTCTTATCGAGTACGGAGTACGCGGGTCGGTGCGCGGCCGTTGGGTATTGATCGGTAGTAATGGGCAGGACCGGCACCTGAGAATGCTGCAACTCGGCAATGGCCACCGCAAAGGCATGCCAACTAATTTGACCCGAATTACTATAATTATATATTCCTGATTTCCAGTTATTTGCAGAGATTATCGAAAGTATCGCTTCAGCCAAATCAGCGGCATAGGTAGGAGCGCCGATTTGATCACTGACCACCGACAAAGAAGGCTTTTCTTGCAGCAGCCGTAACATGGTTTTTACAAAATTTTTCCCGAACAAAGAATAGACCCAAGAGGTGCGGATAATAATACAATCAGGATCGAACTGCAAAGCCAATTGCTCTCCTTTGTACTTAGAGGCCCCATAGACAGATTGCGGCGAGCAGGTGTCGTCTTCGGTATAAGGGCGCTGCGCTTTTCCATCAAAAACATAATCGGTAGAGACGTGAATAAAGCGACAGTGTTGCTGATGACAAATGGCGGCCAGTACACCCACGGCCTCTGCATTGATCTGGTAGGCCAGTTCTTTTTCTGACTCTGCCTTGTCGACCGCTGTGTAAGCGGCACAATTGATCAAATAGTCGGGATGCTCGGCCGCAAAAAACTGACGAACTAATTCAAAATGATGAATGGGCAGATCTTCTCTGGACAAAAACAAAAAATCAAATTGCGGCCAGGCTTTTTCTAGTTGCCGAAGTTCTTTCCCTAACTGCCCATTGGCCCCCGTAACGAGGATCTTTAGCTTTTTTGTATCGTGTTGGGTGGTGCCCATGAAATCAACTTCGGTTCGTGGTATAGACAAATGGAGAATCGAGCTCGCTTAGCACGGGCAAAACCTTATCTTTTTCTGAGACAATCGCCTGAGCTGAAGGAATCTTCCAATCAATGCCGAGCGCCGGATCTGCAAAAGATATACCCAACTCGCTAGGCTTATTGTATAGTTCGTCGCACTTGTATAAGACCTCGGCCTGCTCGCTCAGCACGGCAAAGCCATGCAGAAATCCCTTGGGCACCAGCAATTGCTTTTTATTTTCTGCCGATAACTCAATACTAAAAGATCGGCCATAGGCAGGAGACCCTTTTCTAATATCAATGGCCACATCGAGGATGCGCCCCCTGAGCACCCTGATCAATTTGGTCTGTGCATGCGGCGGTGCTTGAAAGTGAAGACCTCTGATGACCCCGTATTGAGAAGAAGATTGATTGTCTTGTACCCAACGAATGTCGATACCGGCTTTTTGAAAGACAGACTCATTATACGACTCAAAGAAATATCCTCTGGCGTCTTGGTGAACCTGTGGCTCAAACACAAGCAGGTCAGGAATGGTGGTTTGTATAAAGGGCATATTAGAGGGTCCAGTAGTTTCGTTTCGTAACTGTTGTTCTAAAGATTCCGCACAGATCGGCAATGAGGGCGCCGCTGCGGGTTCGGTCGCAAAAATAATCTTCGCCGAGCGAATAATACTCGGAATGATCGGTCGCTATCACAATAATATCATAATCCCTCCCCTCTTCTGTTACTAACGAAAGTCCATACTCGCGTTGCAAGGCTTGCGCATCGGCCCCTGGATCGCTAAGCTCGACCCTGCAACCCTTGCCTATCAGCTGTTGCGCCACCCACACGATCTTAGAATTTCGCACATCAGCTACATTGGCTTTGAAGCTAACGCCCTTAATGAGTATCCTGGACATCTCCAACGCAATGCCCTGTTTGCCTAAGTGATCGAGCAAGCGATCCACGAT
>VHBB01000026.1 GCA_016872155.1 Sphingomonadales bacterium
CGAGCCTGAAAAGAACGAAGGTTATTGATCTGTTGCTCCTTCTCTTCTTCATTACTTCTGATGACTTCGCCTGGAATAACGGTGGGCGACCCTTTTTTATTCAAAAAGGAATTAACGCCAATAATGGGCAACTCGCCGGTATGCTTTTGATGCTCGTAATAAAGACTTTCTTCTTGAATCTTATTGCGCTGATACATTCTTTCCATAGCGCCCAGCACCCCGCCACGCTCGGTAAGCCGATCGAATTCGGTCAAGACGGCTTCTTCGACAAGGGCCGTTAATTCTTCTACGGCAAAAGAGCCCTGCGTCATATTCTCGGTCTTGGCAGAACCGAGCTCTCGATTGATAATTAATTGAATCGCCATGGCACGACGCACACTTTCTTCGGTAGGCGTAGTAATGGCTTCGTCGTATGCGTTGGTATGAAGCGAATTGCAATTATCGTAAATGGCATAGAGCGCTTGCAATGTAGTGCGAATGTCATTGAAGTCGATCTCTTGCGCGTGCAACGAGCGACCTGATGTTTGAATGTGATACTTTAACATCTGGCTACGTTTGTTGGCCTTGTACTTATACTTCATGGCCTTGGCCCATATACGACGAGCTACGCGGCCAATCACACTATACTCAGGGTCCATACCATTGCTAAAGAAAAAAGAAAGGTTGGGCGCAAAGTCATCGATATGCATGCCGCGACTCAAATAGTATTCCACGAACGTAAAGCCATTGGCGAGTGTAAAGGCTAACTGCGTAATAGGATTAGCCCCTGCCTCGGCAATATGATATCCGCTGATCGAAACGGAATAAAAATTTCTGACCTGTTGCTCAAAAAAATACTGCTGCACATCTCCCATTAGTTTCAGGGCAAACTCGGTAGAGAAGATACAAGTGTTTTGCGCCTGGTCTTCTTTTAAGATATCGGCTTGCACCGTACCCCGTACTTGTTGCAGGGCTGTGGTCTTGCATTGCTGGTAAACATCGGCCGGCAATACATCTTCTCCGCTTAGCCCTAATAGCGAAAGACCAAGACCATTATGTCCATCGGGCAGCCCATCCGGAGAAAGCGGATTGCTATAGGTGGGGCGGGGCAGTCCGGGATATTTGTTGGCAAAGGCCTTATCGATCTGCTGCTGCAATCCTAACTCGATGATCTTTTTTTCGCACTGCTGATCAATGGCCGCATTCATAAAAAAAGCCAGTATGATCGGCGCGGGTCCATTGATGGTCATCGACACAGAGGTCTTGGGATCGCAAAGATCAAAACCGCTATATAATTTCTTGGCATCATCTACAGTAGCAATACTCACTCCGCTATTACCGACCTTTCCATAAATATCGGGCCGATGATCAGGGTCTTCTCCATATAAGGTAACCGAATCAAAAGCAGTAGAAAGTCGTTTCGCAGGTTGATCGACGCTTACATAATGAAAGCGTTTGTTCGTTCTTTCGGGGCCTCCTTCGCCGGCGAACATACGGGTAGGATCTTCGCCTTCTCTTTTTAACGGAAACACACCGGCCGTAAACGGAAAGTGGCCTGGCACATTTTCTTGCGCCTGCCATTGCAGCAGATCGCCCCAATCTTTATACCTGGGCAAAACCACCTTAGGGACCCGCGTGCCACTTAAACTGGTCGTGGTCATGGGTTGCTTGATCACTTTATCGCGCACGGTGTATTCGTAAAAATCTTTTTGATAGGCCGCCACCTTCTCGGGCCAATTTTTGATGAGCTTACGGCTTACGGGCGTCAACTGCTCAGTTAATTGTTCGATCTGCGCTTGCAGGGCACTGGTAAGATCGGCGTATACTTTTTTATCGGTAGCGTTCTTAAGTTCTTTATTAGTAAGAACGCCTTGCAATTGATATAGTTTTGAAGCAAGGGCCGCTTGCTCTTTGACCAAGGCATCGTACTCACGATTACCAGCTGCGATCTCTGCCAAATAACGAACACGGCTCGAGGGAATAATGGCTTGCGAGAGTTGAGCGGTAGCAGAAAACTGAATAGAGCCAAAACTAACGCCGGTCTTGTCTTTTATTTTTTGCAACAGCAGTGTAAAGAGATGATTGACCCCTTCGTCATTGAACTTACTGGCCATAGTACCTACAACGGGAATCTCATTGTCTTTGGCGGTAAAGAGCTGATGATTGCGTTTATATTGCTTGCGAATATCATTGAGGGCATCGAGGGCACCGGCCTTATCGAACTTATTAAGACAGATCAGATCGGCATAGTCGAGCATGTTGATCTTTTCGAGTTGGGTGGCGGCCCCATACTCGGGCGTCATCACATACATGCTTACCTGACAGTGATCGAGAATACTCGCATCACTTTGCCCTACACCGGCGGTTTCTATAATAATGAGGTCGAATGCGGCTTGCTGACAAATAGCTACGGCATCACGAAGCGCTGCACTCAGCGCCGTATTATCGTCGCGGGTAGCCAGTGAACGCATATAGGCTCTTGGATGATTGATGGCATTCATCCGTATGCGATCTCCCAACAAAGCGCCACCGGTTTTTTTGCGCGAAGGATCTACCGAGATCACCGCTACGGTCTTATCGGTAAAATTGTTCAGGTAGCGTCTGACGATCTCGTCGGTAACGCTGCTCTTGCCGGCACCACCCGTTCCGGTAATACCAAATACGGGAGCGGCGGGCGCACCAGTAAGAAATCGCTTATCGCTAAGTAAGGATTGATACGACTCGCCTCGCTCAGCCAAACTGATGGCGCGGGCAATATGAATAACGGGGCGCTTTTCTCCTAGTGGATCAGCGGGACAATCAGCCAACGAGCCCGCTTGCGCTTGTTTACAGATCTCGATGACCGCTGCGATCATTCCCTCTAATCCTAAACGGCGTCCGTCGTCGGGCGAAAAGATCTTATCAATACCATACGCATGCAGCACTTCGATCTCTTCTGGCAAAATAGTGCCGCCCCCGCCGCCCACGATCTTGATATGTCCGCAACCATTTTGCACCAACAGGTCCTTCATGTATTTAAAGAACTCCACATGACCGCCCTGGTAGCTGGTAATGGCAATACCCTGCACATCTTCTTCGATAGCGGTCTCTACGATCTCTTTTACAGAGCGGTTATGCCCCAAATGAATAATCTCGGCTCCTTGCTGTTGCAAGATGCGGCGCATAATGTTGATCGCGGCATCATGGCCATCGAATAAACTGGCGGCGGTGACGATCCTGATCTTGGAAACCTCAGATGTAGCCATACATGTTGAACTGATCCGGAAAAATGGGGCTATAGGGCAATCGCCGGACCAAGACCTTGCAAAATTAACAAAAAACGAATGAGTGTTAGTATCCTTAGCCCCTACAAATCAAAGGGGTTGCCTACATTTGTTACATGCAGCATTGGATCGATGCCGTAACCGCCCTGTACACCCGCTACAAAGGGGTACCCCCCACCTCACTTGATGTGCTTCCGCAAAGCGGCAGTGAGCGCAGGTACTTTAGGCTGCGGGGCCTGCAAGACTCCGTGATCGGCACCTATGGTAACAATATAAAAGAGAACGAGACCTTCTTTTATTTTAGCGATCATTTTAAGAAAAAAGGGCTGGTGGTACCCGAGATATTGGCCATCAGCGATGATCGTCAATTTTATCTGCAAGAAGATTTTGGGGATGCCTCCCTACTACATCACTTAGAAAGCAAGGGCTTTACCGAAGAGGTCTATCAACTTTTTGCCAAGACCACGACCGCGCTAGCCGAATTGCAGGTAAAAGGAGACGAAGGCCTCAACTACAATAAATGCCTTACCAACAAAGAGTTTGGCAAGAAAGCCATCTTGGCCGATCTGCTCTACTTTAAATATTATTTTTTAGACGCGCTGCGCAGGCCTTACGACAAACAAAAACTCATCGACGACTTTGACGCGCTCAGCAATTACCTAACACATACCGAATACCAGTATTTTTTATTTCGCGATTTTCAGAGTCGCAACATTATGGTAAGTGCAGACAACGAAGTCCACTTTATCGACTACCAGGGAGGCATGAAAGGAGCCCCGCAATACGATCTGGCCTCTTTACTCTGGCAAGCGAGGGCTAGTCTCTCGGCAGACTGGAAGCTGCGCCTGCTCGAAGCGTATATGGATGCCTTCGAGAAAACGATCGGCAGTGCGATCGACAGAAAATTATTCAAGAGTCAGTACAATGGATATGTGCTTATCCGTTTGTTACAAGTGTTGGGCGCTTACGGATTTAGAGGACTCTTTGAAAGAAAGGCCCAGTTCTTGACCAGCATTCCGCTGGCGCTTCGCAATCTTAAAGAATTTCTAAGCCAACATAGTGTTGGTATTGCAGTACCGGAGTTTAAAAAAGTATTAGAACTCTGCATCAGCAACGAAGTGATCGAAGAGTTTACGCCAACACAAGCCACCGACACAACAGCACTCGAGGTAAGCGTATACAGCTTTTCGTATCGCGATGGTCATCCGCCCGATACCTCGGGCAACGGAGGCGGTTTTATGTTCGATTGCCGGGGTATCTTAAACCCGGGTCGCGTAGAGCACATGAAGACCCTCACCGGACGTGATAAACCGGTGCGTGACTTTTTGGAACAGCAAACCAAGATGCCCTCTTTTTTAAACTCGGTGTTTGACATCGTTGATATGACCGTTGAGGATTATATAAAAAGAGGATTCGAGAGTTTGACCGTGGGCTTTGGCTGCACGGGTGGCCAACACCGCAGCGTGTATGCCGCCGACGAAATGGCCAGACACCTGCGCAATAAGTTTAAGGTAAAAGTAAAATTGTATCACGTAGTGCAAGACGAGAAGAACTGGATCAATATCCCCTCGTCCGACTAACCGCCATGATCACACGTGCCATGATATTTTGTGCCGGGCTGGGCACGCGCTTTAAACCTTGGACCGATAAACACCCCAAGGCATTAGCGCTGGTCAATGGAAAGAGCCTGCTGCAACGCAATATCGAGTATCTACAGAGCTTTGGTATTTTTAATGTGGTGATCAATGTGCATCACTTTGCCGACCAGATCGAAGAGGCGGTCAATGAAAATCACGGTTGGGGGTCAGATATTCTGATCAGCGACGAAAGAGCCGAACTGCTCGATACCGGAGGGGGATTACTAAAAGCAAAACCGCTGTTCGAAGAGAACCAACCCTTTTTGACCTGCAATGCCGATATCCTTACCAACTTACATATCGGAAAACTCATAGAATTTCATGACCAGCACCAACCGCTCGTTTCGTTTGGCATCACCCGCCGGGAGAGCTCACGCTCCCTGCTGATGGACCCGGCGCACCGACTCTGCGGATGGCGCAATAATAAGACCGGCGAAGAAAAGATTGCGATTAGCCCCATTAACCGTACCTCTCTACAGCCCTATGCGTATAGCTGCGTTGCTCTCTTTGGCTATAGCATCTTTAATCTGATGCAAGGCTACGGCTTTGGCAAAAAATTCTCACTCATCGATGTCTATCTAAAACTGGCGGCCGACTACCCGATACTGGGCTATGAGCACAGCAAAGATCTGGTGGTAGATGTGGGCAAGCCCGATAGCATTGCAATAGCCGAAAAGTTATTTCTATAAACTTTGCTCCTTTTCGTTCTTTACTTAAAATACGTCTACTTATGGGTACCCGTTTTGTATCAATGATGACCCTTGGATTTTATTTTTTCTCGTTTGTGGCTCACGCTCAGTCTACCTACGACCATCGCGAGACCTTTCATCCGCAGTTCTATCCTTACCCCGGCAACGAAACGCGTAGTGCAAGCGGTGAGCCTGGCCCCCGCTATTGGCAAAACAGAGCTGATTATTCCATTCAGTGCAAGCTCGATACGGCTACGCATACCATTACCGGCGAGCTGATCATTACTTATACCAACAATAGCAACGATGCCCTTCGCTTTCTTTGGTTACAACTCGATCAAAATATCTATAGGCGCGACTCGCGGGGCTCTGCCACGACCACCGAAGCGGGAGGACGTTGGGCCAATGGCGGATTTACCGAAGGCTATCAGATTAGTAATCTGCAAACAGAATCAGCCGGTGCATGGACCACTCCTGCCCAGCAAAGCATTACCGATACCCGCATGCAAGTCTGGCTTAAAAATTCGCTGGCCAAAGGAGAGAAGCTACGCGTAAAAATGAATTATCAATTCGAGATTCCCGAATATGGCACCGATCGAATGGGCCGTTTACTCACCAAGAACGGCTGGGTCTACGAGATTGCCCAGTGGTTTCCCAGAATGTGTGTCTATGACGATCTGCAAGGTTGGAACACCATGCCCTATCTGGGTGCCGGTGAGTTCTACCTTGAGTATGGCGATATTGACTTTAGTGTAACGGCGCCGGCTAATATTATTGTGGTCGGATCGGGCGAGTTGCTCAACGCTAAAGAATGCTATACCCCCACGCAACAAAAAAGATGGGAGCAAGCCGCTACCGCTAATACAACTGTACTTATTCGCAGTGCCAGAGAAGTAAACGAAGCTTCTTCACGACCCGCAGTCGCGAATCTGACCTGGAAGTTCAAGATCGCTAACGCTCGCGATGCGGCCTGGGCGGCTTCGAAGGCTTTTATAATTGATGCCGCCAAGATCGATCTGCCAAGTGGAAAAAAATCGATGGCCATTAGCGCATATCCCGAAGAAAGCATTGGTAAAAATGGATGGCAACGCTCTACCGAAATGATCAAGGGTGCTATTGAGTACTACTCAAAAAAATGGTTCGAGTATCCCTACCCCGCTGCCACTAATGTAGCGGGCATTGTAGGCGGTATGGAATATCCCGGTATTGTCTTTTGTTCATCAAAGAGTATGGGCGAAGAACTTTGGGGTGTAACCGATCATGAGTTCGGGCATACGTGGTTTCCGATGATCGTGGGCAGTAACGAACGAAAATATGCCTGGATGGATGAGGGCTTTAATACATTTATCAACGACCTGTCTACCGAAGCCTTTAATAAAGGAGAATTCAAGCCGACCTTCTTTCCAGACCCCAGCTCGCCCTTTATGGTCAAGATGGTCTTTGGCGAAAAAATGGATGGTCTCTACAATATTCCCGATGTTATTCAGCAAAATAATCTGGGCATTACCGCCTACCTTAAACCCGGGCAGATGCTCACGCAATTACGCAATCAGGTCTTGGGCGCTGAACGTTTCGATATGGCCCTGAGAGAATACGTTCGTCGCTGGGCCTTTAAGCACCCGAGCCCCTGGGATTTTTTTCATACCATAGAAAACGTATCGGGCGAAGAGCTGGGATGGTTTTGGAGAGGATGGGTACTCAATAGCTGGAAGCTGGACGTTTCGGTACGCGATGTTCGCTACAAAAAAGGCAGTGTAGATGGTGGCGCCGAGATCACGATAGAGAATTTAGAAAAAATGGTAATGCCAATAACCATAAAAGTAGTAGAAGCCAACGGAGCAGAGCACGTGCTGGCACTGCCGGTAGAGATCTGGCAACGGGGCGGACGGTGGACCTTCGATGTACCCACCACTTCTGAGATCAAACAAGTGATTGCTGATCCTGAAAAAAAGCTACCCGACATTGACCGGTCTAATAA
>VHBB01000027.1 GCA_016872155.1 Sphingomonadales bacterium
AGGCCAGCGGATTACCCGCTTCATCGGTTACCTTACCGGTTACCGTTACATTCTGCGCCCAGGTTAGACCAGCAACCAGCAGCAGGCAAACGAGTTGAAAAAGTCGTCTTTGCATGTTTGATTTTATTTGGATCAAAAATAATGTTTTTGTTAAATTATAGTGAAAAAGTTTTTACACCCTGGCCTACGGCAAAGGACGCTCTACACAATAGACAAAATTCTTTCGTGGGGCCTCTCCATAGTAGGCAACCGTTACCTCGTCGATAACCTTGGCCCCCAGCTTTTCCATAGCTTTTTGGGAGCGGATATTGTGGACCCCCACATGAAAAAGGACACGGTCGGCTACTTGCAATGAATAGTTGATCATCAATACTTTAGCACTTTTATTATAAGCACCTCCCCAGCAGGTTCTGGCAAAAAAAGTGTACCCGATCTTGACCTCTTTTAGAGCGGGGTCCCAGTCATAGAACCGGCTGGAGCCAATAACCTGGCCTTGTGCGTTGCTAATCAGCATAGCCCCACCCGAGGCGAGTGCCCCCTCGAAATACACGGCAAAGACCTCTTTTTTGTAGCGATCCGGGTTGGGGTGTTGCTCCCAAATAAGCGGATCACAAGCTACTTGGTACAACGCTTCAAGATCGGTTGCCTGGAGCGGACAAAGCTGAACCCATTCATTTTTTAATTCGGTTGGTTGCCAGTTCATTATATCTATTTGTCAAAAAAAGTTTTCGTAAATTACAAAAACTTGCTTGACATTTTTGTAGCGAGTATACTATCAAATTTTTTCACTTAACCTCATTTACCATGAAAAAAATACTATTCATCGCAATTGCCCTTTGTACGTTGGGCGTAGCCACTTCGCAGGTCGCTTTAAAGAATAAAACGTACCGTAATAAAAACAAAGACCGCTTCTCAATTAAAGATAATGTGGTCTACTACGACGCTAAACCCCTGGCCAAATACCAGACCAAAAGCTACTCTCTAGATAATGGGGAGCTAACAGAGGAATACAATTTACTTATGATCGAAAATAAGATCGATAATAAACAGGTGATCGGTGATCTTATCGACTTTATCTCTGAAAGACATCAAGGGGCAGAGGTAGAGGTAGAGATCAACGCTGAGGGTAGCGATTTTAAGCTTTGATTAAAGCCCCAGGTCACTAATTTTTCAGCTTGATAACTTCATATCCCAAAGAAGAAAAGCCCCCGCTATGGCAGGGGCTTTCTCATACTAAACGCAAGTTCTTAAAGTTGAAAGCGTACGCGCATAAAGTAGTAGGCTCCGTTAAAGCCGAACTGCTGTACACGACGAGAATACACAAAACGACCTAAGCTAAAAATATTGGAATGCGTATGGCGATCTTGATACACATCAAAGATGTTATTGCCGCCGGCCGTAAGAGTAACTCCTTTCATAATATCGTAGCTAAGGGTTAGATCTACGATCGTATGTGGATTAAAGGTTTGATCAAGCGTCTCCCGCTGATTGGTCAGCAAATTGATGGGCCAGGTGGCGGGTGCATTCGGATTAATGGTTGGATCCAGATAGGTCACTTTTCCAAAGCGAACCGCACGGGTCATGGCTGAAAACTTACCCGAACGGAAATTCACCATCAGGCTGGTTTTATTTTGCGGATTGGCCACTTCAATACGGCTCTGGTCTTCGCGGTTAAAGTAGTTACCCACCTGTCCGGTACGCACCAGTACAGGTGAGGCCTTGATGATGGGCTTACCATAGCTGTCCTTCATTACAGAATTATCAATGAACGTTCCGGCCCAGGTAAATTTCAATTGGCTCTTCTTTCCCACTTTTACGTTGTAACTAACCACGGCTTCCAAACCACGGGCACGAGTATCAATGGCGTTAGTAAAGAAATTGGCGGTTGTAGCGTTTGCAGCCCGCAGCTGATTACGTAAAACAGTATCGCCACCGTCAGAGAAATTATTAGTAAGTACGATGCGATCGTTGATATCGATTTGATAGGCATCAAGAGAAAGCTCCAGTTTACGCTGTAACATTTTGGCTGTAAAACCAAAGGTGTAGCTAAGCGAGGTCTCTTGTTTTAGCGTAGGGATACCCAAGATCTTGGCAGGCGTACTCTCATTGGTAAAAGTCCCGCTCTCGGTAGGGATCAACCCGGCCGAGGTGCTTATGAAAAGCGTGTTGGTCTTAGCATAGAATTTCTGCTGTTGAGAAGGAGCTCTAAAGCCGGTACTGGTAGAAGCACGGATCGTAAAGTTATCACTGATCTTGTAGCGGGTCGCTACCTTGTAATTGAGCGTGCTTCCAAAATCGGAATAATTCTCGAAGCGCAGTGCGCCGGCCACCATAAACTTCTTAGAGAAATCCTGCTCAAGATCTACATAAAGCGAAACGTTACTTCTGTTATTATTGCCCTCGTTGGTAGGCAAAAATCCAGGAAATACCTGTGCACCGCCTGCAGCACCCGAAGCCGTGTTATAGTTGCGATACGAAGACTCTTCGCCGGCGCGAATACCGAACTGGTCCATGCGATACTCTGCTCCAAAGGCAACGTTGAGTCCTTGCTTAACATCAAATTTTCTTGAGAGATCGGCATTGATGGTATTTTGAGAGAACTTCAAACCGCCTGCATCAAATTCACGCTGCCAATTGGCAGTTACGAATGTTTGGGTATAGTTAACCGAATTCGTAATGGTAAAATCAAAAACATTGCGTCCGTAGGTATTGCTAAAATCTGCATTCCACTTTCCTACTTTACCTCTTACCCCAATAGCGGTAGAAAGATCGGTTACATCAGAGTTGATCTCTGGCAAAAATCCGTTGGGATACACAGCAAATACTGCATTACGAACCGATGCGGGTACGCCCGATGGATAGCGATAAAAGCCGGCCGCATTACCTTTCTTTGCATTAAAGCCTCCAAAGGCATATAGTTGCCACACATCCGATAATGCATAAGAGAAGTTATACATTACACCTCCTCCTTTTACCCGCGAATTACCAATACGCATGTCAAAATCATTGCGATCTAGTCTGCGCGCTCCCATAATTGAGTCGTCGCGATTAAAGGCTCCTACATTGGGAAAAACCGCTCCTGAGTAGGTTCCTCCACGATTGGTCTCTCCACGCGAGGTGTACTCTCCGGTCAAATTCAAAAATCCCTTCTTGCTAACTTTAACCCCGTAGTTAAGTGCCCCCTGAATGGTTTGGCCATCGGTTACCGATACCTTTTGAGCATATCCCGAACTCACCACATAATCACGATCATAAGAGGTCATATATTGTCCGGCCGAAAAATTACCGGTAAGCACTCCTGTTTGTTGCTTCAACACAATATTAATAACACCGGCAATGGCATCCGAACCATATTGGGCAGCGGCACCATCTCGCAAAATTTCGATACGCTCAATGGCATTGGCAGGAATGGCATTAAGGTCTGTACCCACCGTACCTCTGTTGACCGTACCGTTTACATTAACCAGTGCGGATTGGTGACGGCGCTTACCATTAACAAGCACGAGTACCTGATCGGGGCCAAGGCCGCGAAGCTGCGCAGGGTCTACGTGGTCAGTTCCATCTGCAATGGCTTGACGAGAAGATTGAAAAGAAGGGGCAATAAAAGTGAGGATCTGGTTCAGGTCTACCTGCCCTACTTCGTTGACCACTTGTGCAATGGGAATAATATCAACGGGAACGGGTGAATCAGTTTTAGTACGGGACTGGTTGCGTGATCCGACGACCACTACATTATCCATCTCTATGCCAGGCTCTAATTGAATTTGCAAAGACGATTGAGCATCGAGCGAAAGTTGTAAGGTCAAATATCCCACGTTGCTAATGCGAAGTGTTTTTACATCGGCTCCTACCGAAAGTGTAAACGCTCCTTTGGCATCTGTGATCGTGGCTTGATTGGTACCAGGCACTTGTACAACGGCGCCCACCAGTGGCTCACCCGTGGCTTTGCCGGTTACGGTACCTTGCAGCGTTCGCTGGGCCTGTAATACGCCCGCAAACAAAAAGGCAATAAAAAATAGATAAAGCGTTGGCTTCATGATGTTGGTTTTGTTACAAGTTCGTTAAATGAACATTTATGGCAAAAGTTCAATTTTCAACATTTAAAAAACTTGGTGGATAAGCTAGAAAATTATTTCATTAACAGTTGATTTTCAATATTTTAATTGACTTTATTCGCCCCGTACCCCGGCCCTGGTTTTTTTCCTAAAAACGGTCTGAATAGGGTAACTTTCCCTCCTGTACGTCTTGCGACTAGTTAACCTGAGTGCTTTACTCCAAAACCCTATTAAACTTACCAGGCACCTATCGGTCTCACAAACACAACGCAGCTAATCCATCAGCATGAAAAACCACCTCCTTCAACATATTCAATTTCTTTTCGCAGCTACCCTGCTCACCTTATTGGCTTGTAAAAGAATTCAGGTACTACCGATTCTTACACTGCCATTAAAACAACGTTTGGTACAAAAATAGACCCGGCCAATCTGGCCAACTATGCCAATCAAACCAAGCCGCCTTATATTTTAAAAGACAATACAGCGGGTAATACTATCACCAATGCCAAAGCGACATTGGGGCGGGTGCTATTTTATGACAAGCAACTCAGCATCAACAATACGATCGCATGCGGAAGTTGCCACATACAAAAGTTTGCTTTTGGCGATACGGCAATTGCCAGTTTAGGAGTACTGAGCGGACGCACGGGTCGACATTCGATGCGTTTGATCAATGCCAGATTTAGCACCGAAGAAAAATTTTTCTGGGACGAGCGTGCTGCCACCCTCGAAAATCAAACCACACGTCCCATTCAAGATCATGCAGAGATGGGATTTAGCGGACAAACGGGTCGTCCCGGGCTCAGCGATCTGCTGACCAAACTAAAAGGCATTGGTTACTATCAAGAGTTATTCAAATTTGCATATGGCGACCAAAATGTAACAGAGCCTCGCCTACAAGAAAGTCTATCGCAATTTATTCGCAGCGTACAATCCTTTGATTCAAAGTACGACGAAGGCAGGGCCGTTACGCCACAAGATCAACTCCCCTTTCCAAATTTTTCAGCACAATAGAATCTGGGTAAAAATCTTTTCTTGGCACCGCCGCAATTCAATGCCATGGGAATGCGGGTGGGTGGCGGGTTGGGATGTGCCGGCTGTCACGCCCCGCCAGAATTTGCCATTGACCCCAATAGTGGCAACAATGGCATTATTGGTAATTTGAACGCACCGGGTATTGACATTAACAATACCCGCTCTCCCTCCCTTCGAGACCTTGTCGCAGCCGATGGTACTCCCAATGGACCCATGATGCACACGGCTAATCTAAGAGGATTGCAAGCTGTTATCGGACATTACGGACAGATCAACATAGCTCCCGGTAATACACGTCTCGATCCCAGGCTAAGACCCAACGGTGTCGGGCAGCAGTTGAACCTAACACAACCAGAGGTAGATGCCGTAATTGCCTTTATGCGAACGCTTACCGGTCGTGCCGTATACACCGATACGCGTTGGTCCGATCCTTTCTGATAGCTTGTAGACCTTAACTGGTTTTTTTAGGAGGCAGGTCAAAGGCCTTGGCTTCGTGCTCGAATTGTCCGTTATGGGCACCATCACAAAAAGGCTTGTTCTTACTGAGCCCGCACCGACATAAGCCCACGATCTCACGACCACCCAGGTCGTACGTATTCCCCTCGCGATCCACAATGGTGAAATCACCCTCGACCTTCATTGATCCGTTGTTATTAATGGTAATCTTTGTAGGCATGGCCCTAATTTTTTGATGAACTGGCAATTTACCAAGAGGTGGGCAAAATAGCAAGCGTGCCAGATTTGATATATTTGAATTCACAACACTATTTTAAACTGACAGCCATGAAACTATCCCTCCACACCCCGGCGGCCGGGCTACTCATGATTACGGTTATGGGTACGTTGACCCCCGCTTGTAAAAACAATACTGTGAAAAAAGAACCTGTTCAGTGGCCTACCGGCATCGCAGCCCCGGTAGCCATTAAAAAAGAGAAGGCGCTAACGGCCCACGGCGATACCCGCATCGACGAGTATTACTGGATGAATGACTATTTTAAAAAAGGGCCCGACAGCACCCTGGTGGTCGATTATTTAACGGCAGAGAATGCCTATCTCGATACCATGCTGTCTCCGACAAAGGCATTTCAGCAAGCGCTTTTTTCTGAAATGAAAGGACGCATTCAAGAAAAAGATGAGTCCGTACCCGTATTAAGCAACGGCTACTATTACTATACCCGCACCGAAGAGGGAAAACAGTACTATAAATATTGTCGTAAAAAAGTAAACCTCGATGCACCTGAAGAGGTCTTGCTCGATGTTGATAAAATGGCAGCGGGTCATGGTTATTTTGGCGTAACCGGTTTTAGCGTAAGCCCCGACAATAAATTACTAGCCTATGGAGAAGACCTGGTATCGAGAAGACAATACACTATCAAGATAAAAAATCTGGAAACGGGCCAGCTACTCTCCGAATCCATTACTAATACCGAAGGCAACGCCGTGTGGGCGGCCGATAGTAAGACCTTCTTTTATACCACAAAAAATCCTGTTACGCTGCTCTCCGAAAAAATCATGCGGCACCAACTGGGGGCTCCCGTCAATGATGATGCTATTCTTTATACAGAAAAAGATCCCTCCAATTACATAGGTGTTTTTAAAACCAAATCGCAAGACTATATCTGTATTGTGTCGAGTGCGACCCTGTCGAGCGAATATCGCATCTTAAACGCCAACGACCCGCTGGGCACCTTTAGGATATTTCAGCCGCGCATCAACAATGTGCTCTACTATGTAGACCATTGGAACGATCGCTTTTTAGTACGCACCAACAAGGATGCTCAAAACTTTCGCTTGCTAGAGACCCCACTCGACAAAACAGGAGTGGAGAACTGGAAAGAAGTAATCGCACATCGGCCCGATGTACTTTTAGAGGAGATGGAGCTATTCAAAGATCATTGGGTTATTGTAGAGCGCAAAGAAGGATTGTTGCAACTGCGCATTCGCGATAGTAAGACAGGCAGCGACCATTACCTTCCGTTTGGAGAGCCCACCTACACCGCCTACGTGGGGAGTAACCTAGAGTTTGGTAGCACGACGCTTCGATATAATTACACGTCACTTACAACGCCTAATTCTGTGTATGACTACGAGATGAACAAGCGTAGTAAAAAATTAATGAAAGAACAACCGGTACTCGGCGGATTTAAAAAAGAGGAGTACCTCACCGAACGCATTTATGCCACCGC
>VHBB01000028.1 GCA_016872155.1 Sphingomonadales bacterium
TTGGAAAAAATAAATAGTCCGCACTTGGCGATCATAAGAGGAAAAGGGCTCATGAACGCCGTCGTTATTCAACACAGCGATAAAGAGGCTGCCTGGACCTTATGCATAGCAATGATGCAAAACGGTCTACTGGCCAAACCTACCCATGGAGATAAGATTCGCTTTGCCCCTCCCCTGGTCATTACCCCTGAGCAGATCGATGAGGCCTTAGCCATCATAGAAAAGAGTCTGACCGTATTAGATTAGTAAAGTAAGAAAGACGCGGCACTACGGTATCCGTTTTTTGAAATGAGTTGCAGGTAGTACACCCCCGCGGGCAATGCTTTTATGTCCATAGAAACCGTGGCCGTATAGATCGTTTTTTGCTTGAGTAACTGCCCCGACATGGCATAGAGTTGTACCTGCATAGGAAATTCAGCTTGTACCACAGACAGACGCACGGTACCGCTAGCCGGGTCGAGCAACAGCTTTTCGATACAGGGCAGAAGCGATCTTTTTTCTTTGGCGACCAAAAGAACCTCACTATACGACGACGATCCATCGAGATCTACTTGCCTGATACGAAAAAAAAGTAGAGGTCGTGAAAGTTGAACATCTAAAAAAGAATACAGACGCGTTTGCAAAGCGGGGCCAACGTTCGCAATCGCAGGCACTACAGCTATGGGTTGGTAGCAAAGTCCGTCCACCGATCTTTCAACAATAAACTCTTTATTGTTTATTTCTTCTGCCGTTGCCCATTGCAATCGTATACCAGTAGAGAGTACAGTACTCTTTACATAGAGCCAACTGACCGGTAACGAGATCGCTTCTACCAGATAGTGTATGGTAAGATCATCCAAGCGCCAGTTGCAAACATTGATGGCCGCCGTGCCCGCTCCTTCATAGCCGTACAAACGCAACTCGATAGCGGTCGATGTTTGCAAAGACAAGGCGGTACTCTGTTGCCAAGACCAGGTGCTGTTGGTTGGCAATGTAGATGAATATACAGCACTAGTAAATTGATCGGCACTAGAAAAAAGCCCCCACCGGCCAGGGCCGGTGGGCGTAGAGCGCGAACCAAAAGACACCGATACGACACGCAATCGATAGCCGCTGGCAACACTAAGCGTTATGCCCAAAAAAGCCGATCCGGAGGCCCCCGTTACTAAAGCCCCGGTTCTGCAAGCGAGTCCTGCATTATTGGTGCCGGAGGCCCCCGTGTACTGCTGAGAAGCAGAAAGAGACGTATAAAAAGATGTGTTACCGAAATTATTCCCCTGCACTAGCGCTGAGACCTGCAAAGAAGCACTAGCCCCCAAGGGCAGTGGCTCTTGCATATCCCAATACAGCACAGATTGACCCGGTAGAGAATTATAGGGGCCTGTAAAAAAAAGAAACAACAGAAGCTGGATTAACCTGGGCATGCCCACAAACTAGTAGACACGTGCATAGATCGGCAAGCGAAAAAAAAGAATTTAGGAAGGCTTTTTTGGAAAGAGCGCTGCCACCAACATTAGTATACTGGCAATGAGTAGCCAATAAAGTCCCATCAACCGCTCGGGGCACTCGCCTCCTCTGCAAAGAGAAAGGATCAGGAAATTTCGAAGGGCCCAGGCCAGGTTAAATGCTACCACCAATAAATTGGCTCGCTTGGCCCAGACGGCCGAAACCAGGGTAAAGATCAAATAAAATGCGCCCAGCAATAAGTGCAGATACCCGGGTTTTCCATACCGCGTACCTGTTGCATCGATACCCGAAATAATCAATTGCTTAGAGGGGATCAGCACCCAGGGCATCGTGCAGGCCAGGGCCAGTAAGAGGGCTGCAGCAATTCCGATCCAAGTGGCATAACGCATAAAAAAAATATTGCGCGGGCAAGTTAATCAATTTTACCAGCGACCTTGCGACGACCCGGAGAAATAAAATAAAGTGGAACCCCAGCCAATACGATCACCAGGGCCAACAGCGAATGAATAACGGCCTGCTTACCCTCGAGATACAGTGTAATATCTTTGTAAATAGTCGCAAGCAGGTAGATGGCCGAGAACAACACAAACAGCAGGGTCAAATACGGATGTCCGCTTATTTTGTAAGGACGGTAGTAGGCAGGCTCTTTGTAGCGCCAATAAAAAATACCGACGGCTCCAAGCAGATAGACCATCCAGGTAATAAAAACATACATGTCGGCTAGCAGATCGAAAGAGCCGGTGGCAATTAACAGGGTAGTCCACCATCCATGTAGCATCAATGCATTTTTGGGGGTACCTGCCCCTTTGTCGAGCTGGCCGAACCATCCCGATAAGACCCCATCCCTTCCCATGGCATAGGTTACGCGGGCGGTTGCCATTACATTGGCATTGATAGCGCCTATGGTACAACAAACGATCATTCCCCCGGCCAGTAAAGCAAATTGTTCTCCTTGCGCTACGCGCATGGCATCGGCTGCTACTAATGCAGAGCTGGCTATTGCGTCTACAGGCAACACATAGAAATAAGAAAAATTAATCAGGATATAAATGAACATACAAATGGCCACTCCCAACAGCAAACTGCGTGGAATATTTTTTTGGGGCTCTCTGATCTCTCCTGCCATCGACACGATATTGATCCATCCATCGTAGGCAAAAAAAGCACCCGTAAAGGCCGCCACCAAGCCCGCCAGCAACTGCCAGTTGTCGGCAGGCGCATGAGCATTCGTTAAATTAGTAATGGAACCTGTTTTCGAAGTAAGCAGCCCAATCGACAATAAAGCAATAATAGAAAAGTTGATGATGGCCGACACCTGCTGAAAACGGCCCCCAGCCCTAAGGCTTTTTGCATTAATAAAACTAAAACCCATTACCAGTATAATTGCCACCGCTTTTATACCGATATCTTTTAATGGATAGAGTGTACCCAATCCCGGCAGAGGCAGCGGGTAGCGAAGAATCAGCTCCTCACTACACTGCGCAAGGGGCACAAACTGTCCTATGTACGAGGCGCACACAAATGCAATGGCGGCCACAGAGGCGGTATTGATAATAGAAAAAGCGGACCATCCGTACAAAAAAGCCGTGGGGGCTCCAAACAAGTGATTGAAATGCACGAACAGACCCCCCGTTTTGGGTAACATAGCCCCTAACTCGGCAAAGATGAGCGCGCCAATAAAACTCATGAGCCCGGCCGCTACCCATACCAATAGCAACAGCCACGGAGAACTCAACTGCTGCGCCATAGCCGCTGGTCGTATAAAAAGACCCGACCCAATGATACTCCCTACCACAATGGCAACACCAGTGGCAAGAGAAAGACGGGAAGCAGAAGAGCTCATGTAATAGGTTAGCTAAACCTAAAGATAAGCGGAACTACCACGGCTACAAACAAGGCCCATGCGGCATAGAGCGGCAAAAACACGGCGATGGTCTTTTCGATGGCCGCAAAGACAACCTCTTTTTGTCGATACTGTCTAATCAACTGCCAAGCAATGAGCACCAGGTGCACAAAAAACAGCACGTTAGCCCCCAGCACGGCCAAGCGATTAGGCGTAAAGCCCCAGCTGGAAATGCGATACAAAATAGCCAACAGGGCAATGGAGTTGACCACAATGGTTACCACCGATAAAAGCAAGGTAATGAGCAGCGCCCCTCTGCCTGCCGAAGACCGGGGTAATTCTACCAACGAAAAGAAAACGATGGCCAGCACGCCAATAAGCAACACATTAAAAAGTAGCAAGAACTCTCTGTCGTTAAAAGGGTCCTTACTTGCCCAGGCAATACCGATCAAATAGCCCACCAGGGTCACCAGCACCACAGGGCTAAAGATGCGCGCAATAATGGGCGAAACCCGGTTAACGAGGTTGGGATTGCTATCTAGAATGTAAGTGGCCAGTAGCGGGCAGGCCGATAATTCAATCACCAATATCCATTGCAGGTAAAAATCCTCGATTTTAAGTCCGATCAACCCAAAAAGGCCTAAGGTTATACCGCTCAAGATCATCACCCCGCTAGTGAGCAAAGAGGTCATTACGATCAGGTCTCCGTTATAGCGAAGAAAATCCGGTCTTTTTTGCCACGCAGAAAGCGGCCCGGCACCGGTATGAACAAAGCCAAGTACCGCCCAAAAGAAAAGGGGTAAATGAATACAAGACAAAATAAAAGTGCTGCTGCTTTCAGAAGAGGGAAGCCAATTGATAAAAATAGCGCCCGCGATCAATATACCCGCTATGATCAAACAGCTTTTTAGGGCCAGTTGCTGGATTTTGGCAAAATAGACCAACAGCGAAGTAAACAAGATAAAGCTGATGTTGCGAGGATAGTACTGTTCTTCATCGATCCCAAACAGGGCCGGCAGCTTGACCAAAAAGGCAGTAACCAGTGCCGTGATAAGCAAAAACAACAGATCGGATCTTTTGCCCACGACCGCGGGGCTTGTTTTGACAAGCAGACGCTGGTGCCAAAATTCCGCTAACGGACGATCGGATATCTCAGCATAGATCTCGAAAAAGGCAGTGCGAAAGGCTTGCTTGTTAGAACGATACAGCGACTCGAGCTGCGCGGCATCGTTGAGCTGGGCGATAATTTTTTCTTTCATTCCATTGCTGCAATAGAGCAGGTGGACTAAAAGTACGAGTTTACTAAAAAATGAGCTAAACCACTTACCAATTTTAAGAGTACGAAGAGGCCCGGATGGCTTTTACCCGTTCGTCCTCGAAATACTCATCGAAGGTCATCAATCGATCGATTACACCGCGCGGGGTCAACTCTATAATACGATTGGCCACCGTTTGCATAAAGGTATGGTCGTGACTGCTAAGCATTACATTGCTCTTGTACTCGACACACTGGTCGTTAAAGCTTTGAATACTTTCCAGATCGAGGTGATTGGTGGGCTGATCGAGCAAGACAACATTGGGGTTTTGCAACATCATTCGGCTGAGCATACAACGAACCTTCTCACCTCCACTGAGCACCTTGGTCTTTTTCATTACATCTTCTCCACTAAAGAGCATCTTGCCCAAGAAACCACGCAAGAAAGGCTCATCTACGTCTTTAACATGCTCAGGCACATATTGTCTAAGCCAATCCATTAAGTTCAGCTCGCTCGAAAAATAATTGTCGTTCTCTTGCGGCAGGTACGCGTAGGTTACCGTGCTCCCCCATTCGTAGCGACCGGCATCGGGTGCTACCAGACCGGTCACAATATTAAAAAAAGCCGTTACCGCCAATGGATCTTGACTGAGCACGGCAATCTTGTCTCCCTTGTTGACCGTAAAGCTTACATCGCTAAAAAGCACGCGCCCTTCTACGCTCTTAGAGAGTTTTTCTATATTTAAAATCTGATTACCCACTTCGCGAAGCGGCTGAAAAATAATACCCGGATATTTTCTGTAACTGGGCTCGATCTCTTCGATGGTCAATTTCTCGAGGGCCTTTTTACGAGAAGTAGCCTGCTTGCTCTTAGACGCATTGGCGCTAAAGCGGGCAATAAAATCGAGCAAGGCCTGACGCTTCTCTTCGACCTTTTTGTTCTTGTCGCCCAACTGACGGGCCATCAGCTGAGAAGACTGGTACCAAAAGGTATAGTTGCCGGTAAATATCTTGATCTTTTGACGATCCACATCGGCCACATGGGTACAGACCGCATCTAAAAAATGTCGGTCATGACTTACGACCAGCACGATGTTTTCGTAATCGGCCAAAAAATTCTCGAGCCACCCAATGGTCTCCAGATCGAGTCCGTTGGTAGGCTCGTCGAGCAATAAGATATCGGGATTACCAAAAAGGGCCTGTGCCAACAACACGCGAACTTTTAAGTTGGCAGGGATATCCTTCATAAGCGATTGATGGTATTCTTCGGCTACGCCTAATTCTCCGAGCAAAACACCTGCATCACTTTCGGCTGTATATCCCCCCATTTCACCAAACTCACTTTCGAGTTCGCCGGCGCGAATGCCGTCTTCTTCGGTAAAATTTTCGAGTGCATAGATGCGTTCGCGCTCCTTGTGTACTTCCCATAAGCGGGTGTGACCCATTTGCACCGTGTTCAGAACGGTTACCTCGTCGAATGCAAATTGATTTTGACGCAACACGGCCATGCGCTCACCGGGCGTAATCTCTACCCTTCCCTTATTAGGCTCGATCTCACCGCTCAGGATCTTTAGAAAAGTACTTTTTCCGGCTCCGTTGGCACCGATGACCCCATAACAATTACCCTTGGTAAAATTGAGGTTGACCTCTTCGAAAAGCACTCGTTTTCCATAGGCGAGCTTAAGATCTTTTACACTTATCATAGGTTGATTATTGCGGCGGCAAAGGTACCAAAAAAAATCCCGTCCGGAGAACCGAACGGGATTGGAAAGTTAAAGTTATTCTTTACTTGTAAATAACCATAC
>VHBB01000029.1 GCA_016872155.1 Sphingomonadales bacterium
CTGATGGTCGCTGCTCACTGCTTCCGCCCTCTCCCTATCTGGAATATGTAGCTCCTCCTCCCAACGTTTGCTGATGTTCTTTTGTTAAGGCCTTTGGTATTCGGTGAATACCCGGCTTGATCGTATCCACTTATCATCAACCAAACAAAAATGGGAAAAGTAAAAAGTCCGATTTCAAGAATATAAGACCTCGTAAAACTCGAAAAGGGAGAGATCTCTGCGATCTATTTCTACGCCATCCTCAATGGTTTGATCTTGCTGGCCGTTCAGCTCGGGATACAATCCATTATTGGATTCGTATTGGGCGCTTCGTTTAGGGCCTCTATATACATCTTGATCTTTTTGGTCGTGATGGCAGTGCTCATCTCGGGACTCATGCAGGTCAATCAAATGAAGATCATCGAAAAGATCCAGCAACGGATTTTTGTGCGCTATGCCTTTGCCTATACAGATACAATTCCAAGACTTGATCTTAAAAAAACGATGGCGTTTATTTACCCGAGTTGATCAATCGCTTCTTCGACACCGCTACGCTGCAAAAGAGTTTATCGAAGATCTTACTAGAGATACCGACAGCAACGATCCAGATCTTTTTTGGACTTGTATTGCTTTCTTTTTATCACCCCACTTTTATTGTATTCTCGATTGTAGTGGTATCGCTACTGTGGGCCATCTTGTACTTTACCGGCAATCGTGGATTGGATAGCAGTCTTCGTGAAAGCGCCAGCAAATACAAAGTAGCAGCATGGCTAGAAGAGATGGCTCGTGTGGTAAAGACCATCAAGATCGCTACGCTTAATGGACTTCACCTTAGAAAAACCGATGAGACTACTGTACAATATCTCGATGCCCGCAACGAACATTTTAAGATTCTCCTCTTGCAATACCGTACGCTGGTAGCCTTTAAAACAACGATCACTGCAGCCATGTTGATCTTTGGATCAGTGCTGCTGGTCAATCAGCAACTCAATATTGGTCAGTTTATTGCCGCCGAAATTGTAATTCTGACTATTTTAAACTCCGTAGAAAAGTTGATCATTAATCTAGATAGTGTCTATGATACCCTGACGGCTGTAGACAAACTGGCCAAACTCACCGATAAACCGGTGGAGCAATTTGGCAATATCATACTACCGGCTAGTGAAAAATGGGTTAAGATCGAAGCCAAAGAACTACGCTTTAGCTATCCCGGTCGATCACCCATTTTCAATAACATAGAATTTATGGTGCAACCCGGTCAGACAGTTTGCGTAATGGGAAAAGGCGGGAGCGGCAAGTCTACACTTTTGCGATTGCTCGATGGAGCCTTTGCAGACTTTGAAGGAATTTTAAAAATAGACGATATTCCTCTTCGCAATTATGAACTAAACTCATTACGTTCACACATTGGGATTGTATTGCATCAAGATGACATTTTCGCAGGAACGCTCTGGGAAAATATTACAATGGGTAAAGAGGGAATTGATATTAAACGGGTAGTGACACTGCTCGATAAAGTTGGATTAAGCTCTTACTTTGCGAGCCTCCCCCAGGGATTCGATACGGTACTGGACCCGATGGGTCAACGCTTACCCGAGCAGATTATACACAACATAATGCTGGTAAGAGCGGTAGCCGGTTCGCCTCGACTACTGCTGCTAGAAGAACCCTGGAGTGGTATGGAAGACAGCAATAGAGATCAGATTATCGATCTGCTAGCCACACTACAAGATATCACCACCATCGTAGTTAGTAACGATGATGCCTTTGCCGCCACCTGCGATCAGGTATTGATGATGGAGGGAGATGGTCGCCTAACTAAAACCAAATAAGAAGCTACGCCATGAATATAGAAATGAATTCAGAAAACTTTAAAGCACACGAAAAAATCTACCGCTACGACCGAAAAAGTCGCGTGCGGTACTGGTTCTACGGTATTTTGCTTGGCATGCTTGTTATTCTGTTCTTACCCTGGACGCAGAATATTCGTAGCCGGGGTCTGGTCACCACCTTGTATCAAGACCAACGACCGCAACAGGTCAATACGATCATTGGCGGACAGGTGGTTAAATGGTATGTAAAAGAGGGTGATGTCGTAAAAGCAGGTGACACCCTCATTCAGCTCACGGAGGTAAAAGTAGATTATCTCGATCCGCAGTTGTTGAACAGAACGATGGAACAGGTAAAAGGCAAAGAACAATCGATCGACTTTTATCAAAACAAAGCCCAGGCCGCCGAAAAGCAGATTGCAGCGCTCAATACCGGACTTAGCTTAAAACTAGAGCAGTTGCGCAACAAGATCGTGCAGTTACAACTAAAAGTACAAGCCGATAGCGCCGAAGCTATTGCTGCTCAAAATGACCTTAACATCGGTAAACTGCAATTCGATCGTCAACGCGCGCTCTTTGATAGCGGGCTGGTATCACTTACACAGGTAGAACAACGCAACCAGACCTATCAATCGGCGCTTACAAAAAAGATCAGCGCCGATAACCGACTGGCCAATACAAGACAAGAGCTCACTATTACCATGATCGAGATGAATGCGCAATTGCAAGAGAACAGAGAGAAAGTGGCCAAGGCCGAAGGAGACCGCTTTCAATCACTCACCGAAATTGCCAGCGGACAAGTCGATGTAGCTAAGCTTCGTAACCTATATGCCAGCTACAGCATCCGAAACGGTATGTATTATATTTTAGCGCCACAGGGCGGACAGGTGATCAGTGCCCGTAAAGCCGGCATTGGAGAGTATGTAAAAGAAGGCGAGATGATCGTAGAGATCGTACCCGAAAAATTTATATATGCCGTAGAAATGTTCATGCGACCTCTTGATGTGCCGCTGATGGCCCCCGGACAAAAAGTACGTTTCTTATTTGATGGATTCCCAGCCATTGTGTTCAGTGGATGGCCCAATGCCTCGTATGGAACCTTTGGCGGCATTATTGTAGCGGTAGAAAGAAACATTAGCAAAGAGGGAAAGTTTAGGATCCTGATCAAAGAGGATCCAAACGATAAACCATGGCCTTATCAGCTACAGGTCGGCGCCGGCGCACAGGGCATTGCGCTGTTAAAAGATGTGCCCATTTGGTACGAACTCTGGCGAAACATCAACGGATTCCCGGCCGATTACTACAAACCAAAGCAACCCGCAACAGATAAAGCCAACAAATCTTTTACCCCATGATGCATTGCGTGTATAGATCTTTATTGGTTTTAGCAAGTTGGTCGGGACTATTTTTTACTGCACCTGCCTTGGCGCAACAAGCGAATGCGACTGAAAAAACCTTATCGCCCGAACAGGTAATGCAGTTGGTAAGACAGTATAATCCCATTGCCAAACAAGCCGGTATTCAAGTGCAACAAGCCAAGGCGAAATTGCTGGCAGCCAGAGGAGGATTTGATCCGGTGCTCTCGCAACGACTGGCAGAAAAAACCTTTGATGGTACGGCCTATTATGAATACAATAACTCCGAACTGAATATTCCCACCTGGTTCGGCATAGAGGTCAAAGCCGGTATGGAAACCCTCAATGGAAACCGAGTCAACAGCAGCGAAACAACCGGTACGAGCAATTATATTGGCATTAGTGTTCCGCTGGGGCGTGACTTGCTAATGGACAAGCGCAGGGCTTTGTTGCAAACGGCCCGTGTAATGCGTGATGCTTCTTATGCCGAACAGCAACGACTACTCAACGATCTGCTACTCGATGCCCAAAAGGCTTATTGGAATTGGTATAAGAGTTACCAAATCTTGTTCGTATTGAACGAAGCCGTGGCGGTCAATGAAAAAAGAATGGCCTTTGTACGTGAGGCCTATAGGCAAGGTGACCGTCCGGCCCTCGATACGACCGAGGCACTGGCGCAGTTGCAACAATTACAGGTGCAGCAGCAAGCCGCTCAATTGGAGCTTCGTAATAATCAACTGGACCTCTCCGTTTATTTATGGACCCCAGAAGGGAATCCTTATCTGCTTCCCGATGAGGTGAGCCCATTGCTGCCCGGCGGAGAACAGCTCCTTGAAATGCAACCTCTTCCGGTAATAGATAGTTTGCTCAATGTGGCCCGCAAAAATCATCCTGAACTGCTGCTCTATACCTTTAAACTGCAAAGCCTATCGATAGAAAAACGCTATCGCTTTCAGCAACTGTTGCCAGAGGCCGATCTGCAGTACAACTTTTTACAAGAAGGAAATCGTTTTACCAATACCCTTAAGGCACCCTTGTTCGATAATAATTTTCAGTACGGGCTAAAGATGAGTATTCCCCTTCGCCTCTCGGCCGAAAGAGGAAACTACCGCAACACCAAACTGACCATCAATTCGGTGATGCTAGAGCAAGACCTTAAGATTACCCAGATCGAAAATAAGGTCAAAGCCTATTTTAACGAACTGGTCAACTTACGCTCGCAGGTATCCTTGCAAACCAAGGCCTACGCTAATTATTATCTGCTACAACGGGGCGAAGAGATTCGTTTTAGCATAGGAGAAAGTTCGCTGTTCTTGGTCAATGCCCGCGAGAACAAACGACTCGAAGCGCTACAAAAATTACAGGAACTCAAGGCAAAACTGGCGTTGGCCGGTTACCAGTTAAGCTGGGCGGTAGGTCAATTATAAGACCGGACTACTATAAAATGGATAGGTCCGATAAATATCCTTACAAGAAACAGTACAAGATGGAAAAAACTATGTACATTACTTTAATTCTGTCTTATGAAAAACAGTCCTACGTTAAGCGACTACACGAAGAGTATTCCTAACGACCTTACGGCAGCCATCGTCGTATTTCTGGTGGCACTACCCCTTTGCTTGGGAGTTGCTCTTGCCTCTAATGCACCCTTGTTCAGCGGAATTATCGCCGGCGTTATAGGAGGTATGGTGGTGGGGCTAGCCAGCCGCTCTCACTTGAGTGTAACTGGCCCTGCCGCAGGGCTAACCGCCATTGTGGCCGCCTCTATTGCCCTTCGTACGAAGCCTTTCTATTAGCCGTAGTGATCGCTGGAATTTTTCAGTTGATATTGGGCTTTGCCAAAGCAGGTATTATTGGCGATTATGTTCCCGATAGCGTTATCAAGGGTATGCTGGCAGCTATTGGACTAATATTGCTACTCAATCAATTTCCGCATCTGCTAGGCGATGATTCACAATTTGAGAGTGACGAAGGGGTGCCTGCCAGAAAGGGAAATATCTTTTCTAACTTTTTTTATGCTTTTGGCAATATCAACAAAACAGCTCTTTTAATCGGCGGTGCTGCGTTGTTGATTAATATTTTTTGGGAGAAACTACAGACCAGCCGTGGTGGTTGGATTCGTTTTATACCGGGTCCCCTACTAATGGTCATACTGGCCGTAGTTCTCAATAAAGCGTTCATAGCCGGAATGGGATTGCCACCGCTGGAGGGCGAACACCTGGTGATCTTACCCACGGCAACTAATACAGGTGAGTTTTTTTCGTTTTTTACCAGCCCTGATTGGCGCGTTCTACGTAACAGGGAAATATGGACAGTGGCAGTGACATTGGCGCTGGTGGCAAGTCTGGAAACACTGCTCAGTATTGAGGCCGTAGACGAATTAGATCCCTACAAACGCATCACGCCCACCAACCGTGAACTAAAAGCTCAAGGCATTGGAAACATAGTATCGGGATTATTGGGCGGACTACCCGTTACCAGTGTAATCGTTCGTTCTTCTGCCAATGTAAATGCCGGCGCCAAAACAAAAATGTCAACCATCTATCATGGGGGCTTACTATTGCTTTGCGTAGCGTTTATTCCCGGGTTGCTCAATCAAATTCCCAAGGCAGCCTTGGCAGCCATTCTGATCTTTACCGGGTACAAGCTGGCTAAACCTGCTTTATTTATCAGTTACTATAAAAGAGGTTGGGACCAGTTTGCTCCGCTCGTTATTACCATCTTGGCTATATTGGCTACAGACCTACTAAAGGGGGTCATGATCGGAATCGGGATCGGATTGATCTTTGTGCTTCGTACTGATTTTAAGAGTGCCATACTCAGCGTGCAGGACAACAAGAATTTTCTGGTTCGGCTGCGCTCGCATGTTTCTTTTCTTAATAAGCCGATCTTAAAGAGGGAGCTCGGAAAAATGCCCGATGAGGCCCATGTGCTGATCGATCTCTCGAAAGCAGACTTCGTAGATAACGACATTATGGAGGTGATCGAAGATTTTGAAAAAAATGCTGCTGCAAGAAATATTACGATCGAGATCAAGGAACACCAAATAAAAACATATGCCATACGGCGCTAATTAAAATAATTGACTATGAAACCCTACGAAAAACTGTTATTAGAAAATAAGGTCTGGGCTGCAGAAAAGGTAATGGATGATCCCAATTTCTTTAACCGTCTAG
>VHBB01000030.1 GCA_016872155.1 Sphingomonadales bacterium
ATCCAACTATTGGTCGTGAAATAAGAAAAACCCGACCATGTGTGGTCATTTCACCAAACGAAATGAATGATTTTTTACAGACGGTCATTATTGCCCCTATGACTAGTGTGATAAAAAATTACCCCACGCGAGTTCCTGTCAGGCATAATAAAAGAAATGGGAGTATCGTACTTGACCAAATTAGAACAGTGGACAGAAGAAGATTGATCAAGGCCTACAAGTGCTTAACGGCAAAAGAGGTCCTGGTGATAAAATCCGTCCTTCAAGAGATGTTTGTATTATAATTGTTGGGCGCAAATCTGTAAAACTACCCCATGACCACACCACTTCTCACTGAATTTTCAAAAGGCGGCGGCTGCAGCTGTAAGATCGCCCCGCGGGTACTCGAAGAGATCCTGCACTCCACCATCGCACGTCCGCACGATGCGGCTTTGTTAGTGGGCTACGACACCAATGACGATGCGGCGGTATATGATCTGGGTAATGGCATGGCGCTGATCTCTAGCACCGATTTTTTTTCGCCCCTTGTCAACGATGCATTCACCTTTGGTAAGATCGCAGCGGCCAATGCCATCAGCGACATCTATGCCATGGGAGGAAAGCCACTGGTAGCGATCGCTATTTTGGGTTGGCCCATAGATAAATTGCCCAATGCCATGGCTCAACAAGTGATCGAAGGAGGTAGAACCATTTGTCAAGAAGCGGGTATTCCCCTGGCCGGCGGACACAGCATCGACAACCCCGAACCACTCTTTGGGTTGGCGGTTACTGGGATCGTTCCGATCGAAAATCTAAAACGAAATAATACGGCTCAAGTGGGCGATTGGTTACTGCTTACCAAACCCCTGGGCACGGGGGTACTGGCGAGTGCCGATAAAAAGGGCTTGCTCGACACCGAGCATCAAACCGTTTTATTCGATGCCCTTTGCTCTCTCAATCAGATCGGAACCGAACTCGGAAGCATCAAGGGAGTCCATGCCATTACGGACATCACGGGCTTTGGCATCATGGGGCATCTTATCGAAATGATAAAGGGAAGCCATGCCAGCGCGGCCATTTACTACGACCAGCTGCCCATATTGCCCCGCGTACAGGAGTTGATCACACAACGTATCTTTCCGGATGCTACTACTCGTAATTGGAGTGCTTATCAAGATAAGATCCGATTTGAAAAGGGGGTGAACGTAATGGAAGCCTTTACGCTACTGCCCGATCCGCAAACCAACGGAGGATTGCTGATCAGTGTAGCACCCGATGCTCTCGCGGCGGTGCAACAATTATTAAAAGACCGGGGCTTTGAAGCACATACAGAACCGATCGGGCAAGTAGTGGAGGCAACAGAAAAAACATTGATCATTTATCCTGGTCGGTAATTTCGCTAAAAAACCAGATTTTCCTTATTGCGAATTTGATCGGTAGAAAGCTCGGCCACCAATTGTACGGCCGGAATCTGTCGTATAGTTTGAATCGTGGTCTGGATAGAGGCTTCACTGACCTCATCTTCTTTCATCAACCATAAAAAATCCAGGTGCTTGAACTCGGGCAGTAAAAATTCGCCGTCAAACTTATTGTTGTATATATAATGCTCTAAAGACCCGGTGGGTTCGCGAAACTCATAGACCGAAAAAAAATATTCGCGTTTTTTATAAATGCGTTTGATCTCCAGTTCATTGATCCGAAAATCGAGGCCGATGGTATGATTCAGGTGCCAGCAAAACTGATACCCCCGTATGGGTGCAACGATGCCTAAGAGACGTGTTCCCTCAAAAAAGGCTTCTGTTATCAGCGAATTATCGAGGACCAGCTTGTTGACCCGTTCTGCCATAGGTTGGTCTATACAAGATACAACTTATAGTCGTTAGAACTGAATATCGGCCACCATCTGTTCGGAGCCGCGCTGATACAACACTTTTACACGGTCACCTTTCTTGAATTTTCCAAGCGTTTGCATATAGCTCTCCATTGAGCCGATCTTATAATCACCTATTTGCAAAACAATATCGCCGGCGCGAATACCTGCCTTTTGAGCAGGACGACCTTCGCTGACACCATCGGCTCTTACTCCTGTTCCGCTATAGGTATAATCGGGCATAATACCCATAGAAACACTAAAGCGTGCCGATGTTGTGGTTTGCGTTTCGCGCGTTTTTAAAAAAGCCAATCGCCCTGTCTTATCGGTTTGGTCGATCAGTTGTTCCATGTGGCGAAGTATGGTTACCATTCCCTTGTAGTTGATGCGATCAGCATCATCGCTGGGCTTATGATAATCGGTATGCAAACCGGTAAAATAAAATAAGACGGGAATGTCTTTGCGATAAAACGAGGTATGATCACTTGGACCCGAGCCGCTCGAATCGATCTTTACCTGAAACGCAGTCTTGGTATTATTGTTAACCACCGAAGACCAGTATGGAGATGTTCCGTATCCCCCAATAGTAACAGTTTTGGTGCTATCGTTCAGGCGACCCACCATATCCATATTGATCATGTAATTGACCGTCTTGAGATCGATGGTAGGATTCTCAACGAAATGTTTTGATCCATAAAGTCCCAACTCCTCGCCAGAAAAAGCAATGAGTAAATAATTATTCGAGCGAGCGGCCGACTTTTTTAATTCGGAACCCAATACCAACAAGGTGGCCGTACCACTGGCATTATCATCGGCTCCGTTATGAATAGCCGCCTCTTTTTTCTCGTATCGAGAATTTCCATCTTCTCCATACCCAAGGTGATCGAAATGAGCGCCAAGCACCACGGTGGTAGGGGCGCCGTTATTTATATAGCCGATCACATTCGACCCGCTTCGGACTACATCGCTCAGCGAAGCACGGGCATCGAGTTCTAGCGAAGCAATTTCTTGATTCAAAAAAGGAGCGATCGCGTTATGTTTGATAAAAAAGACCGGAAGGTTTACCAGCGGTAGTTTATCCTTGGCGTTAAAGCTAAGTTTGTCGTCTATGGTGCTACTGTTATACCAAAGTAATGCTTCCGCACCTTTTTCTTTGGCCTTTGTGCTGAATTCATAAATGTACCCCGCCAAGTCAAAATGAGGATTGGTCTTATTTTCTTCGAGTACCTCATGCAGATCGATCATCCAGGGTGCGCCCATTTCGCGTAATCCTGGCGTAAGAGTACCCGCAACAGACCCGGTGGCGCTAAATGAAAAAACAAAGAACTCTTTTTCGGGGGTCAGTGCTTTTTTCGCTATGATCAACTTCGCATCGGTTCCTATTTTTTTTCCTTCATTAACAGAAAAGGGTTGATAATACCCTTCGGTGCCCTTTGGGATCAGCCCAGACAGTTGAAATTGCCCGGCAATGTATTCCATAGCTAGTTTTTCGCCGGGGGTTCCCGTGCGGCGGCCTTCGAGCCGATCATCGGCCAAAAACCGGACATGGCCTTCGAGGGTGTTTTGCAACGAACTGTTTTTCTTATCAAGATGTCGCGTAGTCGTGCAAGCGCTCAGCACAAGCAATACTATAGCAAGCGGAAATTTTGTAAAAACTCGCATAGGGGTATAATTAACCGGCAGCAAAGTTACCAACTGTCCGGATGCTTTGTGCATTAAGCCCGAGATTTTGGGGGATGGTTTGGCGCTCAGTGTCTACTTTTGCATTCTATTATTAACAGCTTGAGTCAGACCGGTCTGCATATTGCGTTAGTGGGTAATCCCAACAGTGGTAAAAGCTCGCTTTTTAACTGTCTGACCGGACTGCAACAAAAGGTGGGCAATTTTCCGGGGGTAACGGTCGAAAAAAAACTGGGATCCGCTGTTATTGGAGAGGTTTCGGCCTCTATCATAGACCTGCCTGGCACCTATAGTCTCTATCCAAGAAGGCTCGATGAGTGGGTTACTTATCGGGTGGTCATGAACGAAGAGACAGATATTGTTCCCGATCTGATCGTGGTGGTGGTCGACGCCAGCAACCTGAAAAGAAATCTTCTTTTTTGTACCCAATTGCTCGATCTGAAGCGACCAGTCGTAGTAGCCCTTACTATGATGGATCTGGCCCGCCAGCGCGGCATCAAGATCGATATTGGAGCGCTGGCTCGTGAATTAGGCGTAGCGGTGGTAGCGGTAGATCCTCGAAAAGGAAAGGGGGTAACGGAATTAAAAAAAGCGATCGGGCTTACCTCACAAGGTGCCTATAAAATTCCTCCCCGCGATTTTATCGATAATCTTAGTTTGGCCCCACTCGCGATTCAAAAAATAAAAGCGATTGCGCCTGATTGCAGTGATTATAAAGCCATTCACCTACTTACTCATAACGATTCGTTTGAGTTGCCCGCTTTATTTCAACAGCAGGTGGAGTCCATTAAAAAAGAGGTTGCCTTTACGCCTACTAAAATTCAGGCCGAAGAGATCTTACAGCGTTATGCCCGTATTCGACAGCTTATGCAGATCGCCGTTGCTGAGCCCGATCCACTGCAGCGAACCCTGCGTACCGAAAAACTAGATACGATCTTGTTGCATCGGCGCTGGGGATATCTGATCTTGCTTTCCGTTTTGTTTTTATTTTTCCAAAGTGTGTTCGTCTTGGCGCAATATCCAATGGACTGGATCGAAATGGGAATGGGGCAGTTGGGAGAATGGACGGCAGACCAGTTACCGCCGGGCATGCTAACCGACCTGCTGGTCTACGGTGTCTTAGCCGGGCTGGGGGGTATTGTAGTATTTGTTCCGCAGATCATGATCTTATTTGGGATCATTACCCTGCTCGAAGATTCGGGTTATATGGCACGCATTAGTTTTTTATCGGACCGGCTAATGCGCAGTGTAGGGCTCAATGGGAAAAGTGTTATGCCCATGATCAGCGGATTTGCCTGCTCGGTCCCGGCCATTATGAGCACCCGAAATATCGAGAATAGAAAAGAGCGATTACTTACCATCTTGGTTACGCCCCTTATGAGTTGTTCGGCCAGACTGCCGGTCTATACGACCATTACCGGATTGGTA
>VHBB01000031.1 GCA_016872155.1 Sphingomonadales bacterium
CTCTAACAGATGTAAGCCGCACTGGCGATCAAATTATGGTAAAGGGCTTTGTTGAATCAGATACCAATTTTACCTGGGCTCTTACGGCCTCGATGGTATTTAACTCTATTTATAAGCCCGCCGTCACTTCTACTGCTCACGTGGATCTGTTGCAGCATTTTAAGGGCTGGGTAATAGAGACAAAGACCGACAGCTTCGATCCTCTACGCGCAACACTAATGGATTTTACCGTTAGCCAACAGGAGGGCACCACCTTTGTCTATGTAATGCCTTTTTCTACGCGTCGTGCGTTGGTCGAGTACACACTTTTTACCGGGACGCTCTTAACACCCGAGGCCTATGCACAGGGCTTACGCAAATATATAGAGGACAAGCTCGGCATCAAGGACTATACCATGGTGGAGGAGGAGTTTGGCATCATCCCTATGACGACCCGCTCCTTTGAATTTTATCAAGAGGGTATTTATAATTTGGGTACGGCCGGGGGGCAAACCAAGGCTTCGAGTGGGTATACTTTTCAGTTTATTCAAAAACAATCGGAGCGTATTGTGCAGCAGTTGCTGCAAAAAAAATCATTGCAAGACTTGCGTGGCGACTCCCGACGCTTTCATTTTTACGATCGGGTTTTGTTACAAGTCTTGGCAAAGGGGTATTGGCCCGGCCATAAGGTCTTTGCCCGTCTCTTTGCACGTAACAAAGCCAGCGCTATCTTTCGTTTCTTGGATAATGAAACAACGGTTGCAGAGGAGTTGTCTATTATTAGTAGTTTGCCTACTGGGCCTTTTTTAAAGGGGGCAGCAAGAACCCTGCTTTAGCGAAGCAGCAGAAAAGCAGTGGTCAGTCTGATTTTTTTCTAAGTAAAATTCTAATGGGTCTTATTATAAAATAAAAAGGCCTTAAAAATTGGGGCAAGGGAATAGCTTCTTCGTCGGCTTGCTGGGGCATAAATAAGTTGATCCAATATTTTTTTTGAAATCGCTTTCTTTCTTTTTCGTCTCGTAGAAGAGCGGCTCTGTTGCTGATACTTCTTTTATAGTGATTGAGCAGACTT
Organism: Sphingomonadales bacterium; assembly: GCA_016872155.1. Taxonomy (GTDB): domain Bacteria; phylum Bacteroidota; class Bacteroidia; order Chitinophagales; family Chitinophagaceae; genus JJ008. The sequence continues at coordinate 1,052 of VHBB01000031.1, forward strand.
AAAACTCGGTGCCGCTTATAGCGACCTACCGTAGAGTCGAGATTAAAGACGACGATCTTACTACAGAGGTTCTCCTCCTCTTTACTTTTTTGTTGTACGACTATGCTGCCGACACCAACCAGTTTGTCCATAGCCAGAAATATTGCATTAGTATGATAGGTAGTGGCAAGCGAAGAAAGCGCTGTTTGAAGGTCGCTTACTGAGGCGGTAGACGTACTGTTATCAGTATCTACTGATTTGGTTAAACTAGTTACACCAACGGCTAAGTCTACGAATATTTTTAGATACTCTAGGCCGTCATGCAGTAAATGGTGCAGGGTGATCGCACGAAAATGCTCCGGCCTTGTCAAGAACTGCGCAAGACCGCTGTTAAGTTCACTCGCCACCGTGCTGCTTAGATCGAATTGGTTAATACGATCCGGTGCGCCAAACCGTGGATGGGTGATCTTGTAATGCAACTCTACATGAAAGCGATCGGCCCCATTACCTATTTTATCATAGCTCAGGTCCTTTTCTAGTACTACATATTGTTCTTGCCCCAAAGCTTTGTAAAGCCCTGGATTGAATTGTTGGTATCCATCTTTTGCAAAAAGAGCGAATGTTTTGGGTAGGTCATCAGCTTTTATAACCAGATCAATATCGCTTGATTCACGCATCGAGATATCTCCATAAAACTGTTTGGAGTAGGCTACGCCTTTATAGGGAATGGCGCTAATACCGGCCGTTGCTAGCAGATCGATCAAGCGCTCTGTTTCGGTGGCGATGGTAAAGTTTTGAATGGTGTTTAGTTGTAGTACCTTTTTAAACTGCTCTTTACGCGCTGCCGGGGCAATGCTCGTCATGAGCACGCGAAATACAACCGGTCTTATTCGATGAACTTTGCTAAGAAGGGCTACTTCTTGCCAGTTGGGATTCACTTTTTCGATCAGTGTATCAAGCTCTTGCTGGGTAGCAGTTTGTAAAAACACCCTACACGCCTGAATGATCACGCCCATCGAGGGCCCATGGTCCGCTATTATTTTTTCGATCGGTAGCATCGGTGGCTAAAATTACCCATTTACACTATCTTTAGCGCATGCAAAGCAAGGTTTATACCCGCGTTACCGATCGATTTTTGATCAGCCATCTGGCCGGCGAAACGGTACTGATGGATAAGCAAACGGGTGATTATTTTGGAATCAATACCGTGGGTACAACTATATGGGAACTGCTTAGCGCGCCGCTCACGGCCGAGGCTATCGTAGCGCAACTGCTGGAGCGTTACGAGATCGATCAAACGACCTGTGCTGCCGAGGTGGGCCAGTTTCTTTCCACGCTTGAAGCTAAAAAAATGCTATTGGTTGAAAACTAGATTTTTTTCTTTACTCAACTTTTTAGAGGCGGTCTTTATTTCGGTCATAGTAAGGGTGGTGCTACAATTTTTTGATTCATCCTTGCGCTTACGCTGGATGGGGCGCCCCGTAGAGCTGCATTATCAACTTAACGAACCCAGCCCTACACAGCTTGCCGTGCTTCGCTCGGTTAAACTTGCCATTACTCGCTGCCATCGGTACGTGCCTTGGAACACCGAATGTTATACCCAGGCCTTGACTGCCCGCATTATGCTTCGAAGAAGAGCAATTCCTTTGTTGTTATTTGTTGGATTTAAAAAAGAGACAAGTCAATCCTTGCAAGGTCATGCCTGGACAGCCGCTGGTCCCTACATCGTAACCGGATTTAGAACGGACTTAGCCAGCTACACGCTCAATGGATGTTTTCTGTAATGATCGTAGTTACCGCTTCGATGGAGTTATTCTCTTGACCCCTGGTAATAAGTTTGATCGGCACTTGTTCTGCAATGCCGGATAGTAGCTGAAACAAGTAGTGTGCATAGGCCGGGGTATGGGCCTGCGAGGTCTGGTAAAGTCCTTCTTTTAAATACCCAAAGGCGCGTACGCCACGCAGTGGTTCTACATTCGGCGTCAGCGATCCGGAAACTTTCTCTAGAAAAAAGATCGCTTTGATCGGCATGGGTTCTTTGCTAAACTCCTGATGAAAGGAATGTACATACTTGGGCACTTGTTCTCTGATCCGCTTTTCTTCGCCAAGTGCTTCTAACTGCAATTTTTCTATGCTGTCTTGCCAAAGCTTTACGATCGGGTAGCTGGCTATCCCCATCATTTTTCCGTTTTGTTGCGACACAATGACCACATCATCGGCAAATGCAGAAAATCCTATTTGCCGCAGTGCGCTAATGGTAGTTGATTTGCCGGCCCCCGAGTGTCCGGATACCAAGACCAATCCATCTTTGGTTACGATGGCTCCGGCATGCATGGCCACTTGTTGACGCTGATGGAGTACCGCCGCCATGGCGTTGGACAGCAAAAACAATCGTACTGATTTGTCGTCGGCATTGGGCTTTAGTTCTATGATGATCTCTTCTCCTTGTCGCACATAATACGTGCAGATGGGCAGCTCCAACCGGTAGTGGCTGGCGCTCATTTGCATACTGCCAATTTCTTTTAAAGGCACATCGGGAATCGTATCAGGCGCTTTTCCTAAACGAATTTGCAGGTCGATCGACGCTCCTTGGTGCGATAGCATCTCTGGAAATTCCATCTCCGATGCTATGTTCAATCCATACGCCCAGTAATAAAACATGTAGACTCGATTACCGTTGGTTCTAACGAAGTTAGGGCTGATTTGACTTGTCTGATTGATTTTTAGTGGTCTATATATTATTCTTTTAAACCATTATTA
>VHBB01000032.1 GCA_016872155.1 Sphingomonadales bacterium
CCTATAAATACCGTTTTTTTTACCGATTTTTGAGGAATATGACCCAAAAAATAGCGCTTTTTGCCCTTTTTGGCCTGATTTTGCTCTCTAGCGGATGTGCCGATAAATATCAATCCTATCGGTCCCTTTATCCTTTTAAGAGTCCATCAGGGCTACCGGATTATACCAATTTGGACTACTGGGCGGCTCATCCTGATAAAAAAGATCCCTCGGACAGTATCCCCAAACCACTCAAAACAGCACCCGGCGATACCCCAGCTGATGTATTCTTTATTCATCCTACCACTTTTACCGAAAAGAAAGAGGCCGCAATCCCCAACGCAGCCATTGATGACTACTATATTAATGCAAAGACAGATTATTCGACCATCCTTTTTCAAGCAAGTGCTTTTAATGAACAAAGTCGCGTATTCAGCCCTCGTTACCGGCAGGCGCATATCGGTAATTTTTACAGCAACGACTCCTTGGCCTCACTAAAGGCCTTACAATTGGCGTACTCCGATATACGAACTGCGTTTCGCTATTATCTGGAACACTATAATAATAAGCGTCCGATCATTATTGCCTCGCATAGTCAGGGCGCCCTAATGGCCATAGAACTGCTCAAGGAATTTTTCGACAATAAATCGCTTCAACAACAATTGGTCGTGGCCTATGTAGTGGGATGGCCGCTCGAAACAAGTCAATTCAAAACACTCAGCGCTTGTATAACCCCCTCGCAAACGAATTGTCTATGCAGCTGGCGCACTTTTAAAATGGGATACGAAGCGCCCTGGGTGACCAAAGAAAAAGAAAGAAAGACCTCTCTGATCGTTACCAATCCCATCACCTGGACAACCGATACTAATTTTGTATCACGCCAGCTAAACAAAGGCTCGGTGCTGACACGCTTTAATAAAGTGTATAAAAAAACAACGGATGCGCAGATCAAAAATGGTGTCGTGTATTCTTACCGCCCCCATTTTCCGGGCAGCTTCTTGTATCGCACCGATAATTATCATGTGGGTGATATCAACCTATACTATTTGAACGTTCGCGAAAATGTGCGAGAAAGAGTAGGCGCCTTTCTGGCTATGCCAACTCAACGTCAATAAGCTCGCTGACCTTGGTCATGGGTTGCCGCAACGCCTGCGTTTATCTTTAAGACAAACGCAGACCCCATGAGGACAATACTAGTACCCACCGATTTTTCTCCCATAGCCACCAATGCCTTGCACTATGCCCTGGAAATGGCCAATGCTATAAAGGCCCATCTAATGTTACTGCACGTATACCAGGTGCCGGTCAGTTATAGTGATGCACCCATTGTACTGGTCTCTATCGATGAGTTAAGAAAAGCGGCCGAACGAAAAATGGAACAGGTGCGAGAAGCCGCACGTAAAATATTACATGGAGATCAAAAGATCTATACCGAAACGCGGCTGGGTAATGTAACAGACGAACTCGAAGCCATCTGCGAAAAGATCAGACCCTTTGCCGTTGTAATGGGCACAAAGGGAGCCTCGGCCTTTGAGCGGGTTCTCTTTGGCCGCAACGCATTAAGTGCCATTCGCCACTTGCATGTACCGGTCATTTGCGTTCCGCCCGGAAAGACCTTTGGAAAAGGGATCAAAAAGATCGGTTTCGCTTGCGATTGCAAAGAAGTGGTAGCGACCACCCCCACTCGAATTATTCGCGACCTGGTTAAAAATTTTGAGGCCGAGTTATATGTGCTCAATGTAAATACCGATGGACGTGATCAAGAAGAAAAACCAGAGCAGACCGTTTTACTCGAAACCTTATTGAGCGACTTGCGACCCGTTTATTTTTTTCTGGAACATAACGACATCGAGGATGCCATCAATGAGTTTGCTGAAAAAAACAACCTGGACCTGATCATCAGTATTCCCAAACAACATAAGTTGGTCGATAAGCTCTTTAAGAAAAGTTCAACTAGGCAATTGGTCTATCAAAGCCATGTCCCCGTTATGTGCATTCACGAAGAGTAAAGAAGGTAAAGCAAAAACGTTTCTCTTCGCTCGGTGATTACGAATAAGCGCGAGGAGAGAAGGTGTCGAACGGATACTCGTTAAAATTCGGCAGAGCCCGGTGTACGCGGAAAGGCGATTACATCGCGGATATTGTTCATTCCGGTCACAAATTGAACCATGCGTTCAAAACCCAGTCCAAATCCGGCATGAGGCACGGTTCCAAAGCGGCGGGTATCGAGATACCACCAGAGTTCTTCTTCGCCAATGCCCATGGCCGCCATCTTTTGTTGCAGGTTTTCCAGTCGCTCTTCGCGCTGCGACCCTCCTACAATTTCTCCAATACCCGGTGCCAGTATATCCATAGCGGCAACAGTTTTACCATCATCATTTTGACGCATGTAAAAAGCCTTGATGCCGGCAGGATAATTATAAAGAATAACAGGTTTCTTAAAATGCTTTTCGACCAGATAGCGTTCGTGCTCACTTTGCAAGTCCATGCCCCATCCGGTAATCTCGTACTGAAACTTCTTTTTCTTATTGTAGTTGCTTTCGCGCAATATGTCGATAGCCTCGGTATACGTTAAGCGTTCGAATTTATTTTCGGTTACGAAACGTAGCTTTTCGAGCAAGCCCATCTCGCTGCGCTTATCTTGTGGTAACTGCTTTTCTTCTTCGGCCAGGCGCTGGTCCAAAAACTGCAGATCATCGGCACAATGCTCCATGGCATAGCGAATGATATACCCGATAAATTCCTCGGCCAGATTCATGTTATCTTCCAGATCATAGAAGGCCATCTCGGGTTCTATCATCCAAAACTCGGCCAGGTGACGCGTGGTATTGCTATTCTCGGCACGAAAGGTGGGGCCAAATGTATAGATCTCGCCAAAGGCGGTGGCGCCCAGTTCTCCTTCGAGTTGACCACTTACCGTCAAGTGGGTGGAGCGGCCGAAAAAATCTTCTTTAAAATTGATCTGCCCCTCTTCGGTACGCGGGGCCGATCCATCGAGCGGCAATGAGGTAACTCGAAACATTTCACCGGCCCCTTCGGCATCGCTGGCGGTAATAATAGGTGTATGGAGATATAAAAATCCTTTTTGATTAAAGAACTGATGCACTGCGAACGATAAGGCATGACGAACTCTAAAGACGGCCGCAAAGGTGTTGGTACGAAAACGCAAGTGTGCTTTTTCGCGTAGAAATTCAAGACTGTGTTTTTTCGGTTG
>VHBB01000033.1 GCA_016872155.1 Sphingomonadales bacterium
GCTGAGTAGCTATGTACGGACAGGATAAACGCTGAAAGCATCTAAGCGTGAAACCTTCCTCAAGATGAGTTTACTTTTAAGGGCCGTCAAAGACTATGACGTTGATAGGCTACAGGTGTAAAGGTGGCGACATCAAAGCCGAGTAGTACTAATTGCCCGTACGCTTTAATTTTTTTTCTTTTTTAAGAAAAAACAAGGTACTCGCTAACATTTTCCAATATGTTAATCTTATTGCTGCAGCCATGCAGAGAAGATCTTATGGTGGTTTTTCCAAGGGTGTTCACCTCTTCCCATTCCGAACAGAGAAGTTAAGTCCCTTATGGCCGATGGTACTGCACCACAATGCGGGAGAGTAGGTAGCTGCCATATTCATTTAGCCCGGTTGGTTTTCCAACTGGGCTTTTTTATGCCTAGCCATGTAAGGCTGTTGCTATAGTTGGGCTTTTCAGACCATCAAAAGAAGCCCTGGGGTTGGGAGTATATTCGTCAGACCCTATCGCCACGGCGCTGCTTTCTTTTTTTTCATTCTCTCTCTGCCGATATTTATATCGGCAGGGTCAGACGAACATACACCCCCGGAACCTTTTAGTGCAGCACCCTGAATACAGGATAGCGGTTATGATCGGGTTCGTACCAGGGTGAATTCTTGTAAATGAAATCGAGTTGAGCCCTGCCGCTTTTGGCAAAGCTGCTGTCGGCGGCCACGCGTTGCTGGAGTTGCTTTTGCAACTCGGGTTGGGTTTGCAGATAAGCAGCGGCTTTATCTTCGAATACATAGGCAGAATAACCTTCTTTTTGCCCCAAGATCGGATCAAAGAAATTCCAGGCAAAGTAAGAATCCTCGGCCTGTGGCTCGAGGGTCTCCATTAAAAAGCGATTGCCGGGTTGATCGAGTGGTATGTACCAATCCCCTTTCAAAAAACTGAGCGATTGTTTTTGCCAACTCAATTTTACATTGCTATTGGCATGGTGTCCCTCGTAAGGGCGGGCTGCGGTGTTGTAATCTTCGATCCGATACGACTCAACCTCTATAGTACTGTCTTGTGAGAGTTTTCGCATGCGGATCCCATTGACCTGCAAACGTTCGATGACCTTCCACCAACCTTGCGGAATAACATAGGCTTTGGGTTTGTTAATAATGCGCTCGGGCGCATAGTATCCATAGATCGGTACGGTGGCTGTAAAGGGCTTGTTGCGATCGTAGTAAAGGCGAGGTTGTCCGCTAATGTCGCTGGGTTTGCTGCCCGACTCATATCCGTTAAACGTATAGTTTGTAAAGCGCGATTTATCTAAGCGCCAACTGATCGGAAACGAAGTCGCGGCGCTGATCCTATTTTTAGTTTCCTCTCGTAGGTTGCGAAGAGTGGTTGCGTTGCTGCCGGCAAATGCGATAAAGCATTCCATCAGGGCCTTGGTAGAGGCGACCCGTTGCGGATAAGGTTTTAGCATATGCGTTTCGGGTACAAAGGCAAAGCTGCTCCATAGCGTAGCATATCCACTGGTGTAGCGGGGGCTATCCCAAAATTCGGTCCACCCTTTTTCGGGCTTATCTCCGCCGATGTTTACATAGGGAATCAGGTCATATCCCTTTTCTTTCATGGCCTTGTAAAGCGCGGGCTCGAAGGTGTCGTGCAAATAAGCGCCCATGGATCCTCCTAACTTGCTGTATTGCGAGGTAAGCAGCGTCATGATATGTTGGTAATCGGCTCCATTGCTGACGTGATTATCTATAAAAATATCGGGATCGCATTCCTGAAAAATAGCACTGAACGAAAAGGCCTCTTTAGAATCCAGTTTAATAAAATCGCGGTTCAGGTCGAGGTTCTGCGAATTGCCTCGCGAGCCAAAGGCTTCGGGGCCCTCTTGGTCTACGCGGTAGTAGGGGCTGCGTCGCAAGCACCCTCCGATATTGTAGACCGGAATAATGGCGAGTACGATATTGGCAGGCAACGGGATCTTTGCGGCAACAATGTCTTTTACCAGCAACATGCTGGCATCGATGCCATCGGGTTCGCCAGGGTGAATTCCATTGTTGATCAACAAAACGATCTTTCCCTCTTTTTTGGCTTGATGCACCGAGGTATACCCTTGCTCACTGATCAATGCCAAGTGCAGCGGAAATCCTGCATCAGTGGGGCCTTTGGTCAGTAACGCTATTTTCTTGCTGGCCCGATCGGCCGCGCTCCACCAAGAAATGATCTGTGCATAGGTGGGTGTTTGCATTCCATTTGAGACTTCGTAAACAGTTGGCGGCAACACAGCCTGAGCCCTTGCAAAAAAAGAGAGGGTCACTAAAAGCAGCGTGTAGATAGAGCGTAGCATTGGAGCGAAGTTTGCATTAAAAATACGCAAAAGAAAAAGGCACCACAGCGGGTGCCTTTTTGAACTATCATGCATTGAAAACAGAATGCAGCGAAGCTTACTTCGTGGTATTCGTTTTACGGGCTAATTTGCTCTTTAAATTAGCGGCTTTGTTCTTGTGAATGATGCCGCGTTTGGCCAATTTGTCGATCATAGAGGCTACCGTAGGAAATTGCTCTTTCATACCACTGGCATCGGTGGCCTTGAGGTCGCGAATGGCATTACGGGTGGTCTTTCCGTAATACTTATTGCGGTCGCGGCGTTTGGCGGCCTGGCGGGCGTCTTTCTTGGTAGCGCTGTGATTAGCCATCTTCTTTGCTGTTTTAAGGAGGGCAAAGGTAGGGATAACCCCCCTTTTAGCCAAATTTATCGTTTTTTTAATTTACGGGAATCCCTTGCAAAACCTTACTAATTAGCCATTTTGCGCGATATTTGTACCCTGAAATCCCCCCTTTTTG
>VHBB01000034.1 GCA_016872155.1 Sphingomonadales bacterium
TGTGCCTCGGCATCGTCGATCACTTCTCTAAAGCCCCCTTGCGTAAATTCGGTCGCACCTGCGTAAGCGCCGGGCAAACGAAGGTTGGCCTTCGGAGAAAAATTGATCAATGGTTTTCTAAACGACCAGGCGAGTTGTCTGCGGAGTGCATGAAAGAAATTAGAAGCGGTGGTGATGTTTGTAATTACAATATTGAGTTCGGCGGCCATTTGCAAAAAACGTTCCATTCTGGCACTACTATGCTCCGGCCCCTGCCCTTCGTAGCCATGCGGCAATAAAAGGGTGACGCCATTCATGCGATTCCACTTTTGTTCGCCCGCCGTTATAAACTGATCGATGATCGTTTGGGCCCCATTGGCAAAATCACCGAACTGTGCTTCCCACACCACGAGAGCACTGGGATTGGCAAGGGCATATCCATATTCAAAGCCCAGCACCGCGTATTCGCTCAACAACGAATTGTAGATCGTAAAAGCACCGCCCGCACCCGGTAAACGAGAAAGGCGATTATAGGGTTGATCGGTGTTATCGTCTCGCAAAATGGCATGCCGGTGAGAGAAGGTCCCTCTCGATACATCCTGCCCGCTTACACGAACCCTTCTTCCTTCGGCCACCAGCGAGGCATAAGCCAGCAACTCGGCCGTGGCCCAGTCTATCTTTTGCTCTTGCTCAAATAACTTGATCTTGTCTTGCAAGATCTTTTCGACCTTACGAAGCGGCTTAAAATTGGCAGGCCACGACAAGAGTGCCTGCATCAGTTGATTTAATTGCGTGGCATCGATAGCGGTAACCGGAGAGTATAAAAAATCTTCGGGAGTAGCCCGACGTAATTTTTTCCATTCCAACTCCGGCGGTTGATATTGATACGGTAACGGATGTTGCTTTACTTCGTCGAGACGCTCTTGCAAATCTTGCCAAAACTTTTTTTCCATGTCCTTGGCCAGCGACTGCACTTCACTATCCCCATCGGCCAGCAACTGCGCTACATAGACCTCTCTTGGATTGGCATGCTTTTCGATAAGCTGATACAAACGAGGTTGCGTGAACTTAGGATCATCCCCCTCGTTATGGCCATGACGACGATAGCAAACCATATCGATAAAGACATCGCTGTTAAATTGCTGGCGGTACTGTGTAGCCAATTGGGCGCATTTGACCACCGCTTCGGGATCGTCACCATTGACATGAAAGACCGGCGCTTGAACGGCTGCAGCCAGTGAGGTACAATAATCGGCCGTGCGCGCCTCGCTAAAGTCGGTCGTAAATCCAATTTGGTTATTGATAACAAAATGAAGGGTACCGCCCGTGCTATACCCGGCCAGTCCACTCATTTGTAGCATCTCGTAGACAATGCCCTGCCCGGCAATAGAGGCATCGCCGTGTATAAGGATCGGAACAATCTTGTCGGTATCGGATTGGTAAAGCACATCGGCCTTTGCCCTGGCAAATCCGGCCACAACAGGATTAACGGCTTCGAGGTGCGAGGGATTAGGCATCAGTTTAAGACTGATGGTCTTTCCTTCGGGGGTTTGCACCTCACTCCCATATCCCATATGATATTTTACATCGCCGCTACCCATGGTCTGATCGACCTTGGCCGTTCCTTCGAACTCGCTAAAAATTTGCTCGTAGGTCTTACCCATTACATTGGCCAGTACATTAAGACGACCGCGGTGTGCCATACCGATCACCACCTCTTTTGCCGACAGCTCGGCGGCCGTGTTGATAATCGCATCTAGTGCCGCAATGGTGGTCTCTCCGCCCTCGAGCGAAAATCTTTTTTGACCGACGTATTTGGTATGAAGAAATTTCTCAAGAATCACTCCTTGGTTGAGTTTTTCAAGGACTCTTTTTTTAGTGCCGATGGGCAAGGGCTGATGCATCTTCTTTTCTACGGCATCCGTTAGCCACTCTACTTTAGCAGGATCGCTGATGTAGGTAAACTCTATACCCACCGAACCCGTATACCATTTTTCGAGGTGCGCAATAATTTGCTGTAGTGTTGCATGCGTCAATCCCAGCACGTGACCGGCATAAAAAGTTTGGGACAACTCTTGTGTCGTTAATCCAAAATGCGCCAGCTCTAAGCGGGCACCGCGATCGATGCGGGGCCGTATCGGATTGGTCTTTGCCACCAGATGACCCTTGTTGCGATAGGCCATGATTAGCTGGTACACCTTGAGCTCTTTAGCCCAGTCCATATCGGTTGCAACGGGAGCGGCCTCTTTGGCACTAGCCCCTGCATCGGTAGTGGCAAAACGAAGGGCAAAATCAAACCCCTCAAAAAACTTTCTTAGGTCGGGGTCGACCGAAGCGGGGTCCTTTACAAAATCACGATACAAATTTTCTATGAACGCAGGATGGGACTGGGTGATATAAGAAAAATCCTTCATGAATGTCAAGGTGTTACAAAAAGGGGGGATTTCAGGGTACAAATATCGCGCAAAATGGCTAATTAGTAAGGTTTTGCAAGGGATTCCCGTAAATTAAAAAAACGATAAATTTGGCTAAAAGGGGGGTTATCCCTACCTTTGCACTCCTTAAAACAGCAAAGAAGATGG
>VHBB01000035.1 GCA_016872155.1 Sphingomonadales bacterium
GGGCAGGGTAGCAGGTGCCATAGGACTCAATACAGGAGGAGAGAACCAGTTTATTATTTTGGGCGTGCAATGTGGCGTGGTGGCGCTCTTTTTGTATCTGGCCTTGCTCTTTATATCGGCCTATATGGCGGATTGGTTATTTAAGAATAGTACCGGCAAGGCACAGCAATTGGGACTGATTGTTTTTTTGATCCGTATCGGACTCTTTATTCCGGCACTTACCGCGGCAGTAGAATCTTATCTCTATGTAAGTTATGTGGGTTGGTTCTTTACGGGCATCATGTCCACGGCCTGGTCAGCCCTGCACCAGCCGCAGCCAGTTAGTTCTAAAAGCCCGCTCGCTGTATAGTGCAGCAACTCGTTCTCTTCCTTTTTTTCCGGCTTCTTGCAGTCGCTCTTTATTGGCCAGTACGTTCGCTAGTATCTTGGCACTGGCATCGGCATTATCGAGCGGAATAAAAAAGCCACTTACATTTTCTTCGATCATTTCCAGACATCCTCCTTGTCGCGTGGCGAGTACAGGCAACGAGAATTTCATGGCCTCGAGTACCACGGTCGGAAAAGAATCTGGTTCTGTCGAGGGGACTACCACCAGGTCTAGTTTGCAGAGCAACGCTCCCATATCCTCTTGATAGCCGATATAGCGCACTTGGTCTTGCAGGCCAAGTTGAAGTATCTCTTGTTCTAATTGACCGATCAGATGCTCGTAGCCGGGGTAGGCATCGCCCGCTATCAGTACCTTAAACCTTACCGAGGGATTATAGTTAGGATCTTTACGCAGGTCATCCAAGATTCGAAGTAAATAAGATTGTCCTTTACGTTCTTGAATGCGTCCGATCATTCCAATGACCAGATCGGGGTTGCCAGGCACTTCTTGCTCAGACGCGTCAAGCCCAGGCGCTTCGTACCCAGGCGCGTCATACCCAGGAGCTTTATGCCGAGAGGCTTCGTAACCAAGCTCTTTGTTCCCGATACGGTCTCTTTTATCTGCATTACCCAATTCAAGATCGATCCCATTGTATAAAAGATCAACAGGTAAAGGCGCTAAGAGGGTTTGCCAATGCGTTTGAGCGGCCTTAGAAACGGCAATACGCTGATCGGCCCGGCGAAGTAAAAAGCCTAAAAAGGCGGTCAGCACCCGAGGTCTTTCCACGATCTCGTGCAGATGCCAGATCAATCGCATCTTTCGATTCGTTTTGAGCCATGGACCAATAACAACGGTAAGTGAATTGATATAGAGTCGCTCGATCTTTTCTTTTTTAATGAGCTGTCTGATCTTGATAATGGCAGCGATCCAAAGAAACACCCGACCGATTACTCCTTGCGGCGTAAAATATTTTTTTCGCAGTGCGCCCATATTGATAATATGAACGGCGATCCCCATTTTCTTGATGGGTTCGCATAAAGGCCCCTCGTGCGGGAAGACCACGATCGCTTGCTCGGCATTGCCGGGAATACGCAAGATCTCCAGCAGCACCTTTCCCGATCCATAAAAGTCAGGACTCCCATGTAGATACAGGGTCTTCATCAGTTGG